>NZ_CP027288.1:0-19579 GCF_043523415.1 Streptomyces sp. SGAir0957
AGGCGGCGGCAGAGAACCGTGACACGTACGCTCTGGGAAGGCTTGCCATTATGCGGGAGATAGCAGGAGACCAGGGGCAGCGGACGACATCGCACGGAGAGCTGCTGACGCCGGAAATCCTAGCGCCTTGCTCAAACTCTTCGATATGCGCAGAGAGATGGCGAAGAATAAGCGGGGGGGACGTTCGGTCGCCGATGAGAAGTACACCGCGCCAATCCCCTCTCACTAAAAGTGCAACAGAAAACTCCGCTGCAGGTCGCGCTCGCTCCGTGCAGGCCTTGCGCAACAAACTCCTCGAACGAGCGCCACCTACGACATCTGCTCACGAACGCACAGGTCGCGTTTTACATCGTCTATCGCCGGTCTGCGCGTCCGCTTGATGGTGGACCGAACGCTTCCAACGAGCCGTCGACTAAAACGACCTGCCCGCTGCCACCGACCCAGACACCCTCGCCCACGACCTTATGATGATGGCGAATGGAATTTCAGTCCAGGGGGCCACGGGTCCACTGCGACGAACTCCAGCGGGTCACGGATGCCGCCCCTCGCACATGGCCACCCACCTGAGTTTGTCCTGCGGCCAACTCCCTCGAAGGCTGACTCGCAGAGAGCGACGTCAGGAAGTCCGAGTTCTTGGGCAGCGATCGCCGTCACCTTTTCAAGCGCCCCCACCCCGCGGCGTATGTCGCTATGTTCGACCCGGGACGCACGGTGTTCAAAGTGATGCTGTCCAAAATTCGTTCGTTGTCCCGCATCTGCCTTACGGCTTAGAGGCGCTAACACAAAGACGTCGGGCGGTTCGTGGGTGCGCTCGCCCTCTGGGAGGGGCAGGCGCCGTGCCGCAACATGTTCGGTGAGAATGGGCGACGTGAGGGGACAGGAACGCGGAGCGGTGGGGTGGCCTTGTTGAGCGAGTGGGCTGATTCGCACATGTTGCGGGAGTTCTTCGACGCAATCGTCGACAAGGACATCGGAGCCGCATCGACCTGGTTGCCGGGGATCCGCGAAGGGGCTGCTTCAGGCGACCCCTACTGCCACGAGGCGCTCGGCGCCTTCGCCCTTGAGATAGACGACGACCGTTCACAGGCGTACGAGCACCTGAAGGTTGCCGCCGACGCAGGCATACCTCCGCTCAGCGTGGCCTTGGGCATCTCCTGATGGAAGGAGACCATAAGGATCACACTGCGGCCGCCGCCCTGTTCCACAAGGCCGCCCTTCAGGGTGATCCCTTCGCGCAGTACAACCTGGCCGGCATGTATCTGCGAGGCGACGGAGTTGCGCAGTCCGACGATGAGGGCCTCCGTTTCTTGGACATGGCCGCGCGGGGCGGCGTGAGTGAGGCCGCGATCCAACTGGCCGACATCAGACTGACGCAGGAGGATTTCGCTGGCGCCCGGCGCGCCTGGAACGGCACATCCAATTGAGTGACGATCTTCCGCCTGCGTCCGCGCTGAACTTGGCCGCGATGTGCTACCAGGGCGTCGGTGGCCCGGTCGACAAGATCAAAGCCATGGGCAGCTCACTCAAAGCCGCCCAGCTCGGTGACCGCGACACCGGCCTCGGCTACGCCCGCACAGTGCTTGACGAGCTCAAGCTGACCAAGGACGACATCCGCCAGGCCATCGAGTGGGCACATGTGGGCGACTGGGCCCAGAGCCTCACGCGATGACTTCCCCGGACTTCACAAGAGCGGCTAGCTCAAGGAGCGGAGTTGTCGGTGCGTGATGAGGCAACAGGCGAGCTTGAGGAAGGCTTCATGGATGTCTGCTCGCCGTTCCCAGCGAACACGTATCCGACGGAAGCCGTGTAGCCAGGCGAAGGTCCGCTCTACCACCCACCGGTAGACGCCAAGTCCGGTGCCGTGGCGGGTGCTTCGGCGGGCGATGGCGGGGCACGATGCCGCGGGCGCGGACTTGGTCGCGGTAGATGTCGTGGTCGTAGCCGCGGTCCGCGAACAGGGAATCCGGCTTGCGCCGGGGGGCCGACGCGTCCGCGGATGGGCGGAATCGCGTCCAGCAGCGGCATCAGCTGGGTGACGTTGTTGCGGTTGCCGCCGGTGAGGATGATGGCGAGCGGGGTGCCGTGGCCGTCGGTGATCAGGTGGTGCTTGGATCCTGCGCGGCCCCGATCGACCGGCGAGGGGCCCGTATGGATCCCCCTTTTAGGGCCCTGACGTGAGAAGAGTCGACCACGCAGCGGGACCAGTCGAGCCGGACTGCCGCGTTCAGTTCGGCCAGCAGCACCTCGTGCAGACGCTGCCAGACGCCAGTCTCGTTCCAGTCCCGCAAGCGACGCCAGCACGTCATCCCAGAGCCGAAGCCGAGCTCCTTGGGAAGGTGCTCCCACTGGATGTCAGTGTGCAGGACGTACAGGATCCCGCTCAGCACCTGTCGGTCTGGGAGCGGCCGGCGCCCGGGGTACCGAAACCGCCGTTTCTTCTTCGGCAGTAGCGGCTCGATCCGCCCCCAGAGGTCGTCCGGCACGATCCACGGTGAAGTCCCCACAACCCGGACAACGCCCAACTGCCCTGTCAGGCATGGCTACCAGGGCGATACACCTCATTGTGTTAGCGCCTCTTAGGGCCTGCCGGTAATCAACTCGTTGATTTGATCTTGAAGCTGCCGGGGTCAAGGAACCGGGCGATGTCATCTGGTGTGCGGAAGCGGGCTGTTGAGGCGGAGACTCGAACGCCTTGAACGGCCAGGAGCGGGCGGACGCCTTTCGCAGCCCGGCTGACCGTCATGGCGGTGGTGTTGAAGAGCTGACCCAAAAGGTCCATGGTCGCGATCTTCCGCAGGTGGAGCACGGTGACCAGGACTCTATCGGCTGGGGTGAGCTTGGCCTTGGCGCCCGCGCCGGGGGCCACAGGCGCTCGTGGCCTCGACATGTGCGGAGCACTTGTTCGCGTTGAATCTCCATCGCTGGAGTCAATGTGTCGATGAGTTCGCTGAGGTGCTGACGGGGCATCCCGGTCAGTTCCGGGTCCTGGAGCTCATGCCGGGAGAGGCACGTCGGTCTGTCTGACAGGGCATTTTTCGGAGTGCTGCCGGTGGTCGCGGCGTCCGTCGGACGGTGAGGGTGGAGGGTGTAGTTCCAGTCGCCGTGGAAGCGATGGCGAGTGATGGGCAGGGAGGCAATCTCGTCGTCGCTGATGCGGATGCCGGTGGGGTACTCACCGGTCGAGTTCGGCATGGACGGTGAGGCCGGTGCGGCTGGTGGTCGCGGCGATCGTCTGGAGCATGACTTCGTGGCTGGTCAGGGGTCTGCCACGCCAGTTCATGGTGATGTGGGAGAACAGCCGGTGCTCGATCTTGTTCCACTTCGAGGTGCCTGGCGGCAGGTGGCACACCGTGATCTCAAGGCCGGTCGCGACAGCGAGGCCAGCGAGATGAGTCTTCCAGCCGCGGGTGCGGTAGCCATTGGAGCCTCCGCCGTCCGCAGTGATGAGCAGTCGGCGAGCGCTGGGGTAGTCGTGCCGGCCTTGGGCCTGCCACCAGTTCCGGATCGAGGCGACGGCGAACGCCGCGGTGTCGTGATCGTTTCCGATGCTAACCCAGCCGGCGTTCGCGGCCATGTCGTAGATTCCGTACGGGATCGCCTTCTCGGCCTGGCCGGGGAAATCGTGGGTCTTGACCCTCACGGGCTGTGCTGTGGGCCGCCATTCCTGCCCGGCGTTCTTGTAGTCGCCGATCAGTTCCTTCTTCTTGCTGTCCACGCTGATCACCGGGTCATCGGCGTCCCTATGATCTCGGGCCTGCTCGTTGAGGTATCGGAACTGGGCATCTCTGTCGGGGTGCTGAGCGCCCTCGATGGTCTTGACGTTGGCCTGCAGACTGAAGCCTTCCTCCCGTAGCAGGCCGGCGACTGTGTCGGCGGAGACCCGGTGGCCCTGCCGGGTCAGCTCCGCTGCCAGTTTCCGCGTCGACTTCGTCGTCCACCGCAGCGGTGACATCGGGTCACCGCGTTCGTCGGGCTCAACCAGCGCAAGCAGAGCCGGTCGCAGCCCTGGATCAAGGTCCACGGCCTTCTTCCGGCCCCCGCCAGGCCGGCGGATCCGCCCCAGCGGAGCTTGACCAGAGTCCAGTTCAGCCGCTCCGCGGGAGACCGTGCCTTCCCGAACCCCGGCTGCGGCAGCGACGAGCCTGATCCCGCCATGCCCCAGCGACAGTGCCTCCGCACCTATGGCCAGCCGACGCTGGCGCTCATCCAGATGCGGCAGCAACGCCTGGAACTTCGCAACCAGGACGCCCTCGATCCCCTCCAGTCTCCCCATACCAGAACAACGAGTTCGCAGCAGGAAGCCACGACTTGTTTCCCGGCAGGCCCTAAGAACTCTAACGGAATGCGGTTCGGTCGAGGACCTGCTGTCGGTGGTAGGTGTGGACTTGCCATGACAGGATCCGGCTGTGACGTGCGATGTGTGTGGACACAAGATGCGGCAGGCACCAGTGCCGGAGCCCCGAATGGCGTGGGACTTGCCGGTGAAGGAGCGGTGGTTCTGCTCCTGGTGCTACGCGTGGACCGAGCTGGGACATGACCCCCGCGAGGTTGCACGGCCGCAGTACCAGCCCATGTACGGGCGCTGGGAGCGGGCAGAGTCACCGACTCTCCCTGAGGACGTGGCCCATGCCTACGACACGGCCTATGCCTACACAGATTCCGGCGCGACCCTGTGCGGCATAGAACACGAGAGCCTCTCGGTCTCTCCGTACTGGTGGGTGCCGGATCGGAGCAATGCCTGTGGCGCCTGCAAGGAGACCGCAGCCGTCATTGACCGGCGCTGGCCGTTGGAGATGCGAGGTGGAAATCGTGTTAACCCACGCTTCCCCCCGGTTCCTGTTGGTCCCCCTTCTAGGGCTGCCCACACGATGATCTGAGCCGTCTCCAGCAGATCAATGCGCACGCGAGTCTGAGGAATGCTTCGTGGATGTCGTCGCGGACCTCCCATCGGATCCGCAGGCGGCGGAACCAGTGCAGGTGTGCGAAGGCCCGCTCGACGACAGCGTTGAGTGCCGAGGCCGGAGCCATGCTCGGTGCCCCGACGGGCGATCATCGGTTTCACACCGAGCTCCAGACGAAGCGGCGGTACTTGTCGTGGTCGTAGCCGCGGTCACCCAGCACACGTCGTCGGTCGGCGCCGAGGCCGGCCGCGCTTGCCCGCACCGGGCGGCACCGCCTCAAGCAGTGGTCAGCTGGGTGACGTCGTTGCGGTTGCCGCCGGTCAGCGTGACCGCAAGCGGAATGCCGGTGGCATCGGTGATCAAGTGGTGTTTGCTGCCCGCTCTGCCCCGGTCGACAGGGCTTCGTACTGTCTTGGATCCCCCTTTAACGCCCGGATGTGGGAGCCGTCGACCGCCGCCCGAGAGAAGTCCAGGGCGTTCGCACCGCGCAGTTTTGCAAGGAGGACCTCGTGCAGCCGGGGCCACACGTCGGCCTCGGTCCACTCAGCCAGGCGGCGCCAGCACGTCATGCCCGAGCCGAAGCCGAGTTCCTGCGGGAGGTGTTCCAGGAGATCCCCGTGTGCAGCACAAACAGGATGCCCTGTAACACCAGCCGGTCCGGATGCCGCTTGCGTCCCGGATGCCGGGCCCGCCGCTCCACCTTCGGCAGTAGCGGCTCGATCACCGCCCACAGCTCGTCTTCGACATGCCATGGCTTTGGCCGAGCCACCCCACACCCCCGGATCAACGGTTCCGGAGCGATCCAACCACCTCGAAGATCATTTTGTTAGGAGTTCTAAGGGCCTGCCGGGAAACAAGTCGTGGCTTCCTGCTGCGGAACTCGTTGTTCTGGTATGGGGAGACTGGAGGGGATCGAGGGCGTCCTGGTTGCGAAGTTCCAGGCGTTGCTGCCGCATCTGGATGAGCGCCAGCGTCGGCTGGCCATAGGTGCGGAGGCACTGTCGCTGGGGCATGGCGGGATCAGGCTCGCTGCCGCAGCCGGGGTTCGGGAAGGCACGGTCTCCCGCGGAGCGGCTGAACTGGACTCTGGTCAAGCTCCGCTGGGGCGGATCCGCCGGCCTGGCGGGGGCCGGAAGAAGGCCGTGGACCTTGATCCAGGGCTGCGACCGGCTCTGCTTGCGCTGGTTGAGCCCGACGAACGCGGTGACCCGATGTCACCGCTGCGGTGGACGACGAAGTCGACGCGGAAACTGGCAGCGGAGCTGACCGGCAGGGCCACCGGGTCTCCGCCGACACAGTCGCCGGCCTGCTACGGGAGGAAGGCTTCAGTCTGCAGGCCAACGTCAAGACCATCGAGGGCGCTCAGCACCCCGACAGAGATGCCAGTTCCGATACCTCAACGAGCAGGCCCGAGATCATAGGGACGCCGATGACCCGGTGATCAGCGTGGACAGCAAGAAGAAGGAACTGATCGGCGACTACAAGAACGCCGGGCAGGAATGGCGGCCCACAGCACAGCCCGTGAGGGTCAAGACCCACGATTTCCCCGGCCAGGCCGAGAAGGCGATCCCGTACGGAATCTACGACATGGCCGCGAACGCCGGCTGGGTTAGCATCGGAAACGATCACGACACCGCGGCGTTCGCCGTCGCCTCGATCCGGAACTGGTGGCAGGCCCAAGGCCGGCACGACTACCCCAGCGCTCGCCGACTGCTCATCACTGCGGACGGCGGAGGCTCCAATGGCTACCGCACCCGCGGCTGGAAGACTCATCTCGCTGGCCTCGCTGTCGCGACCGGCCTTGAGATCACGGTGCCACCTGCCGCCAGGCACCTCGAAGTGGAACAAGATCGAGCACCGGCTGTTCTCCCACATCACCATGAACTGGCGTGGCAGACCCCTGACCAGCCACGAAGTCATGCTCCAGACGATCGCCGCGACCACCAGCCGCACCGGCCTCACCGTCCATGCCGAACTCGACCGCGGTGAGTACCCCACCGGCATCCGCATCAGCGACGACGAGATTGCCTCCCTGCCCATCACTCGCCATCGCTTCCACGGCGACTGGAACTACACCCTCCACCCTCACCGTCCGACGGACGCCGCGACCACCGGCAGCACTCCGAAAAATGCCCTGTCAGACAGACCGACGTGCCTCTCCCGGCATGAGCTCCAGGACCCGGAACTGACCGGGATGCCCCGTCAGCACCTCAGCGAACTCATCGACACATTGACTCCAGCGATGGAGATTCAACGCGAACAAGTGCTCCGCACATGTCGAGGCCACGAGCGCCTGGTGGCCCCCGGCGCGGGCGCCAAGGCCAAGCTCACCCCAGCCGATAGAGTCCTGGTCACCGTGCTCCACCTGCGGAAGATCGCGACCATGGACCTTTTGGGTCAGCTCTTCAACACCACCGCCATGACGGTCAGCCGGGCTGCGAAAGGCGTCCGCCCGCTCCTGGCCGTTCAAGGCGTTCGAGTCTCCGCCTCAACAGCCCGCTTCCGCACACCAGATGACATCGCCCGGTTCCTTGACCCCGGCAGCTTCAAGATCAAATCAACGAGTTGATTACCGGCAGGCCCTAAGCGCGACGCGGACGTGCGTTGCATGGCGGCGCCCGCCCGGGCCGCCGGGTCTTCGGCGGCGAGGTCGAGGAGCGCGCTCACGCGCAGCCCGGCCTCTGCTGGGTGCCGAAACGGCCTGTTCAGGCGAAGCCGGTACCGGGTGCGTCGGCCGGTTCGCCTGCGGTCCAGGTGGCTGGCCGCCCCGAGGTCGGCGATCACACTTTGCACGGTCCGCTCACTGGTCCGGCAGACCGCGGCAATCGACCTCTGCCGTGTCCCCGGGTCCCGGGCAATGACCCGCAACACCCGCGCATGGTGCGTCAGGAGAGTCCAGTTCCCGTCCCTGTCCGTCATGTCCCTGTCTCTCCCTGCCCGTGCCACCGCCCGGGGCACGGGTGCGCCGGGCATCGCCGTCGGGGCCGACCGGGCACTGGGGCAGGCCCGCGACCGGGGCAGGCCCGCGACCAGACCAGAGCGCACATGCGTGGTACCGGCAGCGAGGTGCGGCATACGGGTTTCCCCGAGCGCTGCGACGGAGCGGGCGGCTGTGCCGGTCAGGCGGCCAGCGGCGGCTCGGCGGGACGGTCGGCGTACCGGCGGACCTGGGCGCAGGCGCGGGTGAGCAGGCGGGAGACGTGCATCTGGGAGATGCCGAGCCGCTCGGCGATCGCCGCCTGGGTCATGTCCTGGAAGTAGCGCAGGTAGAGGATGGTGCGCTGGCGCTCCGGCAGTACCTTCAGGCCGGCTTTGGCCGCCTCGCGGTCGGTGATCGTGTCGTAGGCCGGCTCGGCTTGGCCGAGGGTGTCGGCGAGAGTCAGATCCGCTCCGTCCTGCCCGCCGCTTTCGGCGTCCAGGGACAGCGACGCATAACTGTCCAGGGCCTCGAGGCCCTCGCGGACCTCGTCCACTGTGAGTCCGGCCTGGGCGGCGATGGCCTCCGGGCGGGGTTCGCCCGCCTGCCCCGGTTGCTCCATGAGCTCGCGGCGGGCGGAGCGGACCTTGTTGCGCAGTTCCTGGATGCGGCGTGGCACGCGCACGTCCCAGGTGCGGTCGCGGAAGTGACGGCGGATCTCCCCGGTGATGGTGGGCACCGCATACGGTTCGAACGCGCCTTGGTCGCCGTCATAGCGCTCGACCGCCTTGATCAGACCGACGGCGGCGACCTGCTGCAGGTCCTCGATGCTCTCGCCGCGGTCGCGGTACTTCCAGGCCAGCCGGTGCGCCATCGGCAGCCACGCCGTCACCAACTCCTCACCCAGCAAGTCATGTTCGGGCCCGGCGGGGGCGGCGGCCAGGCGGCGGAACGCCTCAGCGGTCTCAGGTGCGTCATGGTGTGTCCGGGGTGTGCGCATGGGCAGGTACGGCCTTTCGCTGCTGCGGGCAAAGTGACCACGCACAGCAGCAACCGGACGTCCAGGCACACCGCTGCCGCGGCCTGCGCCTGTCATCCCAAGCACCACCGACGCACCTGCCCGGCCCCACCCCGCGCAAACGCAGCAGGCCAGCCGGTCGGTCCCGCCCCCCAGATGCCCAGACGTGCCGGTCCTGTCCCCCGACCCGTGGGGCACCCCCATACGCCCCTGCCGACGCGGTGAAGGGATGGGCGATACCGAGTACGAGGGCAGGTTCGTGCCACTCGAAGGGAACCTCCCGAGGCCCGGCGGCCCAGGCGCCCTGTCACCCCCGGACATCGGAAGCCATCAGGCTTGCCGAACACCGTCGCAGCAGCGGAAGTCGGGGTCTGGGTCGGGCGGCCGGCCATCACCGGCCATCACCGGCCATCACCGGCCATCACCGGCCAGGGAACGCCCCACGGACGTCATGCTCGCGTGAACCCGTGGCTCCGCTCCACTTTCGCCACATGCAGCGTGTAGCCCTGATACCACTCGGCTCGCCCGCGCTTCTGCGCGGCACGGTGCTCGGTGTTGCTCCGCCACTCCGTGAGTGCGTCAGCATCGCGGAAGTACCCGACGGTGATGCCCAGCCCGCCAGGAGTCTGCGCGTGGTCCATCCCCAGGAACCCGGGGACGCCCTTCACCAGGTCTTCCATACGTGCGTTGGTCTCGCTGTAGCCGCTCTGCTCCTGGGTCCGCACTGTAGTGAAGACAGCCACGTAGTAGGGAGGTTCGAAGGCCTCGACGGGCGCGACAGGCACTTCCGAGTGATCGCTCATGACCGCACCGTAAGACGGGACGGGGCGACGATCGAGCGTTTTTCGAACAACGTCATGATCGACCTGATAAGCATCAGGCTGGTCGAACGCGGCTGGTACGACCAGGTGGGGCAAGGGGTCGCGGTCGTTGCCGTCCCGTTCTGCGCACGGCGCGCGCATTCCTGTACCGGGACACGTGGTGCGGAGCGATGCCCGCACCAGGGTCACGTATCCGTGGTCGTGAAGTCGACGACGGCACGGTAGCGGGCCCCGCCCTTGCGGACGAGATCGATGGCTTCGTCGAGCCGTGCGGAGGGAAAGACCTCCACCTCGGGGCGGATGTCGTGCAGGGCCGCGAATTCGAGGAGTCGGCGCGTGATGGACGGGGGGCCGACGACGGCCGAGACCAGACTCTTCTCGGCGGGCAGGACGCTGATCGGGTTGATGGTGAAGGCGCTGGTCGGCACACCGACGACACACAGCTTGCCGCGCGGACGCAGTGCGGCGAAGTAGTCGTCCCAGGGCAGGTCGGCGCCGACCGTGTCGAGGATGAAGTCGAACCTGTCACGCGTTCGTGTCAGGTCACGGGAGTTGAGGAAGGCGTGGGCGCCGAAGCGGTGTGCGGCCTCGGCCTTGTCGTCGCTGGTGGAGATGGCGGTGACATGGCAGCCCCAGGCGGCCAGGACCTGCAATGCGATGTGTCCCAGGCCCCCGATGCCGACCACGGCGACGGTGTGGGTGGGGTGCACGTCGTGCCCCACAATGGCGTTGAACACAGTCGTTCCGGCGCACAGCAGCGGGGCGGCCTCCTGGGAGGACAGGCTGTCGGGTACGGGCGGCACATGTCGCCAGTCGCTGGCGCGGACCTGGCTCGCGAACGTTCTCCCATGCCGCGCAGCACCGTGTCGTCCCGCTCCGGGCACAGGTGCTGCGCCCCGGTGAGGCACCATTCGCAGCGGAACAGGAGCCGGCGATGGCGCCGACACCGACGCGCTGGCCGACCGACAGGTGTCGAGGGTCGACGGCGGAGCCGACGGCGCGGACGATGCCGACAGCCTCATGCCCGGCCACCAGTGGGAATCGTGCGGCACCGTGGTGGTCGTCGATGATCCCCACGTCGGTCTGACAGATGCCGCTGTGGGTGACGGTGACATCTACCTCAAGGGGGCCGAGCGGCGGTGGCTCGTACTCGTGGATCTGGGTCGGTCCACTCGCGTGCTGCACCGCATGGGCACGTACGGTCATGGCGCTACTTCCTTTCCATGCGCGGTAGTTGTGTCGTCGGCGGCACCCGGCGGCACGGGCGGGCCCCGGGGGCGAGCGCAGGCCGAGGGCCGCGGGCGAGGCAGGGGCCGGCAGAACCATTGCCGGCCTTTCTGCGGCTCACTGTGCGGCTCGCTTGTGCGGGTGGGCTCGCGACGGGCCTTGCCAGCCGCTCAGCCGGAACGCCCTCGGGTGACGATGCGGGCGGCGGTATGCAGAGCTTGGTACTGCCGTGCGAGGTCGCCACCGGACTGGGCGACAGCCGGGGTGATCAGGTAGAGGTGCTCGGCCAGGTCGACGGCGTTCAGTCCGGCATCCCGCCACGCGTCTTCGACGCCGCTGTCCCGCAGCAGGTCGGCGACCCTGTCGACCACGTCGTCGTGAAGCTTGTCCAGCAGCGGGCCGCTTACATTGGCGGCCGCGCCCAGGAGTTCACCCCACGTCACGGTCCGCACCGGCCGCGCTCCCGTGCAGGGCGGCCATGGCGTCGGCCAGCCGCTGGGCGAGGTCGGCGTCCTCGCGCTCCAGAGCGGTCAGCGTCGCGGTGCGCACCTGGCCGATCATGCGCTCGATGGTGGCGTGGAACAGGGCCTGTTTGCTGGAGAAGTGCAGATACAGCCCCTGGCGCGAGAGGCTCGCGCCCCGGGCGACCTCGTCCATGGAGGCCTTGCGATAGCCGAACCGCAGGAAAACCCGCAGAGCCGCGTCGAGGATCTCCTCCTCGCGGCTCGACGTGACGGCCGTACCGCCCTCATTACGCGCGTCGCCCTCAACGCTTCTGCCGCCATACCCAGTGCCTCCCTACATCGGACCGCACGACCATGGTTTACGACCTTGGCAAAGTATGTCAAGCAAGCCAAGCCATGGCTCCCGGGCCGTCAGGGCTGCAAGGACGTTCTGTAGGTCGGCCGGGCATGTTTCTGGCAGTGCTTTTTGGACCCACCCGGGCAGGGCCGCATGTTGTTTCGAGGTGCCCGTTCGGCCGTGGGCGGGTAATCGGGTGGGAAGGTCGTGCCGTTGGCGCGGGGCCATGACGGCCGCATCTTGGAAGGATGCGGTTCCTTTAAAGGATGCTCAGTGCGTCTCGCTGAACGCCGAGCTCAGTGGCTGTTATGAGGCGTCGGTGTAGGCGAGGTGGGTGCCGCAGACGGTGCAGCGGAAGAGCATCGCGGTAGCAGCTTCGCCAAGGTGGGTGAGGAACTGCTCGAGTTGGGCTGCGTCGTGCCAGCCGCCGGGGCGTAGGTCTTGCCTGAGCTGATCGAGGGCCTCGGGTGGGCTACCAGCTCGCTGTACCCGACTTCGCCGATGAAGGCCGCCGCGTCGTGGCAGTGGACGAGCCAGCGTGGGTCCTGCCAGGCGTGGAAGCCGGGGGTGCGGCGGGTGACCTCGTGCAAGATCTCCTCGCTGACGCCGTCCAGGCCGTACGAGTCCGTGAACTCGCCGGCGAACCGCTCGGCGGCACTGCCGTCGGCGATGCACCAGGGGCAGAAGCTTCCGCTCACCTCATGGGCCGTGTAGAAGGTCGCGGTGTAGATCCACCCCGTGGTGCGGTCGCAGCCCACGCACGTCTCGGGGCTTTGACGAATGGATCCGCTGGCAACGGGATTCGGGTGATATCGAAAGGCAGGTAGGTCGGAGCTCACCAGGGCAGTGTGTTCGTAAGACAGCCCGCGATCAAGCTGTCAGAGTGAATCTCCGCTGGTCCGGGACCGGGTAGAGGCGCTGTTGTTCGCGGGCTGCGTGGAAGGCCCAGTAGTCGTCGAAGTCACCGTTGGTGATCAGTGCGCGAAGTCGGAGGACGGTTTCGGCCGGTGAGTCCCCAGCGGGCGCCGGTGATGTCGAGGCGGTCGGCGATCAGCTGCCAGCAAACGCCCTCGATGACTACGGTGGCGATCGGCCAGCCCATTTCGAGTGCGGTGTCGTAGTGGCACTTGTCGAGGTGGCCGGTGAGGTAGCGGTTGCAGGAGAGCTGCCTCAGCACAGTCCGAAGGGTGGCTGGAGGTATTCCGGTGAGCACGTCGGCGTGGTGGCGTTTGCCGGGCTGAGCACCGCTTGCGGCAGGGGGAAGTCCCAGGGCTGGTTCAGGACGACGGTGGAGGCGAGCCGCCCGATCTCGTCGGAGCCCCGGGCGCCGTGCCCGTTGCCGCCCACAGCCACCGTCAGGGTGGTGTCCTGCCACGGTCCGATGTACGGGTAGCGCGTGCGTGTCTTGTCGACGACGCAGCACGCCTCGCGGACGGAGACCGGCTCCAGGCCGGGGAGCAGCAGCCGCATCATCCGGGCAAGGAACTGGGACTGCTCGGTGGTGATGCGCTGCTCGGCATACCAGGCGCACATCGCGTCGGGGTGCGCAGCTCGTGGACGAGTGGCTGCATCGCCGGTCCGATCCGCAGGTACCACTTGCCGTCCGGGTAGCGGATGGCGGCATCAGGTAGGCGGACATGTTGTCGTTGCCCGTGTCGGCGGGATCGATGGTCACCACGGTCGGCAGGTCCGCGTGGCGTGCGAGCTGCTCGCCCGCGACCTCGAAGAGCAGGTTGGGTTCGGTGAAAATCTGCAGGTCTAGCGCTGAAGGGGCGGGCAGCGCGTTGCTGTGTTTGACCAGGGCGCCTGCCGCGAGCAGCACCCTCGGGGCCTGTACCGTCACCGTGCCGCCGGCCTCGGTGCCGTCCACCTCCGCTCGCCACGGGCCCGTTGGCCGGTCCCTGTGCATCGACCGAACCGTTCCGTAGCAGCTCGGCGCCGACGCGGTGGCGAGGCGCAGCTGGGCGTGTACCAGCTGGCGGGTTGAGGTAGGCGCTCGTGGTTCCCAGAGCCCCTCCACGCCGCCGTCCACCGGGGGTGCAGGGCGGGGAACGCGCGCCGCAGCGCGGCCGCGGGCATCCGCTCGGCCATCACACCGGCCTGATCGCCCGCTGTGAGCATTGCCTCCGTCCGCTTGCCCAGGGACCGGGCGATCAGTGCCAGGGCCCCGCACTCGCGGAAGAAGCCCACCCCGGACTCGGCCTCGATGCCGCGGTACCGGGCAGTGGAGCGGTGTCCACCGCCCCCCAGAATCGGTCCCAGCCCAAAACAGCGCGCGATCCGTGACTCGTCCTGCCATGCACCGAACTGCGCCAGACTTGCACCTGCGGTGGAGGCGGGTTCCGCGGCCGATCACCAGGGTGGACTCCGGAACGAGCGAGGTACTTGGCCGCCGCCGAACCGAACAGACCGGCCCCCACGACCAACACATCGGCATGCCGACGCACAGCACCACCTCACAGGCCCCAGAGGGCCGACAGGAACGTCATTGCCCGGCTGCTGCCGGCACCCTTCCGTGCGCCGGCTCCGGCCGGGGCGTCCACGAATCCTGCCGTGCCCGCCCATCCCAGCTGAGCAGTGACATCCCTCGAGCCTCTCCTTTCACCCTGTTCGCCACGCTTCCCGCCGGCCCGCACCCGTCACCAGCGACACACGCCTGGTGTGCTCGTGCCCGCCCGCCCGCTCGGCCGGCGCTGCCGGCGCTGCCGGCGCTTTCAGGATCAGGCGCGCGCGGAACGTGTGCAGCCGCACGAGCGCTCCTATCGGCCGCCCGAGGGCGCGGGGGCGTGTTGCGCCAGCGGTAGGAGTCAGTGCGCAGGCCGGCGACCAGATCGCCGGTGTGGCCCCAGCGTGTGAGGTGGAGGGCGACGTGGCGAAGCGCCGGTGCACATCGGGACCCAGAAGCACCTGACCCCAACCACTCCACGAGCCACGGTGACGTAGCTGTCACCCGCGTAAGTACGTGCGCAGCGACCTGCCCGCTGCGCTGCCGCGGTGGTGAACGACTTGCGTGCGGCGTCCGTGTGATGGTGTGGGAGCGCTACCACGGCAGCCGTGCGCCTGCCGTCACGCAGGTGCTTCCAGCGATGACCCCAGCCGCGACAGGAAGGGACGCCCCTGTGTCCGTCACGCAGGCAACACCGCGAGGAGACCACTGAGAACGACGCTCGCGCGCTCTACGGAGCGCTGGTGCCACTGCTCGCCGCGCTGCTCATTGGCGCTCCCGCGCGCCGCCCGCGACACCGCCGACGTGCCCTACGCGGCCTCACGAGGTCACGAACTTCGGCCCGCAGCAATCTCCAGATGTACCTGTACGTCCCGAGAAGGTCACCGCCAACCCGGCGGTCCTCGTCGCCGTCCACTACTGCACCGGTTCCGGGCCGGCGATGTACAGCGGTACCGAGTACGCCTCGCTCGCCGACCGCTACGGCTTCATCGTCGTCTACCCGTCCGTCACCCGGTCAGCAAGTGCTTCGACGTCTCCTCGCCGCAGGCCCTGCGGCGAGGCGGCGGAAGCGACCCGGTCGGCATCAAGTCGATGGTCGACTGGGTGCTGGGCACGTACCACGCCGATCCCCAGCGCGTCTTCGCCACCGGCATCTCCTCCGGCGCGATGATGACCAACGTGCTGCTGGGCGTCTACCCGGACGTCTTCGCCGCCGGCGCCGCTTTGCCGGGGTTCCGTTCGGCTGCTTCGCCACCACCGACGGCTCCGAGTGGAACAGCGCCTGCGCCAATGGCAACGTGCTCCGCACTCCGCAGCAGTGGGGCGATCTGGTCCGGAACGCCTACCCCGGGTACACCGGCCCGCGCCCCGTATGCAGCTCTGCACGGCACCCAGGACGACACACTCCGCTACCCGAACTTCGGTGAAGCGATCAAGCAGTGGACGAACGTCCTGGGTGTGAGCCAGAATCCGGCGTCCACCGACAGCCTGTCAGCGGCTGGACCCGCACCCGCTACGGCGCCACGGTGACCGCGCGCCGGTCGAGGCCATCAGTCTTCAGGGAATCGGACACAACGTGTACGCCTATGGCATGGGCGCCCGCGTGCTCACCTTCTTCGGCTTGGACGCCAGACTCCCGGTCCTGGTCCCGCCCCAGCCGTCCGGCTGCAAGGTGACCGTGAACGTCTCCGCTTGGAACACCGGCCTGACTGCCTCCGTGGCCATCACCAACACTGACACCACCGCGATCAACGGCTGGAAGCTCGGCTTCGCCCTGCCAGGCGGCCAGAACATCACCAACGGCTGGGGCGCCACATACGCCCCGTCCTCCGGGGCGTGACGGCGACCAACGTCTCGTACAACGGCACGATCGCACCGAACGCCACCGTCGATCGGTTACCAGCGACGCACGGCGGCAACAGCGGGCCGCCGAGTGCCCTCACGCTCAACGGCAGCGTCTGCACGACCGCCTGAGCGAACCGACGGCCCGCGGTCCGTCCGGCCGAGCGCTCCGTACGACCTGCCCGGTTCGGCCGGCCCGACGGCGATCCGGCCCGATGGCGATCCGGCCCGATGGCGATCCGGCCGGGCCGCCGAGCCGGTCGGCGAGGTGTCGGCGCGTTGGCCGGAGGATGCTTCTCCGGCCACTGGCGTTCGCCCCGCCGCCTCCCGTGGGGCGACCGGGCGGCAACCCGCCAGCCAGCTCGGACTCGACCCGTACGGCCTCACCGCGGCGAGGGCCTGGGCCGAGGCACACGCCTCTTCGGGGACGCCCGGCGCCCGTTCCTGCGGGGCGGGTGCCGTCGCGCCCACCCCTCCGAAGAGGCCGACCGTGCGCCAACTGGAGTTCCCCGGACAGGGTGTGAAGGAAGGGGCGCCGCTACCGGCCCTTATTGCTCACCTACCGCTCGATGCGGCCGGCGTCGGGTGCCCTGGTCGGCATGGTGTGGAAGTCCGCTGCCAGGACCGTTTCCATCGCCATGCCGCCCCCTGGCCGTCGACCTGCGATGTCCCTGGGAACGATCCGCCCCTCGAACAGGCTCACCCCTGCCCGGTCCGCCGCGGGTTCCGACATCTGCACGCCAAGATCTCCACGCCAGCCGAAGTGCCGAAACACTCCAGACCCTGCCCCGGACGACCACCGGCTCGAAGAACCGCCGACCCACCATCAAGATCGGCACCAATCACCGCAGGACGGGCTGACAAGCACGAACGAGGATCAGCACACTGAGTACATGCGATATGAGGAGAGAGCCAAGCTCACAGCAGTGAGGGTCCTGGTCCCGGTGGCCATCCTTGTCTCCTCACCAGTGCTGCTGATAGCAGGGCCACCGATTCGTCGCCGATACCTCCGCTATATCCATCGGGAGGATGCCCCGCAGATCCTGAACAAGGGGCGGGGCCAGGTCAGCGTCCACTACTTCGTGGTCACCAACCCTCTACTCGAATGGATCTGCCGGCCCGCCGATGCAGTCGCCCGTCTCATCTCACCCCGAGGTTGAAGCTCAAGCTCAGAGCACGCCCCTGAAGGGGCATGCCAGGCTGCCATGTTGCCGTGCTGAGCATGTCGTTCGCTTCCCGCGTTCCTTCGAGCGGCGGTGGGAAGCGGCTTCAGCTCGTCATATTTCGTGATCGCTCCGGCAGGCCGCCCAGCGGACGACGTCCCCCGCCCAGCGGACGACGTCCCCGCGCGTAGGGGGCGACCGCAGGCTGTAGTACCCGCCTGCATTCGCTTGGAGGCGGAAGATCTTGGCGGCTTGTCCCTCGCGGTCGTCGGTGAGGCTGTCCGCGCACGGCCACGTGCTCTGTCTGCCCGGACCAGGCACGCACCGCGTGCAGTGAGTCTTCGAGTTCTGGCTCGGCGCCGACGGCGCCCTGGCGCTGTCCGTCACCCAGCCGCCACGGACACGACCTGCTCGTGTGGACCGGCCCCTCCCGGCTACACAGGTCACACTTAAGTGTGGCTGCACGGCGTGGACGAGTAGGGACGGGCAAGGCGGTGGTTGCCCCGCGTAAACAATTGCGGTGTAGGTGTGGGTGTGGGCGTCTGCCGGGAGAGGCTGTGACAGGACGAGCGCGAGCGGCTCCGATACGCCGGAGCAGGACCTGACGGCGCTCTCGGAGCCGGGCGGGTGGCGGCGGTCCATGAGACGGGGCTGTCGGCTGCCGCGGACGCGGGGATGGACCGTTTCGCGTCTGGTGGCCGAACTCCTCGACGTGCCCGTCGCGCTGGTGTCGCTGGTCGTCGAGGGAGAGCAGTTCTTCCCTGGCATGATCGGCCTCAAGGAGCCGTGGGCGTCCCTCCGGCGCACGCCATTGACGCACTCGATGTGCCAGCACGTGGTCGCCGACGAGGAGCCCTTCACCGTGGCCGACGCACGGGCCGAAGCGCGGACCCGTGACAGTGCCGCGATCGAGGATCTGGGTGTGGTGGGGTATGCGGGCATGCCGCTGACGGACACCGAGGGGCGGGTGCTGGGCGCACTGTGCGCGATCGACACCAGCCGCGGCAGTGGAGCGCCGGGCAGCTGCGGGCGCTCAAGGACCTGGCGGCAGCGTGTTCGGCGGAACTGCGGCTGCGGGTGGTGTCGCGCCAGCGTGAGCAGGCGCGGGCCGAGGCCGGTGAGCTGGCGGGCGGCTGCAGACCGCGCTGGGTCGGTTGCAGTTGCTGCTGCGTTCCGCGGACGCGCTGGCCGACACCACCGGCCTGGCCGAGGTGCGTCAGCAGGTACGCGACCTGGTCAGCGGTGATCTCAAACCCGTCTACGTGGGGTTGATCCTCGTCGAGGGCAGGGACCGGATGCGCCGACTGGTCGATGCCGACGGCAACGCGCCCATGGAGCGGGAGTTCGGGACCTTCTCGCTCACCGCCCCCTGGCCGAGCGCCCGGGCTGCCAGGGAGAACCGCACGATCACCGTCACCAGTCTGGCGCAGCTGGCGAAGGAGTACGGGCCCGAGGCGGTGGCGGCGTTCACGAGCCTCGGGCTGGCCAGCGCGGTGTGCGTGCCGCTGCCGGGCCCCACCCTCCCGCTGGGCGCCCTCGCGCTGGGCTGGGACCACGGCCACGAGCCCGACATCATGGAGCAGGCCCTGCTGGTCTCGCTCGCCGGATACACCGCCCGGGCGGTGGAGCGCGCCCTGTTCGTGGACGGCCGCGTGAGCGCGGCCACGCAGATGCAGGCGGCGCTGCTCACCGACCTGCCGGCCGTGCCCGGTCTGGAGCTGGCCGCCCTGTACCGGCCGGCCGCCGATGGTGAACTGGTCGGCGGTGACTGGTACGACGCCTACCCGCTGCCCACCCCCGCCCAGGGCGGCGAGAACTCCGCCGTCCCGGCCGCCCTCGCCGTCTCGGTCGGCGACATCACCGGCCACGACCTGCACGCCGCCACGCTGATGGGCCAGGCCCGCAGCATGCTGCGCCAGGCCGACCTCGACCACGCGGGGCAGGGCCCGGCCCGCGCCGTCACCGCCTTCGAACACGCCAACGCCCACCTGGGCATCAACGCCACCGGCACCCTCATCCACGCCCACCTGCGTCCCTGCCCGGCACCCGACACCGGCTCCTGGGAACTCACCTACACCAACGCCGGCCACCCCCGCTCCGCTCCTGCTCACCCCCCGACGGGACAGCGGCGCGCTGACCGGGCACGGCATGCTCGTCTTCCCCAGCCTGCCCCGCCCCGACCGGCACGATCAGCGGACCCTGCTGGCCCCGGGCAGCCTGCTGCTGCTCTACACCGACGGTCTGATCGAAGAGGCCCGCGGCGACATCGACACCGCCATCGATGCCGTCATCCGCTTCCTCACCCACCACCGCGACCAGCCCCTGCCCGACCTTCTGCGCCAACTCGCCGACCATGTCGCCGGCAGCGACGCCCACGACGACATCGCAATGCTCGCCCTGCGCATCCCCCACCCCTGAAAGACCTGTTCTGCAGTGACTTGCC
>NZ_CP027289.1:0-50839 GCF_043523415.1 Streptomyces sp. SGAir0957
CCTGGATCGCCCCGGCCGAGTTGGCCTGGAGTGCGGCGATGACGTCCTCGATCGCGGTCTGAAGGTGGCCGACCGCGAGAGCTTCAGCTGGACCCAGATAGGGCTGTCGATGCCTTCGACGAGCGCCTGCTGGACTCGCTCCAGGAGGACGCCCTGCGCGGCTTCGTACAGGTCCGCGATGGCGGTGGCGAGATCCTCGGCCATGGCCGGTGAGACGGGCACGGTGCGTACCCCTTACGGCATGGCTCGGACTGGAACGGATCCTCGACGGTCCGCCCGGACTCGGCGTTGATGCGGGCGACCTCGGCCGCCACCATGGCCTCGTCCCACTCGGGGTGGCCCATGCGGACGAGAGTGTCGGTAGACGCTGCCTGCGCCCGGCGCAGCACGTCCGCCGTGTTGGCCAGGCTGAGCGGGTCCTCCTGGACGGAATCCTCGAACTCGACCGTCGGCCGCTGCGGTCGGATGCCGCCGCCGAACACGTACGCGTCGACCGCGAGGAGCGCCTCGACAGCGTGCGCGAGCGCCGGGCGCCACCGCAGGATCTTCCGGCCACGCGTCGTCATGCTGCGGCGTTCCTTGGCCACGGTCTCCGTCGCGGTGACGGCGATGTCCCGCCGAGCCCGAACGTCTGCCCGCTGTACCCGGCCGAGCGGAGGATCTGGTTCACGAGATCTTCGGCCGTGTCCCGGTGCTCCTGCACCGGATCTGGAACTGCGCCACCGTGAGCTGAAGGCCGGTGTCACCGCGGGCCAGCATCTCCAGGCCCGCGTAGGCCTCCGGTCCGGGTTCCATGCGGCGCCGCGTCCGGGCCGCTCGACTGGAGGTAGGCGTTCGGGACGAGGATGCGGCCCTTGCCGAGGCGGATGTCCCGCATCCACGACGAGTACGTCTCGTCGAGCGCGTCCATGAGCGGCTCGACACCGTCAAGGTCGGAGCGGCCGAGGTCGGCGAGGCGGGGCTTGCACCGCCAGCGGCGGGACACCTGATTCGGGATGTACGAGACGTCGAGCCCTTGGTACCCGGTCTTGATCGCACCCTCGTCGGAGACGATCGACGCGTACCCCTCGGTGGCTTCGCTGTCTTCCAGCGGCACCGGCCGGCCGAGCTTTTCCCGCGTCCCTTGGTACAGGCCGTGGAGGATGGCGCCGGGCTCGTGCCGTTCCAGGTGGCGCCACACCTGCCCGTCTTCCTCGCGCACGACGCGCCAGAAGGTGACGGCGGACAGGCGGCCCCACGTGAACTCGGGGACGGCCCTGTCGGCGTGCTCGGCGACGAGCCACGGCCGGTCTGCGATCTCGATGTCGTAGACGGGCCGCAGGTACACGCCGCCGAGCGCGGCGCCGACCTCGGCCGCGGTCTGGAGGGTGGCGAGCATCCCGTCATCGGTGAGGAGGTCGAGCCGGGTCTGTGTCGTGTCGTCGTCAACGGTGAGCTTGGGCGGCTCGGAGAACAGGAGGTCGGCGCTTCCGCCGCACAGGTCGCCTGCGATCGGCACGTGCATCTTGGTGCGGCGCTCGCCGGGGCCGGTCGGAGTGCCCCACACCAGCGGGCGAGCCTGCCGACGACGCCGCCGAGTACTGCATGCGTTTCGGGTCGGGGCCGCCGCCGGTGCTGCCGCCGTAGAGGGTCTCCAGCCGGTCGGGGTCGCCGGACCACCAGGAGTCCCAGGTGTGCATGGCGTCGAGGGCGGGTTGAGGTGTGGGGGCGGCCAGGCGATGTCCCCCGTGGGCAGCGGCATCAGGCAGCCACCTCCAATCGCGTCGGTAGATAGGGGCGCCACAGGGCCTCGGTCGTACGGACGCCGTAGCGCAGCGCGTCACAGGAGTGGTCGTCCTGCTTGATCGGCTTGTCGTCGCCCTTCTCAGCGGCGTCGTCGTCCCAGGAGTAACCGGGGATCTCCTCGATCAGCCCGGCGGCCGAGGGATGGATCCGCAGCCGGTCGCCGCGAAGAGCGAGCTGACTGTACGGATCCCGTCGACGACCGCGTTGTCCGCGGCCGTCACACCACTCACGCCGTCGCGGTGCAGCTGCTCGATGTACGACGCCGCCGACGGGTCGACGATCGTCCACTCCGGCTGCACCCCGAGCACGTTCGTCTGCGGCTGCGCTACCGACGCCAGCCAGCGGCGCCGGGCCGCGCTGTACTCGGTGTCGGTCATCTTCCGCCGCTCAACCCGCGAGTCCCACCGGTACTCCGACACCACGTACAGCCGTTGGTCCGAGCCGAGCCCGATCAGCAGGTCGGCGTACGGGTTCGTCGTGCCGTAGTCGATCGCGTCGCACAGCCAGCGGTCGATCCTCGGCAGCTCGGTGACGACGTGCCTGGCGGGGTCGAAGCTTTCGTAGATCGCACCCTCGGCCTGCACCCAGTGCCCGAGGATGTTCCGCCGGTAGAACAGACCGGTGTACGTGGTCTTCAGGAAGGCCACATACTCCGCGTCGAGGTACGGATTGTCGTCCAGCGTGAACTGCCAACTCCGCAGCCCGGTCTCGGCTGGCCGCTTCAGGTACTCCTTGCGGAACCAGTGCGCTGGGTTGTCCGGGTTGGTCGTCGTGAAGATCCGTGCACCCTTGACGGAGCACCGCGCAACGAGCTGGTCGAAGAACAGCTTCGGAAGCGTGGTCGCCTCGTCCACGTAGGCCCCGGCACAGGTCATGCCGCGTACCTTCGGCTCGGCCTTCGCGTCGTTGGCGCCGAGGACGTGGACGATCCGCCCCATGATGTAGGCGATCGGTGCGCCCGGGTTGTACGAGACCTGCTTCGCGAGCGGGCCGAAGATCTCCGGGTTGGTCAGCGGCTGGATGACGTTGCGGTACAGCGAGTCGCGGGTGCGGCCACCATCACCAGCTCGCCGCCGGTCGGCGCTTCGGCCACGAAGGCGAGCCAGCAGATCAGCGAGGCGATCGTCTTCCCGGAACGAACACTGCCTTCCCAGGCGTTGATGCGCGCCTCTGCCTCGACGACAGAGATGATCTGCTTCCGGGACAGCGGCAGCGCATCAAGGAGACTCACCCGCCTCCTCGCTGGCGGCCTCCTCGCTGGTGGCCTCGTCGTACGCCGCCTTCAGCCCTGCCATCAGCTGGCCGAGCATGGAGCGAGCGTCTCCGGCCCCGTTGTCGTCGCTCGGTGGGATGAGCTTCAGGGACTTCTCGATGGCCACGTTCGCGGCGGCCATGAGGTTGCGCTTGTCGGCGGACGGCGCCTCATCGAAGTGCTTCTCGCGGTAGACGTTGTCCTTCCCACCGAAGCTGAAGGCGACGGTGGGCGCCCACATCTGCTCTCGTGAGCCGCTCGGCGTCGCCCTGAAGGGCCTCAGCGAGGACGGCCCGGCGGGCGGCGAGTTGAGCGACGCGGTGCCGGGTGGCGTCCTCGGTCATGGTGACGTCGAACTCCAGGCCCTCCTCGGCACAGATAAGGGACACGGTGCGCTGCGACCGCTGAGTGGCTCGGGCGATCTCGTTGCGGCCGAGGCCTTCCCCGTGGAGGCGGATGATCTCGGCGCGTTCCTCGTCACCGACGAGGCCCCCTTGGAGACCTTCGGCTTCGTCATCGGGGCCTCCTCAGGACATGCAAAAGCCCGGCCGCATCGGCGTACGGCCGGGCTCGAATCTGCGGGTCAGACCTCGCAGAACTTCAGGTTCTTCAGGGCCTCGTTGATCTGCTTGCCCTGTGCCTCTGTCGTCGTCACGTCCTTGTACGTGAAGCGCTGCGACGCCGTCCAGTCCTGTCGCTTGCCCCGCCGTTGATCGCGCTGCACTGGTTCACGGCCGCATCGACGGCCTTGTCCTCGTACTTCACGATGTCCGGGTTGACCGCGCTGAGGGCCTTCAGCAGGTTGGTGCGCTTCGCCCCGGTCGGGTCCTGCGGCATGCCGGCGGCCTTCCGAGCGGAACTCCAGTCGGGTGACGGAGCCTTGGTAGCCGTCTCTTTGGGCTTGGCGTCGACGGTGTTGTCGCTCGTGCAGGCGGTGAGCGTAAGGGCCGCAGCGGCGAGCAGAACGGCGATGGCGTGGCGATGACGCATGGTCCCCCCAAGGACTTGAGCTGAGGGGCATCATCGGTGATGTGTGAGGGAAGGGTGTGCTCCTGTGGCCAACCTGTGACGGTTGCTGTTTTCGGGCACGCCAAATCTGCGGCCCAGTGTGGGGCATGATCAGCCGGAACGTCAAGCAAGGTTGAGGTTCACGCGCGGACGGCGTGCCACTCCCCGTCTTCGCTCAAGAGCATCGTCACCCGCAGCGCCCGCATAGGCCGTGGGCCCGGGTGTCACCGAAGTCCGTTGTCTCCACAGGGTCGTGCTCGAAGCAGGTGCCGGCGCGGCGCAGGGCGATAGTGAGCGCGGCCGCCGTCCCGGGCTCGGGCGCGATGCCGAGGAGGTCGTGCTCGAGAACGGCGATCCGTACGCGGTCCGCGCGCGGGCGGACGGGCACGGAGGCTGAGCCTCGCGGCCAGAGCTTCATGCGTCAGTCCTCTCCAACGAAGCCGGCCCCGCCGCACCGGGGGGTGTGCAACGGGGCCGGGTACCGAATGCTACTGGCGGCCCAAGGGCGCGGGGCGTCCCGTGCTGCTCGCGCATGACGGTGTTCGACTTCTCGGCGTACTCGGCGCGCTGCTCGGGGGTCCAGTCGCTCACGTTCTTCGGCAGCTTGTCCACCGTGGCGGACAGGGCCTGCTCCGAAGGGGTACGGGGGCGGGTCTCCGTCTCGGACGTGGTCTGGCCGCGGTTCCAAAATGCCATGATGGCGGTCCTGTCTCGTGTTCGGGATGGGGAACCGGGGCGGTCGGTCAGCTGCCAGGCGGGCGACCGCCCCGGGATGCGCGTCAGGCGGTCTCGGGCGGTGTGCCCTGGCTCATCTCGGTCAGGTTCTCCTCGAACGTGCCGGGCCCTTCGAGGAGGGCGTGCATGGTGATCTCGGCGGCGCCTTCGGGATTGCCTGCTTCAACGGCGGCCTTGGCGGCGGCGCGCTGGTCATCGAGGAACGACATGTGGACTCCTGTTCTGTAGACGGTGGGCGGGTGGCGGTCAGTCCTGCGGGCCGAAGGGGACGGTCATCGAGGCCTCGGTCATGTCCCGCAGCTCGGTGCCGTCGGTCTGCCGGGTCTCGAAACGGGCGATCGCCTCGCGCCGCAGGCGGTCGGTCTCGGCTCGGTCGCCGCGCTGCCGGGCGGCGATGTAGTCCCGGACGGATTGGTGCTCGGTCTCCATGGCGGACCCCTTCCAGTCGTGCCAGAGCACCCGTGTGTGCTCCGGCTTCTCCTTGCTCGGCAGAGTCGTGAACGTGTTGTTGCTGTTGTTGTTGGCGGTCTGACCTGCGGCAACAACGGCGAGATCTTCGGGGCCGGGACGAGAGCGGGGTGGATGGCGTCGCCGCCCTTCACGCCGGTCGACGTGCCCCGGCCCTGCATCCGCACCGCCTCGACGGGGACCTGGTGCTTGTCCAACTCCTCCGGACGCGCTCCGGGGTGGTGCCGATGTCGGCAGCGAGAGCGGCCAGATGGGCGTGCGGTGTGCCGATCCGCGCGAGGGCGATCCGGAGGTCGGACAGGATCGGCCGGGGCGGGTCGGCGGGGGCTGCCCCGGCGGCGGGCTCGGCCTTCTCCTGGGCGCCGTCGGCGGCGGGCTGCTCGCCGTCCTTCTCCTCGGCCTTGGCCTCCGGTTCGGCCTCCGGTTCGGCCTGCGATTCGGCTGGCTCCGGGGGGATGGCCGGGCGCTTCGGCTTCCAGTCCTTGGCTCCGGCTCGGTAGGCGGAGACGATCCACCAGGCGGCCGCGGCCCACAGCAGCCAGGGCGTCTCGGCGTCCTCGATCCGGCGATACAGGCCGCCGCCGACAGCGGTGGCGATCTTCCGGACGATGAACGCAGCGGCGAGGAGCAGCGCGGCGCGCACCCCCACCACTCGAAGCCGCTCCCCTTGGCCAGCCAGTCGCGGCCGCCCTTCCAGATGCGGCGCGCGCGGTGCACGGTCCAGGTGGTGAGGTAGGTGGCGCGGCGGCCGGATCCGGTGGAGATGCGGCGGACGGCTGTGCGCAGCCACTGCACCGTGGTGGGGGCTGCTTTCATGTCAGCTTCCCCTCGGCGATGCTGCCGATCGCCCAGGCGCCGA
This sequence comes from Streptomyces sp. SGAir0957, assembly GCF_043523415.1. Taxonomy (NCBI): domain Bacteria; kingdom Bacillati; phylum Actinomycetota; class Actinomycetes; order Kitasatosporales; family Streptomycetaceae; genus Streptomyces; species Streptomyces sp. SGAir0957. Next base: position 6,108 of record NZ_CP027289.1, read on the forward strand.
ACCCGTTGACGCCGGTCACGATCTGTTCGGCGATCATGGCGGCGGTGCCGGTGCTCACGCAGAGCAGGACGCCGACGAGGACGCCCTTCCACCACTTGCCGCGGACCGCTTTCGCGATGGTCTTGCGCAGGATCCACAGGGAGACGGCCAGGGCGGCGACGACGATGGCGCCGTACCCGTCGATGCGGGGGGCGGCGGCGGTGCGAGGGTCTGGCTGGGGACACCGGTCGTCCAGCGCATGGCCATGTCGCCGACGGAGTTGCCGCCCCAGCGCAGGAACTGGGCGAGGGTGCCGAGGATTCCGGCGGGGCAGGCGATCATCAGGATGCCGCAGAAGATCCCGAAGCCGAGCGGGATCAGGGCCTTGGGGTCCTTGGCGCCGCCGCCTCCGCCAGCTGCGGGCGGGCCGCCGGCGGGCGCTTTGGCGCCGCCCTTGTGCCAGCGCCAGAGCTCGGTGCCGAGGAGGGCCAGGCCGAGGGCGAACCCGGCGGTGGAGATGGTCATGGTCGTGTACTGGCTGGCTGCGGCCAGGGTGACGGTGTTCATGCGGGTTTCACTCCGGTGAGGATCTGGACGGCGGTGGCGACCGGCAGGGCGAGGCCGGTGCCGATGACGGCGGCCCAGGGCGAGGCGCGCGGCGGCGGCGCGCAGCTTCGGGGGCCACAGGTCGGGGTCGGCGCCCGCGGCCTCGACGCGGCGGACGTTGTCGATGAAGCCGAGGACGACGAGCGGGATCAGGGCCATGACCCAGGCCCCGGCGAGGGTGCCCTCCTCGCGCACCTTGGTGAGCAGCGCGGCCCATGGTCCGGCGACGGTGAGGGACAGGACGGCGAGCGCAATGTTGTAGCCGATGCGGACGCGCTGCCACCAGCGCGGAAGGGGCTCCGGATCCGGTACGGCAGCCATCCGCCCTGGTCAACGGTCACGGTGACGTGGATGTCGACGGGCACGGGGGGCGGCGGTCCGGACGGTCCGGACCCGACGCTCCACCAGTCCGGCCCCGCCGGGGGAAAGGCCGGCGGCGCGGGAGGAGCGGGCGGTGGTGGCGAGGCGGGGGCGGGCAGCGGGGTGCCCGCTTTGTAGACGCCGGTCGGGGTGATCGGGCGGCGGGACGGTGTGCTCACCAGGCCACCCCCGTGCAGGCAAGGGCCAGGGCTGCGGTGCCAGCCCAGGCGGTGGCGATCCAGATGCGGCCGTCGTCGTACGCGTGGAGGGCCTCGGCGATTGCGGCGAGGGCGACGGCCAGGCCGAGCGGCGGGCAGAGGATCATCGCGGCGATGAGGCTGGCGGGCAGGACCAGGGTGACGCCGAGCCCCGCGGCGATGGCGAGCGGCCAGCCGCGTCCGCGTAGGAGCCATGCGGTGGCGACGCCGGGCGCGAGTCCGGCCAGGCAGATAGCGGCGAGCAGCAACATGACGGCGGCTTTCAGGTCAGGAGGTTGGCGAGCCAGTGCAGGGCGGCGAGGAGGAAAGCGAAGGCGCCGACGGCGGCGGCCCCGGACACGGCGAGCAGCTGCGCGGGGTGGCTCGGGCGCCAGGCGATGACGGCGAGGGCGAGGCCCGCGCCGACGATCGCGAGGCAGACGAGGGCGAGCAGGAGGCCGCCGACGGCAACCATTAGGCGCCCACGCGGAGCGCGCGGAGGTAGCGCTCGACGGTCTCCGGGAGGCCGCCTTACCGGTGGCCTTGCCGACGTAGCGGGCGACGGAATCCTTGTCGCGGAATCCGCTGTCCCATGCCGTCCGGACGGCGTCCTTCAAGGTCGGAGCGCCGGGGTTGATCGGCAGGACGTTGGGGTCCGGATCGTCCGCGTCGTCGTCCGGACGGTCCGGATCGACGGATCCGGCGTCCGCTTCGAGGGCGCGGCGCTCGGCGTTGCGCAGTGCGCGGGCCCGGTTGACGCGTCGGTCCACGGGGATCCGGGACAACTCGGCGGCGGCCTCGCTGAGTTCCTGCTCCAGGAACGCGGCGGTGCGCTTGTCGAGGGGGACCTGGAAGGCGAGGAGGATCGTCCACGTGCCCTTGGCCAGGCCGGAGACGACGGCGCCGACCATGCCGGTGGCCGCGTCTCCAGCGAGCCAGCCGTGCGCTCCGACCGCGCCCATGGCGACGAGGAGTGCGGCGTATCCGCCGTAGCGGGCCGCGCGGGCGCGGGCCGGGGTGTAGCGGGCCAGCCACTCAATGATCATGAGGGCGATCCAGGCGAGGTCGAAGACGGCGGCGGCCCCGTACGCGGCCGGCTCGATGACGACGCGTGAGAGGAGGTCGCCGATAGAGACGGTGGACCACACCACGCAAGCGAGGACGAGGGCGGTGACGATGACCGTGACCGTGTTGAGCGCGATCTGGTCCCAGTCGCGCGGGGGGCGGCACCTCGATGATCTCGTCGTCGGGGACCATGCGGGTCTTGCCGTCGACGGTGTGTGGGACGAGGCGCGCCCGGGTGATGCGGCGGGTCTTCACGGTGCTCCTCCGGGAGCGGAGAGGGCCGGGCCCCGGTGGCGGGGGCAGGGCGCGGGGCCCGGCCGGTCGGTGGTGGGGCGTGAGCTAGCCGAAGCGGCGGCGGTGCTGCTGCTCCCACTTCTCGGCTTTGCGGTCGGCGTCGCGGGCCTCGCTCGTCTTGGCCCGGCGGAAGCGACCGGCATCACCGGTGACGCTGACACCGGCGGCGGGGTAGGTGCGCGTCGTCTGCTCGCGGCGAGGGAAGAGGCGCATCAGGCGTCCCTCCTCGCCCACTTGACGACGGCGTCGCCGCGCTGGATGGTCACGGTCGCCGCGTTGTCCTCGGAGCGGACGTGGTAGCCGGACGCTCCGCTGGCCAGGGCGCGGAGGGTCTGCCCCGCCTCGATCTGGACGTGTCCGCCGCAGACGGGGTGGGGGTGGGGGTCCTCGCGCCAGGTGGTGCCGCCGTCGTCGCTGAGGACGGCGGTGTACTGGTCGGCCTCGTCGATGCCGGTGACGAGGGGGTGCTGCCAGGGGTCGAAGGCGTCCATCAGGCACCGACCTTCCGGGCGACAAAGGTGACGCCGGGGATGATCCAGGCGCCGCACTTGCCGCACACCCACTTGCCGCCCTGCCAACTCATGGGCTTTCCGCAGCAGGTCATCGGGGCTGCTCCCCTCCGGCGATCTCCCGCAGGCGGGTGGCGTACTCGGAGTGCGGGGCGCCGTCCGGGGTGGGCAGGAGGTCGAGCCAGTCGCTCGTGAGGCCGTACGCCCGTCCGTAGCCGCGGATGACGTAGATGGCGGCCGGCCGTTGGGCTGGGTGTCGAGGCGGTCGGCCAGGCGGTGCAGGGCGGCGGCGACGCCTTGGGGGTGGGGGCGCGGCGGACGGACGGGGGCGGCGGCTTGGTGCGCTCGTGTTCGGCGCTCATGCGATCAGCTCGGCGTTCGGGACGGCCTGCATGATCGGGAGGTCGAGGCCGCCGTTGTCGGCGTGCCAGTCGGTGACGACCTGGACGTCGCCGATGCCGGGCACCGGGATGGTGAGGGTGATCTCGGTGGCGGGCCACGTGGCCTGCCCGTTGCTGGTGGTGCGGGTGACGAGCTGGGTGGTGACGGTCCCGCCGGCGCGGACGTAGATGCTGTTCAGCTCGTGCTGGTCCCAGGCGGTGATGAAGTGGAGGGTCTCGCCGAGGTGCTCGTCCGGCGTCCAGCCGGGGCGGAAGCCGAGGGCGCGGGCGACGAGGGCGCTCCTGCCGGAGGCTTCGCGGTTGGTCATGAGGCCGATACCGTGGTCCACGGACCTGCTCCTTCTCGCGTTGTGGGTGGGTCCGCCCCGGCCCAATGGAGGTGCAACTCCGGGCCGGGGCTTCCTTGTTGGTGCAGTGCCAGACTGGCAGGAACCTCTTTACAACGTCAAGGGGTTCGGGAAGGATGTTGCCGTGCCCAAGAGCCCTGACACAGAGGGGAGCCCGCGCTTGATGACCACCACCGAGATCGGGCAGAGCACGGGGTCACGCGACAGACGGTGCACGCGCACCGAAAGCGCGGAGCCTTCCCGAAGCCCGTCGAGGGCGAGGGCAGCACGCGGCCCCGATTCCGAGCTGATGAGGTGGCCGCGTTCTTCGCGGCGAACCCGCCGAGCCCGGGTAAGCGCACGGACCTGGCCTCACGAGACGAAGGAACGTCCATGAACGTTACGGAGCTACGCCCATCCGATAGCGATGACGCGGACTTCACCAAGGGGGAGCGACTCGCGAACGTGCTGTCGTTTCAGACGGGGATCGCGGCACAGAAGATCGGCCTCTCCGCGGAGCAGGCTCGGCAGGCAGCGGAGGCGGTCGTGCAGGCTGTACATGAAGTGTCCGCCGATTGGGAGGCGTAGCCGCACACGAACGAGCCCCCGCCCATCAAGGCCGGGGGCTTCGCCGTGCCCGTCATCCCTCGCGTCACGTCGTGCTTAAGATCCGCTCGTGGACCTACCAGAATCTCTGATCGAATTGCAGCGGACGGCCGACGACGAGGGACGCAAGATCGAACACCTCGACAACGGAGAACGCGAGCAGCAGCGAAGCATCTGGTTCGATGCCGCCGCCCGCGCCACAAGGCCGTGACCGAGTACGCCACGGCCGAGGGCCTCAACCGGTACGAGGTGGAGAAGGCGCTCCGGCAACTCGTCCGGCATCCGCCGCAAGTTGAGGAGTAGGCGCAGTTGTCAGCAGAGGTCGGCGGCGCGCCGGTGCGATGCTGCGGCCGCGCGATGGGTCGCGGCGACCGGTGATGTAGCTCGGCCATCCTCGCGTGCAGAGCAGTGTCGCGTGCTCTGCCCATGTTCTCGTGACGTTGCGCTCTGGCCTCGCTGTAGGCCCCGTGCTCCTCGGCCTGTTCCGCGCGTTGTGCGAGGGTCGTGCGGGGCTCAGTCATATTCCGACGGTACGCGTCATTGCGGGGCCGCACAGGAGGGCCTCGGCGGGGCAGTGAGGTGCGCCCTGCGCCGTACTCCCTGGTGTTGGAGGTCTGATCCACGGCGTGCCCGTAGTGGTGATCACCCTCGTCGGGGTCGGCGGCCGGCTGTCAGCTCACTCGGCTTCCGCGGCCGGAGGAGTGGGCCACTCCTGGAGGGCCACTCCTGCCCGCCGTGCCACTCGGTGAGGGTGACGCGGGCGCCTGGGTTGTCCTCGTGCTCGGTGGCGAGCCCGGTCGCCTTGCGTTCAGCGGTGTCTGGGTCGTCCCACCAGCCGTCGAGGACAGGCTTGCCGTCGATGGTGAGGGTGACGTGGTAGCGGCCGGGGCGGGGTCACACTCATCAGGATTGTCCCGCGGCCGTGAGTAGGTGTTCGCGACATAGGTCGAGCCAGCGGGGTTCGTCGTCGAGGGTGACGATCCGGGTGGCGATCGCTGGTTCTCCGCATGCGGAGCAGGGTGCAGGTGTGGGTGGGGCGAGGCGTGCGCGGCTCATCAAGGATGGCGGCCGGGCGGAGGGGGCCGGGTCTAGGTGGGCGGGGTCGAGGCCGAGGCGGGCGAGCGGGTCGTCCATGCCGGGTCTCCTGGGGCTCGCGTGCTCGGGGTGAACTCCGAGCATAGAATCGAACGTGTGTCCGATCCAGTTAACCGCCTCGACCTGCTGCGGTTCCTGCGGCGCGTTCAGGAGCGGGACCTGGCGCGCACCGAGCGGTGGATCGCGGACGAGGAACGCCGCGAGCAGGAACGGGCCCGCGGCGCAGCGGCCAGGCCGCCTGAACCAGAGTGGCTCATCGAGCGCGGCCTCCAGGGCCGCCACTCCGTGTACGTGCACGTCGGCGGCTGCCACATGGCGGGCAAGCGCTCGCGGAGGGCGGAGCAGGATGAGGCGCGGCGCGCGCTCGCGCGAACGGTACGGACGCCTGCCCGCACTGCCGACCGGACACGGCGCTAGGTGTCCTGGACTAGCGGCGGCGAGCCATCGCAACGAGCACCACGGCGAATGCTGCGATGACGACGAGCCAGCCCCACAGCGGCATGTCCCTGTAGCCCAGCCCTGCGAACACGGCGATGATCACGACACCCTCCCTGCAGTCATGGCCCAGGTGCCCGGGTGAATGATCGACATGCCGGGAGTGATCGTGCGTCGCACCCTGGAGGTGTGGCAACCGCTCCGATAGTCGTGCACCCGCCGTCCCCGTCGGGCGGCCGGCGTGTCACCGCGCGCGACCAGATCCTCGGCCTCGCGCATTCCGATCGTGATGTCGTCGAGTTCCTGCGCAGGGCCGGGCTCCCGGACGCCGAGCGGATCCTCGACGACCCATCGTGGGTGACGTGGCGTGGAGGCCGGGCTCACCAGTACGAAGCGGCGTAACGGCGGTTGCGCCTCAGCGCTCGGGCACATCCCATGTACCGGGGCGCTCGCGCAGTTCCAAGAACTCCATCGGCATGCCCATCTCCTCGGCATAAATGCGGGCCGCATTTGGTGGGAATCCCCACCCCTTCATGAGCACCTCGCCCGTGCGCGTATCCACAATTTCCCGGAACTCCGCAGCCCCTCCGAGCACTACCCCGTGGCTACGGCGCTCGTAGCCGAACTGCGAACTTACTACCGCAATCCTGTCCATGCAGGACTGCTGGAAGTCAGAGTCCGGCGAGTCGGTCCCGTCGTGGAACTCGGCTTGGACCCATCCCTTCGTCTCCTCCTCGACACCTGCGACTGCTGGAGCTGTGGGCTGCGCTGCTATCGAGGCATCGGCGAGGGCTTCTAGAAGTTCAGCGCGCCGGTCGTACGGGCCTGAAAGGTTGATCGTGAATGTGCCTTTGACCGTCATGGTTGCGAAGGGTATCGAGGTCCACTGACAAGGAGAGAGTCATCCGCGTGTGTGAGCACCTGCCGAGGCTGTCCCTTGCCGCCTGACTGGAGGTGCGGTGCTCCCGTCATCGTCGAGGGCAAGCCGAGCATGCGCCATGAAACGGCCGAGTGCCTCGCTGAGGGCAGCGGTCACAGACAAGCTTCGTTCCACCCGGTCTTCCTGATCATCGTTGCGAAATGCGTAGCTCACGTCTACGACTGCGGCTGCCTCGCATGCCTCACGGGCGCATGCCAGTAGCAAGGCGACTTGCTCTGCCACTTCAGCGGGTCCCTCCACGGCGACACGAGCGCAGAGGTCCGCTAGCGTGTCGAGCTCTTCCGGGTCTGGATATTCCTCGGGTCGTTCATCCGGGAACGAACGGCTGTGATTGAACGCGTCAAGACGTCTGCCCATCCTCTGAACGTGCGCGACGACATCGGCGTACGCCTTACTGCGAGGCTCGCGGCGTTCTCGTAGGTGCTCGAATCGGAGTTGCCGATTCGACTGGCGTTCCTGTGAGGCCGTTGACCACCACGATGTGAGGACCGCCGCTCCGCCCGTTCCGATCGCTCCTACTGCGGCCCCGAGTACCGCCGCCAGACCTGCATCCATGGGTGCATTCTGGCCGACGGACTCGTGGCACGCCGAGGCTTCGGAGATCATCGGCGCTGGAGACTTCTAAGCGGCAAGGAGACCGCCCTCCGTCCAGATCCGCCCGCACCCTCCGCAGCGAGCGACCGGCGGCTTGCCCTCACCGCCGTGCATCTCGATCTCTCCACCGCACTCGTGCCGCTGCGCCAGCGTCCGCCGCTGCGCCGCAATGTCGAGGGCCCGCTCGATCCGGTCGGCGGCCCCGGCCGCGACCACGCCGATCTGCTCCACCTCGCGCACCGTCAGCTTCCGGAACGGGCCCGGACGGTCTCGACCGGGCCAGGAGCCACAGCGCCGTGTACGGGACGGGGCGGCGGGTGCCAGACCACGCCAGCGTCGGCGGGTCCAGCGCGTCCCGCGGGCGACCGCGTTGCGGCGGCCCGATCGGCGGTCGGCCATGCCGCGGGGGCGGGCCGAATGGGCTGGCGCTGCACGGAGTCGGCGATCTGGTCGGCGGTGGTGTGGAGCGCGGCCTCGACGGCGCGCATGGTGTCGGCGATGAACAGCCGGATCGGCACGGGCCGCTGGCCGAGCTGCCCGGGGTCACGTTCCTCTCCGACCGGGTGGGCGTGGCCGGGGTCGAGGTCGCCACAGTGGACGCAGCGGTAGCCGGTGGTGCGGCCGGCCTCGTCGCGGATGGTCACGAGGAGCTGCGCGTGGGGCTCGTTGTCTGCCTCGTCGAGGGCGGCGAGGTAGCCGCGGAGGCCGAGGCCGAACGCGCCGGCGATGGCGGGCTGGCCGAGGGCGTCGCGGAGGTCGCCCCAGTGGAGGGCGATTGTGCGGAGGTGCTGGCGGTGGTGGCAGTGGTGTTCATCGTGCGCTCCTGTGGTGCGTGGGGCTGTACGGTGATCTCACCGGTAGGGGCGTCCTGGTTGGGGAGACTGAGGGACGCCCCTTCGTGCTGTCAGTGCCGTCTCGGCGGGCCGTACGTGGACTGCCAGGCGGGCCGGTCCGGGCGCGGGCTGACCGGGTTGCCGTTCTGGTCGATGACGCGCGGCCGGGCGGCGTCGGCGCGCGCGCTCATCGCGTAGTGCAGGGCGTCGAGGGAGTCGTGGCGTCGCCATTCCTCGTCGGTGAAGTCGGGCCCGGTGGGGTGGTGGACCTCGAAGGAGAGGAAGCCGGTGAGGTCGTGCCATTTGCCGTCGTCGCCCATGAACTGCACGCGGGTCATCGGTTCCTCGCGATCTCGCAGCGTCCGGTCTCGGTGTGCTGCTCGGAGCACTCGGGCCCGCAGCGCGCCGCCAGCTCGGCCGTGTGCGCGGCGATCCCGGCGTACTTCTGCTCGGCGGTGTGGCCGTCCCACTGCGCGCGCGGGTCGTCCACGGTGACGTGCTCGACGTCGGCGAAGAGCAGCGCGTCACGAGGGCTGATGTGCCACGAGGCCTGTCGGCCGCCGATGCGGAGGTAGGCGATCCACCAGCCGGCTCGGGAAGGTCGAGCGCGGGCGCGATGACGGCACCGTCGGTCATGGCGGCGAGGAGGGCGATGAGGTGGGCGCGCTCGCGGTACGCGCCGTCGCGCTCCTGCCCGGCGGCGTACCGCGCTTCTCCCGCAGCCTTCAACTCTCGCTCGCGCCGCTCAGCGAGGGCCCGCCAGTCGACGGGCGCGGCCTGCTCCTGCTGAACGTCCATGGGTTCTTCTTGGTCTGGTCGGCGGTCTGCGGCGTGAGTTGGGCGTCGAACCGGGCCAGCTCGGCGGCGGAGTAGAAGGCGCGGTTGCGGATGAACGCGAATGCGGCGTCGTAGGCGGCCGGCGGGGCTCGGCTTCGGTCGCTTCGGTAGCTGCCGGGCTGGGCTCGAACCCGGCTCCACGACGGCATACAGCTCCTCGGCGCGGATGAGCCCGCGACGGAGCAGCGAGGCCGCATTCTGTGCGCTGTTCAGGCGGTACGTGAGGGCCTCGCAAAGGTTCTCGCTGCGGGTGAGCTGGACGCGGGCGGCGGTGAGTTCCGCCTCGGCCCGCTCGGCGCGCTGCAACAGCCGGTGTCCCAAGAGTTCGGATGCGGACAGCTTGCGGGCGGTCTCGTCGAGCTGCTGCTCGGTCGCTGCCGGGCCGGGCCCGTCGATGGCCCGGAGCGTAGGGCACTGGTCGTACGGCACGGGCGCGCTGTCGGTGCAATTCGTGGAGGTGGCGAGGTCCGAACAGGCCCCGCAGATCCGCTGGCCCCTGTAGATCCAAGTCTTGTGCAGGGCACGCACCCGCTCGATGGCGTCCTCGGCGCGCTGCCCGTTCGCCAGGTGCCGGTTGAGTGCGTCGACGAGCGGGCGGCCGAGCTGCGCCCTGAGGATCGTGTGGAGGTCGGGGAGTTCGGTCATTTCTTCCTCCGTGCTGCGCGCTGCATGGCGCGCCGTGTGGCCGGTTGGGCGGGGCCGGGTCGGTGGCGGTGTCGTCGACGTGCTGCTCGGTGCGGACGAGGTGCTGCTCCCACGTGGCCCCGGGGCGGGGCGTGTGCTCGCCCCGGGGCGTGCTGCTCGGGCCGGTCACGAGGTGTGGCTCCTCGTGCGGGTCGGGCAGTCGGTGGTGTGCGCGGCGCCGGCGGTGTGCTCGGCGGCGCGGCAGCACGGGGTGACGGCGAGCACCTCGGCGCGGGCAGCGCGGCGGGCGCGGGCCTGGTCGTCGAGGACCGCCCGGTGTCGGGTCCACTCGCAGGCCGGCACCAGCCGAGGGCGACGGCGACGGGAACGACGAGGGCGGCCCACCAGGGCGCGCTGGTGGTGGCGAGGTACGCGGCGGCGGCGCTGGTGAGGACGGCGGCCGTGGTGAGGGCGAGGGCGGGGCGAAGGTGCGGTGTCATCTGGGCTCCGTTCGCGGGTAGTTGCGCGTCATGGGCTGGATCCGGTGGTCGGCGATGGTGCTCGGGCTTGCGCTGGTGTGGGGCGTGCTCGTGTGGGTGGTTGCGCGCTGGGTGTTCCAGGCGGGTGATCCGTCTGGGATGGGGTTCGTGGCGGGCGGGGTGCTGATCGGTCCGCTGTTGGGCCAGCGGATTCGTGAGCGGCGCCTGCGGAGGCGGTAGAGGGCGCGCCCTGCCCACCGGATGGTGAGCAGGAGCGCGGAGGCGACGGGCCAGACGAGCAGCGCGACGCCGAGGGTGGCGGCCACTACGTCTCGTCGGCCGGGCTCTCGGTGGTCACGTGCTGCATCAGCCGGTGCTCCCACGACGGCTGCTGCTCGCGGCGCGCGGCGAGCCGCTGCAACGAGGTGCGCTTGTCGGCCCACTTCGTGGCGACCCGGGCGGGCGCTGCCACGGCTGGCCCGGGGCGGGGCGGGACTGGATGAAGTAGCGGACGTCGACGATGCGGGGTTCGGTGTCGGACACGGTGTCTCCAGGTGGTGGGTGTTACGCGGCTTCGTCGTATTCGGCGGCGGGCTCCTCGGCGGTGCGCCGGCGTCGGGCGGGCCAGGCGCCGGTCGCCGCGGTGGTGAGGAGGACGACGGCGAGGACGAGGACGACGGCGCCGAGGCCGGTCGTCATGGCGACGGTGAGGATGGCGCGGCCGATGACGGTGGGAAGGGCGGTGGCGAAGTCGACGATCAAGCTCCTCGAACTCCTTGCAGACGAGGTTGTCGGTGCTGTCGGGGTCGCAGACGTCGCAGAGGAGGCGGCCGCTGACGGTGACGTGTTCGCCGCGGGTGTGGCCGCAGGTGCAGACGGCGCGCGGGTTCTCGGGCTCGGCCCGCTGCTCCTGTGCGGGCGGCCGGTGGGCGATCTCGGCCGCGCGGGCGAGCCCGACCGGGCCGGGCGTCCAGGACGTCTTGGGCTCGTCCTGCTGCTCCGGGGTGTGTTCGGCCTCGACGGCGTACGTGGTCGACCGGCGGACGAGCCGGTACTCCCGGCTGCGCTGCCGCATTCGCCCCCAGCGGCATGGACGGTCTCGTGGAAGTCGCTGCGCGCTTCCTCGCGGTCCGGCCACGGGGCGCCGTACGGCCTCCATGGGCCGTCGTTCCAGCGGGTCTCGACGACCCACTGGGTCTCGGCGGGGCGTGGCGGGTTGGCGAGTGCGAGGGCGTCGGCGGGGAGGACGTGGCGGCCGACGTACACGGCGACTGCGAGGGTGAGTTCGTTGGCCAGCCGGTCGGTGCCGCCGGGGCCGAGGCGTACGGGGGTGGTGGCGATCTTGTCGGCGATGAGGGCGCGGAGCTGGCCGAGTTCGACGAGGAGGTCGGTGTTGGTGCGCGAGGTGTCAGCCACGGTCGGCCTCCTCGGCGGCGTCGGCGGCCTGCCGCAGCACCGTGACGATCCGCTCGACGGACCAGCCGTCCTCGAAGTAGGCGTTGTGGATGAAGGTGGTGGTCTCGCGCAGCACGGTGTGGCGACGGACGGTCACGGGGAGGACTGCCATCACAGCGTCGGCCTCACGCAGGCAAGCGGCACGGTGGAGCTTGGCGGCGAACTTGAAGGACGGCACCCCGTCGGACTCGGCGATGGCGGCAGCAATGCGGTCGCGGAGGTTGTCAGCGGAGGGCGCGGACGGTGCGGCGGGCTGCCCGACCGTCAGCCGGGGCAACAGCCACCTGGCCGCCTTCCGGTAGTCCTCCTGCACATTCCCGGGCAGGCGGCCGAGCTGCTCCCAGGTCGGGTGATCGGTGCCGTGCACGTAGACGTCGGCGGCGCAGAGCATGCGCGCCCACACCTCGATGGCTGCGGTGGGGTCGGTGGTCATGGTCGTCTCCGGGGTCGGTGTGATGGACTTGCGGGGCCGGCCGCTCCTGGCTCCAACAGGAGCGGCCGTGCTGCTGCTCACGTGATCGGGATGCCGTCGCGGCGCTCCACGACCCAGCCGTCCCCGTCGCCGCGCTCCTCGCTGAACGGCGGCCGGTAGCGCAGCCGGTACGTCTGGTGCTCCTCGGCGGGGTCGAGGGCGACGACCTTGTTGGTGCCGAGCTGGCGAGCCAGGGTGAGCAGGGGGTCGGCGCCCCAGGCGGTGAGGCGGTTGAGGGCGTCGGCGAGGTCCTGCCAGTGGGCCTGCTCGATCGCGTCGTACATGCGGGTGACGGTCTCGTCGTCGGGGCGGTCGGTCATGGTGCTCCTTGGTTGGCAGGGCGTTTTGGTGGTGTGGGCTGTGCGCGCGAGGGCCGGGTTAACCGGATGCGCGCGTGGTCAGGCGGCGTCGTGGGGTGCGTCGTCTGCGGTGGGTGGGTGGCTGCCGGTGGCGGGGTCGCAACGTCCCGCGTGGTCGGCTGCCGGGTCGGTCGCGGTGAACTCGGCGACGTCGTCGCGGCCTTCGACGCGTTTGTGGGCGCCGCATTGGCCGCACAGGTAGTCGGCGACAGGGGTTTCACCTCGGTCGAGGCCGCGGATGTGGAGGCCTGGCCGGATTCCGGTGATGAGGACCGGGCCGGTCATGCCGCGGCCTGTGCGTGCTCGTGCCGGGTGATCTCCTCGCCTGTGATCGCCTCGACGAGGGCGCAGACCAGGACCTCGGCGGCGTTCGGGGTGACGGCGTTGCCGTACTGGCGGACCTTCTCCCGCTTGTTCCGAGGACGATGTAGTCGTCGGCGAAGCTCATGGCGCGGCCGATCTCGTGCGGCTCGAGCATTCGGAAAAGCACGTCGTCGATGTTGATGTCGCCCTTGACGAGGGCGTACCGGTCGCGGGTCGTCAGCGCGCCGATCGGCTCGTTCACCGAACGGGGTGCCCCGTTGCCGTAGTACGGGACCAGCATGTGCTCCCACGTGAGGAGTGACTGGTGGCCGGCTGTCGTCATCGTGCGGAACGGCTCGGCCGGGGAGGTGCAGTGCTCGCCCCCGTCGCCCTTGCTGCCGTTGTTCCGCATCACCATCGCCGCCGGGGTCACCAGCCCGTGGTGGTTCCCGGACGCGGTCACCGTGGCCAGGGACTCGGTGACTGATCGGGCGATGCTGCCGCCGCCGCGGAGCTCTGCGATGAACGGCAACCATGCGAGCCCGGTCTCGTTCCGTGTCGTCATCGTGCGCAGCGGTCCGTTCGCCGACGCGGCATCCTTGCCGTCGCGGCCCTCGACCGGGATCATCAGCGGCGGCACCATCAGGGCGTCGTTCTCGCGGGTCGTCCGCGCGGGCATCGGCTCGTCGACGCTGACTGCGGCGTCGCGCCAGGTGCCGCCGGCGGGCACCATCATCGGGACCGGGCGGGCGAACTTCTTCAGCCCCGCCTCGATGCGTCGCAGTGTCTTCTCCGCGAGCGGCTTGGCCCGGTCCCCGATCCGCTGTCCCGGAATCGACCAGTCGATGGCCGCCGCCGCGGGCAGGGCTTCCGGCTCGACGATCTGGTTCCGGCATCTCGCGTGCGGGCACCGGTAGACGTACTGCTGCCGGTAGCGGCCCATGTCCCGCTTCGGGTCCTTGAACACCTGCATCGCCTGCACGTACTCGTCGCAGCCCGAGCACCAGGCTCGCGGCCGCAGCCACTTGTCCCAGTCCGGGGTACGCCCCAGCGACTCGTGCCAGTACCCGACGTACAGCCGGTCCCTGGACTGCGGCGCCTGGTGTACTGCCCGCGGGTTCGCGTGCATCGAGTTCAGCGCGATGATCCGCGTCCGGTAGCCCAGCTTGTGAATCTCACCGATCCACCGGTCCCACTGATCCCAGGCTCTGACGTCAACGACGTTCTCGACGATGCCCGCCTTGACCAGGCCACCGCGCTCGATGACGCCGCGCAGGTACAGCGGGACCTCTTCCATCAGCGCGCGGGATTCCTCCTCTGCGGTCGGCTCGTTCTCCTCCTCGTCAAGGCTGGCGAGAAGGTCGAGGAGGCTGCCCTGCATGGCGCTGTGGAAGTCCCGCTTCTTGCCCTTGGCCACGGACCAGTTGGTGCACTCCGGGGACGCCCAGAAGATGTCTGTCACCGGCCAGTCCCAGACAGGCGCCTTACGGATGTCGCCCTGGTAGTGGCTGGTCGTGGGGAAGTTCTCGGCGTGCGACTCGATGGCCAGCTTCCAATGGTTCGCCGCGCGGGTAACCCGGACTCCGGGGACGGCGTGCACGCCTTGCGAGGAGCCTCCGGCGCCGCAGAACCAGTCCATGACGGTGAGCGCATCGTTGTCGTGTCGGGGCATCACGCGTTCACCGCCGTCGCGGGCTGGTGCGCGGCCCACTGGAACGCGGCGTGGGTGGCCGGGGTGATCTCTTGGATGACGAGGGTGAGTTGGCCGCCTTTGACGATGGGGCCGATGCGCATGTCGGGTCCGACGACGTGGGTGTGGTCGTCGTCCTCGAGGACGCCCGCGTCCACGAGCCCGTCGACGGCGGCCTTGAAGGACGGGTAGAAGTTCGCGGGGTCGATGCGCCTGCGGGATCCGGGGTGGAGGACGCCGAGGATGTAGGCCTGTTGGAGGACGGGGTGGGGGTTGGCCGCGGCGAGCGCTGCTCGCATGTGCTCGTTCTCCGAGCAGGCGGTGTGGGCGGCTGAGCGGATCTCGTGGGTGAGGTCGGCGCGGACTCGGTGGTGTACGCGCTGGTTCGCGTTGAGGAGTTTCAGCCCTCGCGGCAGCGTGAGGGTGAAGGTGCGGGTGGCCGTGGTGGTCACAGGAGGACTCCTTGTACGGGGCGGGGCGGGCAGCGGTGGTCGGCGATGACGGGGTGTTTGGCGGGTCCGGCGCGGATGTGGAACTGGTCGCGCCAGGTGATGCGTTGGGCTCCGAGGGCGCTGGTGGTGAGGTGCCAGGTGAGTCGTCCGTCGAGGCGGGCGAGGAGTTCGCCGAGCGGGTCCAGCGGGGTGGGGTCGGCGGTCACGTCGAGTGCGGCGACGCGGCCGACGCGGGCGCGGAGTACGGGTGAGTGACAGCGCGGGCAGGTGCCTTCGCGGGTACGGTCACTGCTTTGATCGATGCGGTCTGCGAGCCATTTCGGCTGGTCAGGCGTGTTCATGAGCGGCTGCTCTTGGTGGGCCTGTGGCGCAGGCAGTGACAGCAGTGACCGATCAGGGGGTTTCTGGCATTGAACGTCTTGCGTGCGCACGGGGCTGGAACTAGGGATTTACGGTCACTGCGGTCACTGGCCGCACGAAGTCGCTGGTCATGGATGGTTTTTGGCAGTGACCGTAGGGGTGTGGGTACGGTCACTGGGCTGTCACTGCGGTCACTGATTGCGGTGATCATTCGTCGTCCTCCTCGTCGTCCCCGGGGCGGGTGAGGAGAGCGACTCCGACGTAGAAGCGGCGCCCGTTGGAGCGGATCTGCTCGACGTTGAAGCGGGTGCGGAGTTCGCGGCCGAAGACCTGAGGCTTGAGCGGGGTCTCGCCTTCGGCGCGGCACCAGTCGTCGTAAGCGCTGCGGAGCTTGGAGGTGTTGATGGTGACGTGGGTGCCGCCGCCGAGGTGGCAGCAGTCGCTCATGAACCGTGCGAGGGAGTCCTCCTCCTCCGCGTAGGTCTCGGTGAACGCCATGACTGCGGCCGGCTCGCGGAGCCCTGCGGCGAATACGTCGACGGCTCCGTTGACGATCCAGGCGAGGATCCCAGGGCCTTCCTCGTCGGCGAGGATGCGAGCGAGGCCCTCGATCTTTCGCTCGGGCGGGACGCTGCGGGTGAACGGGATGAGGCGTAGCCGCCGCCAGAAGCTGTCGCCTCCGGCCTTCACCGCGGGGAGGTGGTTGCCCATGAGCCACAGGTGGTGGGTGGGCTCGAAGGTGAAGTGGTCCTGCCGCATGAAGCGCGCGGTGAGCGCGTCGCCTCCGGTGAGGAGCTTCATCTTCGCCTCGTCGAAGCGGGCGTCCTGGTTGACCTCGGAGACGACGACGAGGCGCAGGCCCTGGAGCCGGGCGACTTCGGTCTCGTGCTGCTGCTGGCCGGCCATGAGGAAGGTGTTGGGCGCGCTGGCCGCGTAGTCGCCGAGGAGGATGCGCAGCACGTCGAGGAACACGGACTTGCCGTTGCCGCCGGGCCCGTTGAGGAAGGGGAGGACGTGGAATCGGGTGTCTCCGGAGGCGGAGTATCCGGCGAGGCGCTGCACGAAGACCGCGATGTCGGAGTCTTCGCCGAAGGTGTCGGTGAGGAATTGCGTCCAGCGTGGGGTGGGGAGTTCGAACTCGGGGGCGACGCTGGTGGTGCGGGTGTGCATGGCTGCCGGGTCGGACGGGCTGATCTTCCCGGTGGTGAGGTCGACGACGCCGGCCGGGGTGTTGAGGTGCAGGGGGTGCGCGTCAAGGGTGTCGACGAGGGCGACGGTGCGCGGGTCGGTCTGCGCCATGCCGATCATGGCGCTGATGCCCGCGTGGGAGAGGCTGCGTGCCCGGTGCTTGGCCTCGCCTTCCCCGTTGGGGAGGGCGCGTGCGATGGTGCGGGCCATCTCGCGGATCTCGCCCGCGTCGTCCCACGCCCACCGGTGCCCGTCCCAGCGCAGCCACTTCCCGCGCTGGGGGACGTAGCGGATCTCCTGCTCGTGCTTGTCGACGAGGCGGAGGGCGTTTCCGTCGTCGGTGCGCGTGTAGGTGTTCGGGGTGTCGGGCTCACTGGCCGGGTGCTGTACGACGTTGAGTGCTGCCGTTCCGTCCACAGGGTGTGGGGTCGGGTTGGGGACAGCGGAGAGGTGACGGACCGGCTCGGGCGCGGGCTGGCCGAACTTCCGTCGACGTAGGGCACTCGCCGCGGCGGAGTGGTCGCCTCCGTGGTTGAGCAGCGCGTAGGCGCCGAACTTCGTGTACGGCTTCTCCGGGGTGAACTCGGTGCTGGTGGTGAAGACGTAGAGCCGGTCGCGGTCCATGGCCCGGCCTGTGGTGGCTGAGGGTTCGCGGCCGGTTTTTCCGGGGCGCTGCCAGTACGAGGTCTGCCCGGAGACGAACATCAGCTTCCACCCGTGGGGCTGGAGGATGTCCGCCCACGAGGTCTTCTGCTCGAAGTCGTCCCCCGGGCTGACCCCTCCGGGGGCCATGTCGCCGCTGCTCCCGGAGAAGAGGAACGCGGCCGCGTCGTCGAGGGGCTCGAGACTCGGGGCCCCGGGGAGCGGGGTGTGGGTCTCGGGCGGTTCGTCTGCGGGCACCGCGTCGACCATGCGGCAGATCGCGTGCACGGCCTGGTGCTCGTCCGCGCTGAGTACGGGCATGGACTCCGGGCCCCCGGAGAGCAGCTCGTACGGCTTCCCGCTGGGGTGGACAGTGCCGTGGCTGGGTGCGGTGACGACGAAGCCGCCTTCGCCGCGGGTTTCGATCCACCCGCGGAGGATCTTCTTGTGGGGGTGGCGCTCCTTCAGGGCTTTCTCGTCGTCGGTGTACTCGTCTTCGCGGGCGAGCCGGGAGGCGAGCTTGGTGTTCCCGGGGACGGGGGTCCCGTCGAGGCGGTAGTGGAAGTGGAGTCCGCCGCTGGGGCTGCGCTCGAGCCATCCGGTGGCGATGCGCTGCCAGAGGTCTCCGAGGCCGGAGCCGAGGAAGATCTCGGCGAGCCGGTTGAGGATGCCCTCGTCGACGGCGCGGCCTTCGAGTTCGAGCATCTCCAGGTTCCCGGAGACGGCGCCGCAGATGATGCCCACCCCGGGGTGCCCGTGGGCAAAGGTGGTGCGGAGCTGCGCTTCGGTGGCGCGTTCGGTTTGGGCAGCCTGCCAGGACCCCTGGGGGCGTTTGCTTCCGTCGGCGCGGACTGCGACGACGGAGCAGCCGGCCGCGTGCAGCGTGAGTGCTGCGGCGAGGGTGTCCGTGGTGGCTCTCAATGTTGCTCCTTGATCGTGTGCCGCCGTGCGGTGAAGCAGAGAGGGGGAGGCCCGCGCCGTGGCGTTGCACCAGGGCCGCCGGCGTGGATACCGGGGCGGGCGGGGGTGCTACGCGGGGGTGCCGTTGAGAATCGGCGTGTCGATGTCCGTGTTGATCGCGGCGAGGACGTCGGCGAACGCGGCCTTGGCGCGCTCCTCGGGCTGCTCGAGCTTGTAGCCGAGGAGGAGGGTGCCGCGGTCGATGCGGTACTTGAACCGGGCGGTCATCCGGTAGGCGTCGGCGCCCTCGAACGGGGGGACGGCGATGGTGAAGACCTCGGGGATCGCGATGTCACCCTTGCTGCCCGCGGACGCCTTGGTGTCCTCGGTGTAGGCGAGCTTCCGCTCACCGGACTGGAGTCGGCTGCTGCTCTGGAACTCCGCTTTCGTCGTTGCCCTGATCGACTGCGCGATCTCGAGCATGGTCGCGGCGTCCGGGGTGTCCAGGTACGGGAGCTGGTCCTCCAGGAAGTTCGCGAAGGTGTCCTGGTCGAGGAGCTTCCCGTCGTGGCGGAGCCAGTCGGCCCATGCCTTCGTCTGCCGCAGCGCGAGGTGGAGGCGGTGGCCGCCGAACCGCGGGGTGTTGTCGGTGTGCGCGTCGAGGACCGCGGTGACGGACAGCTTCTCGACGTCGGCGTACACCTCGGTGTTCGCGTCGTGGTGCTTCCCGTAGTAGGTGAGGAAGCTGTCGCTGTCGCGGACGGTGGTGGTGCCGGTCTTCCGCTCCAGGCGGCCGGTGTACTCGGGCCCGGTGAGGTCGACGCGCTCGACGAGCCCGTGGGCGGTGGCGACGAGGTAGATGTTGCCCGGCTCGACCTTCTGCGGGGCGAGGGCCTGCTGCGCGAGGGTCGCGACGGTGGTGGTGTCGTTGGTGGTCACGGTCAGATGTCCTTGATCTCGGTGGTGGTGGGCAGGTCGCGGACGTCGAAGGCCTGCGTCTGCCTCGGGTCGTTGCGGGTGGCGTGACCGGCGTCGTCGACGAAGTAGATGGACGGGGGCGCGGTCGCCTTCGGGGCCTTGAGGACGCTGTCGATGGAGATCGCGACGGGGGCGCCGTCCATGCCGCCCTTGGGGGGCTCGACGGTGACGGTGAGGGTGAGCGTCCCCTTCTTCCCGTGCTCCTGGACGGCGGCGAGCAGCTCGTGGAACTCGTTGCTGGCCTGCTCGTGGGCCTCGCCGCGGGAGTGCTGGACGAAGAACGCGGCGAACTCCGCGGGCTGTGCTGCTGTGCTCATGTGCTGGTCCTTCTGTTGGGGGTTGGCCCGCCCGCGGGCGCGGCTTCTCAGGGGAAGCGGCGCGCGCCCGCGGGCGGTGCTCGGTGGGGTGGTGGGCTAAAACTGCGGGACGTCAGCCGCCGCGACCGGCGCGGGCGCCTGGCCCGCCGCGGCCGCCTGCTGCTGCTGGAGGAGCGCCGCCGTGGCCGGGTTGGCCATCGCGGCCTGCAACTGCTCCGGGGTGAGCCCGGGGACCTGCGCGACCTGCGCGACCGGCGCGGGCTGCGGTGCCGCAGCGGCCGGCGTGCTCGGGTCCGGCGTGTGCAGTTCATTGGCCGCAGCGGCGACGTACTGCGCGTCGAAGTTCTTCGGCGCGTTGAAGCGGGGGTTGGACTTCTGCCCGTCGCGGGAGTAGGTCACGGTGAGGGTGCCGCCGACCTCCAGGCCGCGGGCTCCGGCGCTGCGGACTGCGGAGGCGACCGCGTTCTTCATCTGGCCCTTGACGTACAGGCGCCGAGTCCCGTCGTCTTCCGGGTTCTCCGGGTCGCGCTCGTTGGTGGCGAGGGTGACGACGAGCTGCATCTGCGGCTTCCCGTCGTCCCAGAACTTCAGCTCGCCGGTGGTGAAGTCGCGCTGCTGCTCGACACTGGGGCGCTCGGTGATCCGCCCGGAGACGGTGGTTCCGAGGGTGGGGAACTTCGCCGAGGGGACGCCTCCGCCCATGAGGAAGTCGTCGGCGCTCGGGGCCTGGTACTGCTGAGGGGTCGTCATTGCGGTGGTGCTCCTATGCGTTGAGTGCTTCGAGCTGGTTGCTCTTGGCTGGTGTGGTGCGCGTCGGCTTGTTGGCCGACGGATCTGTGGGGTGTCAGGCGATGAGCGCCTGGAGGGAGGCCCCGGCGCCGCTGCTCTGCACGCCAGGGCATCCGGCCGCGAGGTCGGTGCTCCCGGGCTTGAGGTAGGGGCAGAACCGGCAGTTCGGCTTCTCCGGGGTGGGGAACTGCTGCCAGCGCTCCGGGTGGGCCTCGGGGTCGAGGGCGAGCAGCTTGTCCCGGATGCGGTCGAGGCGGGCGAGCGCGGCCTCGGCGATGCTCCGGTCGTAGGGCTCGGACCACACGTGGACCTTCAGCTCGTGGTACCGGGCGATGAACACGATGACGACGCGGTCGACGTGCTCACCGGCGTTCTCCTGGCCGAGCCCGTAGAGGTGGGCCTGGATGCGGTACTTCTCTCCAGGGCCCTGCCTGCGGTACTTGTCGTGGCTGCTGGTCCCGACGAGTTTCCAGTCGAGGTTGGCGCGGATGAGCCGGTCGTACAGGTCCGCGCTCCCGGCGAGCCGTGCGGTCTCGATGGGGCTGTCCCGTACGGTGACGCGGGTTTCGACCTTGTAGCGGGAGGGCTGCCCGCCGAGTGCGGTGTTGCGGGCCTCGAACTTCTCCCCGATCCACAGGTGGAATCCGGTGCCGATGATCGCGGCGATCGGGTCGCGGCCCTCGTTCGACTCGGGCCAGTCGGCGATCTTGTAGGCGAGCTGCCGCTCGCAGGGCTCCCCGACCTCGCTCGGCCCGATGGCCTTCTGCACGGTGCGGGCAGAGTTCGCGTCCGCGTCGATGATGAACTGGCCGATGCGCTCGGCCAGGGTCTGGCTGAACTCGTCGTTCCCCGTGGCGATCACACGGTCTCCCACGTCTTGTCGGACCGGTCGAGGAGCTGCGCGGCCTGGACTTCGTTGGACCGCTGCACGATGAGGAGCTGCTCCTCGAGCGCGCCCCGCGCCTGCTTGCTGCGGTACAGCTCCCCGGCGACGGCGGCCCGCGCCTTGGCCGGGGCCGCCGCGGCTTCCGCGCGGGCGGTGGCGACGGCCCTCTGGAGGCGGACGATCCGGCCGGCGGTCTTCTTGGCCTTCGCCACGTCGACCCCGGACTCGACCTGCGCCGCAGCGAGCTGGTCGGACAGAGCCCGGTTTCTCCCGGTGAGAAGGGCGTTCGCCGCGTGGAGCGCCGCGTTCTGCTCGCCGATGTGGCGGCGCGCGTTGACCTCGGTGCGGGCGATGGCTTGGGCCTTGTCGGCGCGCTCGCGCTGGCGGGTGGTCTCGGCGCGCGCCGCGGCGAGTTCCTCGGCGTGGCGTCGGCGGGTGACGAACATCAGGCGGTGTCCTTCCTGGAGTGCACGAGGTCGGCGACCGCGTCGGCCCACGCGGCGTCCTCGTCGAGGGAGTCGGGCGGCCCGACGTAGCGGGTGAGGACTTCGCAGCCGAACTCGGTGAGCTTGGTGGTGGCCTCGAACGATCCGGCGGGCCCGTAGTGGTACTTCGCGGCCCGGAGCTGGTTGCCGCCTGCGTTGCGGATGCAGGAGGCCGTGCCCTTCGCGGACATCGACGACCGGTACTCACCGACGAGGTGCCAGACCCCGGGGCGGGCCTGCGCCGCTGCGGCTACGGAGGCGTGGTCAATGAACTTGCGGAGTGGGAGACGACTCACGACTGTCCGTCCTCTCTGGTGCTCGGCCGGGTGGCGAGGCTGTAGTGCCGGTTGGTCGGCTCGTCGTGGAGGGCGAGGAGGCCCTCGGTGCAGAGCTGCGCGAGGTCGCGGCGGGCAATGGCGCGCCACTGGTAGCGGCCGAAGATCCCGGCGTAGAGGTGCGCGGCGCGGGCGACGTTCCATTCGCCCTGGTAGTCGGTGACGGCGCGACGAAGGACCGTGAGGCGGGCGCGGCGGCCGGCGCCCAACGGGCCGTTGGGCGCGCTCACGCGGCGGCACCGCCCTCGCGCTGCGCCGGAACCACGACAGCCGGGGCCGGGGCCGCGGCGCGCAGCCGGTCAGCGAACTTCGCCGCCTTGTCCCCGTACAGCGGGATCTCGTAACCCACCGCCGAGCCGAGTCGCTCGACGAGGAGCTTCTCCGGGGCGTGCCCGTCGTACTGGCCGCTCGTCCCACGGTCCTCGGCGAACTCCAGGAGGAGGTCGAGGAGGTCGGGGTCGTCGGCGATCGTGGTGATGACGTGCTCGAAGTACGCCTCCAGGTCGAGGAAGACGCCGACGGGGACGCGCCGCAGGTAGATGGGGAACGGCTGGGTGATGGCGGGGCGGCGGAACAGGCGGTGGAGGATCAGGCGGATGCGGTTCATCGGGTGGCCCCCGTCGGTGCGGTGAGGATGAGGAGGAGAGCGGCGATCGTCAGCGCGGCGCGCTCGGCGGCGGCGCGGGCGGTGGCCGGGGCCTCGCGGACAGCGCGGGGCGTCAGGTGCTCGGCGTCGACGAGGAGGAAGAACGGGACCAGGGGGGCCGCGTAGGCGGAGGTGGCGAGGCAGATCGCGGCGGGCGCGTTCACGACGCACCGCCGGTCTCGTCGACGGTGAGTGCCTGCGTCGGGGCGAGCATCGCCGTCAGCGCGTCCGCCGACGCCTCGGCCGGGTACGGGGCACAGCCCCGCTGCTCGCGCAGCCGTTGCGTCGCCAGCCACGCGGCGTGCATCCGGTCTCGGCACGCGACACACACGACGGGAGCCTCATGGCCCTCACCGAGCCGCACGTACGCCACACCCTCCGCACCCAACTTCGTCGGGCACGTCGCGCAGCGCTCGGGCGCCGTCCACCGCGCCGGGCGGAAGTAGTAGAGCTGCACCCGCGCCTCGCGCCAGGTGAACAGCACCGTCATCATCCGGCCGTCGTCGTTGACCTCGACGCCGTGCTCACCGGCCACCAGGCCGAGCGCCTTCGCGGCGGTCATCGAACCGACGCTGTCCGGGATACCGCCGGACAGGATCCAGTGGTCGCCGTCCTCCGCGACCTCCCACGACGTCACCGGGGGGAGCCACGCAGGAGCCTCATTGAGCAGCGCGTCCAGGGCGGCCGCCACGGTCAGCGCGCTCATGCCGACACCTCGCACGCGTCCGCCGCCGCCTCCAGCACCGCGACCGCCGACTCCGTCGTGCGGTCCTCGACGTCACCCCACTCGTCCACGTGGAACGCCAGCGCCCGCTCGTCCTCCCCGTACGGGTCCGAGCCACGGACGGTCAGCCGGAGCGCGAGCACCCGGATCGCCTCACGGGACTCGGCCGCCGGCCGGTGCGGGTCGCCGGTCACCGCGCAGTTCAGCGCGGCCACGATCGACATGGGCCGCGTGGCGTGCGGGGTCCTCATCTGCCGGTCGAAACCGTCCTGGACGAAGTCGCCCTGGTGCAGGCCGTTCGCGGCGATGATCCGCGCGGCGCTGCGGAAGATCCGGGGGAGGGAGGTCGGGCTGATGGGCGGGCGTTCCGTAAGCTGTTGAGCCATCGGGGCCTCTCTTTGTTCTGGGGTGGGGCGCCGTAGTCGAGGGGTCGCCAGGCCGGGAAGCGGGCGGCCCTTCGGCGCGTTCAGGGGGAGTTGCTCAGCCGGTCGCGGCGAGCTGCGGGTCCGGCGCGGCGTTCGCGGCGTGCCACGCCTCGCAGTCGGGGAGGTTGAAGCGCCGACCGCGCCCGGCGTAGGGGACGGTGGGCATACCTGCCTTGATCCACTGGAGGATCTGCCAGTCCGAGACCCCGTAGTACGTCTCGATCTCGCGCTGGCTCAGGAGGGGGACGAGGCCGGCCGGGAGGGCGCCGACCTGGCGGTCACTCTTCTTCGGCATCGGGGATTGACCTTTCGATATTCGAAGTCGAAGGTGTGGGCATGGCAAAGAGGTCCTGGAGGGGGGCGCTCGTCTCCATGTGTAGTGCTTCGGCGACGAGCCAGGCCGTGCGCAGCTCGCAGCTTTCGCGAGCCGTCTTGCCCTGCCCCGCGAGTCGGCCGACTGCCGCGGCTGAGATGCCTTTCCCTGCCGGATCCACCCTCTTGGTCGCCTCGGCGAGTGCGGTGATGGAGAGTCCGGCGCGGGTCATGGCGTCCCTGAGGGGCTGGCCGTCGCGTCTGCGGTGCAGTTTTGGCATGGAGGGACCTCGTGCCTGTGGGGCTCTGGCGCCCTGGGTGGGCGTCTTCGACATTTCTATATTCGAAAGTCGAAGTTCGTCAACAGTCTCGCCGAGACTCGCCGAGATTGAGAGGGTGGCGCTCGCCGTTCGAATGAGTGTTCTATGGTGGGTGCATGCAGGGTCGTGCGACGGCGCGTAGCGGGGAGGTCGCGCGCCGCAAGGTTTTGCGCCACGCTTCTACTTTTACTTGCGAAATGTAGAAGGCGCGGGCACTCTTGCGTGCGTGGAGACATCTGAGCCAGACGCCAGCGCGCGCGAGACGTTCGCGCAGGTACTTGCCTCCCTCATGAGCGAGTACCAGACGAACGCCAGCAAGATCGCAGCGCGTATCGGCACTCACCACTCCACGGTCAGCAACTGGGTAAACGGCGACGCCAACCCCCGGCCGGCCGCAATCCGCGCCCTCGCCCGGGAGTTCCCGAAGTTCACCGAGGAGCGGCTCTTCGCGGCCGTCGGCCGGAAGGCGCCCGCCCCGCCCAACCCGGACGACCGAGCCGCCATGCTGGAAATCTTCGACCAGCTCACGAAGGAGCAGCAGAAGCTGCTGATGATCCAGGCTGGCGCCGTTGCCGACAGCAACAAGAACCGGCCCTGAAGCAACCGGCGTTGAATCCTGTGCAACCGTCGCGGGCAGTCGCGAGTCTGAGCTAAATGGACTCAGTTACTCCCCGTGTACTGGCGCGGATTTTCTGTGCATAGAGTGGTCGCATATTCACTCAACGCGGGGTACGGTCGATCACACGACCGGTGCCCTCCCCCACTGGTTGGCATCAGCCACACCTGTATTACGGGGGAGTGTCCATGTGCATTCGTGTCCAGTACGCGCCTCGCGACCTCATTCGCGAACCGTACGACGCTGACCGCCGGTTGATCACAATCCCGGATGTGCTGGCCGGAAGCGTGCTCTATGCGCATCTCGCGGTCCGGGCGGTTCTTCGCCAACTCGACGTAGAACAAGACGCGTTCGGTGCACGCTGCTGGTGTGGGGAGCCGATCCGGTTCCTCACTCTCATTCCACAGCAGCGAAGGAGTGACGAGGTGATCAACCTTGGCGCCTAATCCACGGAGGAACAGCCGAACTGCGGCGTTCCGTGCCGATCATCACCAACCGAGCTACGGCACCCGCCAGGAGCCGCGCGAGGGTGGCAGCCACGCGCAAGGCCAAAGGGGGGCAGGGCATGCCGCGTAAACCGGCCAATAACCCACGCCAGATCCGCTCGAAGACCTGCGGGTGCGGCCTCTGCATGGAGGCGTATCCGCCCGCCGAGCACGGCGAACGCAAACCCCGCCGCGACTGCGTCGGCGCATGGCAGGCCCGCTACCGCGACCCCACCGGACGGCAGAAGGCCCGCAACTTCCCCATCAAGGACGGTGGGAAGCGCGCCGCCGAGGCCTTCCTCGACGACGTCCGCACCTCCGTGCGGCAGCGGACCTACCGCGACCCGGAGCGAGGGAAGGTTCTCGTCGGGAAGTGGTGGGACGAGTACTGGGGAGTGCAGGGCAAGAAGGGCAAGGTCAAGACGCGGAACCGCAAGCTGAGTCTGTGGACCGCGCACATCAAACCGAAGTGGGCCGCGTACAAGCTGATCGACCTGGAGTACATGGAGCTCCAGCGTTGGCTCACTCATGAGGTGAAGGGGTACCGGACGCAGTGTCAGGTGCGGCGTCTCCTCATCTCGCTCCTCGACGCGGCGATCAAGGATGGGGAGCGGATCAAGGACAACCCGGCGGCCCATCTGGAGGTCACCGCGAAGAAGCCGGCCAAGCATCCGGACGAGCTGAAGCCGCCGACGGAGGCGCAGTACGCGCTCATCCACGCGGCGCTGCCGGAGTACTACCAGCGCGTGTTGCGGGACTTCGCGTACGAGACGGGCATGCGGCCCGGCGAGTACGCGGGCCTGCGGCTGCACTGCGTGGACGAGGACGCCATGACCGTTCAGGTGAAGGAGATCCTCGTTCTCGACAAGGGGCGGCTGTGCCGTCAGGAGGCGCCCAAGACGGAGGCCGGGTTCCGCACGGTCCCGCTGACGCCAACGGCGATGGAGGCCGTCCGCTACATGGTCGCCAAGTGGCAGCCCAAGCGCACGCGTTCGGGGATCGGTGACGGCTACGACCTGCACGTGGAGGAGCTGGTGTTCCGCGGCCCGAAGGGCGGGGCGCTGAACATGAACAACCTTCAGCGTCCGTGGAAGCGGGCGACCGAGCAGGCCGGTGTGGCGCGCAAGGTGACCGACCCGGAGACGGGACGCACCGAGTGGTGGCCGCGGCTGTACGAGTACCGGCATGACGTCGCGAGCCGTCTGCATCACGCGGGTGTGGCGGAGGTGGATACGCAGGCGTTCCTCGGCCAGAAGCGCGGGGGGAAGGTCACGTGGATCTACACCCACGGGAGCGAGGGTGCGCAGGAGCGTGTGCGTACGGCGCTGACCAGGGAGGGCGGCGAAGGTAGTGGACTCCGGGCCGTTGAGTGATCGGAAGGGGGTGGAGTCCACTTGGAGTCCACACACCCCCCTCGGTGAGTCTCGGCGAGTCTCGGAGTTGTTCGAAAGCGCGGTACCGAGGGTGCGTGATCAGGGCTCGGCGAGTCTCGGCGAGACTCGGAAACCCTGGCCGGGAAGATGTACTGCCTTACAAGCAGGATGTCGGCGGTTCGAAACCGTCCGCGCCCACAGGTACTAAGTAGCAGGTCAGAGGCCCCTCGGCGTGATCGTCGGGGGGCCTCTCCTGTGGTCGAAGTCCACATAGAGTCCACAACGCCACGCGATCTTCCTCGTGTATCACCTGTTCGAGGTATTGATCATGCGGCGACAGTACGTAGAGTCGCTGTTTGACGAGGGCTGGTGCGTCTCCCCACGCGCGCCAGATGCGCGCTCGTTCTTTCCTGGGGTGTCGAGGCGGGGAGGCTTCACCCCCAGGCCGTGGCCCCCGTCGTACAGATCGACGGGGGCCACGCGAAAAACGTAGACGCCCTACCCGGGGTCATGGGGCAGGGCGCCAGCTCTGACCGAATCAGAGCTACTGCGTCCCCTTCGACGGATGCGCGTACATCGGCAGGGGACGCGGGCCCCCACCTCGCGATGAGGGCCGTCCAGGGTGCAGGTGCTTGTCATATGCACCGTGTCGGATCGTTGCCTCGGGCGCCCGTTCAAGGGCGGGCATTCACTCGAACGTGCGTCGTAATCGCACGACGGCTTGCGCCCGTGGCCGGATAGTGATCAGAAAATGTACGGTCGACGATACAGACAGTCGATCATGACCCGACCAGCGTTGAGCGGGTGCCGCCCGCCCCGCCGACGCCCCGAATCCTCGCCGCCCGGCGAGCCATCGGAGACCACATCAGGGCCGAGCGCCTGCACCAGAACCTCACCCAGGAGAAGCTCGCTGAACTGGCCGGCCTCGACCGGCAGGCGATCAACAGAATCGAGCAAGGTCACCAAGCGGCGGTCGTCGACAACCTGATTCGCATCGCCGACGCGCTGAAGGTTCCGCTCCGAGACCTGGTTTGAGTCGGGCGGCGGCGCCCCTTCGCGCGTCGCGCCGCCGCCCTCCTCCGCCCGCAGTCGCGAGTCTGCGGGCCGTTCGCAGGGGCGGCCCGTCGAGTCGACTGGACGAGGCCGCCCCCTCCGGCTCGGGTCCTTGCCGAGGTACGAGCCGGGTGTGGCCCGCCGCCGGGACGGGACTCACGGCGGCGGGGAACTACAGCGGCCGCCCGGAATGCAGGTTCCGAGCGACCGCGCTACCCGCCGCCGTTGCCCGCGGCCGCGGGAGTCTCTGGCAGCTACCGAAACCACAGCGCGGTGGGTCCGCCTTGTACCCCGCGCGCGGTCAGCAGTGGAGCGACCAGGCACACCTTGTGTAGTTCGACCAGCGTGCCCGGGCCGGATGCGCTGAAGACGGTCATTCTGTCGACCGGCTCGCCGGACCGGAGTGGTTGATCGCAGTGTGCGCAGAAGCGTGCGCCCTCGAAACTCATGACTCATCCGCGAGTTCGGTGAGAGCGGTCAGGCGCCGGGCGAGTTCGGCGAGCGTCAGGTACGCGCCCATCGGGCTCGGGCTGAGGCCTTTCCTCAGCTCTTCCTTCGCGTCGTGGATCGCCGTGTCACGGGCGTACCAGTCGCGTGTCCGAGGCGGCAGCGCATCCATCTGCGCCTGCACGATCGGCAGCAACCGGTGGATCTCCGCGCTGAGCCCGTAGCAGCACGCTTCACGCTCCGCCTTGTCCGGGTGTTCGCGGGCTGCCGAGAACGCGGCCTCTAACAGTTCGGGGATCGTGCGTTCCGGTGTGCCGGTGGGCGGGGTGGTGGTGGGCATGCGGGCCTCCGGCGTGGACGGGTTGGCTTTGATCTACGACCATCCTTCGCTCCCCGCAGTCGGGTGCGGGAGTGTGTGCAAGGGGCTGCCCGCGTTGGGCTGTTCACACACTGTGTGAAGCGGATCTCTCTACGCTTACAGCAGCGAAACCCCCGGGGGCACGACATGGAACCCAACACGCTGCTCGACGCGCTGCTCGCCGAGGCGGGGATGTCCCGCAAAGGGCTGGCCGCCTACATCAACGCGGCCGCGGCCGCGCGAGGACGGACGATGAAGTACGACCACAGCTCAGTGATTCGCTGGCTCAAGGGCGAGCGCCCGCGCGGCGTCGTGCCGGACCTCATTGCCGAGATCCTCGGACGCCGTCTCGGCCGCACAGTCACCCTCGACGACCTCGGCATGGGCGCACAGAACGCGCAGCCGGTCAGCGCACCGCTGGACGGCTTCCTCGGCAAGGCGACCGCACTGTGGCGCGGCGACCATCAGCACCGCGAGGATCTGCAAACGGCGCCGGTCATCACCGGACTGCCTGCGGTCGGGCCCGTGTGGGAGTGGGAGAACCCGCCAGAAGACCGAGACGTGAGCAGCAGGGGCGCGATCCAGGTGGGTCTCCCCGATGTTGAGCAGCTGCGCACGGCCCGCTCCCACTACGAGCAGATGTACCGCAAGGCCGGCGGTGTCGCCACGCGCGGCCGCGTGCTCCGGTTCCTTGTGCAGGACACGGCGCCGCTCATGCGCGGCACCTACACCGACCGCACCGGCCGCGAGCTGCACCGCGCTGTCGGCGGGCTCGTCGCCGTCGCCGGGATCTGTGCGTACGACTCGAACGCGCAAGGCCTCGCGCAGCGCTACTACCACCAGGCGCTCCGCCTCGCGAAGGCGTCCGGGGACCGGGCGTTCGGCGGGTACGTGATCGCGCTGCTCGTGAATCACAGCCTCTTCCTTGGCGAGCACCGTCAAGCCGTCGCGTTCGCCGAGGCCGGACTACGGGCCGCAGGGCACGCCATCTCACCGGCCCTCGCCTGTGACCTGAACGCGATGCAGGCGAAGGCGTTCTCAAGGATGGGCGATCATGCCGGGGCGCGTCAGGCCATGCGGCAGGCCGAACTTGCCGCCGGGCTGATCCGGCCCGACGAGGAGCCCGCCGAGACGGGCTATGTGCAGCCCGGCCTCCTGGAGAACGCGCTCGCCGACACCCTCATGCGGCTCGGTGACACCGGGCCCGCCCAGCGGTACGCGGCCGAGGCCGTCGAGATCCAGGCCCATGCCCGCGGCCGCGTCCACCGCCTCGCCACCCTCGCCGACTGCGAACTCCGCGCCGGCGCCGTTGACCTGGCGGGCGGGACCGCCGAGCGGATGCTCGACACCGTGCAGGGCATGGAGTCCCACCGGTTGTATGACCGTCTTGCCGGGGTTCGCCGCAGCCTCGCAGCCACCCGCAGCACCAGCGTTCGGGACGTCGTCGCCCGCATCGACGACACCCTCCGCATCCCGCTGTAGCCGGTGTGGTCGGATGGATGCTGTCCCCGACGAGAGGAATCCCGTGTCCGTGTGGCGCACCCTGTCCGAGCGCACCGTGTACGAGAACCGGTGGTGCACCGTGAACATGGCGGACGTCGAGCTACCCGACGGCCGGCACCTCGATCACACCGTCATCCGGCTCCGTCCGGTCGCCGTGGCCACCGTTGTCAACGACGCCAACGAGGTGCTGCTCCTGTGGCGGCACCGGTTCATCACCGACGCGTGGGGCTACGAGCTGCCGTCCGGCGGGACCGGCGAGGGTGAGGACGTAGCGGCGGCAGCGGCCCGGGAGTTCGAGGAAGAGACCGGGTGGCGGCCGGGCCCGATGCGGCTGCTCCTCGCCGTCGACCCGATGCCGGGTATCTCGACATCCCACCATCGTGTGTACGTGTCCGACTCGGCCGTCCAGGTCCGCGAAGTCCCGGAGGATGACTTCGAGTCGTCGCGCCGCGAGTGGGTGCCGCTGGCCAAGGTCCCAGCGCTGATTGCGAGCGGTGAGATCCGGTCGGCGAACGCAGTCGCTGCGCTGCTCATGCTGCACGCGCAGCGGCTCGGCGGCGTCCAGGCATGACGAAACGGCCCCCACCGCCCCGGCAAGGGGCGGCAGGGGCGTAGCGGAGCGCGCTTGTCCAGTTATCCTCTGGTCGAGATCCAGCGAAGGAGGCTACGGTCCTGCCCGTGTCCGCCACCGCCGACGAGCTGAACGAGCAGATCCGGCAACTCATGCTGCGCTCGGGCGGTTTCCTGTCCACAGAGCAGCGCACCGAGTACGAGCAGCTCGTCACCGCGTGGGCGCACGCCGTCCGCGCCGAAGCGCATACTGCCGACGCTGAGGATCAAGCGCCGCCGCCAGCGGAGGAACGCTCTCCCCAGGACCCGGCTGCTCCGGGGGAGATACCCCGGTCTTGCGGCACACCAGAGCGTCAGGATCGTCGGGCGGTACCTGCCAGCTGTAGCCGTCAGGGCACTCGGTCGTCCCGTCTCGACCGTCCTTCCCATCAGTCCCGTTCGTCCCGTCCCGCCCGGCAGGACCAGGCGGCCCGGACGGGCCAGGCACCGTAGAGTCCGCACCCGCCGGACCCGACACAGTCGAATCCGCGCCCGGTACGCCCTGCTCCCCACGCGCACCCTGCTCACCCTTCGCCCCAGGAGACGGCGTGAGCGTCGGCGCAGGCTTACCGGACGGACCGCGCTCCCCGCGCGGGCCCGACACCACCACCGGCACCCGCACCCGATCCGGCAGATCCTCGACGGCCGAGGACGGATCCGGAGCCGCCGGCGTCCCGCCCTTCGCCTTGATCTGCGTCCGCAGGATCCGTACATCCTCGGCCAGCGTCGTGACCGCATTCCCGCGCCGTACGGCCTCCGCCCCGTACGCATCCGCGCGGCGGGCCTCCGCATCGATCCGCAGCCAGACCAGAACCACCGCCCCGGACAGGACGAGAAGGACCGCGGTCAGCATGAGGGAGCGCCAGCGGCGGGCGAGCAGCGGCTCTGTGTGGCGTCCACTCACGTCGGTTGGCCTCCCAGGTCAGCGAGTTCGCGGCGTAGTCGGCTGTTCTCGTCGGAGAGGGCCGAGATTTCTGTGAGGAGCCGCGCCTTCTCAGCGCGCTCACTGGCCAGTTCGGCGTAGGCCGCCGCGAGTTTGACCTCGTTCTCGGCGAGCTGCGAGCGGAGCTTGTCGCGCTCTTCCTGGAGGTTGTCCACCAGCGAGCTGTAGCCGCCGAGCACGGCCCCGGACTGGTTCGCCCTGTTGGCGCCTCGCTGGCCGATCAGGGAGGCCGTGGCCACCGCGAGCCCGACGACGATGGTTCCGACGGCGCCGAGCGTCGCAGCGTCCACGTACTGCCTCCATCACGGTCGTGCGGGTTACAGGCTGGTCGGGCCGCGCGGGGTGTCCGGCGTCGCCACGGTCTCGGTGATGCCGGGGCCGGTGGTGCCGCCGCTCGTCCCGATCGCGGTCAGCAGCGCGGCCACCGCGGCGAGTCCGCCCACGGACAGCGCGGACCCCCAGTCGACATCGAGGAGGCCGAGGCCGTCCCCGCTGACGAGCGCCAATTCCGCCTGCGCGAAGGTGCGGATCATCCGCTCGGCGGTGGCCTTCCAGAAGGCAGCAGTCATCATGCTCGGTACCTCAGTTCTTCGGGTCGACGTCCAGGCGGACGGTCACGGATTCGATGGCGTCGGTGATGCGCTGCACCAGCGCGTCCACGTCGACCGCGTCGTCCCGGTCGGCGAGGGCCTGGACGAGCGTTTTGATCGTGGCGGCCTGCGCGGTGACGGTGGTCTCGGTCGACCGGACGCGGTTTGCGATGTCGGAGAGCACCGACACGGCAGCCCACGTCGGGTTCGTCTTGATGGTGGTCGACGTCTTGGGCGCGGGGACGGCATCCGTCTTCCACACCGCGTCGTAGATGTCCTGCTTGCTCAGTCCCGCCAAGGGGTCCTCCTCCACGTCAGTACCAGCCGCCCACGCGCGGAATTCGCTCGCGGACAGGTAGGCGATGGATCGATCGATGGGCTGGCTGGTGAACTGCCAGATGAGCGGCGTCCGCCCGGAAGCTTTCGGCTGCGCGGCAGCCTCGGCCCTGCTGTACGCGGCAGCGCCCCACGGGTACGCCGGGTACCAGAGCGGCAGCCCCGCGGGCACGCGTCCGGCCGCGATGTCATCGCCGCTCGTGTAGATCCCGACGCGCTGCCCCGGGAATGCCTCCTGCACGAGGGCGACCCAGCGGGCCACCCACGCCTTGATCTGCGCGGCCGTACGCCCGGCGTAGTTCCGGCCGTCGCTGTAGCGCTCCAAGTCGAGCCAGTGCGTGAAGCCCTTCCCGGCGTACGGCCGGACGGCGCTGATGTAGTTCGACGCCTCCCGCGCGGCGTCCTGGTTCGGCCACGCGAAGTGGTAGGCGCCCGGCACTAGGCCCGCGGCCTTGATGCCCTTGATGTGGGTGGCGAACCGGGCATCGTGCGTCTGCTGCCCCTCGGACGCCTTGGCGAAGGCGAAGACGATGCCCTCCCTCGCATGAGCAGCCCAGTCCTGAGCGCCCTGGTAGGAGGACACGTCGATGCCGCGGCAGGTGGCCATCAGCGGTCGTCCGCACCGGCGCGCGCGATCGCCGCGTTCGCCCAGAACATGACCTCTTCCAGCTTGGTCACGACGAGCGCCTTCTCACGGCCCTCCGGGAGCCGCTCGTTCATCTCGTCGGCGAGCCGTCGGCACGCCTGCCGGACGCTCGTGTGCTCGTCGCGCTTCTCCTGCGTCGTCGCAGCGTGGAAGGCGAACCGGTGCTCGATGTCAGCGGGTTGCATGGGTCTCCAGACATGAGAAAGGCCCCGGCCGGACGGCTCGGGGCAGGGGCGGAACGGGCTCAGGTGGCGGGCTTGATCAGGAGATCCCGCATCGCGAGGTCCACCGTGGTGCCGCCGGACCCGTACTTGATGTGCATGCACCTCGCGTAGTACGTCGCCCCTGGCGTCAGACCGGTCACCATCGTTTCGTTGCCGTAGGTGGCGTAGTCGCCGGGCGACGCGGTGCCCGGCGAGGCCACGCCCCGGAACACCGTCGGCGCCACTACCTGGGTTCCGGAGCCGCTGGTACCCAGGAACACCTCGACCGTCACCGCGACGCGGTCAGAGTTCGCAGCGTCGTTCCTCATGCTCGCGCCCACCTTGATACACACGCGGCCCGTCGTCGGCGCCGTGAACGTCACGCCCACCTCGGGCGAACCGACGGAGTAGCTCGTGGAAGCGATGTTCGTCTGCGCCGTGGTGTCCTGCACGTACACCGTCGGCGGGGCATCCAGCGCGTTCACGCGGCTGCCCGCGGTCAGATCAGGCACACGGCCCTCCTTCGTTTACAGGGCCCGCACCGCGGGCTGGAACAGGCCGACAGCGGCTCCCGAACTCTGCGCCTTCGCGATGCCGTTGACGGAGCGGACCACAGTCATGGTCTGCGGCGAGCTGGCCCCGGTGACACCGGTGACGCGCATCCGCTCCCCACCGACGAGGATGTCGAAGGGGAAGTCGGAGGCGGTCGTGGTCCACAGCGGGCCGGACGTCGTCGCCACGGACAGGGACGTGGCCGTCGCCGATACGCCGGCCGCGAGCGCGCTGCCCCCGCTGTCCCTGCGCGCGCTCCCGTATACGCCGACCGTCCACGGCCCGGCCGGTGAGCAGGCGAACCGAATGGCCCACGTGCGGGGCAGCAGCGTCTCCGACCAGCCGTCCACCCGCAGCAGGATGTCGCCCGTCGCCACCCAGGTGGGGACGTCGGTGATGCGGATGACGTCGCCGACCCGGAGCGCGAGGACGGCGTCGATCAGCTCGGGGTGCCGGTGCAGTAGGAGGGTGATCTCCGGGTAGCGGTCCTCGTCCCACGTGCCGAGGTGGAGCATCCACCCGGCGACCAGCTCGGTTTGCCCGTCCGTGTACAGGTTGAGGGTGGTGGAGTCGTCGTACATGCCGATCCCGGCCGGGGGTGGCTGCACGGACAGGCGGCCCGAGGTGAGGGCGGCGCGGGCTGATGAGCCGCCCTCGCGGACCACCGTGCGGTCGTTGCGGACCTCGTCGTCCTCGACGGGCTCGAACGGCGGGCTCAGCGACCCGAACGGCAGCGTCAGGGCCGGAGTCTGGCTGTAGAGGCTGGCCCGGGTCCGGTACCACAGCGAGGCGCTGCCCTGGTCCTCGCCGAACACGCCGCCGTCGGCAGCTGCCGCGTCGGCCAGCAGCGTCAGCAGATCCGATGGCCGCTGCGGTCCCACGCGCAGGGTGTCAGCCGCCGCACCCGTGATTTGCAGGGGTGCGGATTCTTCCTGGCACAGCCGGATCATGCGGGCCGCCGCCGACTCCCCGTTGAATCCGTGGTCGCCATCGTTGAAGGCATAGGTGTCCGCGGTCGGGAAGACGGCGAGGTGCCCGATCGTGGCGCTCGACAGATCCCCCGAGTAGGGGCCGGGATCGATGACGCCGGAGATACGGCCGACGCTGCCGGTGTACGAGTTGGAACTGGCCAGACTGCCGGCCCCGACGAAAACCCAGGCGATGGTGTAGGTGACCGTGTTGCCGCTCTGTGTGGCGAACAGTTTCCATCGGGTCCATCTGCCGAAGATCTGCGGCAGTACGGACAGGATGTAGGTCACCTCCACGTCGTTGTCGCCGTAGCCATGCAGGTCGACGCCGCCCGCAGTGATCATGAGCCGCCAGCGTTTGACCGTGCCCGTGGACAGCCATTGCAGGATGGTCCGTGGCGCTGGCGGTGGACTGTCGATGAAGCACACGAACTCGGTGTGCCACTCTGCGGCGGCGCCCGCCGGAGGGGTCGGTACGAGCCCGGACAGAGTCGCGCCGCCCTGCACCTGCGGCAGGGCCTTCGAGCCGGGCAGGGTGTCGGTGGCGGCCATACGGAACCCGCTCACATTCAGCGGCCGCACGCCCGCGATCGGACTCGCGGCCTGCGTTGCGTTCTCGCCCTCCTCCATCGGCCAGTACGCGATCGGGCCCTGCGAGGGCAGGCGGCGCCGCAGCGTCGACTCCAAGGGCTTCTGCCCTTGGCTGTAGCGGCGCAGGACTCCGGCGGCCTCGACCTGCACCCACGCCATCGCGGCGGACGGCGTCCACTGGCGGGGCCACGAGGAGATCTCGCCCACGAACCTTGGGCGCCGGTTGGTGATCTCGGTGTCGAAACCGACCGTCCAGGTACGGCCGGCAGGGTCTGTGAACGTCGTCGTCCCCGGCGTGAGGATAGTGAAATTGGGGTTGGCCACGACGGTGCCGCCGATGCCGTTACGCAGTTCGAAGCGGGTCACCCGGCCGCTGGCGCTGGGAAACCCCACGTCGCCCCAGCCGTCTCCGGCGCGGACCGGGGCCGAGCTGTTGAAGATGCTGGTCGTGCCGGAGGTGACGACGGGGGCGCCGAGCTGCGTCCAGGGCCCTGCCATGGAGGGGGCGGTGTAGAAGACGACGGTGTGCCCGCTGGCGCCGTTGTTGACGTCCAGGGTGGCCCGCACGGCAAGCGTCGGTGACGGCATGGTCAGCAGCTCGGTGGAGTCCCGGAAGGTGAACGCGGTGCCGTCGGTGGACCAGCGCAGCCGCAGCCGCTGATCGGTCATCATCAGCATCCATGAGCGCTGGTTCCCGGAGCCAAGGCCCTTGCCGCACAGTTCGACGGTTCCGGCGGCGAGCCAGTTGTCGAGGGTTGCCTCGAAGCGGATGTCGATGTCCCCGACGATGTCGAGGGCCGCCGTGTCCGGGGTGGAAGCCCCGGTGTTACCGAAGCCGGTGCCGTTCACGGCCAGGTAGGTCGGACCGTGGTGCAGGGACATGCGGACGGGCGTGTTGCGGCCGATGAAGCCGTAGTAGGGGCCCATCGGGTTGCGGGGCGAGTACTTGCCGCCCGCGTTGTTGATCCGCATGGGCATGGTGGCGGGCTCGGCGACAACGCCCCGATTGCGGATGCCGCGCGAGTGGACGATCGGATCCGAGGTCTTCACGTCCTTGGTGATGTCGACCCACACCGAGCCGGTCTTGATCTCCACCCGTAGCGGCAGCGCATCTTCCGGGAACGCCACGTCTACCCCCTCCCGAGTACGAACTGGACGTTGCCGCCCTTGCTGGCGATCGCCTTGCGGAGCTCGCCGATGAGGAACTCGGAGTACGCCGACCCGTCCGACCGGAGCGTCACCACAGAACTGCCGCCCCCGCCGCTCACCGTGCCGCCGGCCACCGCGGCACCGACGGTCGACGCCATCGACGCGGACGGCGACGGAGTGTCGACCAAGTTCGCCATGGTCTTGTCGAGGACGCCGGAATGCTGCTCGACGCCCTGCGCGATACCGGCCGGGATCCACCGGCCGATCTGGTCGGCCATCACCCGGGACGGTGACGCGATGCCCAGCGCTCGCGCGATCGGGCCAGGAACCATGGACCTCGCGAAGCCCATCAGGCTGTCGCGGAGCCATCCGCCCATCGAGCGGACGCCGTTGTACAGGCCGCGGACGATGTCCTGGCCCTTCCCGTACAGCAGCGAGCCGAGCGACCCCATGCCGCGAGCCGCCCGGCCTGGGAGGCCGCGGACCCACGAGACGAACTCGTCGCCCTTGCGGCGGGCGCCGTCCTTGAACCGCTGCCAGCTGGTGGACGCGATGGTGGAGAGAGTCGACCCGAGCGAGGAGAGGGCCCTCGTCGTGCGCCCGGGCAGGCCGCTCACGTACTGCACGAGGGACGCGAACTGGCGGCCGAGCGGCCCGGAGATGTATCGGGACCAGAGTCCGCCGAACCATCGGCTGATGGCCCCGCCGAGCTTGCTGAGCTGGCCGGGGATGCCCTCGACGAGGCCCCGCCCGAGGTTTACGAGGATCATGCCGACGGCGGCGATCAGGGCGCCTGCGATGAGGAGCGGGAGCGCCGCCAGGCCGATGATGATGGCCCCGGCAATCAGGCTGATCTTGAACATTTTGTCGGGGTTTGCGGCCATCCATGCACCCATGGACTGGCCGAGGCTCATGAGGCCCTCGACCGCCCGAGGCGCGAGAGCCTTGATCTTCTCCACGATCTTCGGGCCGAGGAGCCCAAAGAACGCGATGATCCGGTCGACTCCCTGCTGCCCACCCTTGCCCGCGTCGGCCCACATGGTGCCGAACGCGCCGCTGATGACCGACTTGAAGTTCGTGATCGACGGGATCACGTAGGTGCCGAGGAAGTCCACGACCCCCTGCTGAATACCGCGGCGGAACTGCTCGACCTTCGTGCCCGCATTGTCCCGGAGCGCGTCGCCGAGCCGTCTGCGGCGCCCGCGGTGTCGCCCATGCTCTTGGACGCCTTGCCCAAGTTCAGGGAGAAGAGGGCGGCGCCCAAGTCCTCACCCGGGCCACCGAACAGCGCCGAGATGATCTGCTTGGCCTCCGCCGAGTCCGGTCCCAGCTTCTGGATCTTCTCCAGGATCAGGCCCATCGCCTTCTCGCCGCGCGCTCCGCCCGCCGCGACGTCGTCCGCCGTCTGCTGCGCGCTGAGACCAAGCTGCTCCAGCGCGGTGACGCTGCCCGTGGACATGTCCGTCGCGCGGATTCCCAGCTCTTTGAAGGCGTCCGCGATCTTGTCGGTGTCCTTCGACCAGCCACCCTTGATCGCCTGCCGGATCAGGCCCATTGCGGTCTGCCCGGAGATACCCGCGCTCTTGAAGATCGGCCCGTACTCGACGAACGTCTCCATCACGTCCTCGGCCGCGATACCAAGGCCACGCGAGCCCTTGGTGAGGATGTCAAACGCTTCCTTGCCGTTCCGGGCCAGGCCGTTGCGCACCATCGACCCGGCCGCCTGCGCGGCCTGCCCGACATCGACCTCCATGATGTTGGCGAGGTCCGCCGCGTTCGTCGCAATCGATTCGATCTGCTGGTTCGTCGCCTTCGGCGGGATCAGGCCTGACGACGCCACGGCCTTGATCGCGTCCGCGGCGCCCTGGAAGTCCTCGGTGACGGCATCAGCGAACAGGCGGCCCGCGATGTGCCCGTACCGCTGCATCTCTGGACCGGTGGTGCCGAGCTGCGCCCCGAGCCGTCCGACGATGCGGGACTGGTCCATCGCCTCGGCCATGCCCTGCATCAGCATCGCGCCGGCCGCCGCCCCCACCGAGGCGAGTGCCAGCTTCCCGGCGAGGCCTTCGCGGATGTTGCCCGCGAGTTCCCCGATGCCGGACGAGGCGCGGCCGCGCATGCGCTGCATGAACGACTCGCCGCCGGTGTCGCCCGCGTCGCCCGCAGCGTCGCCGACGTCCGGGGCGGCGCGGCGGACACCGTCGCCGAGGCCCTCCCCGGCCTGCTGTCCGGCAGTCATCATGTGGCGGCGCAGGTCCCGCGTGCCCTGGGTTGCTCCCTGGGTGGCGCCGTCACCGAGCTGCTGTCCCGCCTGCTGTCCTGCGGTTTGCATGTCGCGGCGCAGATCCCGCAGCCCCTGCGTGGCGCCCTGCGTGATGCCGTCGCCGAGCTGCTGCCCGGCCTGCTGCCCGGCCCGGCCCGCGTCGTCGCCCATCTGCTGTCCGCCGCGCTGCATGAGCCGCTCAGCGTCGCGGAGCCCGTCACCGACGCCGGACGCGTCGAGGGTGATGAGCCCGGTCAGTTCGCCGACGGTGAGCGCCACGGCTACCTCCTGGGGGTGCTGGGGACGGTTCAGGAGGCGCGAAGTGCCGCGAGACCCGGGAGTCGGCGGAGAGGAGCCCGTACAGGCGGATGAGGAACCAGCGCCACGTGCGCTCGCGCATGACGCCAGAGGACAGGTCGAGGCCGTACACCTCGTGCATGTCGGCCTCGACGAGCGGCCACTGTTCGAGCAGGGCGACGCGGTTACCTGCGTCCCTGCCTGCCGCGTCCGCCGCGGCGTGAGGCCGCCTTCGTACCATTCGTAGAGCCCCGTTTCGGGGTCGAGTTCGCCGCAGCCGACGCCGAGGAGGCGCGTTGCTGCGACCGTCGATCCGCCCGATTCGGGCTAGAGAGAAGGGTCGCCGGCCGAGTTCCAGTACTGCTCGGCCCGGTCACGGTCCTGGGTGATCCACACCATCGCCGTCAACGCGACGTGCTTGAACAGCGTCCACTCGACGTGTTTGAGAATCTCGTCGTGCATCTCGCCGAGCGACAGTCGGTAGATGTGCCGCTCGTCCTCGTCGTTCAGGACTTCCTCGTCACCGGGTGAGCCGCCGAGGGCGAGGCGGGCGCGGCCATGGTGAGCATCTCAACGCGGAGCCCGTCCTCGGCCGGGGGCGAGGGGATGCGGAAGCGCGCTCCTCGCCGTCGCGCAGGGCACGGGCAGGATGAGCGCGTCGTCGAGGAACCGGCTGAGCGGCTTGAACTCCTCGCCATCAGGGAGTTTCCTCCGCGAGCGGGTTGTCGATCGGGGTGAGCGGACCGTCCCCGGTGAACGTGATCTCGACCTGACCGAGGTCGTGGTCTCGCCGCCAGACTCCTCCCACGTGGGGATGGCGTGGCCCTCGTAGGCCTCGGGGAGGCCGTTGCGGTCCATGTAGCGCAGGTGACCAGGTTGGCGGAGCCGTAGCGAAGTGGGCGAGCCTGATCGCCTCGTGAACGGGGTTGAAGACCTTCACCTGGTCGTTGGTCTTCCGGTTGATCGTGACGCCGATTCCCAGCTCTGGCCGGTCTTCGTGTTCCCCGCCCAGCCGTCGGAGTCGTAGTCCGAACTGTCCTCGATGTTCGGCTCCGCGCGGGCTGGAACTCCGTGATTCCCGGGCAGAGTTTCCAGTCCGGTGTCGCGGTCGTGCCGACGTTGACCTCCAGCCGCCACCGGCGGGCCAGAGCGGTGACGTTTGTCTCCACAGGTGTGGACATGAGTGCTCCTATTCGTGCTGGAAGGGGCCCGGCCGTACGGTCCGGAAGTAGAAGTTGCTGGTCAGCTCATGCGGCCGTGCGCGTCCTGCCCGATCCACGCCTGCGACGCCGCCACGACAGCGCCACGTGCACGCCGCCCGCGGTGTAGTGCTCGCGCATGTGCAGGACGTCCCGCACCAGATCGGCGAGATCGTCCACCGCTGTCGTGTCGCGGGCCCGCCCGCATGCGGAACTGCACTCCGGTCGTGGTGTCGTCAGGCCGGTGTCCTCGACCGGATAGGCGGTCAGGCCGATCGCCCGGTCCGGCGCCGTCCGGCAGGACACCGAGGAAGATCCCCGTCTCCGGATCGCTGATCACCGCATCGGGCCGGAAGACACCGACGCCGGCTCCAGCGAGGAGACCGGTGACGCCGTCAAGGAGGTTGCTCGTGTAAGCTCACCGCAGCGCCCGCCTGATCTCGGCGGCGATGATCCGCTGCACCGGGCCGCGGTTCGCGTTGAGCGGCTGCTCCAGGTACTTGCCTGGCGCCCGGGCGCGTGCTGGAAGTCGAGTTCCTCATGCTGCCGGACGGCGTACCGGGTGTCGTAGGAGACAGCGGCAGTGAGGTCCGCCCTCGTCGACTGTCGCGGTCCCGGAACGCTGGGAGTT
Source organism: Streptomyces sp. SGAir0957 (assembly GCF_043523415.1). Taxonomy (NCBI): domain Bacteria; kingdom Bacillati; phylum Actinomycetota; class Actinomycetes; order Kitasatosporales; family Streptomycetaceae; genus Streptomyces; species Streptomyces sp. SGAir0957. Next base: position 47,138 of record NZ_CP027289.1, read on the forward strand.
CGCCCTCGTCGAGGGGGACGACGTCCTGTGATTCGGTGAGGACGTGTTCGGCGGCGAGTTGCAGGCCGTGTGCTGCCGCTGGCGGATGGCCCGTTCGGCGGGAGCTCCGTTGAAGTGGAGGCGGAAGGTGAGCGCCACGGCGTCCCCCTTCTACTGGAGTTTGAATCTCGACGTGGTCGGGCGTGGGGAGTCCGCCGCCGTCGCGGGCAGTGCGGCGATGACGGTGGTGGTGCGGCCGGAGGGCAGCGTCACGCGGGACAGTGGCGGCACGTCGGTGCCGGGCTTGGCGTACGCCGTGGACGAGGAGGTGACCTCCTCGCCGCCGGGCGTACGGACCGCGCGGGTCTGCTCGTCGACAAAGCAGCGCACCGAGACCGGCGGCCCGTACAGGGGGCCGGTGCTGGAGTCGCCGAGTACGGCTCGACGGTGATGCGGTGCCGGAGCAGCCAGCCGGGCACCGCCGCTCACCACGTCACCGCTACAGCGCCGATGACGATCTTGTCGTGCAGGTGCGGGGCCTGGAGTTCGTCCCACACCTGCGGGGCGATCTGCCGGGCCGCCGAGTCCTCGCCGGACACCGACGTCACCGACCGGCCGAGACTGACCGAGCCGATCGACACCGACCCATAGCCGACGCCGGCCGCGCCCGTACTGTCGCCGATCTCGCCCCACCAGGCGACCTGCGCGCACACAGCCCGGCTGATTGCTGCCGCGACGTCCGGATCAGTGGGCAGGCCCGCCGTGTCGACGTCGTATCGGCAGTAGGCCAGGACCCTGGCGTCGAGCATCCGGGACGCGGACGCCAGGAGCCGCTCCGCGTCGTCGGGCGCGGCCGTGCCGAGATAGTCGGCCAGGTCCGTGACGGTCGCGTACACGGGTGCGGGCATCCCTCGCACCTCCCCTGCTGACATGCGTGAGGGAGGCCACGGTGGGCCTCCCTCGTACGCGGCGGGCTGGTCAGGCGGACGATTCGCCGTACTTGGCGATCAGCATGTCCTTGGTCAGCCCCGGGATCTCCTCCCGCTCCTGATCGGACACGGCACGCTTCTCGGCGTAGGAGACCCACTCGTCCTTGGACGCGGACTTGGCGGGCGGGTCCCCGGCCTCCTCCTGCTGCGCCTTGAACTCGGCCTCCGTCTCGGCCTGCGGGCTGTCCGGGTCGGTCGGCGCCGTACCAGGGGATGCCTGCGGGCGGGTGAGGACGCCGTCCCGCTCGACGGGCGCGTCGGCCTTCTCGTCCTTGCCGAGGCTCCCAGTTCGGCAGCATCTCCAGGCGAGCGTCTTTCTGGCTGCGCTCGACGACGTCGCCGGTGTTGTGGTTGCGGTAACGGATCATGCGGCGTCAGCTCCCTTGATGATGACGGCACGGTTGGCGTCGAGGGTCTTCGTGCCGTAGAGGCAGTCGACGCTGACCACGGTCTGCTTGTACTTGATGTCGTAGTCGTAGACGACGCGCAGGGCGAACCCCTTGTAGTTCATGATCGTGGCGTCCTGCGCGCCCGGAGGAACCTCCAGCGTGCGGGTGACCAGCGCGAACGCGGTCCGGTGGAACGCCACGCTCTCCTCGGTGGTCGGCTGACCGGCCGCCGGGGTCGCGGCCGGGCCCGCGATGTTCTGCGACATGTACGGCGTGAAGCCGGACGCGTTCGCGCCCGAACTGCGCCTCCGTCAGACCGACGGTGCTGCCGCGCTCGTTCGAGGCGCGCCAGATCTTCTCCGCCATCCACCGCGCCTTGGTGCGCGGGCCGACCACGACGTTGCGGTCCGCCTGCGGCACGTTCTTCGTGTCCAGGAGCGCACCAGCCTCGATGAGGACACGCGAGTCAGACCACGGGTACTCGCCGTCGGGGTAGTTGTAGTCCTCGCCGGCTGTGTTCTCCGAGACCTCACCGACGACCTGGGAGACGTCGTTGCGCAGCGCGAGGAGGTCGCGGTCGATCTTCTGCGCGACCGCCTCCATGGCCGGGTCGAGGAGCTGCTCGCCGAAGTCGTCGATCTCCAGGTTGAGCTGCTCGGTCGTGACGGTGAACGACACGTCGGGCAGGTGGTTCAGGACCACCGCGATACCGGACTCGGTCGCGTTCTGGGGGACGATGCCGGTCGTCCGGTTGAACTCGTTGGCCGTGAAGACGGCGGGCTTGCGGACGGTGATCGTGTCACCGACACGGCCCGCGAAATCCGCCTCGTAGTCGCGGTGGACGAGCTGCGCCATGTGCGTGGACTCGTACAGGGTGGCCAGCGCACGGCGGGCAATGGTGTCAGGGGAAAGGAACGTGTTGGCCATGGGGCCTCTCTCTACGGGGTCAGCCGCCGCGGTTCTTCCGTCGTTTCTCGCGGTGGCTTCGATGGAGTCGTCGTTGCGGCCGCGACCCCCGGTGCCGCCGGAGAAGTCGCTGCTGCTGCGCGCGGGCGCCTGGCTCGCGGCCTTGAGCTTGGGGTTGTCCTCGGCCGCCTTCTTCATGGCGGCCGTCACTGCCTTCGCGAACCCGTCGTCGGCCGGATCGAGATCCGTGATCGACGCCATGAACGCCCGGCTGTCGGTGATCGCGTCCGGGTCGACGCCCGCCTTGGCCGCACCCCGGTACACCGCGAGTTCGAGAGCAGTCGACCGATGCGCGGCCGTCGCCTTCTCGATCTGCGCGGTAAGCGCGGCAGGGTCCGGCGGCGCGTCGTCGTCCTTGATCAGGCCGAGTGCCTTGCCGAGTTCCTGCACGATCTCCGTGCGGGCCTCGTCAGCCGCGGCCTTCTTCGCGGACGTACGCGCCTTCGCGGCCTCTCCGTTCGCCGTCTTCAAGTCCTTCTGGAGCCGGGCGATCGTCGCGGCCGGGTCCTCGTCCGCGGGCTTCCGCGCCGGGGCCTTGGGCTTGGGCTTGTCGTCCTTGCCCGCCCGTCGTCCGAGTCGTCATCGCCGGTCCCGCCGGCGTCGGCGTCTCCCGCGTCGTCCGCCCCGTCGTCACCTGTGTCGCCGCTGTCGGATCCGGAGTCGTCTCCGTCCCCGCCGTCGGCGTACAGGTACGGGTCGAAAGGGCCCGTGGCGTAGGGGTGAGCCCATCCGGTGCTGAGGCGCTGGCGGGCGAGGGTTCGCTTGTTCATGCGTGCACTCCTGGTGCGCGTAGGGAAAGGCCCCGCGCCTGGCGGGGGTTGTGCAATCCGGCCCGCGCCTGGCGGGCGGAAGTCCTTTGTCAGTGCGTGGCAGTACGGTGCGGGAATGCCAGTTGAGATAGAGCGAGTCCCCGGTAGCTGCCGCCGCTGCAATGGGCCCATGAGTCGCAAAGTGATCGTTCGGGGCTCTTGGGGCGGCCCCGACATTCGGGCCGTCGGCGCCGTACTGCGCGAACGGCTGCACCCGTCAGCACTCGATGCTGGGACCGCAACTCGACGCCGAACAGCCCGACGCCTGATCAACGAGCCGTTGCAACCTGTTCGCGCGGCTCTTGCGGGGCAGCCCGGTGTCTGCGGTTAGCTCGCGGATGCGGGCCTGGTAGGCGCGAACCTTCGCGTTGGCCGCACGCCGCTGGTCGTCGTCGAGGGCGACCGCAGCGTGTCGCTTCCACTTGCGGACCTGACGCTCGAGATAGCGCTGCTTCTGCGTGTCCTCGTAGGTGCCGCGTGACGCCTGTTCCTTCGGGACGCGGGAGAGCCGGGGAGGTAAGCGGAGACGTTGTGACGGCAGCTAAGTTGGGGTGCAGAAGACCTGCACCC
>NZ_CP027290.1:0-464320 GCF_043523415.1 Streptomyces sp. SGAir0957
GACGCGCCGCCGCTACGCGGCGGTTCCGGCTTCGCCGGAAAAGAGACTCCCGACTTCGTCGGGAGTGGCATCACTCCGTGATGCCTGCCGGACCCGCTCCGCGGTTCCGGCGGCGCGGGGCGCTAACGCGCCCCGGCCTGGCAGGTCCACGCTCCGCGCGGCCCTACAAAAGCGGCTGGCTGGGTGGGGTGACTCGTTCGGCTGGGCGTCGTTACGGGTGTGGGCTGGCGTGCGGGCATGGTGTCGCAGGAGAACTGCGGACGGTGCTGGGGGTGCATCTGTGAAACACCCGTTCGCCAGTGCCATCGTGGGCTCCATGCTCGACGAGGGGCCTCCCGTCGCGTTCCTCCGGTCGAGTATCGTCGACTTCCAGCCCCGAAGGTCCCTGACCGTGCGGGTTCGAGACAATTAATCTCAACCCAGTGTGTCATGAAGGGTGGCCCGCTAGGTTCTGCACTCAGGATGTCTGTCCGATCGAGCCTGCACTTTTGGCTATGACACGCGAGTGAAGGGCGGAAGATGGTGTGTCATTTCCGACCCCAGCTGAATCCTGAACTCAGCCTCTACCCTAGGAGAGAGAATGCAGAAAGCTGCTGAGGAAGCCAGTTCAGAAAACCGCACGATGATTTCTGTCGCTGAGGTGGATGCTTTGGCCGCTGCCGCGCATGCGGGCCAGGTCGACAAGATCGGCGTGCCCTATATCGAGCATGTGCGTGCGGTCGCGGCCGGCCTCGTCCCCTTCGGTGACGAGTTGGTGATGGCGGGGCTACTGCACGACGTCCTGGAGGACACCGACGTGACCGGTGATGACCTGCTTGAGCGCGGGGTGCCTGCCCGGGTCGTGGGCATAGTGAGGGCGGTGACGAACCAGGCGGACGTCACGTATGACGAGAAGATCCGCCGGATCACCGGCGACCCGCAGGCGACGCTGGTGAAGATCGCCGACAACGCGCACAACAGTCACCCCGACCGTTACGTCCGGTTGCCCGCTGACGAGAAGGAACGGCTGGCGGCGAAGTACTGGGGCTGCGCGGGCTGATTTGTGGCCGGCGGCCGGACGGGCGGATATCGAGGCGGTCGTGTCCATCGTCAACCCGGCCCTGCTCGCCGAGCTCGAGCTGCCGGCCCAGCGGTGACCGGGCAGGTTGCTGAGCGGGTTCTGCGGCTCCAGCGAGTCGATGGCGTCAGGACTGTTGCTCGCGGGTGCTTCAGCGGCCCGCACAAGTGGCCCTGCTGAGGGAGGGGGTGGGCCGGGTGTGGCTGCGGTTCTCCGGTCCACCCGGCTCACAGCTTTTCCCCGAGAGGTATGGGCGCCTGCGCGGGGTTCTGACCTGTCCCCCGGCACCGTGCAATCTCCGGATTCGCATGGGGCCGACTCGGTTGTTCGCCTACTCAAGGAGTCTGATGTGACCGCTTTTTTCGGACCAGGTGCGTGCCGCTGCTGAGGAGCGGGTGCGTGGGTATCTGGCGATCGGGACGGATGCCCGCGTGCGGATTCTTGCTGTCCTGGCCGCTGCGGGGTTATCGCCGAGCATGCCGACGAGCTCTTCGCTGCGGTGGAGGTGGGCGCGATGGCGGACATGCACACGGTCGTGGCCACCGAGCTCTACAACGCGCCGAGGGAACGCGGAGAGCAGTACGGGTGGGCGTGGGATGACGGTGTGACTGCGTCTTTGGAGGCTGTGGTGCGGGCAGGCGACCACCATTACTTCCGTCAGCGTGGACTACCGGTGGACAGCGACGTGGTGGGGAGCTTCAGCGCCGCGCTCGCCTGCGGGCGTGACAGGCGAGCGGAGCGGTGGAAAGGCAGCGAGGCCGGGCTGCCTGCGCCTGCGCCCGGTCCAGCGTCCGCAGGTCCTGCTGCGGGTTCGGTGGCGGCTGCTGGCAGTGAGGTTGCGCAGCAGGGCGCGGACGATGGTGTCCGGTTGCTGGCGGTGGCTGAGGCGGTATTCGGCAGGTTCACCGATCACGTTGGCGACCGGAGTGTTTCCGAGGAGGTCGTGGAGGTTTTGGCGCCGGTGGTCGGTGACGTCGACAGTTTTGGTGTGCGGCTGAACGCGTTCGCCGAGCAGTACCACCAGCGGCTGGCCCAGAACTATGCCGACTATGGGCCGGGCAGTGCCCATCATGTGAGGCAAGGCAGGTATGTGCTGGTCAGACAGCCTGAGAGCCTGATCGTGTGGAAGCTGTTGTCGACATTCCACGGCCGGTTCCGGCTGCGCAATGCCTGGGAGCACAGTGACCTGCCGGAGACGATGCTGACGGATCTGGCAGCTGTCTGGGGTGTCGCCCTGTGACCCGCCCTCGTGGTGCGGTGCTGCGGCCCCACCAGGTCGAGGCGGTCGACGCCGTTGTCCGGGCACTGCAGGCGCCCGCGGACGGGCGGGGGCCAAAGGAGGGACTGCGGTGCCAGTGCATCGCCGCGACCGGCTCCGGCAAAACCCTCATCGCCGCCGCCACCGCCCAGCGCCTGGGCGCGGGGCGGGTGCTCGTCCTGGTGCCGACACTGGATCTGCTGGTGCAGACGGCGACCGCGTGGCGGTGTGAAGGTGGCCGGTCGGGAGCGATGGCCGGGGTGTGTTCGCTGCCGGTGAAGGATTCCGGTGGTCTGCCGTGTACGACGGATGCCTACAAGCTGGTCTCCTGGGTGCGAGGCCTGGAGCGGGTGACGCTGTTTGGTACGTATGCGTCCGTGGATGTACTGCGTACCGCTCACTTGCTCGGTCTGGACGCGTTCGACCTGGTGGTGGTCGACGAAGCCCACCGCACCAGCGGGGACGGGCTGAAGCCGTGGGCGGCCGTGCACGACCAGGACAAGGTGCGGGCGGTGCGGCGGCTGTATATGACGGCGACCCCGCGCGTGTGGGCCCCTCCTGGTGATGGTGGCCAGGGTGGGGAGGCGCGGTTGGTGGCGAGCATGAGTGAGGACTCCCCGATCTTCGGGCCCGTCGCCTACAAGCTCACCCTCTCCGAAGCGATCGAGCGCGGGCTCATCGCTCCCTACCAGGTCGTCTGTGTCGACATCCGTGATCCCGAGTACGGGCACCGGGCGCAGCTGGGGTCGGGGACGGAGCGGGTGCGGGGTGCGCGGCTGGCCGCCTTGCAGGCCGGGGTGCTCACGGCGGCCGCGCGGGAGAACCTGCGCAAGCTGCTCACCTTCCACTCCCGCGTCGCCGAAGCCGAAGCCATGGCCGCCGGGATCGGCGACGTCGCCGCCCGGTTGTGGGAGGAAGACCCGCGCACGTATCCGGACCCGAAGCGGGTGTGGGCGTCATGGCTGCACGGCGAGCATCCGCCGGCCCACCGGCGTTCCGTGCTCGCGCAGTTCGCCTCCGATGTCATCGAGCACCGCCCCGAGCAGCAGGAGTTGAAGGCGGGTGCGGTGCCCCGTCGGGGCGGGCCAGGCAGGCGGGACGGCGGTGGTGGGGCGGTATTGCTGCCTGCTGCTTTGCGGGTGCTTTCCTCGGTGAAAGTTTTGGGTGAAGGCGTCGATACCGCGCATTGTGATTCCGTCGCTTTTTGCGATGTGCGCGGCTCCATGGTGGACATCGTGCAAATGGTCGGACGGGCTCTGCGCATGCAGCCAGGACAGGGAAAAATTGCTTCGTTGGTGGTCCCTGTATTCCTCGGACCGGATGAAGATGCGGACAATCTGCTTACCTCTCCAGCTTATGGAGCCCTCACGAAGGTCCTCGAAGCGCTCCGGGCGCACGACACCGAGACCATCGAAGCACTTGCTGACTCCCGTGCTCGCAGCGGGAGTTGGGAGGAGGAAGGGGCTGAAGGGGCTGAGGATGAGAGTTCTCTGGATGACGCCGACGCCTTACAGGGGGGCGAAGCAGCCGATGCGGTGAGTCCCCGGGCGCAGGAGTTGCTGAAGTTCTCCACCCCGCGCGATGCGGCGGAGCTCGCGCGGTTTCTGCGGCTGCGGGTTCTGGAGCCGGAGGGCGCGTACTGGCTGCGCGGCATCGAGGCCGCGGCCCGGTACGCGAAGGAGTTCGGGGGCGGGCCGCTGAACGTGCCGTACGCCTTTGTGACGCCCGAGGACTGGGCGCCCGCGGGATTCCCGCTCGGGGTGTGGCTGACGCACCAGCGGCGCTCCTACAAGGCCGGGCGGCTCGATGCTGAGCGGGTCGCGGAGCTGGACGGGCTGGGGATGGTGTGGGCGCCGCGCGAGGACGCGTTCGCCGACGGCCTGGTCGCCGCGAAGGCGTGGGCGCAGGCACACGGGCACTTCCTGCCACCCGCCACCGCCACGTGGAACGACTACCCGGTCGGGAAGTGGGCGAAGAACATGCGCGACGCCGCCAAGCTCGCCGACCAGATCGCCGCGCGGCGCGAGGCCGGGGAACCAGTCGGGTCGGTGGCCGGGGCGCTCGCCGAGGAGCGCCGCCAGCAGCTGGACGACATTGACCCCGGCTGGTGCCCCGCCTGGGACGCGGGCTGGCAGCGCTGCCTGCGCCTGGTCCAGGCCCACCTCGCCGACGGCGGGAACCTCCCCACAAAAACGGGGGACGTCGTGGTCCAGGGCGAAGACCTCGGACGCTGGATCACCGCCCAGCACTACGCCTTCGACCAGCTGACGCCGGCGCAGCAGTGGCTACTGGATGTCCTCGGCATCGAGCCGGCCGACGCTGAGGAGCGGCCGGTGAAACGGACCCAGGACGACAAGTGGCGCCTCAACCTCACCGCCGCGCGCCAGTTCCACGCCCGCGAAGGCCACCTTCACGTCCCCCGCAAGCATGTCGAGGAGCTGCCCCTGGAACTGGCCGGGCCCGCCGCTACCGGGCGTGAGAGCACGCCGGAGGGCACCGTCGTGGTCGATCTGGGGATGTGGACGGCGAACGTACGGCGCAGGGCCGACAAACTCAGCGAGCAGCGGCGGTCGGCGCTGGATGAACTCGGCATGCGCTGGTGACGACAGTCGGGAGCTTGGGTGCTTCGCCTGCGTAAGATCGCAGAAGAGTGACCTTGCTGGGCAGGGACCGTTGCTGTCCGTGTGGAACAACACGCTACGGTCATGCCCCGCTTAGCGGTGCGATGGCCGCCTTCACGCGCTGGTACTGGCCGCGGCAGCCCTTGACGGCGATCCTGGTGCAGCACCGCGGTTGTGGCGTGCTCGCCCTTCTCCCACCGCTGGCGAAGGGCACTGAGTAGCCTCTCGGCCACTCCTCAGCCTCGGCCCGGTGCGCTCTGGGCGATCGCCTCGGGACCGACGTCCAGCGCGTCGAGCACTGCGTCGCCGTTCGTTCTCGCCCACTCGGTCAGCATGTGGATCGGATCGATCAGCGTCGCCCCGAGCGGGGTGAGTTCGTATTCGACGCGGGGTGGCATCTCGGCGTAGGCGTGGCGGCGGACGAGGCCGTGCGCCTCGAGCCGTCGAAGCGTCTGCGTGAGCATCTTCCGCGAGATGTCGCCGATCAGCTTGAGCAGCTCGCCGTGGCGCACCGGACCCTGGCTGAGACCGTAGAGCACGGCCACCGTCCACTTGTCGGCGATCAGCTCGACCGCCAGCCGCGCCGGACAGTCGGCGAGGAACTGATCACCAGGCGAGAAAGTGCTCATGTTCTAAACCGTAGTCGGGCCCATGGGTACCTGGTGGTTCCTGTCGAAAACCTAGCCTGGGATCTTCCCCGCCTTCCCTCTTCCCCAGCTAGGAGAGTCATGCGCGTCATCACCCAGCAGACGCTCGGCGGTCCTGATGTGCTCACCATCGAGGACGCGCCCAAACCCCCGCCCTTCCCGGCCGAGGTGCTCGTGCGCGTCAAGGCGATCGGGTTGAATCCGTTGGAGGCACGCCTTCGCGCGGGCGAGTTCCCGCTGCTCGGCCGGCCGCCGTTTGTCCTTGGCTGGGACATCAGCGGCGTGGTCGAGGAGTCACCGCAAACGTGGCGGTTCAGGCCCGGCGACGAGGTGTTCGGCATGCCACTGTTCCCGCGGCCGGCGCGTGCGTACGCCGAATTCGTCTCGGCGCCGGCGCTGCACCTGGTGCGCAAGCCGGTCTCCCTCTCCCACGTGGAAGCCTCCGCGCTCCCGGTCGTCGGGCTGACGGCGTGGCAGGGGCTCGTCGAGCTCGCCGGTGTCAGCGAGGGTGATCGCGTCCTGGTCCACGGAGGGGGCGGTGGGGTCGGCCACGTCGCGATCCAGATCGCGAAAGCCCTTGGCGCGCATGTGATCACGACGGCCAGTGGAGGCAAGCGGGAGTTCGTCGAGGGGTTCGGCCCCGATGCGGTGATCGACTACACAGCGGTCGACTTCACCGACGCGGTCCGGGACATCGACGTCGTGCTCGACACGATCGGCGGCGACACCGTGGAGCGGTCCCTCGCGGTGCTCCGCCCCGGCGGTCACCTGGTGACGGCAACCTCCGAGGACGACCCTCAGCTCATCGCCACGTACGAGGCGGCGGGCATGCGCTTCAGCGGGATCGCGGTCGACCCTGACCCGGTCGCTCTGCGAGGCCTCGTCGACCTCGTCGAACAGGGAAAGCTCCGGGTCCACGTGCAGGAGACGTTCCCTTTCGAGCACGTCGCCGACGCGCACCGGCTCCTCGACGGCGGTCACCTCCAAGGCAAACTTGTCCTCACCCTCTGACACCGGCTGTTCGCGTCAGGACGGGTTCACGGCTGCACTCGTGGTCGCGCGGCTTGTCACACCAAGCACGCCGGGCAAAAGGCGTGGGGGGCGTGACAACCTGCCGTGGCAAGACACCAGTGAGCTGTGTCGTCAGCCTCCACCTGCGCGCCTAAGCGGCTCGGGACCGTCCCTGCGCGCGTGGAGCGCACAGCGGTGACATCGTCGTGCCACATCCAAGGACAGGCCCGTACGGCCGCAAGGTCCTGTGCGGCCGTAGCCATCAGCGACTTGCCCTACACACGGGGCCCGGAGGCATCGTGTCCGGGCCCCGCGCGTGTTCCGTGGCCGCCGCCGCTCGGCTGCCGGGAACGCTACGGCGCGCGGTGACCGACCGGCCGTGGGGGACGTCAACGGACGACCACGCGCGCCTGCTTGCCTCCGTCCTGACCCGCGCACTCAACCTACGTCAGGGCGTACCAGTCCTTGCCGACCGCGCCTACCAAGGAGCCGGCCCATGGGTGACCACCGGACTCAAACGCGCACCCGGCGGCGAACTCACCACGACACAGCGGACCGTCAACCGGACTCTCGCCATCGCCCGCGCACCCGTCGAGCGTGGAATGGCCCGCTTGAAGTCCTGGCGCATCTTCCGCCGATCCCGCTGCAGCCCGAATCGAATGACGTCAATCGCCAAGGCCGTCCTCACACTCGAGCGGCAACGCTGAAAGAGCTCAGTTGATATCGCCGGGTTCGGCGAGCGGCACGGAGAAACGGACCGGTGGAAACACAGACACCGCACTCCGTGCCGACTCAGCAGGCACCCCTGGGGAAGCGCCTCCTGCCCGCAATAAGATTAATCTGGAAGGGCTTGCAGGTAATACTCGAGATCTTCTGAGAAGTCTTCTCCTAGAGCCGTCAAGATTTCGATAGCTCCCGCCTTCGGCAGGATGTATACATCGGCCATCTGGTCAAATGTAGTATTCACGACCCTTTCAACCATGGAGACATCGAGAGATGGCGCGTCGATTTCCCTTGCCGGGAAATCTTCATCCGCTTTGTATGCACGAATAACAAAGGTCACTTCTCTACCTTTCGCGAAGAGTCACCAGGCTTTGTCTGCGATCCCGTTTTCGGGTCGAACTCGCCGAGATGTTTCTTGCCAGTCTTGCTGTATACCTCTACCCTCCCGTGTTGGGAGTCCCATTCGTAAATCTTGCCCTTGGAGTCTTTCCAGCGTGCCCGGAAGCCGCCTCCACCTTGCACGGGAGTCTTGGGCTTGGCGGGCTTGGCCTCCGGAAAGGCATCCAGCTGCTTTGGTGCCTTGATAGGCCCGGAGGCGGGTGGTCGCGACGCCGCCGCTTGCTTGTCCCTGGCGTTGCGCAGGGCAACGTTGAGGCCGTCGTTGAACTGTCCCACTCCGTGGGAGACGATGCCTACTCCGGCTCCTCCAACGGCGATGCCGCCGGTTATGGCAACGGCTCCGCCGAAGCAGCCGACGCCGGTTGCGCACACTGCTGCTCCGCCGATGATCATTTCGCCACCGACGTTGATTATTGCCGAGCCCGACAGCGCCTGTCCGAGGCCGGACCAGATGTCGCCGTTGCTATGATGGCCTGGCCGTAGATGCCGACGGTGTCGGCCGTGCTGCGGAGCCAGTCGGGGATCCAGCTGTCGTCGCCGTCCTCCTCGCCCGGACCGTCGCGGAGTGCAGGTCGGCTACCCGCAGCCGAAGCGGCGGGGACAGTGCCGGGAGTCCTTCCGCATGTCCAGCGTGCGGCTGGAGCCCGGTGGTCTGCGGCATGTACGGATCGGCGGGGAGAAGGTGCCGGGCGGGCAGAAGTCGTTCGTGGTGCGGCTGCACCGTCCCGCGCGGCCGCTGGCCCGGCTGCTCAAGGCGGGCGGGGTGGTCAAGATGGTGACCATCGCACGGGAGGGACATCGCTGGTTCGCGGCGTTCAACGTACGCATCCCGGCGCCGGCCCCTGCCCGGCCCACGCGCCGGCAGCGGGCGGGCGGGACGGTCGGCGTGGACCTGGGCGTGAGCGTGTTCGCTGCGACCTCCGACCCGGTCATCGAGGGTGAGGAGAAGATCCAGAAGTTCGCCAACCCCCGGCACCTGGACCGCGCACAAGCCTCGCTGCGCCGCTGGCAGCGGCGGATGGCGCGGCGCCACGTGAAAGGGGTGCCCTCGTGGCAGCAGTCGGCAGGATGGCGGGAAGCCCATGATCACGTCGTCCGCCTGCAGGCACTGGTCGCTGCCCGGCGGGCCAGCGCGCAGCATCTGCTCACCAAGCGTCTGGTGACGCAGTTCGAGCACGTCGCCATCGAGGATCTGCGGGTGAAGAACATGACCCGCAGCGCGAAAGGCAGCCTGGAGGCGCCGGGCCGCAACGTGCGGGCCAAGGCAGGGCTGAACCGGGCGATCCTAGACGTCGGGTTCGGGGAGATCCGCCGTCAGCTGGAGTACAAGGCCGCCTGGCACGGCACCCGGATCACCGCGGTCAACCCGGCCTACACCTCACAGACCTGCAACCAGTGCGGCCACGTCGACGCCAAGAGCCGCCGCACCCGCGATCTGTTCACCTGCACCCACTGCGGACACCGCACCCACGCCGACATCGGCGCCGCCGTCAACATCAAACACCGCGCCCTGGCCACCGACGAGACAGCCACCGCCACCGCCACCGAACACACAGGACCCGTACAGCGCGGAGATAAGGGATCTGGTCACGGAGCGGTGTGAAGTTCACTAAACGGGCAACACGTGTCCCAAGGCTCACCGGTTCCTTCGGACAAGCAGGGGACTTTCAGCCCCGGGCCGGGACGGCTGCTTGGCCGAACCGGGCGGCGGATTCCTGCCTGACCGGCACCTCTACGGACAGGCAGGAATCCGCCGCCCATCCACCGCGGCTTGCGATCAGCCCGCACCCGGTCACACCCGGCACCCGACGGGCCATCGAATCCCGACGGACGCAGACCGCGACACGAAAAATACGGGGCCCCATCCCAGTTCAGCTCCGGACGGCGGCAACAGTCGAGTCCGGATCTTTGGCCTGGTGTCTTGCGAGGTGTCGGCGTGGGGTGCCGCTGCTCCTCATCCTCGTCGACCAAAGGGCGCGGGCTGGCGCTATGGGGCGCGGGACCACCGAGGGGCGGGGTCCGGGTCCCTCGGCGGCACATGGCCTCGTGCCGCGCGGCACGAGGCCATGTGCCGCGCGCTGGCCACCGCGCAGGAACTGCACGGCCCTGCGAGTCTGCGCCCCCGGGCTGGCATACGTCAGGGATCCGGCCGACAACGGCCGGAAGTCGACCGTGCGGATGAGTCACGGGCCTCGTATACGCAGGCGGATACCTAGCGGAGAATGTACAACTAGCCGAGAAATAGCAGGTATTCACAGCTTTCGCGAATGTCTGCCGCGGTCTCGCCTCATCACGCCGGACCGGCCCGGTTCGGCGGATCGCGAGAGGGGACGCGTCATGCCGGAATCGCCGCTCAGCCGGGCCCAGGACGCCAAGCACCGCCGCGACCTTGCGGGGGAGGTCGCCGCTCTGACGGGTGGGCACCGTCGGCTGATCCGGGCGCCGTGGTATCCCCCGGAGGCCGGTGACCAGCTGGCCATCACGATGGAGGCGACCGAGACGCTGCCGCAGTGGACCGAGGTCTACGAGGTCACCGAGGACGGACGCGCGCTGCGGCTGCTCAGCGAGGACGCGCCCGAAGGGGTTGGGGGTGGCTGGTACGCGGGAGCGCCCGAGTTCCTCGACTCTCGCACTGACTTCCCCGGCCCCGTCAAGCGTCAGGGCGTGCCCGGCGAAGGCGCGCGACCGCCCGCCCGAGCTCCTGGAAAGCCCGTTCCTCGTCCCGCTCGGTGCTTCGCGAGGCATTGAACACGTGATTACGCGCTGAACGGATACGTGCGTAGGCGTCGAAACACGTCACAACGTCAGCGACCGCATCGTCCGGCGGTCCGGACCCGGCATGAGACATACATGAATCCTCCCGCACCCGGTCCACGGCCAGCGCCGAGGGGGGTACGCCAGAGCAGGCCGGCAAAACACGTAGACCACAGCTGCCGCAGCGACCAAGCCGGTGACAGCGGCGCAGCCGTGACTGCCGGGCATCCCTGGCGCCCAGCCCGCCGAGGCTGGCGTGGTCGGGCTGTCCTTGGCCTGGTCATCGGAGTTCACTGTCCTGGCCTCTCTCTGCTGGTATCCCTGCCCACCATGCTGGTCGCCTTCGCCCGCTACAGCCGCGACGGCAGCGCGGTCCTTGGCGCCAACCGCCGCTTCGCCCTGATCATGGTCGTCGGCCCGATCGCAGGGGCGGTCCTCGGCGGACTGCTGCTCGGGGTACTTCCGGACGTGGTCTGAGGCGGCGCGCCTTCGCGAGAATCATGGCGGCATGCAGCAGCGTTGGAGGCGTCGGCGTCACGGCCATCCTTCACCTCTCCCGCCGCGACGCCCGCGGGGCCGGGTCTGTATGACACGCCAGACCCGGCCCGCCCTATCCTCGGGCGGTGTGGGGGCCCCACCGGATACGCGACCACAGCCCCGAGACGGCCCGGACCTGGGCCTACCGGGAGATCCGCCACACTTCGGTAGCCCGACGCCCTGCACGCCGCCATCCATGCGGAAGTGAACACGCCCAACGCCGAGTTCGCGAAGCCGTTGCCTGCATCGGAGGCGGCTGCCGGGTGCCTGGGCGAGGCCGGTGCGCCTGGTCCGCGTTCGCACAGAGGTCGGCCCACCGAGGAACCGGGCCTGCAGGGGGGCGGGGCCCGGGCCCCTCGGTTGCACGAGGTCCCAAGAACCCGCGTGCTGGCCACCGCGCGGGGGTCACGGCGCGGCAAGAACGAGTCTGCTCGCCCTGGTCGGCATATGCCAGAGCGGAGGTCAGGCGAGGTTGGGAAGTCCCTCCGTGTGGGTGAACCGCGGGCCGCGTGTAAGCGGGCGGGCGCCTAGCGCAGAATCCGGGGCATGCGGTGGTGAATGAGCCGGGGGTGCCTGCTTTTGGGTGCGGCACCTCGGCGCGGCGGCGTGCCTGTCCGGGCGAGCAGCATGTTTGCAGGAACTTGGATGTGTCGTGGCAGCTGACTCACCCTCATACCGTCACGGCAAGCGGTGGTGGTCTGTCCTGTCCCAGTCGTGGCAGGCCGGACCACCACCGACCATCAGGCGTCTGACTGGGCACCGGGACACCGGAGCTTCTGGCGCCGCGCCAGGACCTCCCCCTGCACGAGGGGCGGGCGTGCCCCGCGGCTTCCCCGTCCCTGCTCACGGTCGCGGAGGTCCCGCCGACGCGGCCGGGAACGGCACCGCTCCCTGACCCCGGGCGCGCGCCGCCGTCCCTGCCTGCTGCCTGCTTCCTTCTCTTCTTCCAGGTGCTTAGGGCGGTCGGGGGTGCGTATACGGGGTTGTCAGGGTCGCACCAGTCCCGAGAAGGGTGTCTGAACTGCGGTAATGCCCGCTTCGCGGGAACTGGGCACTGACAGATAGTGGTACAGATCTTTGTACTGATCTCTGTACAGATAGCAGTACAGATAGCGTGACGGATCTTGTGCAGGGACGGAGGCGCTGGAGCGCGTCCAGACGCCGTCACGGCCGCGCGCGCCGGGCCTTCTCCCGCCTGGCCCTGCCCGGCCCGCTCTGCCGGGCCGCGTCGGGCGCGGAGGCGGCGCCGACGCGCAACCAGAGACCGCCCCCGCGGCCCGCATCGAACCCCGAGCGCGTGCCCGCCGGCCACCCGCCCAGTCCTGCCCTGCCCTCCCCTCCTCCTTTGACTGCTCGCCTGGTGGCCGGTGGGGGCGCGAGAGGGGTTGTCGACGTCACTGGTGCGCCCTCGCCCGTGGCCTGAGCTGCAGTTTTGTGCTGAAGTTGCTTCGGGTGGGGGTAGTGCCGTTGGCCCCGTGGGTGACCCTGGTGCTGGTCGTCGACGGGAGTGGGGAAGCAGCGGCTGGGGTGCCTTCATCCGACCCGCTTGCCGGGCCGCGAACGCGGAAGCCGCGGCCGACGCGCCAGCAGACCGGCTCCCATCAGCGGCCAGACGCGGGACGTTGCCATCCGCGGCCTGAGCACGACGCCAGGCGCGGTTGTCAGGTGCGGCGTACCGCCTCCGACCAGGCCGTCAGCAACTGGGCGTACTCCTTGCGCTGTTCATCGCTGAGGAAACCACCACTGCGGATCATCAGCAGGCGGATCCGCGCGTTCAGTTCGGCGGCGGACCGCTCCCCCGTCGGCCGCTTGCGGGTAACCGACATGACGCGCAACGTAACCGGTTCACCAAGCCTTGGGCAAAGCTTTCGCGCATATGCCATCGCATCCCGGCCAGACCCCGGCCCGCCGCTTCCTCCACTTGCGCGCCCCCGGAGCCTGTACGCAACTGCTCGAAAAGAGGCCGACGCGCCAACACCACCACGCACGCCACCACACGGCAACGCAACAAGAATGGCCGAAGGCACACACCGCGCGCCTGGGGCTGCTTCCTGTAGTGCCCGTGCATCCAAGGGCACGTGAGGAGCGGAAAAGCGCGGGGGGTTCACTTTAGGTGGGCGGGGATGCGTGAAGGGGCGTAGTGCGCGCTCGGCGTATGCCGGGTAGTGCCCGTACTCAGGCGAGGGCGGCCGCCGTTGTGGGATAGACGCCGATGACGGTGTCGACACCGACGATGCTGAGCAGGCGCTGAACCGGGGCGCTCGGAGCGGCCAGGCGCAGCCAGCCGCCGGCTTCGGTGGCGTGACGGCGGGCGATCAGGAACAGGTTGAGGCTGGTGGAGTCCAGGAAGGTCACGGCGCTCAGGTCGAGGACGATGTTCGGTACGGGAGCCGTACCGGCCTCATCGAGTGCCTGGCGCAGGGGGCGGTTGGTTTCGTAGTCGACCTCCCCCCGGACGGAGATCACCGACACCCCGCCCTCGCTACGTGTGCCGACGGTGGCCAGTTGGGCTCCGGGCGGCGGTTCGTTGGTGTCGGTCACGGCCCTGTTGTACCAGCCTGGCCCGTGCGGGGGTGTGCGGTTGTGGTCAGCTCCGGGGCGATGCCGGGTGATCGTCTGGGGGAGGGATCAGACCGAGGTGGTGGGTGAGCTCGCGGTGGAGGGGGCCGGGCAGGATGCCGGTGTGTCCCCAGCGGACGATGAGGGTGGCTACCTGCCTCAGTTTGGTGTTGGTGCGCTGCGAGATCTCCACCAGCACCTTCCATGCCTGCTCGGGCGGGAGGTGGGCGCGGGCGACGATGACACCGATCGCCTGGTCGACGTCCGCGTGGGAGACGACCGCCTCTCTCAGCTGGGCGATCTCCCTCTCGAGCGCCGCACGCGTGGGCGGCGCCTCCTGCTCCCGGCCGGCGGCCGGTTCTGCTGTAGCCGTCATGGTGTGCCTCCGGGGTCACGGGAGGGGCAGCGGTGTTCATTCTCCCACCGGCCTCCTGCTCCCTGGCGCCTACCCCCGGCCAGCATTCAGACAAACCACCTGCGATCCCATGCCCGGCCAGCGGTCATTTTGGCAGACGGGGAGGGTGGGGTGAGGAGCGGGGTCCGGGCCCCTCGCCGGGCGCAGATTCGCCGATGAACCTGTACGCGGCACCGGTATTGCCTCCGGCTCCGACAGTCTTCACTGCGCACCGGCGCATATGCCAGTGCTGCAACCGACCACATTAACTACGCCCGCAAAGAGCAGGAGATCTCCGCCGTCTGTACCAGCCCGCATTCTCGGGGCTATGGCCAACATCGTTAGCAGCGAGCGTAGTTGTTGCAGCTACCACTGATGCGTCCGGTAGCACCCAGCACGTGGCCCGCCCTTGCCGTGCACGATGCGCGCTCATCCCGCATCCCGGGGCTACCGTGGCAGAGGACCGGAACGGAACGAACTCTTCGTGGAGCCGGTGCAGCCGACCGACTCAAAGGCGTGGCCGCCCGCCCGCGAGTACTTCGGCAAGGGAGCGGGCGGTCACGGTACGCGCGGCGAGCAGCTCCCCTTCCCGCTCACCGCGCGGGGTGTCCCCTTCCCGGCGGCCTGCGGGCGTGATCGCCGGGAAGGGGACGGGAGCCGGGGCCGCAGGAGGTCGGCGCGCAGCCCCGGCAGGCATCAGCCACAGACAGGAGTGTCAGGGGTGGTGTCCTCGAGGGCCGGGAGGGCAGACAACGGGCGCGTCACAGGGGGCGGGCCCCGCTTGAGAGTAGAACCGCCCGCCGGGCGATGGAAGACCCACCGGTGGCCATCGCCAGCGGGCCCGGCCAGGGCTGGGTGTGGTGAAGCTGCTGGGATCACGTGTGCCTTGCTTGCTGGCCGATGCAGGGCAGGAGATGGTGGGCCGCTTGGGGGCCTCGGTCAACGCGAGGTCATGAGGCCGGTGCGCAGCCGGGTGAGGACGCGGGTGATGAGGCGGGAGACGTGCATCTGGGAGCAGCCCAGGTGGTCGGCGATCTGCTGCTGGGTCTGTTCCTCGACGAAGCGGAGGTGGATCAGGGTGCGGTCGCGTTCGTCGAGGCCGGCGATGAGGGGGGCCAGGGAGTGGAAGTTGTCGACGAGGTCGAAGCGTTCCTCGTCCATGCCGATGAAGTCGGCGAGCAGGGTGTCGGATTCGTCGTCGTGGCCGGAGACGGCGGCGTCCAGGGAGACGCTGTTGTAGCCGTTGGAGGCTTTCTGGGCTTCGGCGACCTCGGCGGCATCGAGCTGCATGAGTTCGGCGAGTTCGGCGGTGGAGGGTGAGCGGCCCAGGCGGCTGCGGAGTTCCTCGGTCGCCCGGGACAGCTCCAGGCGGGCTTCCTGCAGGCGGCGCGGGACATGGACGGCCCAGGAGGTGTCGCGGAAGAAGCGCTTGATCTCGCCGGTGATGTACGGGATGGCGAAGGAGGTGAACTCTATGCCGCGGGTGAGCTCGAACCGGTCGATGGCCTTGATCAGTCCGATCATGCCGACCTGGACGATGTCCTCCATTTCCTGCTGACCCCGGTGCTTGAACCGGGAGGCTGCGTACTGCACCAAGGAGAGGTTCATCTCGATCAGCACATTGCGCACATAGGCGTGTTCGGCAGTCCCCTCTTCGAGCTCGGTGAGCCGGTCGAAGAAGTGCCGGCCGACCTCCCGCGCATCCCTCGGCGCGATCGACGCCGGGTCCGCGTAAGCGCGGTCGATCAGATGCGGGGCAGGGCCGGTCGTGCACGTGGTGGTGGATGCTGTCACGGTGGTCATGCGTCCGCCTCTACTGGTTTGCCTGATCGAGCCTGGCTGCAGCCCCCTGCATCCTGCCCGGCTTCCCCGGTGTGCGCTGATCAGTCACGCGGCCGCTCTTCCGCCGCCGGAACGTGGCGCCTATGAGTACAACGCCGTTCAGTGGGGCGGAAGTTACGGCCAGGGATGGCACAGAGAAGATCCAAGATCACGGAACGCTGGCCTCGTCCGCTAATTCTGGGGCCGGGCCCCGCATCGCGGCGGGTAAGGCAGCCAGCGGACGCAGGGGGCAGGGGTCGTCCGGGCTACGTTCACAGGCGATGCGGTGTGTACGAGGCGGGCGCATCCGCCCAGAGCAGCCAGCGGCGTGCGGCCGTCAGGTGACGCGCCCTGCCCGCGCTGTTCACTGTTCCGGGCTGTTCAGGAGGTCGCTGCACACCTGTGGCAACGGGCGTCCGGTGGCGAACGCCCGGGCACGCAGCAGGGCCAGGGCGTCGGGGACGGGGATGTCGTGGCGGGCGGCCAGCAGGCCGGCGGCCCGCTGGGCACTGCACCAGTGCGCGTCGACCAGGTCGGCCGGCTGCCACGGGAGAGGCTGTAGACCGCCGAAGTGGTGCAGGGCGCGCCACAGCAGAATGTCCGCGATCGCTCGGGCAGCGGCGGTAGCGCCAGCAAGCGGTTCCTCGCCGTGCTCCCAGGGAGTGTGGCGCACCAGATCGATGGCGCCGATCGGCTGTCCGGCCCCCGCAGGAGTAAGGGGCAGAGCCAGCAGGAGCGCGACGCGCGGCAGTTCTTCGCGTAGGCGGGAGCCGAAAATGGGCCACAAGGTCAGGTACTCGGCAGGGTCCAGGCACACCACCGGACTTCCCGATGCGGAGGCCGCCATGCACGGCCCTGGCCGGTCTCGAACTGCAGTTCCTCCAGCCGCAGCGCCTCCCTTCCGCTGGCGCCCAGCACCTGGCGGGCCTCCGTGTGCGTCAGCAGAGACATCGATGCCCCGGCCACGTCCAGGCCCTCACACAGGGCACGGCACAGCCTGCTGGGCAGACCTGCTTCGTCCCCCTGCGCGGCACGCTCCACCGCCCGTACCACCCGTGCAACGCTCATCCGCCACGGGTGCCCACGCAGAACCTCCCGTCACCTTCCCTGATGTCAGGAGGTTCTTCCCTGCACCCACGGCGGCGCTTTTCTCAGGGATTCAAAGCCTGTGCCACGCTCGGGTGGCAGGACAGCACATGGTTGACGCCGATCAGTTCCACCACGCGCTGGACCGGCCCGTTCAGGGCGGCCAGCCGCAGCCAGCCGCCTGCCTCGGCTGCGGCCCGGTGCGCGGTAAGCAGCGCGTTGATGCCGGTGGAGTCCATGAAAGTGACCGCGCCGAGGTCCAGGACCGTGCGCGGCTTTTCCGCTGCACCATCATTGGCGGCGCTCAGGGCCGCGCTCAGGGCGGGGATGGAAGAGGCATCGATCTCCCCGGCCGCGGTGAGGACCTCTATGCCGGCAGTGGTGTCGCGGGTGATGGAGAGCCGCGCGGGCGCCCCGGCCGGTGTTTCGTGAAGCTCTGACACTGTGTTCCTCAACCCTTGCCTGTCATTCCCGCGGAAAGGGAACCGAGTGGCATGCATCCTATGCAGTCCGGGGCGTGGGCGTGCAGGGTGCGGGGTACTGTGACCGGACCACCGGTATGACTGTCCGGGATCCAGAGTGCATAACTGCGGGAGCGTGAATGCCGGAAGACTTCGAGCCGGATTCATCCCCCGATGGCGGCCCCCGCCTCTTCGAGATATCCGTCGACCTTGACGGCGACGCCGGCTGTATCGCCCGGGCGCGCGCCAGCGCAGCCGGCTTCCTGCGCCGGGCTCGCGAGCAGTACCGGCTCCCTGTTGCGGACCGGATTGTGGAAAACGTCCAGCTGGTCGTCAGCGAGCTGGTGACCAACGCGATCAAGTACGCGCCTGGCCCGGCGCGGCTGCAGATGCGGATCCAGGACGCGACCGTGTGGATCGAGGTGTGGGACAGCGCCCCGCACCGTCTCGCCGTCCACGACACCAACCCCCAGCGCATCGGCCAGCACGGGCTCGAAATCGTGACCCTGCTCACCCGCACCCTGACCGTTTACCCGGACTCCGTCGGCAAGCGGGTCACCGCCTCCCTCGACCTGCACCCACCACACGGCCTGACCGCTTAATGGCTGCTTGATGCCGGAAGGCACCGAGGAGCCACCCAGTCGACCAGAGATGGGAACGCCCCGGCGACGAGCCTGCGCGGCGCCCGCGCACAGCACCTCTGCACCCAAAGCGACGAAATCGTTCCAGTGGGCGTCTGCGTGCGCATCTGGTGTCTACGGCGCCGGCCCTCGGCGCTGTAGCGGCCCTGGCAAGGGCCTTCACGATCCGAGTCCGCTCACGCACCGTGCGTGCGGTAGCAGAGTGCTGTGTGATGCCAGAGGGGCTTGCGGGAAGGAGTGCTGGAACCGGAGGAGGACAACGTGACGAAGGGCGAAGACCCGTTCGGGCTGGTGCAGGTGCTGGCCGCGGCGGAGGACGCCTCGCCGGTGGCCTCCGTCGATGTCGTGGCCCGCCACCTGCGCAAGCGTTTCGGCGCACAGTACGTGTCCTTCCTGTTCACGGACGTGGCCGGGCGGAAACTGGTACGGGTCAGCGAGGAGGCCGACAGCCAGCGGGGCCTGGCCCCCAGCGCTGAACAGATCCCGCTGGCCGGCAGCATCTACGACGAGGTCCTGCGCAGCCAGAAGCTGCTCCAGGCGGCTGACGGCCGCCCCGGGCGGCGCGTGCTAACCCCGGTCACCAACCGGGGCGATGCCATCGGTGTGCTGGAGCTGTTCCTGCCTGAGGCCAGCCCGGACATCCTCGAGCAGGTGGAGCAGGCCGCGCACGCGCTGGCCTACATCGTGGTCACCGACCGCCGCTTCACCGACCTCTACCACTGGGGCCAGCGCACCGCCCCGCTGTCTTTGGCCGCCGAGATTCAGCACGGGCTCCTGCCCACCGCCTCCGCCTTCGAGGCAGCCGAGTTCACCCTCGCCTGCGCACTCGTCCCGGCCCGGACCGTGGCCGGGGACACCTACGACTACGCGCTCAGCCACGACACCCTGCACCTGTCACTGACCGACGCGGTCGGCCACGACATGAACTCCGCCCTGCTGGCCACCATCGCCGTCAACGCCTCCCGCGGCGCCCGCCGCTCCGGCGCGAGCCTGGCCGAGCAGGCCGACAGGACCGGACAGGCCCTCCTGGACCACGGCACACAGACCTTCGCCACCGGGCAGCTGGTCCGCATCGCCCTGGACGGGAGCGGCGCCCAGCTCGTCAACGCCGGCCACCCCTGGCCCTGGCGCCTGCGCGCCGGCGCCGCCACCCAAGTCAATCTCGCCGTGAACCTGCCCTTCGGCGTCTACCCGCCCAGGCCCTACCGGGTTCAGGACATCGACTGCCGCCCCGGCGACCGGCTCCTGTTCTACACCGACGGAATGCGAGAGCGGGACGCCGAAACCGTCGACCTGCCCGGCCTGCTCCGTGCCACCGCCAGCGAACACCCCCGCGAAGTCGTCCGCATCCTCACCGCCGCCGTCACCGACGCCAGCCAAGGACACCTCAAAGACGACGCCGCCGTCATCTGCCTGGACTGGCACGGCCCGCACACCCAGCGCCACACCTCCGCCGGAGCCGACACCACCTGACCCAACCATGGGGTAAGGAAATCCCCTGGCAGGCGCCGCACCCGGACACCACACGCACACGGCCCCGCGTGACCCCTACGGCCGCCCGCGGGCAAGCATCCTGCTGCAGCGGCGCGCCTGAACGCAACAGCGCCCCTCGTACAGCAGCTTTGGATGCGCTGTGCCAGCTGGATCACCCCTGCGCCTGGCACGGCAACCGGTGCTGGCCCGGCCTGTTCCAGTCACGGCAGTCCGGTCCAGAGCCCAACGGGGAGCATGTCACCGGCGATCAGGAGCGCGTCTCACCCGCACACCACAACCAGGCGCAATGTGGGGGATCTGGTCCCAGCCCTGGCTGGCGTACCGGCTGTCACCATGACAGTGCTGTCCGGGTCGGCGGGCGGGAATGGGCGGCGTAGTAGGTGCTCGGCGCGATCGGCGCGTCCGTCTCGGCGAGGACGTCGCAGATCGGCTGGACGCCGAACGTCTCCTTGTACTGGTCGATGTAGGCAACCTTCAGCGCAGTGGACGGTCCAGCTCCGCGGCGAAGAAAGCCGAGGCGGACTTCAGTATGGCGTTCGCCCGCCGCAGTTCCTTCACCTCCCGCTCCAGCTCCGCGATCCGGGCGGCCTCCGCACTGGTGGTCCCGGCGACGGTGCCCTCGTCGATCTCGGCCCGCTTCACCCACCCCCGCAGGGCCTCGGGGTGCACGTCCAACTGGTCAGCGATGCGCTTGATCGCTCCGGCCCGACCGGCCGGGTCCTTGCGGGCCTCGACGGCTAAACGCGTCGCGCGTTCGCGCAGTTCGTCGTGGTACTTACGGGAAGCAGCCATAATCGGCATCCTTCCGGGTCTTGATGATCTCCATCAAACCCGGGGCGATTCACTTTCCGGTAGCCGACCACCAGGGCACACTCGGGCTGCCATTGCTTTCTGCCCAGATGGCAGAGGGAACTCCGCCTGATCGGCACCACGGCGGAGCCGCTGGCGAAGGAACGAACTTGCAGTCGTACTTGCCCTGCACCACGTCGGTGACGTTGATCGGCGCCCACTGGTTGAACAGGTGCCTCAGGCCGTTCCCGGTGGCTGGGGAGACTGCGGCAGCCGGTCGTTGATCTTGTTGAGCAATGCTTCGAGGGTGCCTTTTTCGGCGTCGGTCAGCGGGGAGAAGATCGTCTCGTCGACTTCGGCCAGCGCCGCGTTGAGTCCGGTGATCAGCTCGATGCCCGCAGGTGTGGCGTATACGCGTTTTTGACGCTCGTTGCCGTCCTCAACCCTGCGCTCGATAAACCCACGACGTTCCAGCCCTTTCAGCATCAGCGAGATGTTGGCTGGAGTCGTGCGGCTCATCTCGGCGATGTCGCGCTGGATCGCCCCCGGCCGCTGTTCGAGATATCCGATCACCATGGCCTGTTCGTGGGTGAGGCCCCGGGCCCGGACCCACGTCTCCGCCGCTTTGCGGTGGGTCCACAGAATCGAATGGAACAGCTCGAAGCTTCGGTTCCGGGCGCCCCTCTGTTCATCCATGCCTGCCATCCTACGGCTTAACAGTGCAGCACTTAACTGTTTGTCCGCGGGTGCCGCCGGGACCCAGCGGTACGTGCACAAGCCGACCCCTTGGGGTGCCGGCCCCGATCGCGTCGGTGTCGCACCGTCGCCGGACCAGCCGAGCCAGTATCCGATGCCCGGCCGGGCGGGCGTCGGTCAGCCGGTCGACATGGTTCCTTCCTTGCGCAGCGCGATCAGCGGGTTGTCGGTCCGCCAATACTTCTCGACGAGCTGCTCCTTGAGGAGGGCTTCACGCTCCAGGGCGATCTGGCGCAGGTATTCGGGGTCCTGGAAGAACACACGCTTGCGGATGACCTTCCCGTCCTCCACGTCGACGAGCTCGATCGTGGTCATCGACCACGGGTTCCCGGCCACGTCCTTGCCGTGGTTGACCCCGATGCACACCACACGGCCCTGGCCGTCGGCGAGGTTCTCGTCCTGCGCGTGGTCGCGGTGGGTGAACCCGCACAGCTCGTGCATCCGGTGACGGCCGAGGGCGATGTCGTCGGGCCCCCGGAAGACACCTCCGACGGGGGCACCGATGTTGATCTCGATCTCCTGCTCGTTCTCGAAGAAGTCGACGACCGTGGCGAGATCCCCGGGGGTGAACCCACCCTGCTGGTCGGCGCGGGTCATCGCGGCGTAGAAACCTGCCACCACGGCACGGTCACGGTCTGCCTGCTGGCAGTCGGTCGGCATGATGTCGTGCTCCTTGATGTTGCGTGGGGTTGGTGCTGTCAGACGGGTCGTGGTCGGGACCCAGGGGTGTGACGGTCAGAGGTTCAGAGCGCCGCCGGCCCCTGTGGCGAGGTTGCGGCCGACAGCGCGGCGACGGCCGTGCGGGCCAGCTGCTCCTGCCCGGCGTCACTGGGATGGAGGTGGTCGCCGCTGTCGTAACGCTGGTCGAGCTGCAGCGGCGACGCCTGGGAGCGGAGCGCCTCGTCGAAGTCGATGGCGATGCCGGGGCCGAGAGCGCGGATCCATTCGTTGACGGCGCTACGGATCTGCTCGCGCCTGTCGTCGTAGTTGTCCGATCCGGCCCTGGCGGTGATGGTGGCGATGCGGACCCTGATACCTGCGGCACGGGCCTGGTCCAGGAGGGTTTCGTAGCCTGTGATCAGCTCCGCCGCGGTGGGCAGCTCCTCAATGGGCTCAAACTCGCCAGGCAGGCCCAGGTCGTTGGTCCCCAGGGCCACGATGACCTGGGCGGCTCCGGCGGTACCAAGCACGTCGTCGTTGAACCGGCTCAGGCCGGAGCGGCCGTTGGACAGATTCGCGGGCCCCGCGTCGAGGCGGAGCCTGTTGCCGGGGATGCCGCGGTTGACGACCGAGAGACCGGAACCTTCGGGCAGCAGACCCGCAGAGATCTCGGGCCAGCCCATCGCGGTGATCGAGTCGCCCACACACACGACGACCTCATGCGGAGCACGGCACGCGACCTCGACGGTGCGCAGAAACGGTCCGCTTTCGTGTACGGCGATATTGACGTCGTCGGGCATGGGAAACGGTGGGGCGGTGACGGCCGGGAACTGGGCGACGCCGACATGATCACCCGGCTCGGACACCTGGCAGGTGAAGTCACTGGCGCTGGCGAACAGCGGTGGGAAGAGCGTCCGCTCGGGCAGGTAGAAGTCGACGTTCACCGCTGCGTGAGACCCGACCGGCAGCTCGACCGGGTCCGTCGTCACCGTTGCGCCGACCGGAATCGTCACATCATTGCGTCCGCCGAACGTGGCGGCGACCGTACGGCCGCCGGCGGAGACGGCACTGCGGCCGATGCACACCGAGTGGTCCCCGAACTGGTTGCTGAACTGCAGACGGACCTGTTCGCCACCGATACCGACGCGCAGATGCGACCGGAGAGTGACATCGGCGAACCATTCGCCGTCGGCGCAGACGTCCGGCAGCGCCTGGCCCCAGGTGGCGTGCCATGTGAGGGGGCGCTCGGAACCGCAGGTGTGAGAGGTGGGGGTCTTGGACATGCCCACCACTGTGACACTGAAGTATTAAACAGTCAAGTAACTAATCAATAGCGTCAGGATCGGGGCGGCAGGCCGGCTAGAGCATGGCGCCTCCCGTGATCCTGCCTGCCAGGCCAAGACTCAGGCTGCGGAGGTGGACCGGTTCGCCGAGTTGCCGACCGGAGCCGGGCTCGTCACGTTCACCCGGCTGCTCCACGACCCGGCCTCCGAGCGGGGCTTCCTCGACGCCCACTTGTTGGCCCGCCGCCCCTAGATGATCGATTCCAAGGGGTCAGTGGTCATTGAAGCTTCCCCTTGATCGTGGACACCTGGAGACTGGGATCTTGAGGTTCCAGAGGAAGTAGCAGCAGGTGGCAAGCAGATACACGAAGCGGTACACCGAGGAGTTCAAGCGGGACGCGATCGCGCTCGTCGATTCCTTCGACACTCCCGAGCGCCCCAAGGCCTTCTCCTTCGACTCGCTGGAGTTCTTCTTCGTGATCGCGCAGTACTTCCGGGAGGCCCGCGGGCGACGCCGCCGAGCCGCGTCAACTCCGTTGAGCGCCAGATCGGGCGCGCCCTGGACGACGTACAGGAGCGCCGTGCCGTATCCGGCCTGCCTCTGCGGTTGATCTTGCTGCTGATCGCCTGTCAGAAGGCGGGCGGAGTGGTCCGCCTGACGCAGGAGGAGATAGCCACGGTGCTGATCGTGCCCCGGGCGAAGATCAACGAGGCACTGCAGGAGATCATGAAGCACGGCATCGTGTTCAAGGTGCGCCGCGGTGTCTATCAGTTCAATCCGCCCTACTCCTACCGGGTCGCCGAGTTCATCCCCGGCACGGAGGACGCGGATCACGAGTGGGTACAGGTGAACCAGGACCAGCGGATCGCCGAGATCCGCAAGGACGAATCGCTGCCGGAACTCGTGCGCTTCCCCTCACTGGACCGCATGCGCACCGAGATCGAGAAGGTCCGCAAGGAACGCGCTGGACAACGCGCTGCGCGTAGGCTCGCCAGGACGCAGCGTCTTGAGGAAGGGGATGCCCAGTGAGCACTCTGAAATGGACGGCGACCAACGCCGACAGTCTGCTTGCCGACCTGGACCTCCCCCCGGCCTCCTACCGTGCACTTCTGAAACTTCGTGCTCTCAGCGAGCCCGGGGGACAGATCGCGATGGACCAGGCGACCCTGGGGACACTTCTGGGCCTGAGCCGGCCGAGCATCAACGCCGCGCTGCGCAGCCTCGAGCTCGCGCGGCTGGTACGGAAGATCCGCAACGGCGTCTACCAGATCAACCCTATGCTCGCCGGTCACGCCTCGCCCGCGGACGCCCAGGCGGCCTTGAACGCCATGCCGAAAGCCGACCGGCTGGACAACCGCAACTACCTGTCGAACTACCACCAGGCCGTTGCCGACTACCAGGACTAGCTCGCCAAGCAGCGGGAGAAGCGCGCAGTCGCCGCTGCCGCGAAGAAAAAGGCGGCCGCCAAGCGTCGCGGGTCCCTCCACGCGGTGGGCTGACCTCCGCACGGCTCGCGTCCTGCACATAGCCGGTCTCGACACGATCATCGGCGTGTACCCGAGCGTGCAAGCCGCTCTCGCCTGCCCCCCGGGGGGAACCAGTCCTGCTGCGGGCTGTCCGGCCTGGCTCACCGCTGCCGGGCGGGCGTAGACGGCCGCCCGGATACGCACGGCCACATACCAGGCGCCCTCGCCATCCCTGAAAAACTGCTGAGCCGCGTCGAACATGGCCACCGCCCGCAGCGAGGCCTGCTCAGCGAATCACTGAGGCGTTGTCACCGATCACCCGGTCCGGAGATGATGGTGCTGCCGCTTCGCGCGGCCGGGCCGGCTCCGCCTGCAACGTATCCCCGTGAAGGCGGAGCCGGGCCCCCGTCGATTCCCAGCCATAAACGCGCAGTTGACCCGTGATCGGACCCGTTCGCATGACGCGTGTAGAGCGGCGCGGTTACCGTCGGTTCATGGACGGGCAGCAGTGGCTGGCCGCCTGCCACCCCGACCCACGGCAGGCCCAGCAGGAGTGGGAACAGCCGCCGTATCTGGCGGTGTTTCCGTGCGGGGCGCATTTCGATGTCGTCTGCCTGCCACAGCCGCTTGCCCTGAATCTGCTGTGGGAGCTGGGTGACGAGGCGTTGTCGGTGCCGGTGCTGGAGTACCACCTGGCGCGGCGCCCCGTCTTCTACCTGCTGGCCGAGGTCGGTATCACCGCATACCTGCAGCCGCTGGACGAGGAAGCCGCCGTGCTCACGGCCGGAGACGTCCTTCCCGCGCCTTCACCCCAGGCACAGACCAGCGGCGTGCGGCATCACTCCCGGATGTGGCGCACCGCCCCCGACGGCAGCGGCCACCTCGCCACCGCCGACAACCTGCAGAGCGCCTACCGGCGTGCGTGCGACAAGGAACGGCAAGCGGCACGCGTCCGCTCCGCCCGCACCGTCTTCTGGGGCGCCCGCCACACCCGACCCGGACGCGGCGGCTGACCCCACACCGGGCCCTCACGGGCGAGGACGCTCCAGGCTGCACGGGGCCCCCGTGCGGGCGGGGTCACCTGGGCTCAACGGCGACGGGGCGCCTCCCGCAGCCTTCGCGTGCATGGTGCAGGCCCTGCTTTTGGGTGGGGCGCCTTCGACGCGTCGGCGTGCCTGCCCGGGCGGACGCCGCGTGTGCAGCAGCCTTGGATGCGTCGTGGCAGCCGACTCACCCTCGCACCGTCACGGCTAATCGGTCGTGGTCCGGCCTCCTCCAGTCACGGCCGGACCACGACCGGCCACCAGAGGGCCGGCTCAACTACCCGCCCTGCTCGCACCATCGTGGGCGTTCGAAGGGTCATCGGCGGGTGACGGCGTAACCCGCATCGTTGACGGCGCGGGTCCACACGTCGCGGTCGAACCACTTGGTGATGTCCGGCTGCAGCTCGGTGACGGTGCGCATCCTGGCTTGCCAGTCGTGACCGGCCGGGCCGCGGCTGCCCTCGCATCCGGTGCAGCCGTCCTCGCCGTGGATGTGGCCGGCCATCCAGGCGTTGACGGCGACGTTGATGATGACCGCGTACAGGTCGCCGCCGGTCTGCGCGAGGGAGTCCGGCACGCCGGCAAGGACCAGGGCGAGCTCGGGGTTGTCAATCGGCGGCATCGGGGCCTGCCCCACGTCCATCTCGCTGCTGCTCTCCTCGAAGGAAGACCGGCTGCGGGCGAGGCCTTCGGCCATGGCGGCCGCGTCGAAGTAGCGCCAGGCCGAGCGCACCTGGATACCGAGCCGCTCTGCCACCATGGTCATGTTCTTCACGATGGTGTCCTCCACGGTCGCCGGCGCAAGGGTCACCCCCAGGCGCGCCAGCTCAGCCAGGGTCTGGGCAACGGCTTCTTTGAAGGCCTTCGTGTTCCGCACCATCGCATCGTAGGGGGGCGGGAGCAGCCGCCAGGCGGCTTCACCCGTACTCAAATGCCGACAGAAGCCAGCCGTTGGGCGATGGGGCAGCGGGCCGGGGGGCGAGGCGGGAACTGCGGGATCCGGATGCTCGGCCCTGAGTTAAAGGTGCGCCGGTGCAAGAGGACGGTTTTGTGATGCTGATGGCCCCACCCTGTTGCGCGAGGCGGTGACGGGCCCGAAGACAGTGCCGTCCGGCCGGCTCCCGGGGTTCGAGGGCCAGGGGCCGGCCGGAGGCGGAGTGCACCCGCCGTTCATTACATCAACGGCACATAGACGGTCCGCTCACGCCCCACCTGGCACGCTTGGCAGCGCACCGGGCCTCGCTGGCCGGATAAATGGGAGGGACGCGGGGTGCTTACTCGGTCAGTAACCGGCTTGCCCAGCGCGGACGATGTTGTCGGCCTGGGGGCCCTTCTGCCCCTGGGTGATGTCGAAGGTGACCTTCTCACCGTCGAGGAGCTCGCGGTAACCGTTGCCGGAGATGGCGGAGTAGTGAGCGAAGACGTCCGGGCCTCCGCCGTCCTGCTCG
This sequence comes from Streptomyces sp. SGAir0957, assembly GCF_043523415.1. NCBI lineage: Bacteria > Bacillati > Actinomycetota > Actinomycetes > Kitasatosporales > Streptomycetaceae > Streptomyces > Streptomyces sp. SGAir0957. The sequence continues at coordinate 26,910 of NZ_CP027290.1, forward strand.
ATGAAACCGAAGCCCTTGTCGCTGTTGAACCACTTCACGGTGCCGCTGGCCATACCTTGCATCCTTCACCTCAGCCGAGACCGCCCACATCCGGGCAGCGGGAACCCAGCATCCAAAAAGGGCTCCGGGCGGAGCACTTCGCCGCTATCGTGCCCCACCCTCCGAGCCTTCGCTGAGTAAGCCGCCGGCCTCGTCGACGGCACCTTGCTCCGCGTTGTCTAGCGCCAAGACCCGCTCGGTGGGCGGGTCTTGGCAGTCGGGCGGCGGATGCGGTGGCGTGGGTGGGCCCGGCGGGGCGGGCGGCCCAGCGTGATCTGCCGCATCAGCTGCTGGAAACAGACCAGCGCCGCCAGCCCCGGCAGCGCCGCAGCCCCCGCATCAAGCGGGTGGGGGGCAGCCTGGGCGATACACAGCACCATCGCCACCAGCGAGAACAACCCCACCACGGCCCAGGCATGAGCCGCCCGGCGCCGGTGCAGCCCCGCGCGCAGAACCGAGAGGGAGGCGACCGCCCAGGGTCCGTAGATCAACAACGGCCAGGCCCCCACCGTGTAGGCGGGGGCACGACCCACGGCGACCTGGCGCAGCGGGTGATAGCTGACCAGGCCGCTGAGGACACAGACTGCGCAGACGGTGACCGCAGCCATCACGGCGATCGCCAGGCTCGCCAGGCGCAGCACACCGCCGGGGAATCGTTTGTGCCCTCGCGCGCGGGAGCGGCGGCGTGCCCGCCGTCGGCGGGCCACGGGGGCCCTGGGGGCTGGCTGCAGACCGTTCAGCTCGGCGGCGGCCATGAGCGCGGGTGCGGCCATATCGGTGGGAACGAGATCGGGTGCAGGTTCGAAGAGGGGTGTATGGGCGGCGTCGACGAGGGTGTCGGCGTCGTCGTTGACGGCGTCGACGAGAGTGTCGGCGTCGTCGTTGACGTCGTAGCCGGGATCAGGGGCGGGGTTGCTGCCTCTTTCCTGGTCGATGGCCTCGCTCAGCAGGTAGGCGAGTTCCTCGGCCGGGTCCCATGGCGGTGCCGCGAAGTCCAGGAGCCTGTGGGGTTCGTGCCAGGACGGGGAGAAGGCGGAGCCGAGTGGTTCCGGGCTGGCCGTAGCGGGGCTGGGGATGAACGGCTGGCGGCGATGACGGCCCGATGCTGGTGTGTCAGACACGGCTGTGATCTTGCAGGTAGGCGTCGACGAGCGGGCGGGAGGCGCGTTGGAGACCGGCGGCGGCCGCGTAGGCGGCCTCGATACGCGCCAGCTGGGCGAGGTGGTCGTGCACCAGGCCCGCGGTGCGCCGCAGCGCGACCAGCTGGCCGGCCTGAGCGCGCAGGGCGGCGGGCGCCGCGCCCGTGCCGGGCGGCGAGTAGACCCAGCCACCCATCCGGATGACACCCGCTTCACCGGCCGGTGCATCCATCCGTGACGCCTGCGCGGAAGCGTTTGGCCCTGCTGTCGTCATATCGCGAACAACTCGCCGGAAGCAGGGAAGGGTGTGCGGCATACGGGTGGCCGCCAAGTCATCTCATGGGCGCTTTCGGATGAATGATCATCGCCTTGTGCCGCTCCGCTATCCGGCCGCGGACGCGGGCCATTGCCTGTGTGAGCCGGGCGGCTCTTCGGCCGGCCCGGTGGCGGCGCCCCACACTCCAGCGCCCCGAGTAGCGCCCCGAGTTCCGAGCTGTCTGGGATTGCGCGTGACGCACACTGCTCAAGGCGCTCAGGGCGGAGAGAACGGCTGCGGAACCGCTCATTGATTCGACACCCGATGGTGAGCCAGGCAGAACCTTTTCATGATCACTGCGCTGCTACTTTCCCGCTTCGTGATCAGCACTGAGACTGCAGCGCAGCAGGACGTGTTCCAGCCCCTCCTGCTGCGTCTGGCCGAGGCCGAGGACCGAGTGCGCTTGGACGCGCTCGTCGCCTCGGGCGCCGTACGAGAAACCCACGACCGTATCGATGACCAGCTCGCCGAGCTCGCGCGCTGCCTGCACCCCGCGCAAGCACTGAGCGGGGACAGGCTTCGGGCGACTGTCGAGGAGTTGTGTGCGCGCGCCGACCGGCACCGCTACGGCACTTGGGCGTGGTACCCGTGGTCCGGGCGGCTGGTGCACGTGCTGCCCCAGGCGGAGTTCCGGCGGGTGCGCACCGACCGCAACCGCGACAAGATCACCACTGGGCAGCAGCAGCGTCTGCTGGGCTGCCGGATCGGTGTGATCGGCCTGTCGGTGGGCAACAGTGCTGCACTCACCTGCGCCATGGAGGGCGTAGGAGGAGCGTTCCGTCTGGCGGACTTCGACCACCTGGGGCTGAGCAACCTCAACCGGCTGCGGACCGGTGTCCACGACCTGGGCCTGCCCAAGACCGTCTTGTGTGCCCGCCAGATGTACGAAACCGACCCCTACCTCGACATCGAGCTGTGGCCGGGTGGCATCACCAAGGACAACGTGGAAACCTTCTTCGGCGCCGCCGGTCAGGAGCTGGATCTGCTGATCGAAGAGTGCGACACGGTCTGGGTGAAGGTTGCCGCCCGTGAGCTCGCCCGCGCCCGCCGCGTCCCGGTGCTGATGGACATGAACGACCGCGGGATGCTGGACGTCGAACGCTTCGATGAAGAGCCCGGCCGCCCGCTCTTTCACGGCCGGGCCGGGGACATCACCGCCGGCGACGTGCGCGCCCTGGATGCGGCCGGCCTCCTCGCCCTGCTGCTGCAGCTCTGCGACGCAGACCGGCTGAGCCCCGCGATGACCGACGCGCTCGGACGTATCGGATCGACCCTGTCCAGCTGGCCGCAGCTGGCCAGCGGCGTCCAACTCGGCGGCGCTCTCGTCACCGACACCGCCCGGCGCATCCTGCTCGGCGAACCGGTCGCCTCTGGCCGCTACTACATCGACCTCGAATCCCTGATCAGCCCCCGCACCCATGTGGTCCGCGACATGGTCGGAGCCGCACCGTGACCCACCTGCCCGAACTGCACGGCGAACACCTGTGGCTGCGCGAGCTGCGCGCCACCGACCTCGCCGCCTTCGAACGCATCCACACCCACCCACTGCTCACCCGCTACCTCGGCACCGACCGCATGGACGCCCGCCATGCCCAGGACGCCTTCGCCCATCACCTGGCCCAGCCCTTCAGCCACCCGCGCCGCAAGCACACCCTCGCCGTGTGCGCACCGGGTGAGGAGGCGATGGTCGGCACCATGGGCCTGCTCCTGGAGGACTACGGCCGCAACGCTATGCTCACCAGCCTGGTCCTGCTGCCCGACGCCCCGGTGCGCGGATACGGCCACGAGGCGGGCCGGCTGCTGATGGCCCACGCCTTCGGCCCCTTGGGCCTACACCGCATCTGGGCCGGCCACCGCGCCGACCACCCCCGGATGCGCGACGTGATGCTCGCCGCGGGACTACACCCGGAAGCCACCCTGCGCCAGCTGTTCCACACCCAAAATGCCTGGCACGACGTCACCACCTACGCCGCTCTCGCCCCCGAATGGATCCCCACCGCCACCCCCACCGAACAAGCCATCCTGCGCAGCGGCAACGCTCTGCTCCCTGCCTGACCCCGTTCTTGTGCCTTGGCCGGGCGCCCCGGAGCAGAGCAGGCGGGAGTCGGCCTACTGGCCGACTCGTAGGCACCCGGCACCCGGCACCCGGCACCCGGCACCCGGCACCCGGCACGAACGTCTGAGAAGGCCGAACCGTACTTCAGCGGCCAGTTATCGGCGCTGAGTCCGGACGGGATGGTGTTGCCCGGAGGGCATGGGGCGGCGTCCGTCCGAGCGCGGCGTTAACCGCAGTCTTCGGCTACCTCACCCCGGCCGAGACCCGGCAACGGCACCGACACACCCTCGCGGCATAACCATCGAGTGTCCACGATCACGGGGAAGCTTCAGATCACCGAGTCCGCCCACGACCTGGTCGGGGGCTGCGATGCGGCCGGGATCCTCCTTCTGGAGAACAACCAAGCCCGCACCCTGGCCCCGACCGAGCACCGGGTGGTGGAGTACGACCGGCTTCAGGCCCAACTGGGCGAGGGCCCCTGCTTCGACGCCGCCCGGCGAACCGACGACGAGCGGGTCTACCGCATCCGCGACCTCGGCGACGAGCCACGCTGGCCCCACTTCGTCCCTCCGGCCCACCGTCTCGGAATCGGCAGCATGATGGGCTTTCCGCTCTTCACCGACGACGAGGACTACGGCGCCCTCAACTTCTACTCCCGCCGGCCCGGCGCCTTCACCGACGTCGGCGAGGCCGCCGCCTGGCTGCTGGCCTCCCACGCCGCGGTCGCCCTCGCCAGCGCCCGCACCCACGCCCAGATGGAACAGGCCATCACCACCCGCCACCACATCGGCGAAGCCATGGGCATCCTCATGGCACGCCCCTACGTCACCGAGGACCAGGCCTTCGACTGGTTTGCATGCCCTGGCGCCGTAACCGAATGCGGCAGGGGGATACGGACGGCGAGGAGGGCGACGTCGTCGTCATTGTCACGGGGCCGGGCGCGCTCCAGGAGCGTGTCGGTGAAGGACTCCAGCGGCCGGTGAGCGAGGGAAGCGGCATGCTGGCGCAGCTGCTTGAGTCCCGCATCGAAACTGTGGCGGCGTGATTCGATCAGTCCGTCGGTGTAGAAGACGAGGGTGGATCCCTGTGGCAGCGTGATCCGGGCGTCGGGGCGTGGCCGGGTGGAGGCTGTCCCCAGCAGGATGCCGCTGCCCTCCTGGAGGTAGCGGGTCTGGCCGTCGTGGTCTACGAGCAGAGGTGGCGGGTGGCCTGCGTTGGTCCAGCGCAGGCTCCACTGTCCGTCTGCTTCGTGCTTGAGCTGGGCGAGGATGAGGGTGGCCATCCGCACGTCGGTGACGTGGCCCATGGCCTGGTCCACGAGCTGCACGGTGTGGTGGGGCGGCTGGTTGTGGGACCAGGCGTAGGCGCGGAGCAGGTTGCGCAGCTGGGCCATGCCGGCGGCGGCCTTCAGGTCGTGTCCGGCCACGTCGCCGATGGCCAGGAGGGTGTCCTGGTTGGGCAGGGTGAGCGCGTCGTACCAGTCGCCGCCCACGTGTGAGGCGTCGGAGGCGGGAAGGTAGCGCGTGGTCATCTGTGCGCCCGTCAACGCGGGCAGTTGTGGCAGCAGATAACGCTGCATGGTTTCGGTGACCTGAGCTTGGCGCTGGTAGCGGCGCTCGTTTTCCAGGGCGATACCGATGCGCCGGGCGATGTCTTCCACCATCGCCAGGTCGCAGGGCGTGAAAGGCTCTTCGCGGCTGGTACGGCCCAGAGTCAGGGCGCCGAGGATCTCGTGGGGCCCACGGATGGGGGCGATGGCCGCGGTCTGGATGCCGGCCGCCTTGAAGTGCTTCGCCTGTTCAGCAGCGAGCCCGGTGCCGGGCGGGTTCGCATACGTCTCCGGTCCGGTCAGCGCGGCGGCCACGCCGCGCAAGGCCCTCGCCAACGGCATGGGCGAGGTGGCGGGGATCGGCGGCATCGGGCCTTGCAGGTCCTCATGGGTGCGCAAGACACCGTCCTTGGCGGAGACCACCACAGAGCGGACGACTTCGCCGTCTTCGGAGATCAGATCGATGACGGCCCAGTCCGCGACGCGCGGCAGCAGGAGAGCCACGACCCGCCGCAAAGACCCGTGGACATCGAGGTTGTAGATCAGCTGAGCGGTGGTGTCGGCAAGCAACTCCAAGCGCTCCCCCTCGGAGATGTCTCGGGCCGTGGAAGCAGGTCGTTCATCACCATGCCGCGAAGTCTGGGCCCGCTGGAACACGATCAGGGCGGCTACGGCCGGCGCTTGCGGCGGGCACGGCAGCGCGAACCACTGGACGGCCATCAGCGTGCCGTCCGCATGAGGAAACCAGGCATGTCGGGAGATCAGGGCATCCGGCCCGGACAGTTTCCGGCTGCGCTCACACAGCTCACGGGGAATGGGCTGCCCGCCGACATCACAGTGCAGCAGGTCGTGGGCGCTATGGCCGACCATCTGCTCTGTCGTGCGGCCCAACAACTCCAACGCCCGGTCACTGACCCACGCGATGTGCCCGCGCTCGTCAACTGCGTAGATGCCGACATCGGCGCGCTCCAGCATCTCCTCCACGCCGGCCGCACTGACAGGCGGTATCTCCGGACGGTCCATGATCGGGCTCCTCAGTCGGCAGGAACGTCACCCGCGCCAAAAGCCCGGACGGCGGTGAGCACCATGCGGCGCTCGATATATGGCTGCCCTGCAAGCTCGAGGCAGGGCCGGCGGCCAGATCGGCAGTCAGGGATTCCGGCCCGGCGACCCCAGCCAGGCTGGCGAGCGCCGCCAGGGTGGCCGGGCGGCGCTGGGTGACCGCACAGCGCGCCGTCGACGCCGGGACGGTGGTTCAGGGACGCGGGCGGGAGGCAGTTTCCAGGTAGAAGGTGTCGATGCTCTGCACAGCCTGCTCGAATTCGCCCAGGTTGACGGGCTTGGTCACATAAGCGTTGGCGTGGCTGTTGTAGGCGCCGTTGACGTCGTCGGGGGCGTTGGAGGTGGTGAGGACGACCACCGGAATGGTCTGCAGTTCGTCGTCGGTCTTGAGAATCTTCAACAGCTCGCGGCCGTTCATGCGCGGCATGTTGAGGTCCAGCACGATCAGGTCAGGCCTCGGAGTGCCTGGGGTGCGCAGGTGTTCCAGTGCGGCGAGCCCGTCGGTGACCTGGACGAGGTTGCGGGCACCGCGCGCGGTGAGGGCCTCCTCGATCAGCATCGCGTCTGCCACATCGTCTTCGACCAGGAGGACGTCGAAGGGGCGGGTGGGGGTGGTCATCACTGGGTTCTCCGTGGGTCTTTCAGCTGAGTGGTTGAAGAGTCCGGGCCAGCGGCGGCGGGCGCCCTGGCGGGTCATGTCGCAGGCTGCACCGAGCTGCGGGTATCCGGCACCCGCCCGGGCCGCCTCGGCGGCCGCCTCCTGCTGCAGCCTTTCGGCGGCCAGCTGGATCCGGTGCAGCAAGCGGAGCCTGTTCAGCGGCCGTCCGGCTGCGCTGCCGTCCGCCGGCGAGGGGACGTGTGGATCTTCGTGCGTCAGCCGCAGGGCCAGCCGGGCCACCGCCTCTTCAATGACGGAATCCGTCTCCTGATCCGCAGCCTGCAACCCTCGCCCGTCCAACATGCCCAGACTGTAGATCCCAAGAGGCCAATTCGACAACACTTGTTGTCACAGGTGCTCTCCGAGACGGACCACGCCTCCGCCCACCCTCTGCCCGAAAGCCGGAGTGCTGGTACGAACGCCGTCGCCCAGGCGCTGGTCCTGATGGAACGCTTCGGTTCACCAGCCCAGATCCGCGAGCCGCAAAGCGGCGAGAGTTGGCCCCTGTCAAATGTCGCCGGGCCTCGGTGACAGGGGTCGCAGTCCGTCGAGAGTGAGATCGATGAGGCGTCAGGCCGGATCGCGCTGTTCGGGTTCGGCCGAGGTGCGGGCGAGGCCGGTGAGTGCGGCGACCATGTCGGCCGGGCTGACGTCGGAACGGATCGCGCCGGTCGCCGTACCGGCCTGCATGAGGGAGGCAAGAGCGGCCTGGATCATGTGGTGGCTCTCGTTGTACGGGTTGGTGCCGGAAGCGACGACGGCTTGCAGGGCGCCGGCCATGCCGGACTTTGGGAGCCTCGTAAGCGGGCGCGAGCAGAGCGGGAGCCTGAGCGGCCGTCGTCTAGTCGAGCAGGGTGCGGGCGAGGTTGTGGGCGTGCTGGAGCATGGGGATGTCCTGCTTGTCCCAGGTGTTGGCCACGTAGTTGAGCAGGTCCGCTGCCGCACGCTCCTGGGCGCTGGCCGTGCCGTGCAGGAGGCGGCCGGCGGCGAGGGCGATCTCCTCGCGCGGCTCGGAGTGGAAGTCCTCGGCATCGGCGTCCGGTGCGGGCTCGATCTCCAGCCGGTAGATGGCGCCGCCCGTCGCCTGCACGGTGAGGGCGCACGCGGCCGTGTCAGGGGTGGCGGCCCGGAAGCCGGCGTGGTTGAGGATCGCGGCGGCAAGAGTCTCCGGCAGCGTCGGCCTGTCGGGCCCTTCCTCAAGGACGGGGGCCCGCAGGGTCAGGGCGAAGCCGCTCCCGGCCGGGGTGGTGAACAGGACCGCGGGATCCAGGTTCGCGGCATCGTGGCGGACATCGGCAATGTGCGGGCTGTGACGCAGCGCGTCCGCGATGGAGAGGGTGTGCCCGTGCGCGTCGTAATCAATTCCGGCAGTCATGCATCCATACCTGTTTCCGGGTAGAAGAGCTTCCTCATGCGATGGGCTGAACGCCCGCCGAGACAATCCCGCACGGTGTTCAACATGACAGAAAAATGGGTTGCATCTAATTCTTTGGCGAGTATGCGGCACTTTACGCAGACGGTGAGATGGACGTTGGGACGGGTGCGGAGCCCGCCCGGCGCCTTCGAGTGCCCGCTGCCGCAGCACCGCTACCTGGCGGCGCAGATCAGGACCGGCCTGCCGGTGTCGCACGCCGGCGGCGGCCGTCAATCGCCCATCACCTTGGGGGCTGTGGGATGCCGGCCACCGCTCCAGGAGGAGCGGGACGGAGTCCGTCAGGACCACCAGCCTGGCGCCTGGGCCGTACGGCGTACCGCAGCGGCGCGTCTGCTCGCCGTCAAAGGGGGTCCTGCCGGAATGTTGGAGCCGTCGCGGCAGCCTTTCCACGCTCGGGCTCGTCGCTTCCACCCGGCGGGCCGGGCCGGAGACGTACCATGCCCGGCCCGCCCTCCGCACGCGAGCTGGCCTGGGGCCTGTTGCCCGGCCGGCCCCGGGGTTCGAGGACCGGGGCCGGCCGGAGCCGGCGTGCACCCGCCGTTCATCACATCAACGACGCATACGCTGCCCGGTCACGATGCAAGCAGCACGCGGTTGGCGTTTCGGGAACGCTCTTTGCCAGGGCCGGATGGGGTCTGCTTCCTGGCCTGCGTGCCCCGGGTGCGTGCCCCGGTCAGTGGGCGGCTTGCCCGGCGCGGACGATGTTGTCGGCCTGGGGGCCCTTCTGGCCCTGCGTGATGTCGAAGGTGACCTTCTCGCCCTCGAGGAGCTCGCGGTAGCCGTTGCCGGAGATGGCGGAGTAGTGGGCGAAGACGTCCGGGCCTCCCCCGTCCTGCTCGATGAAGCCGAAGCCCTTCTCACTGTTGAACCACTTCACGGTGCCGCTGGCCATACCTGCGTCCTTCACATCAGCCGGAGCTGCCCACATCCGGGCAGCGGGAACTCGGCGTCCAGGAGCGCTCCGGACGGAGCACTTCGCCGCCATCCTGCCCCGACCGGCCCGCCACTGCTTCGTCCGAGGGCCCGGTTCGACAGCTTGGTCATGTCACGGAGGCTTGGGAGCTCGTCGTTGCCGGGGTACGGAGCGGGTGCGGTGACGCGAGCGGGTCTGGCGGGGGGGCGGCTCAGGGTGATCTGGCGCATGAGCTGGTGGAAACAGGCCAGGGCCGCAACGGCGGGCAGGGCGGCGGTGGCGGCGTCCAGCGGATGGGGTGCGGCCTGGGTGATGCACAGCGCCATCGCGACGAGTGAGGATAGCAGCACCACTGCCCAGGAGTGGGCTGCGCGGCGCCGGTGCAGGCCGGCTCTCAGCACGGACAGGGAGGCGACGGTCCAGGGCCCGTAGACCAGCAGCGGCCAGGCGTCGGTCGAGAACGGGTCCGTGTGGCGCACGGCCACTTCGCGCAGGGGCTGGTAGCTGACGACGCCGCTGAGGATGCATACACCGCAGACAAGAGCGGCTGCGGCTGCGGCGATCAGCAAGCTGGTCAGCCGCAGCAGCCCTCCCGGCAGGCGGTAGCGCGGGCGACGGCGCCGCGGACGAGTCCGGCGAGGTAACCCAACCTGCCGCACGGGGCTGAGGTCAGCGGCGTTGACGCCTCCGGCCGCGGCTTCTTCGCCGTCGGCGCCACTGCCAGCATGGTCCGCGAGTTCGGGGGATGTGTTTGCGGCATCCGGAATGGGCTCGACCTGCTCTGGCGGGTCCAAGAGCGCGTGGGTCTCCTCGATGGCCTCGCCCAGCAGGTGGGCCAGTTCCTCGGTCGGATCCCAGTACACGGCCGGCGGTTCCAGAGCGGACACCGCCTGGCCCCATGGCGTGGACGGCCGGGCCGGTTCCGCCTTGGCACTGGCGGGGCTGGGGATGAAGGACCGGCGGTGGCGGCCAGGCAGGTCATGCACGCCGTGCCCACGCCGCCGGCACAGCAGCAGGGCGCTCGTACCGTTCGCCGTAGGCACTCTCCAAGTCAGTGAGCCGGGCCAGGAGTTCGAGCAGCGGGCCGGCAGAGTGCCGCACGTCAACAACGCGTCCGCCAGGTTGCGACATCACCGGCGCGGCATCGGGGCTTGGCGGTGTAAAAAACCAGACACCCATGCGAATCGGAGCAGTCCGACTGAAGAATGCATCCACGGCGACACCTTCCGCAGAATCACTCTTTTGCGCAGTTTTCATGCTGCACCCAACCGGACCCCGGGGCAGAAAGGTGCGCGGCATTCGAGTGGCTGTCAATACATACAGGCAGCCCTTCACTTCAATGGCGTGGGGCTGCAGGCGGGCTCCGCGTCGATTCCCGGCCATATACAGCAAGTTGAGGGGTGGCTTGTCACGTTCGTATGACGCGTGTAGAGCGGCGGGGTTAGCGTCGGTCCATGGACGGGCAGCAATGGCTGGCCGCCTGCCACCCCAGCCCCCGGCAGGCGCAGGAACAGTGGGAACATCCGCCGTATCTAACGGTGTTCCCGTGCGGGGCGCGCTTCGATGTCGTGTGCCTGACCCAGCCGCTCGCGCTGAACCTGCTGTGGGAGCTGGGCGATGAAGCCCGGGCAGTGCCGGTTGTGGAGTTCACCTGGTGCCACGCCCGGTCTTCTACCTGCTGGCCGAGGTAGGGATCACCGCGTATCTGCAGCCCCTGGAGGAAGCCGCTGTGCTCACGGCGGGAGACGTCTTCCCCGCGCCCTCCCCCGCGGCAGGATCCAGCGGCCTGCACCATCATTCCCGGATCTGGCGCACCACCCCCGACGGCAGCGGTCGCCTGGCCACGGCGGACAGTCTGCAGGCCGCCTACCAGCACGCCTGTGACAAGGAACGCCAGGAAGCACGCGTCCGCTCCGCCCGCACCGTGTTCTGGGGCACCCGCCAGGCGCGTCCCAAGCGCTGACCGCCTGACCCGCTGAGACCTGCGTGAAGGACCCACAGCCCGTCACGAGAGTCGCTCTTGATGCCAAGGCGCCCCTTGGGAATGACCGACACCCTCTGCAACACCCACGGGGACGTCACATGACGCCGAATTCATGAGGGGGCCGGCCACGCCACTGCACCCACTCCGGATCATCCAGAACAGCCTCGGGATCCGCGACGCCTGCACCCTCGAGAAAGACGACCAGGTCGTGATCGCTGTAGGCGGTGCCAAGGACCTGGTCCCACCCGTCGCTGCGCACCGTGACCCGCCGGCCGCCCGAGGAGGACGGCCAGTGCACGACGAACAGCGATTCCCTCACATCCCCAGCTTCACCCGGTCTGCTGCGGCACGCGAGCCGCAGCAGACCGGGGCGAGGGCCGCGGCACCGCTGCCTGGCGGCGAAGATCAGGGCTGGCCCAGACTGCCGGTGTCGCACACCAGGCGGGCGACCTCTCGGAGTTTGATGTTCCTCTCCTGCGAGTAACGGCGCAGGACGTCGAAGGCCTGGTCCTCGGTGACGTGGTGGCGCGCCATGAGGATCCCCACGGCTTCGCCGAGCCGGCAGTCGACCCTAAATACCCCACGTGATCGGTCAGCTCGTCGGACCCGCCCCCGCCCCGGTCCGCCTTCGCGATGAGGAATGGCAAGATCCTCCGCGACCGCCGTCAGCACGGCGACGGACTCCACGACGCTGTCCAGGCCGTCGCCCAGATGCACAACCTCGCCCTCGCATCATGACCAGAGAATCGTCCCCACCGGCCCCGACCTGCCCGATCACGGCCTTGCACAAGTCCCTTCGTGCCATCTCGCCGGCAAACGACCAGAGAAGCGGAACTCATCAGGGGTCCGCAGTGAATGCGGCAGGCCACGTCTCCGCCTTTTGGCGCGCGAGCACCATACGTTCGGCCGGGTAATCCGACTGGATGCTCTGGCCGTCAAGTAGGGCCAGCGGTACCATTGGTACCATGGCCAGTAACTCCAAAGCTCTCAACCTCCGATTTCCCGACCCCGGTCAGCGAGCGGCGATCGAGGCCGCGGCGCGGCAGGAGGGGGTGAGCATGCAGGAGTACATCCTGCGGGCCGCCGTCGATCGGGCCACCGCCGTCGAGAAGACGTTCCTGGCCGCGTTCCAGGCCTCCCAGGCCCGCAGCGGCGAGGCCTTCCGGGACCTCACCGACCTGGACCCGAGCGCGGAACAGCGGGCGGCGGAGCGTACCGCGCGCGCAGACGTGGACGCGTCCGCGCGGGGCCACGCCGCGTGAGCGAGCCCGACCAGCATCCGCTGGATGTGTCCTTCCTGCTGCACGCCGCCGAACTGCTCGACGGGGATCCGCAGGTCGACGATCTCGGGCCGCTGTATGCGGCGGTCGCCCGGGTCAACGCCCGCGCCCTGGAGCACGACGTCTACGGGACGCTGAACCTGAAAGCCGCGGCGCTCCTGCACACCCTGGTACGCCTGCCGTGCCTGGAGCACTCCAACGCCGCCTTCGCCTGGCACGCCACCGAGGCCTACCTGATCCTCCATGAACGACGCCTGGACTACCCCATCAAGGCCGCCGCCGAGTTGGTGCACGACGCCGCCACCGGCACCCAAGGGGTTGCCTCGATCGCGCGCCAACTGCGCGACTGGACCAGCAGCTGAGGGGTGGTTGGACTATGCGGATCGCCCCCGTGTGGCGCAGGGGCGAGGCTGCCTGGACCTCGGAGCCCGGCCCTGCCAAGCCGAGCCGGCCGCCGACTTCACCGACCGCCGAACATGGTGTGCCGCAGTTCACCCGCAAGAACGCTCCCAGGCGGAACATTGCGCAGAGGCGAGGCGTTGGGAGGGGTGTGGCTGCGGAGGGGACAGTGTCCCCGGGCCTCACCTCCCGCCCATGGGGACGATCGTTCGGCTGAAGCCCCATGGAGCCTTTCGCCGCGAGGCGACCGCCCTCCGCGTGCCACACCTCATACGGCCCTGGCTGGTCTCCCCCGTCCAGCCAGGGCCTTTTTGTGCCCGGCGGCGGGCGCTGGTCGCCCCTGCGAGCGAACCGCGCACCGGCCACGCACACGGACAGGACGGGTGTGCGGGCCGCCCAGGGCACCCGCCTGGGAGTGGACGTCCTGCCAGGCGGAAACCGGCGTGCCGCGTTCAGGCCGGGCCTGCGGCGGGCGGAAGTCCGTGATCAGCGTGCCGGCGTCGGATCCGCTGGAGGCGGGCAGGCCGCGGCTGATCTGACGCCCGGCGGCGTCGTACGTGGCCTTCTCGGTGATGGCCAGGCCGCCCGGGTCCTGAAGGGTGCTGGTGGCCCCGCCCACCACCCAGTCACAGACCGTCTGAGTGACCCTGGCATCGGCCATGAGCGTCGGCCAGTTCCTTGGCTGGCCGCCTTCGGTGCGCTTGGTGACCTTGTCAGAGACCGACGCTGTGCCGTCGGTCGGACGGGCCGCGTCATACTCGCTCACTACGCGGTGACGCACGATCGCCTGGTCGCCCACGGCCAGCACGGTCGTGGTGCCGTCCTTCAACTCGGCGTCCAGGACGACCCGGTGCAGCGGGCCGAGGGTCTCCACTTCCAGGACGCGGCATCCCCGGGTCGCCGGGTCTGCCTCACAAGTTCCCAGCGTTACCGCGCTGGTGGCGGCGATCACGCGCTCGGGACGGGCGAGGACCTTGCCGTCGACGGTGACCGCCTCGGAGATGACCTCGGTCGTCGAGTGGGCCTGGCCGTCGACCAGGGACCGGGAAACGGTCCAGGCGGTGGCGGCGGAGTTGACCCGGCTGAAGGTGGTGACGCTGCCCTCGGTGTTGGAGAGGGTGAAGTCACCGCTGGTGAAGGTGCCCTTCAGCGTCAGGTCTTCCGCACCCGGTTCAGGGATCCAGCCGGTCGTGGCCGAGTTGGCGGAGAAGGCGATCGTCTCCCCGTCGGCGGTGACGATGTCCGTCCTGCGAGCGCCGGGCGCGTATTGCCGCTCAGTCCATTCGCTTGCAGTGTAGGTCGCTGACGGATGTGCCGAACGCGCGTTGCCGGAACCTACCGAGGCACGCCGTCGAGGCGGCAGTCGAACCGTCAGCCTTCAGAGATGGGGCAACCGTGCGAACGGCCACCGCCGAGGTGCTCACTTCGCCGGCTACTGCCCGGAGCGCGCTCACCCCCGGTCCTCGGTGAGGCGCGGGTCGGGCCCTGGCGGTGGTGTGTGAGTGGCTCTTTGGAGTGATGAAGGCCGGTGTGCGAGGTCTTAGGGTCGGTGGGATGAGAGTGATGGACGGCAGGTGCCCCGCGTGGGGCGTCGACGCCGGACTGGTCGTGCTGACGTTTCTGCCGGCGCTGCTGTCGCAGCCGTATGTGGACACCGCCGGAGCGGCGTGGGTGTCGCTCACGGTGTACGAGGCGGTCGGCGTGGTGGTCCTGCTGCTCAGGCGGCGGCTGCCGGCCACTGCCTTCGTCGTGGGGTTCGGGGCCCTGCTGGCGGCGCTGGTGGGCGGTGCGGGCGCGGGGGCCAAGTTGTCGCCGCTGGTCTTCCTGCCGCTGGCGGTGCTGCTCTACAACCTGGGCAACCACTGTGCGAGCTGGCGGCGGACCGTGTCGGCGGTCCTCGTCGTCACCGGACTGAGCGTGCCCGCTCTGTGGCTGAACCGGATGACGACCGACTCCGGCGACTTCCAGGGCGGCCTGGACGTCCTCGCCGCGCTGGCCCCGATGCCGCTGGCATGGACGATGGGGTTCGCCGCGCGGACCCGGCAGGAGCTGCTGGCCGCGGCCGAGCGGCGGGCCGCCGACGCGCGACGGGCACAGGCCCTGGAGGCGGCGCAGGCCACGCAACGCGAGCGGACCCGGATCGCCGGCGAGATGCACGACGTGGTCGCCCACTCGCTGACCCTGCTCGTCGTGCACGCGGAGATCCTGCGGGCCCGTGGTGGCGAGCTGCCCGACTGGGCCCGTGCCCAGGTCGACGGTCTCGCGGCGGCGGGCCGACAGAGCAGCGGCGAGCTGCGCGACCTGCTGCGGATGCTGCGCGACCCCGCGGACGCCGTCCCGCTCCAGCCCGTACCGGATTTGGGTGAGCTGGACACGTTGCTGGACAGTCACCGTGCCGCGGGAGGGACGGTCGAACTGACCATGGACGTCACGCCGGAGTCCGTGCCGGGGCCGGTGCAACTGGCGGCGTACCGCGTCGTACAGGAAGCGCTGGTCAACGCACGCCGGCACGCGCCCGGGGCGCCGGTCCGGGTGAGTGTCGACGGCGTCGATGGTGGGAAGCTACGGTGCGAGGTCGTGAACGGCCGCGGGGCGCGGCGCGGCACGGCCGGCGCGGGCATCGGGCTCGGCCTGGTCAGCATGGAGGAACGGGTGGGCGCATTGGGCGGTGAACTGGCCGCGGGCCCGACCGGTGACGGCGGCTTCCGCGTCGTGGCCACGCTGCCGGGGGAGCGTGTGGATGTCTGAGCAGATCAGCGTGCTCGTCGTGGACGACGAGCCGATCATCCGCGCCGGGCTGAGCGCGATTCTGGACAGCCAGGCGGGCATCACCGTGACGGGCACCGCGGACGACGGTGAGGAAGCCGTCGAGGCGTGCGCGCGGCTGCGGCCGGACGTGCTGCTCATGGACATCCGGATGCCGCGCCGCGACGGCCTGTGCGCGCTGACCGAGCTGGCTCGCCGGGGACTGCTCGGCCCTGGACGCAGCCGGGTGCTCATGCTGACCACGTTCGACCTGGACGCGTACGTCGATGACGCGCTGGCGGCCGGGGCGTCCGGCTTCCTGCTGAAGAACAGTTCGTACGAAGAGCTGACCGGGGCCGTGCGTGCCGCGGCGGCCGGGCACAGCGCGCTGAGCCCCGCGGTGACCCGGCGGATCATCGAGGGCCATCTCAGCGGCCGGCGCCGCCCCAGCGATCAGGAGCTGGCCCGGCTGCGGGACCTCACCGAGCGGGAGATCGACGTTCTGCGTCTGATCCGGGACGGCCTGAGCAACGCCGAGATCGCCGAACGGCTCGTCGTCAGCCTGCACACGGTGAAGACGCACGTCAGCCGCGTCCTCACGAAGACCGGCTGTCAGAGCAGGGCGCAGGCGGCGGTACTGGCCAGGAACACCCTGACCTGACGCGCCCCCGGCGGGCGGTCAGGGCGGCCAGGCGGCGAGACGCCGGGGGCTGCGGGGTCATTGCTTGGTCAATCCGGGGTCATTCCTTGGAATGACCCCGCGTCGCCGGGAAGCCCGCCATCGAGCGATGTACCGAAGGCGCGCCGCTGACTGAATGGTCGGTGTGCGCGGGACCCTCAGCACAGCAAGGCCGCTCGATGAATGCCTGTCAGGTCCCTCCGCGCACGCAGCAACTGTCCTGCGTGAAGGGAACTTGAAGATGTCCGCACCTACGCCGTCCCGCCGTCACCGGATCCGTCGGGGGATGCTGACCACAGCATTGGCGACCTGCCTGGGCGCCGCGCTCGTGAGCTGCTCGGATACAGGGGCGGGCGGGACCGGCCCCGCGGCCGGGCAAAGCACGGCGAACACAGCGGCCGTCGAGCGCCTGGCCGGCCTCGCGCAGAAGGCGGCGGACACCGGCTCCCTGGGCGTCATCGTCCGCGTCGACTCCGGCGACGGGAAGCCCGTCGAGATCGCCCGGCAGGCCGCCTGGACGAAGGAGGACGACCACCGCCTCGCCGTCGGCGACCGGTTCCGGGTCGGGTCCAACACCAAGACGCTCACCGCGACGCTCGTCCTGCAACAGGTCGCCGAGAAGAGGATCGGTCTCGGCGACACAGTCGAGAAGTGGCTGCCCGGACTGGTCGAGGGCGGCGAGCACATCACCGTACGGATGCTGCTCAACCACACCAGCGGTCTCGGAGACTTCCTGCTGACGCCGCAATTCCTGCCCTCCCTCACCGGTCAGGTCAAACGCACATGGACACCGGAGCAGCTGCTCGCCATCACGCCCGCACAGGACCCGCCGGCCGAACCCGGCAGAACGTACTCGTACAGCAACGCCAACTACGAGGCGCTGGGACTGATTCTCGAGAAGGCCACCGGGAGCGGTCTGGCCCAGCTGATCAAGAAGAAGATCACCGGGCCGCTCGGCATGAAGGACTCCTACCTCGCCACGAAGGCCGACTGGGACACCCGGCAGCACGTGACCGGTTACGAGCCGGACGCCGAGCGGCTGAAGGCGATCCTCTCCGGAACCGTCGACCTGCCCGAAGGCGTCGGATTCGCCGGTCCCGAACGTCCCGACAACAACGTCGACACCTCCGCCGTCGACCCGAGCTGGTCCTGGGCGGCCGGCGGCATGGTCTCCACCGCACAGGACTGGCAGCACTTCCTGACCGCGTTGATCTCCGGCGAGTTGCTGCCCGAGGCGCAGATGGAGCAGATGCGCACCACGGTCGCCGCTCCTGAGGAGGGCGGTGGCTACGGACTGGGTCTGATGCGGGTGGACACCACCTGCGGCACCGTCTGGGGGCACACCGGCGGCCTGCCCGGCTACTCCAGCGAGATCTACGCCGACGCGGGCGGCCGGCGCAGCGTCGCCGTCCTGACGAGCACGAACTTCGGCATCAAGGAAGAGCGGGCCGCCACCGCGAACAAGGCCCTCGTCGAAGCGGCCACCTGCCAGATGCTCGGCAAGCCCAAGCCCAAGCCCAAGCGCTAGCCCAAGCCCAAGCGCTTGCCCTGGGCCGCGGCCAGCCCGGCCGGATGACCCCTGCCCGGCACGGGGTCCCAGCGCCCCGTCGACCTGCTGGACGAAAAGTTCCCCGCGGTCCACGCGGACGGCACGGACGGCACGGACGGCACGGACGGCACGGACGGCACGGACGGCGCCTCGGCCACCGTCGTCCTGCGGGTCCAGGACGGGCAGGACATCGGTGACGCCGGTCCGAAGAAGGCCGTGGCAGCCACCCTGAAGGCGGTACGGGACTGCGCCGGCCCCCGTACCGCGATCGAGTCCGGCTTCCGGTCGAGCGCCACGGTCGTCACCGCCACCGCCCTCATCATGATCACCGTGTTCCCGGGCTTCATCGGCTCCCACGACCTCGCCATCAGGTCGATCGGATTCGGCCTCGCGGTCGCGGTCGCCTGCGACGCCTTCGTGGTCCGGATGACTCTCGTCCCCGCCGTCCTGGCCCTGCTCGGCGACCGCGCCTGGTGGCTGCCGCGCCGGCTCGCCCGCCTCATCCCTGACGTCGACTTCGAGGGCGAGAAGCCGACCAGCGGCGCGGGCGGAGGCGGCGGCCGGTCATGCGGTCGACCGACGCGGAGAACGTCACCATCCGCGAGTGCGCACGCGCTCAGGCCCAGCGCGAACCAGGTCACCCACACGGGCGGCGGGGAGCCGCGCCAGGACGATAGGGCGGTAGGACGATAGGGCGGTAGGGCGGTAGGGCGGTAGGGCGGTAGGACAGCTTCTCAGCTTGTCCGTGGTGTACTGGTCGGCCGTCTGGCTTGGTTCATGAGGCGGCGTGCGACGAAGCGCTATGGAGCGAGCATGTGGGACGGCCCCTTTTACCGAGTCAGGCGTGATGGGTACGAGATCTGCTTCGTGCCCGGTGCGGGAGAGGACCTCGACGAGGTCTGCAATGTGGACATGTGGGTCATCCGCGATGACGGCGATCGCTGGTCCGGAACCGTGTTCACGCTCGACGAGGTGCGCCGGATCATGGACTACCAGAGACAGGCAGGCGAACCAGGAGGCGGCGACTACTGGTGGTACTGGGACGGCCTCATCGTCCGCGACGCGGGTCTGCCGTCGATGGTCAAGGTCATCGACGGGCTCGTCGCCGCAGGCGAGCATGAGACCGTCCTTCGCCACGTCGGACCCGAAGAGGACGACTGAATCTTGCCGAGTCTGGCTCACCGCTACGGGCGCCGACGCCGCTGCCCGACCAAGCCGCACGCGGACAAGGGCCTACGACTTCGACCACCTGCGAGGCTGGCTGCGCGGCCGACAGATCGTTGCGCGGGTTGTCCGCCGCGGCGGGGAGAACTCCAGCCGCCTGGGCCGGCACCGCTGGGTCGGAGAGCGGGCCAGCGGTCACCCGTACCCCGCTAGAGATCAGCGCCACCCCGACGGAATGCTGGACAACTGCCGTCACGTATCCGCTGAGTGACCGTCACTCCGAACTTCCCAGGCGGTGCTGAGTTCGGGCGAGTGCCGCCGCGCCCACGCCTTCTCAGCAGTTGGGCAGCGGGTTGGTCTCGCTGGAGATCGCTGTGTCCTTCATCCAGCCCCACTGACCGTTGTCCGCCTTCGTGAACTCCCAGCGCCTCGGGTGGGGTCCGCCCACCCAGGCCTGGTCGTCCATCTTGCAGTCGAACCAACTGGGGTTGGAGTACATGTAGCCGACGATCACGTCGGGGTCGGGGTACTGCGTGCTCGCTCCCATCGTGCCGTAGACGGGCGCCCCCGACACGTTGTTGCACCACCAGCGCCCACCGCTCTGCCAGCACCCGCCGGCCGCCTCGGCGGACGGTGTGCCCACTCCCACCACGGCGACGGCGATTACGGCGGTGGTCAGCACCGCACCCGCCCTGTTCCTCTTGCGCATGTGCATCCCCCGTAGATCCTTTGCTCGGCGCTCCCGCTCACGGAGCACCGTGGCCCCCCATCGCAACACGAGAGAACGCTGGTGGCCATGGGTTGCCCCAGACACCACGGAACAGCCACAAACAACGCATAGGGCTCCGCAACGACATGGCCCGCCTCCGTCGGTTTGGCCTTGTTCATGGGTAGCAGTTCTGCGTCGCCGGGCGGCGCGCCGACGTGCTGTTCGCGATGCTCCGCGACGGGGCCTCTACGAACCGCAGCCGTCGGCGGCGTCGCCGCCGCCGTGGAAGCGGGAGCGGGAGCTGGAGCTGGAGCTGGAGATATGACGTTGTGCCGGGACCCGGTATCCCGCGGACGTAGCTCGCACTCGGGTCGGCTCCCCCCGCCGGGCCTCAGGCAGGCTGGACGAGGCCGGCCTTGCCGTAGATGCTTGCCCTGCGCTTTCCGTCGTCGCCGTCCGAGGCGAAGCCCATGCCGAGCTCGAAGACGTCCGGCCTGGCCAGGTCCGGGATGTGCACGCCGAGGCCTTCGGGCTCGCGGAACGACAGGCTGTAGGCGGCCGTGGTGTGCAGGGGATTGACGTCCTTGTCGAACGGGGCGGGCGGAGCGGGATCGAAGGCACCGGTGGCGAGGTTCACCGCGGACAGGAACGTATTGCCCACACCCGGCTCCGAGATGACCACTTCCCGGCCGCTTCCGTCGATGTCCTGGGTGGAGCCGTAGCTGTTGCCGTGCAGCATGTAGAGGTAGCGGCCGACGGCGGCGTAGCCCTGCAGATAGGGCTTGCCGTAGGTGGTGAGGGGCCAGCCCGGCAGAGCGGTCAGAGACGGCTCGCTGATCGTCGCCAGCGGCTCGCTGAAGATCCGCAGGCGGGCCAGGTCCAGGTCATGGATCTGGAACTTGAAGACCTTGTCCGTGTCCAGGTAGCGGATGACGAGACGGCCGTAGACCGGGTCGATGGTGGCGCTGTTGCGCGTGGAGCCGGGCACCGGGGTGTACTTGGCCAGCGTGGGCGAGGTGGTGTCGAGGACCTGGCCGTCGACGAACGGGAAGCGGGCCAGGCGCGTGCCCCGGCTGGACCACTTGCCCGCGACGTCCTCGATCTCGACGCCGTCGGCCTCCATCCACAAGTGGGCGCCGCCGCCCACCGGTTCGACGCCGATGTTGCCGCCGTGCCCGAACCCGCGCAGGTACATGTGGCCCAGGGTGTTGCCGTCCATGTCCCATTTGGTGAGCGTCAGATCACCGCGCCGGTTGCGGTCCGCGCTGCTCACCGGGGCGCTCTCGCCCGCCAGTTTCAGGCCGCCCTGGGTCACCTGCGCCAGGTAGATGTGGCGGTTGACGTTGTCGTAGCCGAGCGCCTGGATGATGGTGGCATCCTGGGTGGGCTTCTCCCGTATCCATCTCTCGGCGGGGCTGTTGAGGTTGATCCGGGCGGACGGCACCAGGAGGGCCGAGCCCGGCGCGGGGTAGGTGGCCGCCGAAGCGGGGGCGGCGCCCAGGGACACGGTGGCGGCGGTCAGCGCGGTGGTGCCGGTCCACGCGAGCAGGGAACGACGGCTGGGACGTGAAGGCGTTTCGTTGGTCATAGCCGCCCATCTAAGCAACTCTTCGTGGGGCGGCCACGAGGGCCGTTGTCAGAGGCGTTGGGCAGGATTGCGGCCATGCATGTCACTCCTGTCACTCCGCCACGGCCGATCGACGTCGCCGCGGTCTTTCCCCAACTGGTCCCGCTGGCCCGCACGGCGACCCGTCTGCACCCCCGCCCCGGGGCGCCGACGAGCCACGACAGCTCGGTCGGCGGGCCGCTGCTGTGGCCCGCCGAGGAGCCGTGGCCGTACTGCGAGGAACCGCATGTGGTGGACGGCATCAACCCAGCCCTGTCCCCGGCGGATCTGCGGCTGGAGCGACGGATCTTCGCCGCCTCGCACGGCCGGGACCTGACTCCGGAGGAGCGGGAGACTCTCGAGCGGATCCGGCCCCCTCGAACGTATCCGGTCAGGCCGGCGGTCCAGTCGTACGACGGTCCCGTAGCGATGCTGCCCGTCGCGCAGCTGTACGCGCGGGATGTGCCCGACCTGAGCCCGCCGGAGGGCAAGGACCTGCTGCAGGTTCTGTGGTGCCCCTTCGATCATCCGATCATGCCCAGGACCCTGCTCTTCTGGCGTTCGGCGGCCGCCGTCACCGACATTCTCGACACGCCCCCCGAGCCGCCCGCAGTGCAGTTCGACGGCTATCTGCCGGATCCGTGTGTGCTCGAACCGGAGCAGATCACCGAGTACCCGGACCATCTGGAGCTGAGCGAAGAACTGCGGGAGCAGCTCAAGCAGTGGAACCTGCCGCAGGCAGCGCAGGAGGACATGGACCCGGACACGTACTACGACTGCGTGCTGTCCAACGCACCCGGCTGGAAGGTCGGCGGCTGGCCCGCCTGGAACTCCACCGATCCCAGCCCGCAGCCCTGCTCCGAGTGCGGCACCGGCATGGAGGTCCTGATGACCGTCGCCACGTTCGAGGGAGGGGACGACGCCGGGGACAGCTGGTCCCCGGTCCCCCACCCGGGCGCCGGGCCGTACCCCGGTCACCGCGGCTACAACGCGACCGGAGTCCAGATAGGCAGCGGCTACCGGCAGCACCTGTTCGTCTGCCCGGCGGAGCCAGGGCATCCGCACGTCGAGTTGATGACGTAGTCGCTCCGCGGTGTGCGGGCGGGGCGTCACGATGCGGGCATGTCGTGACGCCGGGTGGCCACGAGGCTCAGGATGCCGGCACGTGGCCCGGCGGCCGACCATGCGCGAGGCTGTCAGGGCCTGTATCGAGTGGGCTGACGCACGTGGTCGCGGAGCTTGAACGGTGTAGCGGCGCTCGGGCAGGATCACGTACATGGTCTCGGTGTTGCAGAACGTGGCGATCGACTGTGCGGATGCCTATGCGCTGGCCCGGTTCTGGAGCGAGGTGACCGGTTGTCCGCTGCACATCGACGACGAACCGGGCGACCCGGAGATAGACGTCATGCTGCCGGAGGGGCCGCTGCTGCACTTCAACCAGGTCTCAGAACCGAAGACGGTCAAGAATCGGGTCCACCTGTGCCTGCGTCCGGAGACCTCGCGCGAGGAGGAAGTAGATCGGCTGCTGCGCCTCGGCGCCACGTTGGTCGCCGATCGTCGGGAACCCGGTGGCGCGGGATGGGCCGTCCTCACGGACCCTGAAGGCAACGAATTCTGTGTTCTCCGCAGTCAGTCCGATCACGCCGCGATGCCTTCCTGACGACTCACACTCGGAGCTCCCCCGATGCCGATCGCGGGTCGCCGGTGACCGGTCGCCGAGCAAAGCCACTCGTTGATGGCCGCGACGAGGACGGTCCCCCATGCGGGCGGCAGACGCGACCGAATTCTTCAGGCTTCGCCCCAACCCCGGCATTGTCATCCGCACCCGGTTCGTGCACCCGCTGGATCAGCCGGTCAGCCCCATCGGTCGTCATCCACTCGGGACCGCAGTCCAGAGCGGCTTCGCCCTGGACTGCGGTCCAGAACTCAACAGCCTGGCTTCTGGACAACAGCACCCAGCGGAGGCCGACGCGAGCCGTCGGCCGACCGCCGCCCGAACGGACCAGTCCGGGGAGTCGGCGTCCGTATCCGCATCCGCATCCGCTGATGGTGCCGGGCCCCGCACCGGGCCAGCCAGTGCGGACGCTGGGCGCAACGCTGCCTACCAGCACTTCTCCGCCAACGGACGCTGATCGCCCGCCGAGGCGCTCGTCGCGCCGGGCCTCGACCACAAGCTCATGTGTCGAGCGGCCCCGCTGTATACGAGGGTGGTCTCCGACCGTGTCGGCGGGAGCGTCAGGTCGGTCATGCACAGCAGCCGTTCCTGCTGATCGTGGTACCAGCGGCGGACCGCGAGCCGCGGCGCTCTCGTACGCAGATGTGGCGGGGCGGGACTGATCGTGACGGTCTCGCTCAACGAGCCTTCCAGGCCGGCCTGTCGGCACCAGGCGGGAAACGCGGCCAGGTCCGGGTCGGTGGCCGGAAGGTGCGTCAGGTACCGGGCCAGCTGGGGGACGTCGAGGACGGCTTCCTGAGTGAAGTAGGTGACGGCGCGCCGGCGCCACCGGGTGAGCAGGTCGTACGTGTGGTGCCGGTAGTGGAGCGTGGGCCGGCCGGGAGGCAGGCGGAGATGCGCCGCGAGTGCGGGCGGCACCGTCGCGAGGAACAGATCGCCGCTCAGCGGCTCGCGCCCCACCGGTTCCAGGAACGGGCTCGGCAACGGCGCGGCGGCGGTTCCCGCGGCGCCGCCCGGCCGGACGTCGTTGACGAAGGTCCCTCGCTTGCCGGTGACGATGAGCCCTTGCTGCCTGAGCAGTTCGAGGGCGGAGCGCACGGTCGTCCGCGCCGCTCCGAACCGCTGTGTCAGCAGGCGTTCCGACGGCAGGCGGTGTCCCGGTTCCACCCGTCCCTCCTGGATGTCGTCCGCGAGAGCGGACGCGATCCGCTGGTACGCGGGCAGCACTCCCTGAGATGACTCCACCAAGCTCTCCCTCACCATCAGCGACACGCGATGCGGTTTCTGTAACCAGCAAAGGTCTACACCAATTGTGGAGCCGGGCCAAGAGCGTGCCGGAGTCCTCCACTTGTGGTGAGGTTTGCGATGCCGGGGGCGGAACGGCGTGACAGAGCCTGGTCAGCGCCCGGGGGCGGCCAACTTTCGTGGTTCGATGCGGTCCTCCACCGCCTCGGATCCGTCGCGGCTGACTATGTAGGCGCCCTTGCCGCTGATCTCCGTCACCGCCTCCACCAGTTCCGTTCCCCGGTACACCAGGCCGACTCCGTCGTCTGTGCAGTGAGCGGTGGGGATGCTGCCGTCCTTCACGAGCTGGTGGACCAGCGGGCGTCGCCCCTCGTCCGAGTCGTAGTGCACGCCGTTGCCGTACGGCAGGAAACCGAGCGCGTTCGTGACCGGGCGCAGTTGCGGTCCGAACGAGTCGGTCGCGCCTCCCTGGAACCAGCAGATCGAGCCTGCGCTGACTCCGCTGAGCACGACGCCGGCCTGCCAGGCTCGGCGCAGGATGCTGTCCAGACCGTGCGCTCTCCACACCGCCAGCAGATTGACCACCGAGCCCCCCATCACCCAGACGACATCCTGGTCGAGTACCGCCCCCTCGACATCCTCGACGTTGGGCATGGGGAACAGGTGCAGAGGCGTCAGGTCGAACCCCGCCACCCGCGCGGCCTCGTTCATACGGGCCGTGAAGTGCTCGGCGTCCCCGATGGCGGTGCCTACGTACATGACGCGGGGCCGCCGACCGTGCACCCCGGACAGGTCGACCGCGTGATGCACCAGAGCGTCGAACACCACCCTGGTTCGCCCTCCGACTCGATGTCCGCCGGACGTTGCGAGAATGGTCGGTTCCGTTGCGTTCATGACCATGAGCGTATCGGTGCCGTGTGTACGGAGTTGAACCGCGGCGCGTTGCGGAACACCCGCTGACAGCAGGGCCGTTGCGTCAGGCAATCCTGTGCACAGACTTCTTTGCACGCACTTCTATGCACAGACTTCTGTGTGGTCTATCTTGAAGCGCATGGAACAGCCGCAGCAGCCCTCGCAAGTGCATCTGACCCCCCGTAACCTCCGCGGCATCGCGCACCCGCTCAGGGTGCAGATCCTCACCAGCCTGCGGACGGAGGGGCCGGCCACGGCCACCACGGTGGCTCGCCGGCTCAACCTGAACACCGGGGCGACCAGCTACCACCTGCGGCAGCTCGCGGAGTACGGCTTCATCACGGAGGAGCCGTCCCGGGGCGGACGCCGGGAGCGGTGGTGGCGGGCGGCGCACGCCAACACCGTCGTGCCCGACGACGAGGTGCTCGACGGCAGCGAGGGGCTCGGCAGCGCCTATCTCCAGGCTCTGGGCCAGGTCTGGTCCGGCGCCCTGATGGCCGCGATCGAGGCGACCCCGTCGCTCACGCCCGAGTGGCGCGACGCGCAGGACTTCGGCGACTACGCGCTCACCCTCACCCCGGCCGAGGCCAAGGAGCTGGCGGCGGAGATCCACACCCTGCTCCGGCGGCGTACGTCCGCCGCCGCGGCCTCCGCAGCGCAGCCGCCGGACGGCGCGGCGCGGGTCTCCTTCCAGTTCCAGTTGTTCCCGACCAGCGAGGACCGGCACGCCACCCAGCCCACCGACATGGAGTAGACCGATGCCCACTCAGCACACAGTCGCCAAGAAGGCGGCGGACGACGGCGCACGGTCAGCGGCGCCGGACACGCAACCCCGGGTCCTGCGCGGTCTGGTCGGCATGCTGGCGGCCTACGCGGCCGCCCTGTCGGCCAACCGGGTGTTGTCCATCGCCCTGCCCTGGTTCGTCCTGACGACCACGGGCAGCGTTGGCAAGACGGGCCTGGTGGCCTTCTGCCAGATCGTCCCGTACGTGATCTCGCAGGCGCTGGCAGGCCCGATCATCGACCGCGTCGGACCCAAGCGGATCAGCGTCGCGGGTGACCTCCTGTCCACCGCCGCGATGGCCACCGCCCCCTTGCTGTACCTGACCGGCGGTCTGCCCTTCGGTGTCCTGCTGGCGCTGCTCGCGGTCGTCGGGGCGGCCGACGGGCCGGCCAACGGCGCCAAGGGGCTCTTCGTGCCGTCGGCCACCCGCGCCGCCCGCGTACCCATCGAGCGGGGCACGGGTCTTTCCGCCGCCGTCGAGCGGACGGCCACGACGGTCGGGCCGGCCATGGCGGGCGTCGTCGTCACCGCGTTCGGCAGCCTGTACGCGCTGTGGGTCACGGCCGCGCTGTTCGCGGTGTCGGCGCTGATCGTCTCGTCCACCCTGACCGACCCGGTGCCCGAGCCGCACGAGATCCCGGTCGAGGACGGCGGCGGCTACTTCTCCCAGCTCCGCCAGGGCGCGGCTTTCCTGCGGGACGCGAAGCTGCTCCGGTCCATCGTGGGCATGCTCGCGGTGACCAACCTCCTGGACCAGGCGTTCATGTCCGTACTGCTGCCGGTGTGGGCGAAGGAGT
Organism: Streptomyces sp. SGAir0957; assembly: GCF_043523415.1. Lineage (NCBI taxonomy): Bacteria > Bacillati > Actinomycetota > Actinomycetes > Kitasatosporales > Streptomycetaceae > Streptomyces > Streptomyces sp. SGAir0957. The sequence goes on from NZ_CP027290.1 coordinate 53,605, forward strand.
CGGGGAACGGCGCGGAGGCCATCGGCCTGGTGGTGAGCGTCTTCGCCGCGACGTCGATCATCGCCGCCCTGGTGGCCGCCGGGGTCGCCGAGCGGCTGCCGCGGCGCACCGTCTACCTGATCGGCTTCTCCCTGGGCGGCCTGCCCCGGTTCGCGGCGATGGCGACGGGGGCGCCGCTGTGGCTGGTGCTTACCGTGCTCGCGGTGGGCGGTCTGGGCTCCGGCTTCGTCAACCCGATCGTGGGCGCGGTGACGTACGAGCTGATCCCGACACCGCTGCTGGGCCGGGTCAAGACACTTGCGCAGGCGGTCACTTGGGCGGGCATCCCGTTCGGCGGGCTGCTGGGGGCCGGCCTTGTGTCCCTGACCGGCACGTCGACGGCGCTGTGGATCGTGGGCGGCCTTTACCTGGTGGCCATCGTCGTGCCGGGCATGAGCCGGGAGTGGTCCGGAATGCGCAAGCGGACGGTGCCCGAAGCCGTCACCGCGGACTCCACGGGCTCCACGGACTCCACGGGCTCCGCGGCCCAGAGCAGCCTGCCGCAGCAGAAGCCGCGGGAGGAGTCCTCGGTGCAGACCGCGGCCTGATCCGGCGCGGGCAACGGCGAGGCACGCGTGCGGTGGCCGGGGCATCCGCCCCGGCCACCGCACGCACGAGCAGAAGTGTCCACGTCCCGCGGGCAGAAGTGCCCACGTTCCACGGGCAGAAGTAACCAGTTATCGCGTCAAGATCGCTCTGCGAGCATCAAATCGGCTGAGCATCCGAGGGCCTTCCGGTACGGGTCGACGACGAGGAACTGGTGGACGCATGACTACGAATCCGATGGCGCCCCCGACACCGGCACCCGGCCGGGATGCGGGGCGTGAGCCGTTCTCACCGGCGGAAAGCCGAATAGCCGCCATCTGGGGGGCGGTTCTCGGCACCGAGGTGACGTCGGCGGATTCCGACTTCTTCGCACTGGGCGGCACCGGCGAGCAGGCCGCGGAAATGGCCCGGCGGGTCGCGGAGGAATTCGGCTCGGAATTCCGGGCCCCCTTCGCAGCGGGGCCGCCGACCGTTCGGACCGTGGCGGCCTTTCTCGCCGAGGAGGCGATGGAACGGGCCCGCCGCATGTTCGAGGACAGCATGGACGGCACGGACGGCGACTCCGGCGGCCTCGCGGCCTCGTCCGTCTCCTCCACCTCCTCCGCCTCCGCCTCCGACGACACCGCCTCGGTCCCCCTCGCCGTCCGGGACGGGCGGCCGCTGCCGCTGTCGTTCGCGCAGCGCCGTCTGTGGTTCCTGGACCAGCTGGATCCGGGCCGCGCCGAATATCTGATCCCGATGGGGCTGCGCATCAGCGGTCCGCTGGACGTCGCGGCGCTCGAGACGGCGCTGACGGAGCTGGTGGCGCGGCACGAGGTGCTGCGGACCCGTTTCGTCACCGACGAGGACGGCACCCCGGGCCAGCTGGTCGACGCGCCCCGTCCGCTGCCGCTGGCCGTGCACGATCTGCGGTACGTGACGGACGACGCCGCCCGTGAGGAGGCGGCCACCGCGCTCGTGGACACCGAGGGTTTCCGCCCGGTGGATCTCGCCACCGGTCCGATGGTCCGCGCCCTGCTGCTGCGCCTTGCGGACGAGGAGCACCTGCTGTCGCTGACCGTCCATCACATCGCGTTCGACGGCTGGTCGGTGGGTGTCCTCTCGCGTGAACTCACCACCCTGTACACGGCACAGGTGACGGGGCTCGCCGCCGGGCTGCCCGAACCGCCGCTGCAGTACGCCGACTTCGCGGTCTGGCAGCGTTCGTGGTTCACCGGCGACGTGCTGGCGGGTCAACTGGACTACTGGCGGGGACGGCTGGCGGGCGCCGAGGCGCTGGAGCTGCCCACCGACCGCAGGCGTCCGGCGCGGCGCAGCGGCAACGGGGCGATGCTCACCTTCGCCATCCCTGCGGCGACCGCCGACGGTGCGCGCAGGCTGGCGCGCGACACGGGCGCCAGCCTGTTCATGACGCTGCTCGCGGTGTTCCAGGCGGTGCTGTCCCGGTACAGCGGCCAGGAGGACATCGCGGTCGGCACCCCGATCGCGGGCCGCAACCGGGCCGAGATCGAGGACATGGTCGGCTTCTTCGTGAACACGCTGGTGATGCGGACCGACCTGTCCGGCGATCCGACGTTCACCGAGCTCATCGACCGGGTCAAGGACACGGCTCTTGGCGCCTACGACCACCAGGACATGCCGTTCGAGCGGCTGGTGGAGGAGCTGGCGCCGCAGCGGGACCTCTCCCGCAATCCGCTGTTCCAGACCATGTTCGTCCTGCAGAACACGCCCGACAGCCGTTCCTGGGAGCTTCCCGGGCTCAGCGTCCGGCAGGTGGACGTGGCCGCGCAGGAGTCCAAGTTCGACTTCACGTTCTACGCGACGGAAGCCGCGGACGGCGGCCTGGACTGCACCATCGTCTACTCCACCGATCTTTTCGACGAGTCGACGATGGTGCGGCTCGGCGGGCATTTCGAGACCCTGCTCGGTGCGGCGGCGGACTCCCCCACCGCCCCGCTGTCCTCTCTGGAGATGCTGACGGGCGCGGAGCGGCGGGAGATCCTCACCACGTGGAACGGCGCGGACACCGACGCCCCCGACTCCGTCACCGTCCACCGGCTGTTCGAGGAGCGCGCCGCCGAGCGGCCGGACTCCCCCGCCGTCACGTGCGGCCCGGACCATCTGACGTACCAGGAGCTGGACGCGCGGGCCGAGTGGATCGCCGCCCGGCTGCGCGAGCGCGGCGCCGGCCCCGGGACGCTGGTGGCCGTCTGCCTGGACCGGGGCACCGACATGGTGAGCGCCCTGCTCGGCATCCTCAAGTCGGGCGCCGCGTACGTGCCGTTGGACCCGGCCTATCCGACGGACCGGCTCGCGTACATGGTCGAGGACAGCGGGGCGCCGCTGATCGTCACCCGCCCCGCACACGCCGACCGGCTGCCCGCGGCGACGCCGCGCCTCCTGCTGGAGGACTGGCCCGAGGAGCTGCCCGCCCCGAGCGGTGGCGGCGCGTCGGCGCCCGGGGCGGGGCCTGACGACCTGGCGTACGTGATCTACACGAGTGGGTCGACGGGCCGTCCCAAAGGCGTGCAGATCACCCACGGCGCGCTGCGCGCACGGATGCGGGAGACACGGCGGCAGCTCGGTCTCACCTGCGAGGACCGGGTGCTGCAGTTCGCGTCGATCTCCTTCGACTCCTCGGTGGGGCAGCTGTTCGCGCCGCTCGTCTCGGGCGCGTCCCTCGTCCTGCGCGACGACGCCTGGGACCCGGGGATGCTGGCGGAGGCGCTGCGCGCCAACGCGGTGACGGTGGCCTGGCTGACCCCTTCGGCGTTCGGCGCGCTCGCCGCGCAGCTCGAAGGACCGGACGGCCTCGGCCCGGAGCTGCGCCTGGTGCGGCTCGGCGGCGAGGCGCTCCAGCGGGAGCAGGTGCGCCAGTGGTTCCGCCACACCTCCGTACCGCTGGTCAACGGCTACGGTCCGACGGAGGCGGCGCAGGAGGCGGCGACGGCGCTGATCACCGGCCCCGGCGACCACGTACCGATCGGGCGCCCGGTCGCCAACGCCAAGGTGTTCCTCGTGGACCGGCACGGCCGGCCGGTTCCGGTGGGCGTCCCGGGCGAGATGTGGATCGCCTGCCCCGGCCTCGCGCGCGGTTACCTGGACAGGCCCGAGCTGACCGCCGAGAAGTTCACCGTCGTCACCGTGGACGGCACGCCCCGGCGCGTGTACCGCACCGGCGACCTCGCGAAGTGGCACCCGGACGGGCACCTGGAGTTCGTGGGCCGGGGCGACAACCAGGTCAAGCTGCGCGGCTACCGCATCGAGCCGGGCGAGATCGAGACGGCCCTGCTGACCCACCCCTCGGTGACCGGCGCCACCGTCCTGCTCCGTGAGGACGTGCCGGGCGATCCGCGCCTGGTGGCGTACGTCGTCGCGGACCCGCCCGTGGAGGCGGGTGTCCTGCGCGGCCACCTCCAGCGCGACCTGCCGGACTACATGGTGCCCGCGGCGTTCGTGCCCCTGGACACCATCCCGCTCACCCCGAACGGCAAGACGGACCGGCGCGCGCTGCCCGCGCCCGCCTCGGCCCGGCCCGACCTCGGCGCCGCGTACACGGCGCCGCGCACGGAGACCGAGCGGACGGTGGCGGCCGTCTGGGCCGAGGTCCTCGGCATCGACACGGTCGGCGCGGACGACGACTTCTTCGCCCTGGGCGGCCACTCGCTTCTTGCGACGCGGGTCGTGTCGCGGCTGCGCCGCCGCCTTGGCGTCGACGTTCCCGTACGGGCCCTGTTCGGCGCGCCGACCCCTGCGCTCCTGGCGGCGGCCGTGGAGGAACTCGACGAGGCGGGCGTCGCGCGGATTCCCGCCGTACCGCGTGACGGGGGTCCGCTGCCGCTGAGCTTCGCCCAGCAACGCCTCTGGTTCCTCGACCAGTTGGAGCCCGGACGGGCCGAGTACCTGCTGCCCTTCGCCTTCCGCGTGCACGGCGTCGTCGACGTGGACGCGCTGAACAACGCCTTCACCGCGCTGGTGGAGCGCCACGAGATCCTGCGCACCCGGTTCGCCACGGACGCGGCGGGCTCGGCGGTCCAGTCGATCGCCCCGGCGGCCCCGGTGACGGTGCTGGTCCGTGACCTCCGGGGCGTCGCGGACGCCGCGGCCCGCGAGGACGCCCTCGCGGCGGTCCTGGCCGGCGACGCCCTGCGTCCGGTCGACCTCGCCGCCGGTCCGATGCTGCGCGCCGTGCTGGTGCGCCTGGCCGACGAGGAGGCGGTCCTGGCGGTCACCGTGCACCACATCGCCTTCGACGGCTGGTCGATCGGGGTGCTGCTGCGCGAGCTGTCCGCCCTGTACGCGGTGGCTCTGGGCGCGGGGCCCGGCGCGGCCCCGGCGCCGCTGCCGGTGCAGTACGCCGACTACGCGCTGTGGCAGCGCTCCTGGCTGACCGGCGAGGCGCTGGAGCGCCAGCTCGGCTACTGGCGTGGCCGCCTCGCGGGCCTTGAGCCCCTGGAGCTGCCGACGGACCACGCGCGGCCGACGGAGCGCACCGGCAAGGGCGAAGTGGTCCGCTTCTCGGTCCCCGCCGACGTCGCCGCACGGGCCGGGGCGGTGTCCGCCGAGGGCGGTGCGAGCCTGTTCATGACGCTGCTCTCGGTGTTCCAGCTGCTGCTGGCCCGCTACAGCGGCCAGCGTGACGTGGCGGTGGGCACGCCCATCGCCGGCCGCAACCGGGCGGAGACGGAAGAGCTGATCGGCTTCTTCGTCAACACGCTCGTCCTGCGCACCGACCTCTCCGGCGATCCGGCGTTCAGCGAGCTGCTGGCCCGGGTCAAGGACACCGCCCTGGGCGCGTACGACCACCAGGACCTGCCCTTCGAGCGCCTCGTCGAGGAGCTGGCGCCCGACCGCGACCTGTCCCGCAACCCGCTGTTCCAGACCCTGTTCGCGCTGCAGAACACGCCCGGCGCCGATGCCTGGAGCCTGCCGGGGCTGACCGCGGAGCCCGTCGAGTCCCCGGTCCGCGAGGCGAAGTTCGACCTGTCGATGTATCTGGCGGAGACGTCCGACGGCACCCTGGACGGCGCCGTCGTCTACGCGGCCGACCTGTTCACCGAGGCCACCGCGCGCCGGCTGGCGGACCACTTCACGATCCTCCTCGACGCGGCCACGGCCCGCCCGCAGAGCGCGCTGTCCGAACTGGAGATGCTGGGCGCGGACGAGCGGCACCGCATCGTGGCCGAGTGGAACGCCACGTCGGCGCCCGTCCCGGCCGAGGCCACCCTGCACCGGCTGTTCGAGGAGCGGGCGGCTCTCACGCCGGACGCGGTCGCCGTCGTGTGCGACGCGGAGGAGCTGACCTACCGGGAACTCGACGAGCGCGCCAACCGGTTGGCGCACCGCCTGCGCGCCGTGCCGGGGATCGGCCCTGACGTGCCGGTGGGCGTCTGCCTGGAGCGCTCCCCCGCCCTGGTGTGGACGCTGCTCGGCATCCTCAAGGCGGGCGCCGCGTACGTCCCGCTCGACCCGGAGCATCCGGCGGAGCGCCTGGCGTACCTGGTGGAGGACTCCGGTGCGCCGCTGGTCGTCACCGACACCGCGCACGCCGCTCTGCTGCCCGCGGGCCTCGGCCTGCTGGCCGTCGACAGCGCGACCGACCTGCCGGACACCCTTCCGGTCACCGCCCCGGACCCCGTCGCGACACCCGGCGACCTCTGCTACCTGATCTACACGAGCGGCTCCACGGGGCGGCCCAAGGGCGTCCGCATCGAGCACCGGGGCGTGGTGAACTACCTGGCCGGCATGCAGGACGCCTTCCCGCTGACCCCGGGCGAGGGCTTCCTCCAGGCCACACCGCTCTCCTTCGACGTGTCCGCGTACGAGATCTTCTGGCCGCTGTGGCAGGGCGCGACGGTCGTGCTGGTGCCCGGCTCCGACCGCCTTGACATGGCCGAGGTGTCGCGGCTGATGCGGGAGCACCGCGTGGTCGGTCTGCACTTCGTCCCGAGCCTCCTCGACCTGTTCGTCTCGCAGGCGCGGCCCGAGGACTGCGCGCACCTGCGCTACGCCTTCGCGAGCGGCGAGCCCCTCCAGCCGACCCTGGTGGCCCGTTTCCTCGACCGCTTCCCCGGCGACCTGATCAACCTGTACGGCGCGACGGAGGTCTCGGTCGACACCACGTACTGGCGGGCGTCGCGCACCGACCCCGCCGGTCCGGTGCTCGCGGGACGGCCCATGGTCAACCAGACGGTGTACGTCCTCGACCCGGACCGCCGCCCCGTACCGGCGGGGGTCCTCGGCGAGGTGTACCTCGGCGGTGACAGCGTGGGGCGCGGATACCACGAGCGCCCCGAGCTGACCGCGGAACGGTTCGTGCCCGACCCGTTCACCGGTGGCCGCATGTACCGCACGGGCGATGTCGGCCGCTTCACCGCAGACGGCGAGCTCGACCTCCTGGGCCGCATCGACCGGCAGGTGAAACTGCGCGGCGTACGCGTCGAACTCGGCGAGATCGAGGCGGTGCTGCTCACCCATGACGCGGTGGGCGTGTGTGCGGTGGCCGTGCGCGAGGACGTCCCCGGCGACAAACGGCTCGTCGCCTACTACGTGCCCGCGCCGGGCGGCACCGCCGACACCGCGGCGCTGCGCGCCTGGGCGGCCGAGCGCCTGCCCCGGGCCATGATGCCGTCCGCGTTCATGGACCTGCCGGAACTCCCGCTCAACCGGAACGGCAAGGTCGACCACGCGGCGCTGCCCGCACCCGCGGAAAGCGACATCACGGCGGGATACGTGGCGCCCCGGGACGAGATCGAGGCGGAAATCGCCGAAATCATGGCCGAGGTTCTCGGACTCGAAAAGGTCCGGGTCGGAGTCGGAGTCGGGGTCGAGATCGGGGTCGAGGGCAGGATCGAGGTCGGGGTCGGGATTCACGACGACTTCTTCGGCGTCGGCGGCCATTCCCTTCTCGCCATTCAACTCGTCAACCGCGTAGAGGCGGTGACGGGAGTCCGTATCGGCCTGCGCCGGTTCTTCCTGGCCCCGACGGTCGTCGGCGTCAAGGAGCAGCTCCTCGAATTGTTCGAGACGCAGGAAAACGAATCGGAACAGGCCTCCTGAATTCAGCGGCCCGCTGCCCACACGCACACACCCCGCTGCCCACACGAAGAGAATGAGGACGGACATCATCATGGGCGAGAACTCGATCGAGGCGCGGCTGCTGTCCCGTATGCGACGGCGTGCGGACGCGGACCGGATCGTCCGCGGCGCCGAGGAGACCGCCGGACCGCAGCCGCTGTCGTTCGCACAGCAGCGGCTGTGGTTCCTGGACCGCCTCTCCCCCGAAAGCGCCGACTACCTGGTGCCGACGGCGCTGCGGGTCCGGGGTCCGTTGAACGTCGCGGCGCTGGAGAAGGCGCTGTCCGGCCTGGTGGCCCGGCACGAGGTACTGCGGACGGCGTTCTCGGCCGATGACGACGGCACGCCGCAGCAGGTGATCACCGCGCCCTGGCCGGTGGAGGTCACGGTGCACGACCTGCGGGGCGACGCGCACGCCGAGGATCGCGGCCGCGAGGTGCTGCGCACCGAGGCGACGCGCCCCTTCGACCTCACGTCGGGCCGGCCCCTGCGGGCGGACCTGGTACGCCTGACGGAGGACGACTCCTACCTGTCGCTCACGGTGCACCACATCGTGTCGGACGGCTGGTCCTCGGGCATCCTGGCGCGGGAACTGCGCGAGCTGTACGCGGCCGCCCTGGCCGGGAGCGACGCCTCGCTCCCGGAACTGCCCGTCCGCTACGCGGACTTCGCCGCCTGGCAGCGCGACCGGCTCACGGGACCGGCCCTGGAACGACAGCTCGGCTACTGGCGCGAGCGCCTCGCACACGCGGCGCCCCTGGAGCTGCCGACCGACCACCAGCGTCCCGCACACACGAGTGGCACCGGCGACGTAGTGACCTTCTCGGTGCCGAACGAGGTCACCGAGCGGCTGCGCGAGGCAGCGGGCCGACAGGGCGCGAGCCTGTTCATGGCACTGCTTTCGCTGTTCCAAATCGTGCTGGCCCGCTACTGCCGCCAGGACGACATCGCCGTGGGCACCCCGATCGCGGGCCGCAACCGGGCCGAGATCGAGGACGTGGTCGGCTTCTTCGTGAACACGCTGGTGATGCGGACCGACCTGTCCGGCGACCCGACGTTCACCGAACTACTCGACCGGGTCAAGGACACGGCCCTCGGCGCCTACGACCACCAGGACCTGCCCTTCGAGCGGCTGGTGGAGGAGCTGGCACCCCAGCGGGACCTCTCCCGCAACCCGCTGTTCCAGACCATGTTCGTCCTCCAGGCCCCCGGAAGCGCTGACGGCCAGACCTGGGAACTGGCCGGCACGGACGTCGAGCCGGTCGAGATCGAGCGGGGCGTGGCCAAGTTCGACCTGACGCTGACGGCGGTCGAGTCGTCGGAGGGATCGGACGGGTTGGACGGGTTGGACGGGTCGGAGGGGTCGGAGGGACTGCTCGCTGTTCTGGAGTACCGGACGGATCTGTTCGAGCGGGCGACGATCGAGCGGATGGCCGGCCACCTGGCCACCCTCGCCGCATCCGTCGCAGCCAACCCCGACGCCCACCTCTCCGAACTGAACATGCTCACGGAGCGGGAGCGTCAAGAAATCCTGGTCGACTGGAACGGTGCCACCGGCCCCTATCCCGACACCGCGACCATCCATTCTCTGATCGAGGACCGGGTGACGACGGATCCCGACGCCATCGCCATCACGCATGGGGACGAGCGGTGGACGTACGCACAGGTCAACGAGCGCGCCAACCGACTCGCCCACCACCTGCGCGACACCGGCATCACCCCGGACACCCTCATCGCGGTCTGCCTGGACCGATCCCCCGAACTGATCGCGACTCTGCTCGGCATCATGAAGGCGGGCGGCGCGTTCGTCCCGCTCGACCCCGAATACCCGACCGACCGCATCACCTACATGGTCGAGGACGCCCAGGCCCCCCTCATCATCACCAGCAGCCACCACACCGACCGGCTCCCCGCCGACACGCCGCATCTCCTCGTCGACCGCGAGTGGCCCCAGGGACCGACGACCAACCCGACACCCCTGGCCTCCCCCGACGACCTCGCCTACATCATCTACACCTCAGGCTCCACCGGCCGCCCCAAAGGCGTCGCCCTCGAACACCGCGGCGTCGTCAACTACCTCCACTGGTGCGACCAGAACTACCCCGTCACCCAACCCGGCGGCATCGGCACGATCCTCTACTCCTCCGTCACCTTCGACCTCACCATCACCGCCCTGTTCCTGCCCCTCATCCAGGGCACCCAGCTCGCCATCCCCGCACTCGAACCCGGCCAGAGCGCCTTCGACGCCGCCATCGACCTCATCCTCACCGGCACCCCCATCAGCTTCCTCAAAGCCACCCCCTCCCACCTGGAAATCCTCGCCGCACACCTCACCACCCGCCACGCCACCCACCACATCACCACCATCGTCGCCGGCGGCGAAAACCTCACCCCCGCCCTCGTCTCACAACTCCTCGACACCAGCACCACGACCACCACCATCTCCAACGAATACGGGGCCACCGAAGGCTCCGTCGCCAACGTCATGAGCCTCACCACCACCCCCGACCCCAACGGCCACACCACCACCCTCGGCCGCCCCATCACCAACACCACCACCTACGTCCTCGACCACCACAACCAACCCGCCCCCATCGGCATCCCCGGACACGCCCTCCTCGGCGGCATCTGCCTCGCCCGCAACTACCACCACCGACCCCAACTCACCCTCGAACGCTTCACCCCCAACCCCCTCAACACCCCCCACGACCCCCGCACCTACCACACCGGCGACCTCGTCACCTGGCGCCCCGACGGCACCCTCGAATTCATCGGACGCATCGACAACCAGATCAAACTCCGCGGCTACCGCATCGAACTCGGCGAAATCGAAAACGCTCTCCAGACCCACCCCCACATCCACTCCACCACCGTCACCGTCCGCGAAGACACCCCCGGCAACAAACAGCTCACCGCATACATCACCACCACACCCGGCACCACCACGCCCGCCCCGCACGAACTGCGCACCCACCTTCAGCACCAACTCCCGGACTACATGGTCCCGGCCACCTACATCGCCCTCGACCAACTCCCCCTCACCCCCAACGGCAAGATCGACACCAAAGCCCTCCCCGCACCCGGCGCCGAGCGCCCCGACCTCGACGCCGCCTTCGTAGCCCCGCGGACCACAGCCGAGCAGATCGTCACCGCCGTCTGGTCCGAGATCCTGGGTGTCGACACCATCGGGATCCACGACAACTTCTTCGAGCTGGGCGGGCATTCACTGCTCGCCACGCAGGTGACGTCCCGGTTGCGCAAGCAGCTCGGTGTCGATGTGCCGGTCCGCACGGTCTTCACCGCACCCACCCCGGCGACTCTGGCCGCGGCCGTGCGTGAACTGACGACCGCCGACGAGGCACCGCTCGTACCGGTCGACCGAGCCGACGCCGCACTGCCGCTGTCCTTCGCCCAGCAACGTCTCTGGTTCCTCGACAAGCTGACGCCGGGCAGCCCCGAGTACCTGGTGCCCTTCGCCCTGCGCCTGCGGGGCGAGCTGGACAGCGACGCCCTGGGCGCCGCGTTCACCGGCCTGGTGGCACGTCACGAGATCCTGCGGACCAGGTTCGTCACCGATGATTCCGGGCGCCCCTCACAGATGGTGGACGCGCCGTGGTCGGTCACCCCGGTGGTGCACCATGTTCGGGCCGACGCCGGTCCCGAGGACAGGGAGCGGACCGCGCAGGAGGTCATGGAGGCCGAGGCGCGGCGCCCGTTCGAGTTGGACGGCGGGCGGCTGCTGCGCGTGGATCTGGTCCCCGTCGCGGAGGACGACCGGTATCTGCTGATCACGATGCACCACATCGTGTCGGACGGCTGGTCCTCGGGCATCCTGGCGCGCGAGCTGCGCGAGCTGTACGCGGCGGCCCTGGCCGGGGGCCCGGCCGCACTTCCGGAACTCCCCCTCCAGTACGCGGACTTCGCCGTCTGGCAGCGGGAACAGCTCACGGACGACTTCCTGGAGACGCAGTTGGCCTACTGGCGTGAGCGCCTGACCGGCGTGCCGGTGCTGGAACTGCCTACGGATCACGGACGCCCCGCCGAGCGCGAGGGCGCTGCGGGCGACACCGTTCACTTCACGCTGCCGGCCGAGGTCGCGGGACAACTGCGGGAGGCTGCCCGGCGGCGTGGTGCGAGCCTGTTCATGACGCTCCTTTCGCTGTTCCAGACCGTGCTGGCCCGCTACTCCCGCCAGGACGACATCGCCGTGGGCACCCCGATCGCGGGCCGCAACCGCGCCGAGACCGAGGCCCTGATCGGCTTCTTCGTGAACACGCTGGTGATGCGGACCGACCTGTCCGGAGACCCGACGTTCACCGAACTGATCGACCGGGTCAAGGACACGGCCCTCGGCGCCTACGACCACCAGGACCTGCCGTTCGAGCGGCTCGTCGACGAGTTGGCCCCGAACCGCGACCTGTCACGCAACCCGCTGTTCCAGACCCTGTTCGTCTTCCAGAACACTCCGGACGGGGATACGTGGAGCCTGCCGGGCCTCGACGTCGAGCCGGTCGGAGTGGGCGGTCAGGACGCGAAGTTCGACCTTCAGCTGACGGCTGCGGAGTCCGGCGGCAAGGTGCTGGCGGCGCTGGAGTACCGGACGGATCTGTTCGAGCGGGCGACGATCGAGCGGATGGCCGGCCACCTGGCCACCCTCGCCGCATCCGTCGCAGCCAACCCCGACGCCCACCTCTCCGAACTGAACATGCTCACGGAGCGGGAGCGTCAAGAAATCCTGGTCGACTGGAACGGCGCCACCGGCCCCTACCCCGACACCGCCACCATCCACTCCCTCATCGAGGACCGGGTGACGACGGATCCCGACGCCATCGCCATCACGCATGGGGACGAGCGGTGGACGTACGCGCAGGTCAACGAGCGCGCCAACCGACTCGCCCACCACCTGCGCGACACCGGCATCACCCCGGACACCCTCATCGCGGTCTGCCTCGACCGCTCCCCCGAACTGATCGCCACCCTGCTCGGCATCATGAAAGCCGGCGGCGCATTCGTCCCGCTCGACCCCGAATACCCGACCGACCGCATCACCTACATGGTCGACGACGCCCAGGCCCCCCTCATCATCACCAGCAGCCACCACACCGACCGGCTACCCGCCGACACGCCGCGTCTCCTGGTCGACCGCGAGTGGCCCCAGGGACCGACGACCAACCCGACACCCCTGGCCTCCCCCGACGACCTCGCCTACATCATCTACACCTCAGGCTCCACCGGCCGCCCCAAAGGCGTCGCCCTCGAACACCGCGGCGTCGTCAACTACCTCCACTGGTGCGACCAGAACTACCCCGTCACCCAACCCGGCGGCATCGGCACGATCTTGTACTCGTCCGTCACCTTCGACCTCACCATCACCGCTCTGTTCCTGCCCCTCATCCAGGGCACCCAGCTCGCCATCCCCGCACTCGAACCCGGCCAGAGCGCCTTCGACGCCGCCATCGACCTCATCCTCACCGGCACCCCCATCAGCTTCCTCAAAGCCACCCCCTCCCACCTCGAAATCCTCGCCGCACACCTCACCACCCGCCACGCCACCCACCACATCACCACCATCGTCGCCGGCGGCGAAAACCTCACCCCCGCCCTCGTCTCACAACTCCTCGACACCAGCACCACGACCACCACCATCTCCAACGAATACGGGGCCACCGAAGGCTCCGTCGCCAACGTCATGAGCCTCACCACCACCCCCGACCCCAACGGCCACACCACCACCCTCGGCCGCCCCATCACCAACACCACCACCTACGTCCTCGACCACCACAACCAACCCGCCCCCATCGGCATCCCCGGACACGCCCTCCTCGGCGGCATCTGCCTCGCCCGCAACTACCACCACCGACCCCAACTCACCCTCGAACGCTTCACCCCCAACCCCCTCAACACCCCCCACGACCCCCGCACCTACCACACCGGCGACCTCGTCACCTGGCGCCCCGACGGCACCCTCGAATTCATCGGACGCATCGACAACCAGATCAAACTCCGCGGCTACCGCATCGAACTCGGCGAAATCGAGAACGCTCTCCAGACCCACCCCCACGTCCACTCCACCACCGTCACCGTCCGCGAAGACACCCCCGGCAACAAACAGCTCACCGCATACATCACCACCACACCCGGCACCACCACGCCCGCCCCGCACGAACTGCGCACCCACCTTCAGCACCAGCTCCCGGACTACATGGTCCCGGCCACCTACATCGCCCTCGACCAACTCCCCCTCACCCCCAACGGCAAGGTCGACACCAAGGCCCTCCCCGCACCGGGCCCCGAGCGCCCCGACCTCGCCAACAGCTACACCGCCCCCCACACCGACACCGAGCGCACCCTCGCCTCGGTGTGGAGCGACATCCTCGGCATCGAGACCGTCGGCATCCACGACAACTTCTTCGAGCTGGGCGGCGACTCGATCATCAGCATCCAGATGATCGCCAGGGCGAAGAAGTTCGGCCTTCATCTCACCCCGCGCATGATCTTCAAGCACCAGACGATCGCCGAGATCGCGGTCCACGCCGGCGCGACCGCCTCCGTCGACGCGGAGCAGGGCCGTGTGGTGGGCGACGTACCGCTGACGCCGATCCAGCACTGGCTCTTCGAGAAGGAGCTGCCGGCCTTCGACCACTTCAACCAGGCCGAGCTGCTGGCCACCGACTCCTTGGACCCCGATGTCCTGCGGCTGGCGCTGACCGATCTGATCGAGCACCACGACGCTCTGCGCCTGCGCTGCGAGAGCGGTGCGGACGGCTGGCGTCAGTACCTGGACGACGAGTCGGTGGACAGCGGCGTCCTCGACGTCCACGATCTGTCCGGTGTCTCCGCCGACGCGCTGAGCTCGGTCTCGCTCGGGATCGCTGAGGAGACCCAGCAGGGCCTCGACCTGGCGAAGGGACCCCTCATCAGGTGCGCCCTGCTGGAGCTGGGCGCGGCGCGGGGGCAGCGGTTGCTCATCGCCGTGCACCACCTGGCGGTCGACGGGGTGTCCTGGCGGATCCTCCTGGAGGACCTGGGCAGTTGCTACGAGCAGCGCGCCGCCGGAAGGACGCCGCGGCTGCCCGCTAAGACGACGTCCTTCCGGGCCTGGGCGGAACGGCTGCGCGCATTCGCGACGTCGGACGCGGCGCGCGCCGAGTTCGCGTACTGGGCGGAGCCGAAGCCCGGCGGACAGGTTCCGCGTGACCGGGACGGGCGCAACGACCTGGGCTCGGCGTCCACCGTCGCGGCGACGCTCACCCCCGACGAGACACGCGCCCTGCTCCGGGACGTGCCCCGTGCCTTCAGCACGCAGATCAACGACGCGCTGCTCACCGCCCTCGCTCAGGCGCTGCGGGACTGGACGGGCGACGACGAGACGCTGATCGGTCTGGAGGGGCACGGCCGCGAGGACCTGTTCCCCGACGTCGACCTGTCGCGGACCGTCGGCTGGTTCACGTCCGTGTTCCCCGTCGCGCTGCGACTCGCTCCGGGTGCGGGTCCGGTCGCGTCGCTCGACTCCGTCAGGGAGCAGCTGGGACGGATCCCGAACAAGGGCGTCGGCTACGGCATCCTGCGTCATCTCGGGGCAGCGGACGTGGCGTCCGTTCTGGGCAGGCAGCCGGTTCCCGAGGTCAACTTCAACTACCTGGGGCAGTTCGGCCGGGACCTCCCCGGCATCGGCCGGTACGCCCCCGCCGACGAGCCCAAGGGCCACTCGATCAGCCCCGACGGCCTGCGCTGGAACGTCCTCGACGTGACCGCGGCCGTCGAGGGCGACACGTTCGGGGTGTATGTCGGCTACTCGACGGCGCTGCACGACCGGGAGACCGTCGAGCGGCTGGCCGCCGGAGTACTCGGCCACCTGCGCACGCTGATCGCCGGCAGCGCCGAAGGCGCCGCCGAATCCCGCCGGACCGCCCCCGGCGTCCCCCTCACCGACGTCGGCGACACCGACATGGCCGCGATCCTGAAGAGGTTCTCGATATGAGCACGCACAACGTGGAAGACGTCTACGGGCTCTCGCCCCTGCAGTTCGGGATGCTGTTCCACTCGCTGGAGGACACGTCCGACACGCGCCCGTACATGGTGCAGATGACGGAGGAGGTCGAGGGCCGCTTCGACGACGCGCTGTTCGGGCAGGCGTGGCAGCAGCTCGTCGACCGGCACGCGATTCTGCGCAGCGCGTTCGTGTGGGAAGGCGTGTCGGAACCGGTGCAGGTGGTGCAGCGCCGGGCCCCCGTGCCCTTCGTCGTACGGGACCTGCGCGGCCTGCCCGACCAGGAGCAGCGACTGGACGCCTTCCTCGCCGAGGACTGGGAGCGCGGCTTCGACCTGTCGCGGGCGCCACTGGTGCGGGTGACTGTGCTGCGGACGGCGGAGGAACGGCGTTACGTCGTCTGGTCGTTCCATCACATCCTGCTGGACGGGTGGAGCGTGCAGATCCTCCAGAAGGAGTTGTTCGCCCTCTACCGCGGGCTCCTCGACGGCACACCCGCCGCGCTGCCGCCGGCCGCTCCGTACCGCCGCTACATCGAGTGGCTCAACGCCCAACAGGACGACGCGTCGGCCGAGTTCTGGAAGAGCTACCTGGCCGGGGTGGACGAGCCGACCGACCTGCACGTGGACCGCGACACCGGGGACACGGGCGTCGGGGAGTACGAAGTGGTCGCCTCGCCCGAACTGTTCGCACGGGCCCGTGACTACGCCCGGTCGCAGCGGATCACGATGAACACCCTGGTGCAGGGGTTGTGGTCGATCCTGCTCTCCCGCTACAGCCGCCGCGACGAAGTGCTGTTCGGTTCGACCATCTCGGGCCGCTCGATCGCGCTGCCGGGTGTCGACTCGATGATGGGGCTGTTCATCAACACGCTCCCCGTGCGCGGCCGGCTCACCGGTGACATGGGGGTCGCCGGCTGGCTGCGCGATCTCCAGGACGAGCAGCTGGAGATGCGGCAGTGGGAGTACTGCCACCTGGTCGACGTGCAGAAGCACAGCAGCATCGAACGCGGCGAGCCGCTGTTCCGGTCCATCCTGGTCTTCGAGAACTACCCGGTGGTGCAGAAGCCGTCCGACGTCCCCGAGGGCCTGACCCGGCGTCTGGTCAACTGCGTCGAGCGCACGGGCTATCCGCTCACCCTGGTCGCGTCGGCGGGCCGCGCCCTGGAGTTCCGCTTCGTGTACGACCGGAGCCGCTTCGACGCGGCGACAATCGAGCGGATGGCCGGTCATCTGCGCACCCTGCTGGAGTCCGTCGTGGCGGCTCCCGCTGCGCGCATCGCTGAGTTGAACATGCTCACGGAGCGGGAACGTCAAGAAATCCTGGTCGACTGGAACGGTGCCACCGGCCCCTATCCCGACACCGCGACCATCCATTCTCTGATCGAGGACCGGGTGACGACGGATCCCGACGCCATCGCCATCACGCATGGGGACGAGCGGTGGACGTACGCACAGGTCAACGAGCGCGCCAACCAACTCGCCCACCACCTGCGCGACACCGGCATCACCCCGGACACCCTCATCGCGGTCTGCCTGGACCGATCCCCCGAACTGATCGCGACTCTGCTCGGCATCATGAAGGCGGGCGGCGCGTTCGTCCCGCTCGACCCCGAATACCCGACCGACCGCATCACCTACATGGTCGAGGACGCCCAGGCCCCCCTCATCATCACCAGCAGCCACCACACCGACCGGCTCCCCGCCGACACGCCGCATCTCCTCGTCGACCGCGAGTGGCCCCAGGGACCGACGACCAACCCGACACCCCTGGCCTCCCCCGACGACCTCGCCTACATCATCTACACCTCAGGCTCCACCGGCCGCCCCAAAGGCGTCGCCCTCGAACACCGCGGCGTCGTCAACTACCTCCACTGGTGCGACCAGAACTACCCCGTCACCCAACCCGGCGGCATCGGCACGATCCTCTACTCCTCCGTCACCTTCGACCTCACCATCACCGCCCTGTTCCTGCCCCTCATCCAGGGCACCCAGCTCGCCATCCCCGCACTCGAACCCGGCCAGAGCGCCTTCGACGCCGCCATCGACCTCATCCTCACCGGCACCCCCATCAGCTTCCTCAAAGCCACCCCCTCCCACCTGGAAATCCTCGCCGCACACCTCACCACCCGCCACGCCACCCACCACATCACCACCATCGTCGCCGGCGGCGAAAACCTCACCCCCGCCCTCGTCTCACAACTCCTCGACACCAGCACCACGACCACCACCATCTCCAACGAATACGGGGCCACCGAAGGCTCCGTCGCCAACGTCATGAGCCTCACCACCACCCCCGACCCCAACGGCCACACCACCACCCTCGGCCGCCCCATCACCAACACCACCACCTACGTCCTCGACCACCACAACCAACCCGCCCCCATCGGCATCCCCGGACACGCCCTCCTCGGCGGCATCTGCCTCGCCCGCAACTACCACCACCGACCCCAACTCACCCTCGAACGCTTCACCCCCAACCCCCTCAACACCACTGGCGACCCCCGCACCTACCACACCGGCGACCTCGTCACCTGGCGCCCCGACGGCACCCTCGAATTCATCGGACGCATCGACAACCAGATCAAACTCCGCGGCTACCGCATCGAACTCGGCGAAATCGAGAACGCCCTCAACACCCACCCCCACATCCACTCCACCACCGTCACCCTCCGCGAAGACACCCCCGGCAACAAACAACTCACCGCATACATCGTCACGAACGAGCAGGTCGACAACGACGCCCTGCGCACACATCTCCGGCAGCAACTCCCGGACTACATGGTCCCGGCCACCTACGTGACCCTCGACCAACTCCCCCTCACCCCCAACGGCAAGGTCGACACCAAGGCCCTCCCCGCACCGGGCCCCGAGCGCCCCGACCTCGCCAACGCCTACACCGCCCCGCGTTCCGACACCGAGCGCATCCTGGCGGCCATCTGGGCGGACGTGCTCGGAATCGAGACCGTCGGCGTGCACGACAACTTCTTCGCGCTCGGCGGGCAGTCGATCAGCGCGGTGCGGATGGCGTCGCGGATTCGGGAGGCGGGGCTGCCCGTCGCCCTTCAGCAGATCATGCGGCATCCGACGGTGGCCGATCTGGCCGCCGTGCTGGACGCACCGAGGGTGAACGCGGGGACAGGGCCCGGCGGGCTGGTCGTCCTGCTCTCGTCCGAGGACGACCCCGCTCTGCCCCGGCTGTTCTGCGTGCATCCCGGCGGCGGCAGCACCCATCCGTACCGGGCGCTCGCGCAGCGCCTGGCAGGGGCGTTCACCGTGTACGGGGTCCAGGCACCGGGCCTGAACGAGGGTGAGTCGCCGCTCGTCGGCTTCGAGGCCGTCGCGGAGCGCTACTGGCGGGAGATCCGCCGGGTGCAGCCGGAGGGCCCGTGCACGCTCCTCGGCTGGTCGACCGGCGCGGTGATCGCGCACGCGATGGGGGTGCGTGACCCGCAAGCGGTGGCCGCCCTGCTGCTGTTGGAGCCGGCGGTCACCGGGGACGACCAGCAGGACCGGTTCCAGCGGCACGCCGAGGTGTACCGCCGGGTGCACGACCTGTGGCGGCTGGGCCAGGACCAGACCGGGGACCGGCGTGCCGCCACGGAGCGGGTGATGAAGTCGCTGGCTCCGGAGATGAACATCGAGGAGTCGGCGATCACGCTCGACGAGTGGCTGCCCTACGCGGTCCTGGAGGCCGAGGTGCGCTCACTCGCCGCCTACCGGCCCGAGGGCTCTGCGGTACCCGCGACGCTGTTCGTCAGCGACACGGTGCGGCATGGCAGTGGCGACGAGGTGCCGCGGGCCCGGTACGTCGCCCACTGGCAGGGGCTCTATCCGCTGGGCCTGGACGTCCGCTCGATGCCGGGTCGCCACATGGAGATGGTCAAGGGTGAGGAGCAGGTGGCCTTGCTGGCCGCGGCCCTGCGCGAGACCGTGCCGGACAGCGCCGGCAGTGCGGCCGGGGTGTTGTTGCCGGTCTGACAGGTAGCAGCACGACGGAGCCGCTCCCCGTTCACGCGGGGGGCGGCTCTTTGCTGCCCGGGTCAGGTGTCGGGTCCGTGGACGCGGGAACGCCCCGGTCCCGGGGTTTCTCCGGTGGGAGCGGAGGAACCCCGGGACCGGGGCGAAGAGGCGTCGGCGCGCGGCGGTCAGCTCACCAGCGGGTCAACGCGGGGAAGAAGCCGGGCACTTCGACGGCGCGGCCGGTCTCCACGGCGGTCCGGTAGATGTGGCAGCCGACCGCCAGGTCCAGGACGCCGAGGCCGAACGGGGAGAAGACGGTCGGCCGGTCGCGGTCGAGGACGACCGTGCCGCGCAGGACGTCGGCGAGGGTGCCGTCGATGAAGTCGCGGGTGCCGTACTCCGTCTCGGTGAGGTGGGGGGAGGTCTGGGCTTTCAGGCAGTGGTCGATGTCGTCCAGGATGTTGTGGCACTTGACCATGACCGTGGGATGGATGTCGCGCAGGGACAGGTTGAGGATGAGCTGGTCCGGCAGCAGGGTCTGGCCGTCCGCGAGCCAGGGCGTCGGCGCGGTGGTGGCGAGGACGACCAGGTCGGCGGTGGCCAGGGCCGCGTCGATCTCGGTCACGGCTCTGGCCTGCCATCCGTGGGTGTCGGCGGTGTAGGAGGCGAACTTCTCGGCGTAGGCGTCCACATGGTCGTGGACGAGGCACTCGCGGACGTTGAGGCCGCGGGCGGCGAGGAAGTCGGAGACTGTGCGGCCGATGACGCCTGCGCCGACGAAGAGGACCGTGCGGGGCGCCTCGCCGGGGGCGAGGGTCTCCACGGCGAGCGCGGCGGAGGCGGCGGTGCGGGCGGCGCTGATGAGGGACGCTTCGAGGCAGGCGAACGGGTAGCCGGTCTCCGCGTCGTTGAGGAGCAGGACGGCGGAGGCCCGGGGAAGGTTCTGCCGTACGTTCTCCGGGTAGCTGGCGATCCACTTCAGGCCGGACAGGGGGGCGTCGCCGCCGAGGTGGGCGGGGAGGGCGATGATGCGGGCGCCGGGGTTGTCGGGGAAGCGCAGGAAGTAGCTGTCGGGGTTCACGGTGGCGCCGCGGCTGTGCTGGAGGTAAGTGTCCCGCACGATCTCCAGGATCTCCGCGGGCGCGGAGGTGATGACGTCCTGGGCGACGGTGCCGTCGATCACATGAAAAGTCGACATGCGTGGGTGCCTTTCGCGGGTGGGAGAAGTGCGGGACGGTGATCAGGCGAGGACACCGAGGTGGCTGTCCACCCAGGCGTCGTTGTAGACCGTGCCGAGGTAGCGTTCGCCGAGGTCGGGTGAGATGGCGGCGATGCGGGAGCCGGCGGGGAACGCGTCGGCGCGCTGGCGGATCGCGGCCAGGACGGATCCGGTGGACCCGCCGACGAGCAGCCCGTGGGTGCGGGCGAGCAGCCGGCACTCGTGGACCGCGTCCTCCTCCGCGACGAGCACGACCTCGTCGGCGAGGCCGGGTTCGAACAGCTCAGGGACGCGGCTGGCGCCGAGGCCCGGGATGCGGCGGGGTCCGGGCGGGGCGCCGAAGATGATGGAGCCGAGGGCGTCGACGGCGACGATCCGGGTGCCGGGCGAGTACTCGCGCAGGTAGCGGGAGCAGCCGACGAAGGTACCGGTGGAGCCCGCGCCGACGAACAGGTAGTCGATGTGCTGGAGCTCTTTCAGCAGGGTGCGTGCGGTCTGCTCGTAGTGGGCCCGGGGGTTGGCCGGGTTGGCGTACTGGTTGAGCCACACCACGGAGGGGTCGGCCTCGACGCGCCGCCGGATGTGGGCGATGCGGGACTGGAGGAAGCCGCCGTTGGCGTCGACGGTGTCCACGACGACGACCTCGGCGCCGAGGGCGCGCATGTGGTCGATGCTGGTGGCGTTGGTGTTGGGGTCGACGACGCAGGTGAAGGGGTATCCCTTGGTGGCGCAGATGGAGCTGAGGGCGATGCCGAGGTTCCCGGAGGACGACTCGATGACGCGGGCGCCGGGGGTGAGGACCCCGCGGTGCTCGGCGTCCTCGATCAGGCTCAGGGCCGTCTTGAGCTTGACCGAGCCGGCCGGGTTGAGCCCCTCGATCTTGAGGAAGACGTCGGCGCCGGGGACGATGCGGGCCAGCCGGACGAAGAGGTCGTCGGTGACCAGCTCATAGGTGTGCTCGTAGATCACGACTCGGGCCTCCACAGGTCCTCGGGCCCGGTCTCGCCGGCCGCGTATCGGCCGAGCGAGCTGACGGCCATGCGCATCTCCAGGGCCATGGCGTCCAGCAGGCGTTCGAGTCCGTGGTCCGGGTCCTCGTCGGCGGCGACGAGCGCGGCGCGGCCGAGGCCGACGGCGCGGGCGCCGAGGGCGAGCAGCTTGACGGCGCGCATGCCCTCCCAGACACGTCCGCTGGCGAGCAGGGTGCGGCCGGCGGGGTCCACCCGGCGCAGGCACTCGGCGAGCGGGAGTCCGACGTGGCCGAGGAAGCCGGTGGGGGCCCAGCCGGTGCCGCCCTCGGCGCCGTCGACGGTGACGGCGTGGGCGCCCGCCTCCCAGGCGACGGCGGCGGCACGGCCGACGTCCCGGCCGGGGAAGAGCTTCACCCAGCAGCGGGCGCGCGGGTAGTTGTTGCGCATGAGCTGGATCTGCCGGCGGAAGATCTCCTCGGTGAAGGTGCCGGGGCTGGAGCAGCGCAGGACCGCTCCCCCGTCGGGGGCGAGGCGTTCGACGGCGTACTGCCCGTCGAGGTCGGCGGCGACCGTCTCGCTGATCATGGTGAGGCCGCCGAGGCCGGGCTTGGCGCCCTGGCCGACCTTCATCTCGAAGCCGAGGCGGCCGGTGGCGAGGAGTCCGGAGACGGCGGGGTCGCTGTAGACCTGGTTCCAGACCTCGGAGTCGGCGTCCTCGGTGCTCTGCTGGACGCAGATGCCGCCGACCCCGTCGGGGAGTTCCTCGCAGTAGGCGAGGATGCGTTCGAGGAGGCCCTTGCGGTGGTCGTCGCCGCTGCTGCGGAACCCGTTCATGGGGGCGACGTTCTCGCCGATGACCATGGGGATGCCGAGGCGTCCGGCCTGGCGGCTGAGGGCGAGGCTGGTGCCGGCGACGCGGGTGGACCCGAGGGCCGACACGTACACGGGCACCGGGGCGTCGAAGCCGCCGAGGGCGGTGGTGAGGCGGACGTCGGAGTAGAGGGGTTCGCGGCCGAGGTCGATGAGTTCGGCGAGGCGGCCGGGCATGAAGACGGGCGGGGCCAGGCGCAGTGCGTCGATCTCGTCGCCGGGCTCGGGGGTGCCGCCGAAGACGGCGGTGCCGTAGCTTTCGGCCGGCGGGAAGACGGCGGCGGCTCCGGCGCGGGCGCGGGCGCGGATGGCGTCCTCGGGCAGGCCGGGTGCGGTCAGGTAGGTCACGGGGACACGACCCCCGCGAGCTTCGGGAAGGCCGTGGCCTGCCAGACGGAGTCGAGCCCCGCGACCCAGCGGGTGAGGCGTTCCAGGCCGATGCCGAAGCCGGCGCTGCGGGGGATGCCGTGTCGGGCGACGTCGAGGTACCAGGCGTACTTGGAGGGGTTCTCGCCGGTCTCCCGCATCCGGGTGACCAGGGCGGCGTACGCGTTCTCGCGCTCGCTGCCGCTGCACAGTTCGCCGCAGGACTCGGGGGCGATCAGGTCGAAGTTGAGCAGGGTGCCGGGCTCGGCGGGGCTCTCCTTGTCGTAGAAGCCGCGGGAGCCCTTGGGGTAGCCGACGATGAAGAACGGGGCGTCGGCCTGGCGGGAGATGCGCTCCTCGGCCTCCCACTCGATCTCCGTGCCGGCGGCCTGCGGGTAGCCGTCGCTGCGCAGGCGTTCGACGACCTCGCCGTGCGGGACGCGGGCGAAGGGCTTCGCGACGAAGCGGCGCAGGGTGTCGGGGTCCCGGCCGAGGACGGCGAGGTCGGCGGCGCACTCGTCGGCGACGGTGGTGACGGCGTGGCGGACGAGCCCTTCGGCGATGTCCATGGCGTCGTCGCGGGTCGCGCCGGAGTACTCGACGTCGATCTGCCGGAACTCGGAGAGGTGGCGGTGGGTGGAGCTGGTCTCCACCGGCTCCAGGCGGACGTTGGGCGCGACGAGGAAGATGCGGTCGTAGGCGAGCAGGGACGCCTGCTTGTAGAGGATGGCGCTGGTCATCAGCTTGTAGCGGTGGCCGTAGTAGTCGATGTCCACCTGCTTGGCACCGCGCGAGCCGGGGTCGGTGACGGGGCCGATGATCGGGTGGGCCATCTCCACCGCGTCGTCGGCGCGGAGGTAGGCCCGCGCACCCGCGACCAGGGCCTGCTGCACGCGCAGGGCCGCCCGGGTGCGGGGGTCGCGCAGGTGCTCGAGCGGCGAGGGCAGGGCGGGAGCGGCGGCGGGTGTCAGGGGGTGATCGATCTGGAGCGTCATGTCGGTCCTTGTCCGGTCGACGTACGGTTCACCGGCCCGGGAGGGCGGCGGGAGGGGAGAGTTGACGGGTGGTCAGCTCGCTCGGGCGAGCGAGTCGGCGGCTCCGTCGTAACGTGTCTTGACGTGTTGGAGCGCGCGCATCAGCCCCGACGAGGTCAGGCGCCGGGAGCGGTGCACGGTGGCGGTGGGGCCGAGCGGCAGCGATCCGGTGTCGGACCACTCCAGGCGGCCCTGCTCGCCGATGACGCTGCGGGTGCGGCCCGCGTTGTCGGGGTGCAGGCAGAAGGGGACGTCGAGGTAGCCGCGGGCGAAGGCCCGGACGAGGGCCTGCCCGAGGTCGTCGTGCAGGCCGAGGACGGCCTCCACGAGGGCGCGGGCCTCCTCCTCGATGCCGGTGGACGGCGGCGGGGCGGTGCGGCGCGCGGAGTGTGCGGCCCCGGTCGCCGTCTCCAGCGCCGTCACGTTCTCGGCGATCGACGGGATGCGGGCGGCCTCGGCGGCCGTCTTGACGATGAGGCGTGCGGCGCCGGTGCGCACCGCGAGCCGGGCCGCGTCCGCGACGAGGGCCAGCGCGCCCGGCCGGGTCTCCGGGTAGACGCCCATGTAGGCGTAGATCACCACGTGCCAGGAGGTGTCCGGGAGGTGTTCGCCGGCCAGGGCGCGCAGGGCGTGGACGGCTTCGACGTCCTGGCTCGCACTGGTCTGCTGGGCGTAGCTCAGGGAGATGCTGCGCAGGCCGTTCTGGCGGAAGAACATGCCTTCCAGGACGGAGAGGGCGATGAGCAGCGACGGCGGGCAGAGCTGGCCCAGCATGCACCCGCCGAAGCTCTCCAGGTGCGGTTCGGCGCCGGACGCCCGGAGCGCGCCGAGCCTTTGGCACGCCTCGCGCCATGCCCGCACGGAGGTGGCGAGCGGGGTGCGGCCGTAGGGCAGGCAGTACGAGACCGGGCCGCCCTCGGTGGCGTCGAGTCCGGCGTCGATCAGTGCCTCGACGATGCGGCCGGGCTGTGCGGAGCCGTGCCGTACCTGGACGGGGAAGTCCTCGCCGCGGACGCCGTCGAGCAGCCCGGTGGTGGTCGCGACGGGCATGCTCACGAGCGGGTAGCCGTTCAGCGGGTGTCCCTGGGCGGCGGCGCGGGCGGCGGCGGCGTAGTCGCCGACGCGGGTGAAGCTGTCGAGGGTGAGGGTGCCGACGGTGGTGGCGTCGGCGTCACGGGTGGCGAGCAGACCGGCGCGCATCCTGGCGGGGTCCGCGAAGCCCATGCGGGGCTGGACGACGAGCGTGCCGGAGCGCGCGGCGGCGGCCATGAAGCGGTGGAAGGAGCCACCGGCTGCGGGGCCGGTGCGCGCTCCCACGCCGGCGGGGGCGCGGTCAGCGGGCGGCATGGGCGTGGACCCTTCCCTGCGCGGGCTGCGACAGGGAGTCGAGCAGGGCGAGCAGCCGCGGTACGGCCTTCGGCCCGGTCAGGACGGCGTCGAAGCCGGCCTCGGTCAGCTCGGGGTGGGCGTCGGGGACGGTGGACCCCTCGGTGTCGAGCTTGCCGCCGATGACGAGCGGCACGTGGGTGAGGACGGGCTCGGCGCGTACCGCGCGGGCCAGGGCCGGGGCCTCCTCCGCGCCGTGGCCGTTGACGGTGCTCACGACGATGAGGCCGGGGGGCCGCGCCGCGGACTCGGTGACCAGGGTGGCGACCGGGACGCAGGCACCGAGGTTGGTGACCTCCCATCCCTGTTCCTCCAGGACGAGTTGGAGGAAGAGCAGATTCCAGGTGTGCGAGTCCGAGGGAATGGTGCTCAGGACCGCGTGGGGCGGGCTCTCCGAAGGCTGGTGACGCACGTACACGACCGGCTTTCCTCTCGACACCATAGGGGGCCGCGACCGTTGCGATCGGGCCGGTCATCCGGACCCGCCCCGACCTGATCGAGCCCTCGAAGTCGCTGCCCCCGCAGGGGCGTTGGGCGGCACTTCGGTGAGTCGGCTCCAGACGTCCGGGCTGTCGGCGGGTGACGTCGTCCATCGTGGCCAGCGGTGTTCCCGCGCGGCACTGGGCACTTGTGGCCAGCCGCCGGGGCGTCATTTGTGCCCACTGGGGGCGCCCCCGCCCGCCTCCTAACGTGCTTGTCGCGGACGTCTCGCTCGGACCGCTTGGACCGCTTGTACCGCTGACAACGTGCTGACGATGGGGAGTGAACGGTGGCTGATCACCAGGTGGAAGAGTGGCGTCACGCGCTGGCGGGCCTGGAGCCGCTCGAACTGCCGGCGGACCGGCGCCCGGCGCACGACGGGCCGGGCCCCTCGGACCGGGTCCTCTTCGACGTGCCCGCCGCGACCGCGCGGGCGCTGTCCATGCTGGCGTGCGAGCGGGGGACGGATATTCCGGCGGTCCTCCTTACCGTGTTCCAGGCGCTGCTCGCACGCCACACCGGCCGGGGCGACGTCCCCGTGGTGGTGTGGGGCGAGGGCGGACGGACGCTGGCGGTTCGGGGCCCCGACGGCGACCCGGCGTTCGAGAACGCGCTGGCCGGCGTCGCACGCGCCGTCGAGGAGCGCGGCCCGCTGCCGTACGCCGCGCTCGCCGAGGCGGCCGGCGGCGCCCTGGACGGTGCGCCCTGGTTCGCGTGGCGCGCTGCGGGTGAGGGGCCGACCGCGTTCGCACCGACGGCACAGGTCACCCTGGAGCTGGCCGCCGACGGTGACGTGCTGCGGGGTGTCCTGGGCTTCCGCACGGACCTGTTCGACCGGGCGACGGCGGAGCGCCTGGCCGCCCACTTCGGGCGCCTCGCCGAGTCCGCCGCCGCGACACCCGGGGCGCGACTGGCCGCGCTGGAGATGCTGACGGCGGCGGAGCGGACACGGATCCTCACCGAGTGGAACGGCCCCCGGTCCGCGTACCCCGACACCTGGACGGTTCACCGCCTGGTCGAGGAGCGGGCCGCCCGCCAGCCGGACGCGGTCGCCCTGGAGCACGACGGGCGGCTGCTGACCTACCGCGCGCTGGACGAGCGGGCGAACCGGCTCGCCCGCCACCTCCGCGAGCGGGGCGTCGGACCGGGCGCACTGGTCGCGGTCTGCCTCGACCACGGCCCGGACCTGGTCTGCGCGCTGCTCGGGGTGCTCAAGTCCGGCGCCGCGTACGTGCCGTTGGACCCGTCCTACCCGGCCGAGCGGCTGCGTTTCATGGTCGGCGACAGTGCGGCGCCCGTGGTGATCACCCAGTCCCAGCACGCCGGTCTGTTCGCGCCGGGCTCCGGGCTGCTGCTCACCGACCGCGGCTGGCCGGAGGGTGACGGCTCGGCCCCGGCCGCCGAGTCGGGCCCCGACGACCTGGCCTACGTCATCTACACCTCGGGCTCCACGGGCCGCCCCAAGGGCGTCCGGGTGGCGCACCGGGGAGTCGTCAACTATCTGCACTGGTGCGACCGCGCCTACCCGGCCGCGCCCGGCGCCGAGATCGGCTCGCTGCTGTGCTCGTCGGCGGCGTTCGACCTGACGGTCACCGCCCTGTTCCTGCCGCTGGTGCAGGGCCTGCGCCTTGTCGTGCCGCATCCCGGCCCTGGGCAGACGGTGTTCGACGCGGCCGTGGAGCTCGTGGCGGCCGGCGCGCGGGTCAGTTTCCTCAAGGCGACCCCCTCCCATCTGGAGCTGCTGGTCGGGCGGCTGGAGCGGGAGGGTCTGCGGCACGCCGTCGCGACGGTGGTGGCGGGCGGCGAGGACCTCACACCCGCGCTGACGCACCGGGTCCTTGCGAGCGGCGCGAACGACACGGCCGTCGTCAACGAGTACGGGCCGACCGAGGCGACCGTGGGCAACGTGGTCAGCCGGACGGTCTCGGTGGACCCGACGGCGGACCACGTGCCGATGGGCCGCGCGATCGACAACACCGAGGTGTTCGTGGTCGGCGCACACGGTGAGGTCCAGCCGGTCGGTGTGCCGGGCGAGCTGCTGATCGGCGGCGTGAACGTGGCCCTCGGGTACCTGGGGCGGCCCGAACTGACGGCGCAGCGGTTCGTGCCCCATCCGTTCTCGGCCGATCCGGACGCCCGGGTGTACCGCACCGGGGACCTGGTGAAGTGGCTGCCGGACGGGCAGCTGGTCTACCTCGGCCGGATCGACGACCAGGTCAAGCTGCGCGGCCACCGGGTGGAGCTGGGCGAGATCGAGAACGCCCTCCTCGCCCGGCCGGGCGTGGCGGCGGCGACCGTCGTCGTCCGCGAGGACATTCCGGGCGACAAGCGCCTGGTGGCGTACCTGGTACCGGCGGGCGGGACCGGTCCGGCCGCGCCCGAGCTGCGCCGGGCCCTGGCGCGGGATCTGCCCGAGCACATGGTGCCCGCCCGGTACGTGGCGCTGGAGCGGCTCCCTCTGACACCGAACGGCAAGGTCGACCGCAAGGCGCTGCCCGCGCCCGAGGGCGGGCGTCCGGATCTGACCTCGGCGTACACGGCCCCGCGCACCTCCACCGAGGCGGCCGTCGCCGGCATCTGGGCCGATCTGCTGGGCGTGCACCCGGTCGGCGTCGACGACGACTTCTTCGAGCTGGGCGGGCACTCGCTGCTGGCCGTCCGGGTCGCTTCCCGGCTGCGCCGGGACCTGGGCGCGCACGTCTCCCACCGCACCCTGTTCGAGGCGCGAACCCCCGCGGCGCTGGCGGCCGCCCTCGACGCGCCCGGCGTCCTCCGCGAGGCGATGGCCCCGCGTCCGGAACGGTCCGCGGGACCGGTGCCGCTGTCGTTCGCCCAGCAACGCCTTTGGTTCCTCGACCAGTTGGATCCCGGACGGGCCGAGTACGTGGTCCCGGCCGGGCTGCGGGTCACGGGGCCGTTCGCGCCGGACGCGTTCGCGGCCGCGCTGACGGCTCTGGTCGCCCGGCACGAGATCCTGCGGACCCGGTTCGTGGCGGACGCCGCGGGGCGTCCGGTGCAGATCGTCGAGCCGCCGCGCGAGGTGGCCGTCCAGGTGCACGACGCGCGGGACCTCGGCGGCGACGCGGCGTCCGCCATCCTGCGGGAGGCGGCGGGGCTGCCGTTCGACCTGGCGGCGGGACCGTTGCTGCGGGCGGTGGCGGTGCGGGTCGCCGAGGAGGAGTGGCTCCTCCTGGTGGCGCTGCACCACATCGTCTCCGACGGCTGGTCGGAAGGCATCCTGGCGCGGGAGCTGCGGGAGTTGTACGGGGCGGCGGTCACGGGCCGCGATGCCGGTCTCGTCCCGCTGGAACTCCAGTACGCGGACTTCGCGACCTGGCAGCGCGTGACCCTGGAAGGCCCTGAGCTGGACGGACAGGCGGAGTACTGGCGGGAGCGGCTCGCCGGACTCCAGTCGCTGGAACTGCCGACCGACAGGCGCCGGCCCGCCGAGCGGTCGGGCCGTGGTGACGAGGTCGCCTTCACCGTCCCCGCCGAGCTGGTCGACGCGGCCCGGCGGACGGCGGCGGGGCAGGGCGCCAGCCTGTTCATGTCGCTGCTCGCGGTGTTCCAGCTGCTGATGGCCAAGTACAGCGGGCAGGAGGACATCGCGGTCGGCACCCCGATCGCCGGCCGCAACCGGTCGGAGACCGAGGACCTGATCGGTTTCTTCGTCAACACCCTCGTGATGCGCACCGACCTGTCCGGCGACCCCCGCTTCGGTGACCTGCTCGACCGGGTCAGGGAGAGCGCGCTCGGCGCCTACGACCACCAGGACCTTCCCCTCGAGCGCCTGGTGGAGGAGTTGGCGCCGGAGCGGGACCTGTCCCGCACCCCGCTGTTCCAGACCATGTTCGTGCTCCAGAACACCCCGGACGGGAACGCGTGGGGGCTGCCGGGGTGCGAGGTCGAGCCGTTCGCGGTGCGGACCGAGGAGGCCAAGTTCGACCTGACCCTGTTCCTCACCGAGCGGCCCGGCGGTTCGCTGGAGGGGAAGCTGGTCTTCGCCACGGACCTGTTCGACCACGCGACGGCGACCCGGCTGGCCGGTCACTTCACGACCCTGCTCCAAGCGGTGACAGCGGACCGGGACCGGCGGCTGTCGGAGCTGGAGGTGCTGACCGGGGCCGAGCGCGCCCGTGTCCTGACCGAGTGGTCCGGGATGGCGTCCCTCTCCGCGGACGACGCCACGACGGCGCACCGGCTCGTCGAGGAGCGTGCCGCACAACTGCCCGCCGCGACGGCGGTGTGGTCGCAGGCCGGGGAGGTGACGTACCGGGAACTGAACGAGCGGGCCAACCGGCTCGCCCGGCACCTGCGGACGCTCGGCGCCGAGGCCGGCCGGGTGGTCGCCGTGTGCCTGGAGCGCGGGCCCGACCAGATCACCGCCCTGCTCGCGGCGCTGAAGTCGGGGGCCGCGTACCTGCCGCTGGACCCGGATCTTCCGGCCGACCGGCTCGCCTACATGATCGAGGACTCCGGGGCGGCGCACGTGGTGACCGACGCCGCGCACGCGGCTTCGCTGCCCCGCACAGCCCACCGCTTCCTCAGCGACCGGGACTGGCCGCTGGTCCAGGAGCTGGCGGCGCACGACCCGGAGCCCGTAGCGGCCCCGGACGACCTGGCCTACCTCATCTACACCAGCGGCTCGACCGGCCGCCCCAAGGGCGTCCAGATCGAGCACCGCAGCCTGGTCAACCTGATCCACTGGACGGTGGAGAGCTTCGGCGCGGCGCCGGGCCGACGGGTCGCGCACCTGGCCGGTCTCGGTTTCGACGCCGCGGCATGGGAGCTGTGGCCCGCGCTGGCGGCCGGCGCCACCGTGTGCGTCCCCGACGACACGGTGCGGCGCACACCGGAGCTGCTCAAGCGCTGGCTGGCGGCGCGGCGGGTGCACGGCACGTTCCTCTCCACGCCCATGCTGGAGGCGCTGGCCGCCCTGGACTGGTCGGAGCCGACCTCGCTGGCCCACGTCCTGACCGGCGGCGACGCGCTGCGCCTGCCGGCCGGGCTGCGGCTGCCGTTCCGCGTCGTCAACAACTACGGGCCGACCGAGTCGACGGTGGTCACGACGTCGGCCGAGGTGGAGCCGGGGGTACCGGTGCCGCCGATCGGCCGGCCGGTGCGCAACACCGTCGTGTACGTCGTCGACCGGTACGACCGGCCCGTGCCGATCGGCGTCGCGGGCGAACTCCTGGTGGGCGGCGCCGGACTGGCGCGCGGCTACCAGGGGCTGGCGGAACAGACCGCGGCGCGGTTCGTCACCGTGGACGTCGACGGCACCCCCCGGCGCGTCTACCGGACCGGGGACCGGGTGCGGTGGCTGCCCGACGGGCAACTGGAGTTCCTGGGCCGCCTCGACGACCAGGTGAAGCTGCGCGGCCACCGCATCGAGCCGGGCGAGATCGAGTCGGTGCTGCTTGCCGGTGATGACGTCGCGACCGCGTCCGTGATCCTGCGGGAGGACGTCCCCGGTGACAAGCGCCTGGTGGCGTACGTCATACCGGACGGGCAGGCGCCGACCGCCGAGGGTCTGCGGGCCCGGCTGCGCCGGGAGCTGCCCGCCTCCATGGTGCCGTCCGCGTTCGTCGTCCTCGACCGGCTGCCGCTCACCCCGAACGGCAAGGTCGACCGGCGTGCGCTGCCCGCGCCGGAGCCGCGCTCGGCCGAGGGCGGTGTCGCGCCGCGCACACAAACCGAACGCGCGGTGGCCGAGGCCTGGTCGCTGGTGCTTGGGACGGAGGTGACCGGTGTCGACGACAACTTCTTCGAGCTGGGCGGTCACTCGCTCCTTGCCACCCAGGTCACCTCCAGGCTGCGGGCCGCGCTCGGCGTGGAGGTGCCGGTACGGTCCCTGTTCGCGGCGCCCACCGTGGCCGGGCTCGCGGCCCTCGTCGCCGAGCTCGACACGGACGACACCGAGAACACGGACCGGATCACCCCCGCCCCGCGGACCGGCGGGCCGCTGCCCCTCAGCTCCGCCCAGCAGAGGCTGTGGTTCCTGAACCAGCTGGAGCCGGGGCGCGCCGAGTACGTCGTCCCGTTCGCGCTGCACATCCGGGGCGTACTGGACGTACCGGCCCTGGACGCCGCGCTCACCTCGATGGTGGCGCGGCACGAGGTCCTGCGGACCCGGTTCGTCTCCGAGGACGGTGAGCCCGGGCAGGTCGTCGATCCGGCGGCTCCGGTGCGCACGGCCGTCCACGATCTGCGTCACGTCGCCGATCCGGAGCAACGGCTGGCGCAGGCGCGGCGGATCGCGGAGGCCGAGGCGGGGCGCCCGTTCGATCTCGCCACGGGTCCGCTGCTGCGGGCGCACCTGGTGCGGCTCGCCGACGACGAGGCGTTCCTCCTGCTGTCGGTGCACCACATCGCGGCCGACGGATGGTCGGAGGGGATCCTGGCGCGCGAGCTGCGGGAGGGGTACCGGGCGGCGGTGACCGGGGTGGAGCCGGCCGGCCTGCCCGAACTGCCGTTGCAGTACGCGGACTTCGCCGTGTGGCAGCGCGAGCGGCTGGCCGGTGGCGCGCTGACGGACCAGCTGGACTACTGGCGCGACCGGCTCGCCGGAGTGGAGCCGCTGGAGCTCCCCAGCGACCACCGGCGCCAGGCGGGGCCGCCGGAAGGCGGCGGCTCCACCGTGACGTTCGAGGTGCCGGCCGGGGTCGCCGCCCGGCTGCGGACGGTGGCGACGGGGAACGGCGCCAGCATGTACATGGTGCTCCTGGCGGTGTTCCAGGTGCTCCTGTCGAAGTACAGCAGGCAGGACGACATCACGGTCGGCAGCCCCATCGCCGGCCGCAACCGCGCCGAGACCGAGGACCTGATCGGCTTCTTCGTCAACACCCTGGTGATGCGCACCGACCTGTCAGGCGATCCCGCGTTCACCGAGCTGATCGACCGGGTCAAGGACACCGCGCTCGGCGCCTACGACCACCAGGACCTTCCCTTCGAGCGCCTGGTGGAGGAGCTGGCACCCGACCGCGACCCCTCGCGCAACCCGCTGTTCCAGACCATGTTTGCGCTCCAGAACACCCCGGACGGCCACACCTGGAGCCTTCCCGGTGCCGAGGTGGAGCCGTTCGCCGTGACGCCGCCCGACGCCAAGTTCGACCTGACTCTGATCATGTCCGAGGGCCCGTCCGGCGGTCTGCGCGGCACCCTGGAGTACCGTACCGACCTCTTCCGGCAGGACACCGTCGAGCGGCTGGCCGGCCACCTGGGCACGCTCCTCGACGCGGTCGCCGGCGCTCCCGGGTCCCGCCTGTCGCAGCTGTGCCTGCTCACCCCGGCCGAGCGGCGCACGACACTCGTCGAGTGGAACGACACCGCCACCGCCTATCCGGACCGTGCCACCCTGCACGGCCTCTTCGAGGAGCGGGCGGCCCGGCAGCCGGACACCGTGGCCGTCGAATCGGCGCAGGCCACGCTCACCTACGGCGAACTCAACGCGCGCGCCAACCGGATCGCCCACCACCTGCGGGCCCGTTACGGGGTGCGGCCGGACATGCCCGTGGCGGTGTGCCTGGGCCGCGGCGCCGACCTGGTGACGGCGGAACTCGCGGTGCTGAAGGCCGGGGCGGCGTACGTGCCCCTGGACCCGGAGTACCCCGTCGAGCGGCTGGCGTACATGGTGCGCGACACGGAGACCCCGGTCGTCCTCACCGACACCGCGCGGGCAGGCCGACTCCCGTCCGGTGTCCCCGTGCTGCTCCTCGACGCGTGCGACGCCGAGGGGGGAGTCCTCGACGGCATGCCGGTCACCGACCCGGAGCCCGCCGCAGGCCCGCACCACCTGGCCTACCTCATCTACACCAGCGGCTCGACCGGCCGTCCCAAGGGGGTCCAGGTCGAGCACCGCGGCCTGGTCAGCCTCGTCCACTGGACCGCCGCCGAGTACGGGCTGGAGCCGGGCCAACGGATCGGGCTGCTCGCCGGGGTCGGGTTCGACGCCGCGGCGTGGGAGCTGTGGCTCGGCCTCACCCGGGGCGCGACCTGCTGCGTCACCAGCGAGCGGGTCCGGCTCGCTCCGCAGCTGCTGCGGGACTGGCTGGTCGAGCAGCGCATCCACGCCACGTTCCTGTCGACGCCGATGCTGGAGTCGCTGGCGGCGCTCGACTGGGACCGGGACACCCCCCTCGACTACGTACTGACCGGCGGCGACCGGCTGCGGATGCCACCGCACGCCCGGCTGCCGTTCCGGGTGGTCAACAACTACGGCCCGACGGAGACCACGGTCATCGTCACGTCCACCGTGTGCGTCCCCGGGGACACCGTTCCGCCGATCGGCCGGCCGGTCGGCAACGCCCGGTGCTTCGTGGTGGACCAGCACGGCGCTCCGCAGCCCGTCGGCGTCCCGGGTGAACTCCTGGTCGGCGGCGTCCAGGTGGCGCGCGGCTACCTGGGGCGGCCCGATCTGACCGAGGAGCGGTTCGTCGCGTTCGAGGCCGGGGAGGTGGGCGACCGGGTGTACCGCACCGGCGACCTGGTGCGGTGGCGGGCGGACGGGCAGCTGGAGTTCCTGCGCAGGATCGACCACCAGGTCAAGATCCGCGGCAACCGCATCGAACTGGGCGAGGTCGAGGCCCACTTGATCACCCACCCCGGTGTCGGCGAGGTCTCCGTGATCGTCCGTGAGGACGTGCCCGGCGACAAACGCCTGGTGGCCTACCTGGTGGCCGCCGGGCCCGACGCCCCGAGCATCACCGAGCTGCACGCGCACCTCGGACGCCACCTGCCCGACTACATGATCCCGGCCGGGTTCGTGCTCCTCGACCGGCTTCCGCTGACCGCCAACGGCAAGGTCGACCGGGCGGCCCTGCCCGTCCCGGACGGCAGGCGGCCGGAGCTCGGGACGTCGTACACGGCACCGCGCAACACGGTCGAGCGGCACATCGCGGCCGTCTGGACGGAGCTCCTGGGCATCGAACGTGTCGGCGTCCACGACAACTTCTTCCAGCTGGGCGGCCATTCGCTGCTCGCCACCCAGGTCGCGTCGAGACTGCGCAAGGCCCTGCGGGTCGAGGTGCCGGTCCGGGCGGTGTTCGACCACCCGACCCCCGCCGAGCTGGCGCAGAACATCGCGGATCTGATGATGGCCGCGATCAACGCGCAGTTCGCGCCGGCCGGATGACGCGGTACGCCCCCCACCGTCGCGCCGGCGGTGGGGGCGTACGGCCGGGCCCGCCGTCGTGGTGACAGTGACGGCGGGCCCGGCCGGGCCGCGAGTCGCGTCAGGCCATGTCCTCGGCCTGGATGCCGCCCTGGGCGATGGCCAGGGCGCCGAGCTGGAAGCGGCTCTGCGCACCGAAGCGGTCGGTCAGTTTCTCGGAGAGCCGGCGGACCGTGCGCAGCGAGACGTCCATCCTGCGGGCGGCGGCGGCGTCGGTGAGGCCCTGCGCCCACAGCCGCAGCACGTGCTGCTCCTGGAGGGAGAGGGCGCCGCGGGTACGGGGGCGTGCCTCGGTCAGCGGAAGCGCCTCCTTCCACAGCCGGGTGAACAGGGCGGCGAACGCCTCGGTGACCGACTCGACGCCGCACACCATGGCGCCGACGACGGACCGGGCGGTGGCGACCGGGACCACGACGTGGGTGCGGTCGCAGAGGATCATCCACGCGGGCAGCGAGGGCAGCGTACGGATCGACCCGATGCTGTCCTGCCTCCCGCGCACCCGGTCCATCACCTCGGGATCGTTGCGGACGCTCTCCAGGACGATCGTGCGGGACGCCGCGCCGCGCCGGCGCAGGATCTCGTCGACGGGCCCGGCGGACCCGGTGACGGACAGGGCGAGCCGTTCCGTGGGACCGACGGTCAGCCACTCCTGCTCGCATCCTTCGGCCAGTTCCGTGACGCGCCGCCACACGGCGTCCGCGCCGGCCAGCCACTCGACGCCGGGCATCCCGTCCCGGCCGCTGCGGGCGTGCTCGGACAGCAGCCGGGTCACCTCGAGGCGGCTGTCCTCCACCTGCAACCGGTGGCGGGCGAGGTCGTCCTGCTCCCGGGCGAGCATCGCGGCCAGGCCCACCTCCGGGGCGACCGGCCGCCAGCCGGAGGCGGTGTCCCCGGGGACCACGAGCAGGAGGGCCGACAGCCGCTCAAGGCGCTCCCGGACCGTCTCCTCGTCCTCCTTCAGCCGCTCCGCCAACTCGGTGACCCCGGCGCCGGGCAGGTCGACCATGGCGAGGTAGACGCTTCGTGCGAGGGGGTCGATACCCGAAGAGGTCCGCATTCCTTCACTCCTGTTGTCTCGGCTGTACGGCACCTGTTGGTCACGCATCGAGTCGGACGACGTTCGGCGGGCCACGGCACGGTCCCGTGCCGCTGCCTGGTCATCGACCGGACATCAGTAGACGGGAGGCCCGGGCGGTGGGGAATGCGGGCCGACCACCCAAGTTGTGGGGCGGTGCTCCGTACCGGGCGTGGCTCCCCGTACGACGGCACCCGTCCCGTGCGGGCGGCCAGGGAGTCCGCGGACACCGGCCGCTCCCGTGCTGCCGCGCGAGGACCACGTATCTCCGGAGCGAGCTGTCACGGTGTGCCGCACGCGGCACCGAGGCATCCGGGTACGCGCACTGGCCTGCGGATTCGCCGCTCCGGCGCCGCGAGTTCGGGCCGTCCGCACCCAGGGACGACGCGTCGGCCCCCACCCCTCCCCGGGGGCCGTCGGAGAATATGGGGGATGCGCCCCCATGTGGGGGCCGCGCGGTGTCTGGGACGTTCTTCCCGTGACCGAAACAGCCGCACCCACGACGCCCCGAAGCGCGCACCTGCCGCTCGCCTGGTGGGCCCCCGCGCTCACCCTCAGCGAGCGCGTCGCCGCCCCCGGACGTCCCGCGGCGTCAGCCACGACCGCCACGTCCGGCCGCGCCCCGTGGGCGGCCGGGGACACGGCGGGCTTCGCGGCCCGGCTCGCCCACCTGGGCCTCGACGAATTCGCCGTCCGGGCGCTCGTCGCCGAGGCACCGGAACACCTGGCGGACCGCGCCGGCACCCCGCGCTGGGCCGACTACGTCGAAGAGGCCCTGCTCCACGCCGACACCGCCGCACGCCCGGCGCTCGGCCACGACGCCACCGGGCCCGAGGTGTTCGCACCGGTCGTGGCGCCGCTTGTGGTGCCCGCATCGGCCGACCTCGACCGGCGCCTTGCGCCGCTCCCCCCGGTGGAACGGGCCCTGCTGCGCGCCTCGTTCGAGCAGTGGCTGCTGAGCCGGATGGCGCGGCAGGCGGCCCGCACACTCGTCCGCGAACTCGACGCCGCCCGGCGCGCCGGAGGGCTCCCCGGTGCCACCTCCCGCGATCGCTTCGCCTCCTTCCTCGCCGCCCGCGGCAGCGCCGACGGCCTGCGAACCCTGTTCACCTCCTATCCGGTGCTGGCCCGGCTCCTTGGCCAGGCCGCCTTGGACGCGGCCGACGCCGTCGCCGAACTGGGCCTGCGGCTGCACACCGACCGGAAAGAACTGGTGGCCGTCCTGCTCGCCGGCCGCGACCCCGGTCCGCTCACCCGCGTCGACCTGGGCCGCGGTGACGTCCACCGCGGCGGGCGCGCCGTGGCGGTCCTGGAGTTCGCGGACGGCTCACGGGCGGTCTACAAGCCGCGCCCCCTCGGGCAGCACGCCCTCCTCGACGACCTGGCGCACTGGCTCACCGGGCGGGTCGCCGGCCTGGAACTGCGCACCCCGCGCACGGTACGGCGACAGGAATACGGCTGGCTCGAGTACATCGAGCACCGCTGGTGCGGATCGATGTCCGAGGCGGACGCCTTCTACCGGCGCCAGGGCGCACTCCTGTCCCTGCTGTACGCGGTGGACGGCGCCGACATGCACTACGAGAACCTCATCGCCGCCGGTGACCAGCCCGTCCTCGTGGACGCCGAGACCCTGCTGCACACCGGGCTTCCGCAGGCCGCCACGGCAGGAGCGGATCCGGCCGCCGACGCCCTCCAGGCCTCCGTGCACCGCACATGCCTGCTGCCCCACCTGCTGATCGGTGAGCACGGCGCGCTGGACATCTCCGCGCTCGGCCGCTCCGAGCAGGGCGCGTACCCCAGCGAGGGCCTGTGCTGGAAGGACAGCGGCCTTGACACCATGCGGGTCGTACGCGGCCGGGTGATCAGTCCCGCCGCGCAGAACCAGCCGCTGCCCGCCGGGCACCGGCTCCAGGGCGCCGACCACCGCGCCGCGCTGCTTGACGGCTTCCGCACCACCTACGCCGCGATCCGCGCGCACGGCGCCGAACTGACCGCGCCGGACGGCCTGCTGGCCCGGCACGCGGACAGCCCCGCACGGCTGATCGTCCGCTCCACGCGGCTGTACTCCACGCTGCTGGAGGAGTCCACGCACCCGGCCCTGCTCGGCGACGCGCTCGCCCGGGACGCCGCGTTCGCGGTGCTGTGGACCGAGTCGGCGCACGACCCGGCGCGCGGCCGCCTGGTGGAGCACGAGACCGAGGACCTGTGGCGCGGGGACGTCCCCCTGTTCGTCCACCGGCCCTCCGGAACGGAAGTACGGGCAGCGGGCGGGACCTGGCTGGCGAACCTGCTGCCGACGGCGAGCGTCGAGGCGGTCCGCGCCAAGATCTCCCGGATGGACGAGGTCGACTGCCGCAACCAGGAGTGGATCGTCGCGGCCGCCCTTGCGGCCCGCGAGGCGGACTCCCCGCTGGTCAGGCCGCGCTCCGAGCTGGTGCCGGCGCCCCTGCCCGCCGTGGCGCCCGAGCCGTCCCGGCTGCTCGCAGCGGCCTGCGGGATCGCCGACGAGATCGCCGCCCGCGCCGTGCGCTCCGGCGGCCGGGCCAACTGGATCGGCCTGGAACGCCTGCCCGGCGGTCACTGGTCGGTCCTCCCGATGGGGGCCGGACTCGGCCAGGGCTACACCGGGGTCGCGCTCTTCCTCGCGCAGGCCGGACTCCTCGCGGGAGCCGACCGCTACACGGCGCTCGCCCACGAGGCGGCGCAGCCGCTGCCGACGCTGCTGAAGATGCTGGCCGCTGACCCCGAACTGTGTGCCGTGGTGGGACCCGGAGCGTACGACGGGATCGGCGGCATCCTGTACGGCCTGATCCGGCTGTCGGCCCTGCTCGACGCGGACCTCGCGAACTCGCTGCCCGACGCGCTCACCGCACTCGAACACGCCGTGGCGGCCTGCCCTGACCACGGGTTCGCGGACGGCGCCGCCGGGGCCCTGGCGGCGGCGGTCGCCGCCCATGAGGCCACCGGCGCGCCCCGCGCCCTGGAACTGGCCGACGCGCTGGCGGACGCCTTGGCGGACGCCACCGCGCAGGGCGGGGGCGGCGGGGGCGACGCGGGATTCGCCGACGGAGCCGCGGGCATCGGCTGGGCGCTGTGGCGCCACGCGGCCCACCGGGCCGACGGGCGACGCCGGGAGGCGGCGGCCGGGCTGCTGCGTTCCGCCTCGATCGACGCCGCCGCGTACGGTACGTCGTGGACCGCAGGACTGCCCGGCATCGCCGCCGCGACCGTTCACCTGCCGGGATACGAGGCCGGGCTCGCCGCCCGGCTGTCCGCACTCGGCGACGGCTCCGATCTGAGCGCGGGCCACGGCGCCTTCGGCGCGGTGGAGGCCCTGTCGGTCCTCGCCGGCCGGGGCGACCCCGCGGCGTCCACCGCCCTCACCCGCACCGGCGGCCGGCTGCTCGCGACGGTCGAAGGCCAGCAGCACCGCTGCGCGACCCCCGACCAAGTCCCCTCTCCCGCCCTGCTGACCGGCCTCGCCGGAATCGGGTACGGGCTGCTCCGCCTCTGCTCCCCCGACCGTGTCCCCTCAGCGCTCCTCCTTGAGCACTCCCGTCCGCCGATCCCGGCCACCGCACGGACCTGTTAGGCCGAGCCCGCCCGGCGACCCGACGGCTGCCCCGTCTTCTTCTCCTCGTCTCCTCGTCTCCACTTCTCCTCTTCTCCACTTCTCCTCGTCTCCTCTTCTCCGTTCTCTCCCGCTCACCCGGCACATCCCCCACGAAGGAGTTCCCTCATGGACCAGCGGAACCTGCACTCCGAGCACGTCGCTTCCGTCTCCGCCGACACCGCCGTCACCCCGGCTGCCGTCGAAGCGCAGGACGACGCCGCGGGCGGCATCACCCTCTCGGGCCGCAACCGCGCCTGCGCCCGCGCCCGCGTCCTGGCCGGGATGGTCCTCACCAGCGGCATCGTCATCACGCTGAGCTCGATCGACACCTCGGTGTCCGCACCCCACTGACCTCCCCCGGCCGCCCGGCAGCCGGGCCCGCCGGATGGACCGCGGCGGAAAGCCGAGACCACACCGCGCTTCCGGATATTCCGATTATGCTTGGAGATCATGCGCCTCCAAGCATCGTCACTTGTCGGCCGGGATGCCCAACTGGGGCTGCTCGAACGCGCCTTGTCCGAAGCGCGGCAGGGGCGCGGCGGTGTGGTCTTCCTGGTGGGCGAAGCCGGGGTCGGCAAGTCGCGGCTGGCGGCCGAGGTCGTGGGCAGCGCGGTCGGGGCCGGGATGGGTGTCCTGCGGGGACGCAGCAGCACCACGGGACCGGCGATTCCGTTCCGGCCGCTGACCGAGGCGCTGATGTCGCTGTTCCGCACCGGTGAATCGCTGGACGACCTGTCCCTGGGACCGTACAGACCGGTGCTCGGACGCCTGATACCCGACTGGAACACCGGCGCCGGTGACAGCAGTTCCATGGTCATCCTGGGTGAGGCCGTCCTGCGCCTGCTCATGGCCACCGATCACGGCCGGGGCCGGCTCCTGGTCCTTGAGGACCTGCACGACGCCGACCCCGAGACGCTGGGCGTCCTCGAATACC
This sequence comes from Streptomyces sp. SGAir0957, assembly GCF_043523415.1. Lineage (NCBI taxonomy): Bacteria > Bacillati > Actinomycetota > Actinomycetes > Kitasatosporales > Streptomycetaceae > Streptomyces > Streptomyces sp. SGAir0957. The sequence continues at coordinate 94,336 of NZ_CP027290.1, forward strand.
TCGTGGACAACCTGGAGTACAGCCCGGTTCTGCTGCTCGCCACCGCCCGTACGGACTTCAGCGACGCCCTGGACCTCGCCCAGTCGGCCCGCCGGCGCGGCACCGCCTCGGTCCTCGAACTGTCACCCCTGACCCGCCCCCAGGTTCTCGACCTGGTGGCGGGTCAGTTGGGTACTCCCCCGGAGGACGTGCCGGCCGCGGTGCTCGAGCAGTTGTGGGAGGGCAGCGCGGGCAGCCCGTACCTCGTCGAGGAGTTACTCCAGTCGATGATCGGCGCCGGCACCCTGGTGCAGGGACCGGACGGCTGGCGGACGGTCGGTGATCCGCGGGGTGACGTCTCCTCCGCTCTCGCGCGGGGAATCCTGCGCCGCATCGACCGGCTGGGCACGGAGGGCCTGACGCTGCTGTCGGCGGCGGCCGTGCTGGGCAGGCGGTTCCCGCTGACCGTGCTCCAGCAGATGACGGGGGTCGACGACCGAGCGCTCCTCAGCCACCTCCAGGCCGGCGTCGCCGCCCGGCTTGTGGTTCCGGACGAGCCCGCCCCCGACTGGTACTCCTTTCGCCACTCCCCCACCGTGGAGGCGCTGTTCACCCAGCTGACGCCCGGGCAGCGGGCGGATCTGGCCCGTCAGGGCGCGGAGGCGGTGGAGAAGCTGCACCCGCAGCTGCCCGGCGACTGGTGCGCGCTCGCCGCCGGCCTGCGCTCCGAGGCCGGCGAGGACGCGGCGGCCGGCAAACTGTTCGCCGAGGCGGGGCGGCGGGCCCTGTCGGCGGGCGCCCTCGATTCGGCGGTCACCCTGCTCAGCCGGGCCGAGACCCTGCTGGCGCGGGCCGGTGACCCGCAGGAGAGAGCGAGCGCGCTGGAACCACTGCTGCCCGCGCTGGCCGAGTCCGGCGACTTCGACCGGGCCTTCGACCTGGTCGAGCATCTGCACGCCCTGGACAGCGCCGGGCTGGGGGCGTCCCGGCTGGCGATCCTGCACACCCGGCTGGCCAAGGTGGCGCACACGGCGGGGCGTTGGAACGACGGGAACCAGCAGATCGACCGGGCCCGCGAGGTGCTCGGGACGAACCCGGACGGCGCGGCGGCAGCGTCCGTCGACGTCACCGCCGCCTATCTCGCCCTGGACACCCCCGGCACCGACCGCACCCAGCAGGCGGAGAGACTCGCGCGCGCGGCGGCCGACGCAGCCGAGCGCTACGCGCTGCCCGCGGTCGCCTGCCAGGCCTGGGAGCTGCTGGCGACCGTGGCCCGCGAACAGGACCCGCAGGAGTCCCGGGCCATGCTCCAAAAGGCCCTGACCACGGCCGAGCGGCACCAGCTCCCGCTGCGGCGGATGTACGCCGCGACCCGTATCGGCGGCAACGACTGGCTGGCGGAAGGTGACACCGCCGGCCTGCTGTCCGCCCGGGAGGAGGCGCTGCGGCTCGGCTCGATCAACATCGTGCACACCGTGGACGGCATCCTCGTCCTGGACGGGGTGATGCGGGGCGCACGCGAGAAGACGCGGGAGGCGGCCGTCGAGTGCCTGGCGATCGTCCGCAGGCTCAGGCTCGCCCCGGCCGTCCGCTACCTCCTGATGTCACTGGCGTCGCTGGAAGCGCACCGGGGCGACCGGCGGGCGATGCAGGAGGCCCTCGACTCGTTCGCCGAATGGGAAGGCGCGGGTTCGCAGGAGGAGCCGCTCACACTCGGCATGGCCCGCGCGTTCTGCGCCCTGATGGAGGAGGACCGGGAGCTGGCCCGGGAGGAGCTGAGAGCGGTGTCGGCGCTGGAACGCCACAACCCCAGCACCTACCACCTCAGCGGCACACACGGTGTCGGGGTGCTCCTCGACGTGCTGGCCGGGGACGCGGACCGCCCCCGGTACGAGGCGGTCGCCGCCACCGCGGTCGGACAGATGCGGTGGAACCGCCAGTTCGTCACGCTCGCGGACGCGGTCCTGCTCGGCCGGGAGGGGCAGCCCGAGCGGGCGGGCGAGCGCATCGCCACGGCGCTGCGCGACGCCGCCGTGTATCCGACCGCCCTGCACCTGGGCCTGCGGCTGGTCGCGGACGCGGCGCACGAGGACGGATGGGGCGAGCCGGTCGCCTGGCTCAGGCGGGCCGAACACCACTTCCACGAGCAGGGGGTACCGGCCGTCACGAACGCCTGCCGGGCCGCCCTGCGACGGAGCGGCGCCCCCGTGCACCAGCACCGCAGCGGCACGGACGGCATCCCCGAACATCTGCGGTCCCTCGGCGTCACCGTGCGCGAGTACGAGGCGTTCCGTCTCCTCGCCGACCGCCTGAGCAACAAGGACATCGCCGAACGCCTCTTCATCTCACCCCGCACGGTCGAGAAACACATCGCCAGCCTGATGAACAAGACGGGCGCGGCCAGTCGCGCGGACCTGTGCGCACGGTCGACGCGGCTGCTGGAGCAGTGAGGTCAGGGCGGCGGAAGACCGTGTGACGAGCCTGCACGGGTTCGGCGTAGAACGGAGGATCAACCGCAAGCGCGTCACGGGCTTGATGCGCTTGATGCGCTTGATGCGTGTCCACCACATCGCCGGCCGTCACCTGCGCCGGAAGGCACTCCCAAGGAGGAGCCTCACCCGGATCCCTCATCCCGAGGAGGTGGACATCCTGTCGACAGAACTGTTGTCCGAGACGATGAAGTCCCGATCGCTGGAGTGTTCCGAGTCCTCATCACCGCTGAGGTAGTCACCGGCGGCGTTGCGCTCGAAATCGTGGCTGCGGTTGCAGGTCGCGCATTCGATCTGCAGATTGTTCAGGTCGTTGTACGCGGCCCTCGCCTCATCATCGTTGGTGACACCCTTGGATCGCAGGTACTGCTTCCACGGCTGGCGGTGCCCGATGTCAACGCCGGGATAGGTGACGCCACGCCTGCAGGACGCGCACTGCCACATCAGCGTGGGCTGGTCCGTGAACGGATCGGTGACACGGCGGCTCTCCGCGTTGTCGATCACGGACTCCCGAGTACGCGGATACCAGTCCGGCCGGTCCAAGTTCGCCAGGAAGGCATCCACCTGGGCCCTGGTTTGAGCATCACGCGGCTGCTTGCCGGGGATGTCCCTCTCCCCGTTGAACAGCAGCGGATCAGCCTCATCGTCATACCAGCGCTGGACCGAGGCTGCGACGGCGCCGGCAGTAGTTGCGGCACCCGGGCCAGGACCCTGAATCGCGCTGGCCCTGCCCGAGCGCATCCGCGCCGCGTTCGACTCCGCCTCGCGCTCCTCAGCGTCGTGCGGATGGGTCATGCTGAACCCACCGCCCGTTCGATGTCCTGTCGAGGCTTTCGCCTGGTTGCGGACCACGTGGGTCAGCTCGTGGTCCAGCGTCTGCGCATCGCCGCCGTGCTCCCCGATCACGATGTCCTGATTCACCGTGAACGCCCGCGCCTGGACGGAGGCAGCCGCCTGCCGCGCGACAGTCCCCTCGTGCACCCGGACGGCAGACAGGTCAGCCTGGAATTGGTCCTCTTTGCGGGCCAGCGTGGCCTGATCCAGCGGGCGGCCGTGCGTGCGCAGACCAGCCTCGACGTCGGACCGCTGAACGGCTTCCTCGTCGTGCTGATGCCTTCCCTCTTCCTCTTCCCGCGCACGCTGCATCATCCGCAACACCGTCTGGTTGCCGACGCCGGCCTGCAACCCCAACGACCCCACGGGCGGGCCCGAGCGTCCTGTACCGCCACGGGTGCCCGGCGCGGCGGATCGGGACTTCTTGTCGTGCGAGTGCATCCGCGCCTCCTCGGGTGGGGCTCTGGATGTTCGACCCTAAAGACACGGTGCCCCCTCTGGAACCCGTAGCTCTGAGGCCTTTCGGACAACTGGGCTCCGGTTCTTGTCCCACCTGCGGGAATGCACCCCGGGGACGACGACGCCGTACCCATCTCTGCCCAAAGGGGCAGTGATCCCTTGTAGGCGGTGGCGGCGCCGTCGACGGTGCGCTTGTAGATCTCCTGCGCGGAGGGACGGTCGGCCTTGGCGCGCCAGTGGGCTGGGTCGCCCAGGCAGCGGAGCGAGCATGAGCGGTCTCGCCGTGCGGTGGCAGGCGAGAAGCGCGGCGCGAAAGGCCCCGCATCGGGTCGCCCGGCCCGGTCAGAAGGGCCGACTCAAGTCGTGCTCAGTACGCGCTCTGTACGCGCTCCGTGGGCAACTCCGAGACTGGTGTGACTCCTGAGGCACCATCAGGCCCCCTCACCCCCGGAGGTACCCGTGAACCGTCACGTCGCCAAAGGCATCGGCGTATCGGCCACCGCCCTGCTCGCCGCCACGGTGTTCAGCTCCCCCGCCACCGCGGCCCCCGCCGACAAGCCCCAGGTGCTCTCGTCCTGGACGCAGACCAGCGCCTCCAGCTACAACGCCTTCATCGCCGCCCGCAACAACCAGGGCGCCTGGGGCGCCTACGGCTTCAACTGGAGCACCGACTTCTGCTCCAGCTCGCCCGACAACCCGCTGGGCTTCAAGTTCGACCTCTCGTGCGCGCGCCACGACTTCGGCTACCGCAACTACAAGGCGATAGGCACCTTCGACGCCAACAAGTCCCGCCTCGACAGCGCCTTCTACGAGGACCTTAAGCGGGTCTGCGCCCCTCTCGGCTCGGTGCAGAAAGCCGCGTGCAACTCGCTGGCCTGGACGTACTACCAGGCGGTCAAGGCCCTCGGCTGACCACGGGCAGCACCCACCGCACCCCACACAACGCCCCGGCACGATGTCCTGACACACGTCCTGGCACGACGCGACGGCCCCTGACCCACGTATCCGGTCGGGGGCCGTCGGCCGGTGTGGTGGATGTGGTGGATGTGGGATCCGGATACTCCCCGACGCCCGTACAACCTTTTCGCCTCATCGCCGATCACACCTCTGCGGCTGCTGTGGCCGTGCGTGATGTGGGTCCGCCCGTGCCGCGACCCGCGTCCGCTCTTCGATCGACAGTCGACAACGGAGCTCCTCATGTCCCAGCACTCCCGCGATCAGTTGACGTCCGGCAAAAAGGTGACCCTGGGTGTCGGCGCTCTGGCCGCCTCCGGGCTCGCCGTCGGACTGCTCGTCGCACCGTCCGCGATGGCGGACGGGACCGGCGCGTCCCAGGCGCTGAAGCAGAACAGGGCCGCTGCCGCCGAGGCGTCGGCGGCGAAGTCCGCCGTGCCCAGGGCTTTCGCCGCGAGCGCCGCGGACGCCACCGTCGTCTCCGGCGTGACCGTCAACGGAGGCAACACCGCCCGCGTCGGGACGACGAACACGCAGGCGGTCACCGTGAAGTGGACGATCACCGGCGGGTCGACGCTCTACGGCACCAACGCGTCTCTCTGGCGCGGCACCGACACCGGCAGCGGATTGGAGCGGTTCCTGAACTCCGAGGAGTTCAATGCGGACGCCGACCTCTGCGTCCGGTCCGGCGGCACCACGTACACCTGCAAGGCCACCTTCAAGATGGATCCCCGGAACTACCTGACGAACGAGGATGCCGGGGCCTGGAAGATCTCCCTCTGGGCGATCACCGACGCGGACACCGACGTGGACACCGACAACGCCAGGACCTGGTACCTCAAGCGCTGGTCCCGGCTGAGCAACGACGCGGCCCCCGAGCCCGTCGCCAAGGGCAAGACCATCACGATCACCGGCAAGCTGGAGCGCGCCAACTGGGACACCCACAAGTACGCGGGCTACACCCAGCAGACCGTCCGCCTCCAGGAGCGTTCGCTGACCGGCTCGTACGCCACCACCAGCAGCCACCTCACCGGCACCGGCAGCCTGGCGGGCGTCGAGAAGCAGACCCGCACCGCCACCACCGACCGCTGCTACCGCTACAAGTTCGAGGGCACCTCCACCACGCCGCCGGTCACCGCCACCGGTGACTGCGTGGACGTGCGCTGAGCCCACTCAGGCGGCCGGCCGGCCGCATCGGGGCGGCGAGGCGATGACGCACGCGTCCTCGTCCCGGTGCCGGCCGGCCCGCAAAGCCGGTGGCACGGTCCGGGCCGGTCCCGGTCCGGGTTGGTCCCGGTCCGCGCCGGTCCCAGTGCGCGCCGGTCCCGGTCCTCCCCGGCGGCTCAACGGGCCGGATCTCGCAGGTGGGGGCGACCCATCACCCGCCGTGGCTGGCGCGCAGATCCCGGTGCAGGAAGTATGCCGTCCCCGCCGTGACCGGTCCGCACACCGCGGGGACGAGCTGCCACGGCAGGCCCGTCCAGGCGGACAGCAGGCCCACGACGACACAGCCGGCCACCGGGACGAGCAGCACCACCTTGCCGAATGGGCGCCACGCGAAGAGCCCGGGGTCGCGCGGCCGCAGGAGCCGGACGAGCCCGAAGACCAGCGCCTGCGCCGCCAGGAGCGCGGCGAGTGTTCCGGCGGCGGCGATCGGCTGGGGTTCGTCGCGCGGGGCGTCGGAGGAGTTCTGCCGGGAGCCGCTGCGCCCGATCTCGACGACCGCGCCGCGCCAGACGGTGGCCGTGACCTGGTCGCCCTCCCCGAGCGCGTCCAGTACGGGTCCCGGGTCGCCGAACGGCACGGTAGTCCTGCCGTACGGTGCGGGGCCGCGCAGGGTGGCACTCAGGTGTTTGACGCGGGTGTCGGTGTCCTCGACGGTGAAGGTGACCTCCCGCAGGCACTCCTCCGCCCCCTGGATGTCCCCGTGGTCAAGGCACGCCACGGCCGCGCGGTAATCCCGGTAGAGGGCGCGCTCGTTCGGCAGCCAATGGGCGAAGACCGCGTAGCAGGCGGACGCGGACAGCAGGGCCGCGACGATCAGCAGCGCGCCCAGGAACAGGTTCCGGCCCGGACCGGGCGCGGCCGACCGCGCTTCGTCACCGCGCGCCGCATGTGCTCTCGCCCTGGTCGTCGTCATGGATCCCCCGCCTGCCGACGCCTGCGCCGGATGTGTCGTACGCCGCCAGTCTCACCTGGTCACGAACCGCCGGCCAAGGTGATCGATCAGCAGGGGAGAAGCGGCTCTCGTTGCCGGGTTCCTACGGAAGGACTGCTCTCAGGAGACGGCGGCCTGCTGCGCGAGCAGGGCGCGCAGGGGCGCCGTGTCGGGCTCGTCGGCGATCGCCGCGTCGACGGCCGCGTCCATGCCGGCCTCCCAATGAGCGGGCAGAGCGAGGCCGGGCGTCCCTGACCAGGCGATGTCGGGGGTGGCCGCGCCGCACTCGACGAGGTGCAGGAGGGCCAGACCGGCGAGGCCGTCGAAGAGTGCGGGGCGGATGAAGTTGCGGGCCGATGCCCCGGTCAGCCGCCCTGCCTGGTACGGCCGTGGCATACGGTCCGCGATGTCGCCCCACAGGAGGCCGTCGTCGAACGCGTCCAGAACCTCCGCGAGACCTGGCTCGGTGCGCGTCTGCCGCGACGCCGGATGCAGCGCGCGGCCGGTGGCCGTCCGCAGCGGCTCGGCCCACTCCCGTGCGTCCGCGACCGAACGGGACAGGGCGAGGCCGTCCCAGCTCATCCGCTGCGATCCGGCCACCTCCGCAGGCAGCGCGCGGGCTTCCAGCGCCGCGAACGCCGCGTCGGCGTCTCGCAGCAGCGACAGCCCGGAGGGCGACGCGCCCACCTCGTCGCGACGCTCACCGTCCATCGACTCCTGGGCCAATTCCCCGGCCAATCCCTCGGCCGACTCATCGATCGCCTCCTCGATCGCCTCCTCGATCGTCTCCTCGGGCAACTCCTCGATGCGGGCGACCCGTTCGGCCATCGGCGGGTGCGAGTCGTACGGGTGCGGGCGCTCGGGCCGCCGTTGCGCACCGAGCGCCGCGAGCCGGTCGCCGGTTCGTGCGGCGAGCAGGTGCCGGAAGCCGCCGTAGAACTCGCCCCGGGGTGGCAGGGCGCCGCAGCGCGCGCCGAGTTCCGCGTACGTGGTCAGGTAGTGGTCGTACGCCGTGTCGACGACCGGGACCGTGCGCAGCGCCGAGGCCGTCGCGGTGCGGCCCGCGTACCGTGCGGCCGCGCGGTCGGCGGCGAACTCCTGGGCGCGGGCCACGGACTGCGAGGAGCGCAGGAAGACGCGGGCGTAGGCCACGTAGAGCGAGCCGATCACGGCGTGCAGGCCGGTGCTGCCCTGCTGGAACATCCGCACGGTGTGCAGCACCGCCGTGCGGCCGCGCATCGTGACACCGCCGAGCCGGGTGTCCCGGTTGCCGTAGTGGCCGAACTCGTGGGCCAGGACCGAGCGCAGCTGCGGCAGGGTCAGCCCGGCGAGGAGCGGGAGGCCGAGGAGCAGTCGGCGGCGACCGGGCAACAGCCCGAGCAGACGGCTCTGTTCGGCGACCCCGGCGTTGACCTCGGCGGTGAGGAGGAGTTCGTCGGGGGCCCGCTCCCCCGCCGCGTCGGCCGCTTCACGTACCGCCTGCCACAGCTCCGGTTCCTCGTCGGGCCCCACCGGCACGGCGTCCGGCACCGGCCGCAGCCGTCCCGCCCGCAGGAACGTGACCAGGCCCTGCACGATCACCACGGCCGCCAGCACCGTGGACGTCACCAGGGTGGCTTCGAGCCAGGCGGCCTGCGCGACGAGGAAACGGGTCAGCAGCAGCCAGTCGACCGTGGCCATCACGGCCAGCAGCACCACGCCGATCAGGAAGAATCCGGACAGCAGGACAAGCGCGCTGATCGCGCGCACACGAACGGACATCGATCTGGTCCCCCCACAGGACGCGCCGCCCGGCGGGCGGCGGTGACCGTGGATCCTACGCTTGGGACACCTGGAGCGCCCGGTGTGGCTGGTGGTGGTGGGGGGTCGTGGTGGGTCGTGGCTGATTCCCGATGACCGTTGTGAAGCGTTAAGGCTGCTTATTGGGGGCTGGGGGCATACCAGTTGCACGCCGGAGCCTTGCCCACCACGGAGAGGTCGGCCGAGCGGCGGTCGGGAGGTCGCCGGGGACGCCTGATTCCTGCGCTGTGGCGGTGCTCTCGGCCGGGTCGTCGCGGGGGCCTTCGCGAGGGTCTCCGCGGAACACGACAGCGTCCTGCCCGATCCCGACCACCTTCAAGAGGGTGTCCAGGGCCTGGTCGGCTTCCGCGTGCGGCTCGGTGAGCCAGACGGACGAGACGCAGAGCGGATTGCCGTCATGCGTGCTGATCGCGAAGCTGAAGCCCCGCAGCCTGAACAGAGCGACGTCCAACTCGTCCAGCCCGTCCCACGAACGCTCCACCCGCAGGCAGAGCCGCCGGGCGATCGGCTGCACCGGCAACGCCACCCCTCCGATCAGCTGGAACAGCGGGGCGACGTGCTCCCACACGCTGTACTGGGAGGCAGGGTTCCTGCCCGTGCCATAGGGCGGTTGCGTCGCGGGCTGCCAGTCGGGCTCCGGCCCCGGGACCTCGAATTCCGTCACAGCGGCTCCTCCCCGTGCCTTCCGGCCGACCGGTGATCAACCTACCGTCGTCGGGTCGGGAGGCACGGCGCGGCGCGACGCGACGGCGGCGAGAACCCGCCTCTGTGTTCCGCGGAGGGCCCGGCGTCCGGGGGTGGTGGTTTGTTGCGTGCTCAGGTGTGCGTGCTCAGGTGTTGGCGTAGCCGGGGATCGCGGCCTTGATGCGGTCGAGTTCGCGGGAGTCGGAGATGCCCTGCAGGTCGTGGCGGGGGGTGTAGGGGGCTTGGAGGCGGCGGGCTTCGTCGTCGGTGAGGTCGAGGTCGAGAGAGGCGACGGCGTCGTCGATCTGCTCGACGGTACGGGCGCCCACGAGGGGCGCGGCGACCACGGGGTTGCGGCGCAGCCAGGCCAGGGCGACCTGGGCACGGGAGACGCCGCGATCCTCGGCGATCGCGCCCACCTCGGCGATGATCTGCCGGTCGCTCTCGGCGTTGGCCTTGTAGAGCATGTCGGCGAAGCCGGCGTCGGTCGCGGCGCGCTGCCCCGCGTTGGCCTGGTCGAAGGGGCGCGCGAGGCGGCCGCGGGCCAACGGGCTCCACACCATGGTCCCTACGCCTTCGTCCTCGCAGAGCGGGAGCATCTCGCGTTCCTCTTCGCGGGCGAGGAGGTTGTAGTGGTTCTGCATGGTGATGAAGCGGGCCCAGCCGTGGGCCTTTTGGAGGTGGAGGGCTTTGGCGAACTGCCATGCGTGCATGGAGGAGGCGCCGAGGTAGCGGGCTTTGCCGGCCTTGACCACGTCGTTGAGGGCCTCCAGCGTCTCTTCCAGAGGGGTGTCGGGGTCCAGGCGGTGGATCATGTAGATGTCGACGTGGTCGGTGCCCAGGCGGCGCAGGCTGTGGTCGATCTCGGTCATGATCGCCTTGCGGGACAGGCCGCCGCCGTTGGGGCTGCCGGGGCGCATGTCGTGGCGGACCTTGGTGGTGATCACGACGTCGTCACGGCGGGCGAAGTCCTTCAGCGCCCGGCCGAGTATCTCCTCGCTGGAGCCGTAGGAGTACATGTTCGCGGTGTCGAAGAAGTTGATGCCCGCTTCGAGGGCGTGCTTGATCAGCGGGCGGCTGGACTCCTCGTCGAGGGACCAGACGGGGTGTCCGCGGTCGGGCTCGCCGTAGGTCATGGCGCCGATGGCGATCGGGGAGACGTCCAGGCCGGTGCGGCCGAGTTTGATGTAGCGCATGGGGGTGCTCCTACACTGGTACGACGCTAAGCGGAGAGTTCTCCGCCGTCCCGTCCGACGCTAACGGAGAACTCTCCGGATCGCAATCGGGGATCCGCCCGAGCCCGCGGATCCCCCCGAGCCCGCGGATCCACCCGACCCAGCAGATCCGCCCGACCCCACCGATCCGTACGACCCCGCCGATCCACCCGACCCTGCCGATCCGCCCGAGCCCGTACGAAAGGAAGCCCCCATGACCGGTACCGCGCCCCAGCGCTCCGACGCGCAGAGGAACCGCGAGGCCATCCTGCGGGTCGCGCACGAAGTGCTCGCCGAGTCCCCGGACGCCTCGCTGAACTCGATCGCCAAGCGCACCGGCATCGGCCCCGGCACCCTCTACCGTCACTTCCCCACCCGCGAGGCACTGATCCTGGAGGTGCACCGGCACGACGTGGACCGCCTTGTCGCCTCCGTGCCCGGGCTCCTGGCCTCGCACCCCCCGCTGGACGCCTTCCGCACCTGGTTCACCACCCTCGCGGCCTACATCCGCATCAAGCACGGCCTCGGCGAGGCGATGCACTCCGCCGCCGCCCAGGAAGTCATCAGCTCCTCATGGCCACCGGTCACCGCGGCCGTCGCCGAGTTGCTGCGCGCCTGCGCACAGGCCGGAGAGATGCGGGAGGGCATCGACCCGGTCGACGTCATCATGCTCATGAGCTGCCTGTGGCGCACCGCCGACACCCCCGACGGCCAAGCCCAGGCCGACCGGCTGATGGAACTGGCCATCCACGGCTTCCGCCCCGTGCGCGGCAAGCACTGAGACACACCGGGAGCCGCCCCCGCACAGCACAGCACGGCACGGCACGGCACAGCAGGGCGGCGCCGGAGCTAGGAGATCTCCTTGTGGACGGCTTCGATGTTGTTGCCGTCCGGGTCGCTGACGAACGCGCAGTAGGCGCGGTACTCGCTCCACCAGCCGGGCCCGTGCCGGGAGGCGCCCCCGGCCGCCACCGCGGCCGCGTGGAAGGCGTCCACCGCGTCCCGGCCGGCCGCCGTGAACGCGATGTGCGCCCCGGAGGTGACGGCAGCCCCGTCCTGCGCCCGTTCCAGGGACAACGACGGCGTGTCCTGCTCCGGACGCCAATACTCGGTGACCCCGTCGGCCCGGTAGCCGACGCCGATCCCCAGCGCGTCCAGCGCAGCGGTGTAGAACCGTTCGCTGGCCTCGAAGTCCGACGCGAACACCCCGAGGTGATGGATAAAGGAGACCGTTGTCTTCATGACGGCCGAGCGTACGGAACAGATCGAACGACACGGGGTGGAGTGGACCCTGTGTCGCCGGGCCGCTCCTCACACCTCGTCCGTCTTTGTGTTGCAGCGATCGCTGCCGCCTCCTTGTTGGTCGCGGGCGCTTCAGCGCTTCAGGGCCCTGTAGGGCAACTCTTGCCTGTGCGGGTGGGCTTGATGCGCGGCGCAGTGCTGTCGGGCAGCCCCTGCCGGTGCTCCGGGCAGGCGAAGGCCCGTTAAGCTTCCGGGTGGGGGCAGGGTCGAAGGAGTGCAGGTCAACAGGGGAGTCGGCGTATCGCCGAGGGTGCCTGCGCGCTCACTGCCGGTGGCGCCGGAGGCGGCATTTCCGGTGCGGGGAGTCTTGGGCACCAGCCTCGTTGTAGCGATCCGTGCCGTACGGATCCCCGCGTTCGACCTGCCTGGAGGGCCTGTCAGGTGCACCCGTTGGAAGAGTCCGATCCGGCACACATAGGTCGCTATCGGCTGCTCGGCCGGCTCGGTTCCGGGGGGATGGGCAGCGTCTACCTCGGACGGACCCCGGGCGGGCGGCCCGCCGCGGTGAAGGTCGTCAACGCCCATCTCCAGGCCGATCCGGACGCGTTGGACCGGTTCCGGCGGGAGGTGGAGACCCTGGGCACCGTCCGCAACGCGTTCACGGCCGCCCTCATCGACGCCGAAGTCACCACCCCGCCCTTCTGGATGGCGACCGAGTACGTGCCGGGGCCGACGCTGGCCGACGCGGTCGACGCCTCCGGGCCGTTCCCGGTCGACCTCGCGCGCGCCGTGCTCGCGGCGCTCGCCGAGGGGCTGGCCGACATCCACGTACACGGCGTGCTGCACCGTGACATCAAGCCGCAGAACGTCATCCTCTCGGCGACCGGCCCCCAGCTCATCGACTTCGGTATCGCCCGCAGCGAGACGATGGCCAACATCACGCTGGCCGGGGCGGCCATCGGCACCCCCGGCTTCATCGCGCCCGAGACCCTCACCCGGAGCGAGACCGGACCGGCCTCCGACGTCTTCGCGCTGGGCGTCACCATGGCCTACTGCCTCACCGGACGCGCACCGTACGGGCAGGGCTCGGTGGCCACCGTCTCCTACCGCACCGTGCACGAGGAGATGGACCTCGCGGGCGTTCCCGAGGAGATGGCCCGGCTGATCCGGGCCTGCGCCGACAAGGACCCGGCCCGCCGGCCCGAGCCGCAGCGCATCGTGGAGCTGTGCGACAGCGAACTCGACGTCGTGCGGCACCCCGCCTATCAGCGGATCACCGCGTCGACGCCGTCCGCGGACGACACGGCGGCCGTCGCGGGCGCCGGTCCCCTGCCCCTGCCTCTGCCGACTGTCGCGGACCAGGGTGCGGCTGCGGTCTCGGTCCCGGGTGACGTTCCCGGCGGCGGCCCCGTGGCGCACGCGGCTCCCACGGTCGCCGCCGGTACGCGGTTCCTGCCGCCTCCGACGTACGCGGATCCGGCCGGTGCGTCCTCGGCCCCGCCCGCGCCCGTACCCACGCCCGTACCCACGCCCTCGCCCGCATCCGCGACCGGCACGCGACCGGCCTGGTACCGCCGTACTCCGTTCCTCGCCGCCGGCGCGGTGGCCGTCGTCGCGGTCGTCGCGGCGACCGCCCTCGCGCTGCAGAGCTCCGGTTCGACCGCCGACTCCAAGGAACCGACGGGGTCCGGGAGTCACAGCGGCTCCGGCGGCGGGGCGGGGGGCAAGAAGCTGCCGCAGTCGCTGACGGTGCGCGGCGGGAAGGTGCTGGAGGCCGGTCAGTCCCTCCGGACGGCCCATGTGCGGCTGGTCATGCAGAAGAACGGCGACCTGGTCTCCTACGACGAGCAGAACCAGCCGACTTGGGCGTCCCGGACGTCCGGCGAGAACTACAAGGCGGTCTTCCAGGAGGACGGCAACCTGGTCGTCTACAACCCCGGCCAGGAGGAGGTCTGGGCATCGGACACCGGTGCCTCTACGGGTGCGGTCCTCGAACTCCGCGCCGACGGCGACGTCGCCATCACCAAGAACGGCCACGACCTGTTCAGCACCGACACGGTCGCCGGACTCCCGGAGACGATGACGGTCCGCGCCCGCAAGACGCTGGAGACCGGCGACTTCCTCCAGGCGGCCCATGTGAAGCTGGTCATGCAGGAGGACGGCAACCTGGTCGCCTACAGCGACGACCGGCGCCGCTGGGCCTCCGACACGTCCGGTGAGCACTACAAAGCGGTGTTCCAGGAGGACGGCAACCTGGTCGTCTACACCGCCGACGACAAGCCCGTATGGGCCTCCAACACCGGCTATCCCGAGGGCGGCGCGCTCCTAGAGTTCCGCGCCGACGGCACCGTCGCCATCACCAAGGACGGAGGGGAGCTGTGGAGCAGTGGGAATGGGGGTGGCGGTGAGTGACGTGTGCGTTCCACACGTGGGCGGCGGCTCCGGGCGAGTAGGCCACCTGCGCGACTGCGGCGGGCGAGCCAGATCTTGAGTTCACCTGCCGGTCCTCGACCAGGGCGGGCGATCTGCGTCACGGTCGCCTCGATGCTCAGCGCACGCGGTACCTGGGTGTCCCGCACCATCCGCGTCAGCAGGCCACGTGTTCCGCCAGGGCATTCCGCCGGAGTCGCGCCTGCGAGGAAGGCGAGGGTGATCGGCACGGGCAGTGGCGTGGAGCGCGCGAGCGGGAGGGCGGCGAACGCCACGGCGCCCATGGCCAGTCCTGCGGCCAACTGCTGCCGTGTGCGGCCTGCGCGCAGGCGCGCCCCGAGCAGCGGTGCGCCGGTCATCTCGCCCAGCACGTACGCCGAGGCCGGACCCGCGCCCAGCGTGTATCCGCCCGGGGCTTCCCTGCTGAGGAACACCACGGCCGGCGGCGCCATGGCCACCGGCGTCTTGCCGGCGAGCGAGACCACCGCCCACAGCGGCGACTCACCGCGCGGCAAAGGCCGGTGGCCGGCCCGCTCAACAGACACCGTGATCAGCCCCCTCGCCTGACCAGATCACCTGGGCTGCGCTTCAGCCCACCGGCTCCAGCGGCCGCACACCCGTCCGCTCCCCGGTGCGCGCGCGGCGTGCGGAGTGCGAGGGCCACCAGTTCGCCTCACCGAGCAGGAGCATCAGGGACGGCAGGACGAGCATCCGGATGATGAAGGCGTCCAGGAGGACGGCGACGGCGAGGCTGAAGCCGATCTGCTTCATCTCGATGAGGTGCAGGGCGGCGAAGCTGGCGAAGACGGTGACCATGACGGCGGCGGCGCTGGTGACGACCCCGGCGGAGGAGCCGATGCCCTCGATGACGGCTTTGCGGGTCGGGACTCCGCGCAGCGCCGCCTCGCGGATGCGGCTGATCACGAAGACCTGGTAGTCCATCGACAGGCCGAACAGGATCACGAAGAGGAAGAGCGGGACGCGGGAGCCGATGGAGCCGGTGGAGGTGAAGTCGACGAGTCCCTCGGCCCAGGTGTGCTGGAAGACCAGGACGAGGATGCCGAGGGAGGCGGCGGCGGACAGCAGGTTGAGGACGATGCCGACCAGGCCGAGGACGACGGAGCGGAACGCCCAGACGGTCATGGCGAAGGTGACCAGGAGGAGGGCGCCGATGATGAGCGGCAGCTTCTGTTCCTGGTGGGTGGGGTAGTCGGTGTAGCGGGCGACGTCGCCGGTGACGGCGGTCTCGGCGCCGGGCACCTTGCCGACCGTCTCGGGTACGTACGTGTCGCGGATGTCCTTGAGCGAGCTCTGCGCCTCGTCGCTGCTGACGTAGTGCGGGACCTGCAGCTGGAGCATGCTGATCCGGTGGTCCGGCGAGGTGCGCAGGGTGGAGGTGCCGCTCAGGCGCGGGTCGTCCTCGACGTCGGCGGCGAGTGCGCGCAGGGCGGCGCTCACCTCGGGGGCGCGGTCGGCGTCGGCGCGGACGGTGATCTGGTGCATGGATTTCAGGTCCGGGTAGGCCGCGTTGAGACGGTCGTAGACCTGCATGGCGGCGATGGAGCGGGAGTGGGTCTCGCGGCCCATGTCGGTGAGCTTGAGGCCGAGGACCGGGGCGGCAAGGGCGAGCAGCGCGACGACGGTGACCATGAGGGTGGCGGCGGGGTGCTTGGCGACGGGGCGCAGTACTGCGGCCGTCAGCCGGCCGGGGCCGTACTTGTGCGCCCGCTGCTTCTTCGGCGCGCGTCCGCCGGCCGCGCGGCGTTCGGCGCGGCGCTGGGCGCGCAGGCCCATCGAGGCGAGGAGGGCGGGCAGGACGGTCAGGGAGGAGACGACGGCGACGAGGGTGACGAGGATCGCGCCGGTGGCGATGGAGGAGAAGATGACGTCGTCGGCGAGGTAGAGCGTGGCGCTGGAGACGGCGACGGCGAGCCCGGACAGGACGACGGCGCGGCCCGAGGTGGCGGCGGCGAGTTCGACGACGGCCCGGGGGCTCAACTCGCCGCCCGCGCGGGCCCGTTCCTCGCGTTCGCGCTTGAGGTAGAAGAGCGTGTAGTCGACGCCGACGGCGAGGCCGATGAGCAGGATGACGTTGGTGCCGACGCCCGCGTCGGGGAACACGTGCGAGGCGGCCATCGACAGGCCGACGGCCGAGGCGATCGAGGAGAGCGCGAGCAGCAGCGGTACGAGGGCCATCGCCACGGAGCTGAAGACGAGCAGCATGGTGATGAGGGTGACCGGCAGGGCGATGACCTCGGTGCGGGACAGGTCGTCGCCGCGCAGTTTGTCGACGCCCTTGCTGATGGAGGGTGAGCCGGTCTCCTCGACGCGCAGGTCCGGGTGGGCCTTCTGCACGGCGGCGGTCTGGGCGAGGAGCGGGTCGACGTGCTTCTTGCCGTCGAGTTCGGCACCCCGCATGGTGACGGTGACGCGGACGGCGGTGCCGGCCTCGCTGCGCACCGGGTCGGCGACGGCGCGCACCTCGGGCAGCTTCTTCATCCGGGCGGCTACCTCGGTGGCGGCCGCGTCGGCGGCGGAGATGTCGAAGGTGCCGCCGGGTTTCGCGGTGATGAGGACGTGCTCGACGGGCCGCTGCCGCAGTCCGCCCTCGGCGGCGATCTCCTCGCCGCGTCCGGCCTCGCCGATCCGGAAGTCCTCGGTCGTCGCCGGGTTGGTGCCGACCGTCATGCCGATGCCGAGGCACAGGACGACGAAGACGAGCCATCCGACGATGCCGCGCCAGGGGCGGGCGGCGCTCCAACGGGCCATGCGTACAGGGAGATTCCTCATGCCGACGATCGTCGTCGCGAAGCATGGGGTGCCGACAGCGGCGACCGGTTGAACCTGGGGTCCACCAGGTGGTGGACCCCAGGTCGCCGATGCCAGGACGCCGACCCCAGGTCGCCGGCCCCAGGACGTGGACCGCCGTCCCGTCCCGTGGGGTGCGGTGCGGTGCTGTGCGGTGCGGTGCGGTCAGGCGGACGTGCAGGTGGTGCCGTTCAAAGTGAACGTGGTGGGGGCCGGGTTGGTGCCGCCCGTCGTCGTCCCCGTGAAGCCCACCGTCGCCGTCGCACCGGCGGGGATCGTGGCCGTGTAGGAGGCCGCGGCCACCTTCACCTGCGCCCCGGTCTGGGTCGGGGTGCCGCCCCACATGTTGCTGATGGTCTGGCCTGCCGGGAAGGCGAAGCCGAGGGTCCAGCCGTTGACGGGGGCGGTGCCGGTGTTGCGGATCGCGATGTCGGCCTGGAAGCCGCCGGGCCAGGTGTTCGTGGTGCGGTAGGTGACCGCGCAGGTGGCGCCCGGGGTGCCGGTGTCCTTGTCGGTGGTGACGGTGACCGTGGCCGAGCGGGGCGAGCGGTTGCCGGCCGCGTCCTTCGCGTACACGGCGAACGTGTAGGTCGTGGCCGGGGTGAGCGAGTCGAGAGTGGCCCTGGTCGTCGTGGTGGCGGCCACCGTGGTCTCCGTGGTGCCGGTGACGCGGACGACGTCGTAGCCGGTCACTGCCTTGTTGTCCGTCGCCGCCGGCCAGGTCAGCGTCGCCGACGTGGAGGAGACGGCGGACGCGGTCGGGGTGCCGGGGGCCGTAGGGGCCTGGGTGTCGGGGGTGGTGGAGCCGAACACCGTGGCCTCGCGGGCGGTCTGGGCGATACCGTTCGCGCCGTGGAAGATCCGCTCGCCCCAGGAGCTGAGGCGCGCCGGGTCGAAGTCGATCGCCAGGTCGAGCACGGGGTCGGTGTTGCCGCTCCAGGACCAGGCCAGGTAGCCGAGGCCGAGCCGCTGCGCGGTGGCCATCATGGTGTCCTCGTCGGGGTCGCCCCACTGGTCGGCCGGGCCGCCGAACTCGCCGATGACGAGCGGGAGCCGGGCGCTCACGAAGGCGTTCAGGTAGTCGGTGATCTCTTGTGCCGTGTCGTACACGCTGTACATGTGGATCGAGAAGAGCAGGTTGCCGGTCGGGTCGGCGGCGTAGACCTGCTGGGCGCCGGCCTTCATGACCTGCTGCCAGTCCTGGCCCCAGTTGGGCGCGTCCACCATGATCGTGTGGGCGAATCCGGCCGCGCGCAGCTTCTGGATCGCGGCGGTCGTCGGGGCGGTCCAGCCGGCTGGATCGGTGTTGCCCCAGGGCTCGTTGCCGATGTTGATGACGACGTAGCCCTCTTGCCCCGCGAGGACGTTCTTGAGGCTGATCCAGTAGTCGGCCGCGTGGTCGAGCGTGCCCGCGGCGGCGTCCTCGCCGTAGCCGGTGGTGTCGTGCACCTCCAGGACGCAGATCAGGCGGTTGGCCTTGCAGTCGGCGACGACGGCGGCCACGTCCTCGGGGGTGTTGCGGCTCCAGCGGTAGCCGTCGGAGAGGACGACGCGCACGGTGTTGGCGCCGAGCGCCTTGATGTCGGCCAGCGACTGCGTCTCGCCGGGATACCAGGTGTGGGCGTGGTTGACGCCGCGCATCACGAAGTCGTTGCCGTTGCCTTCGAGAAGGCGGCCGTCGCTGATGTGCAGGCCGGTCGCGGCGGCGGAGTCGGGCGCGGGGGCGGCGTGCGCGGCGGGAACGGTCAGGGCCAGCAGCCCGAGGAGGGTGGCCAGGGCGGCTAAGAGCGCCGTGGCCGCACTGCTGCACGTCTTGGTCGCACTTCTTCTCACTGCGGCTCCGAAGGGTGAGGGTGAGGTGAGGGTGAAGGTGAGGAAGGTGTGCCGTGGTGCGGAACGGGTTGAGCGTGGGAGCGCTCCCATATAGCCAGGGTCGACAGGGGCACGTCAAGAGGGGCCACGTGCCTGTGCCTATGCCTACGCCTGTACCTGTGCCTGAGCCCTGCTCCGTCCGGCGCACCCCGGTCGCGCGCCGGGCGGGCCCGGCCTTAGACCGGGCCTATGAGCGACAGTCAGAACAGGGATGGTCAGAACGGCGACGGTCGGACCAACGACGGTCAGAACGGTGGCCGTCGGACCAGCGACGGTCGGACCGGCGACGGTCGGGCCGGCGAGGGACGGACCGGCGACGGTCGGACCCAGGTGTTCCACCCCGGTGAGATCGTGCCCGACTCCGGGATCTACGAGTGCGACTGCCAGGAGCACCACGGCTTCAGCACCGACGTGCGCGGGCACCGCTTCCCGCCTCCGCCGCCGGGGTGCAGCGGTCACGGGTGGCGGCTCGTGGACGCCGCACACCCGCACGGCTGACCTGGGCGGACGCAGACGCCACTGCGCCGAACGAGTCCGACCGAGGTCTGACGGTGCCGCCCCGGGGCAGTCCTGGGATATGCACGAGAAGCGGCGGCTGCGGACGAGCCACCTCGACCGGCCGGGCATCACCCGGATCCGTTCGGGGCGGGGATTCCGTTACAAGGATCCCTCGGGGCGCCCCATCACCGATGCCGCGGAGCGGGAGCGCCTGCAACAGCTCGTCATCCCGCCGGCCTGGCAGGACGTGTGGATCTGCCCGTGGCCCAACGGCCACCTGCAGGCCGTCGGCACGGACGCCGCGGGACGGCGGCAGTACCTGTACCACCCGCGCTTCCGGGAGCAGCAGGAGCTGGCCAAGCACGGTCACGTCCTGGAGGTGGCCCGTGCGCTGCCCGACGTGCGGGCGCGGGTGACGGAGGATCTCGACCGGCGCGGGCTGTGCCGCGAGCGGGTCCTCGCCTGCGCCGTACGCCTGCTCGACCTCGGGTTCTTCCGCATCGGCAACGAGTCCTACCGGCGGGACAACGGCACGTACGGGCTGACCACCCTCCTCAAGGAGCACGCCACCTGTAGCTCGGGCGAGGTCTGCCTCACATACCCGGCGAAGTTCTCCAAGACGCAGAGCCGGGTGCTCGTCGACCCGCCCGCCTGCAAGGTGCTGCGCTCCCTGCTGCGGCGGGAGGGCGACAGCCCCCGTCTCTTCGCCTACCGGCAGGGCAGCGCCTGGCACGAGCTGGACGCCGCCGAACTCAACGCCTATCTGCGCGAGAGCGCGGGCCGTGACATCAGCGCGAAGGACTTCCGCACCTGGCACGCCACGGTCCTCGCGGCGGTCGCCCTCGCCGTGTCCGCGCGGATGGCGAAGGAGTCCCGTACCGCACGCAAGGGCGCGGTCGTCCGGGCGGTGCGCGAGGTCAGCGCCTATCTGGGCAACACGCCCGCGGTGTGCCGGGCCTCCTACATCAACCCCCGGGTCATCGAACTCTTCGAGCAGGGCCGCACGATCGCCGACGACCTCGACGAGCTGGGCGACGGCGCCGCGTTCGGGCATCCGGCGACGCAGGGGCCGATCGAGGAGGCGGTGCTGAAGCTGCTGGAGTGAGGGCCTGTGGTGGGCCCCGCCGCTCCCCTGGCTGCCGCGCGCACCCGGTCGAGCGCCTCGATCACCCGGGGCAGGTTGATGTCGGCTCATGAGCAGATACTTCGAGACCCGGTTCCTCCAGATATGGGATGGGGGAGCCGGGTCTCGTCATGTGCATGGGGTTGTCAGACGTCGAACCGTCCGTTCGCCACGTACGTCAGGAAGGTGGTCATCGAGGGCTCGTCGAGGACGAGAACCGGGCCGTTCGGGACCTTGGAGTCCCGGACAGCCCGCTTGCCGGAAAACGGCGCGGCCGTCAGGGCGGCTACCTCGACGCACTGTCCGTTGGAGTCCCCGCTGTAGGAAGACTTCGTCCAGACGGCCTCTTCAAGTTCTGATGCCGTGAGGAAGCGTCCGCTGTTGGTGGTCACTGGTGCAGTCCTTCCAGGTACTTGTTCAGGAGATCCCGTGATTCGCCCGGGGAAAGTGCCGCGCTGGCGATGTTCTCGAACTCGGCTTCCAGGTAGACAACGTGGTCGGGGTCCATGGTGTGCGACCCGCCCATCGGATTGTCGATCGAGGCGACAGGCGTCCACGGGTGTCGGAACGTGAGGATCGTCATGGCTCCGTTTGATCCGTAGGACGGGTGTGCCGTCAGAGGCAGGATCTGGATGGTGACGTTCTCCATCTCGGAAGCGTCGATCAGCTTGCGGATCTGGTCCTTCATCAGTCCTGACCCGGACTCGAACTGGGCGTGAAGGGCGGATTCAGGAACGATCCCGTGGAACCGGGCCCGACTGAGGACTTCCTGCCTCGCCAGACGGATCGCGATCAGCGACTCGGGGTCATTGGACCGGGCGCTCGAATGCATCTCCCTGACGTAGCGGGGCGCTTGAACAAGGCCCGGGATGACCTTTGGGTGGATGATGCGGATGGTCTCCGCCTCCGCCTCCAGTTCGACGAAGTCGAGGTACTGCTCGCTGACACCGCTCTTGTTGGCGTATGAAGTCCACCAGCCCTTGCCGGTTGACTCCTCGGCGACACGGGCGACCTCTTCCACCCCTTCGGGGTCGTCAACGCCGATTTTCGCGCAGAGATCGAACACCTCATCGTGCGTGATGCGGTAGTAACCGCGCTCAACGCGGGAGAAGCGGGCCTGACTCCACCCCATGGCGCGCGCGGCGTCGCCGGACGGCATTCCAACTGCCTCGCGCCACTGGCGCAGTTGGGCCCCGACACGTCGCCTCTTGACTGACGGCGTCGCTCTCTTCTGCGTCATAGGCGCAGTTTGGCACGCCTGCGTCACCTCTGGCCACGTGCACGAGCGTTCGCGCCTTTTTAGCTTGTTGACGAATGTGTTGCGCTACAAAGCAAAAAAGGAGCAAGCTAACTCCGCGACGGACGTGACTGGCCGTCAGGTCAAGATCATTGGTGACGCCAAGTCACGCCTGCCCTTGCGCGGACCGGTACGCCGGTTCGGAGATCGCCCCCCACCCCCGTGAGGGGCGGTCTCCGCGCCCCACCCCGACGAGCCGAGGCCGCTGATGACGAGCCAAAGCACTACGCACCGGTCCCCTGACCGGATGGACCGCGAGAATGACACCGCCGCCCGGCGCACGGGGCCGGACCAGCCACCCATAACACCGGACCGCAACGTGCGGCTCATCCGGCTTCGTACCGAGCAGATGCGGCGTCGGCTCGACTACCTCAACGCATGGGGCCGTAACGCCTCCCGGCAGTTGGCGGTCCGGCTGGGCGGGCAGGTGCCCCGGGATCGGTCCCACACGGACTGCTTCAGCCTGACGGCCCGCGAGGACCGGCACGACCTCGCTTGGTTCGCCGAGCACGGCGGCTTCCTCGTCCTGGTGCACGCCGAGAGCGAGGTGCCCGAGTGATCATCGGCACCGTCGAGGACGTAGTGGCGGACTCGGACTCGCTGCGGGAGGACCAGGTTCTGAGCCTGCACCTGCGTCGTCGTCCCAGATCCGCAGGACAACCCTGCCCCCCGTACGAGGGGCTCTGGGTCGGCCACCTCCGGAGGGTCAGCGCGGCCAGGCTGCGTCACTGGGGCCTGTCCTGCCTCGTGGACGACGCGCAGATGGTGATCAGCGAACTCGTCACCAATGCCCTCACGCACGGCACGGGCGATGTCGTCTTCCGGTGCCTGTTCGGCACTGACGTGCTGGCGATCGAGGTGGACGACGGTTCCACCGAGCAGGCCCGCATCGCCGCGGCCGACGACTTGGACGAGCATGGTCGCGGCCTGTTCATCGTCAGCGCGCTCGCCACGCTCTGCGGCGTGAGCCCGGACGGGACCAAGACCTGGTGCTGTTTCAAAATTCCCACCACAGCCCTGCGGGGGACCGCATGACCACCCCGGCGCAGCACGCGCCGCACACCTTGGCCCAGTTCAGCGGCCCGGACTCATGACGGGCTGACAACTCGACTCCTGGCGCGGATGACGTGCTCCTCGCGATCTCCGCGCCAGGGCTCCACGCGCCGACGCCATGTCCGACGGACGGCGGCCGGTGTGGGGCGGGTCCTCCTACGGGGCCCGTCCAATCGCCTTGAACCCGCGACAACAAGGAGCACAACATGTTCGCCCACTCCGACCGCCTGCCCACGGGGCCCGCGGTCCCGCAAGGTGTCACCACGCCCGTCCCCTGGGGTGTCGGTCGTATGGCCCCGTATCCGACGACGGCGCCCGGCTACGCCGGCGTTCGCCTCGACGAGCGGACCCAGACCGCCCAGTTCTTCGACATCAACGGCATGGTCATGGAGATGCCCGGCCACGGCACCAGTACCGGAACCAACCCGGCCACCGGCACCAGTCCGGACGGCAACGGCTCCACGCAGGACACCGACACCGGCAGCGACAACGATCAGTGACTGACGCGCGTCCGGTATTGGTCGTCACCAGTCTGAACGACCCCACCGCCGACGTAGTGATTGCCGAGCTGCACGGCCGGGACATCCCGGTCGTGCGGTTCGACCCGGGGGACTTCCCCGCATCACTGTCGGTGGAGGCCGAGATCGCCCAGGACGGTGTGCATGGCCGTCTCGACACCCCGTCACGGACGGCGGACCTGGCGGGCGTCCGCTCGCTGTACTACCGCCGTCCCACCGGGTTCGCCTTCCCCCACCTCGACGAACAGGACGCTCGCTTCGCCACCACGCAGGCCCGCTACGGCCTCGGTGGAGTGATCGCGTCACTGCCCGGCTGCCGGTACGTGAACCACCCGCACCGCATCGGCGACGCCGAGTTCAAGCCCGCTGGACTCGCCGCCGCAGTCAACGCGGGATTCCTGGTGCCGCGCACCCTCATCACCTCGAACCCCGGCTCCGCACGGGCGTTCATCAAGGGCAGCGGCCACCCCGTCATCTACAAACCACTCCACAACCCGGTCTATCTCGTCGACGGCGTCTCCCAGGTCGTCAAGGTCGCCGAGGTACGTGCGGATGACATCGACGACCGTGTGGCAGGCAGCGCGCACCTCTTCCAAGAGCGCGTGCCGAAGACCGCGGACGTCCGTGTGACCGTCATCGGGCAGCACACGTTCTCCGTACGGATCGACTCCGGGCTCCTGGACTGGAGGACCGACTACGACGTGCTCCGCTACACCCCCGTCGACCAACCCGCGGCAATCGAGAAAGCCCTCCGCACATACATGGACCACTTCGGGCTCCTCTTCGGCGCCTTCGACTTCGCCGTGGACGCCGACGGCCGATGGTGGTTCCTGGAATGCAACAGCTCCGGACAGTGGTACTGGCTGGAGTCCGAGACCGGTCTGCCGATGTGCGCGGCGCTCGCCGACCTGCTGGAAGGGAAGCCGTGAACGACGACGAACAACTCCTGCACCACCTGATCGACAGGCTCACAGCCGACGGGGCCCTGCGTACAGAACCGTGGAAGCGGGCTGCCGCCGCGGTGCCGCGCCACGAGTTCCTGCGCGGCGGGTTCTTCCGCGTCGTCCCTCACACCACACCCACCGCTTGGAAGGCGGTCCACCGGAGCAGCCCGGAATGGCTGCCGACCTGCTACCTCGATGAGTCCCTGGTCACCCAGGTCGCAGGCACGATCAAGCCTGCGGACGTCCGCGGCGAGATCATGCGGGAACCCACTAGCTCCAGCACCCTGCCCTCCCTCGTCCTGCGGATGCTTGAGGAGCTACGGGTGGAGCCGGGGATGAAGGTGCTGGAGATCGGAACCGGCACCGGCTACTCGACAGCCCTGGCCTGTCATCGCCTCGGCGCGGACAACGTCACCTCCGTCGAGTACGACGCCGACGTCGCGCGGGCAGCCCGCGAAGCCCTGGGGCGGCTCGGCTTCTTCCCCACCCTCCTGACGGGCGACGGGCTCCTGGGCCACGCCGAGAACGGCCCCTACGACCGCGCCATCGCCACCTGCGCGGTGCGCCGCGTGCCTGCGCGATGGATCGAGCAGACCCGGCCGGGCGGGCAGATCCTCACCACCATCGGGGGATGGCTCAACGCCTCCGACCTCGTGCGCCTGACCGTGCACGAGGGCGGAACCGCCGCCGGACCAGTGCTGGGGGGACGCGTCGGTTTCATGCCGGCCCGCCCGCACACCCCGCCCCCGCTCGGCGTCCTGCCGGATCTCACCGTCGGCGTCGAGCGTGAGGCGCGCATCGGAGCCGACGTCCTGGCCGACTGGACCACCCGGTTCATCACTCAGTTCGCCGTGCCGACCGCCCAGCACCTGAAGCTGCGGACCGGCTCGCACGACGAGGACGTGTTGATCGACGTCGAAACCGGCGCATTCGCCGCCCTGCGAAAGGAAGGAGGCCGCTGGATCGTGCGCGAGGGTGGCCCGAGCCGCCTGTGGGAGGCCGCAGAGGCGCTGATCGGCCGGTGGCGGGCGGCCGGCGCTCCGGCGGCGGACAAGGCCACCGTGACCGTCACAGCGGACTCCCAGAGCATCCACTGGTAGGCCGTGCCCGACACGGCGCCGCGTTCGGGCATCCGGCGACGCAGGGGCCGATCGAGGAGGCGGTGCTGAAGCTGCTGGAGTGAGGGCCGGTCCCGCGACCCGGCCGCTCAGGCCTGCTTCGCTGCCGCGCGGACGCGGTCGAGCGCCTCGGGCAGGCCCCGGTCCCAGGGGGCGCCGTGGCCGGGCAGCACCCAGGTGGCCTCGATGCCGTCCAGCCGGTCCAGGGAGGCGAGGGCCTCGCCGGGGTGGAGGGTGAACGGGGCGGGGGCCGGGCCCGTGACGCCGGTGAGGACGTTGCGGGTGGTCATCGTGTCGCCGACGAAGACCGCGTCGACGCCGGGAACGTGCACGACGACGCTGCCGGGCGTGTGCCCGGGGACCCGGACGATCCGGGGCGCGCCCGGCAGGTCGAGGGTCGTGTCGTCGCCGGTGAACGTGGTCACCTCCTGGACGCCGGGCACACGGAACGCGCCGTTGCGCATCCCGTGCCACAGGAACTTGGCCGTCGCGCCGACACCGACCTTGCCGGCCTTGCCGTTCGGCTGCTTCGGCTCGCGGCGGGCCCGCGCGGCGTCGAGTTCGTGCACGTGCACCGGCACGCCGTGGTCGCGGCGCAGCCGTTCGGCGATGCCGAGGTGGTCGGTGTCGCCGTGGGTCAGCACGACACCGCGTATGTCCTCGACGGGGCGGCCCAGTGCGCGCAGTTCCGCCAGGAGGCCGTCCCAGTGCCCGGGGATGCCCGCGTCGATCAGGGTGAGTCCGTCGGGGGTGTCGACGAGGTAGCAGTTGACGTAGTCGGAGCCGATGCGGTGCAGCGACGGGGCGAGTCTCATCAGGGGGCGTCTCCTCGGACGATCGTGGTCGGCCGCTGGGAGCGTAGCCCCGGGGCCGCGGCGGCGCGGGGGGATTCGGTGATCCCCCGGGCCGCCGCGCCGCCGCGACCGGGAGAGATTCAGATCAGGCCCTGCGCCCGCATCGCCTCCGCCACCCGTTCGAACCCGGCGATGTTGGCGCCGCTGACGTAGTCGCCGGGGGTGCCGTAGCGTTCGGCGGTCTCCCAGCACACGTCGTGGATGTCGCGCATGACGGTGGCGAGTTCGTCCTCGACGCGGTCGCGGGTCCAGCTGTCGCGGCCGCTGTTCTGGCGCATCTCCAGGGCGCTGACGGCGACGCCGCCCGCGTTGGCCGCCTTGCCCGGCCCGTAGGCGACCCCCGCCTCCTTGAGGACGCGGACCGCCTCCGGGGTGACGGGCATGTTGGCGCCCTCCGACACCGCCCGCACTCCGCCCCGTACGAGCGTCTCGGCGTCGGCGGCGTTCAGTTCGTTCTGGGTCGCCGAGGGCAGCGCGACGTCGGCGGGGACCTCCCACACCGAGCCGCCCGGGACGTAGGTCGCCGAGGCGCCGCGGCGCTCCGCGTAGTCGCTGACGCGGCCGCGCTCGACCTCCTTGATCTGCTTGAGCAGGTCGAGGTCGATGCCCTTCTCGTCGACGACGTAGCCGCGCGAGTCGGAGACGGTGAGGGCGACGGCGCCGAGCTGGTGCAGCTTCTCGACGGTGTAGATGGCCACGTTGCCCGATCCGGAGACCAGCGCCTGGCGTCCGGCCAGGTCCTCGCCGCGCTTGCGGAGCATCTCGGCGAGGAAGAGGACGTTGCCGTAGCCGGTGGCCTCGGTGCGGCCGGCCGAGCCGCCCCAGCCGGTCCCCTTGCCGGTGAGCACGCCGCTCTCCCAGCGGTTGGTGATCCGCCGGTACTGGCCGAACAGGTAGCCGATCTCGCGGCCGCCGACGCCGATGTCACCGGCGGGCACGTCCGTGCTCTCGCCGATGTGCCGGTACAGCTCGGTCATGAACGACTGGCAGAACCGCATGACCTCGGCGTCCGACTTGCCGTGCGGGTCGAAGTCGCTGCCGCCCTTGCCGCCGCCGATGCCGAGGCCGGTCAGCGCGTTCTTGAATATCTGCTCGAAGCCGAGGAACTTCACGACGCTCAGGTTGACCGACGGGTGGAAGCGCAGGCCGCCCTTGTAGGGGCCGAGCGCGCTGTTGAACTCCACCCGGAAGCCGCGGTTGACGTGGGTGCGGCCCGCGTCGTCCTGCCACGGCACCCGGAACACGATCTGCCGCTCGGGCTCGCAGAGCCGCTCGACGAGCGCGGCCTCCGCCAGCTCGGGGCGGGCGGCGAGGACCGGCGCCAGTGACTCCAGGACCTCGTGCGCCGCCTGATGGAACTCGGGCTGGGCGGGGTTGCGGCGCACGAGTTCGTCGTGGAGCGAACTCAGGGTGTCCCGCGTGTCCTGGGCGGTCGTGGCGGCTGTGTTCATGAAGCAGTCCCTTCCGGGCCGGCGGCTCTCGCGTGTGCCCGTCGATGCGACCGGGCGTGCTCTGCATGGTGGCAGAGCAGTGCTCTCCTGATGCACGGGGGTCAAACGGGCCCGGCTCCAGAAGTGCCGCACGCCACCCTCCCGCGCCACCCTCCCCGCGTCCGGCGGCCGCCCGCCGGACGCGGGGATGTCTCACGGTCAGCGCGCGGAGCCCCGGATGGTGTCGATGACGCGGGTCCAGTTGTCGCCGCCGTGGCCGCCCTTCAGGGCGCCGCGGTAGTGGGACTGGACCGCCAGGGGCAGCGCCAGGTCGAGGCCGAGGGTCCTGCTCGTCTCGACGATGTGGTCGGCGGTCGCGCCCATCATCGTGACGGTGCTGAGGTCGCCGGGGTGTTCGCCCGCGTCGAGCGCGGCGCCCGGGTGCTCCTCGCCCGCCCGCAGGATGGCGCCGATCGCGTCGGCGGAGGCGAGCAGCTCCGGCAGCGCCTCCTTCGCCTTCATCCCGGCGGTGCCGAGCATCGCGGTGGCATGCATCAGGGCGGACAACGTGCTGAGGAAGACGGCGAGTTGGGCCTGGTACATCATCTGGGCGAGGCCCGGGTCCTCGCCCAGGTACTTCGGCGTGCCGAGCAGCGCCAGCGCCTCCCGGTGCTCCGCCAGCGCGTCGGGGCCGCCGCTGTAGTAGACGTGGGCCGCCTCCGTGCCGACCATCGGCGCCGGGACCATGACGCCCCCGGTGAGGAAGGCGGCGCCGTGCTCCGCGGCCCAGCGCGCCGCCTCGCGGGAGCGGTCGGGGGTGTCGGAGCTGAGGTTGACCAGGGTGCGGCCCCGGAGGGCAGCGGTGGCGGTGCCGAAGATGTCGTACATCGCCCGGTAGTCGGTGAGGCTGAGGAGGACGAGGCCGCTCGCCCCGACCGCATCGGCGGGGGCCTCCGCGCGCGTCGCCCCTTCGGCGACCAGGTCGTCGGCGCGGCTCGCGGTGCGGTTCCAGACGGTGACGGGGTGGCCCGCGGCGAGGAGGGTGCGGACCATCGCCTGCCCCATGGGGCCGAGGCCGATCACGGTGACGGGGCGGAGGTGTGGGCGCTGCGAGTTCTGCGAGTTCTGCGAGTTCTGCGAGTTCTGCGAGTTCTGCGGGTTCTGCGGGTTCTGCGGGTTCTGCGGATTCTGGATCTTGTTCACGTCTCCATGCTGGAGAGCGGCACCGCCCCGGGGAAGTACCTACTATTTTCTGCGGTACTTACCTTTTCGTAAGTCCCAGGTATCTCAGGAGTCTCCGGCCCCCGGCCCAGTGAGGAACGAAACGTGGCGAAGGCACCCCGGCGCGGACCGTACATCTGCGGCATCGACGCCGCGCTCGACGTGGTCAGCGGCAAGTGGAAGGGGCTGATCCTCTGGGAGCTGCACGCCCACGGCGTACGCCGCTTCGCGGAGCTGCGGCGCGGGATGCCGGGGGTCAGCGAGAAGATGCTGACGCAGCATCTGCGCGAGATGGAGGAGGACGGCCTCGTGCACCGCGAGGTCTACGCCGAGGTGCCGCCGCGCGTCGAGTACTCCCTGACCGAGCACGGGCACACGCTCAACCAGGCGCTCGCCCCGCTCGGCGTCTGGGGCGCCGAGCGGGTGCTGCGCGAGGGCTTCGGGCGGCCCGACGACCTGGAGGAGCCGGAACGGCTCGGCGCCGCCCGCTGACGCGGAGTCCTACTCCTCGTCGGCGTTGTCGTCGTCGCGCAGGCTGAGCGCCAGGTCGTTGTTGACCGTGAAGAACGGCTTCGTCCGGGTGCGGCCCCGCTCCGGGTGCGTGAGGTGGACGGCGGGCACCGTGTCGGCCTTCTTGCGGTCGACGATGTCGCCGCCGATCCGGCCGACGGGCACGGGCCCGTCGGTGGCGCCCCCGGGGTGCAGACGCAGGTCCCACAGGTCGTGCTCGTCGACGCGCAGGGCGAGGGCCTCGGCGTAGGGGAGGGTGAAGGTGAAGTCCCGTTCCCCGTCGCCGTCGTTCGCCCGGCGGGTGACGGGGACGCCGAAGTCGTGGGTCGTGTCGTGGCGGGAGACGGCGACGACGCGGGCCGCGTCGGTCAGCGCGACCGCCGGGCCCCCGGTGAGCAGCCGGGCCGTGACGGTAGCCCCGTCCTCGTCCTGCACGAGAGCGGTGATCTCGGCGTGCGCGGGGCGCTGCCAGGTGCGCAGGGCGAGGAAGCCGTCGGTGGTGGCGTAGGGGAGCCAGGAGACGACGTGGCCGTGCGAGGTCAGCGGCGGGCGGCCGACGCGGCGGGCCTGCTCGGCGAGGGTGACGGCGAGCCGTATGCGCTTGTCCTTCGTGCCGCGCCGCACGACGTAGCAGTCCCAGCGGCCCTCGGCGAGCTCGTGCTCGGCCGGGTCGAGGGTCACCTGGAACGCGCGGCCCCCGGCGGCGCTCTTGACCTGCTGGACCGGGAGGCGCACCTCGCGGCCCTTGCTGTCGCGGCGCAGGCGCGCGAGGAAGTCGAGCTGGCCCTCCGGCAGGGTCGCCGGGTCCAGGACGACGGTCACGGCGCCGTCGGCGGTGGCGCGGGCGTGCGCGGTGGGCCGCGGCGGCTCCGGCTCGGCCGGCTCGGCGGCGACGGGCGTGCGCGACGCGGCAGAGGAGGCGGGCAGCGCGCTCCGCAGGCGCTTCCAGAGGGAGCCCTTGGCGGGGCGGCGGGCGGCGGAGAGCTCTTCGAAGAGGGTTTCGTAGCGGCGTGCGATCGCGTCGGGGGCGAACGTGGCCGCGCGTTCGCGGGCCCCCTCCCCCAGCTTGGAGCGCAGGTCCGCGTCGCCCATCAGACGGTCGAGGGCGATG
Organism: Streptomyces sp. SGAir0957; assembly: GCF_043523415.1. Taxonomy (NCBI): domain Bacteria; kingdom Bacillati; phylum Actinomycetota; class Actinomycetes; order Kitasatosporales; family Streptomycetaceae; genus Streptomyces; species Streptomyces sp. SGAir0957. The sequence goes on from NZ_CP027290.1 coordinate 124,936, forward strand.
GCGTAGCCGTCGACACCGGAGTCCAGCGGGACAAGCACGCTGTTCACGTCGTGGTCGATGATCTCGGCGGGGCCGTGCGGGCAGTCGGTGGCGACGACCGGGACGCCGCAGTGCATGGCCTCGACGATGGTCATGCCGAACGACTCCATGTCGGAGGAGACGGCGGCGATGGCGCCCTTGGCCCACTCGGTCTCGATGGGCGAGGCGGGACCCATCAGCAACACGCGCTGGTAGAGACCCAGTTCGTTGATCCGGGCGCGCAGGGCGGGCTTGTCGGGGCCACGGCCGTAGATGCGCAGGGTCCACTCGGGGTGGGCGTCCGCGACCTTGGCGAAGGCGTCGATGAGCCGGTCGTAGCGCTTGACGGAGACGAGCCGTCCCGCGGCCACGATGACGTTCGAGGTGCGGTCGGAGGGTTCGACGTCGGGCACCGGGACGCTGTTGGGGACGCAGAGGATGCGGGCGCCGACGTCCGGGAGCGCGGCGCGGTACTGCGCAGCGTCGGCCTCGGAGACGGTCACGAAGGCGTCGAGACCGGCGACGGCCCGGTTCTGGTGGCCGCGCAGCGTCGCGTTGTGGGCGTCGAGGCTCAGGTGTTCCTGGCCGACGCGCAGGTAGCGGGGCTGTCCGTCGCGGGCGAGATACCCGTTGAGGTCGGGGCGGGTGGCGATGACGACATCGGCGTCGGTGTCGCGCAGCCACGCCCCGATCCGCTCGTCCTGGAGCGCGGAGTAGGGCAGGCGGGCGGAGTTCGCGGCGGCGCCGGTGTCGGGGAACATCGTGCAGGGCTGCTGCCGGAGGGGGTGGCCGCCCTCGTACGTGGGGGCGTCCTCACGCATGTCGATCAGCGAGGAGAGGACGACCCGCTCGTCGAGCGGGATAGCCGGTTCGTCCTGGACCCGGTGGACGCTGACGACTTCGACCTCGTGCCGGGTGGCGAAGGCGCGGGAAAGGTTCGCGGTGGCGCGGATGGTGCCGCCGATGCCGTACGCGTTGTTGATGAGGAACGCGATCTTCACTTGATGTTTTCCCTCTGCGCGCCGGCCGCTATACATGCCCTACACATGTGCCGGGCTATTCAAATCCACAGTTCGTTCACATGTCCAACGCGACATAACGGTGTATCAGTGTCTTTTACCGCTGATTAAGGTTGCGGGTGAAGAAGTCTGTGAGCTGGTCGACGGCCGGATCGATGTACTGCTTCCGGTCATACAGGTCGACGTGGGTCGCGCCGTCGATCCAGTGCAGCTCGGCCGGGCCCGTCGCTCGCTGGTGCACGTCCACGGCCATCCAGGACGTGACCGCGCGGGCCCCGACGATCTGGAGCAGCGGGCGCGGCCCGATCAGCGGGACGGCGTGGAAGGCGTCGAAGAGGGCCAGCCTGTCCACACTCTCCCAGGCGAGGGACTTCGCCGAACGCTCGTGCCCGCCGCGCGGCGTGCAGTAGTACTCGAAGCCCTCGCGGCCGTGCTCCCCGCCGAGCGCCTCGGCCTGTTCGGCGGTGTCGGGGAACATGGCCATGGCGCCGGGGTCCTCGCCGCGCGCGGCGGCGCTGCGGGCTTCGGCGGCCGCGCCGAGCAGGCCCCGGAAGACCTCCGGGCCTTGCGTCCCGTCGGCCCCGAGCCGGAACTGGCGGGCCACGTCGACCCCGCTGACCGTGGCAACGGCCCGCACCCGTGGGTCACTTCCGGCCGCCGCGAGCGAGTAGCCGCCCGAGGCGCAGACGCCGAGGAGACCGATACGGCCGGCGTCGACGTCGTCGAGGGCGGCCAGGTGGGACACGGCCGCCTTGAAGTCCTCGACCCGCTGCGCCGGGTCCTCCAGGCCGCGCGGCGAACCGCCGGACTCCCCCTGGTGGGCGGCGTCGAAGGCGAGCGTGGTGAACCCGCGCTCCGCCATCCGCCGCGCGTAGGTCCCGGACGTCTGCTCCTTCACGCTGGTGCCGGGGTGACCGACGACGAGCGCGGGGCGCGGGGCGGCGGCCGCCGGGGTGTCAGGTGTGTACAGGTGCGCGGCGATACGGATGCCCGCGCTGGTGAAGGAGGTATCGGTCCGGGACACGTGGGTGGTGGATACGTGCGAGGTGGATACCTGGGAGGTGGATACCTGGGGGGTGGACATATCTGACTCCTGGGAGATCGTGACCTGTTTGAGCGGTGACACTGATGCTTGGTGCCTTCACGATCGCCCGCGCTCCACCGCACCGAAAGAGACAGGTTTCCGGCCGGGAAGGAACCTTCCCCCCTTGCTCCCCCACCGTCGCCGCCCGCGCGGCAAGAATGGGCGCAGGCATCTGCTTCAGGCAGCTACTTGAGGAGTGGTGGTGCGGTGACGCACGGTCTCGCGGACTCGATCGAATCGATGGAACAGCTCGCCGTCGTCTGGCGGGCCATGGTGCTCGACCGGGACCCGGACGCGGACGTGCGCGACCTGCCGGGCATCGCCGTGCGCTGGGCGGACTGCCGGTTCCCGTTCTGGAACTGCGTCACGCTGACCGAGTCGGACGTGGACCCCGCGCTGTTGCGACAACGCCTCGGCGAGGCGGCGGAGATCATGCGCGCGAAGAAGCGGCCCGGCTTCCTGTGGGTCTTCGAGGACCTCGTCCGCGACGACGCCCGCGCGGCCCTCGACGACGCGGCCGGGCAGGCCGGGCTCGCGTACGCCTTCCCGGGCACGGGCATGGCGGGCGACTTCCTGCCGATCCCCGAGCCGTCACACCCCGAGCTGACGTTCGTCCGGGTGTCGACCGACGCACACCTGCTGGCCTACGCCGACCTCAACTCACGTGCCTACGGGTTCGAGCCGGAGGACGGACGGGACGGTCTGGCCGGCTCCGCGTTGTGGCGGGAAGGTGTGCACGCGTATCTCGGGCTGCGCGACGGGACGCCGGTGACATGTGCGGCCTCGGTCGAGGCGGAGGGGCGTCTGTTCGTCGCGCTGGTCGCCACCGATCCGGCCTTCGAGCGGCGCGGGTACGGCGAGGCGGTCACCCGTAAGGCGCTGTACGAGGGGGCGCGGGCCACCGGACTGACCCGCGCGACGCTGCACGCGACGGCCGCGGGTGCGCCGGTGTACCCGCGGATCGGCTTCGTGCCGAACTCGCCGATGCGGTTCTACGCGCCGGCCTCCGTCTGAGCCGGTGTCGCCGGCGCTGCCCCGGTCCATGAGGTGAGGATGCGCAGCGCGTCCTGCGCCGGGCTGTCCGGTTCCGCCGTGAGCACCATCAGGCGCTGCCCCGATCCGTCGGGGCAGGCCCAGGTGTCGCAGTCGAGTGTGAGGTCGCCGACCAGGGGGTGCCGGTAGCGCTTGGTGCCGTAGGCGGCCGTGACGACCCGGTGCTCGGCCCACCAGGTGCGGAAGTCCGCGTCGCGGAGCGCCAACTCTCCTACGAGGGTGGCGAGTTCGGGGTCGTCCGGGTCGCTCGCCGCCTCCATCCGCAGTGCGGCGACGGCGTCGCGGGCGTCGTGTTCCCACTGCGTGTGCAGGGCGCGGATCACGGGGTCGGTGAAGAGCAGACGTACGTAGTTGCGCTCGGCGGGGCGGAGGGCGGCGAAGTCGGTGTAGAGCGCGGCGGCGGCCGGGTTCCACGCCAGGACGGAGAGGTGTCTGCCGAGGACGAGGGCGGGTGTGTGGGTGAGCTGGTCGAGGAGGCGCAGCATCGCCGGGCGGGGGCGTTGCGCGGGCCCGCGGCGGCGCGGGCGCGGCCTGGCGTCGGACCGGCCCGCGATGTCGTACAGGTAGGTCCGCTGGTCCTCGTCGAGGCGGAGTGCGCGGGCCAGGGTGGCGAGCACGGAGGCGGAGGCGCGGACCCGGCCCTGTTCGAGGCGCGTGTAGTAGTCGACGCTGATCGCGGCGAGCCGGGCGACCTCCTCGCGGCGCAGGCCCGCGACCTTGCGCCGGGTGTCGTTCGTGGCGCCGGCCGTGGTGAGGCCGCATTCGCGCAGGGTCAGTTGCGCGCGGCGGGCTTTGAGGAAGGCGCCGAGGTCGCGGGGGTCCGTCACGGGCCCCTGAGTATGAGTACGCGTCACCTGAACACCCCGCCCCGTCACCTGGTCGCCCCGCTCATGGCGTGCGCCTCCAGGACGGCCGCGGTGAACGCGTCCGGGCGCTCCTGCGGCAGATTGTGCCCGGCGCCCGGCACCACGTGGTGGGTCCAGGGGCCGGTGAAGTGCGGCGCGTAGGAGCTGCCGTCGGTCCACGGCGTCACCCCGTCCGCCCGGCCGTCGAGCGTGACCGTGGGCGCGGTGATTTTCGGCTGCTCCAGGAGGCGGCGCTCCAGGTCCGCGTACGCGGGTGCGCCGGGGGCGGCGCCGAGCCGGTGGCGGTAACTGTGCAGGACGACGTCGACGTAGTCCGGATTGGTCCACAACCGGGCGGCCCGGGCGAACTCCTCCTCGGTGAACCGCCATTCGGGCGAGTTGCGCTGCCAGACGACGCGGGCCAGGTCCTCGGTGTTGCGGGCCAGGCCCTTCGCTCCGCGCTCGGTGAGGAAGTAGAAGAAGTACCAGAAGCCGAGCTCCAGTGAGGGTGCCAGGGGCTCCTCGGCGCGGGCGAGGTTCTGGATGAGATAGCCGTTCACCGAGACCAGGCCCGCGCAGCGGTGCGGCCACAGCGCGGCGGCCACGCCGGCGGCGCGCCCGCCCCAGTCGTACCCGGCGTAGAGGGCGCGCCGGATGCCGAGCGCGTCCATGTAGGCGATCAGGTCGGCGCCGAGGGCGGCCTGTTGCCCGGAGCGAGGTGTGTCGGCGCGGCGGAAGGTGGTGTCGCCGTGGCCGCGCAGGTAGGGGATGTGGCTGCGGAAGCCGTGCGCGGCGAGCGCGGGGGCGACCTCGGCGTAGGAACCCACCGGGTCGAAGGGCCAGCCGTGAAGGAGGATCACCGGCACGCCGTCGTCCGGGCCGACGGTGTGGTGCGCGATGTCGAGGACGTCGGTGCGCACATGGCGCACCGGGCCGAGGGGTCTGCTGCTCACATCGAGCCTTTCCGCGGGTTAAGGGGTGGGGCTCAGGGACGGGCCCACAGGCCCAACCGGCCCAATCGGCCCAACAGGTCCGACAGGTCCGACAGGTCCGACAGGTTCAATAGGTCCTAAAGCCCCAAGTCGTAGGCCAGGCAGGAGTAGTGGTTCCACGCGCCTTCGGGGTGGTACGTGGTCCTGGCCCCGGCGTCCGGGTCCGGGGCCACGTCCTCGCTCATGTCCTCGAAGCGGATCCGCTCGGGGAGCTTGCCGAAGCGCGCGTGCCGGGCCGCTGCCGCGGGGTCCGTCGTACGTTCGGGCGCGAGTCGCGTCGCGGGGTGTGTCGTCACTGTGTCGTGCATGGTTCGCCTCCGCTCTGACTGGTGACAAGCCTGACCCAGCTTCCGTCACCAGTCAAGACGGTTACTCGAAACAGAAATCATCACGTCACCACCTTGACCGGTTACTGATCAGCATGTCAGAGTCGGCCCGCACCCCCAACCACCCCCCAGCCACCCCCCAACCACCCCTCAGCCACTCCCCACCGAAGACGTACGGACGGAAGGTTCCTCATGATCGACAGGCGTACTTTCACCAAGGCGATGGGCCTGGCCACGGGCGCGGCGACCGTCTCCCTGACCGGCCTGCAAGGCGTCTCCGCCGCGGCCCCCGCGACGACGTCCGCCCCGCACACGTCGTTCCCGGCCCTGAAGCAGGTCAAGGCCGGTCTGCTGGACGTCGGTTACGCCGACCTCGGCCCCAAGCACGGCCCCGCCGTGATCCTGCTGCACGGCTGGCCCTACGACATCCACAGCTACGTCGACGTCGCCCCGATCCTCGCCGGTCAGGGCTATCGCGTGATCGTCCCCCATCTGCGCGGGCACGGCACGACGCGGTTCCTGTCCTCCCGGACGTTCCGCAACGCCCAGCAGTCGGTCGTCGCCCTGGACATCATCGCGCTGATGGACGCACTGAAGATCCACAAGGCCGTGATCGCCGGTTTCGACTGGGGTTCGCGGACCGGCGACATCCTCGCCGCGCTGTGGCCGGAGCGCGTCAAGGCGCTGGTCTCGGTGAGCGGTTACCTCATCACCAACCGCGCGACGCAGGCGGAACCGATCTCCCCGGCCGCCGAACACACCTGGTGGTACCAGTACTACTTCGCCACCGAGCGCGGCAAGAAGGCCATGGAGCGCGCGGACCTGCGCCACGACCTGACCAAGCTGGTGTGGCAGACGGTCTCACCGACCTGGGGCTTCGACGACGCCACCTTCGAGCGCACCGCCGCCGCCTTCGAGAACCCCGACTACGCCGCGATCGTCATCCACAACTACCGCTGGCGCCTCGGCCTGGCCGAGGGCGAACGCCGCTACGACGGGCTGGAGTCGAAGCTGGCGGCGGGCCCCTCCATCGCGGTGCCGACGCTCACGATCGACGCGCGGTACGACCCGTTCACGGCGCCCGGCGACGGAGCGGGGTACCGGTCCAAGTTCACCGGGAAGTACGAGCACCGTACGTTCGCCGTCGGGCACAACGTGCCGCAGGAGGCACCCGCGGAGTTCGCACAGGCCGTCGTCGACGTGGACCACTTCTGACGCAGTACGTATGAACACATGTACGACTGTGTGTGAGACATACCCACTCCGGCGACGCCCCCGCGTGAGTACGATGCCCTGCATCCACCATTACGAGGGAGTGACCGGTTGTGACCAGCCAATCAGCCGACACGCTCCGGTCGCGGTATGTAGCCCAAGCCGCGTCGGATCTGGAAGAGAACCGTCGCCGACAGCAGGAACTGGCCGAGAAACTCCGGATGTTGAAGCAGGAGGAGGCGCTGCTCGTCGACATCATCGGTCTTGCCGAGCGGTCCCCGCTGCCCGGCCAGGCGCAGGGCGAGCAGGGCGACACCGCCGCCAGGCCGCCCGCCGCCCGCGGTGAGACGCGCCGGCCGCTGCTCGGCACGGTGCTCATGAGCCTGCTCGCGGCCCATGAAGAGCCGCGCCTGGCCAAGGAGTTGCGCGACGAGCTGATGCGGGAGCACCCGGACCGGACGCCCACCCCGCAGGTCGTGCGGAACACCCTGGAGTCGCTGGTCGCCAAGGGGCGGATCCGCCGCCACAAGCAGCAGCGGTCGGTGATGTACTCCCTCACGGAGAAGGCTGTCTGACACCGCACGGGGGATCGCACACATACACGCACACATGCATGTGCGTCAGCGCATGCGTCAACACACGCGTCAACACATCCGCGGCCACACCGCACCCCGTAGGGCTCAGCTCTGCGCGCTGTGCTGACGGGCCCGGTAGCTGGCGGCCTTGACCCGGTTCCCGCACGTGCGCATGGCGCACCATTCGCGGCGGTGGCCGCGCGAGCGGTCCAGGTAGGTCTGGGTGCATTCGGGGCGGGCGCACTCGCGCAGCAGATCGCCGTCCTCGCCGCCGACGATCTCGACGGTCTCACGGGCGAGCGCGGCGAGCCCCTGGGCGACCGAACCGGTGCGCGTCGCACCGTCCGGGCCGAGCCGCAGCGTCACGGGCACGCCCGAGGCCTGCAGGTTCACCTCTGCGACCGCGTCGGCGGGCAGTTCCCTGCCGTCCATGCGCGCCGTCACCAGGGAGTAGATCGACTCCCGCAGATCCACGGCGAGGGCGAGGTCGACCTCGCTCGCGCCCGGGGCCAGGTCGAGCATCCCGGACTCCACGAACCAGGCGTCGAGCAGCTCGGGGGTGGCGAGCTTCTCCGTCGGCAGGTCGTTGCGTCGTGCGCGCAGGGTGCCGACGAAGTCGAGAGGGAGCGTCCCGCAGGGAAAGGCATGGTTCACGTAACCATCCTGAGCGGTGAGTGGCCGGAAAGCAAGCCTCGCTTTTGACTTAGACTAAGTCCAACATAGGATGGCTTCCATCTGAGACATGCTGCTGAAGGAGCGAGCTGTGCCCGAGAACAACCAGAAGCCCCTGACCTCGGCGGCCGGCGCCCCGGTCGCCGACAACCAGAACTCGCTGACCGCCGGCGCACGCGGGCCGATGCTGCTGCAGGACGTGTGGTTTCTGGAGAAGCTCGCCCACTTCGACCGTGAGGTGATCCCCGAGCGCCGGATGCACGCCAAGGGCTCGGGCGCATTCGGCACGTTCACGGTGACGCACGACATCACCCGCTACACCAGCGCGAAGATCTTCTCCGAGGTCGGCAAGAAGACCGACATGTTCGCCCGGTTCTCCACCGTCGCCGGTGAGCGCGGCGCGGCCGACGCCGAGCGCGACATCCGCGGCTTCGCCCTGAAGTTCTACACCGACGAGGGCAACTGGGACCTGGTCGGCAACAACACCCCGGTCTTCTTCTTCCGCGACCCGCTGAAGTTCCCCGACCTGAACCACGCGGTCAAGCGCGACCCGCGCACCAACATGCGCAGCCCCGAGAACAACTGGGACTTCTGGACCAACCTGCCCGAGGCCCTGCACCAGGTCACCATCGTCATGTCGGAGCGCGGCATCCCGGCCTCGTACCGGCACATGCACGGCTTCGGCTCGCACACCTACAGCCTGGTCAACGCCGAGGGCGAGCGGTTCTGGGTGAAGTTCCACCACCGCACCCAGCAGGGCATCAAGAACCTCACCGACGCCGAGGCCGAGGCCCTGGTCGGCAAGGACCGCGAGTCGCACCAGCGCGACCTCTTCGACGCGATCGAGCGCGGCGACTTCCCGAAGTGGAAGCTGTTCGTGCAGATCATGCCGGAGGCGGACGCGGCCCACTACCGCTTCCACCCCTTCGACCTGACGAAGGTGTGGTCGAAGAAGGACTACCCGCTGATCGAGGTCGGCGAGTGGGAGCTGAACCGCAACCCGGACAACTACTTCGCCGACGTGGAGCAGGTCGCTTTCACCCCGGCCAACGTCGTGCCGGGCATCGGCTACTCCCCCGACCGGATGCTCCAGGGCCGCCTCTTCTCCTACGGTGACGCGCAGCGCTACCGGCTCGGCGTCAACCACCACCAGATCCCGGTCAACGCCCCGAAGAACCCGGTGAACTCCTACCACCGCGACGGCGCCATGCGCGTCGACGGCAACCAGGGCGCCACCCCCGGCATCGAGCCGAACTCCTACGGCCGCTGGCAGGAGCAGCCCGCCTACCGCGAGCCGAGCCAGGCCGTCGGCTCCGTCGCGGACCGCTTCGACTTCCGCGAGGACGACGCCAACTACTTCGAGCAGCCCGGCAACCTGTTCCGGCTGATGAGCCCCGAGCAGCAGCAGGTGCTCTTCGAGAACACGGCCCGCGCGATCAACGGCGCCTCCGAGCGGACGATCGAGCGCCACATCCACCACTGCACGCAGGCCGACCCGGCCTACGGCGAGGGCGTCCGCAAGGCGATCGAGGCGCTGGCCGCCGGGACCCTCTGACACACAGCACAACGGCACACCGGCACACCGGCACACCGGCACACACGACACACACATGGCCGACAACGCCCCGCACACCTGCTGTCCCGGGTGTGCGGGGCGTTGCCCGTCCCCACACCTCCGTCCCCCACACCCCGCACGACACACTTCACACCCCACACCACCCACACCCGCAGCTCCGGAGCAACCCCTCATGGATCACCTCACCACCGACCAGACCGAGCGCGTCGTCGCCATCGCCATGGACCTCGCCCGCGCCGGGGACACCGCCGAGCTGACGGAGTTCGTGGGGCACGGGCTGCCCGTGGACGTGACCGACGCCCAGTCCAACACGCTCCTCATGCTGGCCGCCTACCACGGCCACGCCGACACCGTACGGGCCCTGCTGCGGCTCGGCGCCGACCCGGACCTGCCCAACGACCGGGGCCAGGTCGCGATCGCCGGGGCCCTGTTCAAGGGCGCGGACGACGTGGTCGCCGTCCTGGTGGAGGCCGGCGCCGATCTGGCCGCGGGCGCCCCGACGGCCCACGAGGCGGCGGCCATGTTCGGCCGCGCGCACCTGCTCCGGGAACAGCCGCACAATCGGCAGCACTGAGTGATCGAATCCCGGGTACACGGGCGCGCATGACAGTCGACACCGATACCCCCGGTCGTCTCTCGGCGGAGCGCGCGGAGCGCAGCCTGCGCCGTGTGCGCGTCTTCTACGCGGCCGGGACCGCCCTGTGGGCGGCCTCCGCCGCCTGGACCGCGTGGACGCACCCGGGCAGCCGGCAGATGTGGGTGGCCCTGCTCCTGCTGACCGTCTTCGGCGGTCTGCTCGGGGTCACGTCCCGGTTCCTCGCCGGCGCGGCCCCCGCCCGGCCCGCGCCCCGGCCGGCCCCCCGGTCCCCGTCCGGGCGCCTGGTCGGCGCGACGGTGCGGCGGGCCGCGATGGGCGCAACGTCCTGGCGGTGACCCCGGCCCCCGCGAGGACGGCGGCCGTGAGGGTGCCGAGGACCACGGTGGTGAGGGTGCCGGTGCTCAGGCGCAGGCCGACGTCGGCGGAGTTGGCCTGCCCGAGTCCGGAGGCCATGCCGGCCAGCGGGGCCAGGGTGACCAGGATGCCGAGGGCGGCGCCGACGGCCACGACGAGGACCGTCTCGCCGATCGCGGTGCGGAGCAGCTGAGCGTCTGTGCCGCCCGCCGACCTCATGACCTCGTAGTCGCGGCGCCGCGCGTGGGCGGCCATGGCCATGGAGTTGGCGACGGCGAGGACGCTGTAGCCGACCGCGATCACGATCAGCATCATGGCGAGGCTCTCGGTGAGCCTGGCGTCGGTCTCGTAGTCGGCGAGGGCGTACGCGGCGGCGTCGTGCAGGGCGGTGCCCGGGATCGCCGCCGTGGCCTTCGCGGCGCCGGGCACGAAGATGTCGTCGGTGAGGGCGGCCGGGTCGTGGGTGCGGACCAGGGCGCGGGCGACGACGAAGTCGCCGCGGGCCGGGTCGTCGGGCAGGACCGAGGCGACGCGCAGGGTGACGGTGGCGCCGTCGGCGAACCGGACGGGGACGTTCTCGCCCCGCTTCAGGCCGAGTTGTCCCGCGACGCGTTCGCCGAGGACGGCCTCGCCGGGCCGGTTCCAGCGCCGGTCGCGGCTGCCGAGGACGTCGAGGACGGTCTTGTCCGGGGTGACGAAGGCGCGGGTGGGGAGCGCGGCCTTGCCGACCGGGTGGGCGGCGACCACCTCGTCGGTGTTGCCGGGGATGCCGTCCGGGGTGACGATCGTCTGCCCCGCGACCTTCAGTGCCTCACCCGCCGGATAGGCGGCCCGCATCGTCTCCACGGCGCCGCTGAGCAGGACGGCGAAGCCGACGGCTGCGACGACGGGCGCGGCCAGGGCGGCGGCGCGGCGCGGGTCGGCGACGAGTCCGGCGCGGATCAGGACGGGAGCGGCCGAGTCGCCGCGCTGGAACGGCGCGGTGAGGAACCAGCCGACGGGCCCGATGAACGCGGGGGTCAGGAGCGCGGCGGCGACGATCAGCGTCATCGTGGCGAGGATCGCCAGGGTGACCCGGTCGTCGGCGCCGGCGGCCGCGGTCCATACGGCGAGCAGCACACCGGCGCCGAGGACGGCGAGCCCCGCGGCCCAACGCCCGCGCCCCATCGCCTTGTTGACGGTACGGCTGTCGCGGAGCGCCTCGATCGGGGCGACGCGCGCCGCCTTGCGGCCTGCCGCCCAGGCGCCGATGGCGCTGACGCCGACACCGACCGCGCACCCGGTGAGCAGCGGCCACGCGGCGACGGTCACCCGCATGTCCGGCGGGGCCACGTCCAGGCCGTCGAGGAGGTCGCGCAGCAGGGGTGCGGCGGCGACGCCCGCGACGCAGCCCGCGAGCGAGCCGAGCAGCCCGACGACGGCGGCCTCCCCGAGGATCATGCGCCTGATCTGCCGCGGGGCGGCGCCGATGGTGCGAAGGAGGCCGATCTCGCGGCGGCGCGCCCCGGTCGCCAGGGCCAGCATGGAGGCGACGACGAAGACGGTGGTGAACAGGGCGAGCAGGGCCATGGCGCCGATGAGCTGGACGCCCAGAAACCGTTTGTGGGCGATGTACTGGGGCTGGAGTGCGGCGCGGCCGTCACCGGAGACCACGTCGCCCTTGTCGCCGACGACCTTCTCGGCGGCGTCGACCAGCGCCCCCGTACGGGCGCCCTTCGCGGCGACGAGGCCGAGGGCGCGGACGCCGGGCTGCTGCCGTGCGGCGAACGCCTCGCCGAAGTAGTAGCCGGGTCCGTCGACGAGGCCGACGACGGTGAACTGTCTGCGACCCTGGGTGAGGTTGACGGTCAGTTCGCTGCCGGGGACGACGCGCAGGTCGCGGCCGACGACGACCTCGCCGTCCGTGTCCGGGGCACGTCCCGCGACCAGCTTGTACGGGGCCATCAGGGCACTGTCGAAGCCGTGCCCCGCCTCCAGGGCGCCTTCGTCGGCGACGGGCTCGCCGCCGATGACGGCCTGGGCGTAGAAGGAGCGGTCCACGACGACGCGGCCGACGCCGGGGACCTCGCCGAGCCGGGCGGCCAGCGGCGCGGCCTCCGCCCTGCTCCACGGCATCCGGTCCTCCGGGCTGCCGTCCACGTCGGTGGCCTGCCGGGGCAGGGCCAGGGCGGCGGTGCCCGCGTAGCGCGGCTGGGTCGTGGGGCGCGCGGAGTCGTGGATGACGAGGGTGGTGGTGATCAGGGCGACGCCGGCCAGCACGGCGAGGAAGGCGCCGAGGAAGGACGACCAGCGTTCCCGTACGTTCGCGAGGATCAGCATCACGCCTCCAGGCGGGCCATGTGGGTGGCGATCGCGGCGGCGTGGTCGGCGCCGGACGCGCGGTCGAGGGGGACGCGGTCGGCGACGCGGCCGTCCTTGAGGAAGACGACGACGTCGGCGTGGGCCGCCGCCACCGGGTCGTGCGTCACCATCAGCGTCGTCTGACCCTCCCGGTCGACGAGCGTCCGCATCATCGTCAGCACCTCGCGCGAGCCGGCCGTGGAGAGGGCGCCGGTCGGCTCGTCGGCGAAGAGCACGTCGGGGCGGGTGACCAGGGCGCGGGCGAGGGCGACGCGCTGCTGCTGGCCGCCGGAGAGTTCGCTCGGGCGGTGCCCGGCGCGGTCCGCGAGACCGACCGCGGCGAGCGCGTCCGCGACCTGCTCACGGCTGACCTTGCGGCCGGCGAACCGGGAGGGCAGCCGCACGTTCTGCGCCGCCGTCAGCGACTCCACCAGGTTGAACGCCTGGAAGACGAAGCCGACGCGGTCCCGGCGCAGCTCGGTGCGCTCCTTCTCGCCGAGCTGCCCGATGTCCACGCCCGCGAGGACGATCCGCCCGTCGGTCGGCCGCTCCAGGCCCGCCGCGCACTGCAACAGCGTCGACTTCCCCGAGCCGGACGGGCCCATGATCGCGGTGAAGGTGGCGCGCGGGAAGCGGAAGGAGACGCCGTCCAAGGCGGTCACCCGCCGTCCGCCGGTGCCATGGACCTTGCGCACACCGTGCAGTTCGACCGCGTCGTGCACCGGAGTCTGTGTCGTCATGCCCCGCATTCCACGTCGGCGGGGGTGGGCGGAGCACTGACGCGCGCTCTACTTCAGAGGTAGAGCCAGCTCTACTCCCTTCCCCGAACTCCCCGGCTACGTTGACCACATGCAACCCACAACGGCCTGGCAGGCCATGGCTCGGCGCCCGCTGAGCTTCCTGACCTCCAGCTGGCCCTGGCGGTCGCTCGCCTACCTGGGCGGCGGCGTCGTGGTCGGCGCCGCCGCCGTCCTGGTCCTCGCCCTGGGCCTGGCGGCGGGGCTCGCCCTGCTCGTCGTCCTGATCGGGGTCGCGCCGCTGGTCGGCACCGTGTTCGCCGCCACGCTCGTGGCCCGCGTCGAGCGGCGCCGGCTGCGCCTCGTGGACACGGACCCGCTGCCCGACCCGCACCGGACGCCGGACGGTCCGGGCCTGCGCGCATGGGCGGCGACCCGGCTCAAGGAGCAGGTGACCTGGCGGGAACTGCTGTTCACCCTCCTCTCCGCGGTCGCCCTGTGGTGGCTGGATCTGCTGGTCCTCGGCTTCTCCTTCGGCCTCCCGGCCGCGTTCTTCGCCGCCACCGCGGGGGACACCTGGCCGTGGACGGTGTTCGGGGCGCTCGTCCTGCTCGCCTCCCCCTACACCGTCACCTCGTGGGCGGGCGCGCGCGCCGCCATGGCCCGTACGTTCCTCGCGCCGCGCGACAAGGAACTCGGCGAGGAGCTGCGCGAGGTGCGGGCCTCGCAGTCCCGGCTCCTCGACTCCTTCGACGCGGAGCGCGTCCGCATCGAACGCGACCTGCACGACGGGGCACAGCAGCACCTGGTCTCGCTCGGCATGACCCTCGCGATGCTGCGGCTCGACATCCCGGTGGGCTCGCCCCAGTCCGCTCTGCTGACCCGGGCCGAGGAACAACTGGGGTCCGCACACCGGGAGTTGAGGTCGCTGGTCCGGGGCCTCAACCCTCCCGTCCTCTCCGACCACGGCCTCGTGGCCGCCGTCGAGGACTACGCGGGACGCTTCCCCGTCCCGGTCACCGTCGACCTGCGGCTGCCCGAGCGGCTGCCCAGGAAGCTGGAGACGACCATGTACTACCTCATCAACGAGGCCATGACGAACATCGCCAGGCACAGCGGCGCCACCAGCGCGGCGGTGCGCGGGCGCTACCATGCCGACCTGCTGTTCCTCGACATCACGGACGACGGCCGCGGCGGGGTCGATCCGGCGGGCAGCGGCATGACGGGGCTCGCGGACCGCGTCACGGCGCTCGACGGGCGGATGCGCGTCTCCAGCCCGGTCGGGGGCCCCACCCTGCTGCACGTGGAGGTACCGTGCCGCTTCGCCTGACCGTGGCCGAGGACGCCGTACTGCTGCGCGAGGGCCTCGTAGGCCTGTTGCGGCGGTTCGGCCACGAGGTGGTGGCGGCCGTCGGCGACGCCGACGCGCTCGTCGACGCCGTCCGCGCCGAGCGGCCCGACCTCGTCGTCACCGATGTCCGGATGCCGCCCTCCCACGGCGACGACGGGCTGCGCGCGGCGGTGCTCCTGCGCGAGGAACTCCCCGGCCTGCCCGTCCTCGTCCTGAGCCAGTACGTGGAACGCTCCTACGCGCTGCGGCTGCTCGACTCGGGCGGCGGCGCCGGGGTCGGCTACCTGCTCAAGGAGCGGGTCGGCAAGGTCGCCGACTTCACCTCCGCGATCGAGCGGGTCGCGGCGGGCGGCGCCGTCGTCGACCCCGAGGTGATCACGCAGCTCGTACGGGCGCGGCGGGACCCGCTCGAACGGCTGAGCCCGCGCGAGCGCGAGGTGCTCGGGCTGCTCGCGGAAGGCCGCTCCAACGGCAACATCGCCGCACACCTGTTCCTCAGCGAGGCGGCCGTGCACAAACACATCGGCAACATCTTCGCCAAGCTGGACCTGCCGGTCGACACGGAGGGGCACCGCAGGGTGCTTGCCGTGCTTGCGTTTCTCCGGGCGTGAAGTTCCGGGGGTGGGTCTCGGGGCGTGAGTCTCGGGAGGTGGGTACCGGGGTGGGTCTCCGGGGAGGGTTTCCGAGGAGGTGGGTCTCCGAGGAGGTGGGTCTCCGAGGAGGTGGGTCTCCGGCGTGGGTCAGGGGCCGTCCTTGAGGGAGCCGTGCTCGCACACCTGCCGCGCCACCTCGCGCAGCTTCACGTTGTGCTCCTGGGAGTGACGGCGCAGCACGTCGAAGGCCTCCGTCTCGTCGAGCCGGTACTGGGCCATCAGGATGCCCATCGCCTCACCGATGGCGTGCCGCGTCTCCATCGCCTGTTCGAGCGAGGCGTGCTCGCGGGCGCTGGAGAAGGCCGTCGCCGCGTGCCCGGCGAGCAGCCAGCCCGCGGTCTCGCTGTCCTCGGTGAACGCGCCGGGCTTCCTGGAGTACACGTTGAGCGCGCCCAGGTCCTGCTGGTCGTCGGTGTAGAGCAGGAAGCCCATCATGCTGCCGACGCCGAGCGCGTGGGCGCGGGGCGCGTAATGGCGCCAGCGCACCGTCTCGGTACTGACGTCGTGGATGCGGAACACCGGGTGGCCGGTGCGGGCCGCATCGAAACAGGGGCCCTCACCCAGCTCCTCCTGGAGCTTGTCGCTGTCGTCGACGAGCTTCTCGGTGGCCGCCAGGGTCCGAGCGCGGCCCTTGCGCAGTTCCAAAACACCGGCCGCGTCACAGCCCTCGACGCGCTCGACCGCCGCACGCGTGATCTTGTCCAGGGTGGTCCCCACGGAGTCGTCGGCCCGGAAGCCGCGGGCCATGGACGCCATGTGCACGGCAAAGTCGCGCCAGTCCATCAGGCTTCTCCACTCACGTCGCGTGTGCTGCCGGACATGGTGCAAGGCTCGCACGGACGACGACCGCGGCAAACAACCGACGGGCCGCGCTGATCAGGAGGCCACCACATCCTCCTCGCAGCGCCCCGCGGGCCGGCGCTCGTGCTCGGCACGCGCCGTCTCCAGCAGGCGCCGCCACGAGGTGACCGTCGGACGCCGCCGCAGCAGGGCGCGGCGCTCGCGCTCGGTCATACCGCCCCACACGCCGTGCTCGATCCGCTGGTCCAGCGCGTGCGACAGGCACT
The DNA here is from genome assembly GCF_043523415.1 of Streptomyces sp. SGAir0957. NCBI lineage: Bacteria > Bacillati > Actinomycetota > Actinomycetes > Kitasatosporales > Streptomycetaceae > Streptomyces > Streptomyces sp. SGAir0957. The sequence goes on from NZ_CP027290.1 coordinate 141,408, forward strand.
CCGTGCGGACCTCACAGGCGCCGCAGATCCGCTTGGCGCCGGTCTGCGCGGCGCCCTCGACGAACAGCTCCTCCGGGTCCGCCGTACGGCACGCCGCTCGTTCCCACCAGGTGTCCAGGCTGTCAGTCACTTCCCGCCCCTTGATCATCTCTCGTCTCTCGTTGCAGTTGGCGGGTGACAGTACGCCACCCACCCGAGGTCAGGCACCCCATCACCAGGGGTTGAACGGGGAGTTACGGGTGAGGTGCGGTCGCTTCAAAGGTGCCCTAGTCTGCGGCCTCCATGCGCACCCCTGCCGGGCCGGGCGGCGGCAACTGGCCGAATATGCACTGGTCGTGGCCGTGCGACGCCCCAGCCGCCGCCCCTCTCGGCCCGCGTCGCGGCACTCGGCCCCCAGCAGCTTTCCGCCCTGCCCGGCCGGGGCCTCCTGGCCGGTCTGCGAGCCGCCTTCGGCCGGTACGCGCAGCTCTGCCCAGACCGTCTTGCCGGGTGCGGCCGGGCGGAGCGTGCCACCCCGGTCATCCGCGAGCGCGACGACGAGGAGCGGGCCGCGGCCCGACTCGGACGTGGGGCCGGGGGTTGAGGGAGTGGCCGGGAGGCGTCCCTCCGGAGCGGGCCGGAATGGATCGCTCGAGGCCAGGGGCGCCGACCGGTTACTCGGCTTCGACGATCGCCTCTTTCGTGATACGGCCAAGTTGGAGGCCGAGGCGGTTGTACTGCACGTGTACGCCACTCAGGCCGTGCCGGGGCTCTTGCAGGCCGAGCCCTACCCGCGGACCGTGTTCGCCATATGGCGTCCGCAACTGGACGAAGCAGTCATCGAGCAGCGGTTGGCTGCTCGGCTGGCCCGACAGGGGAGTGAGGCCGTCCGGCGCGGGCAGCCGGAGCAGCTCCTGCTCATCGTGGAGAAGCGGAACGTGGAGATTCAGGTGATGCCGCACGGGGCGCCGAAGGGTACGGGAGCTTGAACAAACGTACGGCTCTCTGCGCGCGCAGGCCCACACTCCGGCAGAATCACGTCAGTTCGTCGAGACGCTACGCTGGTTCGCGGCCTTCAGAGGCGTACGGGGGGCCCTCGGCAGGGGCACGTTACCGAGAGCCCCGCACTCCTTGTCCTGATGAAGCAGGACGCCGCACACGGCGACTGACGATTTCCGAGCGGGCCCATGCCCGCTCCGGCTACCGAGTCGCCCCGGCCGGCCAGATCACAGTGACGGGCACGCCTACACGTTCTGCGTAGGCCACGACGTCGGCCGTGCCACCGTAGCCACGTGCCGGCAGGCCGTCCCAGACGGCGATGAGCCGGTCGGAGAGACCTACCAAGATCTCACTTCCGGCCTGGTGCGCTTCGGAGGTCGATTCCCTGAGCCCAGTGTGGTGTACGTCCTTGGCACGGTTCATCAGCTCGTCGTAGTCGGAGTGATGCCACCCGGGCAGACCGCATCTGTACTCGGTTGCCGGCGTGACCACCTCGACCTGGCCGCCCTCAGCGAGCACGATGTGGGCCCACCAGGTGTCGGGGCCGTCGGCGATGCAACTTATGGCGACGAGATCACGGGCGACGTACGTCTGGGCATGCTCCAGGAGCAGCGCGCGCACCTGACCCTCGACAGGCTGTGGCAGGCCACGGTGTCCTGTGATTCCGACACGCAAGGGAGGCACTTCCCTACAGATAGGTGGCGTGGAGCTGGTCGTCGAAGTCGCGCACGACAGTCGGTGGCCGGTGGGTGGAGTAGGCCCGGCGCAGCGTGCGGGCCCGTTCGACGATTCTGCCGGAGCGCAGACGGACGCCTTCGGTGAGGGATCGGGAGGCCAGCGTGAACGCGGCATCGATCTCTTTCGTAGCGAGGTGAGCGGTCGCCACGTCGAGCGTGAGCAGAGCCCGTTGCTTGTCATGACCGCCACTCAGGGCGGCCGCGACCTCGTGTTCTCCGGTCCGGGTGTGGAGGGGCTGGCCGAGCCGAGCCGTACAGGTGATACGGCATGCCGCGATCTTCCGCTCGTCGAAGGCGAAGATCCATGGCCACGAGACAGGCTCGGCGTCGGGGATCTGTGCGGCGCTGTATTCGCAGGCATACAAAGCCCGTTCGCATGATCGGCCCTGTCCATGTGACGCGTGAGCGACGGCTTCGGTGGCGAAGAGCCAGGCGGAGGCCAGCGGTGACGGGTCACGCCCGAGGTCGTGCCGCGCCTGTGTGACCAGGCGGAGCGCCTCGTGCGGGTTACCGGTCTCGGCCTCGAACGAAGCGAGGCTGCCGGTCTGGTACGCGGCCAGGAGGGGGTCACCCGAACTGCGGGCTGCCTTTATCGACGACCCGTACCAGCGACGCGCGGACCCGTGATCAGCCATGTCCCAGAACAGCCAGGCGGCGAACGAGGCGGCTTCGGATCCGACGGACGCCATGCGCGCGCGGTGCTCGTTGTCAGGTGCTTCGCTCGCCATGGTCTGGATGAGCTGGAGGTGGGTCTTCATCGACTCGGCCAGGTCTCTGGACGCGACGGTGGAGTCCAGCCTCCGGAACGAGCTGGTGGCAATGCGCAGGGTCGCCGCGTGCGAGCTGTCCTCCCATGTCGCGGGCCCATCGGGGGCTGTGTTGCCTATTTTGGGGGCGGCGACGAAGGCCGCCGACAGGTTCAGGAATGCGCGCCGTTCCACTGGCAAGGTCCCATTCGCTTGCTGGTTGGCGAGGCCGACCAGCTCGAATGGGAATCCGATCGCTGTGGCGGCGCGCGCCAGGGTTTCCATGGTGTAGGTGCCGGAGCCGCGGTTCTCAAGCCGCGAGACAGCGGCTTGAGAGAGATTGCACGCTGTGGCGAGTTGGCCTTGTGTGAGCCCCGCAATCTTTCTTGCGCGGCGGATCACGTAGCCGTAGTTCCCCGTGTAAGCGGCGTCCTTGAGGTCTCCGAACGAGGCCCAGTCGATGCTTTGTGTCCCCACGGTAACCAGCATGGCACGTCGTCCGAGGCGCCAATATGCGTGCTGCGCATGCTCGAATGCACCCGGCGAATGCGACGTAGAGATCACTTGCTGTTACTGAGTTTGTGGGCGTGATGTCGGGAGGGCTGACAGAGGAAGTCAGTCGCGGTAGGCCGGAACCATGAGGTATCCGCAAGGTGGTGGCCTGACGGCCGAGCGGCGGGCCTTTCGCGAGGGAGTCCGCCTGCAAGCAGCCGCGATGTTCGCCGCAGGTGACGGCAACACGGTGGTGGCGAAACAGCTGCGAGTCAGCGTTCGTTCAGTGCAGCGCTGGCGCCGCGCCTGGCAGGCTGGCGGGGACGGCTTCCTGTTTTCCAGGGGCTCGGCGGCCCGGCCCAAGCTGAGCGAGAAGCTGTTCGCGGTGCTGGAGGAGGAACTTGCCAAGGGGCCTGTTGCGCACGGCTGGCAGGACCAGACATGGACCCTGGAGCGGATCAAGGTGCTGATCGGGCGCCGGTTCCATAAGACCATCACCCTGTCGACCATCGCGCAGATGCTGCGGCGCCACGGCTGGAGCCACCAAGTCCCGGCCAAGCGGGCCCTGGAGCGCGACGAGGACAAGGTGACCGGCTGGGTGAAGGACACATGGCCACAGGTGGAAGCACCGCGGCGGCGCTCGACGCCTTCATCGTCTTCGAAGACGAGGCCGGATTCTCGATGACGCCGCCCACTTCCCGCACCTGGTCCAGGCGGGGGCACACGCCCGTGGTCCGGGTGCGAGGCCGTTCCCAGCGCCGCTTCTCCATCGCCGCCCTGGCCTGCTACAAGCCCGGCGAACGAACACGTCTAATCTTCCGGCCCAAACAGCATCTCGATCACAAGCGAGGCGGCCGGCGCAGCTTCACCTGGCGCGACTATCGCGACCTGCTGGTCGCCGCCCATCAACAGCTCGGCGCCCCGCTGATACTGGTCTGGGACAATTTGAATGTGCATCTGGACGCCCGACTGCGGGCCTTCATCGACGCCCACGACTGGATCACCTCCTTCCAACTCCCCTCGTATGCACCCGATCTGAATCCCGTGGAAGGTGTCTGGTCACTGGTCCGGCGCTCGGCGCAGTGCAACACCGCGTTCAGCGACCCGGACCACCTGATCCGGTCACTCCGCCGCACACTCCGCGAGATTCAGTACCGCCCCGATCTCATCGACGCATGCCTCACCGCAACCGGCCTCACCCTCACGACATCACGCCCACAAACTCAGTAGCGGCTACCTGGATCACACCCAAGGACATGGGGCCGGTGAAGCCCTTGCCGCACGCTGCATGGGGAGTTGAGATCGGGGTGGCCTCGTTGGAAGAAGTCGGGCTTGCGGCCGTCGCTCGGGAGTGGTCGATGGACTACACGATGGTCCACAAGAGCGTGCCCCTGGTCCGTCTCCACGTCCACCGAAGGCTCGTGGTGTGGGGATGGGCCGGTGACCAAGGGGAAGCGGCCCTGGTCGCCTCGGAGTTGACCACCAACGCGATCAACCACGCGCGCATCGTCGGGCACACGATGCTCGTGCGGCTGGCAGTGCTCAGTAACGGTGGACTCGTCGTCGACGTGTCGGACCCGGTGCCCGCGTTCCCCGACTTCGGCGTGCATGCCGCGGTGGATCGTCTCGACGAGTGCGGGCGCGGACTTCGTCTGGTTCGCGCTGTCGGCGGTGAGGTGTCGTGGTTCCTTCGTGAGCACGTCGGCAAGACCGTGCGGGTCGAAATGCCCGGAGAAGCGTCATGCGGGTGATCCCCTGAGGCAGCCTCCTTCACCTGCCCTGTCGGATGACCGCCCCGCGCCAGAAGGGCGGTGCCCGCGTGACCCCGCCGACTACGACCCCGCAGCACATCAGGAGGCCCTCAGTGGCGGCTGCCGCTCACCCCCACACCTGGCAGCTGACCCTGGACTCGTTCGAGGCGCGGGGGCTGCCCGAAGCGGCGGCCCTGCTGCGATTGCTCGCCCGGTTCGCGGCGGAACCCCTGCCCCTTGCCGTGCTCAATCACGAGGACATCGCCGGTGTCCTCCCCCGGGCCCGTACCGAGACGGCTCTGCGCGCTCTGCTCGACCAGTCGCTGTCGGAACGCGTCGATGTCGTCGGCATGCGTTGCGTGCAGAGCCATGGCGTCCTGCTCGACAGCGTCCACGCGGCGACACCCGTCGAACTGCGAGCCACGCTCGACGCGGTGGCCGTCCGCCTGCTCGACGCCGCCGTGCCCGGTGTCCCCGACGCCGGGCCGCACGAGCCGCGCCTGCGTCTGCTGGTCCCGCACGCGCTGGCCCTGCTGCGGCGCATCGGCATGTCGCCGGTCGCCGCCGATGCCCTTGCCGTGGCGACGCGGCTCTCGGTCGCTCTGCACCGGACCGGTGACTACCTCTCCGCCTGGGAGACGTCCCGGACCACCGCCGACCTCGGGCAGCGGCTGCTCGGCGCGGACGACCGTGCGGTCCTCGCCGCCCGTTCCAGAGCCGGACGGGCCCTGTTCCGGCTGGGCCGGTTCGCTGAGGCCGAGGCGTTGCTGCGCGGCGTCCGTACCGCTCAGGAAAGGCTGTTCGGGGCCGGCGACCCGGACACTCTGGACACGTCCTACGGCCTTCAGCTCGTGCTGGCGAATCTCGGGAGACGCGAGGAGTCGGTCGCGTTGCTCCGTGCCACCGTGGCCGGTCGGCGCTCGGCGCTGGGCCCCACGCATCCGCTGACCCTGCGCGCCCGTGCCGGCCTGCTGGAGATGCTGCCCGCGCGCGAGGCGGTCACCGCGGAAGACGGTGCGCTGCTCTCCTTGCCCGCTGAGTGCGACCGGCTCCTCGGGCCCGATCACACGGTCACCCTGGGCGCCCGGCACAACCACGCGTGGGCGCTGTTCCTCCTGGGCCGGTTCGAGGAGGCCGACCGCGAGATCCGGCTGGTCGCCGAGGCGTATGAGCGGCGCTTCGGGCCGGAGCACCCGATCGTGCTCGCGGCCCGGCAGTTGTTCTCCCGGACCCGGGCCGCGCTCGGCCGTGTGGAGGAGGCCGTCGAGCTGATGACCGACGTCGTCGCGCGGCGAGAACACGGCCTGGGCCCCGAGCACCCCTTCACCGTCGCGGGCCGGCAGCTCCTGGACACGTACCGCTCCGGACGACGACGGGGGTGAACCGGGTGCGGCCGGCCCGCTGCCCGGGGCTGCCGAGCAAGCCCAGGGTGCCCCCTAGCGCTCCGCCTCCACCGCCACCCCCGCCTCCCCCACCAGCACCAACTGGCTGACCGTGTACCGGTCGCGGGTGTGCAGCGCCACCCTGTACAGACCCGGCGCGTCCACCGTCACCGTCGCCGCCGGGCGGCCGTCCTGCATCTGGGCCGCGAGGGGGCGCTCCGTGCCCGTTTCGGTGTCGGTCAGGGTGAAGGTCAGGCCCTGCAGGGTGTCGGTGTCGGGGGCGGTCGCTTCCCAGGGGACGCCCGCTTCGGCGAGGTCGGGGACGGTCAGGCCCGCGCCGGGGCCGCCGTTGCCGGGCAGGGGCGGGCCCTGGGGGATGTCCTCCAGGAGGATGTCGGCGACCGTGTCGAGGACGCTGTCGGCGCGGGCGAGGTCGCCGTGCTGGACGGGGAGCAGGGAGACGTGCCGGGACAGGGACGCCGCGTCGCGGTAGACCGTGCCGTCGCCGTGCGCCGCGAAGTGCAGGACGTGCCCGGCCGCGTCGCGGATGAGGCTGCCGTCGGAGTGCTGACGGGCGCCCGCCTCGTACGCCGTGACCTGGCCGGAAGTGAGCGACAGGCTCTGCCACGTCGGCTGGCGGGTGCCGACTACCGCGCGGTGGTCCGGCAGGGGGACGGACTGCTGGCCCGCGTGGAAGGCCAACGAGTCGCGGGCCAGTTCGGGGTGGCCGCCCAGCGCGGTGATGTCGGAGGCGTCGAGGCGGCGTACGTCGTCGGTCGTGCGCAGGCAGCGGTAGAGCGGCAGCAGGTCGTGCAGGCCGGGCATGGTGGCGCAGAGGTCGCGCAGGCGGGCGTGCGGGAGGGGGACCGGGGCGCCGCGTCCGCTGTTGAGGATGACCGTCGCCTTGACCGAACCGTAGAAGGGCGTGCCCAGGGTGACGACCGTGCGGGTGTCGGCGGCCAGGTCGTCGAAGTGGCTGCCGTCCAGGGCGCTGCGCGTGACGAGGCCGCCCATGGAGTGGGCCAGGAAGACGAGCCGGGCGGGGCGCTGGTCGGCGCGGTGGCGCAGGGCCGCCAGGTGCGCGGGGTGCGTGCGCCAGGCCGTGAGGTGTTCGCGGGCGCGGGCCGCGAGCAGCTTGCCGTTCGTCGCGACCGGGAGGCGCCAGTCGTACGGGAACGTCATGATCGCGGCGGGGTCGGCCACGTAGTCCCGTACGGTGTCGACGAGGTCAGTGTAGGGCTCCTGGCCGCGCAGGTACGGGGTCCATGTGCCGTGGCGCAGGAGCTGGGTCGCCTGGACGCGGCCCGTCTTGCCGGTGAGTTCGTCCTCGGTGAGGTGGAGGGCGGCGAGGCCGTCGCGGCGCGTCCATGCCCGCAGCAGCCAGCGGGCGCCCGACAGGCCCCACAGGACCTCGCCCGTCTCGGCCAGGCGCAGCTCGCTGCCCATGATCCCGGGAACGATGACGACCGCGTCCTGCGTCACATGATGAGGTAAGTCTGCCGGTGCCGGGGCGGGTCGGGCCTCGCCGACCTGTCGCTGGAAGCTCATGGACGGGAACAATAGGCAAGATGCGGGAACAATAGGCAAGATGAGCGAGCAACGGGGGCCGGTCGTGGCTGTTGCCGCGGAGCCGGAAGCACAGCAGTGGCCGCACGGGCCGCTGGAGTCGGGGCCGCGCGGGCTGCTCGTCGGCCTGGTCGTCCCGGACGGCGACCCCTCCTTCGACGAGGCGGTGCGGCAGCAGCTCGCGGCGCTCGAGTTGTGGTGGCCGCGCAACGGGGAGGCGTTCGACTGGCGGCTGTCCGAGACGCCGCACGGTACGCCGCTGTCGACGCGGCACGAGGTCGAGGCGTACCTGAGCGCGAGCGGCCTGCGCGACACCGACGCCGCGACGCCGCTGATCCTGTTCGTCAGCGCGCACGGCCTGTCCGCCAAGTCCAGCCGCCACTACCTGCGCCTGCCCGACACCTCCGACGAACGCCTCCTCGCCACCGCCGTGCCCACGTCCGCGCTCGCCTACGCGGCCCTCGACTCGCGCGCCCATGACGTCCTGGTCATCCTCAACATGTGCGAGTCGGCCGCCGTACAGGGCGAACTCGTCGCCCTACAAGACGACTTGGCGCCCTCCCGCAAGGAGGAGGCCCGGCTCAACGTCCTCGCCACCACCGAGCGGGGCCGCACGGTCCTCGGCCTCGAACTGGCCCGCGTCCTCTCCCGCGCCCACCTCCTGGCCACCACCAGCGAGCAGATCGCGCACCCGCACCTGACGATGAGCGAGTTCACGCAGCTCCTCAACCGCGCGGCGAAACTCCTGGAGGAGGAGCGGCCCGTACGGCGCAGCGCGCGGCGCGCCCACGCCCGCGTCAACATTCCCCAGCCGCTCCTCACCCAGTGGCAGCACGAACGCTCGCGGGCGCTGCCCAACCCCGGCTACGAGCCCTCGCCGCGGGTCGCCAAGGACGCGGTCAGCGACGTCGCGGCGACCTTCGACGAGCTGGAGTACTGGCTGGAGAAGGCGAGCGGGCGGCTCGACAAGGCCGACGGCGGCTGGTACTTCTCCGGGCGCACCCGCCTCAACCGGCTCCTCGTCGACTTCGTGCAGTCCCCGCGCGGCGCCATGATCGTCACCGGGGGCGCGGGGACCGGGAAGTCGGCGCTGCTCGGCCGCATGGTGACGCTCAGCGACCCGCTGTTCCGGGGCGAGGAGCGCTACAAGACCGCGCTCGACGGGCCGCCCGAGACGATCCCGCCGCCGGGCGCGGTCAGCGCCGCGATCTCCGCCCGCAACCACACCGCGCTCACCGCGCTGCGCCAGCTCGGTGAGGCGCTGGGCTGCGCGCCCGCCGAGGGGAGCGTCGAACTCGGCGACTGGCAGGGCGCGTTGGAGGAGTTCCTCGCCCGTCCGGGCCCGCCCGTCACCGTCGTCGTGGACGGCCTCGACGAGGCGTACGACCCGACGCACTTCATCACCACGGCCCTCGCCCCGTTCGTCACCGCGACCCGGCCCGCACGGCGCGGCGCGGGCGTGCCCGCGCCCGCCGGACGGGGCCCCGCCACCCGGCGCCGCAAGGTGCGGCTGCTGCTCGGCGTGCGCAGCGCCCGGCCGGCGCCCACGGCGGCGAACGGCTCCGGGCCCCGGCCGCCCGCCGCCGACGACCTCCTCCGCGAACTCGCCGACCGCTTCCCGCACGCCCGCACCGTGCGCTGCGACACCGACCCGGACGAGGACATCGACGCCTACGTACGGGTGCTGCTGCGCGACCAGGAACAGTGGGACGCGGCGGCCGTCGCGCGGGCCGCGCGCGTCGTCGGCGCCCGCGCCGCCGGCTCCTTCCTCCACGCCCGCCTGGCCGTGGAACAACTGCGGGCGGCGGGGCCCGCGCTGCTCGCCGACCGGAACTGGCTGGGCCGCGTCGGCGAGGGCATCACGGGTCTGCTCCGCACCGACATCGAACTCGCCGTGGCCGCGGGCAGCGGCCTCACCGCGGCGGAGGCCGTCGGCCTGCTGCGCGCAAGCGCGTTCGCGCTGGGGCGCGGGGTCGCATGGGGGGACGTGTGGCCCGCGCTGACCGCCGCCGTGCTTCGCGTGCCCCTCGACGACCCCGACGAGAAGATCCGCCGACTGCTGAAGAGCCGCCTGGCCGGGTATCTCACCACTGACCACGAGGACGACCGCGTGGTCTACCGGCCCGCCCACGAGCAGTTGGCACAGATCCTGCGGCGCTGGCCGGCCGAGCGAAAGGGCCCCAGGTGACCGAACGGACCGGCCCGCACGGTGTCGCGCCCTTGCCCGGTACCGGCGATGACACCGGGCGACTGCCCGCGCTGGGCGGCGACGCGGGTCAGGCTCCGCCCCCGTACGACTTAGCCCCCGGCGCAGGGCCCGGCGCAGGGCCCGGCGACGACAACAGGGAGCCCGCCGCGCACGCCCCTATGACCGACCGCCGGCCCACCCTCGGCCGCGACGCGGATCAGCCCCCACCCCCGTACGACATCGCCCCCGGCGCAGGGCCCGGCGACGACAACAGGGAGCCCGCCGCGCACGCCCCCATGACCGACCGCCGGGCCGCCCTCGGCCGCGACGCGGATCAGCCCCCACCCCCGTACGACATCGCCCCCGGCGCAGGACCCGGCGACGACGACGGTGAAGCCGCCGTGCACGCGCGGATCGCCGAGCGCCTTGCCGCGCTCGGCGGCGGCGACGCCAGTCAGCCGCCGCCCCCGTACGTGCGCCGCCATCTCGCCCGGCACGCCGCGCTCGGGCATGTCCTCGACGACGCGCGGGTGCCGCCGCAGGCGCTCGCCTGGGACACCGGCGGCGGCATCCGCGCGCTGCTGCACCACACCCCGGCGGGCGGGCCCCGGCACTGGCTGACGGCCTGGTCGGCGATAGAGCCCTACCTGCGCGAGGAGCCGCTGCCGTCCCGCATGGCGAGCCTGCACCTCGCCCACACCGCGCTGACCTACCCCGGCACACCGCGCACCCGGATGCCTCCGGAGGCCGCGCCGCCCGACGACAGCCCGCTCACCGCGCACTACGCCGACTGGCGACTGTCCGCGAACATCTGGGCCACGCTCCCCGCCACCCCGACCCGGCTGCTCACCCTGGACCATCCGCGCCGCGGCCTCCAGGTCGCCGTCGCCACCGCGACCGGCACCCTCGAATTCCTCGACGCCGCGACCGCGCACCCCGCGGGCGCCCCGCTCGCCGCGCACACCGGCGAGATCCGCGCCCTGCACGTCAGCCCGCCGGGGCCGGGCGGACGCCAGTACCTCGTGACCGCCAGCACCGACGGCACCGTACGGCTGTGGGACGCGCACCGGCACGCGGCGCTCGGCCACCACACCGACTCGACCTGGTTCGACGACGCCGTGTCCTGCTTCGACGACGAGGGCGAGCACGTCGTGTGGACCGTCAACGGGCGCAGCGAGCTGACCAGTTGGGCGCCGCCAGAGACCGCCCGTGCGGTCGTCACCGCTCCCCCGGTGCTGCGCGGCGCGCTGACCACCCTGGTCGACACCGACGGCGAACGCGTCCTCGTCCACGCGGCCCGCGACCTGACCGTGCACCACCTCGACGGCACCGTCCGCGCCACGCACCGCCTGCCCTCGCCCGCGCGTACGGTCACGCCGGGCGCGGCACCGGGCCTCTTCCACTGCGGGCACGCGGACGGCAGCATCACCTCCTGGTCGGTCGGCGAGGGACGGCTGCCCGGCACCGCGCCCGGCCACGGCGAACCCGTCAAGGACCTGTGCCTGCTCGCCCTGGACGACGAGGAGTGCGTCGTCCTCGCCGCCGCCCGCGGCCACTCGGTCACCCTGTACGAGCCCGCCTCCGGCACCGTCGCCGACCTGCGCGGCCACACCGACACCGTCACCGCGCTCGCCGCCCTGCCCGAGAGCCCGGACCGGCCCGGCGCCCTCCTGTCGGGGGCCGCCGACGCGACGCTGCGCCTGTGGACGGCCGCCGACATCGACCGGGTCCTCGCCGAGGGCCACTCCCCCGCCCCCCGCCCCGCCGCGGGCACCGCCCTCTGGCACAGCGACGCGGGCCCCCTCATCGCCACCGCCCACGACACCTCCGTACGCCTGACCGCCACGCGCAGCGGCGCGACGACGACAGCGCTGACAGGCCCCGCCCCCGTACTCGGCGTGGCCTGGGCGCGGCGCGGCACCCAGCGGCTGCTGCTGTCCGCCGACACGACCGGGACGGTCACGGCGTGGGACCCCGCGGCCCCGGACGCCTGCCCCCTCGCGCCCCTGGACTGCGGTGGCGCGCCCACCCGCCACCTGGCCGCCTGCGCCAGCGCGGACGGCGCCCTCGCCCTGCTCCTCACCGCGTCGGACGACTACCGCATCCGCCTGTGGGACCTGCACACCGCGAGCCCGCTGCGCACCTGGGACGGCCACGCGATGAGCGTCAAGGCGCTCGCCGCCGCCTGCACGGACGAGGGCCGGCCGTGGCTCGCCAGCGCGGGCACCGAGGGCGTCGTCCGCCTCTGGAACCCGGCCCTGGCCGACGACAGCGCCGACCTGATCCGCTGCGACCAGGGCATCCTCCACGCGCTCGCGCTCAACACCGCCCCGGCCGACGACCTCCCGCCGTTCCTCGTCACCGCGGGCGACCAGGCCGACGTACGGCTGTGGGACCTGGCCACCACGCAGCCGCTCGGCCCGCGCCTGACGGGCCATCACGCGCCGGTCCACGCGGTGGCGACCTTCACCGCCGAGCACCGTACGTACGTGGTCAGCGCCTCCCGCGACGGGATCGTCATGCTGTGGGACGCGGCGACCTGCCGCCGCCTGCTGACCGTGGCGACCGCCACCCCGCTGACCTGGCTGGGCGCCACGCCGCACCCGGGGACGGCCACCGCGGACCTGGCGCTCGCGGGTCCGGCGGGGGCGGCGTTGACGAGCCTGGACCTGGCGCATCCGGCGCTGGCGCGCTGAGCGGGTCGTGACCGGGGCGACACATGCTTTCGGCCTATGCGCCCCCCGGAATGCTTCGTGCGCCCCCGGGATGTCTGGCAAGTGACTCGCGTCCCGGCCACCCGGCCCAGCACAATTGATCAATTGGCTGCCCCCTGTCCCTGGTCAGGGTCTTTGGTCGGGGCAGGCGGCCCAGCGAACCACCCGAGCCCGCCGGCCGGCGCCGGCGGGCCGCCCCGTTCAGACGGCCTGGACGGACGACCACCGGAGCCCAGAACCATGACCCCCAGTCCCGCAGCCGACGTCAGACTGATACCGGCCCCCGCCGACGGCGTATGGCGACTGGGCAAAACCCCCGACCCGCTCAGCTACGACACCCTCACCCCCGAGGACGAGACCAGCACGGCGGGCAACTCCTGGAGCTCCAGCACCCACGGCACCCTCTACTGCGCCTCCCAGCAGGACGGCTGCTTCGCCGAGGCCCTCGCCCCGTTCCGCGTCCACCCCGACATGCGCGAGCTCGTCGGCCCCGACTGGCACGAGCCGTACTTCGTCGGCCCCGGGAAGATGGTGCGCGACTGGAGCGCCAAGCACACCCTGCTGCGATTAGAACCCGCCAAGGAGAGCCGCTTCCTCGACGTCGACGACGACACCACCCTCAAGGCGCTCACCGCGGTGCTCGCACCCCAGCTGCGGGAACTCGGCGTGACCCGGCCCGAACTCACCCGCGAACACATCCACGGCTTCCACCGGCGCCTGACCCGCGCCGTCGCCCGCTGGGCCCACGCCCAGCGCACCCCGCAGGGCACGCCGAGCATCCACGGCATCGCGTACAAGTCCCGCTTCGGGATGCGCCAGTGCTGGGCGATCTTCGACAACACCACGGTGGAGCGTCTGGAGTCGACGTACGTGTTCCCGGAGTCGGTGCCGCTGGCGATGGTGGCGCGGGAGTACGGCCTGCAGATGTTCTGACCCCGGCCTGCAGATGTTCTGACCCCGGCCTGCAGATGTTCTGACCCCAGCCCCCCGAACTCCACCGGAAACCCACCTCGAACACCCGCTGACCCCACCCCCAAAGGGGTCTGTTCTCCGATGGAAAGCAGCCAAAGTCTGCGCCGACGACCATGGCCGGAAAGTACCCACTCCGCGAAGAAGCCGCAGGTGGAGACGGGTGGAGGGCCAGCTTCCGGGGTCTGCCCGGGCATATGACACCTCTTCAAAATGGTCGTCGCCAGGTGGAGTTGACCTACCCCCGTGGGTACCCTTTTGGATACACGCTTACTGAGTAGCGGTGTATATCTTCGAGAGGGAGGGCAAGGGCACCATGAAGCAGGCCGTGCGGCGCACGCTGCCGCGATCACAGGGGGCGGCCACCGTGCCCACCCAGTCCTTCCTACTCCGTACGAGGGAGACCCCTATGTCCGCGACCAAGGCCAAGCCGCCCCGGAGCGCATCCGCGGCCCTTCAGGCGCACAGCGCCGCCGTGAGCACCCCGATCGCCGACATAGCGCGATTCCTCCAGGACAATCTCGGCCAGCGCCTGACCGCGCGGATGGCCGGGATCAGCGATGCCAAGCAGGTGGGCCGATGGGCCGCCGGCACCAGCAGGCCCCGGCCCGAGGCCGAGGCCCGGCTGATCGACGCGATCCAGATCTTCCACCTCATCCAGGCCGCCGAGTCCGTATATACCGCGCGGGCCTGGATGATCGGCATGAACCCGCAGCTGGAGGACATGGCCCCGGCCATGTGTATCGCCGACGACCGCGCGCGTGACGTGATGGTCGCCGCCCGCGCCTATGTCGAGGCGACGGAGAGCGCCGCCTGAACAGCGCTCCGTTTCACGCTCCACTGACCGCACGCCTCTTCCCGGGCGCGCGGTCAGCGCGTTTCCGGACCTCGGCGCAGCACTGGCTGATGACCCGGGAGACGTGCATCTGGGAGAGGCCGACCCGCTCCCCTATCCGGCTCTGCGTCATGTCCTCGAAGAAGCGCAGGTAGAGGATGTGCCGGTCGCGTTCGGAGAGGTGGCGCAGCCCTTCCTTGGCGGCTTCGCGGCTGGCGACGAGGTCGAGGCGGGGGTCGCTGTCACCCAGGGTGTCGGCGAGGCTGAACGTCTCGTCGGCCGCCCCCGCCGGGGCGTCGAGCGACAGGGCGCTGTACCCCTCCATGGCCTCCATGCCGTCGAGCACGTCCTCCTCGCTGAGCCCGGTGTGGGCGCGGACCTGGGCGACGGTGGGCTCGCCGGTGGCGCCGGGCCGCTCCATGAGTTCCCGGCGGGCGACCCGCACCTTGTTCCGCAGGTTCTGCACCCGGCGCGGCACCCGGACGTCCCAGGCGTGGTCCCGGAAATGGCGCCGCAGCTCGCCGGTGATGGTGGGCACGGCGTACGCCTCGAACACCCCGCGCTCGGGCCGGTACCGCTGCACCGCCTTGACGAGCCCGACGGCGGCGACCTGCTTGAGGTCCTCCAGATCCTCCCCCTTGTTACGGAACCGGGTCGCCAGCCGGTGCGCCATCGGCAGCCAGGCGGTGACCAGCTCCTCGCACAGCGCGTCCCGCGCGGGCCCCGGCCCGGCCACGGCCAGGCGCGCGAAGGCGTCGGCGGTGTCGGGTGCGTCGCGGTGCGGGTGGCGGCGGGCCGCCGCGCGGGGTGTGGCCGGCACGGTCATCTGCTACTCGTCCGCGGGGCAACCATCGAGGCTCCGGCGGCCCCGGAACCCCTCTCCCTCCCGGTCTGCCCCCACGCCCGAGGCCCCGAATCGGGACTTTTGTCCCTTTGTTGCGCTTTCGCCATCTCGGCGAGCTGAGGCCTACTCCCCTGGGCTTCCGATCAAGCCGCGGACACCAACGTTCCGTGAGCGAACGCAAGCGCATGGAACCGGGCTGACACGGCTTCCGGGCCTCGAGTTGCGATGGCCCATAGGGCACTGATTCTCCGCCCTGAGGCCCACATCCCAGTTGTCGGTGACAGGAACGGGACGACGGCCACGCCCCGCGAGGAGAAGGCGGTGGGGTCAAGGTAGGTCATGCCGCCAGTTCCACACAGGTACGCGCGTGCGCCGGTAACGGCGGCCAGGTCGGCCAACCGCTCGGATCGGCCCGCACGTGCCGACAGGGCACTGCTTTCGATTATCCGGCCCTGCCAGCCGAACAGGTGGAGCAAGGAGCGGGTGGAGGCAGCAGCGACCGCGGCCGTGCGCCCGGTACTAAAGGCATCCCACACCGGCTGAAGCGCCTGGTCGAGTGCGGGCCAGTGAGGGCTGGCCCCGTAGTTCTGGCGAAGGATCGACGCCGTGCGGTGCCGGGTGGCGATCGGATCGGCGATCAGTGTGTCCCGGACAAGTGTGGCGCGGCCCTGCGGAAGATGGGTGGGGATAGTCAGCCACCGGTGCCGGTTGGCCTCGTCGAAAGCTGCGAGGCGGGCACGGTGCTGGTAGTCGCGACGAGCAAACTGCACGTTGTCCAGAACGACCCAGTAGTCCGCCGCGAACAGCTTGCCCAGCGTGGTCAGCCGGGGCAGGAAGTTGGGCTGGTGGATTGCGCACAATCCGCCTGCCACGGGGAATTCAAGAAGTGATGAGGCGGCTGGTGAAGCCGTCGTGGACGAGGGACTCGTATGCGGCATGCACGTCCTCCGGGACCTCCTGCTCGATGGCGAAACCGAGCTTCGGATACTCGATCACCCGTTGGAGATCGCCGACGAGCATGTCCACGACGAGCTTCTCGTCGCCGATGGACTTGAGATAATCGTCGAACTCCAGCGGCTCCGAGGCGCACACGATTTCGACCTCGGGCCACAGCTTGCGGGCGGTCGCGAACGACCGCCGTTCCATATAGGGCTTGGAGACCAGCAGCACCGTGGCTGGAGTGATGCCGACGGTGGTCAGGACCTCGCGGGCGAAGGTGATGTTCTGCCCGGTGTTCGCTGCGTGGGGCTCCAGCAGGATCGCCGAGGCCGGGACGCCGAGGTCGATGGCGTGCTCGCGGAAATGGACGGCCTCGCCCCGCGGGAAGACCCGGGCCGTGGTGGGACTGTTACCACCGGTGAAGACCAGTGCGGGGAAGAGTCCCGCCCGGTACAGCTCGGCGGTGCGGGTGGCGACACCAAGATCGTGGCTGCCCAGGCCGATCGCGACATCGACGGGGCGGGCCTGGTGATGCATCTGGTGGTAGTCCCAGATCGACTTGGCCTGACGCCACTGATCCTCGGTGATGGCCTGCCGGTTGTCACTCACGCGGGTTCTCCCTGGTCACCGTCATCGGGGCTCAGTCAACCCCTCAGTCATGGCTTTGACGCCCTCAATACTGCGCAGCTGGTGCACGAGTCCGTACTGCGCGGCCACTGTGGCGGCCTGGACGAGGACGCGAAGTCCATCATCCCGGGTCGCCGGATCGGAGAGCAGGATGTGGCCGTGAGCGGTGTCAAGTCGTACGCGTTGCATCGGTGATTCGGTGGGCCCGCTACTGCGGGCGATGCCGATGAAGTGCAGGGCTTGGGCGAGGTCGCCGACACCTCGACGCGCGAGGGCGATCTTCTGGTGGGCCACCGACCAGTCGTCGGGCTCGGTCAAGTCCTCGAAGTCACGGATCGCAGCTTGCATGACGCGCGTTGCGTAGTCGTGCTCACCGTCCTTGCTCAGCGCTGTGCCCACCCACAATCGAGCCCTGGCCCGGTCACGGCGGGAGAGCCGGTCGTCGACCGCGAGAGATTCGTAGGTACGGGCGGCGATCTCCACCCTCCCGGACATCTCCGTAATCACAGCGAGGGACAGATCGAGCTGAGCGACGCGGCGGGGAATGTCGAGCTGAGCGAAGACCTTGCGGGCTCCGGCGTAAGAATGCTGCGCGGACAGCGGACCGATCACGGCGCCCCGGTCACGTTTGAGGTCACCGAGCAGTGCCGTCGAGCGGGCAAAGAGGTAGAGCCCCTTGTCGTCCAGCTCGGCTGCCGTGAACCGGGTGAGCCACCGGTTCAAGAGGCTGTCGGCGAAGGAAAAGTTCTGCTGCGACAAAGCGATGACCACACGGTCCAGGTCGTCCGCCCATGACTCGTACTCCCAAGCCCGCGGGCCAAAGGCCACGATGCGGCGTCCGACACGGACGGCGGCACCGACCGTCTCCGACAAGATCGTCTCGAACCGCAGGTGACTCGCAGCATCCGCGCGCCCGAGAGCAGTGTCGAGGATGGCCTGCGTATCGGGCCTCGGCTCGGTGTCGGCGAGCTTGCTCTCCCACTTGGAAACCGTGGCAACGGCGAGGCCGAGGTGCTCGGCGAAGGTCCGCACGCTCATGCGCAATGCAAAGCGCAGAGCCCTGGCCTCCAAGCCGGTCCAATGGTGCACAGTCGCCACGTGTCGCTCCCTTCCACCGGTCATCGAAGCAGACGTGTGCATCCGGCGGGACGGAAGTGGGACGGAAGTGGAACAGGCGGTGATTGGAGAAAAGTCGAGCTCCGGCCACGCTCAATGGGACAACACTCGTCGAGCTACTTGGACGGTCCCCACATGGAACCCCTCACGGAGCATCGCCAGGTCGACGGCCCGGTCGTGTACGGCTTTCTGCGGCTGGTGGGAGTTCCCACGGCACGGAAGGCGGCGCTCACCGCGTCGCTCGCCGAACATTGCCGCGTCCACGAACTCCAGCTATTCGGCGTCTTCACCGACCACGACGCCACAAGCGGTGCTCCCACTTCGGCCGCATTCGCCGGCCTTCTCGACGTGCTAGACCTCCCCGATGTGTACGGCGTTCTGACGCCCGCCGCCTCTCACCTCGGCCCCAAGCCGATGGCGGCAGACCGCAGGCGGCGGATCGAGGCAGCCGGGGCCCGCCTCTTTCTGGTTCGTCACACCCGGCCCGCGCTTCTTTGCGGATCCTCGCGCCGCCTCGGCCCTGATTCCGTTCGCGTCTCGGGCGCCGGGTCGTGAAGCCCGAGATGGTCGATACGACACAACGGTTCTTCGCCGCTCGCCCCGAATCCGTCGGTCTGGCACGGGAGTTTGCCGACGCCACTCTCAATACCTGGGGGCGCCCCGCGCGAGCCGGTGACGTACGCCTCTGCGTCTCGGAGCTGGCTACCAACGCCGTGGTGCACGGCACCGCCCCGGGCCACGGCTTTCTGGTCAGACTCGACGCTGAGGAGGACGTCGTACGCGTTGAAGT
Source organism: Streptomyces sp. SGAir0957 (assembly GCF_043523415.1). NCBI lineage: Bacteria > Bacillati > Actinomycetota > Actinomycetes > Kitasatosporales > Streptomycetaceae > Streptomyces > Streptomyces sp. SGAir0957. The sequence goes on from NZ_CP027290.1 coordinate 160,082, forward strand.
GCACGACAGCCGCAGCCTGCGGCCCGCGATCCAGCAACCCACCGACACGGACGTGTCCGGCCGCGGCCTGTTGCTGGTGGCTGCCCTGTCAGACGACTGGGGAGTCGAGGATCTCAGCCCTTTCGGGAAGATCGTCTGGTTCTGCTGCAAGGCCCGACCCCAACACCCTGCGCCAGCAGTCAGGTGTTACTGCAGTGCCCAGACGGCTGACCCGCTGCGACAGTCCGCAGACGCCACCCAGCTCGACACCCCAATGGCAGCCGACCTACTGCTGCAAGATCTTCACATGGACGAATAGAGGGAACCGTGATGGAAACCTTCGAACGCGCACGGCTGGATGCCTACTTCGCCCGGATCTCCGCTCAGTTCGCCCCCGAGGAGCGGGTCGCTTCGCTCCTGATCACTCACCTCCTCGCCGAGCGTCCCGCGTTCGTCCGCGCCGTCGCCGCGATGACCCGGCTCGTGGCGGTGTTGCCCAAGCCGAAATCCATCCATCCCGCAGTCCGCCGCGAGATCGAGCAGACAGTCGCTGTCGACACGCTCACCCGCGAACTCTTCACCGCCCCGGACACCGCTCTGGACTACATCGAGTCCCGGGCCGCCGAGGAAGCCCTCTGCCTGCTCGACGTCGGCGGCTATTTCGCTCCCACCCTCACTGAGATTCACGACCGCTTCAGCGGCCGCTCCATCGGCGTAGTCGAAGACACCGAGAACGGGCATCGCCGCTATGAGGACTCGACAAGCTGCCGTACCCAGTCGTCTCCGTCGCCCGCTCCCCACTGAAGGATCCCGAGGACTTTCTCGTCGGCCAATCCGTGGTTTTCTCCACCGAGGCCGTCATGCGCGACCGCGGTGACATCCTCCACGGCCGCCCCGCCCTCGTGATCGGCTTCGGCAAGCTGGGCTCCTCCATCGCCCGCCTTCTGCACGCCAAGGGCGTGCAGGTCACCGTCTTCGACATCGACTCAGTGCGCCGCACCCAGGCACTGTCCCAAGGTTTCAACGTCGCCCGCGATCGTGAGGCCGCACTGACGGGCGCAGGGCTGGTGCTTTGCGCCACCGGCGCGGTTTCCCTTCGCGGCGAAGACTTCTCCCACTTGCGCAACGGCGCCTACGTCGCCACCGTCACCTCCAGCGAGGACGAGTTGGGCCTGGCAGCGCTCCCCGACGTCTACAACCGCACCCAGGTCAGCGACTACGTCACCCGCTACCAGACCACCGGCCACTACTTCTATCTGGTGAACGGCGGCAATGCCGTCAACTTCATCCACGGCGCCAGCGTTGGACCGTTCATCTTCCTGGTCCAGGCCGAGATCTTGGCCGCGATCAGGATGCTCACCCGCGGCGACCTCACGCCCGGCATTCACGAGGTCACCACCGCCGACCGCGAAGCCATCGCGGCGACCTGGCTCTCCTACTTCAACAGGTGATCAACATGCCCATTACAGCAGACCACATCCGCACGACTATCGCCGCTTACCTCGCTGAGTACCCCGACGACGCACGCGGACTCGACGTCGTCCAAGGGCTCCTGAACGGCGGCGACGACCTCACCAATCGCAAGACTCTGCCCGGCCACGTCACAGCCGGCGCCATCCTCGTGGGCGCCGACGGACGTGTCCTGCACATCCTCCACAACGCGACGCGGAAATGGCTGCTGCCCGGTGGCCACCTGGAGCTGTCGGACAACACACTTCTTCAGGCCGCCGGCCGGGAACTCGCGGAGGAGACCGGCATCCCGCCCCACGTCGTCACCCCGCACGGCGAGATCCCGCTCCACATCGACATCCACGTCATCGAGGCCAACCCCGCCAAGGACGAACCTGCCCATCGACACGTCGACTTCCGCTTCCTTTTCCGCACCACCGCGGACATCGGCGAGCTGCAGACTGAGGAAGTCTCCGATGCCGCCTGGCAGACGGTCGGAACTCTGCACGACGAGGCAGTGAGGCAGCGGGTGGTACAGGCGCTGCGCTGATCGAAGGCCCGCAGACACCACTGACAGAGTGCACCGCACCGGCTACCCGAGGCGCCGCGCGGAATGTCTCTCGACGGGGCTGGCAGCAAGCCGTATCGAGCTCCCCGTCGCCGCCTGTGTGGCCCCCTACGCCACCCCCACCCAGGCCTCCGCCCCGAACGACCCCTTGATGTCCGATGCGATCGTCGCCGCGTTGACCAGTGCGGGCAGTTCGTAGACCACCGTTTTGCGGGGGCCCCGTACCGCCACGTGGACCGGGTTCTGGCCGGGGTGGTCGCCCATGATGCGGCGGAGTTCGCCGATGAACTGTTCGGTGATGCGGTGGTAGGGGAGGTGGAGGCGGACCGGGGCGGCGCCCTCGCGTTCGGCGGAGGACACGTCCAGGACCTGGAGTTCCTGGCCGAAGATGCTGATGGCGCCGTCGCGGTCGTTGATGCGGCCCTGGACGGAGATGACGCTGTCCTCGACGAGGGCGGCGGCGACGAGCTGGTAGGTGGCGGGGAAGAAGAGGACCTCGGTGGTGCCGTCGCGGTCGGCGAGGTTGACGATGGCCCAGGCGTTGCCCTGCTTGGTCATCTTCGGCTGGACGCTGGTGATGAGCCCGGAGAGGCGGACGACACCCTCGGTGCGCCCCGAGGAGAGCAGGTCGACGATGGTGGTGTCGCGGTTGGCGGAGAGGATGTGTTCGGTGCCGTCCAGGGGGTGCGCCGACACGTACATGCCGAGCATTTCGCGCTCTGTGGCCAAGAGTTGTTTGCGGGGCCATTCGTCGTCGGTGATGGGGACTTCCAGGGTGAAGCCTCCGGGGGCGCCGTCACCGTCGCCGCCCAGGCCCGCGAAGAGGTCGTCCTGTCCGTACGCCGCCGCCTTCTTCAGGGGGACGACGGCGTCGATGGCGGACTCGTGCGCGGCCGACAGGCCCTTGCGGGTGTGGCCGAGGGAGTCGAAGGCGCCGGATTTGATCAGGGACTCGACGGCTCGTTTGTTGAGTGCCGGCAGGTCGACCTTGTCGAGGAAGTCGGTGAAGGACGCGTATTTGCCTGCCGACTTGCGCGCCTGGATGATCGATTCGATGACGTTGTCGCCGACGTTGCGCACGGACAGCAGGCCGAAGCGGACGTCGTCGCCGACGGCCGCGAACTCGGCGAGGGATTCGTTGACGTCGGGGGGAAGGACCGTGACGCCGAGCTTGCGGGCGTCGGCGAGGTAGATGCCCGCCTTGTCCTTGTCGTCACCGACGGAGGTGAGCAGCGCCGCCATGTACTCGGCCGGGTAGTTGGCCTTGAGGTACGCCGTCCAGTAGCTGACCAGGCCGTAGCCCGCCGTGTGGGACTTGTTGAAGGCGTAGCCGGAGAAGGGGAGCATGACGTCCCAGATCGCCTTGATGGCCTCTTCCGAGTAGCCGTTGCCCACCATGCCGTCGTGGAACTTCTCCCACTCGGCGGCCAGGACCTCGGGCTTCTTCTTGCCCATCGCGCGGCGCAGCATGTCGGCGCCGCCGAGGGTGTAGCCGGCCAGGGTCCGGGCGATGGCCATGATCTGCTCCTGGAAGATGAGCAGGTGGTGGGTGGAGCCGAGGATGGGGTCGAGGACTTCCTTCAGCTCCGGGTGGATGGGGTCCGGGTCCTGCTTGCCGTTCTGGCGCAGCGCGTAGTTGGTGTGCGCGTTGGCCGCCATCGGGCCGGGGCGGTACAGGGCCAGGGCCGCCGCGATGTCCTCGAAGCGGGACGGCTCCATGAGTTTCAGCAGCGCCCGCATGCCGCCGCCGTCGAGCTGGAAGACGCCGAACGTGTCGCCCCGGCCGAGGAGTTCGAAGGTTTTCGCGTCGTCGAGGGGGATCACGGTGACTCCGTCGTCGCCGTTTCCGGGGTCCACCGTCGCCAGGCGTACGCCCCTGTTCTCGCGGATGTTCTTGAGCGCGTGGTCGATGACGCCCAGGTTCCGCAGGCCCAGGAAGTCCATCTTGACCAGCCCCATGTTCTCGCAACTGGGGTAGTCGAAGCCGGTGATCTTGACGCCGTCCTTGGCCCGCATGTGCAGCGGGATGCGGTCCGTCAGCTTCGTCTTGGAGAGGATCACCGCGGCCGCGTGGACGCCGGTGCCGCGGGTCAGGCCCTCGACACCCTTCGCCGTGTCGATGACCTTCCTGACGTCCGGCTCGTTCTCGTACATCTGCCGGATCTCGCCCGCCTCGCCGTAGCGGGGGTGGGAGGAGTCGAAGATGCCGTCGAGCGGGATCGACTTGCCCATGATGTCCGGCGGCAGCGCCTTGGTGATGCGCTCGCCGTGCTGGAAGGGGTAGCCGAGGATGCGGGAGCTGTCCTTGATGGCGTTCTTGGCCTTGATCTTGCCGAACGTGTTGACCATCGCGGTGTACTCGTCGCCGTACTTCTCGGTGACGTAGCGGACCATGGCGTCGCGCTGGCGGTCGTCGAAGTCGAGGTCGACGTCCGGGGGGTTGATGCGCTCGGGGTTGAGGAACCGCTCGAAGAGCAGGCCGTGTTCGAGGGGGCACAGCTCGGTGATGCGGGTGGCGTACGCGACGATCGAGCCGGTCGCCGAGCCACGCCCCGGGCCGACGGGGATGCCGTTGTCGCGGGCGTGGCGGCAGATGTCGGCGACGACGAGGAAGTACGAGGAGAAGCCCATCGGGCCGATGACCGTCATCTCGGTCTCGAAGCGTTCGGTGACCTCGGCGGGGAGGGGCGTGCCATAGCGCATGGCCAGGCCCTCCAGGCACTCCTTGCGCAGCCAGGACTCCTGCGTCTCGCCCTCGGGCACGTCCGGGTACTGCGGCATCTCGTCGACGTTTCCGAAGACGGAGTCGTAGGACTGGATGCGCTCGGCGATCAGGAGCGTGTTGTCGCAGGCCTCGGGCAGTTCGGAGAACAGTTCGCGCATCTCGGCGGCGGTCTTGAGGTAGTAGCCGTCGCCGTTGAAGCGGAAGCGTTTCTCGTCCGCCTTGTTCTTGCCGACGCCGATGCAGAGCAGGTTGTCGTGCGCGTCGGACTGGTCCTGGTGGACGTAGTGCGCGTCGTTGGTGGCGAGGAGCGGGATGTTCAGATCCTTCGCGAGGCGCAGGAGGCCCTCGCGTACGTCCCGTTCGATGGACAGGCCGTGGTCCATCAGCTCCAGGAAGTAGGAGTCCTTGCCGAAGATGTCCTGATAGGCGGCGGCGACCTCGCGGGCCTCGTCGTACTGGTTGAGGCGGAGCCGGGTCTGGACCGCGCCGGACGGGCAGCCGGTCGTCGCGATGATGCCCTCGGCGTGCTCGCTGATCAGCTCCATGTCCATGCGCGGCTTGCCCGCCGGGAACTGGCCGGAATAGCTCGCTTCGGTGGACATGTAGAAGAGGTTCTTCAGGCCCTGGACGTTCTCCGCCCACATCGTCATGTGGGTGAAGCGGCCGCCGCCGGATACGTCCTTGGAGCCCTCTCCGTCGTCCGACATGGCGCGCTGGCCGCCCGGACCCCAGAACTCCTGCTTGCGGTTGCGGCGCGAGGACGGGGCGACGTACGCCTCGATCCCGATGATCGGCTTGACGCCGTCGAACCCCTTGCTCACCGTGTGGAACTCGTACGCCCCGAACATGTTGCCGTGGTCGCTCATCGCGACGGCGGGCATGTTCTGCCGGTCCACTTCTGTGAACATCGGCTTGAGTTTCTGCGCTCCGTCGAGCATCGAGTATTCGGTGTGATTGTGCAGGTGAACGAAGGAATCCGGCACCGGGAGGGCACCTCCGAGGGGTTGCGGGCGGGCGGCGGAGGCCCGGGTGCGAGCCGGGCTGGAGGCAGCACCCTAACCCCGCGGAGGCGGTCGGTTCAGGCGCGGTTCCGAGCCCTCTCGCGGACGCGCGCGACGCGCCGTGGGTGACCTCCCGGTCTCACCCACCGAAGTCGTACGACTCCTCGGCGTGGCGCCGTGTCGCGTGTCGCGGGTGATCTTCAGGGGGGCGGCACAGCGGGCCCGGCGGACGGTGCGGACGGTATGGGGAGGGCCGCCCGAATGCCCATGAGGACGGGATCGACCCCGCGAGGAACTGCTCACGGCCGTCGTGGCCGGGGAACGGGGCGGCTACGGCCCGCGTTGACCGGTACTCAGAAGGGTCGAGTTCCAGCCATGATCGCGTCGCGGCGTCGAGGTACGGCGGCGCCGAGGACGTGCCTCACCAGCGCGGAAGCCGCCAGCTCACGGAGCCGACGGAGCAGGGGCCGACGGAGCAGAGGTGTCGGGCGGCGTCGCCGGCTGCGAGTGCAGGATGTCGCGGGCCTGGTCGGCGGCGCGCAGCAGGCTCTCGGAGACGAAGTCGAGGAAGCGGGCCACGTTCTCCAGGCGGACGGCGGCCGGGGTGCCGGAGCCGAGCGGGCCCACGCCCTGGCGCGCGGTGTCGGCGAGCTGGGCGGTGGACTGGGCGCTCGCCACCATCGACTGGTACATGACGTCGTTGTCGACGATGTACCGCTCGCGGCGCCGCTCGTCGCGCTCCCTGCGCACCAGGCCCTGGGTCTCCAGGAACGCGATCGCCTTGGAGACCGTCGCCGGGCTGACCTCGAGGCGCTGGACGAGTTCGGCGGCGGTGAGACTGCCCTCGTCCGTGACGAAGAGGCAGGCGAGCACGCGGGACATCATCTTCGGCGCGCCCGACGCCATCATGACGGTGGTGAACACCTCCTCGTACTCCCGCACCGCCTCGGCGTCGCGGCCGTAGGGCTGCGGCGCCGCTTTCGCACCCCGGGGCGCGGCGGTGCGCTTGCGGCGGTGCGCACGGTGTTCGGTGGCGCGGTGGGCGAGGTCGGCGCGGTAGGAGGTGGGGCCGCCGTTGCGCATGACCTCGCGGGTGATGGTCGAGGTCGGACGGTCCAGGCGGCGGGCGATCTCCGCGTACGCGAGACCGTCGGCGAGGCCCAGCGCGATCTGCTGGCGTTCCTGCTGGCTGAGCCTGCCTCCGGGCATCGGGGTGTCTCCTTCGGGGGTGCGGGTTCGAGGGTTCCAGCATAGCCTTTCCGCGAACTCATTGCAACACGTGAGCGGTAAGTTGTTGCGTTATAGGGGCGCCCATTGCAACAATTTCACTCCCGTGAGCTGCATGAACTCACCGCACGCGCAACGAACGCGTTGCCAAAACTCTGAACGCAACGTAGCTTTTCCATCATCGGAAACAGCGACCCGCACGGCGGAGCGCGCAGCAGCTGAAGGAGAGCGTCATGCAGAAGTTCGACACCGCCGCCCCCGTCACCGCCGTCGTCGACATCGCCGCGGGCCGCATCCAGTTCATCGCCGCCGACCGCACCGACACCACGGTCGAGGTCCGGCCCGCGAACCCCACCAAGAGCCGCGACGTGAAGGCGGCCGAGCAGGTCACCGTCGGATTCGCGGACGGGGTCCTGCGGGTCAAGGCCGCGGCCGCCAAGAACCGGCTGCTCGGCTCCTCCGGCGCGGTCGAGGTCACCGTGCAGGTGCCGACCGGGTCCCGCGTCGAGGCGAAGGCCGCGGCCGCCGAGTTCCGCGGGGTCGGCCGGCTCGGCGACGTCGACTTCGAGGGCGGCCACCGCACCGTCAAGATCGACGAGACCACCGGCGCCCGCCTGCGCGGCCTCGACGCCGACATCGTCATCGGCCGGCTGACGGGACCCGGCGAGATCAGCACGCAGCAGGGCAACGTGAACGTCACCGAGGCCACCGGCGGCGCGCTCACCCTCAGCACCCAGCAGGGCGACATCAACGTGACCGCGGGGCGCGGCGTCTCCGCCGCGCTCGACGCGGGCACGATGTACGGCCGGATCAGCAACTCGCTGCGGAACGAGGGCGGTTCGCCCGACCTGACGATCAAGGCGACGGTCGCCCAGGGCGACATCACGGCCACCAGCCTCTGAGGCCCCGGCCACCAACCCTCCGGGTACCCGCCCCACCCCTCGCACGTCTTCCCGTTTCTCACCTCTCCCCTGAAGGAGCACTCCTCATGAGCGGCTTGGCCATCGTGGCGAACGGACTGCGCAAGTCCTACGGCGACAAGGTCGTGCTCGACGGCATCGACGTGAACGTCCCGGAAGGCACGGTCTTCTCCCTGCTCGGCCCGAACGGCGCGGGCAAGACCACCGCCGTGAAGATCCTCTCGACGCTGATCACGCCCGGCGAGGGCTCGGGCCCGATCCACGTCGCGGGCCACGATCTGGCCACCTCCGCGCAGGCGGCCCGCGCGGCGATCGGTGTCACGGGGCAGTTCTCCGCCGTCGACGGGCTGATCACCGGCGAGGAGAACATGCTCCTCATGGCCGACCTGCACCACCTGTCCAAGGCCGAGGGGCGGCGCGTCACCGCCGAACTCCTGGCCCGTTTCGACCTGGTGGAGGCGGCCAAGAAGCCCGCCTCGACCTACTCAGGCGGCATGAAGCGGCGACTCGACATCGCCATGACCCTGGTCGGCAGCCCGCGGATCATCTTCCTGGACGAGCCGACGACCGGCCTCGACCCGCGCTCACGCCACAACATGTGGGGCATCATCCGCGACCTGGTCTCCGACAGCGGCGTCACCGTCTTCCTCACCACCCAGTACCTGGAGGAGGCCGACGAACTCGCCGACCGCATCGCGGTCCTGAACAACGGGAAGATCGCCGCCGAGGGCACCGCGGAGCAGCTCAAGCGGATCGTCCCGGGCGGCCACGTCCGCCTGCGGTTCTCGGACCCGGCCGGCTACCAGAACGCCGTCGAGGCGCTGGACGGGACCGTCCGCGACGAGGACACCTTGTCGCTCTCCATCCCCAGCGACGGCAGCCAGCGCGAACTGCGCACCATCCTCGACCGCCTGGACGCGGCCGGTGTCGAGGCCGACGAACTGACCGTGCACACCCCGGACCTGGACGACGTCTTCTTCGCCCTGACCGGCCCCGATGCCTCCGCCACCGTCCCCGCCCAGTCGAAGGAGACCGTCCGATGAGCTCCCTGTCCCTCGCGGTCCGCGACTCGAACACGATGTTGCGCCGCAACCTCCTGCACGCCCGCCGCTACCCGTCCCTCACCCTGAACCTGCTGCTCACCCCGGTGATGCTGCTCCTGCTCTTCGTCTACGTCTTCGGCGACACGATGAGCGGCGGGGCGGGCCGCGACGCGTACATCGCGTACATCGTCCCCGGCATCCTCCTGATGACGATCGGCTCCACCGTCATCGGCACGGCGGTGTCCGTGTCGACGGACATGAGCGAGGGCATCATCGCCCGCTTCCGCACCATGGCCATCCACCGCAGCTCGATCCTCTTCGGGCACGTCGTCGGCAGCGTGGTGCAGACCCTGCTCAGCGTCGTCCTCGTCGGCGCGGTGGGCGTGGCGATGGGCTTCCGCTCCACGAACGCCACCGCCCTGGAATGGCTCGCGGCGTTCGGCCTCCTCGCCCTCGTCACCCTTGCCTTCACCTGGATCGCGGTCGGCATGGGCCTCGGCAGCCCGAACGCGGAGGCCGCCAGCAACAACGCGATGCCGCTGATCCTCCTCCCCCTCATCTCCAGCGCCTTCGTCCCCCTGCACTCGATGCCCGGCTGGTTCCAGCCGATCGCCGAGTACCAGCCCTTCACCCCCGCCATCGAGACCCTGCGCGGCCTGCTCCTCGGCAGCGAGATCGGCAACAACGGGTGGATCGCGCTGGTGTGGTGCGTGGCGCTCACCGCCCTCGGTTACCGCTGGTCCCGGGCGCAGTTCGACAGGGACCCGAAGTAGGGGCCGTGCCCGCACACGGAACGAGATCGGCCCCGCCCCGGACGCACGGGGGCGGGGCCGATCTCGCTGTGGTCAACGGGCCTGGGGGCCTGCGGAGCGCGGGGCGCCGGTCAAGGCCGTTCGAGTCGGGCGGCGACCGCGTCCAGGACCCAGTCGAGGCCGGTCGCGAAGGACGTCTCCGGGTCCACGTCCTCACCGTCGTAGACGGCCTTCGACAGCGCCGGGAAACGGCCCGTGGCCAGCATCTTCGTCAGATACGGGCCCGAGGCGCGCTGCCAGTCGTGCTTGGACAGGCCCGTCGCCCGCTCGGCCCGCAGGTTCGTGATCTCACGCCGGATCGCTCCGGTGAAGTAGGAACTGACCGTCTCCACCGCGCGCATGACCGTGTCGATGTCGGCGTGGCCGTCGAAGGCGGTCAGCGTGGCCTCGGCCACGGCGAGGCCGTTCGGCCCCAGGGCGGGACGGCCGCCGAGCAGGTCGGCCAGCCATTCATGCCGCAGAGCGGCCCGCCTGGTGCCGTGGGCGAGGAAGCGCAACGCCTCCCGCCAGTCGGCGGGCGCGCCCTCGGGGAGGATCTCGGCCTGGACCTCGTCCGCCATGAGGTCGAACAGTTCTTCCTTGGTGGAGATGAAGCCGTACAGCCGCATCGGTCCGGCGTTCAGCCGGGCGGCGACCTTGCGCAGCGACACCGCCTCGAGCCCGCCCTCGTCGGCCAGCGCGACGGCGGCGGCGACGATCCGCTCCCGGTCGAGCGGCACGGGGCGAGTCGGCGGCTCCGGCCGGTCCCACACAGTCATGGCCACATCGTACTGTTGCTAGGCAGCGTATCGAGTCAATACAGTGTATCGCCATGAGACTTCGTATCGCCGTGGTCGGGGCCGGTCCCGCAGGCCTCACCCTCGCCCGGGTCCTGCATCGCCACGGCCACCCCGCCACCGTCACCGTCACCGTCCTCGAACGCGACCCCTCCCCCGACGCGCGTCCCGCGGGCGGCACGCTGGACCTGCACGAAGGACTGGGTCAGCGCGCGCTGCTGGACAGGGCCGGGCTGCTGGCGGAGTTCCAGGCGCTGTCCCGTCCCGAGGGGCAGGCCATGCGCATCCTGGACACGGACGGCACCGTCCTGCGCGACTGGCGCCCCCGCCCCGGCGAGCGAGCCAACCCCGAGATCGACCGCGGGCACCTCCGCGACCTGCTGCTCGGCCCCCTCGACGTCCAGTGGGGGCGGGGCGTGAGCCGGGTGGTGCCGGGGGCCCGGGGCGGCGCGGTGGTCCACTTCGCGGACGGCCGCCAGGAGACGTACGACCTCGTGGTCGGCGCGGACGGCGCCTGGTCCAAGGTCCGCCCGGCGCTCTCGTCGGCGGCGCCGCACTACACCGGCGTCACCTACGTCGAGACGTCCCTGGACGACGTCGACGCCCGCCACCCCGACCTCGCCCGGCTGGTCGGCGACGGTTCCATGGCGGTGTACGGCGTGAACCGGGGTCTCGTCGCCCAGCGCAACAGCGGCGGCCACGTCAAGGTGTACGCCCAGTTCCGCACACCGCTGGACCGGTCCGCGGACCCGGACCCGGACCCGGCCGACATCGAGGCCGACACGGACGCCGATGCCGACGCCGTGCGCGCGAGGCTGCTGGCGCTGTTCGACGGCTGGGCCGCGCCCGTCCTCGACCTCCTCCGTCGCGGCACCGCTTTCGTGCGCCGCCCCCTCTACGCCCTGCCGGTGTCCCACACCTGGACCCACGTCCCGGGGGTGACGCTCCTGGGTGACGCCGCCCATCTGATGCCTCCGCTGGGCGCGGGCGCGAACCTCGCGATGCTGGAGGGCGCCGAACTCGCCGAGGCCATCGCCACCACCACCACCGCCACCGCCACCGGTCCCGAGGAACTCGACGAGGCCGTGCGCGCCTTCGAGGAACGGATGGGGGCACGGGCCGGCCGGTGGGCGAAGATCACGACGGCCGGTCTGGAACGCCTGGTGAGCCCGGACCCCGCAGAAGCCATCGCCCTATTCGACGAGGTCCACGAGGTCGATGAGGCCGACCAGGCCGCCACGGCCCACCAGGCCCCTGAGGCCCAGCCGTCCTGACCGCGTGATCGGCCCTCGTGCGGACGGCTACGCGGCGAAGCCGATGTTCATCACGTACTCGTACGCGCCGTACTCCGAGCCCAGGTCCGCCGTGATGTCGTCGAACCAGACCGAGTCCATCGCCTCCTCGTCGTCGGCCGCCCACGCCTCGACCATGCGGTCCCAGCGGCGGACGTTCAGGGTGCGGAAGGAGACGTCGCGCTGGAGGGGGCGGGAGACCTGGGACTGGTTGACGGGGTGGAACTCGACGCGGGTGCCGCGGCCCTGGCGGTTGAGGCGCTGGAGGAGGTGGCGGGCCACGTTGCGACGGCGCACGCGGCGGTAGGCCGCGTCCAGTTGGGCGAGGCTCTTGCGCGACGGGCTCGCCTTCCCCTCCGACCAGCGCTTCAGCGTGCGGTCCGTGACCGTCAGGCCCGCCTCGCGGGCCTGGGCGCGGGCGTGCGGGGTGCGGGTCAGGTAGTTCAGGCGGGCCAGCATGCCCCGGCGGGTGGTGACCGGGCTGGCGATGAAACCGGCCAGCGTGTCCAGCTGGCGGGCCGCCGCCTCGTAGCCCTTCAGGCCCTGGGCGCCGAACTTGCCGAATTCGAGGTTGCGTTGCGGCATCCCGGGCTACGCCTCCGCCTCGTCCTGATCGTCGTCGTACTCGGTCCCCGCCGTGTAGACGTCCTTCACCTTTACCTCGGTGACCGCGCGGCCCTCGGGAAAGACACGGCGCCAGTCGCCGATCACGTGGAGTTCGTCGGTGCCCATCGCGCGGACGACCGTCAGGCCCTCCTCGTGGGCCTTGAGCGCCTTCATCCAGAGGTTGGCGAACGCCTGCGAGCGGATCAGGTGCATCCAGTCCGGGCGGTACAGCTCCCTGTTGTAGTTCGACTCCCCCATCGTGGAGACGAACTTGGAGTACATGGCCTTCACGTACTCCAAAGTCACGTCGTCGTCCTGCTCGATCGCCGTGTCCCGGGCGTCCTTGAGCGCCACCCGGAACTTCTCCAGGAGACCCTCGGTCGCGCCCGACGTGTACGACTCGTGGATCTCGGGCGGGTCGCACAGGCCGTGCTTCGGGCCCGAGACGCGCAGGAGGAGGCGGAGCGTCGGTTCCGTCACCCACAGGGGGCCGGGCTCGTCGCGCCGGCCGATCGGGTTCGGGAGGACCGCGTCGTGGTCCCAGTGCGGCGGCGTGATCAGGTGGACGCCCGCGCGGCGGCGGTCGTGGTCGAAGCCGGTGGAGTGTTCCAGCTGGCCGAGCGGGAGGTGGGTCTTCAGGGCGGAGAGGTAGGCGCCGTTGATGTCCAGGGCGGTGACCTCGTGGGCGCCCGGGGGCAGCTCGGACCGCGTCCACTTCGGGCGGGCCTCCCAGATCTGGTCGGCGCCGCGCGACGTCTGCTTCTTCAGGATGTCCGGCACCCAGGGGTGGGCGATCACCTCGTAGCGGCCGCCCTTGCGTGTCTCGTCGAGCAGCGCCATCGCGTCCGGGATCGCCTTCTTCAGCAGGTCCGCCGTGGCCGCTTCGACGTCGCCGCCGTGGTCGGCGAGGACAGCGGCGACGCGCTTCGCGATGAGCCCGGCGGGTTCGGTCGGGGCCGGCTGGAAGGCCCTGCGGGCCGGGGAGGGGGTGGGTTTGGTGGAGGCGGAGTTCTGGCGCGGGGGGCGACGGGTCGCCGCTCGTGCGGGGGCGGGCCGCTCTCGCGTGGGGGCGGATCGCTCGGGCGCGGGGACTTCGGACGCCGGGGCCTCGGGGGCCGAGGCCTCAGGGGCCGGGGCCGGGGCCGCAGGGACCGGGGATTCAGCCGCCCGGCCGCAGTCCGCCGGGTCCAGGTGCTGGGCGAACCCGGCAACACGCTGACCTGCCAAGTCCCCGCACAGCACGCAGGGTTCGGGCACGGCCAGGGTCTCCACGTCGTCACCGTCACCCACACCGGAACCGGCGCCACCAGCAGAACCGGCGCCGCCACCGGAACCGGCGCCGACGGGCTCCGGCTCGGAGTCGGGCTCCGGCTCCGCATCCTCATCCCGCTCCGGCTCCGCCGCCCCTTCCTGCTCGGCGAGCTTCGCGCTCAACCCCTCCAGCAGGTACGCGTACTTCGCCCGGACGTCGCCCGACGGGTCCCGGTCCGATTCCCAGGCGGTCAGCGTGGACGGGCTCACGCCCAGAGCCCGGGCCACCTGCGCCTTGGCCAGCCGGGCCTGTTCGCGCAGGGCGCGGCGGACCTCGGGGGCGGGGAGCGGGACCTCCGGGGCGACGGAGGCGAGCAGGGAGTCGATGGCGTCGAAGTCGCTCACGCGCCGTCCGCCTTCCGCCTGGCCCGGCGGCGCTCCGCGAGGGCCGGGGTGACCGTCTCCTTCACCCGCTGTTCGCCCCAGCCGGTGAGCTGGGCCGCGCGGCCGATGCGCCCGTGGGCGGGGCGGCCGGTCACGGGGTCCCTGGACAGGTACGTACGGAGCGCCTCGGCGACGCGGGCCTCGGCCGCGCGCAGGGCGGCCACGGCGTCGGCGAGTTCGCGCTCGTCGGCGACTTCGCGCTTGTCGGCGCCGCTCACATCCACCTTCTTCACCGTCACCCACGAAGTGTCGGCAATTCCACGACGCAGGTCAATTCATGGACGGTGTCGATCCCGGCACGACCCCGATTCAGTGACAGTCCAGGAAACGTAGACATCGGCTCAACCGGTCAGGATTCGAGAAGCCCTCCTCCCCCGCCCGCGGCTAGCGTGGCGTCATGGATCTCCGCATTCACACCACCGTCCTCCCGCACGACGACCCCGACGCCTCCCTGGCCTTCTACCGCGACGTCCTCGGCTTCGAGGTCCGCGGTGACGTGGGGCAGGGCAAGATGCGCTGGATCACCGTCGGCCCCGTCGGCCAGCCCGGCATCTCCCTGCTTCTCGCGCCGCCCGCCGTCGACCACGGGATCAGCGAGGACGAGCGCCGCACCATCGCCGAGATGATGGCCAAGGGCACCTACGGCTGGATCCTCCTGGCCACCGGCGATCTCGACGCCACCTTCGAGCAGCTGCAGTCCAGCACCGCGGAGGTGGTGCAGGAACCGACGCTCCAGCCGTACGGGGTCCGGGACTGCGCCTTCCGCGACCCGGCGGGCAACCTGGTCCGCATCCAGGAGGTCCAGGAGGTCCAGGAGGACCGGGCGGACCGGGCGGACCGAGCGACCCGGGAAGGCGAGTGATGTGCCACCCCGGGTTACGGCGCGCGCTGATCGCCGCCCAGCACCTGCGCGACCTCGCGCGGCTGCGCCGGGTGCGCGACCGCATCGACCGTGAGTACGCGCGCCCGCTCGACGTCGAGGAGCTGGCGCGCGCCGCCGGACTGGCCCCGGGCCGGCTCAGCCGGCAGTTCCGTCTCGCCTACACCGCCTCCCCGTACGCGTACCTGATGGCGCGTCGCACCGAGCGGGCGATGGCGCTGCTGCGCCGTGGTGACCTAGGCGTCGCCGAGGTGTGCCGCGCGGTCGGCTGGTCGACGTCGACGGCCGCCTTCGGCGACCGTTTCACCGAGCTGGTCGGCATGGACCCCCTCACGTATCTGCGGCGCGCCGCGACCGCCCCGAACTGGCTTCCCCGGCACGTCACACGGCGTGCGCCGGTATCGAGCAGGAATGAAGAAGCCACCGCCGCAGCGCCGCAACTAGCGTGCTCCGCATGACGACTTCACTCGCCTCCGTGACCCTGGAAGTGGCCGATCCCGCGGCCGCCGAACGCTTCTACTCCGCCGCCTTCGGGCTCGGCCCGCGGCTGCGGCTGCGCGCCTCCGAGGCGCCCACGACCGGCTTCCGCGGCTTCAGCCTGTCGCTCACCGTCGCCCAGCCGGCCGACGTCGACGCCTACCTCGGCGCGGCCCTCAGGGCGGGCGCCAAGGCCCTGAAGCCCGCCGCCAAGTCCCTGTGGGGCTACGGCGGCGTCGTCCAGGCCCCCGACGGCACGATCTGGAAGGCCGCGACCACGGCCAGGAAGGACTCCGGACCGGCCAGGAAGGAGTTCGGCCAGATCGTGCTTCTGCTGGGCGTCGAGGACGTCAAGGCCAGCAAGCAGTTCTACGTCGAGCAGGGCTTGAGCGTCGGCAAGAGCTTCGGCGGCAAGTACGTCGAGTTCGCCTCCGGGGAGAGCGCCGTGAAGCTCGCGCTCTACAAGCGCCGCGGCCTCGCCAAGGACGTGGGCGTGGACGCCGACGGCAGCGGCTCGCACCGCATCGTGCTGGGCGGCGCGGGCGCCGGGCCCTTCACCGACCCGGACGGGTTCGCGTGGGAGCCGGCGTCGGTCACGTCGCCGTCGTCCTGACCGTCCCTGTCCATCCATCAGACCTACGAGAGGAACCCCGTGGCCACCACAGAGAAGCTCGAAGGTTTCACCGCCGAGGAGCGCGAGGCGATGAAGGACCGCGCCAAGGAAGTGAAGTCCGCGCGCCGCGCCAGGGGCGGGGCCAAGGCGGACACCGAGCCCGAGGTCCTCGCCAAGATCGCCGAGATGGACGACGCCGACCGGGCCCTCGCCGAGAAGGTCCACCGGATCGTCCGCGCGGTCGCGCCCGGCCTCCGGCCCAAGCTCTGGTACGGGATGCCCGCGTACGCCAGGGACGGCAAGATCGTCTGCCACTTCCAGTGCGCGGCGAAGTTCAGGTCGCGCTACGCCACGCTCGGCTTCAGCGACCAGGCCGCGCTCGACGACGGGTCGATGTGGCCCACCGCCTTCGCGCTGACCGAATTGACCGCCGACGACGAGAAGCGCATCGGCGAACTGGTGCGCCGGGCGGCTGGCTGAAACGCCCCGAGGACCCCCGGAGACGCTCAGGGACGCCCGGGGACGCCCGGAAGCCTGGCCCGCGAAACGTTTCGGGACCTGCTAGGACGAAGCGGCCGTGAGCTGTCCGCGCTGCGACCGGGGCGTCTTCATGCCGACCCGGCCGGGCTCGATCGTGCGCGGGTCGACTGCCTCACCGGGGGCGCCGACCTCGTAGGGGCCGTCCGGGGCGTTGGGACGGTCGTGCGGGAGGAGGAAGAAGGTGCGGCGTTCGAACAGTCCGCTGTCGGGGTCCTTGTCGGCGCCGGGCAGCAGGTTGGCGTAGCCGATGATGCGGCCGTCGCGCTCGTAGCGGGGCTTGCCCCTGCGCCGGGTCGACTTGTCGAGGGCCTGGCGTACGTAGTCGAGGTTCTCGGTGCTCTCGAGCCAGACCACGGCTTCTTCGTCGGCGAGCTGGCTGTCCTGCAGCATCGAGCTCATGACCGCAGACCCTCCTGATTTTCCTGGACCGGGCACCGGTCCGCGCGTGTGGCGGTCACGCCATGTGTTCTCTTCCCCCTGGGTTGGCTCGCGTTAAGGTCGCCACCGCCATGGTACGGGCAGCACCCGTACCCGCCCAGGGCGATGTCAGGCCTCACGCGTCTCACCGGCCTCCTCCCCCACTCTGCGTGTTCGAGTCGGGGTGCGCGCCGTGCGCACCGTCGGGCAGGAGGGCGAGGCCCGGGTAGAGCTTGCGGTCGTTGTTCTTGATCATTTCGGCCGGGGAGGCCAGGCCGAGGTCCTGCCGGATGCGGCTGGCGAAGGCGCGGCTGGAGGAGGGCCTGATGGACTCGTCGGCGCACCAGCGGCAGTACGTCTCGTAGAGCAGTTTCTGCTCCACCCGCAGGTCGGGGTTGGGGCGGCCGTCCTCGCCCTTGGTGCAGCACTCGCCGATGAAGCGGCCGATGTGGTCCTCGGTCGTCTCGTACGCGGCCGTCGCCAGGCGCACCGAGACGGGGCCGTGCAGCGGGTCGCGGGTGTCGAGGTACCGCTTGGCGCCCTCGATGAGCCAGTGCAGGATGCCGGGGCCCTCGTCGCGGACCAGCTCCACGGCAAGGTTGTCGATCTTTCGCTCGTTGGGCACGACACGTTCGAACGGAATCAGCCGCATCCGGCGCCAGAAGGCGTGGCCGCCGGTGCCGACCTCGGGGCGGTGGTTGCCCAGGAGCCACAGCTTGTGGGTCGGCGTGAACGAGAAGAAGTCCTGCCGCATCCGGCGGGCGGTGATCTTGTCGCCGCCGGTGAGGAGCTTGACCCGGGCCTCGTTGAACTTGTCGTTCGGCTTCAGCTCGCTGCACACCACTATCCGCCGCCCGTGCAACTCGGTGAGTTCGGTGGAGTGTTCGGCGAACTTGCCCTTCTCCATGAGGAACCCGGGCGGCGCGGCGTTGGCGTAGTCGCCGAGCACCTGCGTCATGACGTCGAGCAGCACGGACTTGCCGTTGGCGCCGGAGCCGTACAGGAACGGCAGCACCTGGCCGCCGACGTCGCCGGTGATCGAGTAGCCGAGGAGCACATGCAGGAAGCGCGTGGTCTCCAGGCCCTTCTCGTCGTCGCCGAAGGTGTCGCGCAGGAAGCGGTCCCAGCGCGGGATCGGCATTTTCTGCGGGGCGACCGTCGTGGCGCGCGAGTGCATGTCGGTGAGCGCGTCGGGCTTGCGCAGGGCGCCGGTCTTCAGGTCGACGACCCCGGCCGGGGTGCACAGGGCGTAGATGTCGCCGTCGAGGACGTCGGGGTCCAGGCTCAGGCTGGGCGCGGCCTGCGCCTGGTGCAGGAGCGCCTTCATGCCGGCGGTGGACTGCGTACGCCTGCGGTGCATCAGCAGGTCGCGGTTGCTGAACAGGCCGCGCGGGTCGCTGGCCGGAATCTGCTCGGCCATGTCACCGGCCGCCCACAGCGCCGCCTTCTCGCCGCCCGTGCGCTTCCATCGGTACTGCTCCCAGCAGTACCAGCCGAGGCCCTCGACGTGCCGGAAGCGGTCGCTGAAGAGGCGCGCGAACAGCTTGGCGTTGCCGCGGTCGGTGAGCTCGTCGGGGAACAGCCCGTCGTCGGGGACGCGCTCGTCGACGACGGCGGCGTGTTCGACCGGGACCTCGCCCTCGTCCGTGGCGCGGGACCGGTCCTGCTGCGCGGGTACGCCGGACGGGCGGCGCCCGGCGCGGTCCGGCTCCCCGTCCGGGCCGAGGCCGCCGAGGTCGCCGACATCGCCGCCGTCGCCGTCGTCGCCGACGGCGTCCAGTTCCCCGTCCAGGCGCAGGTCGAAGCTCTCCTGCCGGATCTGCGCGGCGGCGGCGACAGCGTCGAAACGGGGTGGCGGTGGCTGCTCGTCGCTGCTCATGAGCGTCCTCGGGGGTGGAACGGGCGCTGGGCGCCTGCGGACAGCGCGGACTCGATGACGGCGAGGTTGCGTCGCTCCTGGTGCGGCCGGGCCTGTCGCGCCGCGGCCGCCAGCAGGTCACGCACCTCGGCCTCCGCGAGGTGCCCGCCGTGCACCAGACCGCCCGCGGCGTACGCGGCCCGGTTCAGCTTCTCCGTGAAACTGGCCCCCTCCGGCGTCGCCGCACAGGCCGTGACCTCCGCGAGCAGCGGCTCCAGGATCCGGCCGGCGGCGGCCGGTGCGCGCCGCCTCGGCACACGTGTGGCCACCGGGGCGGCGGAACGGGCCTGAGGCGGCTCCTGAGCCCCGGGAACATGCCCGGTGCGGGCGAGTTCGTCGGCGAGCCACGGCGGCAGCGGGGCGGGCGTACGGGCCTCCCCGACGCGCGTGTAGCGCCCCGCGCTCGTACGGGTCGCGGGCGCGACGATGTAACCGTTGTCCGAACGGACGTCGACCTGCCAGGCGAGGGCTGTTCTCGGGCTCGATCCGGTGGACGACTTGTAGCGGGTCCCCGGATGCGGATTTCGGTACCAGATGTGCAGCCCCCCGGATGGTGTTCGAATGCGCAGCGTGCCCTCGTCCTCGGCAGGAGAGGGCAACCCCCGCAGCGCGGCCAGCAGTGCCAACGTGTCGAAACCGGTGGCCAGACCGGCTAGATCCACTTTCGGCCCGATCGGGATACCAGGCAACAGGCGGGAGCGGTCCGGTACTTGCGCGGCGTGCGCGTCCACGTCGATGACGACGAGGTCGGCGGGCCCGCAGGAGACCCCGACCCCGAACCTGGGCTGCGCGCCCCACCAGGCGTCGATCCGCTCAAGGGACGTCGTGGCCGCGTGGAAGCCGTGGCACCAGCGCCCGGCCCGGATGCAGGGACACTCCGCCGGGGCGTGCCTGGCCACCTTGCAGGCCTCGCAGTTGGCGGCGGGCGTCTTCTGCCGGGGCGCCAGCGGATGCACGGGCCACCCCGCCCGTGCGCACCAGCGGGCGACAGCGTGGGGCTGCTCCGTGGCCCCCTCCGGGGCCGGCGGGCTCGGCGCTGGCTGACGCGGCACTACTAGTCCTCGGAAGTCCTTGGTCAAAGGTTGGCTGGTCGCCGCCCAGTTCCTGACAAAACCTATGGCCAGCGGGGGTCTCCCGACGGCCAACGGGACTGAAGGGACTGAGTTTCCGACAATGCGCTGCCGAGACTAGCGCACCCGAGGGCCCGCCCAGTATGCCCCCGCGCGTCGTCGAAACTACAGTCCCGTCAGTCCCGCGTACGGGCATACCGCGCATTCCCGGCTAACAGCCCCATCCCGGGCGTCGGTCCACGGGACTGAAGCACTCCCCCGGACCCGTTCAGTCCCGCACGGGCTTCAGTCCCGTTTCAGTCCCGTAGACGAAAGCCCAGGTCAGAGCGGTTCCCCCCAAAAATCACGGGACTGACGGGACTGAGCCTCCCCCTTATAAGCTACGTACGTGTCCTTATGTGTTCCTTACGTACGCGCGCATATACGCACACACACATGATTAGGAACAAGGGGGTTCAGTCCCGTCAGTCCCGTAAAAAGCCAGACCGGCCCGGGCGCAAGGCTGTGACCTGGGCTTTCTTGAACGGGACTGAAGCGGGACTGAAGCGGGACCGAACGGCGCGCCCGCTTCAGTCCCGTGGCTGGGCCGTCTTTTGGGCGGGCGGAGGGTGGCGGGCGCGGGGCGGCGAAGTGGTCTGGACCCATTGGCTGCGCGGCCGGGGCCGGGACCGGGGCCGGGGTGCGGGTCGTGCTGCGGGCGCTGTGGATGCTGCGGGTGCTGCGGGCGGTGTGGTTGCAGGGGCCGCCTGGGTGCGGGGCGGCTCTTGAGGGGCTCCGGAAGAACCCCGTCAGCCTCAGAAGCCCCCTGAGCCGCCAGGAACGCCCCCGAGCCCCTCCCGGGCCCCGGGACGCCCGAGAGGGCATGAGAGGCCCGCAGAACGCCACTGAGGGCCGCTGAGGGTCACCGAGGGACTACAGCCAGGAGTGGCGACGCGGAACGGAACCGAGATTGCCCGTTCCTCCCCCGCCCACGCTTGCCCCCCGCCCCACTATTACTTGAAAGCTCAAACAATTCTCTCAGAGCCTCTGAGAGCGGCGACGAGGAAACGCGAAACCGGGCTTCGGACGATCCACTCCGGAGCCCATGAGCGTCCCGCCGGGTCTGGGGCGTCCGGACTTCACGGGCAGATCGGCCTCTGACTGCGACGCCGGCCGGGGCCGCGAGAGGCAGCCGCGAGGGGTCTCCCGCGGCCCGGGCCGCTTCAGGTCCCTCGTTCGGGTCGGTCGGGCTCCGGCGGCCTGGGCGGCTGCTGTGTCGACAGTTCGAGGCCGAGGGTCAACACGGCGCGCGCCCCCTGACGGGATAGTCCGAGTTGACCGCCGATGCCGGGGTGCCGCCGCGTTGCCCGCGCCGGTCGGGTCCTCGGACGTGGCGCGAGCGCGGGTTCGTTCGAGGACGAGTTCGGTCCTCCTCCCCCGCCCCTGCTCCGAGCCAGGCCGTCATCCGGGAGGAATCGGGGAGTCGCGGATGGCACGGATCGACGTCACGCCCTTGCACCCAGGGAGGGCGCGCGCAGAGAGCATCACCGGGTTGTGCGCGTACAGGGTGGCGGTGCCGCGTCGCTGAGCAAGCACTGGGCTGCCTCGTGGCTCCTGCCGACCGCAGGTGGTTGTTCCGGTCGACGGAGGAGGCGCCGTGGTCCGCTGACATCGGCGGGAGCGCTGCCGGCGCGGCTTCGGCCGGTGTGCGCGTCGCGGAGGACACCCGCCCAGCCCGACGAGGCTGGACGAGCTTCACTGCGCACATCGGGCGGCCATGCTGCTGCGGCCCCGCTGAAGCGATCTCGGCGTCCGTACGCGCCAGGACGCTGCGTCTCCGGGCCGTGCCGCGTGCCGCTGCCGTTTCCGACCGCCGAATACGGGCTGCTCGCTACGGCCGAGTTCGAGGTGTCTCTCGTGCATCCGGCTCGCTGAGCCGCCAGGAGATGTCGGCAGCACGCCGCGCACCATTGCAGGCCCCGAGCCCGTGGTCAGCGCACGCAAGCCCCAATGAATCCCCCGACTGTCGACGACGCTGCCCCGTTTTGTCGGCCGACCGGGAGCCACCGCGACAGCCGGGCGCACACGAGCTCCGCCCGCCCTCCTCCCCTCGCAGCCAGCCGGACCACGAAGCAGGGCTGCCCAGTCCCGCAGCCGCAAGTGGCATCTCCGGCTGGCTCCGTCACGCACCTTTGGGCAGGCGACCTGAGCAGCGTTATGAGCAAGCCAGCCGCGCTCGTTCAAGGCGTTGCACGGACCAGCGGCTTGAGCAAGGCCAACCGCGAACACCGGCAGCAACGGTGACGCGTCTCGGAACTTATCCGCGCGCTTCAGAACCGCAGGCGAGACACGCCTCAGCCCTGCCGGTCCCCCACATGCAGCGCCCGTCTGCCCCCGCGACGCCGTCACTGGCAAGACAGCTACCTGGATGATCAGGCCCCTGCCCCAGCCGGATGCAAGAAGCTGGGATAGGACACCAACGCTGAGCCCTATCCATGCGATACCTACCCCGCACCCATCCAGGACGGGGCACCTTCCTGACCCACCACCGCAGCGTCAGGTGATGGATCATCACGCCGAGCCGATTACCCTCCAACCGATTTCTCATGGCGTAAGCTGGCGAGCGAACTTGACCTGAAAAACGGCCTCTGACCAGGCAAAACAAACATCGCTGCAAACATGGGAGCAAGCTTGCGTGCAAATCTGAAGCAAGGCGGTGAATCACGCCGTGCACGCAGCCTTGCTCTCGACCTCGACACCTGCCAACTGTCAGGTAACGGTCCATGCCTTGAAGCAGGCCGCTACGTACATGCGGACCAAGGCCCGGGTATTGACTGGCATCGCTACCCCGAGGTGAATCAGTTTGCGGGCGGGCCTGTAGGTCAGTGTCCCTGTCGGCACATGTGCCGGAGCGCCTGTCCGAGCGCCCATGCAAGCAGTGATCAAGCCGGTCATGAGTTCCCGGGTCTGTACGCGGGCGAGTTCGTACACCGGATCGCGGATGCAAAGGTGCGCAGGCACAAGCACCAGAGCGTGCATCGGCGCGCGCACCGGCCTGTTCGTCGACTTCGCGGCCGAACCGCAAAGGAAAGCGCGCACAGGTTCCCCAATTCATCTGCGGACCTACTCGGCTGCCTACCCGCTGACGGGCCGACAGGCCAACACGCCCGCCAAGGGAACAGCCTCCCTGCTCACCCCACCGCCCGTCAGACGGCCAGCGGAACGGCCCACGCACCGCGAGGCACGCACGCCGATGGACCTGCGCGCAGGACCCCGCGCCTACTCGCCCATCGAGCGGCGGACCGGCGTACGAGCCCACCCGCGCACCTGACGCCCCACGGACCAGCCACCCCGTCCGCCTGCCTCACCGCAAGTACCCCACCGCGCAGGCCAGCAGGCAGGTTCCACCGCCCCCAGCCGACCCGGCCCACAAACCCGTACGCAAGCCGAACCGCAACCACAACTGCAAGCCCAACCCCAAGTCGCCCCGCGAACAGGGGAGCGGGCACGCCATCCCACGCCCCGGCACACCCAAGGACCGGTCGGCCCCGCCACATCCCCGCGTATGCGCCGAGCGCCCCGACCGCCCACCCACCAGTGGACCGGCGTGCTTGCTCCCAGCCGTACCAGCGGCGCCGCAAGCCCCTGCATCCGCACGGGTACTGACCCGGTACCAGGCCCGCCCCCCGGCACCACAACTCACCCGCCTCTTCGCCCGCGTGCCAGAAGGTCGGTGTGTCCTCTCACGGGTGCGTACGTACCCCTGCTAGTCTGACGATCCCCACGCGCCACAACTCTGCCGAACATGACTGGTTCTGCGGGGGCGTCAGATGTGCACCAAGCAGGACAGGACACTCGGACAGCGGTGTGGGGCAAGGTAGGTGGACCAGTGAGAGAGCAGGTGGTGAGCACCATGGGCGCACATGTGTGGCTGTTATCGAGCGCACCCCCTGTGGCCTGCTGTTTCGGTGGTCCGGCGGCGTTCAGGGAGCCCCACGGAGGGGTTCCAGGGGGTACTCGGCACCGTGTCGGAGCGTTTTTGAGCGCAGGATCGTTCTGAGAGAAGTTTTCGCCGCACGAACAACCTCAAAAGCGACATACCTTTACCCGGGCCATCCGTGCCTTCACCCGTGTTCGGGCCTGAACAGACTGAGAGGACCCATGTCCAGTCCCTTCGCAGCACCCGGCAGCCACACGCAGCTGCCTCCGATCCCGTGGGCGTCGTTGTCGCACATCTTCATGTTCGGCAACGGGAAGGGCGGCGTCGGGAAGTCGTCGGTCTCGGCCAACGCCGCGGGCAAGGCGGCGCGCAGCGGTCTGCGCACGCTCATCATCGACTGCAACGCGCAGGGCAACATCGCCCGGGAGCTCGGCTACAAGCGGGCCGAATGGAACGACGGCGGCGCGGGCCTCCTCGAGTCGCTCAGGACCGGGACCCCGCTCAAGCCGCGGGAGAACGTGCGGGAGAACCTCGACGTCGTCATGGGCGGACCGGCCCTCGGCGACGAGTTCGGCATCTTCTTCCACACGCTGCTCGCGAAGGAAGGCCCGCACGCCTACCTGCGGTTGCTGCACTGCCTGCTGCCGATCGCGCACCAGTACCAGATCATCATCCTCGACACCCCGCCGGAGAACCCGTCCCTGCAGCGGCTCGCCCTGTCGACCGCGCGCTGGCTGGTCATCCCGGTCAAGAGCGACGGCGGCGCGGAGGACGGCCTGGCCCAGATCGGCCTGGAGTTCTCCTACGTTCGGTTCGTCAGCCAGCTCAACCCGCACCTGGAACTGCTCGGCGTGCTGCTGTTCGACACGGGGCGGACGTACACCGGCATCCACGCCGACGTACGCCAGCAGGTGCGCAAGGTGCTCGGCGAGGACGCGCACATGTTCAAGCACCTCATCGGACACACGGAGTCGGTGGCACGGCTCGTCCGCAAGCGGGGCCTGCTCGTGCAGGAGTTGGCCGACCGGCGCAGGGACGGGGACCGGTCCGTGCCGGAGACCGTCGAGGGCCTGACGGCCGACTATGAAGGATTCACCGAAGAGATGTTCGCTCGGGCTCTCGAGCTGAGGAAGGAAGCCGCCGCATGACCCCGCCCAAGGGCAAGAAGCGCACTGACGAGGACGACGAGCAGAGCATGTCCGACGAAGGCGTCGGCAACCTGTTCAGCGGGGGAGGGGCACCGTCCTCGGCGCTGGCCGGCTGGGCCACCCCGGCACCCGCGGCCGCGCCCGCGCCCGCCGCCGCTCCCGCTGCGCAGGCCGTCGCGGCGCCCGCCACGGTCATCCCGCAGCCCGCACGGCAGAGCGCCCCGGAGCCCGCGCCGGAGCCGCTGAGCGACGCGGACACGGCCAAGCCCGTCGGGTTCTACGTGTCGCAGAACGTCGCCGCGCGCTTTCGCAAGTACCGCAAGCAGAACGACATCACGCACACCCAGATCGTGCTGCTCGCCGTCGAGGCGGCCGCCGAGAAGGGCATCGCGGAGGTCGTCCAGGACGCGCGCCGGGAGCCCAAGTTCCAGTCGAAGCTGTTCGCCGTGACGGTGAAGCCCGACGACTCCGACCTGCGCGGCCTCGGCCCCGTCCAGCTGCAGTACAAGCCGACGCGGGCGCAGAAGGGGATCATCGACCAGCTGGTCGCCGAGTCCGGCCTTCCGGACCACACCAAGTTCCTCGCGGTCGTCCTTGACCAGTACCTGCCCGGCCGCCGGGACGCGTAGCCTCTCGTTCCTCTCCGTCGGGCGGCGCTGCCGCTGGGCGCCCGCTACACCAGGGCGCCCAGCGGCAGCACTCGCTGGGAGAGTCTGCCGCGCAGGCGGCCTGCCGCCGTGTCGACCTCGGCCTCGGCGAGCCAGTCGGCGGTGACCAGCAGCTCGGCGTGTTCGGCGACCTGATCTGCGGTCAGGGCGCAGAACACGGCGGCCTGGTCCAGGGCCAGGCCGCCCGTCCCGCCGCCCCCGGCCCCGTCCCTGTGCCCTTCCCGGTCGTCCCGGTCGTTCTCGTCGGACACGTCCGGCCCGGGTCGCCTCAGCGTCCCGTCGAACGCGCTGTGGGCGGCCGTGTAGAGGGCCAGCAGGCGGCACGTGGCGCCCAGCTTCCTCTTGCGGATCTTGCGGTCGCCCACCGTCCGCTGCGCCCACCCCGAAAGCCGTGAGCGGGTCGACTTGCCGAAGGTGAACGGGCGCGGCTCCGTCGGCAGCAGCGTCGGAACGGTGAAGGACGTCGGGTCCTCCGGCCGCGACTCCAGCAACTCCGCGATGCTCCCCGGCAGCCGCAGCCAGCCCGCCGCCACCAGCCGCTCGCACACCTGCTCCGCCTCGTCCAGGAGCCAGCCGGTGACGTCCTGCCCGGTGACGTTCCCGGTCCCCGCGCGCGCGGCCCGCAGGGTGAGCAGGAGCACCGCGAGACGCGCCTCCGCGTCGGGGTACGGCGTGTGGTCCCGTACGTGGTCGATGACGGCCCGCGCCTGGACGGCCTGACCCCGGGTCAGCAGCCGCTCCACCACGGGCCCGCCCTCGCCGCCCGCGCCGTCGAAGGGGCGGCCGACCCGGTTCTCGTACATCTCCCGCGTGGTCTGCGCGGCGCTCCTGGCGCGCTGCGCCTCGGCCCGCAGCGACCGGTCGCCGGTGACGTCGGCCCACGAGGCGAACGCCTGGGCCTTGCGCTCGTGCAGGAGCGCAAGGCGCGCGAGATCGGGTTCGGCGCACTTCTGGTAGGCGCGGAACGCGTCGCCGAGTTCGATGAGTTCGACCCGCAGGGCGTCGGGCCGCAGGTCGTGCGGCACGGTCCGCTGGGCGATCTTCCCGCCGCGCCGCGCCCGCCGGGGCATACCGGCCGGGGTGGTGCCCCGGGCGCGGGGCACGTCGGCGGCACCGGGGCCGGCCGCGGCAGCGGGGGTCGGTGAGCTGAACAGCGGCGCTGCGGACGCCGACGGGGCGGGGGAGGGGCCGCGGTGGTCCGAGAAGACCGCCGTGACGCCGTCCGGTGCGGTTTCAGAGCTCCCGGCGCCCTCCCGGCCGGGCCCGGCCCTGTGGTGCGACGAGGGGGCCGGGGGAGGGGCCGTGTCCAGGACCCGGCCGCCGGTGGCGGCGGCGCAGCGGGCGCACGTCTCCGCGATCCGCCACAGCCGCCCGGCCCGGTCCGCGTAGACCGAGAGGACCATGGGGCCGCCGCACCGCATCGCCTGGGCGACGGGCCGCGCGGTGTCGCGGCGGCCGGGGAGCGGGCCCGGATCGGGGGTGTGCCACGCGCAGTCGGCGGCGCGGCAGCCGCACAGCGCGTCGCCGCGCGGGCCGCCGCCGTCACGGATCTGGGAGAGGTGCTGGTTGACGTGGTCGACCGCGGCCTTGCGGCCCGCGGCGGCGTGGGGGAGCCGCCGGTCCTGGCAGGCCGGCCGCGAGCAGGACAGCTTGACCGTCCCGGCGGCGGGGCGGCCGTCGGGGTCCAGGCGCAGCACCCACACCCGCCCGGCGGCGCGGTCGTGCTCACGGTCCTGATCGCGGCCGTCGTCGCCGCGGTCGCGGTCTTGCTGCGTAGGGGCATCCATCGCCATGTACGTACTCCGAGCGTTGAATGATCAGTTGCGCGGGCGGTCCTCATCATCGGGGACGCCGTCGGCCCCCTCGGCTGTCCCGTGCCCGCCCCTGCCCGGTGCGCGGCGGGCCCCGGTGCGGCGCCGCACGGCAGTTCAGGCGTTCGAGCCCTACGCCCACGCCTCCGGCCCCGCCGCCATACGCCCAGGTCAGACAGGGTCTAGCGAGGAGTACGGGGCTGACGGGGCTGAAGCTCCAGGTTGTGGCAGGTGCGAGCCCGGTGGTGGTCCCGGGCGTACGCGCACCCGAGTCGATGTCATGCGTACGTGGTAACCCGGCGCCGCGCCCGGCCTGTCGCGGGGCTGAACGGGGCCGAAGCCCGCCGGGGCGTTCGGCCCCGCTTCAGCCCCGCCGTAAAGCCGCAGGTCAGAGCGGTGCTCCCGCGAGGAGCGGGGCTGACGGGGCTGAGACCTGTAGTTATCACCTGTGGAGAGAGTGTTCCTATGCGCGCGCGTATAAGAGTGCTTGTAAAGATGCTTGTATGACCTCCATGCTCTAGCCAGCTGATAACTACGACCTTCAGCCCCTTCAGCCCCGTACCCTTTGGGCTTACCCCGTCTGACCTGCTATTTTTCGGTGCGGGACTGAAGGGGCTGAGCCCCTCCCGCGGGTCTGGACGCGGTTCAGCCCCGTAGCCCCGCGCGCAGGTGTGGGGCTGAAGGGGCTGAAGGTTCCGACACGCAAAGCCCCCTCCCTCGGGACCCCGTCACCGTGGGCTACGCTCGGGCCGTCAACTTGAAAGCTGAGCCCCTTCAGCCCCGTTGATCCCGCCGGCACCCGCCCCGACCAGGTCTTCCCTGCCGGGGACCCTGCCTCCCGTACGCCCCGAACAGCCCGACAAGGACGATCCATTGGCCCGCGAGTCCGCGACACCGGCAACGGTCCCGGACCCTCCCGGCGACGGGCCCACCCTCACGCGCCCCCGCCCGGAGCCAGGCGCCCCCGAGCGAGACCCGCGCGCGTCCACGATCGAGTCCGCTCTGTCCGCAGGCGCCCCGCGCCCGTTCCACCCCCGAGGACGCTCATGAGCGCCGAGCAGCACATCCGCTTCGACGCCGAAACGGCCGCCGAACAGATCCGCCAGCAGGCGTTCGACTTCGACACGCCGGGCACGCCCGAGCCCGCGCCCGGCCCGAGCCTGCCCGCCCAGCAGACCGAGGCCCGCCCCGCCGCCGCGACCGCCACGCTCGAAGTGGCCCCCGCGGCCCCCCAGGCGGCCGTCCCGGCCCCCGACGGACTCCTCCCCGACTCCCTCTCCGACCGGGGCAACGCCAAGCTCTTCGCCCGTCTCTACCGCGACCAGTTCCGCTACGTCATCGGCATGGGCTGGCACTCCTGGGACACCTACCGCTGGAAGCTCACCGGCGGCGACGAGGCCGCCGTCTGGGCCGCCGGTGACATGGCCGAGCAACTTGCCGAGCACGACCCGAGCGGCCGGTTCACCGCCTCCAAACTCGCCGCCCACCGCCGCCACTCCGAGTCGACCACCGGCCTCAAGGCGCTGCTGTTCCAGGCGCAGGCCGCCCCCGGCCTGCGCCTGGACCCCGACGTCCTCGACGGCGACATCTACGCCCTGTGCACCCCCGCCGGCGTCGTCGACCTGCGCACCGGCACCCTGCGCAAGCCCGACCCGCTCACCGACATGCACTCCCGGGCCACCGCCGTCGCCCCGCAGAAGATGCCGATCCCGCGCTTCACCCGGTTCCTCACCGACACCTTCGGCGACGACGACAAGGGCCAGGAAGTCATCCGCTTCCTGCACCTGCTGCTCGGCTACTCGATCACCGGTGACGTGGGCGCGCAGGTCATGCCGTTCCTCTACGGCTCCGGGGCCAACGGCAAGTCCGTGCTCCTCGAAGTCGCCATGCAGATCCTCGGCGACTACGCCAACGCCGCCCCGCTCGGCTTCCTCATGGAGAAGGGCAAGTTCACCGAGCACTCCACCGAGCTGACGGAGCTGCACGGCCGCCGCATCGTCGTGTGCAGCGAGCTGAAGCCCAACGACAAGTTCAACGAGGCCCGCGTCAAGCTCCTCACCGGCGGCGACACCATCACGGCCCGCCGGATGCGGCAGAACTTCTTCACCTTCACCCCGACCCACAAGCTCTGGCTGCTCGGCAACCACCGCCCCGAGGTCGGCACCGGCGGGCACGCCTTCTGGCGGCGCATGAGGATCATCCCGTTCGAGCGCCGCGTACCCAACGAACGTAAGATCGACAACCTTGCCGCCGAGCTCGTCGCCGACGAGGGACCCGGCATCCTGCAGTGGCTCATCGAGGGCGCCGAGCAGTACCTCGCCACCCGCGACCCGCTCACCGGGCCCGCCTCCGTACGCATCGCCACCGCCGCCTACGAGACGACCGAGGACCATATCGGCCGCTTCATCGGCGAACGCTGCGTGAAGGGCGCCGACGCCGACCTGCGCGTCGAGCAGAAGCTCCTCTACGAGACCTACGGGCGCTGGTGCTTCGAGGAGTCCATCCGGGCCTCCACGCCGCGCGCCTTCGCCAGCCGCATCCGCCAGGAGCTCGGCCTGGCCTCACCCGCCGAGATGATCAAAAGCAACGCGTCCAAGCTCTACCCCGGCCTCGCCCTGCTTCCCGAGCATCCCGACGAAAGCGACATTCAGGCAGGAAAGGCACCGTGAGCATCTCAGGCGCACTGGGAGCGCCCACCGGCCGACCGTACGATGGAGTGTGCCGCCGTGACCGCGCGCGCCCCGCCCGCGCAGGTCAGAGCCGCTCGCACACCACAAGGACAGGCCGCCGCACGGCCGCCCGGACACAGGAGGCCCGATGAGCGCGATGCCGCAGGAAGGCGATCTCGCCCAGGAGGCCGAGGTCGTCTGGCTCGAGGACCCGGAAGATCTCGACTACGTACGCCAGGCCCTCGACAAGGTCAGGACCCGCAAGGGCAAGCCGCGCTACGAGCGCGACGGCCGCCTCATCGGCTACACCAACCTCACCCCGCGCGCCCCGCGCAGCTCCGACAGCGGCCTCTTCGCCCGGCGCACCTTCTACCTGCTGCCGCACGACCGGCCCAACTGCCCCGAGGACCCCGACTGCCCGTACATCGTCGGCGCGCCCCTCGAAGCGGTCGACCCGAGCACGATCGAACCCGGCAAGGTCGGCGAGAAGACCGCCCGCTCCCAGGGCACCGCGGACATAGTGCCCGCTGGCTCCTGAACCCCCGATTTCGGCCATATGCGGTGAACGCCACCGCCGAGACTGCCCGCGTACACGGCTTCCGGTGGATCATTTCCCGCCGTCTGCGCGAAACC
Source organism: Streptomyces sp. SGAir0957 (assembly GCF_043523415.1). Classification (NCBI taxonomy): domain Bacteria; kingdom Bacillati; phylum Actinomycetota; class Actinomycetes; order Kitasatosporales; family Streptomycetaceae; genus Streptomyces; species Streptomyces sp. SGAir0957. Next base: position 190,938 of record NZ_CP027290.1, read on the forward strand.
CGGGTCAGGAAGGCACCCCGACCCGGCTAGCGTGGACCTCGCTCAACGTCGCATCCCCCCGTGTGCGACGTTGAGCTTTTTTCATGGGCTCAGGGCGTGCGGAGCGGGGCGGGGACGCCGGTCCAGCGCAGGTCCTCGGGAAGGTGGCCCTGGTCGTTGTAGGCGAGGACGGCGGCCGGGCGGGTCCCGGTGTAACGGATCACGGTCAGCGCCGCGTTGGCGGGCGTGAACCCCAGCCACCGCCAGGCGGGCGCGTCCAGGGCGGCCCGGACCAGCCAGGCGACGAGGAACGCGTGCGTGACGACCAGCTCGTGCCGGGGCGCGTCCCCCGCGGAGCCGTCGGCCGGTCCGGTGAAGCCGGCGAGAGCGCGCCGGGCCAGCTCCGCGCCGTGCGCCCGCTCCCGCTCCGTCACCGGGGCGAGGCGCGCCAGCAGACCGTCGGCCGAAGCGGACGGCAACTCGTCGCGCCCGGGGACGTGGGGCACGTAGTCCCCGGCCGCCTCGCACGCGTGCAGCGGCACCCCGTCCAGCTCGCGGGCGACCAGGCGCGCCGTCTCCGCGGCGCGGGGCAGCGGCCCGTGGTGCACGGCCGCGAGCGGGACGCCGCGCAGCCGCCGCCCGAGCAGTTCGGCCTGGCGTCGCCCGGCCCCGGTGAGGCCGCCCTCCTCGGAGACGGCCGCGCCGTGCCGGGCGAGATACAGGTATCGATCTTGCATGCGGGGAGGGACGCCTCCCCGGTCCCCGTCAGTTCCGTTGCGTGACGGGTTGCGCGAGTGCGGCGGACCGGCCCCGGCGGTCGCGCTGAGCGATACGCGGTACCGGGCGCAGCGCGTGGGCGGGCGCCGGGGTGTCCGTGATGAAGGAGGTGACCAGGGCGATCGCGGCGTCCGGGCGTTCCAGCATCATCATGTGGTCGCAGTCGGGGACCGTCAGGAAGTGACTGCCGTCGATCGACGAGGCGAAGACCCGCTGCTGCTCCAGGGTGGTGATGGTGTCGTGCTCGCCGCCGAAGACCAGCGCGGGTACGCCCGTGAGACCGCCGACGGGGTTGTTGTGCATCCCCAGGGCGTGGCCGAGAAGGTGGTCGCCGTGCGGCCGCCGGGCGACGCGCAGCAGGGAGCGCCGGAAGAAGCGCAGGGCGAGGTCGCGGCGGTGCACGTAGCGCTCCTCGTCCAGGCAGAACATCTCCGCCGCGATCCCGTCGGCGAACCGCTCCAGATCCCCGGCGGCGATGAGCCGCCCCGCGTCCCTGCCGCGGGCGATCGCCGTGTCGGTGACGCGGGCGGGGACGCCGCCGAGCACGAGCCGTGCGCAGCGCTCGGGGTGCCGCTGCGCGTACCGGTAGGCGATGACGGAACCGTAGGAGTAGCCGTAGAGGTTGACGCGCGGGACGCCCAGGTCGTCGATGACGGCTTCGAGCGCCGCGTCCAGGAGCTCGATGCCGTGTTCGGGCCGCAGGATGTCGGAGCTGCCCGCGCCCGGCAGGTCGGTGGTGACCAGGTCCGCGACGTCGGTGAGGGCGTCCTCCATCTGCGCCCAGTCGTACATGCCCTGGAACGCGCCGCCGAGCGCGACCAGGGGCTCGGTCGTCGCCGTGCCCGTCCGCACGGTCCGGTAGGCGTAGGACAGCCCGTCCACGGTCAGGGAGCGGACGGATTCCGTGAGCATGCGTTCCTTCACCTCAGGCACGGGCGAGCACGAGGGCGGCGTTGTGGCCCCCGAATCCGAGCGATGTGGACACCGCGCACTCCAGGCGCGCGGGGCGGGCGTTCCGGGCCACCACCTGTACGGGCACGGCCGGGTCCTGGACGTCCAGGTTGACCGTGGGCGGCACGAGTTGCGCCTCCAGGGCGAGCGCGGTGAGGGCGGCCTCGATGCCGCCGGAGGCGCCCAGGGCGTGCCCGGTCATGGCCTTGGTGGACGTGACGAGGGGGCCGTCGCCGAGGACGCGGTGCAGGGCGGCGCTCTCGACGAGGTCGTTCATGACGGTCGAGGTGCCGTGCGCGTTGACGTGGCCGATGTCGCGGGCGGCGACCCCGGCGTCGGCGAGCGCGTCGCGCAGCGCCCGTTCGATGCCGCGCCCGTGCTCGTCGGGGGCGACGGCGGAGTGGGCGTCGTTGGAGGCCCCGTACCCGGCGACCTGCGCCCGGACGGTGGCGCCGCGGGCCCGCGCGTGCTCGGGGTCCTCCAGGACGAGGAGCCCGGCGCCCTCGCCGACCACGAAGCCGTCCCGGTCGACGTCGAAGGGGCGGCAGGCGGCGGCCGGGTCGTCCACGCGCGTGGAGAGCGCCTTCATCCGGCACGTACCGGCGAACACGAGCCGCGACGCCAGGGATTCGGCCCCGCCGGCCACGGCGATGTCGCAGCGTCCGGCGCGCAGCCAGTCCAGGGCCGTGCCGATCGCGTCGCTGCCCGAGGCGCAGGCCGTGCAGACCGCGAGGCTCGGGCCGCGCGCGCCGAGGTCCCGGCACACGCTGCCCGCCGCGTTGTTGGGGACGGTCACGGGCGCGACCTTGGGGGAGACCCGGCGGGGCCCGCGCCCGTCGAGCACGGCCTGCTGCTCGTCGTAGAACCGCAGCCCGCCGTGGGCCGAGCCGATCGCCACGCCGACGCGGGCGCCGTCCCAGGTCTCCGGGGTGAGCCCGGCGTCGGCGACGGCCTCCCGCGCGGCGATCACGGCCAGCTGGGCGAAACGGTCCATCAGCCGGATCTCCCGCCCCAGCTCCGTCTCCGGATCAAGGCCGTCGACCACGTACATGAAGTCGCACGGCAGGTCCCGCAGCGACTCCGGCCTGCGCACGCCCGAGGGCACGCGCGCGGTGGTGACCTCGTGCCAGGTCTCCTTGGTGTTGCGTCCCGCGGCGGTCACGAGCCCGATCCCGGTGACCGCGACGGCGGACGGTCCCCGCGTCCCCGGCCTCATGCGACCGCCGCCTTCTCGCGGACGACGTCGAGGAGTTGCTGCACGGTGCTGCGGGACGTCAGGTGCACGTCCTCCAGGTCGCAGCTCAGCTCATCCTCCAGGATGAGCCGCAGCTCCTCCAGTTCGAGCGAATCGATGTGCAGCCGGTACAGCGGTACGTCAGGACGTACGTCTCCCGGCGTGAGCCGGAACATCCGCACCAGCAGGTCGATGACATGGTCGGCGGTCGTCTCCAGCAACTGCTGCTCCCTACTCGGCGCTGCAAAGGCTCCTGACTAACTCCCGCCCGGCCGTCAGGCAACGCCCACGCACTCCCGGGCGCCCGCGGGACCCGGCAAGAACCCTTTCGAGCCACCGGATTGCGCATGTTCTGGCGAACCGCTTCTCCACATTCGAGAGCAAGTACGGGTCCGCGTACGAGTCCGGGTACGGGTCGCGAACACGTAGAGCCGCAGTGTGAGGAACCGTCCGGCACCGGCGAGACCGGAGGCGCCGAGATAGACGGCCTGCTCGGTCAGCGCGCCGGGGGAGGGGTGCACGAGGTGCAGGAGGAGCACCGCGAGGCTGGTGGCCAGGTAGGCCGCGCTCGCCGATCCGGCGGACTGCCAGTGCTCCCGCAGGCTGGCGCGGCGCCCCTTGGCGAAGGTGAACCGGGCGTGCAGCTCGGTGCAGATCAGGGTCGAGACGACGGTGACGACGGCGTTGGCGACCGCCCAGGGCACCGCCGCACCCTCGGCCACCACCGGCACGGCCAGGCCGGCCAGGACCCCGACCCCGCCCCCGAGCCCCACGAACCGCACGAAGGAGGCGATCGCCCCGGGCCCTGCGGACGCGGCCGCGCGTGCGGGCGCCTGCGCTGTCGACGACTTCATGGCGGTGTCCTTTCGGGAGCGGGGGGGGGAGGGAGGGGGCGCCGACCGGTGCGGCGGTCAGAGGCTGCGGGCGGTGATGTCGCCGTACGAGGTGGTGGCGCGGACGGTCAGTCCGGGGGTGGCGTCGGCGTTCTTGAGCGCGTTGTGCACCCGGCCGTAGGAGGTACGGGCGTCGAGCGCGGCGGAGACCCCGTGGGCGGCGCCGACGGTGATCGCGCCGGACTCGGTGCGCAGCTCGACCGTGCCCCGGACGCCCTCGGTGACGGTGATGTCGCCGTTCTGCGTGCTGATCTCGGCCGATCCGCCCAGGCGGCCGACGGTCACGTCACCCTCCATCAGGCTCAGCCGGCCGCCCGCCACCTCGTCGAGCAGGACCGTGGCCCGCGCGCCCTCGAAGTCGACGTCACCGAGGGGTCCGGTGCCGCGCAGTTCGATGTCGGCGCCCTTCGCCCGGACCCGGGACCCGGCGGGCAGTTCGACGGTGACCACGACGGCCCCGCTCTGCCCGAGCAGCCGCTTCTTCGCCTCGGGCGCCTCGACGCGCAGGACTCCGTCGTCGTACTGGACGGTGATGTCCTGCGCGGCCTGCGCGTCGCGGCTCCTGGCAGCGTCGGCGGGGAGGACCCGCACGGTGGCGTCGGCGCGGTCGGCGGCGACGAGCTCGACGCGGCCGGCGGGGATGTCGAGGACGGTGAGGACGGGGGAGGGGGTGTCGACGTTCTGCATGGTGGGCTCCTCGGATGCGCGTTCCTTGTTTCTGATGATGGAAACGCTACGTTGCGTTCATAGACTTGGCAACGTACTTATTGCATCCGAGGAGCAAAAGGCCAGGTGAGTGAAGTTATTTCGTTGCAACGAGCTAAGGTGCAACGCAACGTGCGGCTGCACTCGCATTGCAATGATGGCGAGTGAACGCCACGCGCGGGGAACGGTGCGTCAGGCCGCCGGGGCCCGTACGACCAGACCCGCGACGATGTCGCCGGGCCCGGTCACGACGGGGCGGTTGGCGGCCAGCAGCCGGTTGACGGCGTCGGGGGTGCCATAGGCACGGTCGGCGACGTCATCGAGTGCCTCGCCGTCCCGGACGGTGATGAAGCGCGGGGCGATGTCCTCCTGTCCCGCCGCGACCCGGTCCTCGACCTCGGTGACGCCTTCCACGTTGCCGAGGGCGAGCAGGATCTTCTCCTTCTGGTCCTGCATCGCGGAGTCCCCGACGACGACGACCGTGGCGCCCTCGACGCTCACCCGGAAATGATCGTCCGTCAGCCCGAGTTCCTCGATGCGCTCCTTGAGCTGGGCCGCCGCCTTGTCCGGCTCGGCCGACAGCGGCACCTTGAGGCGGTGGCCCACTTCCCGCGCGAACGAGTACAGCGTCGTCATACGTTCTCCGTTCTCTGGCGCGGCCCGCGAGACACGAGCGGTACCGCTCCTGCCGGTTCTTCCTCCCACGGCTACCCTGCGCGGACCCCTTCCCGCCCCGGGCCGTCCCGCCGCCCTCACCCGGGCGGCCGAACGCGGCCGTCGCGGAGGCGGCCGGGCTCTCAGAACCCGATGGCCTCGCGGAGCAGGAGCACGGTGCCGCGTCCCGGGCGGGGGTCCGCGTTCAGGACGAGGAGCCGGTTGACGGCGCTGGGCACCCCGTACGCGGCCCGGGCGCGCTCGTTCTCCAGCGGGAGGGCGTGTTCCTCGACGCGGCGCAGGGCGGTGGCCAGGCGCCGGTGGCCCGGTCGAGGTTGCGCAGGCGCGGGCGGACGGCGTCGTAGCGCCCACCGGCGTTGAGGTCGTCGTCGATGCCGGACAGCCGCAGCGTCTCACTGGCCCCCGTGAGCACACTGGCCCCCTCCGGGATCAACTCCTTGACGCGGACCCGCGCTGCGGCGGCGCCCTGGAGGACCTCGGCGGCGAACCCGTTGGCCCGCAGCGCGTCCGCCACCCGTTCGAGGCGGGCATCCGTCGCCGCCTCCGTGCAGGACGGCGCCGGGCGGGCCGCGGGCTCGGGCGCCGAACCCGCGAGCGGCGACGTGTCCAGGTAGCGGACCTCGTACACCCGCTCGGCGAACCTCCAGCCCTCGTCCGTACGCCGGTAACGGTCGTGATAGACGGCGGGTTGATGCCTTGCCGCCCGTTCAGCGTGCGGGCGATCTCCTGGATGTAGGCGCGTCCGCTCGCCTCGTCGCCGTCGAGCACGATCGTGCCGGGGTGCGTGTTCTGCACGAAGAAGTCCCACTGCCTCTGCAACCGCTCGCCCCCGGCCAGGATCTCCTCGCGGCCGACCTGCTCGACAGGGATGTTCGGCATGCGCAGCACCCCGTCCGGGGTGAACAGCGACGCGAGGCGGGGGCGGTCGCGCATCATGGCCGCGTCGGTGAACTCGCCGCGCAGGGCCTCGATCTTCACGCGGTCCGCGATGGCCTGGCAGTCGTGGACGGCGTGGATATCGCGGATGTCGTCGATGTCGTCGATGCCTTTCATGGAAGCCCTCTCTGTGTCGTGTCGTGTCGTGATGTGTCGTGTCGTCGTGCTCGGGTTGTGGCCCTCACCGGTTACGACAAGACGGCCCCGCGTGGTGTGAGGTGGCGAGGTGATGGCGTTCGGGCGGACCATGGCCTGACATTTCGACGCGTCGCGTTGTCGTATCGGGTATGACCACGACCCGGACCGAGCACCGCGACGACGAGCCGAGGCTCGGCGCGATCATGAGCGAGCGCCGTCGGCTGACCAACCTCGCCTACCGGCTCCTCGGCTCCCTCACCGACGCCGAGGACGTCGTGCAGGAGACCTACGCCCGCTGGTACGCCATGTCCGCGGCCGAGCAACGGGCCATCGAGTCGCCCGGCGCCTGGCTGATGAAGGTCGCGGGACGCATCTGCCTGAACCTGCTCGGCTCGGCGCGGGCCCGGCGTGAGACCTACGTGGGGGAGTGGATACCGGAACCGCTGCCCGAACCCACGGAGTGGATCACCGGCCGCCCCGGCGCGGGCGGCAGCGACCCCGGTTCCCGACGGCCTGGGAGACCAAGGACATCGAGGCCCTGATCGGCCTGCTCGACCCGGACGCCACCGCGACCGCGGACGGCGGCGGCCTGGCCGTCACCCACCTCGACCCGCTCGTCGGCGGCGAACGGATCGCGCACGCCTACGTCGAGATCGCCCGCGTCACCGGCGCGCGCACCACCTTCACGGAGTGCACGGTCAACGACCTGCCCGGCCTGATCGCGCATCAGGAGGGCCACCTGGCGACGGTGTTCGCGTTCGACATCGTGGCCGACCGGATCAGAAACATCTGGGCGGTCCGCAACCCGGAGAAACTGCGCCCTTGGCAGAACGACTGATACACGCGCCGCCTCCGTGCTTGCTCGGGGTCGCCCGTGACTCATCCGCACCGCAGCGCTGTGCGCGCCGCGCCCCCGAACGTCGCGGCGAACTCCTGGGCGGCCGGTACATGAGTGGCGGCGCGCTCGGAGGCGTCGAGCGGGCGGAGATCCTGGGTGAGCGAGCCGCTGACCTGGGCGGTCACCGGCTGCCCGTTGGGGCCCCGCGCCCGGGGGAGCCGGAAGCCGTCGATGCCGCAGACCCGGTCGAGGTCCGCCGCCTCGACGGCGGAGGGCGCGTGGGTGGTGGTGCCCGTCCCGGCCGTCCTGCCGCACTCGGCGGCGGCGGTGAACGCGGAGGTGGCCGAGGTCAGCAGGCGGCTCATGCCGTCGGGGTCGCCCGTCGTCCCCCGGCTGGTGACGGCGGCGCGCAGCACGGGCCGCGCGCCGCCCCCAATGTTGGAACGGCAGTACAAGTGCTCGCTCCCCGCAGAAGGCCGGGCGGGCCCTTCGTCGTGCTCCGGGCGTCCGGTGGTCGTCCCGTTCCCGGCGGTGGTCCTTCGGGGGTGCTCAGCCGGCGGCCGCCAGTTCGCGGGCGAAGCGGCGTACGGCGTCCGTGAAGGCCTCCGGAGCGTCGAAGTTCGCCAAGTGGCGGGCGCGCGGGATCAGTTCGATGCGGGTGTGTGGGTGTGCGCGGGCGAAGTCCGCCTCCCCGGAGCGGAACACGGTGTCCTTCTCGCCGTTCAGGATGAGCACGGGGGCCTTCACGTACCGCATCGCGCTCGCGTCGAAGCGGCCGAGCACCTCGCCCCAGGCCGCCGGCAGGGTGTGGAAGGCGTAGCCGGAACGGATGGTCTCCTCGACCACGTCGCGGGGGTACAGCCGCCACAGCAAACGGTCGTTCCAGCGGGTGAGGCGGTCCGCGGGCAGTCGGGGGACGAGCCCGGCGGCCCACCGGTACGGCGCGGCCAGCGGGGAGCGGGTGGAGGCGCTGGCCCCCGCGAGGACCAGGCCGCGCAGCCGGTCGGGGCAGCGCCGCGCGAACTCCAGCGACGCGTATCCGCCCAGCGAGTGCCCGACGACCAGGGCCGGACCGCGGCCGAGCGCGTCCACGGCGGAAGCGATGATCGCCGTGGCCGTGGCCAGACTCCAGGGCTCGGCCGCGCGCTCGCCGTGGCCGGGCAGATCGATCGCGGCGACCGGGAACTCGTTGCGGAGGGTGACGAGCTGGGGGCTCCACTGTGCCGCGCTGAAGCGCGTTCCGTGCACGAAGACGATGGGCGGTGCGTCCATGTTCCTCGCCGGCATCGGCCCCCCAGGTGGCGTCGTTCCCGCGCCGACTTTAGCGGCGCGGTCTGCGACGGCGCCCCCCACCGGCTCGTCGGCCGTCAGGTTGGCGGGCGCGCCGGGTCACCTCCGCGCCTGTGCCCGTTCAGGCCCGCAGCGCATAGAACAGCAGCTCACGCGTGTCGGCCCAGCGCCGCACCAACTCCCCCCTGCGGTCGAGGCGGGAGGCGATGTGCTGGGTGCCGAAGAAGGTGGCGATCAGGGTGTGGGCGGCGGCGTCGGGGGTGATGCCCTCGCGGAGTTCGCCGGCCTCCTGGGCCTCGGTCAGGAGTTGGCGCAGGAGTTCGATCCAGCCGACGTAGGGCGTGGGGAGGGTGCCCTCGGGCAGGGGCTGTTCCATCTGGAGGCGGGCGCCGCCCCGGACGATCGGGTCGTCCTGGAAGGTGGCCGCCGTCTGGTCGAGCAGCTCGACGAGGGTGTCCATCGGGCCGAGCCCCTTGCTCTGCGCGGCCTGCAGCAGGAGCGGCCAGCGGGCGTAGTGCGCCTCGACGACCGCGATCGTCAGCGCCTCCTTGGTGGGGTAGTGGAAGTAGACCGCGCCCTTGGTCATGCCCACTTCGTCCGCGACGTCCTTGATGGACGTGCCCGCGTACCCGCGCTGGTCGAACAGGAGCGCCGCCGCCTCCAGGACCTGGAGGCGGGTCTGGACGGCCCGCTCCTGGTGCAGTTCGGGGCTGCGTCCGCTGCGCGCGGCCGGCGCTCTGGAGTTGTCGGGTTCCGGGAACACCGCCTTGCTGTTCCTGCGCTGGTTGTTACCTGCTGCATTCACTGTTGAGCCTCCTCGCAGCTCTCACGTTCCGGGCGGGTCAGTGCTCCCCAGCCCCGAACCGCCATTGCAATATACCTTCCCGTAGGTATATTTTCGACCCGCCAAGTGGTCGGTGACCGGGGGGAGTTCCAGGTCACCCGCTTCTTCCAGGGAGGGGAAAGACGTGCACGACCTTGCCATGAGACTCGGTTCCGTTCCGCACCCCAAGCGTTCCACCGAGGTTCACGTCCCACGGACGATGGTCCACAAGATGGCGGACCACGAGGTGCTGCTCGCGTCCGCCGCGCGGCTCACCGAGGACCGGTTCGCCGTCCGGCTGCGCTGGCCCGACGAGCACCTGCTCCACCACCTCCGTGCCGACGGCGGCCGGGACTCCCTGGTCGTCGCCGAGACGATGCGGCAGGCCGGGATCTACCTCTCGCACCGCTTCCACGACGTTCCCGCCGACTACGCGTTCGTCCTGCACCGTTTCGACTTCCAGCTGACGGAGCCGGTGCGTGACAGCGGCTCGGGCGCCGACGCCGCGCTCGACATCCAGGTGTTCCGGGAGCCGGGCAACTCCCGGCGGTTCCGGATGGCGTCCGCGGCATGGCTCGTGATCGGCGGTCGCCGCGTGGGCCGGGCGACCATGAAGTGGGACGCGTTCGCGCCCCGCCAGTACGCCATCATCCGCCACCGGGGAGGCGCCCCGGACCCCGCCCCCGTCGCCGCACCGGCCCCCGCCGCGCTGCGCGCGCTGCCCGCGGACCTCGTCGGCCGGGACCGCGCCGACGCCGTGCTGCTCGCCGAGGACCCCGCCCTGCCGGGGAACTGGTGGCTGCGCATGGACACCGGGCACCCCGCCCTGTTCGACCACGCCAGCGACCACACCCCCGGGATGGTCATCGTCGAGGCGTTCCGCCAGGCCGTCCTCGCCCGGATGTCCGGGCAGGCCGCCGACTGGGAGATCCGCCGACTGGACGTCTCCTTCCACGCGTTCGGCCAGCTCGGCCTGGCGGTCAACATCGTCGCCGAGCCGGTCGGGGAGGGCGCGTTCCAGCTCGTCGCCATGCAGGGGACGCGGCCGCTGGCCTCGGCCCGCGTGACCGGCTGCGCCGGCGAGAGCGGCCCGGCGCCCGTCCTGGCGGGAGCCGCCGCATGCTGAGCGACCTGCACCGTACGCTGACCGCCGCCCGCGAGGACCGGGCCCTGCTCGACGAGGGCCGCCGGCTGACCGACCGGGTCGCCGACGCCCTGGTCGCCGACGGTTTCGCGCGGCACTTCGTGCCTGAACACTTAGGCGGCTGCGCGGGGACGTTCACCGCGCTGCTCGACGCGGTCTCCAGCGTGGCGGAGACCTGCGCGTCCACCGCCTGGTGCGCCGCCCTCTACGCCGCCCACGGCCGCCTCGCCTCCTACCTTCCCGAGGAGGGGCAGCGCGCCCTGTGGGACCGCGGCCCCGACGTGTGCGTCGCCGCGTCCGTCGTACCGCCGCAGGGCAGGGCCGAACGGGTCGACGGCGGCTGGCGGATCACCGGCGAGTGGACCATGGCAAGCGGCGTCGACCAGGCGGACTGGGTGCTGCTCGCCTCCCTGGTCGACCCGCCCGCGGGCGCGGCGGGTCCGGCGCGCGAGAACCGCGTCTTCGCCGTCCCGCGCCCCGACGTCAAGGTCCGCGACACCTGGCACCCCATCGGTATGCGGGGCACCGGGAGCAACACGGTCGAGGCCGAGGTGTTCGTCCCCGGGCACCTCTCCTTCACCGTCCGCGACCTCGCGAGCGCCAAGCCGCACGCGGCGCGCTGCCACACGGTGCCGTTCCCCCTGGTGGCGGGCCTGATCTTCGCCGCGCCCGTGCTCGGGGCCGCCGAGGGCATCCTGCGCCACTGGTGGAACCAGCAGTGCCTGCGGACCCGCCCCGACGGCAGCACGGCCGCCCACCAGCCCGCCCAGCAACGGGTGCTGGCCTCGGCGTCCGCGCAGATCCAGTCGGCCCGGCTGCTCCTGGAGCGGGCCGCCCAACGCGGTGACACCGCGCCGATCACGCCGCTCCTCGTCGCCGAGAACCAGCGTGACGTCGCCGCGGCGGTGGAGCTGTGCGGCACCGCCGCCGACGCCATGCTGCACGCGGCCGGTGCGCGGGCCCTGGACGACACCAACCCGTTGCAGCGCGCCTGGCGGGACATCACCACGGCCCGCGCCCACGGCACCCTCGACCCCGAGAAGGCCGCGGCCGCCTACGCGCAGGCCCGGCTCGCCGCGCACGCGGCGGAGACCGAAGGAGCCCGATGACGCGCCGCGTGGCGTTCTTCGACGTCGACGAGACCCTGCTGGCGGAGAAGAGCATGGTCAGTTTCTGGCGCCACTGGAGCGCCCAACTCGCGCGCGAGGGGCGGACGCCGGGCGACCTGCGCACCGCCGGTGCCGACCGGGCGACGCTGAACCGCGCCTACTTCACGCACTTCGCGGGCGTCCACCGCGCGGTGCTCGAGGAGTCCGCCCGCCGCTGGTACGCCGGATACCGGCGGGGCCGCCGCGCCTATCTGCCCGCGACGCTGCGCCGCCTGCACGGGCACCGCGCGTACGGGGACGAGATCGCCCTGGTGACCGGCTCGGGCCGGCTGCTCGTGCAGCCCCTCGCCGACGATCTCGGCGCCCATCACGTACTGGCCACCGAGCAGGTGACCGACGCGGGGGGCAGGTTCACCGGCGACGTGGCACGCTCCCTGATCGGCGACGGCAAGAGGGAGGCGGTGAACGCGCTGCTGCGGCGCCTCGGCGTCCGCGCCGAGGACTGTTACGCCTACGGCGACCACAGCACCGATCTGCCGATGCTGACCGCGGTCGGCCACCCCGTCGTGGTCGGCGACGACCCGGTGCTCACCGGCCACGGTCTGCCGCGCGGCTGGCGGTTCCTGGCCAATGTCCCAGGTCCGCGCGGTGTGTCCGCCGAGGTGATGCCCGTCTGCTGACCGGTTTCGGCCCGCAACGCCCCTGTGGCCGCTGTGGGCCAAAACCATCCGCAGAAAAAATACCTTCGGGAGGGTATTTTGTTCTCATGCAGCATTCACCGTGCCGGTGCGGCACAGCGGACACGGCGGAGGGACGTCCGCGATGAGCCAGCTCCGTGCCCAGCGCACGCGCCGCCGGCTTCTGCGCGCCGCCGCCCAGGAGTTCGCCAGGCTCGGCTACTCCGGGGCCCGGCTGACGGACGTGGTCGACCGGATCGGCATGACCAAAGGCGCCCTGTACGGGCACTTCACCTCCAAGCAGGACCTGGCCGCCGCCGTCCGCGACGAGGCCCTGCACCGCTGGGAGACCCTCCGGACGGACGTGGCCGCGACCCGTGCCGACGCGCTCGGGCGGCTGCGGGCGCTGGCCGAACGGCTGGTGCGCTGCATGGAACGCGACCCGCACGTGCGCGCCGCCGCCCGGTTCGCCGCCGACCGGCGGCCGGAAGCGGGGGAGCGGGACCTGCTCGCCGCCGTCACCGCCCACGTCGCCGTCCTCGCACAACAGGCGGAGGACGACGGGCACCTCACGGCGGCCCTGCCCGCCCGCACCTTCACCGACCTGCTCATCACCACCGTCTTCGCGGGCGACCGGTCGGGCTCCGACCGGCGCACCCGGCTCAACGGGCTCTGGGACCTCCTGGACCACACCCGGTGAACGACGAGGACGGCTCCCCCACATCCGGCAACGACGCGCCCCGGACCACCGGCGCGGAAAGGCAGCGGACGCTATGAGCGTGCCGACCTTGGGACCCCAGGCCCTGCGCCTGTTCGAGTACGCCTCGACCCGCAGCGACTGGTCCCTGCGCAGCGCCTGCGAACAACTCGACGCCACCGCGGACGAGTTGGAGCCGGCCCGGCAGGAACTGATCCGTCTCGGCCTGCTCATCGAGGCCGCGGGCGACACCACCGACGGCGAGCGGGCCGCACGGGCCACCGCGCCCGAGGCCGCCCTGCTGCGCCTGCTCACCTCGCAGGAGACGGCCGCGGCCCGGCTGACCGAGGAGATCCGCTCCACCCGCGAACAGATCGACGCGATGCGCGAGGCGTTCCTGCCGCTGCACGCCGCGCGCAGCAGCGGGCTCGACAGCGAGGTCGTCACCGACCCCGACCGGATCGCCCGCGTCCTCGGCGACACCGCCGACATCGCGACCTCCGAGATCCTCAGCATGCACCCGGGGCCCGTCATGGCGCCGGAGGCGCTGGCCGAGGGGTTGCGGCGCGACCAGCGGGTCCTCGACCGCGGGGTCACCATGCGCAGCATCCATCTGCGGCCGATGACCCGCATCATCCACTCGATGAACCATCTTCAGGAGTTGCAGGCGGCGGGCGCGCGGGTGCGCATCGCCCACGTCGTCCCGTTCCGGTTCATCCTCGTCGACCGCGTCCAGGCCCTGGTGCCCGCCCTGCACACCAATTCCAGGAACGCGATGATGGTGCTGCGCGGCGAGGCCGTCACCGCCCTGCTGGTCAAGGTGTTCGAGATGTGCTGGGCCTCCGCCGCCCCGCTGAGCGCCGCCGAGGGCGCCCCCGAGGCCGGGCTCACCTCCCAGCAGCTGTGGGTCCTGCGCCTGATGTCCACCGGCCGCAAGGACGAGGCGATAGCCCGCGAACTCGGCGTCTCCGTGCGCACGCTGCGCCGCGTCATGGCCGACCTCATGGCGCGGCTCGGCGTGGAGAGCCGCTTCCAGGCCGGGATCACCGCAGCGAAGATGGGGCTGCTCGACCAGGGCGACGCTGGCGTACGGGGCGACCCGGGCGCGCCGGGCGGCCCGAGCTGAGGGCACGGGGTGGGTGGGCCGTGCCGCCGGGGCTGGCCGTATCGGCCGTGCGGGCTGTTGTGTCCGGGCCGCCCGAGCGGGCTGCACCCGCCGTGCCGCCCAGGCCACCCGCGCTGACCGCAACCGGACACGCCGCAGGGTGCCGTGCCCGGCTCCTGGCGACCGCGCGGGGCCACTGGCCATGATGAGGCTCCGCCACTCCGGCAGCCTCAGGAGCCCACGTGTTCGACCCCGCACTGCTTCGATCCGTCACCGGGACACCGCTGCGTGTCGAGTGCGCCATCCTGCCCGCCCGGCCGCTGCGCCCGGCGTCGTGGCCCGGCGCCTGGTCCGTCGTCCGGATCACCGCGCGCAACGCGGGCAGCACGGGCCGGGGCGAGGCGACCCTGCGCCCCGGGATCGCCGCCCACCGGCCCGCCGCCCTGCGCACCCAGCTGGACCGGGCGCGCCCCGCGCTGCTCCGCATGATCAGCCCCACCGAACTGCCCGCGCTGCTCCCGGCCGGGCCGCTGCGCAGCGCGATGGACACCGCGCTGTGGGATCTGCTGGCCAAGCGCACGGGACAGCCGGTGTGGTCCCTGGTCGGGGCGGAGCGGCCGCGGTCCGTGCCGCTCGTCCACACCGTGGAGCGGGGCGGACCGGAGGCGCTCGCGGGGGAGTTGGAGCACAGCGCGGACTTCGACGCGCTGCGGGTCAAGCTCGGCGCCCCCGCCGTCGAGGACGACCTCGCCCGGCTCACCGCGGTGCGCAGGCGCCGCCCCGACGCCTGGCTGATGGCCGCCGCCGACGGCGCCTGGGACGTGGACCGGCTGCGCACCATGCTCCCCGTTCTGCACGACCACGGCGTGCGGCTGCTCGAACAGCCTCTGCCGGAGGCCGAGTCCGGGGTGCTCAGCACCTTGCGCCGGCCCTTCCCGATCATCACGAGGACGGCGTACGGGGACGACCGGGACGTCGGCCCCCTGGTCTCCCGCTACGACGGGATGCGGCTCACCCTCGACGCCGTCGGCGGACTGACCACCGCCCTGCGCCTCATGGAACAGGCCGACCAGCTGGGCCTCCTGGTCCTGCTCGGCTCGCCCCCGGCGACACCGCGCTCCTGGGCCGCCGCGCTCCAGGCGGCGCCGGGCGCGCACTACGTGAACTACACGCCCGGGCTCACCCTGCGCGACGGCGCGGGACCGGTGCGGCCGACGGACGGGGCGCTGGCCCCGCCGCCCGCACCGCTCTGGGGCTGAACACCCCGTCACCCGAGGCGCGTCAGCCCCATATCAGGTCACCGGGCGCGTTAGCGGAGGCGGTCGTGTCCGTCCGCCCGGCCGGGGCGGACTGGGCGGCGGAGAACACGCCCGCCGACAGCGCGGCGGCGACGGCGCACACGGAGACGAGACGGGCCAGCTTCGCGGGGACACCGGCGCTGCGGGAGCGGGACATACGCATGGGAAATCCTTCTTCCGGTACGGGGAAAGGAAAGGGGAAGCGGCGCCTTCCAGCGCCTCGGGGAAAACTCTCGCATTCCACCTCCACCTTTGGGCAATGGGTTGATGTGACCCAACGGTGCCGTGGCCGCGACATGCCACCCGAGCCGTGTACCGCACCCGCGAAAACCCTCGGGACCCAACAGGGCCATGGCCCTTCCCGGCCACCTCCACGACGCCTTGTCCCTGCTCAACCCCGCTTAGATAGGGCGGAGTTCGGCTGCGCGAGCGGCGCCGTATCAGGAAAGGGACACGATGTCAGGCACAGCGGAATCACGTCGGATCTCGATATTCGACACCACGCTCAGGGACGGCGAACAAGCTCCCGCGAACGCGATGAACCCGTACCAGAAACTCGACATGGCGCTGCGCGTGGAAGCCCTCGGCGCGGATTACATCGAAGCCGGATTTCCGGCCTCCTCACCCAGCGAGTTCGAGGCCACGGAACTGATATCAAAGAAGCTGACGTCCGCCAGGTTCACCACGTTCTGCCGGGCGGTCCGCGCCGACGTGGACACCGCCGTGGCGGCCGGCGGTACCGACCGCCACCAGGTGCAGATCATGGCCACCGGCAGCGACATGCACCTGCTCCACAAGCGCGGGATCAGCCGCGCGCAGGCGGTCGAGGAGGTCGCGGACACCGTCGCCCACGCCCGCTCCCTCGGCGTCGCGGAGGTGTCCGTCGGCATCGAGGACGCCAGCCGCGGCGAGGAGGAGCTGCTGCACACCATCGTCGACGGCGCCGTCGAGGCGGGCGCCACCTGCTTCGCCGTCGCCGACACCTCCGGCTGCAACCTGCCCCAGGAGTACGCCGCGCTCATCACGGCGTTCCGCTCCTGGCTGCCGGACACGGTCCGGATCGCCACCCACTGCCACGACGACTTCGGCCTCTCCCTCGCCAACGCCGTCGCCGGTCTCCAGGCGGGCGCCGACGAGGTGCAGGCGACCCTCGGCGGCATCGGCGAACGCGCGGGCAACACCCCGCTCGAAGAGCTGGCCGCGCTGCTCTCGTACAAGGGCGACGTCCTCGGCATGCACACCGACATCGACGTCTCCGCCATGTACGAGGCGTACACCGCGCTGCGCGGCCACATCCGCCTGGAGGAGCCCCGCAACAAGGCCATCTTCGGGACGTACGCCTTCGGCACCGCCGCCGGCATCCACCAGCAGGGCATGCTGCGCAACCCGGCCACCTACGAGTACGTGGAGCCCGCCCGGTTCGGCCGCGAGCGCTCCCTGCTCATCGGGCGGCACTCGGGCCGGGCCGTGCTGCGCCACATCCTCGACGAACTGCGCGTCGAGGTGAGCGAGGCGGAGCTGGCCGAGCTGTACCGCACCCACATCGCCGAACGCACGGGCGGCGACTGCGAGGACATCTCCGTGCTCAGGGAGCGGCTGGCCCGGGAGCTCGTGGCCCAGCCGCTCGCGGCGGCCTGACCGCGCCGGCGGCCGGGGCCGACCCCATGCGGCCCCGGCCGCCACCGTGGCACCAAGCGCGGACCAACGCGAGGACCAACAGGAGAGCGGCAATGGAACGGACCGAACGGACCGAGTGGACCGTGCACAACGCCGACGACGGGCGCATCCTGCTGTGCGCGCCGGAACCGGCCGAGGTGACCGTCCTGCTCGCGGACGCCGACCCGGTCTCCCGGCACGTCCTGGCCGGGGCCCTCGCGGGCGCCGACCGGATCACGGTCGCGGGCACGGCCGACAGCACGCAGCCGCTGCACCGCTGGCCGCTGAGCGAGGCCGACGTCGTCGTGCTCGCGGGCCTGGCCGGGCCCCGCCCGGCGCCCGTCGTCACCGAACTGCTGCACAAGGGGGCGCGGGTCGTGCTGCTCGACACCCGGTGGACGGGGCCCTCGCTCGCCGCCGCGCTGACGGCGGGCTGCGCGGGCGCCCTCATCAAGGATCACGAGGTCGGCAGGCTCGCCGCGGCGGTCCGCGCGGTGGCGGCCGGGCACACGGTCGTCTCGCCGCGGCTGGTCGGTCTGTGGCCGGGGGCGCACCGGCCGCCGGAGCGGCCCTCGCGCCCGCCGCGCCCGGACCGCTCCGCCGGAGTGCGGCTGCGCGAACTGACCGAGCGGGAGCGCGCGGTCCTGACCTGTCTCGCCGAGGGGTTGTCGACGAAGGAGACGGCCGAGCGTCTCAAGGTGACCGCGGCGACGGTCAAGAGCCATGTGTCGCACGCGCTGGCCAAACTCGGGGTCCGCAACCGCCTGGAGGCGGTCCTCCTCATGCGCCGCGCGCTCGACGAGGACCTGCCTCCATGGCTGTAGAAGGTCGCCGGTCGTGCGGTCCGGCCGGCGGCGGTCGGGGGAGGTGCCGCCGGCCGGAGGTCCAGGCAGGGGTGGTCAGTCGCCGACGCGGCCGCGGACCCCGTCGAGCCAGCGGCCGGAGTGGCGCTCGGCCGCCGCCTCGTCGCGGAAGGCGTACGTCTTCAACAGCCAGCGTTGGCGGGCCGCGGCCGCGTCGTTGATCTCCATCTTGTCGCGGCTGTGCAGGCCGTCCTGGTTGGCGAAGGTGAAGAGGTCACCGGTGCGGATGCGGTGGCGGGTCTTGTCCGCGCGCACGATCGCGTTCTTCAGCGCGAGCAGGGCGTCCTTCGCCGCGACGGGGGCGTCCGGCGCCGCCGTCGTGCAGGTGTCCAGGTAGCGGAAGCTGTGGTGGTTCTCCAGGATCGGGTGGACCTCGGAGACCGTCAGGGTCTTGTTGTTGTCCCGCGAGAAGACGTCGAACGGCGTGACGAACTGCGCCGTGCGCAGCTCGGCCTGCTCCTCGTCGGTGAGGTGCGCGAGGAGGTCGCGCCCGTCCACGAACCCGGTGTAGATGAACTCGCCCTCGGGGCAGTGCATGCCGAGCAGCGAGATGAAGTCGGCGCGGACCGGGTGCGCGGTGCGGTCGTTGTGGTAGACGAGTTCGCTGTCGCTGAATCCGGTCTGCATACCGCTGTAGCGGTTGATGGCGACGACGTCGGTGAAGAAGTCCCCGTTGAACCGCGTCGCGTAGGACAGCAGCGGCGTCCTCACCAGCTGCGCGAACAGTTCGAGGAACGCCTCGCCGACGAAGGTCTTCTTCTTCGCGTGCTTGTCCGCGACCGGGTCGTCGAGGTCGAGCAGCGGAATCTCCGCGTCCAGCGGGCAGTTGCGCAGCACATGCGCGTCCCGGGCGCCGCTCGCGCGGTCCGCGTGGATACGGGCGCAGAGGTCGGTGAAGAAGGCGGGCACCTCACCACGGGCGATGACGTCGCCGACGGCCCGGGAGAAGTCCTCGTAGTCCTCGTACGGGTTCTTGGCCACGGAGTCGAGCACGGCGGTCAGCTGTTCACGCTCGGGATCGGAGAGTACGTAGACGGGTTCCATACCCCGATCCTCACGGCCACCCGGCGCCCCGCACATCGGCTCCCGGAGGAGCCGCCCGCGCCCTCGTACGCCATCGACGAGCGCCGCCTCCGCCAAAGTGGAGGCGCCCGCTGGGTGCGCGACCAGTGACCGGGCCTGTGGGCAGGGCAGGTCTGTCATTCCCCGCATCACCGGGTCGGGCCGCGCTACCGGGGCGCGAGTTGTTTCTGACTGGATCACACTTTCCTCTCCGGCGCTCCGTCTCCTGCATATGGCAGGTCCCTCCGCCCGGAGGGGCTTGGTCCTCCCTCAGGAGGGGAGGACGTGGATAAGGAGTGAGGAGCGGTTGCATGAAGGCCGAGACTGGAGCCGCCAGTTGCGGCGGAAAGGGCTCGCGATCACCGCGAGTATGGATTCCACGGCCCTTGCGGGGAGGAGGTGTATCCCTCGGGGACTCCGGGACTGATTCATTGCCTCTTGAGTCACGCAAGCAGTGGAACAAGGCCCGGACTATGTGCCCGGTCTGCCTTGCCCTCGCCGGCCAGTACAAGATCTCTCGTCATGAGGCGGAGGACGTCTGGCAGGAGGTCTCTATGGCCGTCTGGAAGCGCCTCCAGCAGGGGCCGGTCGAACATATCGGTGCCTATGTGCGTCAGGCCTGCCGCAACGGCCTGCTGGACCACGCGAAGAAGCAGCAGAAGCGTGCCGAGATCTTCTTCGGCGATGACCAGGAGCGCTACGAGCGGCACAGGGCCTCCGAGCCGGTCTTCACGGAGGCTCTGGACGCGAAGATCCGCGAGATGCTGGACGACATCCGTCCCATCGTCACCGAGCACGAAGCACGGATCTTCATCCTCCGGTGCCAGCTCGGCTGGCGGATCAAGCTCGTCGCCGAGACTTTGCAGATAAGCGAAGACGCGGTCAAGTCCGCCTACCAGTCCGGCAAACGCAAGCTCCGGGCGGTCGGCTACGACGGGGGCCTCCTCGAAGCCCTGAATCCCGACTGATGCATAGGGCCTTGCTCAACTCCTCCTGCCGTCGCCCCCAACCCACGGGATGACAACGGCTCCCCAGCCCTCGCGGCTTTCTTCGCGACCTTGCGGCCGCAGGATCCACCACCCAGGGATCATGCGGCCGCTGGGCCGAGTGGAGACCCGCGCTGCCACGCAGGTCTTCGGCACCAGAGCCAACTGGTGCCAAGTCCGACATCCAACTGATGCCGTTTGCCCGGTATCGGGGGAGGAGTACAGAATGTCCATCTTGACCTCATGGGTCAGCGCCTTCTTCATCGCTCTCTGGGCTGTCCTCGTCAACACGGTCGACAGGTGCAAGATCGCCCTCGACATCGTCATGCTCGACTACCACCGCAAGGTTGTTTCTCGCGGAACCTCGTGGACTTTTCCGTCTCTCGCGCTGACGGGTCCCACTTGGTCAGAGCGAAGGGGCGACCATGTGTGATGAATTATGTAACTGCCCGGCACACGCAGTAGTGGGGACGGCGTCGGGGGTTCGGCACGTACGGGGGACACGGGGGGAAACGGGAGACCAGATCAACTTTGTGAGCGGGCACTTACACAAGTGGTGACGCTCGCCACAACAGACGCGACGCGACTGGGCCGGACCCACTTTTCAGGGTCCGGCCCAGTCATGTCCGGTGTCAGGAACCAAACGGCACCGGAGCCGCTGCCCACTTGGCCTCAGAAACCGTGGGCATCGCGGTGATGGAGCCTCCAAGGAGGATCCACCTTGTTCAGCATCCCCGAGAATCAGGTTGAGCACCACCAAGAAATCGATGTGAAGCTTGCCGGCATCGAGCGTGAAATGTGCCGCTTGGCAGAGCGCAAGGTCGAGGCCGAGCGAGAGCGCCGCCGCCTTCGCCGCCACCGTCGTGCACTTCGCGGCCGTACGCCCGCCCGGATCGTGCGCACGGGGCTCCGCCTTTCGCTCATCAGTGTCGGTACCGTCGCGTTCGTCGTCGGCGGGGTCATGTTCGTCATGGGGGTCCCCGCAGCCAAGATGCTCATCGACGCTGGTACGGCCGCATGGAGTCTCGCGGCCACGTTTTCTGTGAAGTAGCAGTCGGCAAGGGACTGATGTCTCCCGGGAATGGGTTCCGTCCCGGCTGATATCGATCAGCACCGGCTGGCTCCGATCTGTTGCGTCAGCGAGCCCAGCGCAGCGACTGTCCAGCAGGACGGATGGAGTGAAATCCGATACGGGGCACATGTGCAACGACTGCGCCGTTCTCATCGAGGCGGGCACCGCCCGGCACATCAGCCGGTGGTGACCGGCCGACCCAGCGCGGCGGACAGCACCTCGTCGACGAGCCTGTCCGCCGCGTCCGGCCGCCCGAGCGCACGCGCCCGCTCCGCCATGACGGTACGGACCTGCGTATCGGCGAGCAGCCGGACCAGAGCGGTCCGGAGCTGTGCGGCGGTCACCTCTCCCGTCAGGGCGAGTGCGGCCCCGGCCGCCTCCAAGTGGCGGGCGTTGTGCACCTGCTCGTTCCCGGCCGACGTCGCCAGCGGTACGAACACGGCGGGCTTGCCGAGCGCGGTCAGCTCGGCCAACGTCCCTGCCCCGCTGCGGGACACCACGACATCGGCGAGCGCCAGCACATCGGGCAGCTCCGTGCCGACGAACCCGGTCACGTGGTAGCGGCCCGCCAGCAGCGGCGACAGCGCGGCCGCCCGCTCCCGCAGCGCCTCCTCGTTCGCGGGCCCACACTGGTGGACCACATTCGCCCGCTCGAGCAGCCACGGCAGCACCTCGCCGACCAGGCCGTTGATCTGCTGGGAGCCCTGCGCGCCGCCCGTCACGTACACCGTCGGCAGCCTCTGGTCGAAGCCGGTCAGCCCGAGCGCGTGAACAGCCTTGTCCCCGTGTCCTGACAGCACCTCCGGCCGCACCGGGTTGCCGGTCACCACGGCCACCTTGCGGGCCTCGTCCGACAGCAGTTCCAGCGTCGACGCCGACGACACGCAGATCCGGGTGGCCGACCCTGCCAACTGCCGGTTCGCCAGGCCGAGACGGACCGTCTGCTCGTGCAGCACCAGCGGGCGGTGGCAGATACGGGCCGCCATTCCGGCGGGCACCGCCGCGTAGCCACCGGTGGCCAGCACCGCGTCCGGCCTGAATGCCGCGATGGCCCTCCGCGCCTGGGCCACCCCGAGCGGTACGCGCGCCATGTCCCTCACGTTCGCGGGTGACGCCAGTTTGAACGGATTCCTCGACCGGCGGATCTTCCCCGTTGCCACGGCGGTGAAGGCGATGCCTTCGGCCGGTGCCACACGGGCCTCCAGGCCGTCAGCGGCTCCGATCCACAGCACATCGAGCGTCCGGCCCTGGCCGACGAGCCGGGCCTCCAGGGTGCGTACCGCCGTCAGGGCGGGATACGTATGTCCACCGGTTCCACCGCCGGTGACGGCGAGGCGGAAGGGGGTGCCGCGCATCGGGCTGCTCCTCGTACGGCTGGAGAACGAGCGAGCCGCCCACGGTAGTGGGTACGGGGCACTCCAGAGGCACGCGCGACCCCGTCGCATCCTTTCGGGTCAGCAGGAGGCTTCGGGCGAGGCGCTTACACCGCCAGTTCAAGCCCGAGCGCGTCGCGCAGCCCCGTCGCGCCCTCGTCCGTCAGGTGGACGACGCGGGGGGCCGCGCCCCAGCGGACCCAGCCGAGCGTGAACAGGCGGTCTGTCAGGGCCGCGCCGAGGCCGCCGGCCAGGTGGTGTTGCTGTTCGCTCCAGTCGACGCAGTACAGGACGGCGGGGCGGCGCGGCGGGAGGCGGTCCGTGTCGACGCCGAGCGCGGCGAGCTGCCGGTGCCCGGTGTCGGTGATCCGGTACTGGACGTCGCGGCCGTAGGACGAGGGGCGGTCGCGCACCGCCTCCTGGGGGCGGTGGATGCCGTCGTGGCCGCTGAGCACGCCGCGTTCGAGCAGCGCCCGCATCACCGCGACGCCGAGTTGCCCGGCCAGATGGTCGTAGCAGGTGCGCGAGCGGTGCAGGGCGTTGGTGCGGCTGCTCTGCTTCAGGGAGGTGATGGGCAGCGGCGGGGCGATCAGGGCCAGGGACTCCAGGGCGGCGCTCACCTCGGGCCCTGCCAGCCGGTAGTAGCGGTGGCGGCCCTGCTGCTCGACGGTGACGAACTCGCCCTGTACGAGTTTGGCCAGGTGCACACTGGCGGTGGCCGCGCTGACCCCGGCCTCGCCCGCGAGCGCGCCCGCGGGCAGGGCGCGGCCGTCGGCCAGGCATTTGAGGATGCGGGCCCGCGAGGGGTCGGCGATCAGGGCGGCGGCCCGCGCGATGTCGGTCTGGTGCTTGAGGGGCTCGCCCTCCCGGTCGGCGGGGGAGGGGGCGGTGGCACGGGACGGGGCCGGGCGGGCCGGCCCACGGCTGACATTCGGCTCGGCGTTCGCCACGGCATTCGGCACGGCGTTCGGCTGGGCGTTCGGCTCGGCATTCGGCATGTGCACAGCCTAGGACATCGACACTTCGTCGTGCATCTAAACAATGGGGCCCGAAGCTGATCTCATGACCGCCACGGAGATCACCCCCAGCCCTGGGAGCACCGGTTCCACGGCCCCTGCCCCGCAGCAGACCGCCGCCCCCGCCGCCGCCCCCAAGCCCGCCCTCGCCCTCGGCCCGCTCATCGCGCTCAGCCTCGGCTACTTCCTGGTGATGCTCGACGTCACCGTCGTCAACGTCGCCATCCCCGACATCCGCGCCTCGCTCGACACCGGCGCCTCCGCGATGCAGTGGATCGTCGACGGCTACAGCACCGTCTTCGCCGGGCTCCTGCTGCTCGGCGGCGGACTCGCCGACCGGCTCGGGCACCGCCGGATGTTCCTCACCGGACTCGGCGTCTTCACCGCCGCCTCGCTGGCCTGCGGCTTCGCCGCCTCGCCCGGCGTGCTGATCGCCGGTCGGCTCGGCCAGGGCGCGGGCGCCGCGCTGCTCGTCCCCGCCTCGCTCGCGCTGCTCCAGGTCACCTACCCGGACCGGGCGCTGCGTGCGCGGGCCATCGCCATCTGGGGTGCGGTCGCCTCCGTCGCCTTCGGCGCGGGCCCCGCCGTCGGCGGACTGCTCGTCTCCGGGTTCGACTGGCGCTCGGTGTTCTGGCTGAACCTGCCCGTCGGCGCCCTCGCCGTGTTCCTGACCCTGCGCCACGTCCCCGCCTCCCCGCGCAAGACGAACGCCCGCCGCATGGACCCGCTCGGCCAGGTCCTCGGCATCGTCGGCCTCGTCGCCCTGGCCGGCGGCCTCAACGAAGCGGGCTCGCACGGCTGGACCTCCCCGCTCGTCCTGTCCGCCTTCGGACTCGGCGCCGCCGCACTGACCGCCTTCGCGCTGGTCGAGCGCGGCCTCGAAGCCCGCGAGGCCACCGGCCGCACCGAGCGCGCCCCGCTGCTTCCGCCGTCCCTGTTCCGCTCAGGCGCCTTCACCTCGACCGCCGCCATCGGCCTGCTGATCAGCCTCGGCTACTACGGGATGCTCTTCCTGACCACCCTCTACTTCCAGCAGGAGCGCGGCTACAGCGTCCTCGCCACCGGGCTCGCCCTGCTCCCGTCGGTCTGCATGGGCCTGATCGCCGCGCCCCTCTTCAGCCGCGTCGCCGCCCGCACCGGCCCCTACGTCCCGATGGCCGCGGGCCTCGCCCTCGGCACCGCCGGCTTCCTCGGCTGGGTCATGGCCGGACCCCACACCTCCTACCCGGTCCTCCTCTTCGCCCTGATCGCCACCGGACTCGGCCAGACCATGACCGCCCTCGCCGCCACCGCCGCGATCATCGAGGCCGCGCCCGCCTCGGGGGCCGGTATCGCCTCCGCCGTCTTCAACGTCTCCCGGCAGGTCGGCAGCGCCGTCGGCGTGGCCCTGTTCGGCACCTTCGTCGCCGCCTCCGGCACCTTCACCTCCGGCCTGCGCCTGTCGGCGGGGATCGCCGCCGCCGCCTTCGCCACCGGCACCCTGCTCGCCCTCTCGGTACGGCGCCGGGCCCAGCGAAACGCCTGATGGGCACCATCGAAAACGCTGATCGAGCAACCCCCGTACCGTCGATAAGGTGCCGTCATGTCGAGTGCGGAACGCCTGATCGAAGCCACCCGGGACCTCCTGTGGGAGCGCGGCTACTCCGGTACCAGCCCCAAGGCCATCCAGGCGCGCTCCGGTGTCGGGGTCGGCAGCATGTACCACCACTTCGACGGCAAGGCGGGGCTCGCCCTCGCCGCGATGCGGCGCAGCGCCCACGACCTCAAGGAGAGCGCCGAGGCCCACTTCTCCGGGCCCGGCCCGGCGGGGCGCCGCATCGCCTCCTACCTCGGGCGCGAGCGCGACGTGCTGCGCGGCTGCCCCATCGGGCGCCTGACGATGGACGCCGACGTCATCGACAACGACGCCCTGCGCGCCCCGCTGGACGAGGTGTTCGCCTGGCTGCGCGGCCGCCTCGCCGACCTCGTCGCCGAGGGGCAGGAGAACGGTGAATTCTGCCCGGACCTCGACCCGCAGGCGGTCGGCGCGATGCTCGCCGCCGTCGTCCAGGGCGGCTACGTGATGGCCCGCTCGGCCGACACCGTGGAACCCTTCGACGCCGCCACCCGGGGAGCCCTGTGCCTGCTCGGCCTGCGGGTCCCGCAGCACGCGTGAGCGCCCGTCCCAGGACGCCGCGCCGAACATTCCGCCCCGCGAGCGCATTGCGGTGCCGCGTCGCGCGTCCAAAACCGGTCGTCCGGCCGAATCCCTGGTGAACCCCGGCGGGGGCGCGTCCCGGCATGGGGTCGCCCGCGCGCCAGGACCGCGCACCACGGAGACGCGTCATGACACTCACCAGACCCGCGACGGTGCCGTACATCGCCGCGTGGAGCGGCGAGTCGGTGCCGTCCTCCCCGCTCATGTACTCGGTCGCGGTCCCCGGGCTCGCGTACGTCGACGAGAAGCCCGACGACCGTGCGCACGGCGTGCTGTGGAAGCGGTGCGACGACGCCCCGGGCAGGGGCCGGCCCCGGTTCGGCGACGTCCACCCGCGGCGCCAGCTCGCCGTGATGCGCGATCTCGGCTGCCAGGTCTGCGGCCAGAGCGCCGACGAGAACGACGACGGGGTGCTGTGGGTCCTCGAGGACAACCGTGGTGACTGGGCGGGCTGGCCCTCCGGCCTGATGACGACGCACCCGCCGGTCTGTCTGCGCCACGCCAGGGAGGCGATGACCGCCTGCCCGCACCTCGCCACGGGGTGCGTCGCCGTACGGGTCGGGGCGTCCGAGCCGGTCGCGGTCCACGGGCGGCACTTCGCCGTCGACGGGGAGCGCATCGTGGCCCGGGGCCGCGGGGTCGTCGAGCTCGACTCGCCCCGGATCCGGTGGACGCTCGGCGGCCAGCTGCTCCGCAGCCTGCGCGAGTGCACGCTCGTGGATCTCGGCAGGCCGACGCGCGGCGGGCGGCCCATGCGGGCGTGACAGGCGTCGGCCACAGGTTCCCGCCGTCCCGCAGGTCGGTGCCGGCGGGTGGGGAAGGGCGGCGGCGCGTACGGCGCAAAGGGGCGCCGCCGCCCGACCCGAATCGACCCGCAGCAGATCGTCCGCCCGACCCGAAATAGACCCGCAGCAGATCGTCCGCCCGACCCGAAATAGACCCGCGTCAGATCGTCCGCCCGACCCGAATCAGACCGGAGGGACCCCGTCCCGTTCCGCCAGCGCCCGGCCCATTCGTTCGAGCGCCGTCTCCAGGATGTCCGGGGACGTCGCGAACGACACGCGGACGAAGCCCTCGCCGCCCGGGCCGAACGCCGAGCCCGGCATCAGGGCGACACCGGCCCGCTCCAGGACCCACTGGGCGAAGGACGCCGCGTCGGTGAAGCCCGTGCCGCGGATGTCGGCGAAGGCGTAGAACGCTCCGTCCGGGGGCGAACAGACCACACCCGGAAGTGAGTTGAGGCCCCGGATCGTCAGGTCGCGGCGGTGCGCGTACTGCTCGTGCATCTCCCGTACCGGGTCCTGCGGGCCCCTCAGGGCGGCGACCCCGCCCCGCTGCACGAACGAGCCGGTGCAGCCCACGGTGTGCTGCGCCACCTTGAGCAGCTGCTCCATGAGGTCCGTCGGCCCGGCCGCGTACCCGAGGCGCCAGCCGGTCATCGCGTAGCCCTTGGAGAAGCCGTTGACGGTGAGGGTGCGGTCGGCGCAGCACGGCAGGGCGCCGAGGCTGAGGTGTTCGCGGCCGTCGTAGAGGATCTTCTCGTAGATCTCGTCGGCGACGAGGAGAACGTCGTGCTCCGCCGCGAACTGGCTGATCGCGCGCGCCTCCTCGTGGGTCAGGCAGTGGCCCGTCGGGTTGTTCGGCGAGTTGACCAGGAGCGCCTTCGTGCGCGGTGACACATGTGCTTCGAGCAGCTCCCTGGTGATGCGGAAGCCGTTCGCCGCGTCCAGGCCGATCTGTACCGGGTGCGCCCCGATGAGCCGGGCCATCGCCGTGTAGCTGACCCAGCTCGGGGTCGGCACGAGGAGTTCGTCGCCGGGGTCGAGCACCGTGACCAGCGCCGCGAACAGCGCGTGCTTGGCCGAGGGGGTGACGACGATGTCGGTGGCCGCGTCGACGGTGATGTTGTTGTCCTTGGCCAGCTTTTCGGCGATCGCGTCCAGGAGTTCCGGCAGTCCCCGGCTGGGCGTGTAGTGCGTGAAGCCCTCGCGCAGCGCGCCGACCGCCTCGTCGACGACGTGCGCCGGGGTGTCGAAGTCCGGTTCGCCGCCGCCGAGGTCGAGGACGTCGACGCCCTGCGCGCGCAACTGCGCCACCATGTCGAACACCGCGTACGTCGCCGATTTCCCCACGCCGCCGAAGCGGGCCGCGGCCCGGTTGCTCTTGTCGTTGCTCTTGTCGTTGCCCTTGTCGTTGGCCGTCTCGTCGCCCATGTCGTTGGCCATGTCGTCGCCCCCCGCCGTCAGAGGGTCGCGGCCGGCGCGGGCAGCGCGTCGGCGACCGTGGTGAGCGTGGAGATGTGGGACAGGACCTTCAGCGCCGCCTCGTGCACCTCGGCGTCGCCCGCGAGCGTCGCGTCCTCCAGGACCTCGACCCGGTAGTCCCGGTCGTGCGCGGCCTGCGCGGTGGTCAGGACGACCAGCTCCGTGGAGACGCCGGTGAGCAGCAGCGTGTCGATGCCCTGGGTGCGCAGCAGCACCTCCAGGTTCGTGCCGTGGAAGGGGCTGATGCGGTGCTTGGCGATCACCGGTTCGCCGGGCAGCGGCGCGAGCGCGTCGTGCACCTTTGTGGCCCAACTGCCGAGGAGCAGCCGCTCGTCGGGCTTGGCCTTCGCGAACACCGGCGAGCCCGCGGGCCACTGCGGATAGCCCTCGGTGAAGCCGACCACGACGTAGATCACCGGTATGCCCGTCGCGCGGGCCCGCGCGATCGCGTCCGCCGTGTGCTCGATGACGTTCCGCCCGACGGCCTGCCGGTGGTAGCCCTCAGCCGCGTACTTGCCGTCCGGGTGCACGATCTCGTTGATGAGGTCGAGTACGAGGAGCGCCCTGCTCATTTCTCCGCCTTCCTGTTCCGTCACCGTAATGACAGAAATCTATGAACAACTCTCATGCGAAGCATCAATAAAGCCGTCTTGAACAGTAGGTACAGCGGCTCCTATCTTTTTGCCTACAGCCCGCTCATCCCACTGATCGAAAGGTGTCGGACATGAAGGTGGCCATAGTCGGGAGCGGTCCGCGGGGACTTTCGGTCCTGGAGCGCATGGCGGCGCGTCTCGCGGAGCGGCCGCCCGCCGAGGCCACCGACATCTTCCTGATCGACGCGCACCAGGTCGGCAGTGGCCGCGTCTGGCGCACTGACCAGCCGAAATGGTTCCTGATGAACACGGTGGCGGACGAGGTCTCCGCCTTCTCGGGGCAGCCGGACGGCGGCCCCACAAGACCCGGTGCGGGACCGTCCCTCGCGCAGTGGTGGCAGTCGGTGGACCCGGAATACCCGGGCCCCAACAGTTATGCGTCGCGCGCCCTGCACGGACGGTACATGCAATTCATCCTCAACATCATCGAGGAAAGCCTCCCGGGCAATGTCCGGCTGATTCCGATAAAAGCCACCGTCGATCGGCTCGAACGCGGCGACGGCGGTTATCGGCTGACGTTCCGGGAAAGCGCGCACCTCACCGTCGACCGGGTCGTCCTGACGACCGGTCACACCGTCCCCGAGCCCACCGGGAACCAGCGCCGCCTCGCCGAGTACGCGGACGCGCACCCCGGACTGCGGTACATCGCCGGTGACTCGGCCGCCGACATGCCGCTCGACGCGATCCCGGCGGGCACGCCCGTCGGGGTGCTCGGCCTCGGTCTCTCCTTCTACGACGTGATGGCCGCCCTCACCGAGGGGCGCGGCGGAACTTACGAGGAGGACGGGCGCGGCGGTCTCGTCTACCGGCCGAGCGGCACCGAGCCGGTGCTCGTCGCCGGTTCGCGCAGCGCCATGCCGCTGCCTGCCCGGGGCCGCAACCAGAAGCACCACGACCACCGCTACGACCACATGCTGTTCACCACCGAACGCATCCTGGCCTCGCGCACGCACGGCGAGATCTCCTTCGCCGAGGACGCGGTGCCGTGGCTGCTCGCCGAGGTCGAACTCGTCTACTACGCGACGACGTTGGAAGCGCGGCACGGGCCGGGGAAGTCGGCCGCGTTCGTCGCCGAGGTGGTCGCCGCCGCCGAGGACGGGGTGCCCGACGTCGTCGCCATAGCCGCCGGGTACGGGCTCGCGGACGTGGACCGCATCGACCTCGACGAGCAGGCCCGCCCGTTCGCGGGCCGCCACTTCGACAACCCGGAGGCCTTCGCCGCCGCTCTGACCGGGGCGCTCGCCGACGACCTGGCGCACGCCGAGACCGGCAACGTCGACGACCCGCTCAAGGCCGCCCTCGACGTCATCCGCGACTCCCGCGCCGTCATCCGCTCGCTCGTCGACTTCGCCGGGCTCACCCCGACCTCGCACCGCGAGGACTTCCTCGGCTGGTACGTGCCGCGCAGCTCCTTCCTCGCGGCGGGCCCGCCCCGGGTGCGCCTGCGCCAGGTGATGGCGCTCCTGGAGTGCGGCCTGCTGCGGATCGCCGGACCCGACACCCGGTACCTGCCCGACCCCGCGTCCGGCCGCTTCGCCGTGCACTCGCCGTACGTGGCCGGGTCCAAGGTGCTCGTCGACACCGTCGTCGACGCCCGTATCCCCACCCCCGACGTGCGCACCGACCCGCATCCGCTCACCCGGAACCTGGTCGCCCAGGGACTGTGGACCTCGTACGTCAACCGGGGCGCCGACGGCGACCGGTTCGACACCGGCGGCGTCGCCGTCACCGGGGCGCCCTTCCACCCGCTCGACGCGGACGGCCGGGCCGAGCGGGGCCTGTACGTCCTGGGCATCCCCACCGAGCACACCCGCTGGTTCATGCAGGGCGGCAGCAGCCGCCCGGGTTTCTGGACGGACTTCGTGCAGAACGCCGACGCCATCGCCGCCGACCTCGTCACCCCGCTGCGGGCCGCCGTCCCCGCCCCGGCCGACGCCGCCCTCGCCCGCTAGGAATACGCCGCCCTCGCCCGTCAGCCGATCCTGCCCCGCCGACCCTTTCGCCCCGCCGCCGCCGAGAAAGCGAGCCCCGCCATGTCCCTCGTCACCGCCCCTGCCGTGCCCGCCGACGCCGCCGCGCCGCCGCGCCCCGTGACCGTCGTACGCGACATCTTCGACCCCCTCGGGCTCGACGCGCTGTCCTGGGAGAGCTGGGCCGAGCCCGGCCGGGCCGGCGTCGACGTGCACCGCCTCTACACCACCGACGACGCCGCGAACGGCGCGGCGATGATCACCAGGATGGCGCCGGGCGCCCACGGCGACCTGCACGAACACCTCGGCCACGAACTGATCGTGGTCCTGGACGGCGAACTCCTCAACAGCAACGGCGACCGCTACCGGCCCGGCGACCTGGTCATCGAGGAGCCCGGCAGCGTCCACCAGGTCAGCACCGAGACCGGCTGCACCGTGCTCGGCATCCGCCACGCCCCGACGCGCCCGGTGGCGTGAGCGGGCGCGGACTCTCTCAGCGCACCGCAACGGGCCGCCTCCCCTGGTCGCTGCGGAGCGCCAGCGGACGCGCCGCGTCGACGAACGCCTCCACCGCCGGAGAGCCGTGCGAGCCGAGCCGCGTCCCGAGCCCCAAGTGCCGGACGACGGCGGGCGACAGCGGCACCAGGCGCACGTCGGGCAGGACAAGGGGCAGGGCGAGGCGCGGCAGGACGGTCACGCCGAGTCCGGCGCCGACCATGGCGAGCAGCGCGTTGATGTCCCGCAGATGGTGGCCGACCTCGGGATCGAGGCCCACCGTGCGGAACGCGGCCCGCACCAGCGTCTCGACCGCGCCGACCGGCATCAGGAACGGGTCCCGCGCCAGCTCGTCGATGCGCAGCTCGGCCCGCTCCGCCTCGCGGTGGCCCGACGGCACCACCGCGACCAGCTCGTCCTGGAGCAGCGGGACCGTGGTCAGGCCCCGCTTGGGCAGGGTGACGATGCCGACGTCGACGCCGTTGCCGCGCAGCCACTGGGTGATCTGGGTGTCGCTGCCCTCGCGCAGCTCGATCTCAAGGCGGGGGCAGCGCGCCCGCAGTTCGGCCATGACGGCGGGCAGCAGCCGGGCCGCGAAGCTCTGGCTGGTGCCGATCCGCAAGGGGCCCTCGGGCCCGGCCCCTGCGGCGCGGGCGGCCCGCCGGACCCGTTCGGCCTGCACCACCATCAGGCGCGCCGGTTCCAGGGCCCGGTGCCCGGCGTCGGTGAGCCGCACCCCGGAGCGGTCCCGCTCCATCAGGGTCACGCCCAGCTCCGCCTCCAGACCGGCGATGGCGTGGCTGATCGCGGACTGGCTGATCTCCAGGGCGCGGGCCGCGTTGGTGAACGAGCCGGTGTCGGCGATGGCGACGAACGCGGCGCACTGCGTCAGCTTCATCGGTCCACCGCGACCGGCACAGGCACCTGCACCGGCACAGGCGCCTGCACCGGCACCGGCGTCCGCGTCACCGGCAGCGCCGGGCGCCTGGTCGCCTCGTAGTTGGCGATGTCCTCGGCGAAGCGCAGGGTGTCGTCGATGGCGTCCAGGCCGCCGAGGAGACGGCGCCGCACGTCCTCGTCGAGGGTGAAGGGCTGTACGAGGTAGCCGCACCGCACCTGCTGCTCCTGGAGGTCGACGGTGACCTCGACCGTCGGGTCCTCCTCCGTGAGCCGCCACAGGCGCTCCACCACCGCGTGCGGTACGACGACGGTGAGCAGGCCGTTCATCAGCGAGTTGCCGCGGAAGATGTCGCCGAACCGGGGCGCGATCACCACCCGGAACCCGTAGTCCTGGAGCGCCCAGACCGCGTACTCGCGCGAGGAGCCGGTGCCGAAGTCGGTGCCCGCGACCAGGATGTCGGCGCCCTGCCGCTCCGCCCGGTTGAGGACGAAGCCGGGGTCGGCCCGCCAGTCGGCGAACAGCGCGTCGGCGTGCCCGTCGCGGGTGGTGCTCGCGCAGAACCGCACCGGGATGATCTGGTCGGTGTCGACGTCGGTGCGGCGCAGCGGCACCGCGCGGCCGGTGTGCCGGATGAACTTCTCCATGGCGTGGTGGCTCCGTCTCACGGATCGGTGGAGGTCTCAGAGATCGGCGGGCGAGGACAGCCGGCCGGTGACCGCCGTCGCGGCGGCCACGGCGGGCGACACGATGTGGGTGCGGGAGCCGCGGCCCTGCCGGCCCTCGAAGTTGCGGTTGTTGGTGGACGCGGCCCGCTGGCCGGGCAGGAGCCGGTCCTCGTTGAGCGCCGCGCACATCGAGCAGCCCGCGCCGATCCGGAAGTCGGCGCCCGCCTCGGCGAACACCTGGTCCAGGCCCTCCTCGACGGCGCGCAGGCGCACCTGCGCCGAGCCCGGCACGATCATCATGTGCAGCCCGTCGGCGACCTTGCGGCCGCGCAGCACGTCGGCGGCGGCTCGCAGGTCCTCGATGCGGCTGTTGGTGCAGGAGCCGAGGAAGACGGTGTCGACGGTGATGTCGCGCAGCGCGGTGCCCGGCTTCAGGTCCATGTAGGCGAGGGCCCGTTCGGCGGCGGCGCGCTCCTCGGCCGTCGCGAAGTCCGCGGCGGCCGGGACGTGGCCGTCGAGCGGGATGCTCTGCGCCGGGTTGGTGCCCCAGGACACGTACGGGCTCAGGGAGGCCGCGTCGAGGTGGACCTCCTTGTCGAAGCGGGCGTCCGCGTCGGTGGCCAGGGAGCGCCAGTACGCGACCTCGGCGTCCCAGGCGGCGCCCTCGGGCATCCCGGGACGGTCGGCGAGGTAGGCGAACGTCGTCTCGTCCGGGGCGATCATCCCGGCCCGCGACCCGGCCTCCACGGACATGTTGCACAGCGTCATCCGGGCCTCCATCGACAGCGCCCGGACGCCCTCGCCCCGGTACTCGATGATGTGGCCCTGTCCGCCCGCCGTCCCGACCCGCGCGATCAGCGCGAGGACGAGGTCCTTGGCGCCGACGCCCTCGGGCAGTGTCCCGGCGACGTTCACCGCCATGGTCCGCAGCGGCCGCATCGGCAGCGTCTGGGTGGCCAGGACGTGCTCGACCTGGCTGGCGCCGATGCCGAACGCGAGCGCGCCGAACGCGCCGAGCGTCGTGGTGTGCGAGTCGCAGCACACGATGGTCATCCCCGGGCGTACGAGGCCGAGTTCGGGCGCGATGACGTGGACGATGCCCTGGCCGGGGTCGCCGAAGCGGTGCAGCGGGATGCCGAACTCGGCGCAGTTGGCCCGCATCAGCTCGGCCTGCCGGCGCCCCTCGCGGTCCTTGATGACGCGGTCCAGGGCGAGCGTCGGCGTGTTGTGGTCCTCGGTGCCCACCGTCAGGTCGGGGCGGCGCACCGTGCGGCCCGCCGCGCGCAGCCGGTCGAACGCCTGCGGGGTGTTCACCTCGTGGAGCAGCTGCAGATCCACGTAGAGCAGATCGTCGCCGCCGCCCCCGCCCCGCACCACATGGGCGTCCCACGTCTTGTGCGCCAGTGTCCTGCCCATGGTCTCCCTCACGTCGCTCCCCTGCGGTTGCGGGTACGTAGATCATGGGGCGCCGGAGGGGCGGAGGGACGGGCTCGCCCCTGGCCCCCAGGGGCGTGACCGGTCGAGGCCACGGCGCCACCGCACACGCGAAGGCCCCGCACCGGGCCCGGGGTTCACCCGGGTCCGGCACGGGGCGGCCGCGTGGGAAGCGGCGGCGGATCAGTAGTGCACCCGCCGGTTGTCGTCCGTGACCCGGTAGCGCACGTTCCACAGGCTGCGCCGCACGTAGGTGCGCTGGAGCCAGCGGTCCTGGCCGTCGTAGCGGGCGGTGAACGTCGAGCGGGCGTGCACACCCTTGCGGTTGTTGATCAGCAGGGCCTGTCCTGGCCGCAGGCGGACGCTGTGCGCGACGGTCCCGCACACCTCCTGGAGGATGTCGAGGGCCTCGCGGGCGCCGCCGGTGAGCGGGTGCACGCCGTTGGCGGAGATCGCGATCTCCGGGTACGAGGTGTGCCCGCTGATCATCGCCACCGGGTCGGAGAGCACTTCCTGGCCGTCGGCGACGTCGCGGACATAGCTGCCCGGCGCGTTGAGCCGGAACAGCGGGGAGCGCAGCGTCTCCAGGACCGAGGCGGGCAGCGCGGCGGAGATGTCGCGGGCGTCGGCGTAGTAGGTGCCGGCGATCCCGTCGTGGTCGGCGCGCAGGCAGCTGAGGACGAGGAAGTCCGGGTTGGCGACGTCGTAGCGGCCGATCACGTCGTGCATGATGTCGCTGTGGAAGTTGAGGAAGACCTCCGACCCCTGGTTGGTCTGGGTCTTCGAGCCGCCCGGCACCGGCACCACGTCATGGATCAGCTGGCCGGCCTTCTCCGTCAGGACGCCCATCGGCTCGCCGAGCAGACCGCTCAGGCCGAGCAGCACGCCCTCGGCGACGAACGAGGTCTTCTCGGTGCTGGGGCCGCCGTCCGAGGGGGTGTCCGGCAGCACGGCGTCCACGGGAAGGTTGCTGACGAGGGCGACGCCCGGGGTGTCGACATGCCGCCCGAAGTCCATCACCTGCTGCAGGAGCGCGGTCGGCAGCGTCGCGAAGATCTGCAGCAGCCTCGCCGTCGACCGGTCGATGTCGATGTTCGGATCAGGGAGCGCCGCCAGCTGTTCGGTGAGGGCGTCTCGGACGGCGTCGGGAAGGGCGATCTCGGCGAAGGTCGGCCCGGAGAGGGGGGCGGTGGCCGGGACGCCGTGGTCGGTGGTCGCGGTCATGTTCATACTCCTTGCATCTCGAGCAGGGGTGCGTTGGGGTCCGCGCTCGGGCGGTTCACGTGGTCGTGCAGTCGTTGGGACAGGTGCAGCGCGTCCTCCTCGTCCCGGGCCAGCTGGGTCACCACCTCGCTGCCGCGGATCGCGGAGACCGGCACCCCCGCGTACTCGCCGGGGGTGATGCCCTGGCGCCGCTGGAACTCGGGGAGGTCGACGAAGCCGCCGGTGACCGCGACGAGCGGGCCCGACGTCAGGCGCACCACGTCGATGTTGGCGCCGTGGAAGGCCGCGTACGCCTGGTCGGCGAACTCGTCGGTGGCGTAGCGCAGCGCGGCGGAGCGCTGGTTCAGGACGACGGCGGCGACCGTGGAACCGGCGGCGCCGATGACGGTGCCGATGGTGAACGGGTCCCGGTTGTAGCGGCACACGATCTCGATGCCGTGGCGCTGGGCGAGCCGCACCGACCTGCGGTGCAGCACCTTCGCGCCGTACAGGGACATCAGCGACGCCGTGTTGTACGACACCTGGTGGAGCAGTTGCGCGCCGGTGATCAGGTGCGGGTCGCTGCTGTAGATGCCGTCGACGTCGGAGTGCACCTCGCAGCGCGCCGCGCCGACGGCCGCCGCCACCGCCACCGCCGACAGGTCCGAGCTGTTCTTGCCGAGCCAGGTCGGCCGGCCCTCCTTGTCCGCGGCCTGGCCGCCGGGGACCACGACGACCTCGTTCTCGCTCAGCGCCGCGCGCAGCGGAGCCGGGTCCGTGTGTTCCAGGCGGGCCCACATGAACGCCGAGTCGGTGGTCAGGCCCAGCTGGTGGCCCGCGAGCACGGTCGCGCTGCGGCCGGTGCGGTGCAGCGCCGTCGCGAGGAGCTGCGCGCCGACGGTGTCGGCGAGCGTCAGCAGACCGGCGACCGTCTCGTCCTCGGGGTGCGCGTTGACCTGGCTGAGGCGCTCGCGGAACTGCTCGGTCTCGCCCGGCTGGCCGCTCACCACGACCACCAGGCGGGTGTTCTCCTGCTCCACCCTGCGCGACAGCGCCTCGGCGAGCTGCCCGTACGCGGCGAGCGTACGGAAGCTGGAGCCGCCGAACTTCATCACGACGGGCGGCTTGACGTGCGCCGGTGGCGCGGAGGCCGTCACACCGTCCCCCGGGCCATGAGCTCCTCCGCGATCTGGATCGCGTTCAGGGCGGCGCCGATGG
This sequence comes from Streptomyces sp. SGAir0957, assembly GCF_043523415.1. Classification (NCBI taxonomy): domain Bacteria; kingdom Bacillati; phylum Actinomycetota; class Actinomycetes; order Kitasatosporales; family Streptomycetaceae; genus Streptomyces; species Streptomyces sp. SGAir0957. Next base: position 227,235 of record NZ_CP027290.1, read on the forward strand.
TGAGGTTGTCGGCGACCAGCCAGAGCCAGAAGGCGCGCGGGTTGTTGGGGTTGACCCGGACCCGGCCGACGTGGACCCGGTTCGGGTCGTCGATGGTGGCCGGGGTCGGGAACTGCCGGACCTCGTCGAGGTCGTGCACGGTGACCTCGGGCAGCGCGGCGAGCACCTCGACCAGCTCGGCGCGGTCCACGACGCCCTGCGCCTCGATCCAGACGGCCTCCGAGTGCCCGGTGACGACGGGGACGCGGACACAGGTGGTGGTGACGTCCAGGTGCGGGATGCCGAGGATCTTCCGGGACTCCTGGAGCATCTTCTGCTCCTCAAGGGTGAACCCGGTGTCGAGGAAGCGGTCGATCTTCGGGATGACGTTGAACGCCAGGGAGGGGGTGAACTCCTTGTTCGGGTACGGCTCGTCGGGCCGCTCCAGGGCCGCCCGGCTGGCGTCCTTCAGCTCGTCCACGCCCGGGTGGCCGAGGCCCGACGCCGCCTGGTAGGTGCTGACGACGGCCTGCCGCACGCCCCAGCGCTCCTCGACGCCCTTCAGGAGCCGGACGAGGGGGATCGTCGAGCAGTTCGGGTTGGCGATGACCCCGGACTTCGGACGCTGGTCCAGCTCGTGGGCGTTGACCTGCGGGACGACGAGCGGGGTGTCCGGGTCCATGCGGTAGGCGATGGTGTTGTCGATGACGACGGCACCGGCCGCGGTCGCCTTCGGCACCCACTGCTGGCTGGCCTCCGTACCGGCCGAGAAGAACGCCAGGTCCACGGTGGAGAAGTCGAACTCGTCGACCGCCTGCACCGGGTACGCGATTCCGTCGACGGTGAGTTCGGTGCCGGCCGAGCGGGCCGAGGCGACCAGCTGGACCGAGCGGTAGCGAAGACCGCGCTGCTCGATCAGGTCGATGAGCGTGTTGCCGACGGCTCCGGTCGCCCCGACGATGGCTATGCGCGGCGCGCTGGAATCGGTGACGAGCGTCATCGGGAGCCTCCGGAGGTGATCGTGACCTGGTTGTCGGTGGTCGTGCCGGTGGTGGTCCGGCTGGTGGTCGTCGTGTCGGCGGCCGTCTCGTCGGCGGCGGGCGCCGCCAGCGGGGCCTTCGCCTTCCGCTTGAAGGACCAGCCCAGGTTGATGCCCAGGCTCGCGGCGACGATCAGCGGAATGCCGAGCGCCTGGAGCAGGCTGACGCTGTGCCCGTACACCGCCCAGTCCATGAGCATCGCGACGGCCGGGTAGACGAAGGCGAGCACGGCGATCTTCGGCGTGGGCAGCTTCTGGTACGCCGAGTACATGAGGACGTACATCACGCAGGTGTGGATGAGGCCGAGGCCGACGAGCCAGCCCCAGTCGGCGCCCGTGCCCTTCATCTCGCCCAGGGACGTGAAGGGCAGCAGCAGGAAGATGCCGAGCACCAGCTGGACCAGGGCGACCAGGTGCGGACGTACGCCCGTGACCCGCTTGGTGATGACGGTGGAGATGGCGTAGAAGACGGCGGCGAGCAGCGCGTAGCCGAGGCCCGCCAGGTAGGAGCTGTCGCCGCTGCCCGTCAGGTCGGACGCGGAGACGCCCGCGACCAGGATCAGGCCGACGAACGCGACACCGAGCCAGCCGAACTTCGTCGCCGTCAGCTTGTCGCGGAAGAGCAGCGCGCCGAGCAGCACCACGTAGAACGGCTGCGTGTGGTAGACGACCGTCGCCACCGAGATGGACGTGCCCTCGTAACTCTCGAACAGGAACGCCCAGTTGAAGACGATGAAGACGCCGCCGAGCGCGGCGAGACCCAGCTTCTTCGGCGTGAAGTTGTGGTTCTTGAAGAAGCCGCGCACCAGGCAGTACAGGCCCAGGGCGGCGGTGCCGAACAGGCAGCGGAAGAAGACGACGTTGAAGGGGGACGCGCCCGATTCGATGACGAAGACGCCGAGGGTGCCCGAGAGCACCATGGCGAGGGTCAGCTCGGTCGCTCCCTTCTTCTCCGTGCCCGGGGCCCGGGTGTCGGTACTCATGAGGAAGCCTTTCGCAGCAGGAAGGAATCGGGGGTCGGGGTCAGTGGAGGGGCACGGCGTACTGCAGGCCGCCGCGCGTGTACAGCTCGTTGAGGCCGCGCGGCACGGCGAGCCCCGAGGCCGCGCCGAGGTTGCGCTCGTAGACGTCCGCGTAGGTGCCGACCGCGTCGAGGACCCGCGCCGCCCAGCCCTCGTCGAGACCGATCGCCGGGCCGTGCGCGCCCGCCGCCTCGGCCGCCTGCGCGAGGGCCTTCTCCCGCTCGCCGACCTCCTCGACGTGGAACTCGGCGGACACCAGGAGCTGGAGCACCCAGCGGCACAGCCGGAACCAGGCGGCGTCGTCGTCACGGACCGCCGCGGCCATCGGCTCACGGGAGATGGCCGTGTCGAGGATGAGGTGCGCCGACGGGTCGGGCAGCGCCGCCCGCTCCCCGGCGAGCGCCACCCGGTCCAGGACATAGGCCGCGCAGTCGCCGCTCGCGTAGCCGGCCAGCGTCGCCGCCGGGGTCGGATGGGCGACCGGCTCCACCGCGAGGCCGCGGCTGCCGTACCAGGACGCCAGGTTGGCCGCGCTGGTCGTGCCCGCCTGGACCGCGACCTTGCGGCCGTTCAGCTCCGCGGGGTGGGTGATGCCGCTGTCGGCGGGGACGAGGAAACCCTCGCCGTCGTAGCAGGTCACCCCGGCGAACAGCACCGGCAGCGCCTCGCGGCCGAGCGTCCAGCTGACGTTGGCCACGGTCAGCTCGGCGTCGCCGTCCGCCAGGTGGGAGAGCCGGTCCGCCGGATCGGACGAGACCCACTCGACGGCGTCCGGGTCACCGGCCGCCGCCGCGGCGACCGCCCGCGCCACATCGGCGTCGAGACCCGACCAGCGGCCGTCGTCGCCTCGCAGCGACAGACCGCGGATCCCACGGCTCACCACCGCCCGCAGGGCGCCGCGGGCGCGCACCGCGTCGAGGGTGGGTGTACGTGTGTTCACGACAGGCTCCTCGGATAGGGACGTACGGAGGGGAAGAGGGTGGTGAGGGCCCGCAGCCCCAGCGCCCGGACCCGGCGCCGGGCCAGCGCGGAGAGCGTCATGCCAGCTCCCTGGGGTGCGGCCGGGGCGTGTACTGCACGCTGCGCAGATGGCCGTGGGTGAGCTGCTCGCCGTCGAAGCGCCGCTCGTTGAAGCCGAGCATGGTCAGCAGCCCCTTGGCGCTCACCGGCCGCGCGGACTTGCGCTCCACGCCGAGCGGCATCCGCCCCGGCTCCGCCCACTGCAACATGCCGCCCGCGTCGACGTAGGCCCGCGACTTGTTGGCGTTGTCCTGGTGCAGGCAGTACGGGACGTCCAGCATGCCCCGCTCGAACGCCTTGACCAGCGCCTCGCCCACCGTCGGCGCCAGCTCCAGGGTGCTGTCGATCAGCAGCCTCGCCTCCTCGTAGATGCCCGAGTCGGTCGCCACGACGGCCCGCCCCGCGCGCCCCGCCTCGTCGCGGGCGATGGACTCGGCGAATTCGAGCGCGTCGACGTTCTCGGCGATCGTCGGGATGCGGTGCGCCTCCGCGGGCGTCTTCACGATCAACCGCTCGCTGCCGCTGCGGACCGCGAGCCGCACACTTTCCTCGAGGATCCGGTAGGAACCGGTGGGCGTCCGGGGGAAGACACCCATGAACGTGTAGAGCACGACGTGCCAGGTCGCCGCGCCGAGGCGTTCGCCGGCGAACCGGCGCAGCGCCGCGACGGCCTCCAGATCCTGCCCGGGATGCGTCTGCTGCGCGTAGCTCAGCGAGATGTCGCTCAGCCCGTGCTCCCGGAAGAACAGGGCCTCGAGGACGCTCAGCGCCACCAGCAGGCTCGGCGGGCACAACTGCCCCAGCATGCAGCCGCCGAAGCTCTCCAGGTGCATCGGCTCGGGCTGCTCGGCGATCAGCTCGCAGCACCGGGCCCACGCCTCCACGGCCCGGCTGATCGGGGCGCGGCTGTACGGCAGGCAGTACGACACCGGGCCGCCCTCGGTGGCGTCGACACCCGCCTCGACCATCGCCTGGAACAGCGGATAGGGAAGCGCCGAACCGTGCCGTACCTGAACGGGGAACTCAGGCCCGGACACGGAGTCGAGGAGCGCCCGTGTCGTACCGGCCCCGTGGGCGACCAGCGGGAAACCGTTCAACTCCGCGCCCGTGCGCAGCGCCTGACGCGCCGAGTCGTGGTCGTTGACCCGCGTGTAGCTGTCCAGGGTGATCGTGCCGATCGCCGAGGCGTCGGCGCGCCGGACACCGAGCAGCCCCTCGCGCATCGTGGCCAGATCGGCGAACCCCATACGGGGCTGGACGACGAGCCGGCCCTGCGCGTGCATACCGTGCACATAGCGGGAAAAGCGCCCGCCCTTGTTCTCGGAACCGACGACGGACCCTAAGTGCGACGCCTGTGTCAACTCGCTCATGCCGCCGCCTCCGAAGAAAGCAGAGCGGGCCGGGAGGACGTGCTGTCGAGCGTGCCGAGGAATTCCTGGAAACCCTCGATACCGCCGTCGGCCTCGAACACCGCGTCATAGCCGCTGAGGGAGAGTTCTTCGGCGAACACAATGTTGTCGGCGCCGCGCACACCGAGTTTTCCTCCGATCACCACGCGCAGACCGGACAGTTCGGGGTGGCTCCGTATCCGGCGGATCAGCCGTAGCCCGTCGAGGTGCCCGTGTCCGTTGACCGTGCTGATGACCAGCACATCCGGCATCGAACGCAGGCACTCCTCGATGATGAGATCGTCGGGGACGCAGGCCCCCAGATTCGTCACGTGGGCACCCTGTTCCTCGAGCAGCAGCTGCAGGAAAACGAGATTCCACATGTGGGCGTCGGAGGACACGCTCGACACGACAAAGCGCTTGGACGGAAGCATGACCTGGGACATGTTGATTCCCTCTGGTGTGTAACTGGGACTCTAAAAGTCTCTGCGGCGCCCGACAGAAAATCCAGGATTCCGCTTCGGTGAAACAGATGGCTTTGATCGCCTGAACCGATCGATGAAGCTAATCCATTCATGCGCAGCATGAAAAAGCCTCATGCGTCCGGGAATTCAGGCCCCCTGGCTCTCGCTCCGGCTCCGGGCCTGGCCCTCCTGGTACTCCCGGCTCAGGAAGTCGATGACCTTCTCCACGAACACCTGCCGCTCCCGCGAGAGCTGAGCCCCCTTGCGCCACGCCAGCTGCGTGTAGAGCACGAAGGGGACCTCCCAGGCCAGCGGTACGAGCGCGCCCGAGGCCAGCTCGTCCAGGACGGTCATCCGGGGCAGGAGACTGACCCCGAGCCCGGCGCCGACGCCGCGCTTGATCGCCTCGACGTTGCCGAACTCCAGGAACGGCACGGGCTCGCCGGAACCGTCGTTCAGCTCCGCCTCCAGGAGTTCCCGGTAGGCGCAGCCGGCCTCCGGCGCGAGCACCGACTCCAGACGCAGGTCGTCCGTGGCCACCTTCACCTCGTGGGCGAGGCGGTGCTCGGGGGAGGCCACCACGACCAGCTCCTCCGTGCCGAGGACCTCGCTGTGCACCCCGGAGTGCTGCGTCTCCGCCTCCATCAGGAAGCCCGCGTCGAACACGCCCTGGCGCAGGGAGTGCAGGGTCTCGGCGCACAGGCTCGGGCGCAGCGCGATCTGCAGCCGCGGGTAGCGGTGGTGGAAGTACTCCAGGACCGCCGGCATCCGGTAGGAGGTGATGCTCTCCATCGTCCCGATCGTCAGCACCCCCTCCGGCTGGGCGTCGGGGGAGGCCGCCCCGCGCGCCTCGTCGGCGAGCGACAGCATCTGCCCCGCGTAGGGCAGCAGCCGCGTACCGGCGGGCGTCAGCTTCACCTTCCCGCCGACCCGCTCGAACAGATCACTGCCGAGCGACACCTCCAGGTTCTTGATCTGGGCCGTCACACTGGATTGCGCATAGTTCAGCTCGGCCGCGGCGCGGGTGAAACTCCCCAGCACGGCCACACGGTGAAACGTGCGAAGTTGACGGATGTCCATTGCTCTCTCCCGGTGCGCTACGTGGAGTTGACCCACGGTGGACGAGACACCGAGCCTGCCGATCCGCCCCGTCGCGTGGAAGAAGCAACGGATGGCACACACTGCCCACGACACGTATGTGCCGCGCCGCACGTACGAGTGCGGAACGCGGCGATGTTGCGGTGCGCCTCGACCAGGAGGCGCCGACCAGGAGGCGCCGACCAGGAGGCGCCGACCAGGAGGCGTCGACCAGGGGCGTCTACGGCATTGATAACGCGCGGGCCCGGCCCGAGCCCGGGAAAGTGCTGGCCACGACACCAGAACGCAACCGCTGGTCGCGTTCTGGGGCATCTTCGGGCGGACAGCCGAGCGGTGGCGGAGTTCCGGGACGTGGCCCCGCCCACCGCGGGGCACGGCGAGGCGGGTTCACGGCCTCGCGAGAGGGATGGTCAGGCCGTCAGGCTCGGGGTGTCGTAGGCGTCGGTGATCTTCGCCTCGACCTCCGCGAAGACCTCCGCGCCGCGCTCGCCGGAGAGGTCGATCGTGGTGAGCACGGACGACTGCACGACGCTGGGCAGGAAGTGGCGCAGCAGCACCGACGTCCGCTGGTCGAGGTCCGCGTAGTTGCTGACGGCCTGCGACATCGAGTGCACGCCCGCGTAGGCGCCCACCAGGAGTTCGGCCGTCTCCGCCGGCACGACGTGCGGCAGCAGCTCGCCCTGCGACTTGGCCACGACGAGCAGGTCGGTCGTGCCCTTGCTCCAGTCCGAGAAGAACGCGCCGCGGTTGAGCTCGGCCGCCTGCTGGTCCATGGCGAGCCGGACACCCGCCCGCACCAGCGCGTCGTGCTGCAGCCGGTAGGTCTGGAGCAGCACGGTGTCGGCGAGCTCCTGCATCTTGCAGACGCGGTCGGGGACGGAACCCATGCGGCGCCCCTGAGCGTCCATCACGCCGTACGCGAGCTCCGCCTTCGACTGGAAGTGGAAGTACAGGGCGCCCTTGGTGACGCCCGCGGTACGCAGAATGTCGGTGATCGTCGCGGCTTGGTAGCCGCGCTCCTCGAACACACTCGCGGCGGCAGCCAGGATGTGCCGTCGTGTGCGGATGGCACGGTCCTGCTTGGCCATGGGATCCACCACCTCCAGATCGGATGCCGAGGTCTGCCATCGAAAAAAACCGTCAAGTTCGTATCTTAGCGGCTCCGTCGGCGCCTCATCAGAGTGGGGAGCGATCACGTTCTGGTGATCTTGGCGCGGAGAGAGCCCCGCAGGTGCGAGGACTGGGCGGTAGGTGACGCCCAGGTAAACAAAACAGCCTGCCTGGTTTGGTTTGACCGTGCACGCATCGCTGAATAGAGCACGTTTGACCTGGTTTTCCCTAGCGGACGGGGGTCGTGATCCCTATGAGGCCCCAGTCGAACGCGTTGACAAACCGCCCGGCCTGTTTTTTACTGACGACGTCACAGAGGAAGCGCTCCAGTGCGGAGCGGCAGGCGAACGGGGAGACCTCGTGGACATCGACGTACTCGGCACACTCGCCGTACGGGAGCATGGCGTCTCGGTCACCCCGAGCGCGCCCAAACCCCGTCAGGTGCTCGCGCTGCTCGCGCTGAACGTGAATCAGGTGGTGCCGGTCAGCGTGCTCACCGAGGAACTCTGGGGGGTGCAGCCCCCGCGCAGCGCACGGCCCACCCTCCAGACCTACGTGCTGCAACTGCGCGAACTCATCGGCATGGCCCTCGCCAAGTCCGGCGCCGCCGAACTGCGGTGCGCCAAGGACGTCCTGATGACCGTCCCCGGCGGCTACCTCCTCAGGAGCGAGGAAGGCACCAGCGACATCAAGGAGTTCGAGCGGCTCGCGGGCGCCGGCTACCGGGCCATGGACGCCGAGGACTACCAGGACGCCGCCCGCCGCCTGCGCGAGGCGCTCGCCCTGTGGACCGGGTCCGCGCTGGCCGACATCCAGGCGGGCGTCCACCTGGAACCCCAGATCAAGCGCCTTGAGGAGAGCCGGCTGTGCGCGCTCGACCAGCGCATCGAGGCCGACCTGCGGCTCGGCCGGCACCGCGGGCTGCTCGCCGAACTGACCGTCCTCGTCAGCCGGTACCCCACGCACGAGAACCTGTGCGGCCAGTTCATGCTCGCCCTGCACCGCTCCGGGCGGCGCGGCGAAGCCCTCAGCGCCTACCAGCGGCTGCGCACGACCCTGGTGCGCACGCTCGGCCTCGAACCGTCGGCGCCGCTCGTGAAACTGCAGCGCGCCATCCTGGTCTCCGGCCCGGACACCGCCGCCGCGCCGCTCCATCTCGCCGAACGCGAGCCGAGTTCCGCCGCCGGCCTCACCCGGGCGGGCTGACCTTCGAGCGCCCGCGGCGCCGGCCGCGCCCCGCGGTGCTTCCGCCGGGGCTCGACGGCCGCTCCAGGCGAGCCGCCCAGCATGACCGCGCCAGTGCACACCGGAGGAGGGGCCCCATGACACGACCGTGCGGGCGCTCCGCCCGGCACACCGTGTCCGTCGGCGCTCCGGCGTCGGTCGTCCACGGGCTGCTCGCCGACGCGCCCCGCTGGCCGCTCTTCCTGCCCTCGTGCGTCCACGCCGAACGACTGGACGCCGACGCCCGCACGGACGAACTCCTCGTCTGGACCTGGACGGACGGCCAGGTGCGCGGCGGGCTCGTGCGGCGCACCCTGCGACCGGCCGAACGCGCCGTCGACTTCGTGGAGTTCGCCGACGACGCCGCGTCCGGACCCGGCCCGCAGGCGTCCGGCACCTGGAGCGTCGAGCCCGAGGGCGCGGGCCGCTGCCTCCTGACCCTGCGCTACGAGCGGCTGCGCCCCGACCCGTTCGAGCCCCCGCACTCCCTGGCCCGCCAGGTGCGCGGCCGGCTCGGCGAGATCAGGGACGCCGCCGAACGCTGGGAGACCCTCGACGAGTCGCTGCTCTCGCTGACCGACAGCGCCCGCGTCGACGGGGCCCCCGAGCTGGTCTACGACCTCCTGCACCGGATCGGGGACTGGCCCGAACTCCTGCCGCACGTCGACGAGGCCACGGTGCGCGAGGACCGGCCCGGGGTCCAGCACGTCACCCTCGGCCTCGGCACCCCGCAGGGCGGCGAACCGCTCACCGTCACCTGCGTACGGCTGTGCTTCCCCCACGCCGGACGCATCGTCCACAAGGCGCGCGTCGAGCACGAACTGATCGCGGCGTACAGCGGCGAGTGGTCCCTCGTGCCGGACGCGTCCGGGTCCACCGTCACCAGCACCCACCACGTGCTGCTGCGCCCGGGGGCGCTGGATCCGGGTCCGCCGCCCGACGGCGCGCGGGCCCGCCTGCGCGTCGGCGCATGGCTCACCGGAACCGACCGGGACACGCTCGACCTGCTCAAGTGGCACGCGGAAAGCCCCGTACGCCGACTGCGATGACATCCACCGAGGACGAGGGGAGGCCGACCATGGTCCGCACGCCGTCGCCCCGGGCCACCGGACGGCAGCCGCGCGGCGCGGCACAGGACGCGCCGCGCCTTGAGGCGCTGCTCGGCGACCCCGACGACCCCGCCAACCCCTACGGCCGCGCCGCGCTCGCCGCCGCGCGGCGCGCGCACCGGCCGCCGGCCGGGGACGACGAGCCGGCCGGGGCGGTGCCCTGGGACGACGGCCCGTACGCCGACGCCGACCGGCTCGTCCGCGTCCTGCGCCCGCTGCTCCGCCGGGATCTGGCACTCGGTCACGCCTGGGCGGCGCGGCTCCTCGGCGCCGCCCCGTCGTCCCGCCCGGACGACAGCGTCCGGGCCCTGCTCGGCCCCGCGGCGCTCGTCGCGGCGACGGGCGGCGTGCTCTACGGCACCGCCCGCTTCGTGGACGTCCGCGCTCCCCGCGAGCCGGCCGTGCGGCAGTGGCAACCCGCCCTCGCCGCCGTCTTCGCCGACCTGCTGGCCTGCGAGGCCCTGACCGTGACCGCCCTGCGCGCGGCCCGCCCCGGCGACGGGGCCGACCCCCTTCCGGCCGCCGTCGTCGGCTACGTCGTCCCCCGGCTCGTCGGCGAACTCCTCGCGGACCTCGAACTGGTCCTGCACGAGACGGGGTCGGGCCCGGACAGCACCGAGCGCCTGGCCCTGGCGGCCCTGCACGCGCAACGCCCCGCGACGGGCGTCGACGAAACCGCCGCGGCGGCCCACCGGACCCGCCTCACGGAACTCCTGCCGACCCTCGCCGGCCCCACCAAGGCGGACACCGACCAGCACATGGATCAAGTCCCGCCCCCTGACCTGTTCCGACTGGACCGTGCCGCGCCGGGCCTCGCCGCGCCCATCGGCGACCCCCATTGGGGCCAAGCCCTCCTGTCCGTCCTGCCCGGGCCCGTGGACGTGGGGGAGCAGGAGTCGGCGGCGGGCGCGCTCGCGCGCGTCGCGCGGCGGCTCGCCGTCGAGCAGCGTGCGGTGCTGCGCGCGTGCGCGACGGCGGGGTCCGGGGGGCCGGACCATCCGGCGGCCCGGGCCCTGGCCGACCGGTGCGCCACCGTGCTGCTCGCGGGCGCCGCGCTCGGGGTCGCGCGGGCCGCCGGGCGGGCCCGCGACCCCTTCCTCGGCGGCCCGGACTGGATCCTGCTCGCCCTGGAGCGCCTCGCGCACCGGCTGGGCACCCCGCTGCCCGCCCACCGGGCCGCGCCGCGCGCCCGGCTGTGGGCCGAACTCGCCGGACGGACCCGGCGCGGCGTCGACTGCGACGTCCGCGCCACGAAGCTGCTGTGGTGACACGAGTGAACCGGGAGACTGACATGAGCGCGCACCGGTCCGTGGCGCCACCCCTGCACCTGCCGGGCCCCGACGCCCCCTGGGAGCAGGTGCACGAACGGGCCCGCGCCACCGGGCGGGCCGTGGTGCACACCACCTGGGGCGAGTGGCTGTACGCCGCCCTCCTCGCACCGGACCTGCGGGGCCTCCTCGGCCACGATTGGCCGCGCTACCGGCAGAGTCCGACCGCCGCGGACCGGTTCACCTTCGCCGTGTCCCGTATGGTCATCAAGTACACGGCCGCCGCCGTCCTGGAGGCCGCCCCGGTGGATCTGGACCTCGCCTACCAGCCGGGCGGCCGCCCCGGTCTGCGCGGCTACGGCGAGGAACTCCATCTGAGCCTCGCCCACACGGAGGAGCTCGTCGTCGTCGCCGTCAGCACGGCGGGACCCGTCGGCGTCGACACGGAATCCGTCGAACGGCACGCCTCCTACCCGCTGTTGCGCGACCAGGTGTGCACCCCGCAGGAGGCCGTCGTCCTCGACGCGCTGCCCGAGGACGAGCGCCGCGCCCGCTTCCTGCGGCTGTGGACGCTGAAGGAGGCGTACACCAAGGCGCTCGGCCATGGCATGCGGCGCCGGTTCAGCACCGTGGGCTTCACCTGGGACGACGAGGGGCGGGCCGCGCTCGCCGGAGACTCCGCGGGCGAGCGGGGGTGGTCCTTCGCCACCCATCTGGTCGGCGGCCGCTACCTGGTGAGCGAGGCCCACCGCGCGACGGCGCCGCGCCCCGGCGCGCCGTACAGCCCCGGCGAACTGACGGCGAACCTCAGCGAACTGACGGCTGGACCCGGCGAACTGCCGACGAGCCCCGGCGAACTGACGGCAAGCCTCAGTGATCTGGTGGCACCGCTCGCCCCGCCCCCGCCGGCCGGCGCATGAGCAGCCACCAGCCGCACGCGGACACCGTGCCCGTCGTGCTCCACGAACCCGGCTCCACGTCCCCCGCGTCGCCGGTCCTGTTCGAGCTGTGCGCACCGCTCGACGCGGCGGCCGCCGAGGCCGTCGCCGCCCGCCTCGCGCTGCGCCACCGCACGTGCACGGTCTCCCTCGACGACGACGGCACCGGCCGCCGCCTGCTGCGCCTCACCCCGGACGCCACCGCACCCCCGGCGCCCCGGGCACCGGCACCGGCGTCGGCCGTCGCGGAACTCCTCGCGGACCTGCTGCAGCCACCGGGCGCCGAGTCGATCCCGGTGACGGGCCATCAGCGCGACCTGCTCACCGCCGCCCTCAGGGGTCCCGGCGGCCCCGGCCGCCATGTCGAGCAGCTCTGCTGGACCTGGGCGGGTCCCCTGGACGTGCCGCTGTTCACCGCGGCCTGGCAGTCGGTGGCCGACCGGGAGGCCGTGCTGCGCGCCTCGTTCGACTGGACCGCCGCGCCCCGCCTCGTCATCCACGAGCACACGCCCCTGGAGATCGCCCGGTACGCGGCGGCCACCGTCAGCTGGAGCGAACTGCTGCGCAGGGACCGGGAGCGGGGGTTCGCGCCGCACCGGCCGGGACTGCTGCGGCTCTCCCTGCTCGACGGAGCGTCCTCGGCGCGGGCCACGACCCGTGTCCTCATGAGCTACCACCGCGCCCTGCTCGACGAACGCGGCGCACACCTGCTGGTGCGCGAGTTCTACCGCGCCTACCTCGGGGACGGCTCCGTCCCCGGCGGCGAGCGGCGCCCCGACATCCGCGACCACGCCGCCTGGGCCGCGGGCCTCAGCCTGGACGGCGCACGGCGGTTCTGGCAGGGGGCGGGGCCGCCGCGCGACGCGGCGGTGAGCCCCGGCCGGCCCGGCGGCGCCACCCACCAGGGCGGCACCGGCCGCGTGCGGCGCAGGCTGCGGCCGCACCACACGGCACGGCTGCGCGCCTGGGCCGCGTTGCAGGGCGCGGGGGAGAGCAGCGTGCTGCACGTGGTGTGGGCGCTGCTGCTGTACCGCGCGGCGGGCACCCGGCGCCCCTCGCCGGTCACCTTCGACGTGCACTTCTCCGGCCGCGACCTCGCCATGCGGGACGCCGCGGCCGTGCCGGGCCTCCTCGGCAGCGCCCTCCCGATGACCGTGACCGTCGACCCGGCCACCCCGGTGGACGAGCTGCTGCGGCAGGTCCGTGACGCGGCCCTCGACCTGAGCGCGTACGCCTGGGTCTCCGGCGACCACGTCCGCGGCTGGAGCGGCCGGGCCGACGACCCGCGCCTCACCGACACCCTCGTACGGTTCGACAGCCGCCCCGAACTGCCGCCCGCGCTGCTCTCCGCGCTCGCCGCCCGCGACATCGAGGTGGACGTGCCGCACGAGGTGGGCGCGGACACCAGCCTCCCGGTGACCCTCGTCGCCCGGTACGACACCGACGGCGGACTGCTGCTCACGGCCACGCACGACCGGGCCGAACTCTCCGACGCCGACGCCGCGCAGATCCTGTCCCAGTGCGTGCACCTGCTGCGCAGCCTGTCCGAACGGCCGCACCCCGCGGGCACCGTCGGCGACGTCCTCGCGCTCCTCGACAGCTCCGGGATACCGCGCGCCGCCCGGCACACGCCCGTGGCGGCGGGCGCCGACGTACGGGTGCTGCGCCGCGGCGGACCCCGCGCGGACGTCATCTGCCTCATCACGGTGCCCGGCGTCGCGCCCGGCGCCCACGAGGCGCTGATCCGCGCCTACGACGGACCGGAACACGTCGTGGCGCTGCGCCCCGGGGAGCCCGCCGACGCGCTGCCCCCGGCCGTGACGCGGCTCCTCGGACCGCACGGCCGCCTGGTGGTCTGCGGCAGCGGACCCGCCGCCTGCGCCGCGTTCGTGATCGGCCGGGCCAGGGCCTCGGCCGCCGCCGCGACGACCGTCGTCATGACGGGCATCGGCTCCGCCGCGAGCAGCGCCGACGCGCTCGCCCGCGCCCTGGTCCTGCGCCGCGCACGCGACGGCTGACGCGGCGCGGGCGACCCGGGCGACCGGCCCGGGCGACCGGCTCGAGCGGTACGTGAGCGGACGTCGAGCGGCGCCGTGGACGCTGGTCCCCACGCCACGGGAGGGGCCATGGGCGAAGCGCACCACGGCAGGTTCGGCATCCGCGTCGAGCGGGGCCGCGCCAGCGACGAGGAACTCGCCGCGCTCACGGTCGTCCTCTTGGCCCTGCGCGCCAAGGCGAGGCGAGCCGAACGGCGCCCCGGCAACCGCCGCAGCCGCCAGCTGCGGATGGACGACTACCGGGCCCCGCACAGCTGGCGCTGAACGGACCCGCGCGGCCCCGGCCCGCATCCGGCCCCGTACGCAGGAGCACGACACCGATCCAGGAGGCGTCCAGCATGACCAGCGAGCCCCGCACCGCCTGGCAGGAGGCGCCCGAGGCAGCCGCGGCCGGTGTACGCGCCGCAGTGGTGGGGGAACTCGCCGCCGTCCTGCGCGTCGACGCGGACCGGATCGACCCGCACCGGCGCTTCCAGGCGTTCGGCCTCGACTCCATCCGCACCGCCGAACTCGTCGCGGCCGTCAACGCCCGCTACGGCACCGCCGTCATGGCCGCCGCGCTCTACGACCACCCGACACCCGACGCCCTGGCCCATCACGTGCTGGCCCAGCTCCCCGCCCCGGCGCTCCGCCCCGCCCGCCCGGAGTCCGAGGTACGCGCCACCCTGCGCGGGCAGCTCGCGGACATCCTGCGCTGCGACCCCCGCGACATCGACCCGGCCGTCCCCTTCCCCCAGCTCGGCCTCGACTCCCTGCTCGCCGGTGAGTTCGTCGCCCGCGTCAACGCCGCCTTCGGCCTCGCCGAGCGGCCCGCCACGCTGTACGACCACCGCGACCTCGCGGCGATGGCCGCGTACATCGCGGGCGCACCGGCGGGCGCCGCCCCGGCCGCGCCCCGGCCCGCCACCCCGCCCGCCCTCTCGGCCCTCACCCCGGACGAGGTGACCGCGCTGCTCGACGCGGTGCGCGCCGACATGCTCACCGTCGACGAAGCCACCGCACTGCTCGCGTCCCGGCCCGCCTGAGCCCCGCCGACCAAGGACCACCATGGACACCAGGGAGATACTCACCCGGTTCAAGAGCGGCACGCTGGCCCGGGAACAGGCGGTGACCCTGCTGACCGCGCCGCCGGGCGCCGCCCCGGCCGGTGAACCAGCGGCGTCGGAGCCGGAGCCGGAGCCAAGGTCGGAGTCGGAGTCGGAGTCGGCGCCGGAGTCGGAGTCGGCCCAGGACCCGGCCCCGCGACCGGACATCGCCCCCGCGCACGACACCCGTGGGACCACGGCGCCCGCCGCGTACGCGATCACCGCCGTGCACGGATGGTTCCCGCACGGGGACGGCCTCGACGCCCCCTGGAACTCCGCGATGGACGACGACGGCGAGCGGCGGGGGGCGACCCTGCCGGACGCCGACCCCTTCGACGCCGCGTTCTTCGGGATCACCCCGGACACGGCGGACCAACTCGGCTCCTCGGGGCGGGTGTTGCTGAAGACGGTGTGGCGGACGCTGGAGGGCGCCGGACAACTCGGGGCCCGGCTCTCCGCCCTGACCACGGCGGACGGCGAACCCCGCGCCGTCGGCGTGTTCCTCGCCCACGGCCCCCTCTCCGGGGACACCGCCGCCACGACGAGCTGCGGCGGAGCCCTGCCCGGACGCCTCTCCGCCCTCCTCGACCTGCGCGGACCGAGCCACTGCGTCGACAGCGGCGCGGCATCCTTCCTCACCGCCCTGCACTCCGCGACCACGGCGCTGCGCACCGGCAACTGCGCGGCGGCACTGGTCGCCGCCGTCGACGCCGGGCCACTGCCCTGCGCGGGCGCCGTGCTCGTCCGGCCGCTCGACGCGGCGCACGCCGCCGGGGACACGGTGCACGCCGTCGTCCGTGGCGCCGCCGTCGCGCACGCCGGGCGCGCCGCGTCCGCCGACACCGATGCCCGGCTCGCCCGGCGGGCTCGGACGGCGGCGGGCCTCGACGACGCCGACATCGCCGTGTGCGAGACGCCGTACGAGGCGGGCGCCGCCACCGGGTTCGCGGCGCTCGGCCGCGCCGTCCTCCGGCTCGGCCGCGCGGAGGCGATCGCCCAGGGCCCGGGGCCGCGCCGCGCCTCCGTCGCCGTACGCGGGGAGCACGGCGCCGCCGCCCACGTGATCCTGGAGGAGCCGCCCGAGCCCCGGCCCCGGGCGCGGGCCGCCACCGTCCCGTCCGGGCGGCCCGAACTGATCCTGCTGTCGGCGCCCACGCCACGGCACCTGGCGGCCACCGCGCGGCGGCTCGCCGACCGGCTGCGCGCGCCCGACGACCCCGCCGGGCCCCTCCCCGCGCTCGCCGACCTCGCGACGGAACTCCGTATCGGCCGCGAGGCCCAGCCGTGCCGCCTCGCGCTGCACTCCAAGACGACGCACGAACTCGCCGCACGACTGACGGAGTTCGCCGCGCACCCGGACACCGCACACAGCGCCGACCTGCGAACGACAGGCGACGCGGGCCCACTCCTCGACCCCGGCCTGCCCGAGACGGCCCACTACCTCACGGCCCTGCGCCACGGCGCCCACGGAGCGGCCCTCGCCCGCCTCTGGCTCGCCGGAGTCGACGTGACCCACGGCGAGGACACCGCCGGCCAGCCCGTCATCCCCCTGCCAGCCTCGGCGATGCTGCCGGGCCCACCCGATGCCGCGTCCATAATGAGTGACGGTCCGCTAATGAACGACGGTCCGCTAATGAACGACGGTCCGACAATGAGTGACGGCCCGTCAAGAACGGCCGGTCCCGCGCCGAGCGATGACCCGGCGCCGAGCGACCCTCCCGCGCCGAGTGCCGCCCCCGCTGCACATGCCGCTCCCGCTGCGACTGGTGGTCCCCTCCGATGACCCTGGCCGGGACCGTGACCGAGCAGCCATACACCGCCGAGCCCGCCCCCGCGCCCCCCGCAGGGGCCACCGCGCCCGTGAAGATCTGGCTGTGTCCCAATGAGGATCTTTCGCCGGAGCTGGCGAGTGTGCTGGCCAAGAACTGGCTCGACGAGGAGGAGCAGCGCACCGCGGGGCAGTTCCTCTTCGAGCGGGACCGGCGTCAGTACCTCGTCGCCCACACGCTGGTCCGGCGGGCGCTGGCCCTGGAGGCCGGGCTCGCCGAGGCGGAGCTGGCGATCTGGCGGTCCCCGCGCGGCCGCCCGTTTCTGCGGCCGCTGCCCGGGGGGCTGCCGCGCGGCGGCGGTCACCTGGACTTCAACCTGTCGCACGCCAACGGCTACAACCTGCTCGGCATCGTGCGCAGGCACCGGGTCGGTGTGGACGTCGAACTCCTCGGCCGGGACGCGCAGGCCCTGGACACGGTCGCGTCCACCTTCGCGGCCGAGGAGCGGGAGTGGGTGGCGCGCGCCGCGCCGGGCCGTGACCGGGACCGCCGGGTGCTGCGGCTGTGGACCCTGAAGGAGGCCTACTCCAAGGCGCGGGGCCTCGGACTCGGGCTGCCTTTCGACGAGTTCGCGTTCACTCTGGCCGACGACAGCGGCGTGCTGGGCTTCCGCCCGCCGCCCGGAGACCCGTTCGACCGCTGGCGGTTCCTTGAGCTGGAGCCGGTCGACGACGTGCTGGTCGCGATCGCCGTCCCCGCCGACACCGGCGGCGACGACGAACCGGCCGCCCTCCAGCTCCACCACGGCTTCCCGTGGTCCCGCGCCGCCCCGCACCTCGTCGACCTGCCCGAGCCGCTGGGCGCACCCGCCCCTTGAGCGCGGGCGCGGGCAACGGGCAACAGGACGCGTGGACTTCGGCTAGAAGGCGGCTAGAGGAAAACGCGCCGGACGACGCGGCCCGCTAGCGTGCTCGACGGCGCGGTTTTCGGACGCCGGAAGGAACGCGGACCAGGATTTTCGATGAGGGTGGAGGACGCCGTGCAGATCAAGATTCTCGGTCCGTTGAGCGCCGAGGTGGACGGCGTCTCGATCGTCCCGACGGCGGGCAAGCCCCGGCAGATCCTGTCGCTGATGGCCTTGTACCCGGGCCGCGTCATGCCCGTGCCCACGCTCATGGAGGAGCTGTGGGACACCGCGCTGCCGGCGAGCGCGCTGACGACGCTGCAGACCTACATCCTGCAACTGCGCCGCAAGCTGGGTACGGCCATGGGCCCCGGCGGCCCGGCCGGTGTCAGGGACGTCCTCGCCACCCGGCACGGCGGCTACCTGCTGCAGATCCCGGAGGACAGCGTCGACGCCTACCGGTACGAGAAGCTGGCGCGGGAGGGCCAGGCCGCCTTCGCCACCGGGGACAACGACGTGGCCGCCGCCCGATTCCGCGCCGCGCTCGACCTGTGGTCCGGTGCCCCCCTCGTGGACGTGAAGGCGGGGCCGGTCCTGGACATCGAGGTCAGAAGGTTGCGGGAGAGCCGCCTGGTCACCGTGGAGCGCCGCATCGACGCCGACCTGCGCCTGGGGCGGCACGCGGAACTCATCGCCGAACTCACCGACCTGACGGTGCGTCACCCGCATCACGAGGGGCTCCACTCGCAGTCCATGCTGGCCCTGTACCGCTCGGGACGGCAGGCCTCCGCGCTCGCCGCCTACCGCAGGCTCCAGCGCGCCCTGGTCGAGGAGCTCGGCGTGGAGCCGTCCCCGCAACTGCAGCGCATGCACCAGGCCATGCTCGCCGTCGACCCGCAGCTGGACGTCCTCGCGGGCCCGCGCAACAGCTCGACCTTCGACCTGTTCGCGGCCTGAACCCGCGCACGACACAGGCTTTCCGGCCCAGGCCGGCGAACCCCCGGCCCATCCCGGCCGGGGGTTCGGCATGTCAGGGCCAGTCGTCGTCCGACGGCGTGTACCGGCATGCTCCGTGGGGGGTGCCACCGCCCCGGAGCACGTCGCGGTGCACAGGAATCGAATACGTCATGGGCGACCCCCGAAAGGCTGGACGAGGCGCGGGCGCAGGCGCCGGCCGACGGTCCTCGAGATCCTGCCCTGATCCGCTGGACATCCCCTGGACCTCCGCTTGAGAAAGACGTGAAGGCGGCCTGAGGGGCGGGGCACGGCCGTGGCAAACGTTTGCCCGGCTGTTGCCCGCCGCTCTACGCTCGACGCGGTCATGACGCCACCGGCCGTTCGCGGCCCGCAGCCCGCCGCTGTGCCCGTGTTCCCGGAGGGAAGCCGCTTATGCTCCGACAGCCCGCGTTCGGCCGTCGCCTGAGGAAGATGCGCCTCGCGCAGGGCCTCTCCCAGACCGCCCTCGCCGGTGAGGGCATGTCCACCGGCTACCTCTCCCGTCTGGAGTCGGGCGCCCGCCAGCCCACCGCGCGGGCCGTCGCCCACCTCGCCGCGCGCCTCGGCGTGCAGCCCGAGGACTTCGAGGAACCCGCGGGCGGCTCCCTCGCCAACGCGCTCACCCTCGCCGCCTCCTCCGGCGCCGACGACGCCATGGACACCCTGCGCGACGCCCTCGCCGCCGAGGCGCACGAATCCCCTGTGCTGCGCTGGCAGACCCTGTGGCAACTGGCCCACCACCGCAGGCTCCAGGGCGATCACACCGCGGAGCGGGCCTACCTGGACGACCTGGTCCGGCTCGGCGACGAGGTCGACCTCCCCGCACTGCGCGTGCGGGGCCTGCACCGGCTCGCCCGCTGCCTGCGCACCCTTGGCGAGGTCTCCGCGGCCCTCGACGCCGCGGGCGCCGCCCACCGTCTCGCCCGGGAACACTCCCTGGGCGTGGAGGACCGGGCCGGGGTGCTGCTCGCGCTCGTGTCGGTGGAGGCCGAGGCGGGCCGGCTGCCGGACGCCCGCGCGCACGCCGACGAACTCACCGCCCTCGTCGAGGGCCGCACGGACACTTTGTGGACGGAGGCCGTCTGGACCGCGGCCTCCGTGCGCACCCGCCAGGGCGACTACCAGGGCGCGCAGCACTACCTGGAGCAGGCCCTCGAACGGTTCTCCAGCAGCGACGACCTCGTGCTGTGGCTGCGGCTGCGGCTGAGCGCGGGACGGCTGTACCTGCTGAAGACACCCGCGGACGTGGACGCCGCCGAACGGTGCGCGGCCGCCGCGGGACAGGCCCTCGCCCTCGTCGGCACCGACGGCATGCGCCAGCAGCTGACCGCGCTCAAGGCCGACATAGCCTTCCGGACGGAACGGTACGACGAGGCCCGCGCCCTCCTCACCGAGCTGGAGGGCAAGCCGCTGCGCATGACCTACGTCGACCAGGTCAGGCTCGACGTCCTCCGTCACCAACTGCGCGTCCTGGCCGGTGACATGAGCGGCGTCGACGGGCTGCGCGGGCTCGCCGAGCAGGCCCAGGCCGACGCCATGATCGACCTCGCCGCCGAGGTCTGGCGCATCCTCGCCAGGACGCTCTCCGAACTCCACCCGGGTTCGACCCCCTCTGCAGCGCCGGCGGCCACGCTGAACGGCCGAGCAGCATCCACGTAGACGGAGGGGCATCCATGAAGAAGACCCGTACGACGCGTACGGCCGCGGGCGTCGTCGCGGCCGCCGCGCTCACCACCGGCCTCGTCCTCGCCGGCGGGGGACCGGCCGCCGCCGCGCCCCTGTGCGTCTCGCCCGCGCAGCTGGAGCAGAGCCTCAAGGAGGCCGTCGCCCTGGAGCGGTCCGCCGAACCGGGTGAGCTGGCGCCCACCACCGTCGGCAGGTACTGATGACCGGCACCGGGGACGGCGCGGGCACCGCCTGGTGTCCGAGCGGCGTCGCCGACGCACCGGAGTCCGTGCTCCTCGGAGTGCGCTCCGGGCCGGACGGACAGGTGGCCTATCTGGCCGAACCCGTGCCGGCCGGCACGGCGCTCGGCATGGTGCCGCCGGACATCGAGCCCCGCAGGATCCTCCGGTTCGCCTCGCACTGCGTCGCCTCCTGCGCCAACCGGCGCGGCGACGACTGCACCCTGGTCGAGCGGGTCGTCGCGGGGTTCCCTGAGCAGGAGTCCCGCGGCCTGCCTCGGTGCCATCTGCGGGCGAACTGCAAATGGTGGGGGCAGACGGGCCCCGCGGCCTGCCGTCGCTGCCCCGCCGTGTCCACGCGCCACCACAGCGACGACGAGCGGTCCGTCCTGGTGGCCGACCCGGCCGCCACCGCCGAGCAGATCGACGCCCATTTCGCCCACAGTCGCTGACCGCCCGTCGCCGGACGGCGCACGACCCGACCGCCCCGGGGCCCGCCATGGCCCGGGGCGGTCAGAGCCTGTGTCATATCCCCGGTCGGGCGCGCGGAGTCTGGCACGCCCGCTCGCCGCGTTGCCGAAAAGCCCTAGTAGCTCCGCTACGAGGACTCTCCGGCGCCTTGCGATCGCACGCACCAGACGCCGCGCGCTGATCCGACCGGGAATATGACACAGGCTCTCACGTCGCGGCCGGTTCGGGCGCCGCCTCCCGGCCCGCGGCCGGGCCGGGGGACCGGCCCGTCGTCAGGGTCCGCACCTGGCGGCTGCAGAGCGCCGCCGCCGTCACGCCCACCACGAGCGCGGCGCCCGCGAGCAGCGTGGCCCGCACCCCGAAGTGGCCGGCCACCGGGCCCGCCGCCATCTCGCCGAGCGGCAGCGCGACGAACGAGCCGAGCGCGTCGTAGGAGTAGACCCGCGCCAGCCGGTCCGCCGGGATGTTCTCCTGCAACGACACGTCCCAGGCGACCCCGAACTGTTCCAGGGCCGCGCCGTTCGCGAACATCGCGACGCTGAGCAGCAGGGCCCCGGGTGCCTCGGCGAGCACCACGAGCGGCAGCGACTCGACGGCCACCAGCGCGACGCCGACCAGGAGGGCGTGCCGGATCCGGGACCGGGCCGCGAGGACGCCGCCGGCCACCGCGCCCAGCATCTGGGCGGCCAGGACCGCACCCCACACCCCGCGCCCGAACGTGTCGTCGGCGACCACCGGGCCGAGCACCTGGATGCCGCCCGCGACCACCGCGTTGACGACCATGAACTGTGCCACCACGATCCACACCCAGCGGCGCGCGGTGAACTCCCGCCAGCCCTCCGCCAGTTCGCGCAGCGGGCGGACCCGCTCGGCCGGCGCCGCGGGCCGCTCCTCGCTCACCTTCACCCCGGTGAAGAAGGCCGCGGCCCCGAGGAACGCCACCGCGTTGCCGAGCAGTCCCCAGCCGGGGCCGAAGACGGCGGCGACGATGCCCGCGAGCGACGATCCGGCGATCGCGCCGATGTTGGTGGCCATGCGCATCACCGCGTTGGCCGGGCGCAGCACCTCCTGCGGCACGGTCTGCGGGGTGAGCGAGGCGGAGGCGGGCAGCGACAGGGCCGCCAGCGCGCCGTTGAGGACGCTGAGCACCACGAGCAGGGCGATGGACGTCGCCTCCAGGAGCACGCTCACCGCGATGGCCGCCTGCACCCCCGCCGCCGCCAGCGCGGAGCCCTGGAGCACGAGCGTGCGCCGGACGCGGTCCGCCACCACGCCGCCCACGAGGAGCAGCGCCACGTTGGCCAGCGACCGCGCCCCGACGACGATGCCGAGGTCGGTGGCCCGGCCCGTGGTGTCGAGGACGGCGAAGGCCAGGGCGACCGGCGCCATCGCGTTGGCGAAGTACACCAGCATCCGTCCCGCGGCCAGGTTCCGGAACGGGCGGTGGCGCAGGGGGAGCCAGGACCCCGTGGTGTGCGTTGTGCCGTTCATGCGCGTGCGAACTCCGTTCCGGCCGCGGGGGCCGTCGCCTGTGCACCGGCCGCCGGGGCGACGGCGAAGTGCACGCGTGAGACCGAGATGCCCAGGTCCTGGACCGCGTAGGGGCAGAAGTAGTAGGCCTGCGGGGTCGCTGCGGGCGCGACCGCCAGGGTGAACGTGGTCCGCACCCGCTCGCCGGGCCCGCCCGCCGCCACCCGGCGCAGCACCGGGCCCGCCTTCGCGTCCAGGTAGACGGGCAGCACGATACCGAGGTTGATCGTCCCGGCGCGGCGCGCCACGGTCTCCACGGTCACGTCGAGGACCTCGCCCGCGACGACGGTGTCGGCCGCCTCCACCTCCAACAGGGGCGCGCCGTCGTGGGAGTTGGCGACGTCGCCGCAGCGGGCGCACAGCACCTGCACCGTGTCGGTGATCGCGGGCACCCGGCCGCGCCTGCGGTAGGCCCGCAGCGGACGCCCGCAGGCGCAGGGCGCGTCCAGGTCGTAGGGGGCGCCGGCGACGCTGCGCTCGCCGAAGTAGGTGGGGAAGTTCAGGACCGGGTCGTCGTGGTGCTTGGCGAAGCGGTGGGCGAGGGCGAGGTCGAGTGAGGTGGTCTCGCGGGCGATCGCCGCCCGGGACTCGGCGGCCTGCGGCGGGGCGAGCGCCACGGTGCGCACCACGTCGTGCAGCAGCGTGTCGGCGAGGGAGCGCAGCCGGGGCCGCAGCGGGTGGCCGGCTTCGAGCAGCCCGCTGTCGAGGAGGCCGGTCAGGCGGGCGCCGAGCGCGTGCACGTCGGGGCCGTCCTCGCCGCTCGCGGCCTTCTCGCCGGGCGCCGGTGCGGCGGGCGCGCCCGAGGACTCCAGGCCCACCTGTGTGAACGCCGGGTACGGGTTGATGTCGCGCAGCGCCTCGTTGACGGCGGAGGCCGTGTTGCCCGCGCCGCGTGCGCCGTCCAGCCATACGAGGTTCTCGGGCCGCTGCCCGTCGCAGGCCGTGAGCGTGGCGAGGACCGTCTGGGCCGGCCCGTCCAGGGCGTTCAGGAGGATCAGGTACTTGGGGTCGTACATGGCGTGGCCCGCCGTCGCCCCGCTGAAGCAGTTGGCGAGCACCAGCTCGGCCGCCCGGATGCCATGGGCGGGGATCAGCTTGTCCATGGGCTTGGTGCAGCCGAGCCCGTAGGCGCACTTGGGTCCCGGGGCCCCGGGGGTGGCCGCGACCGGGCTCGCCCCGCACAGCGTGAACTGGCCCAGGTTCAGCTGGTCGTCCTTGCCGTTGCCGTGGAAGAGGACCCGGCGCCACACCCGGCCGAGGGCCAGGTCTCTGACGTCCAGGCGCCGTACGTCCTCGGCGCCGCACCACACGTCCGCGCCCGCCGCCGGGGCGGCCGTGTCCAGCTCGGAGACGACGCCGACCTCCGCGTCCGCCGCCACCCGCGCGTACTGCTTGGCCACCACCCAGCTGAGGCTGTGCACATCACGGCCCGTCAGCTGGAACACCGCACGCCCCGCCGCGTACGCGGTGTCGAGCAGGGGCTGGACCGTGTCGCCGCGCAGCCGGGCGTACGTGCCGAGGAGCAGCACCGAGCCCTCGCCGGGCAGCTCTCCCGCGTCCCGTACCCAGCGGCGGGCCAGCGGCCGGGCGAGGGCGAGGAGCGGTTCGGGCAGTTCCGGGTCGAGGAGCAGGCCGGTGTCGGCCGGGGCGGGGGAGCGGCGGCCGGTGTACACCTGCTCGGCCAGCGCGATGCCGTCGAGGAGGTCGGCGCGGTCCCCGGTCCACACCGGCAGCGGCCCGCCCTGCCCGTACGCCTCCACCGCCCCGGCATAGGCGCCCGGTTCGGTGTGCGCGGCGAAGACGCTCATGACGCGGACCCCGCGCCCGTCTCGTCGGCCACCGTCAGCTCGAAGTGGCGCAGCACCGCGTGCATCCGCCGCTCCACCTCGGCGGCGGTGGCGCCCTCCACGTGGACGTAGCCGGTGGAGGCGTGCGAGGCGCGCGGCGGGTCGAGGACGTCGCCGACGGCGGCCGTCAGGTGCGCGCCGATGACGCCGGGCAGCCGCAGCAGCTCCTTCTCGGTGCTGATGTGCGTCACGCGGCCCGCCCGCGTGGGCAGCAGCAGGTCGCCGACCGCGCGGTCGCGGGTGTAGCGCGGGTGCGGCACCCGGTCCAGGTAGGTGTCGAGGATGGTGTGCAGGAAGTCGAAGCCGTAGGCGAGGCCGTGGTTCATCGGGACCTCGCAGCCGCTGAGCCGCGCCGCGACCTCGCTCATCACGAACGAGCCGTCCTCCTTGAGGAAGAACTCGCCGTGCAGATAGCCGTGCGGGATCGCGAGACCGTCGGTGAGCCGCTGTGCCAGCTCCCGCGCGTCGACGGGGATCTCCTCGCTCGGCGCGTACGTGATGTTGGCGTTGATCTTGCCGTCGAGGACCTCCAGGATCGGCACCGGGTTCTTCGACAGGTAGGCGTCCAGGACGACGCCGCGCGCGATGACCGCGCACAGCTGGAACTCCTGCCCCTTGATGTACTCCTCGGCCATCCACTCCAGGGCCGGGTCGAGGTCCGGTACGGCGGCCACGTCGGCCGGGGTGTCGAGGCGGTAGGTGCCGATGCAGGAGTCGGCGTCGACGGGCTTGAGGATCACCGGCCAGCCGGACTCCTCGCCGAAGTCGACCACGTCCTGCTTGGAGGTGACCGCCCGGTAGCGGGCGTGCGGGATGCCGAGTTCGGCGTAGCGGTCCTTCATCGTCGTCTTGTCGCGGACCCAGCCGACCTGCTCCTGGCTCAGGTGCGGCAGGTCCACCAGCTCCGCGAAGCGCTGGGCGTCGGCCTGGAGCGCCTCGTTGGGGTTGCAGAAGAAGCGGGGGCGCGGCAGCGCCGGGGTGCCCTTCACCCAGCGCAGGTAGCGGGCGGCCTCCTCCTCCAGCGGGGCGGAGGTGTTCAGGGTGAACGTCGGCACGTGCGCGGTCCGCTCGACGTACTCCTCGCTCAGGGGAACGGAGTCGAAGCGCAGCAGGACGACGTCGACGTCGTCGCGGGCCAGGACGTGGTCGGTGAAGGTGGCCCGGCGGCTCTCCACGAACAGGACGGTCGGCACCGCGACCGGGGCGACGGGGGCGGCGGGGGCGGGGGCGGGGACGAGGGTCAGGGTGGCGTTCATGGTCGTACTCCAAGGTCCGGTGCGGGCGGGGGAGGGGGTGGTCAGCCGATGACGCGGGTGGCGCCGTCCAGGCGCCCTGGACGGGTGCGGCGCAGATCGCGCACCAGGTTGACCCGCTTGAGCCAGCGGTCCCCGCCGTCGAACCCGGCGCGGAAGGCGCGCCGGCCGTGCACCACGTTGCGGTTGTCGACGAAGCAGACGGCGCCGGTGTCCACGACGACGTCGGTCAGGTGGGAGTCGAGGTGGGCGACGACGTGGGCCAGCGCCTCCGCGGCCTCGGTGTCGCCGTCCTGGGCGCGGAAGAAGTCCCGGTCGATGCGGAGCACCGGCAGATCGGCATGGCCCTCCAGGATGGGCACGGGCCGGGGCACGAAGGCGCCGTCGGCGAACTCGTGCGCGGAGTCGGGCAGGGCGATGAAACGGGGCTCGGAGAGGACCCGCCGCACGCGCTCGGGCAGCCGGTGCGGCTCGACATGGGCCAGGGTCGTGGCGATCCCGGCCGTGTTGCGCAGGGCGAACAGGCCCACCCAGTCGGCGCGGTAGGGGGAGAAGGCGTCCTCGGTGTGCCAGGCCAGTTCCAGGGCGCTGGACGCCGAGATCAGGCTGTTCTCGTAGCCCTTGCTCGGCAGGATGTCGGTGACGAGACGGCCCGCC
Source organism: Streptomyces sp. SGAir0957 (assembly GCF_043523415.1). Classification (NCBI taxonomy): domain Bacteria; kingdom Bacillati; phylum Actinomycetota; class Actinomycetes; order Kitasatosporales; family Streptomycetaceae; genus Streptomyces; species Streptomyces sp. SGAir0957. Next base: position 253,367 of record NZ_CP027290.1, read on the forward strand.
TGCTGGGTGGCCCAGCCGGTGACGTCGCCGAGCAGCGCCGAGTACAGCACGAGCAGGCAGCCGTACACCTGGCTCGCCTCGGTGTCCGCCTCGCTCCAGTGGCGCGGGGTCGCGCCGAGCGCCTCCTGGTCGACGAGGTTGCCGCGGATGAGGGTGGCGTGGGTGGCCTCGTCGCGCCGCGCGCTGTTCAGGTGGCGGCGCACCGCGATCGGCAGCTCGTGGGCGAGCACCGGCGCCTCGTCGAGGAAGCGCGGGTCGTCGGCCGCCTTGTACGTCTTCAGGCAGGCCGCCGCCAGGGCGTGCGCGGCGCGCGCCTCACGCGGCGTCAGGTCCAGCGCGTGGTGGTGCGTCGCGGTGAGGGTGTCGTCGGCGATCGGGGCGGGGGCCGGGGCGGTGATCGTCATGGCGTTCTCCGGAAGCGGGTCGGTGGCGGTGGCGGGTGCGGTGGCGGCGGTCATCGGGTGTCACCCGGCCGGCTGCCGATGTGGTCGAGGCAGAGTTCGTAGAGGTCCTCGGCGTGGGTCTCGTGCCAGCCCTCGGGGGCGGCGACCGCCGCAGGCCACAGCGCGTGGTGGCCCCGGGGGTCGGAGAGGACGACGAAGGTGGCGAAGTCGTCGGTGAACGGGTCGTCGTCGGCGGGTCCGTCGAGGACGCTCAGGCTGCCGTCGGCCGCCAGGCGGGCGGCCTGCCCGGTGCGCCACATCCGGGCCGTCGTGCCGGGCGCCGCGAACGGGTCGGGCAGGAACCGCTCCCCGGTCAGCGTGGGCGTCCCGGCGTAGCCCTGGGCCACGCCCGCGCCCGCGATGTACAGGGCGCCGGTCTCCCCGGGTTCCACCGGGCGCAGCGCGGCGTCCAGGATGTGGGCGCGGTAGCCGGGCGCGGGCCGGGCGGGTCCGTTCCCGGTCTGCTCGACGACGAGGCGGCCCTCCGCCCAGCCGCCGCTGACGGCCAGTTCGGTGCCCTCGGCGCGGGCCAGGGCGAGGAGCGCGCACAGCGTCTCGTCCGCGCCGCCGACGACGGTGCGGGCCCCCGTCGCGCGCAGCCAGCCGAGTACCTCGTGCGGCACGGACGACCGGGTCAGCGAGGCGTCCGGCACGTGCACCCGGGCGCCCGAGGCGAGGGCGCCGAGCAGGCCGAGCGCGGCGTCCCCGTCCGGGTAGCCGTGCACGAGCCAGGCGGCCTCGGCGGGCCGGGCCAGGGTCGCGGCGGCGACGGCGGCGGAGCCGACCACGACCGTGCCGTCGTCGGTGGGCACGAGCAGCAGCGGGTCGTCGGCGGTCGCGGGGCGCAGCCGGTCGGCGTCGGTGAACGGCCAGTTCCCGGCCGGCGCCGGTTCGGCGGCCTCGTCGCGCACCAGCCGGGCCGCGCCCGGCACCTGCGCGAGCAGCAGGTCGGCGGGCCCGTCGAGGAGCAGTACGACGGGCCGCAGCTGTCCGGGCAGCGCGGGGACCGGCTGCGCGGGGTCCACCGGGAGCAGCGCCGCTCCGGTCCTGGCGACGGCGAGGGCGGCCACCGCGAACGCGGCGGGCGAGGACAGCGCGGTCAGGACCGAGGTGCCGGGGCCCGCCCGGTGTTCGAGCAGCGCGTGCGCCAACAGGTCGGCGCAGGCGCCCAGTTCGCCGTAGGTGAGGCCGGCCATGACCTGCGCCCCGGGGGCCTCGGCGACCTGGGCGGCGATCAGCGCGGCCGGGTCGCCGGCGGGCAGTGCGGTGTCCGCGCCCGCCCAGGCACCGTCCGCGTCGGTGGTGCCCGCTGCCGGGCGCAGCCGGGCGATCGTGCGGGCCGGGTCGGCGAGCGCGGCCTCAAGGACGGCGACGAAGCGGTCGGTGAGGGAGGCGGCGGTGGCCTCGTCGACCGACGCGGCCAGGCGGGCGGTGGTGAGGCGGATCCCGGCACTGCCGCCGGCGGGGGTCTGCCGCTCGGTCAGGGTGAGGCCCAGGTCGGCGCCGGACGGTACCGGGCGCCGCGGCTCGGGGCGCACGGTCAGTCCGGCCGCCTCGAAGCGCGCGTCGGTCTCCTGAAGGACCGTGAGGGCCACGCCGCCGGGCCGGGCGAGCGGGCTCGCGGCGTCGCGGTAGGCGGCGAGGTCCGACGCGCGGACCAGGCCCAGCAGTTCGGTGAAGCCGGTCTCCGCCGACGCGTCCACGGTGAGGGCCAGGGTGCGTCCGTAGGGGCCGACGGCGTCGCGCAGGGCGTCGCTGTCGCGGGCCGGGACCGGGGCGGCGACGGTGACCCGCCCGTGCGGGCCGCTCTCCGCGCCGAGCTGGGTGAGCAGGGCGACGAGCGCCGCGTGCGCCACCATGAACACGGTGACTCCGTGCTCGGCGGCGAACGCCGTGAGCCGGGTGTGCAGGTCCGCGTCGAGCTCGGTCTCCGCAGTGCCGTACCGCGCACCGGCCGGTGCCGTCGCGGGAGCGTCCGGCAGGGCGGTGGGCGCGAGGTCGCCGTGGTGCGCGCGGGGCGCCGACGAGCGGGCGGCGGGGGAGCGGTGCGGGGTGTCGCCGGTGGCGCGGGCGCCGTAGGCGCGGGCGAGTTCGGCCGCGAGCGGCAGCTGCGACCACAGGTCGACGGCGTCGGCGGGCAGGGACAGTTCGAGCAGGTGCTCGTCGGCGGACAGGGCGTGCAGCCGGGTCCCGGCCGCGCCGATCCGCGAGTTGCGCAGCGCCTCGTGCCGGTTGCCCAGGTCGACGAGGGCGGCGTCCAGGGCCCGCTCGTTCAGCGCCCCGTGCAGCCGCAGTGCCAGGGTGGCGGCGCCCTCCGCGCCGCCGGGCCCGGTGAAGGCGGCGGGGACGTCACCGACCAGCGCGGCGAACGCGGCCGGGGTCGGCGCCTCGTACACCGCCCGGCTCCCGGGGTCGGCGCCCAGCGTCGTACGGGCCTTGGACAGCAGCCGGGCCGCGGCGAGCGAGTGTCCGCCGATCCGGAAGAAGTCCGAGTCGGCGCGCACTTGGCCGCGCTCCACCCCGAGCACCTCGGCGAACAGGTCGCGCACGATCTCCTGGAGCGGGGTGCCCGGCAGGGCGCCGGTCCGCTCGGCGGTGAACGACGGCGCGGGCAGCGCCTTGCGGTCGACCTTGCCGTTGGCGTTCAGCGGCAGCGCGTCCAGGAGCAGCAGCGCCGACGGGATCATGTAGTCCGGCAGCCGCTCCTGGAGGTGGCCGGTGAGGGCGACGTCGAGGCCGACGGTGCGGTCGAAGGCGTTCGGGGTGTTCGCGCACTCCCCGGCGGCCACCGCCGGACCCGTGCGCACGCCGGTCAGCGCACCGGCCGGCACCTGGTCCGGGTCGACGAAGACGATGTCCAGCAGGGCGGCGCCCTCCCCCGACCAGGTCGGCAGCGCCAGATAGCCCAGGCGCTCACCGGCCGCGCACAGCTCCTCGGGGTCCGGTGCGACGGCGGGCAGGTCCGCCGCCGCCTCAAGCTCCGCGAGCGCCGTGGCCTCTCCGTGCACCCGGAGGTTGGGCACCGCGGCGAGCCGCAGCGTCGCGGGCCGCCCGGCCGCCAGGCGGTCGGTGACCGCCGCCGCCGAGGCGACGTCCCGACCCCAGCGCAGGACGGGCGCGGTCGCGAGGTCGGCGACCGGCGCGGCGGTCGAGAGCACGGCCTCGTAGCGGTAGCGGCTCAGCTCGTTGTGGTGCACGCCCCGCTTCACCCGTACGTCCACGGCGCGCACCGCGGGCAGTTCGCGGGCCAGCGCGTCGAACAGGGCCGGGGCGAGGAGCAGTTCGGTCTCCAGGGCCACCCGCTCCTCGACGGAGCGCAGCAGGGCGTCCCGGGTCTTGTCCGCGCCGCCCGGCGAGGCCAGCTCCACACCGGTCTGGAAGGTACGGGCCAGGTCGAGGTTGCGCAGATCGCCGAGGAGCAGCGCGCCGCCCGGCGCGAGCAGCGGCAGCACGCCCTCGATCACGGTCCGCAGGTAGTCGAGGCCCGGGAAGTACTGGATCACCGAGTTGATGACGACGGTGTCGAAGTGCCCGGCGGGCAGGCCACTCGTGTCCTCGGCGCCCCGGCGGTGCAGCCGGACCTTCGCGGCCAGCTCCGGGTCGGCCTGCGTCTGCGCGGTCAGCGCCGCGATCACCCGCTCGGAGAAGTCGGTGCCCCAGTACTCCTCGCACTCCGGGTCCCTGGCCAGATGGCCCATGAGCAGACCGGTGCCGACGCCGATCTCCAGGACCCGGCGGCGGGGCAGCTCCCGGACGCGCTCCAGGGTGGCGCCCTGCCACTCGCGCATCTGCTCCAGGGGGATCGGCCGCGCGTCGTAACTGCTGTTCCAGCCCGCGAAGTCGGTGCCGAGCTCGGCGGACCCGGCGTCGTCGTACAGCGTCTCGTAGATCTCCTTCCACTCGGTGACCTGCGCGTCGGGCTCGGCGGCGGCAGCGGCCGGCGGCGCGGGCACCACGTGCGCGACGAGCCGCTTGTCGCCGTCGGGCGTCTCGTGCAGCGACACCGCCGCCGCCGCGACCCCCGGGTGGGCGGTCAACTGCGCCTCGATCTCGCCCAGTTCGATCCGGAAGCCGCGCAGCTTGATCTGGTTGTCGACGCGGCCGACGAACTCCAGGGCGCCGTCCTCGCGGAGCAGCACCACGTCGCCGGTGCGGTAGAGCCTGCCCCCGCCGCCGGTGAAGGTGTCCTCGACGAAGCGCTCCGCGGTCAGCTCGGGGCGGTCCAGGTAACCGGTGGCCAGACCCGGGCCGCCGAGCAGGAGTTCACCGGTGGCGCCGGGCGCGACCGGGGCGCCGTCGGGGGAGACGACGACGGCGACGGTGGCGCCGAGGGCCCGGCCGATCGGGATGGTCCGCGCGTCCTCGGCGGGCACCTCGACCTCGTGCCAGGTGGCGAACGTGGTCGTCTCGGTCGGCCCGTACACGTGCAGCAGCCGCCCGGGCGCGCCCGCCGCGCACACCTCGCGCACCCGGCGCGGGTCGCAGGCCTCGCCGCCGAACAGCACGGTGCGCAGCGGGGCGAAGGCCGCGGGGCGCTCCCGTGCGATGAGATTGAACAGGGCGGTGGTCAGGAAGATCGTGGACACCCCGTACGCGGCGACCGCCTCCTCGAAGCGGCCCGGGTCGACGACGGTCTCCTTCGCCAGACCCACCAGTCGGGCCCCGGCGGCGAGCGTCGTCCACACCTCGAACGTCACGGCGTCGAACGCGGGATTCGCGGCCTGGGCGACCACGTCCGTCGGGTCGAGGCGCAGATAGTCGTAGGACCGCGCGAAGTCGACGACGGCCCGGTGCGGGACGACGACGCCCTTCGGGGTCCCCGTCGTTCCCGAGGTGTAGCAGACGTACGCGGCGTCGTCCGGGCCCGCGACCGGCTCCGGCAGCCCGGCGGGGCGCGCGGCGATCGCGCCGGCCTCGGCGTCGAGATCGACGACCACCGTGTCGAGCCCCGCGTACTCCTCCGGCGCCGCGCCCTGCGTCAGCACGGCCCGCGCGGTGCTGTCCCGCACGATCAGGCGGCGCCGCTCCACGGGGTTCGCCGGGTCCACCGGCACGTAGGCCGCGCCGGTCCGCACGACGGCCAGGAACGCGGTCACCATCGCGGGCCCCGGGGCGACCGACGTCACCACCCGGTCCCCGCGGCCCACGCCCCGCTCCCGCAGATGCGCGGCCAAGCGGTTGGCGGCCAGGCTCAGTTCGGCGTACGTGAGGGACACGTCACCGGCGCCGGCCGGGTAGGTGACCGCGGTCGCGTCGGGCCGCAGGTGGACGTGCTGCTCGACAAGGTCGGAGACCGACAGGACCGACAGGACCGACATCACATGGCTCCTCACGACGAACGCTCTGGCTTGGCAATTTCTTGCCAGAACCATGGCAACCCCCCGTCGAGGCGGTGTCTCGAACCACTTGAGCGGCGGTGGATCGGCTGGTGGGGGGTGGGGCGGGGGGTACGTCTGGCACCGGGGCCCTTGCCGGGCGGGGGCTACGTCTGGCACCGGGGCCCTTGCCGGGCGGGGGGTACGTCTGGCACCGGGGCCCCTGCCGGGCGGGGGTGGACCCGGGCTTCCCGGGGCGGCTGCGGGCCTCCGCCGGGCCCGGGCAGAGGCGGGGGCGGGGGCAGAGGCGGGGGCGGTGGTACATCGCGCGGGGGGAGTTGCCCGGGGGCGGCGGGACCGTCGCGCCCAGACGTGCCCGCCGACGTGGGCCCGCGCCCCACGGTGCTCGTCGCTCGGCGGACAGCCGAAACCCCCGCTGCGGCCTGGGGCCGGCGGGGGCTGTCGATGGCGCGCGCCCGTCCTGAACGGGCGAGGGGTCAGACGGCGGCGGTGGCGGGGGCGACGGGCCACTCGTCGCGCGGGGCGGCGGCGGGGGCGATGGGCCAGTCGTCCCCGGGGACCGAGGCGGGGGCGATGGGCCAGTCGTCGCCGGGGACCGAGGCGGGGGCGATCGGCCAGTCGTCGCCCGGGGCGACGGCCGGGGTGACAGCGGGGGCGATGGGCCAGTCGTCGCCGGGGATCGAGGCGGGGGCGATGGGCCAGTCGTCGCCGGGGACCGACGCCGGGGCGACGGGCCACTCGTCGCGGGGCGCGGCGGCCGGGGCCACCGGCCAGTCGTCGCCCGGGGTCGCCGCGTGTACCGACTGCGCGGTGAGCGCGGACGCCGTCGTGGCGCTGATCCCTATGCCGGTGAAGGCGGTCGCGGCGACGGCAGTGGCGGTGACGGCGATGCGGGCGATGCGGTTCATGGCTGACTCCTCTGTGACAACTCTGCGTTTGCCGTTTGGCAACCTTCTGCCAAGAAGGTTGGCAAGGAGTTCTCGGGAATCACTAGCAAATCGGTCAAATATGGGTGGATTTGCGCGGCAGAGGGACTTCACGCGCGGCCCAGAAACCCTGAAAAGCGCTGGTGAACCGGGTCTGGCCTGCGCGGCGCCAGCCACCCGCCCGCTCGGGAAACGCCCTGGCAAAGCTGGGCAACCGCTGGAGAACCGATCCGGCCCCCACCGGCGGAGCCGACCCCGCCGCGCCGAATTGCCCGTTTCGACCGTTCCACTAGAGCCGCACCGGAGCGCATGTTGCCAACAATCAAAGGGAGTTGGCAAGGTAGTGCCAATTCACTGGCAAAGAATTGCCTCATGGAACGGGGGGAGGCCCCGGACATGACTGCGACGGCCCACGGCGATCCCAGGGTCCACCTGGACGCGGCCGGCCTGGGCTCGATGCCCACCACCGCTCGCGCTGCCCTCATCGAGTGGACACGTCACGAAGACCGCTACGGTCCCTACGCGTTGGAGGAGTACCTGGACGATGTCGTGCACGACGAGCTGCGCGCGCGCCTGACCGGCCTCCTGAAGGCGCCGGCCGGCGACACCGTGCTGTTCACGGGCTCGGCGGACGCCTTCGCCACGGTGGTGTCACGCCTGCCCCTCGGCCCGCACGACCGGATCTGGACCACGCCCTACGAGGGCGTCGCCAACCTGACCGCCCTCTACGCGGCACGCGACCGCACCCGGTGCGGCCTGGACGTGGTTCCGCTGCGCCCGGACGGCGACCTGGACACGGAGTGGATGGCCGCGCACATCGACGACGACGTCGCGTTCGTCTCGGTGACCCAGGTGCCGGCGGGCTGCGGCATCGTCAACCCCGTCGAGGCGATCGGCCGCATCCTCGCGCCGCATCGCTGCCTGTACGCCGTCGACGCGTCCTACGCCGTCGGGCAGTTGCCCGTCGACGTGGAGCGCACCGGCTGCGATCTGCTGACCGGCGACGGCTGGCGGTTCCTGCGCGGGCCCCGTTTCATCGGCTTCGCCCATGTCTCCCGGCGCCTGCGCGAGACGCTCGTCCCGCCGGGGCTGGTGCCGCTGGTGCCACCGCACGGGGCGGCCGTCGTCGCCCTGAGCGCGGCCCTCGCCGCCCACCGGGACGAAGCGCCGGACGAGGCGCTGACGGCCGCGCTGCGCACCGCCGTGGAGGAGGCACCGGGCACCGAACTGATCGTCCCGGGGCGGCTCCAGTCCCACATCCTCGCCTTCCGGCACGAGCGGATACCCGCGGCGCAGATCCGGCGCCGCCTCGCGGCCCGCGGGGTCGATGTGCGCAAGACGGTCGCGGCGGAGTCACCCCTGTTCCGGCCGGGCCCGGACTTCACCACGGCCGTGCGCGCCTCCGTCCACCAGGACAACTCCGAGCGGGACATCGAGCGCTTCGGCGCGGCGCTGCGGGAGATCCTGGCGCAGGAGATGCCACACCCCCAGCCACTCCTCCTCCCGCAACCACAGCCACAACGCCTCCCCCGGACGCAGTCGCAGCTGCAGCCGCACTCGTCCCCCCACGCGCACACGCCCACGCCTCGCGACCCCGCACCCACCCGCCCCGCCCTCACGCTGGTGGGAGGCGCGTGACGGCCCGGGGGTCTCTAGAAACCGTACGCGCGGTTTGTTATTGTTCCGGACGTGGGTCCGTACGCCGACCTGCCGCGACGAAAGAAGCGGCGACCCGCCTCAGTGCAAGCGCAGCGAGCGGTGGAGCGCGGCGGTGACGGGCAAGCGACCTGCCGGGACCGCCCCGCAGCCAGGAGGAGCATGATGGTCAAGCAGGAGCGGGCGGTCCGGACGCGGCAGTTGCTGGTCCGCGCCGCGGCGGAGGTCTTCGCGCGGGACGGGTTCGCGCTCGCCTCGCTCACCATGATCAGCCGGTGTGCCGGGGTGAGCACCGGCGCCCTGCACTTCCATTTCCCGAGCAAGCAGGCCCTGGCCGACGCCGTCCTGGCGGAGGCGGCCGCGGTGCTCGAACAGACGACGAGCAGGGCCGACGAGATGGCGGACCCGTTGAGAGCCCTGGTCGAGGCGACGCGCGGCCTGATGAGCGGGATCGCGGACGACGCCGTCGTGCGCGCCGGGTTCGCGCTGTCCGGGGATCCGGCCCGCGCGCGGGGAGACGTGGACCTGCGGCAGTGGTGGCAGGCGTGGATCGAGCGCACGCTGCTCCGCGCGGAGCGTGCGGGGTGTCTTCCCGAGGGCACGTCCTGTGCGCAGATCGCGCCGGTCGTCGTCGCGGTGACCGTGGGTTTCGAGGTGCTCGGCTGCCGGGACCCGGCCTGGCTCACGCGCCGGAAGATCGACCGTTTCTGGGAGTTGCTGCTGCCCCGCCCGGCCGGCTCGGTTCCGGCGCGACGGTGAGCGCGGCCGCAATGCAGCGCGACCGGTCGGTTTCTGCGTCGGGCTGCTCGGGTCGCTCGGGCTTCTCGGGTTGTTCGGACGGCTCCTGGGAGGGCGGTCCTGGTCCGGCCGGTGCTGCTGTCCATGTCGGGCAGGCCGAGCTTGGGCGGGCCCCGTCACTCTGACCAGCATAGGTAGCTCGACCGTCAGGTGGTCGTGCTGGTCGGATCGCACCGCGGAGCCCCAGAAAGAGTGGAAGCCGGCGCCCACCGGGGAAACTCCGCACGGTCCACCCCATACGGGGATCAGCCGTTGAGGCGGCGTTGCTGCTGCACAGTCCGCCAACCTCCGCGCTGAAGCCCCTCGTCGTCCGCCCAGTGGCCCGTGCACTTGCCGCGCACTATGCCATAGTTAATGGCATACTCGACGTGTGACTGATGACGACGTTGACTTCCCGCCCGGCGACGGCCCCACCAGTGGTATCTCCGTCACCCTGACCACCGGGACTCTGCAGGCGATCCGTGAGCGGGTCGGCAAGCGAGGCGTCTCGGCCTACCTGGAGAAGGCGGCCCAGCGCCAGATCGAGCGCGACAACCTGGACGAGCTGATCGCGGACTTCGACCAGGTGCACGGCCCGGCCGACCCTGAGGCCGTGGCGGCCAAGCGCGCCCGGCTGACCGGAGGCGCTTCGAGCGCCGGAGTGGCCGCGTGAGCGGTGTCCTGGTCCTGGACAGCGAGGGTCTGGCAAAGGCGGTACAGCGTGATCGGGAGATTCACGAGTGGCTGACGGCGGCCCGTGACGCGGACCTGCCCGTGATCACCTCAGCCGCCGTGCTGGTCGAGGTGATCCACCCGAAACTCAACGACGCCGCTCTGAAGTGGACCCTGTCTCGCCTGAGTGTCGAGCCAGTGACCCAGACCGTCGCGCAGTCCGCCGCTGCTCTGCTGCGTACAGCAGGGCTGCACGGCCACAAGTACGCCATTGACGCCATGCTGTGCGCGACCGCCCTGCAGCATCCCGGCCGGGTAACGATCCTGACTTCGGACGTGGAAGACATCGGGCTGCTCACTGCCGGGCATCCGCGCCTGAGTGCCGAGAAGGTTTGATCCGCGGCGCCTTGTGGACGGTGGTCGCCGTGCGGCCCCGGCTCTGGCTCTGGCTCTGGCTGGTACGACGGCCAACGCCGACGTTTGGTCGGCCCAGAAGCAGACAGCGCAGTAGCGGTCGGTCGACATTCGAGCCGCATCCTGGGCCTTTAGCCGCAGGGAGTCCTGTGCGCCCCGGAAGTAACCGACCCTGCTGAGGTATCACTCGCCGATACCTTGTTCCCCCTCAGTCGCAAGGGAGCAGCAGCCGGCGCACCCTCGGTCGAGGGGCCGCGCTGTAGCCGGGGACTCGCTCGTGCGTCGGTTCGTTGGCCGGTTCCGCTCGTGGGGAAGGCGGAATTCCGCCACATGCTGGTGGTGTCCGGCAGGCGAGCGGTCTCACCTTGGAGGACCCTGTGTCCTTCGACGAGCCGGTGACGCTCAGCGCGCTGCGTGCTGCCGGGACGTTCCACCCTCCGCAGAGCTATCGCTATCTGAAGACTGCTGAACTGCGTCAGGTATCAGCGGCCGGGCCCACGGTGGGCAGTGCGCTGCGGCAAGCACTGCCGGCTGTGGTGCACGCGTAGCAGGCGGGGCTCTGTGTCGATCGATCGCAGAGCCCCTTCGACACTGCTCGTCAGCCGCTGAACACAGCTTGGTATGCGGCCTGCCCCTGCTGCACCAACAGAGTGAGGCCCGCTGTTGTGGTCGTGATGGCCCCCAGAGCCTCCTGCACGCGCAGGTATGCAGCCCTGACCCGCCCGGGCTCCGGTTGCTCGGCGGAGGAAGCTTCCTCCAGGATCTCAACGTCCTGAATCAGTGCTTCCTGCTGGTCCCCCGAGGCTCCCAGCGTCGGGGTCAACTGCCGCACCAAGTGCGCGAACTCGACGAGTGCGGAGGCGTCGAAGCCGAAGCTGTTGTTCTGCGCCACGCTCTGCTGGGATCCGGCGACGATACCGGAGGAGTTGTTGAAGTTGTATGTGTCGCCGGTGCGCTGCTGGCGGCTGAGATAGTCGCTCACTGTTCCTCCGGACAGTACGCAGTCAGTGCCTGAGTCAGTGACTTCGGCCTTGATCGAGGTCGTGGTGCTCGGGTCTTCGTCGGTCCGGAGGACAAGGCCCCGCCGGGTCAGGTGCTCCAGTGCGCCGAGGATTTCGTCCACGGACAGGGAATCGCCGGCGAAGTACGAGCCCGGCGACTCCACGAACGCCATGACCTCCACGGCTTCTCGACCGCGGCCGGTCTGGAACAGCCAATGCAGCAATGCGTCGCATGCATGGACGAACCGTGCGACCGAGTCGGCCTGCAGCGCCCTGAGCTGTTGCGCCGCCAGCGTTCCCTCGTCGGTTAGGAAGACCTGGGAGTCAGCGCCGGAGAAGTCCCGGGAGATCTCGACGAGCCCGTGGTGCTCCAACTGCAAGGCCATGGATTTGGCCTCGGTCGACGGCAGCCCCTCCGAGTCGACATACGACGAGACGTCAGCAGCCACTCCTGGCTGCAGGGCGGCCAGGTCGTCAAGCCACACGAGTAGGCGCGAGAGATGTGGATCCTTCTCGATGCCTGCGTTCACGGGCGAAGCCGACGCAATCTCCGGAGCGTCCGCTTGGACCGGAACACGGATGGGATGCTTGCGGGCCGCGCGCTCGAATTCCTTCGCGATCTCTCGCTGCATCTTCTCGATGGCCCGCTTGTTGATCTCGAATCCGGTCATGCGCGCCCTCCTGTCGTCGGTGACGCCAAGAAGCCTAATGAGCACCACTGACAACGCAGCTCCCGAACGAGCAGCCCGGCACGCGCGGGGAGTTGAGGACGGTCACCTTGGCCACGGGTGAGGAATGGATCGCGGTGGTCCGGTACACAGCCGCCGTGACCTGCTGCTTTGCGTGTGCGGATTCACGAAGGCCCTATGTAGAAGTGGCGCAGGTCACACAGATCACTTCTCGCGATTTGAGGCACCTGAGAGTCGAGTCGCCCAAAGTGGGCCCCCGAGCACCCTTGTGATGACTGCTCGACCTCGACTTAGGGCACGCGGAGGGCGCGTAGGCTCCGAAATGGACTAGACAACAAATAAACTCTAGGCCGTCAGCCTGGGGTTTCTGTATGGAGCGGGTGACGAGAATCGAACTCGCACTCTCAGCTTGGGGAGTTCAGAATTTCGGGGTCCGGAATCTCCGATGGCGTCGGCCCGGCTCTCACGCCAAGTCGTCGCGGGTCACCCGGCGGTGTGCGATGAGCCATGTGTCGTGTTCGTGCCTGAGGACGTCCTCGATCATGCACACGTGCAGCACTCTGGAGTCCGCGCCGGGCGGCACCGCGTACGCCAGTGCCGAGCAGCGCGTCCGCACCGTCGCGTCGGGCTGGGGCCGTACGTCCAGCATGCCGATCCAGTGGGCGAGCCGGCCGCCGGCAGGGCGGCGCGCCGTCGCCTGCTCGCGGGTCCACAGGGTGAGCCCGGTGGCGACCGGCATGGGGCCGGGCAGGAACGGCAGCTCCAGGAGCGCGTCGTCGGTGAAGGTGTCGGCCAAGGCCGCCGTGTCGTGGGCGTCCAGGATGCGCATCTGCTGTCCGTAGAAGCTCTGTGCCTGCGCGTACAGGGCGGCGAACTCGCCGCCGAGCGTGTGTCGGGCGGCGCTCGCCACTTCGACGGTCATGGTCCGGCCCTCGCTCTCGTCCGTAAGAGCCTGTGTCATAGCTCCGGTCGGGCGCTCCGGGCGACCGGACTCGGTCCGCACAGCATCCGGGACCGGCATCGCACGCCCGTCCAGTCCTCCTTGAGCGCAGCCGACCCCGCGAGAACCCGTCCGCCACACCGCGCGAGGACGCGACGAGAACCGGTCGAGGCCCGCTGGTGCGCGGCGTCCGGGGGCCGGGCGCACGGTTATCGTCCGAACGTCCCGGCCCCGACCGCCGGGCACCGCAGGGAGTGCCTCAGCGAGGGAGTTCGCCATGCACAGCGCGGAAGAGCCGGAGCTGCGGCTGTTCGTGTTCCACCACTCCGGTGGTTCGCATCTCGCGTACCGGGACTGGCCCGCCCACTTCCCGGCGGGCTGGCAGGTGCGCTGCCCCGACGCGCCCGGCCGTGGGCCGCGGGACGGGAGCCCCGCGCTGTCGAGCACCGACGCCCTGCTCGACCACCACCTGCGCGAGCTGGACGGTGAACTCACCGGCTCCTTCGCGTTCTTCGGGCACAGCATGGGCGGCATGGTCGCCTACGAGCTGGCGCGCCGGCTCCTCGACGCGGGCCGGACCCCGCCGGTCTGGCTCGGGGTGTCCGCACGCGGCACCCTGCACCCGGACGGCGACGCGCACCGCAGGCACCTGCTCTCCGACGACGAGCTGCGCCGGGAGCTCGCGGCCATGGGTGGCACTCCTTCCGTCGTCCTCGAACACCAGGAACTGTGGGAGCTCTTCGCCCCGACCATCCGCGCGGACCTGCGCATCAGCGAGACCTGGCGCACCCCGCCGCTCGCCGCGCCGCTGCCGGTGCCGCTCTCGGTCTTCGGCGGCACCCGCGACAAGGTGGCGCCACCGCACCGCCTGGACGGCTGGGCGGCCGTCAGCGAGCACTTCCTCGGCCGGCACCTCTTCGACGGCGGCCACTTCTACTTCCAGGACCGGCTCGCGGAGGTGGCCGCCCGGATCCAGGAGGACGTGCGACGGGCGACGTCGCTCACCGGACCCGCCGCGGCGGTGCTCTGACGGACCCGCCGCGGCGGTGCCCCGACGGGTCCGCGCCGCCGCCCCGACCGGGGAGACGACACAGGCTCTCAGGCCGCGTCGACGACCTGGTCGCGCAGCCAGCGTTCGTCGCGCGCGGCCGAGGGGGTCTCGTCCGGGTCCGGCAGGATGACGGTGCCGACCCCGTCGTCGGTGAACATCTCCAGGAGCACGGAGTGCGGGACCCGCCCGTCGATGACACGGGCCGCGCCCACCCCGCCGCGCACGGCGTTCAGGCAGCCGGTCATCTTGGGGACCATGCCGTCGTGCAGTTCGGGCAGGAGTTTCTCCAGCTCCTTGGCGGTCAGCCGGGCGATGACCTCCTCGCTGTGGGGCCAGCCCGCGTACAGGCCGGCGACGTCGGTCAGCATGACGAGCCGCTCCGCACGCAGCGCGATGGCGAGCGCGGCCGCCACGGTGTCGGCGTTGACGTTGTAGACCCGGCCGTCCTCGACGCTGCGGGCCAGCGGGGAGACGACGGGGATCCGCCCGTCCGCAAGGAGGCTGTCGAGCGCGCCGGTGTTGACGCCGGTGATGTCACCGACCCGGCCCACGTCGACCGGTTCCCCGTCGATCCACGGCCGGTGCCGTACGGCGAGCACGGTGTCGGCGTCCTCGCCGGTCATGCCGACGGCGAGCGGTCCCGAACGGTTGATCAGGCCCACGAGTTCGCGCTGCACCTGGCCGGCCAGGACCATCCGCACCACGTCCATCGCGGCCTCCGTGGTGACCCGCAGGCCGCCCTTGAACTCGCGTCTCAGTCCCCGCCGCGCGAGTTCGGCGTCGATCTGCGGCCCACCGCCGTGCACCACCACGGGGCGCAGCCCGGCGTAGCGCAGGAAGGCGATGTCGCGGGCGAAGGCGGCCGTGAGGTCCTCGTCGACCATGGCGTGCCCGCCCAGCTTGATGACGACGGTGCGGCCCTGGTGCCGGGCCAGCCACGGCAGGGCGTCGCCGACGGACTGGGCCTTGAACAGGGCCGGGTGTGTGCTGAGGGACATCAGGACCTCGCTCAGTACGGAACGTTCGACTGTGACGTGCGGGATTCGGCTGTGCCGCATCATCGCGCTTCGCCGAGGCCGAGCGGAAGGGAATTCCCGCGGTCGGAGAATTCGCTTTTCGCTCGGCCGGGACTCGGAAAAGAACGGAGAACGGCTCGAGCGGAAAGGGAGCCGTGCTTTCTCGCCCGGTTTCTCACACGATCGAGGGCGTGATGTCGTCGGACAACGGCTGGTCGAGTTCGCGCTCGGTGCGGCGGAGCACGATCGAGTCGGCTATCTCACCGCTGCGGATGGCGATGTTCGACAGCAGGGAAGAGGAGAGGCCGTGGCTGTGCTCGGTGCCGCCCTGGAGATAGACGCCGCTGCTCAATTCCGGTGTGGAGACCAGACGGTAGTCGCGCTCCACCCGGTGCCGGCCCGCCGTGTCGCGCAGGAAGTACCGGTCGAAGTCGCCGAGCAGCCGGGCGGGGTCGAGGCCGTCGTAGCCGGTGGCGAACACCAGGGCGTCGACGGCGAGTTCCTCGGTGCTGTCGTCGAGGAGCGAGCGCAGCACCACCTGGGTGGCGTCGCCGCTCCTGCGGACCTCGGCGACCCGGGTGAGGTTGCGGAAGTCGAGGCGGTGGACGCCGCTCACCCGCTCGTCGTAGGAGCGCTGGTAGAGGGCGCGGATGACGTCGGAGTCGACCACCGAGTAGTTGGTGTTGCGGTGGTAGCGCCAGAAGGCGTCCTGGGCGTGCTCGGCGCCGTAGTAGTAGTCGTCGACCGCGGCGGGGTCGAACACCTGGTTGGCGAAGGGGGTGTCGTCGGCGACGGAGTAGCCGTACGAGGGGACGACCGAGCACACCTGGGCGTGCGGCAGCGAGTCGTACAGGAAGCGGGTGATCTCGGCGGCGCTCTGGCCCGCGCCGACCACCGCCACGCTGCGCAGCTCCTCGGGGTCGCGGGCGTTGAACCTGCTCAGGAACTCGGAGCTGTGCCAGACCCGGTCGTCCGCCGTGACGCCCTTGGGCAGGCGCGGGACGAGGCCGGTGGAGATCGCCACGTTGCGGGCGGTGACCACGCTGACGGTGCCGTCGGCCCCGCGCGCCTCGACCTCCAGAAGGCCGGCCGACGCGGCGCCGGGCTCCGCCACCGGACGGATCGCGGTGACCTCGGTGCCGTAGGAGACGCGGTCGCCCAGCTGGCCCGCGGCCCACTCCAGATACTGGTGGAACTCCTGGCGGGTCGGGAAGAAGTCCTGGTTGTTCACGAACTGCACGAGCCTGTTCGAGGCGTGCAGGAACGAGATGAAGCTGAACCGGGACTGCGGGTTCCTGAAGGTCGCGAGGTCCTTGAGGAACGAGATCTGCATGGTCGTCGACGGGAGCACCATGTTCCGGTGCCAGCCGAACCTGGGCTGCCGCTCGAAGAAGTGGGAGGTGACCGGATGCTGCGCGGAGCTCGCCCCCTGCTCCTCCAGGGCGACCGCGAGCGACAGGTTGGACGGGCCGAACCCGATGCCGACCACGTCGTAGATCTCCTGGCTGAGGCTGCCCGGTGTGTCCATGGAATTTTCCCCCATTGTGTCGGGATTACTCCGCGTCAGGGTGTGCGGAGGCTTGGCAAAACCTTGCCAAGATAGTGGCAACACATTCCAGAGAGTTCGTACAGGGGTGGTGGAGCGGCGCTGGAGTCCCAGGTGAAAGAGCGCCTTTTGAGCCGTGTTCCGCGGCGTCAATCCACGGAAATTGGCCGGGCGTTGTCGTGTCGGCGGGACGGCGATATGGTCGGGCCGGGCCCTGGGGTCCCGCGCGTGGCACGGCCTGTGGAACAGGCGCCCGCACAGAATGCGATCCGTCAATTCCCGCGGCAGAGCCGTGCGGTGAGCGCATGGCCGAAAGGAAGCATCCGGATGTTCGTTCCCAGCTTTTATCGCGAACCGGACAGTTCGTGGATGGTGGACCTGATACGCGGAAATCCGCTGGCGCTCGCCGTGTCCAACGGCGCCGCGGAGGACGGCCCGTTCGCCACGCACCTGCCGGTCATCTTCGACCCGGAGACCGCCGCGGACGTCAGCGGCGACCTGCCGGGCGTCACGCTGCTCGGGCACATGAACCGGGCGAACCCGCACTGGGCCGCGCTGCGCAGCGGCGGTGTGCTGCTGCTGACGTTCACGGGCCCGCACTCCTACGTGTCGCCCACCGTCTACGCGAAGAGCCCGGCCGCGCCGACCTGGAACTTCACCTCCGTCCACGTACGCGGCGTGGTGGAGAAGATCTCCTCCATCGAGGAGACGCTCGACGTGGTGCGCTCCACCGTGCGCGCCTTCGAGGGGGACTTCGGCGACGGCTGGGACATGACCGGCTCGCAGGACTACTTCCGCAAGATCGTGCCGGCCGTGGGCGCGTTCCGGTTCACCGTGACCGGCGCCGAGGGCATGTTCAAGCTCAGCCAGGAGCAGCCCGGCGAGGTGCGCGAGAGGGTGCGCGAGTCGTTCGGGCAGAGCGGCTGCACGTACAAGCGGGAGACCGCCGACCTGATGAGCCGTCTGCCGTAACCGTGGCCACAGTCATCCGGCCCGTACTGGGGCGGCGCCCGAGCGGCGCCCGAGTGTCGCTGGAGACCGCCCTGACCTGTCGTCCCGGCTCATTGCAAACCAGTGGCCCGGTATGTTTTTCTCGGCTCGACAGCCCGCGCGGACCGGCCTGTGCCGGCGCCACAACGGAGGAGGGTCTCTTGACGGGGCTTCGGACGGTCACGGCGGACATCACTCGGGCTCCGGACGGCCCCGGCCGACGGGCCGTCCTGGCGCTGCGCACACTCCTCGACTCCGACTCGCCGCGGCTCGACGGCGAGGACGCAGGGCGCATCCGGCACCTGGCCGAGCTGGACGCGCCGCTGCCGCCGATCCTCGTGCACCGGGCGACGCTGCGCGTCATCGACGGCATGCACCGGGTCAGGGCGGCCCGTCTGCGCGGTGACACCACCATCGAGGCGGAGTTCTTCGACGGCGACGCCACGGACGCCTTCGCCCTCGCGACGAGGCTGAACATCGCGCACGGCCTTCCGCTGACCCAGGCCGACCGGGCCGCCGCGGCCGAACGGCTGCTGCGCGCACGGCCCTCCTGGTCGGACCGGCGGATCGCCGCCGACGCCGGACTCTCCGCCGGGACCGTCGCCGCCATCCGGCGTCGTTCGACCGTCCAGGACGAACAGTTGAACACGCGCATCGGCCGCGACGGCCGGGTGCGCCCGCTGCAGGCGACCGAGGGACGGCTCCGCGCGAGCCAGGTCATCGCCGCGAACCCCGCGGCGACGCTGCGCGAGATCGCCGCGGTCGCCGGGATAGCGACGGCCACCGCCAAGGACGTACGGGACCGGATGCGCCAGGGCCAGGGCCCGCTGCCCCCGGGCCGCACCGGCGCGGCGCCTGCCGACACCCCGGTGACGGCAGGCGCGGGCCGGTCCGCCGCCCGTGTCCCGGCGGCCGCCATCGGGCTGCTCCTGCCGAGCGTCTGCAAGGACCCGTCGCTGCGCACCGAGGCCGGACGCACCCTGCTGCGGATGCTGAGCGCCCACTCGATCGGCGACGAGGCCAAATGGCTCCGCCTCGCCCGCAGCGTCCCCGGCCACCGCGCCGACCTCCTGGCCCAGGCGGCCCGCCGCTGCGCCGACCACTGGCTCCGCCTGGCCAACGAACTGGAGGCACGGCGCACTTGACGCGTCCGCGTGCTTCGTCGGTGGGCCGGGGCGTATGCGCCGGTCGGCCGGGCGTACGCCCCGGCGCCGTAGGGCTGTCCTCGGATGCGGCTCCGGAGCCTTGGCCGCCGCCCGCCGATAAGCGCGCTTCGGGTGCGCCGCCGTCGTGGCTGGGCGCGCAGTTCCCCGCGCCCCTGGGTGGTGGGGGCCGAGCCCGTCAGGCGGCCCTTTACGTCCCGGACGCCGCCGACCCGAGCGTCGTGCCGGCCGTGTCCGACAACGCTGCCCGCAGGCGGTCCAGGCACATGTCCACCTCTTGTTCCGTGACGGTCAGGGGCGGGGCGAAGCGGAGGGTGTCGGGGGCGACCGCGTTCACCAGCAGCCCCCTGTCCTGCGCCGCCTGGCGGACCCGGCCCGCGATGTCGTCGCGCAGGACCAGGGCGAGGAGCAGACCCGCGCCCCGGACCTCGCCGGCCAGGGGGTGGTTCAGGGTCTCCAGGCCGTGCCGCAGGCGTCGCCCCGTACGGGTCACCTGGGCGAGGAGCCCGTCCCGTTCGATGGTGTCCAGGACCGCGAGGGCCGCCGCGCACACCACCGGGTTGCCGCTGAAGGTCGACCCGTGCGTGCCGGGCGTGAGCAGACCCGCGGCCGGGCCGAAGGCGAGCGTGGCGCCGATGGGCAGGCCGCCGCCGAGCCCCTTGGCGAGGGTGACGACATCCGCCTCGACCCCGTCGGCCTGCGCGGCGAACCAGTGGCCCGTGCGCCCGATGCCGGTCTGGATCTCGTCCAGGACGAGCAGGGCGCCCGCCGCCGCGGTGATCTCGCGGGCGGCCCGCAGATAGCCGGGCGGGGGCACGATCACCCCGTTCTCCCCCTGCACCGGCTCCAGGACCACGAGCGCCGTGCGCGGGGTGACGGCGCGCCGCAGCGCCTCGGTGTCGCCGTACGGTATGTGGTCCACGTCGCCGGGCAGCGGAGCGAACGGGCGCTGTTTCGCGGGCTGTCCGGTGAGCGCCAGCGCCCCCATCGTGCGGCCGTGGAAGCCGCCGGCGGCGGCCACCATGCGGGTGCGGCCGGTGAGCCGGCCGATCTTGAACGCCGCCTCGTTCGCCTCCGCCCCCGAGTTGGAGAAGTAGACCCGGCCTTCGCGCCCCGCGAGCCGCAGCAGACGTTCGGCGAGCCGCACGGTCGGCTCGGCGATGAACAGGTTCGACACGTGGCCGAGGGCGGCGATCTGCCCGGACACGGCCCCCACCACGGCGGGATGGGCGTGCCCCAGCGCGTTGACCGCGATCCCGCCGACGAAGTCCAGGTAGGCGGCGCCCTCCGCGTCCCACACCCGGGTGCCCCGGCCGCGCGTGAGCGTCAGCGCGGGGGTGCCGAAGTTGTCCATCATGACGTCCTGCCAGCGCCGGGCCATCGCCTCGTTGCCGGTGGTCGGGTGCGTGGTCAGGGCCGTGCTCACGCCCGTGGCGAGGTCAGGGGCCAGGTCGGTCGTCATGCCGGTCGTCATGAGGAGTACTCGCTGTTCTCGTGCACGTACGCGGCGGTCAGGTCGTTGGTCCAGATGACGGCGGAGTCCGTGCCCGCGCCGAGTTCGACGCGGATGCCGACCTCGCGGGCGCCCATGTCGACGAGCGCGCGGTCGTCGCCCGCCGCCCCGTCCTTGCAGACCCATACGTCGTTGATGGCGACGGCGATCCGGTCCGGGTCGAAGACGGCGTGGGTGGTGCCGATGGCGGACAGGACGCGGCCCCAGTTGGGGTCCTCGCCGTGCAGGGCGCACTTGAGGAGGTTGTTGCGGGCGACGGAGCGGCCCACCTCGACGGCGTCGTCCTCGCTCGCGGCGCCCGCCACCTCGATGCGGATCTCCTTGCTCGCGCCCTCGGCGTCCTTGATGAGCTGCCGGGCCAGGTCGGCGCAGACCTCGCGGACCGCCTCGGCGAACACGTCGTACTTTGGGGCGGTTCCGCTCGCGCCCGAGGCGAGCAGCAGGACGGTGTCGTTGGTCGACATGCAGCCGTCGGAGTCGACCCGGTCGAAGGTGGTGCGGGTGGCGGACCGCAGCGCCCGGTCCAGGTCCGCCGCGTCGGCGACGGCGTCCGTGGTGAGCACGACGAGCATGGTCGCGAGTCCGGGCGCGAGCATTCCGGCGCCCTTGGCCATGCCGCCGACGGTCCACCCGTCGCGGGTGACCTCGGCCGTCTTGTGCACGGTGTCGGTGGTCATGACGGCGACGGCCGCGTCCTCGCCGCCGGATCTCGACCGGCGTACGACGGTCTCGTCGACGCCCGCGAGGAGCCGGTCCATGGGCAGGGCGACGCCGATGAGCCCGGTGGAGCAGACGGCGACGTCCGCGGGGGCGAGGCCGAGCCGGTCCGCGACCCGCTCGGCCGTGTCCCGGGTGTCCCGCGCGCCCTGGGGTCCTGTGCAGGCGTTGGCGCCGCCCGAGTTGAGGACGACCGCCCGCAGCACGCCGTCGGCGACGCTTGCGCGGGTCCACCGGACGGGCGCGGCCTGCACGCGGTTGGAGGTGAAGACACCCGCCGCGCCGTGGAGCGGGCCCTCGTTGACCACGAGGGCCAGGTCCTGTGCTCCGTTCTCCTTGATGCCCGCGGCCACTCCCGCCGCGGTGAAGCCTCGTGCTGCGGTGACGCTCACGGTGCGACTCCGATCGTGGAAAGGCCCAGTGCCTCCGGCAGGCCCAGGGCGATGTTCATGCTCTGCACGGCCCCGCCGGCCGTGCCCTTGACCAGGTTGTCGATGACGCCGACGGCGATGATCCGGCCGGCCACGGGGTCGAGGGCCACCTGGATCCGGGCGGCGTTGGAGCCGGCCACGGCGCCGGTGGCGGGCCACTGCCCCTCGGGGAGCAGCCGCACGAACGGTTCGTCGGCCAGCGTCTTCTCGTACGCGGCCCGTACGTCGTCGGCGCGGACCCCGGGGCGCGCGGCGGCGGAGCAGGTGGCGAGGATGCCGCGGGGCATCGGGGCGAGGGTGGGGGTGAAGGAGACGGTGACCGGCTCGCCCGCCGCGGCGCCCAGGTGCTGGCTCATCTCGGGCGTGTGCCGGTGTGTGCCGCCCACGCCGTAGGGCCGCATCGAGCCCATCACCTCGCTGCCGAGCAGGTCCGCGCGGGCGGCCCTGCCCGCGCCCGAGGTCCCGGAGGCGGCGACGACCACCGCCTGGGGTTCGGCGAGCCCGGCCGCGTAGGCGGGGAAGAGGGAGAGGAGCGCGGCGGTCGGGTAGCAGCCCGGCACGGCGATGCGCCGCGCCCCGGCCAACTCGGCGCGTGCGCCCGGCAGTTCGGGCAGTCCATAGGGCCAGGTGCCCGCGTGCGGGGTCCCGTAGAACGTCTCCCAGGCGGCCGGGTCCGCGAGGCGGAAGTCGGCGCCGCAGTCGACGACGAGCGACTCCTCGCCCAGTTGCGCCGCGAGGGCGGCGGACTGGCCGTGCGGCAGGGCGAGGAAGACGACGTCGTGGCCGCGCAGGGCCTCCGCCGTGGTGGCCAGGACCTGGCGGTCGGCCAGCGGTTCCAGATGCGGTTGCAGCGCGCCGAGGCGCTGCCCCGCGCTGGAGTGGCCCGTCAGTGCGCCGATCTCCACCCCGGGATGGTGCAGGAGCAGGCGCAGGAGCTCACCTCCCGCGTATCCACTGGCTCCCGCCACGGCTGCTCGCACGGTCATGAGTCCTCCCCGTTGACAGACATGTCGTTGTAACGCGGGCGCGGTCCGGTCATCAATGGGTTCAGGCATGTTCATGACAAGCACCGCGGGGATCGTGGAGCGGACCGGTCACCGGCCCGCTCCACGATCCCGCCGTCAGCCCGCCTGCGTCCCGCAGAACTCCGCGTCCAGGACGGGCAGGAGCGACGCGCCGCCCCAGTCGCTGTTGAAGTTGAACGTGAACACGTGGCTCCCGTCCTCGCTGAAGGAGGACACCGAGATCCAGCCCACCGCGCCCCCGTCGTGGTACCAGACGTCCCCGCAACCCAGCGTCAGCCGCTCGATGCCGAGCCCGTACGACGAGGCCGGGACGTCAGGGTTGACGACGGTTGTCCTCATCTCCCTCAACTGCCGGGCGGGCAGCAGCTTTCCGCCCATCAAAGCCGCGTAGAACCGGTTCAGGTCCGCGGCGCTGGAGATGATGTCGCCGTTGCCCCAGGCCTGCGAGCCGTTCACCTCGGTGACGTCCTCGACGCGGTCCGGCTGGTCGGCGAAGAGCCGGGAGTAGCCGCGGCCGCTCGGCTGCGGCAGCTTGGTGCCCGTGCCCGGGTTCGACGTCGCCGTCAGCCCCAGCGGGGCGATGATCCGGCGGCGCACCTCCTCCTCGTACTTCCTGCCGCCGACCTTCTCGACGACCATCGCGGCGAGCAGGTCATTGGTGTTGGAGAACCAGTGCCGGGCGCCCGGCTGGTACGCGGGCGGGTGGGAGAGGGCCACCTTGACGCGCTGGTCGTGCGGCAGGGTGTCGTAGCGGTGCTGGAGGTAACCGTCGCCGAGCACGTACGTCTGGACGTACGCCGTGTCGGAGAAGTAGTCGAACAGGCCGCTGGTGTGGTTGAGGAGCTGGCGCACCGTGATCGCGCGGCCGTCGTTGCCGTTGCCGGTCACCAGGCCCGGCAGCCAGCGGTCCACGCTGTCGTCGAGGCTGAGCTTCTTCTCCGCCTCCATCTGCAGGAGCACCGTCGCCACGAAGGTGGCGGTGATGGCGCCCGTCCTGAACCGGTCGCGCTGGCCGCGCGGTGCCCCCGTACGCAGATCGCCGACGCCGGTGGCCGACTTCCAGACCCCCGACGCGTCGCGCGCCTCGGCGGTCACGCCCGGCACCCCGGCCGCGACGGCCGCGTCGATCGCCGCCTGCGTCCCGGCGTGCGAGGCCGTCGTGACGGCCGTGTCCCCGGCGGCCCGCGCCGGGCTCGCGAAGGCGGTGGCCATGACCGCGCAGGCCGCCAGACCCACCACACCGGCCCTCGGTCTCATCCCTCGTATCGCCATCGCCCGCTCCCCTGTCCTCGGCCGTGATTGGCCGATGCCTTACTTGTGCGCTCTGACGGCGGCACCGTAAGTTAGTGATGTCCCGGGCCGGTAGCTTGTGCGGTGATTCCACGGGGCGGCGACCGGGTGACCAGGCGTGACGGTATGAACAGGTGTGCCCTGGAAGGCAGTTGGGGGCCGACCTGACACCCGGATCCGGGCCGTGCCCGGGCGCCGCGGGGCGGTGCGCGGACGGCCGGAAGCGGTCGGTCGCATTCCGGCCTCGGGCCGGGGGAGTGCGGGCCACCGGGTGAGGGGAGCGTCCGCCCGAGTGGCGACGGCGGGGCGAAGAGGCAGCCGGCCGCCACTGGCGCGGCTCGCGTTCCGTGCCGCCCCGCGGCAGCGGTGGGCCTGCGTCGGGCGTGGACCGGCAGCGGTCGGTGGCGGCTCGGGCCGGAGAAGGGAGCGTCCGCCGAAGATGGTGGTGCGGGTGCTCAGAGGGGGCTGGTCGCCGCCGTGAGTGCCGCGCGCGCGTCCCGTTCCACCCGGCGCAGCAACGGGCCGGGGTCGGGCGCGAAGTAAAAGTGGCCGCCGTCGAGCACGCGCACGCCGAGGAAGTGCTCGGTGTGGTCCGCCCAGCCGGCCATCCGCGCCGCCGAGGCCGCGTCGTCCTCCGCGCCCGCGAACGCGGACAGGGCCACCGGCAGCGGGCCCGCGCCGGGGCGTGGCCGCCAGCCCTCCACCACCCGCAGGTCGGCGCGGATGACCGGGGCGAACACCGCCCACAGGTCCGGGTCGTCGAAGACGTCGCCGGGGGTGCCGCCGAGCCGCCGCAGACGGTCCCGCAGCGCGGCGTCGGACAGCTCGCCGTAGCGGGTCGGGTGCCCGGCCGCGCTCGGTGCGGGCCGCGCCGATACGCCGATCCACACGGGCCGGGGCAGGCCCCGTTCGACGGCCCGGCAGGCGATCTCGTACGCGAGGAGCGCGCCCATGCTGTGGCCGAACAAGGCGTACGGGACCTCCGGCGCGGGCTCGATGACGCGCAGCAGGAAGTCGGCGAGGCGCCCGGCGTCCGGGACCGGGTCGAGGTCCATGAGATGGCCGTGCCCCGGGGCGTCGAGGAGCCGCACGTCCCACGTGTCCGGCAGCCGGGCCGGCCAGTGCCGGAAGGGCACGTGCGAGCCGCCCGCGTGGTGCAGGACGAACAGCCGGAGCTGCGGTCGGGTGCGGTCCATCGCTCTCCCTCGGCCTGGGCCGGTCCCGGCCGAACAGGTCCTCGGCCGGTTCCAGTTCGGCCGAACAGGTCCTCGGCCGGTGCCGGTCCGGCTGAACAGGGCCTCGGATAGGCCGGGTTGGCCGGGCGGGCCCTCGGGCGTACCCGCCGACGATAGTGCGTCCGGGGTGTCCGGCGGGGCCCGCTCCAGGCCCCCTCAGGCCGCCCCTGAGCACGCGTCGAGCGGTTCTGCGGGGCGGGCCCGAAGGCGCCGTGCGGGGCGGCTCCAGAACTGCTTGAGCCCGGGACGACTCGGCTCTTCGGCTCTTGTAGCCGCGTTGCCCGGGTCCCTACGGTGACGTGGCAGCGCCGGGGTGGCCCGACGCCGACGTCCGGTTCGCCGGACCCCGCGTCCAGGGCCGACCGGACGACGCCGCACGGCGAACATGCCCGAGGGCGTCGCGCATCCGGCCCGCCGCATCGCAATCCCGGACCATTCCATGACGGTTAAGGACGGTGCCCGTTGAGCACGAACCCCTTCGATGACGAGGACGGCCGCTTCCACGTTCTGATCAACGACGAGGAGCAGCACTCCCTGTGGCCGGCGTTCGCCGAGGTGCCCGCGGGCTGGCGCGCCGTCTTCGGCGAGGCGTCCCGGGCCGAGTGCCTGCAGTACGTCGAGCAGAACTGGACCGACCTGCGGCCCAAGAGTCTCCAGGACGCGATGGCGGGGGACTGACCTCCGCCTGGAGCCCGCAGGACGCAGAGCCCGGAAAACACTGAATGGGGGAGATGAACGTGGCGACGGGCGCCGTGAGAACCGCGAGCAGACACGGAACGAGGCCGGTGACCGGCGGCGGCGGTGCGCCCGCCCGCGACGTGGTCCCGAACTTCGTCGGGACACCGGCCAAGGTGCGCAAGTCGGGGATGTCCTTCCCGCAGAACCTGCCGGAGCGGGCCTGGGAGGAGATCGGGACGAACCTGCGCGAGCTGGTGAACTCCTCCGCCTGGTGGCTCGCCGACTGGCTGCTCTTCGGGGAGGCCACCTACGGGTGGCGCCGGTACAAGGAGGCCATAGAGCGCACCGGCCTCGACTACCAGACCCTGCGCAACTACGCGTGGGTGGCCCGGCGGTTCGAGCACCACCGCCGCCACGACGCCCTCAGCTTCGCCCACCACGCCGAGGTGACCCGCCTCTCACCGCCCGAGCAGGACTACTGGCTACGCAGGGCCGAACAACAGAAGTGGTCCCGCAACGAACTCCGCAAGGCGGTCCGCGCAGCACTGGCGGCCCAGAACGACACGCCCCCGGCCAACGGCATGTCGGTCAACGGGTCCGCGGCCCCGGGCACGTCGGCCACCGGCCCCGCAGCCCCCACAGCCATAGCCACCGGCACATCGGCCACCGCCATGTCGGCCGACGGTGCCTCGCTCACCGCCCCGTCCACCCCGGCCACCGGCACGTCGCCCACCGGCCCCGCGCCCACCGGCACGTCGCCCACCGCCCCCGCGCCCACCGCCCCCGCACCCACCGGGGCCCCGGAGCCCACCGCCCCGGACAGCACCGCCCCGGACAGCACCGCCCCGGGCATCACGGTCACCGCCGGAGGCCACGCGCAGGGCGCCACTCTCACCCTTGAGCTCTCCGCCGGTCAGTTCGAGTACTACTCGAAGGCCGCCGCCGCGCACGGCCTGTCCGTCGGCAAGTGGGTCACCCAGGTGCTCGACACCGCCGACCGGCGATCCGCCCAGAGGGCCTCTCACATCGGAGTCAGTTGATGATCCTTCAGGGAAAGCGGGTCGCCCTGCCCCCGGCGCCCGTCGTCCACCACCGGTTCGAGGCGAACGCGGCGGCCACGCCCGACGCCCCCGCCGTGGTCCGCGCGGGCGAGCACATGACGTACGCCCAGCTCGACGCCGCGGCGAACCGGTTCGCGCACTATCTCATCGAGCGCGGCCACGGGCGCGGCGCGAAGGTCGGGCTGTGCCTGGACTACTCCTTCGACCTGCTCGTCGCCCTCCTCGGCACGCTCAAGGCGGGCGCCGCCTACGTGCCGTTCGACCCGGCCTATCCGGCGGCCCGCATCGAGCAGCTGCTCGGGCAGGTGCCGGGCCTCGCGCTGATCGTGGCGTCCGGGGCGACCGCCCCGATGGTCGCCGCAGCCACCGTCGACGTCGTCGATCTGGAGCAGCTCACCGGCACCCTGGAGGGTCTGCCCGCGAGCAGCCCCGGCGTGGACGTCACCGGGGACGACGTCTGCTACGCCGTCTTCACCTCGGGGTCGACCGGCACACCGAAGCTGACCGCCGTGCGCCACGAGGGCTGGTTCAACCTCATGAACTGGCTGCGGCTGGAGTACGGGCTGCACAGCGGCTCGCACCACCTCGTGGTCAGCGCGTTCGGCTTCGACCTGTCCCAGCGCGCCCTGATGACCCCGCTGTTCTGCGGCGCGACCCAGCACCTCATGGCGAGCCGGAACTTCGACGCGATGATGGCCTACCGCGTCCTCAAGGAGCACGACATCCGCGTCGTGCACTGCGCCTCCAGCACCCTGTACGTCCTCATCGACTGGGAGAGCGCGCGGGGCGGCGACGCGCTGACCCGCCTCGACTACGTGCTCTTCGGCGGGGAGGCGCTCAAGCCCGAGCGGCTCACCGCGTGGATGCGCCGCGAGGGCAACACGTGCACGCTGCTGCACCAGTACGGCGTCGCCGAGTGCACGGATGTCGCGACCTCCTACGACCTGTCCGCGTACCGGCCCGGCGAGCACGCCATCCCGCCGGTCGGCCGGCCCGCGTACAACACCGACATCCACCTCCTCGACGAGGAGCTGCGCGGTGTCGCGCCGGGGGAGTCCGGCGAGATCTGCATCGCGGGGGCGGGTGTCGGCGCGGGTTATCTGGGCGGCTCGGGCCCCGAGAACGCGAAGTTCACGACCGCCGAGATCGACGGCGCCCCGGTCCGGCTCTACCGCACCGGCGACCGCGGGCACGTCGACGCGTCCGGCCAGCTGATCGTCGCGGGGCGGATGGACGCGCAGGTGAAGGTGCGCGGCATGCGCATCGACCCGACCGACGTCGAGCGGGCCCTCGGCCGGCTGCCCGGCGTCCGGGAGGCCGCCGTCGCGGTCACGCGCGGCGCGGCCGGGGAGGCCGAGCTGACCGCTTTCCTCGTGCCCACGCGGCACGAACTCAGCGAGGACGACGTGCGCCTGGGCCTCCTGCGGGTCCTGCCACGGAACATGGTCCCGGCCCGGTTCGTGACCATCCTCCGCCTTCCGCTCAGCCCGCACGGAAAGGTCGACCGCGCGGCGCTCGTCGCGTCCCTCGAGAAGCACCACGCCCTCAGCAGCAGCGGCACCGCGGCGTGAATGCGGCGCGGGCCGTCATGACGAACGAAAGGAATGCGATGACCGCCGACCGCGTACGCGCCATCTGGTGCCGGGAGCTGAAGCGCGACGACATCGCGCCCGACGACGATTTCTTCGCCCTGGGCGGCCAGTCCGTCATCATGGTGCAGATTCAGGGCGCCTTCATGGACGAGCTGAACGTCGAGGTCCCGATGGACCAGATGTTCCTCAACCCGACGGTGGCGTCCATCTCCGCATACATCGAATCGCTGACCGCCGGGGCGTCCCGGTAACAGCCGCTGAGCGGCGCCGAGTTGTGTCCCGCCGGCGGGACACCGTGCATAGCATCGAGAACGTAGATCCGGCCGCTGCCGAGCTGCCCCGAAAATCCGTGCCGAAAAGCCGTGCCGGTAAGTCGCGCCTAAAAGCCGTGCCGGAAAACTCCGCAAGAAACCACCCGGTAAGAGAGGAGAGCCATGTACGACGTGATTGTCGTAGGTGCCCGTTGCGCGGGTTCGCCGACAGCCATGCTCTTTGCGCGGCAGGGTTATCGTGTCCTGCTCCTGGAAAAGGCGAATTTCCCGCAGGACACCCTCTCCTCGCACTACATCCACATGCAGGGAATGTCCCTGCTGAACCGCTGGGGCCTGCTCGGCAAGCTGAGCGACGCGGGCTGCCGGAAGATCACCCGGCAGAGCTACGAGGGCCCCGGCGTCCGCATCGAGGGCTTCTCCCTGCCGCTGGACGGCGTCACGTACACCTACGCGCCGCGCCGGTACGTGCTCGACCCGCTCCTCGCGGAGGGCGCCGCCGAGGCGGGCGTCGACTTCCGGCAGGGCTGCGCGGTCAAGGACCTCGTCTGGGAGGACGACCGGGTGGTCGGCGTGCGCTGCACGACGCCCAGCGGCACCACGACGGTCGAACGGGCCCGCCTGGTCGTCGGCGCGGACGGTATGCGCTCGCTGGTCGCCCGCAAGGCGGGCGCGCAGAACGTCATCGAGCACCCGCGCGTCACCTGCACCTACTACAGCTACTGGGCGGACGTGCCCGCCGACTTCGAGCTGTACGAGCGCCCCGGCCGCTGGATCGGCGTCATCCCCACCAACGACGATCTGACGCTGCTCATGACGTACTTCCCGCAGGAGGAGTACCAGGAGGTCCGCAAGGGCGTGGAGCCCTTCTACCTCGACTCCTTCCGCACCACGGCCCCCGCCCTGTACGAGCGGATGCGCTCGGGCCGGCGCGTGGAGCAGCTGTACGGCACCGGCCACCAGGAGAACTTCTTCCGCAAGGCGTACGGGCCCGGCTGGGCGCTGGTCGGCGACGCCGTCACGCACAAGGACTCCATCACCGCCCGCGGCATCACCGAGGCCTTCGTCCAGGCGCAGTCCCTGACCGGGCACATCGGCGGTGAACTGCACGACGACGCCGCGCTCGACGCCGCCCTCGAACGCTACGAGCTGGACCTGAGCGGCGAGGCCCTCAGCCAGTACCAGGGCGCCCTCAACGTGGCCGAGCTCAAGCCCGAGGGGCGCACCGACATGCTGCGCAAGCTGGTCGGCCACCAGGAGCACGTCGACCGGTACTTCTCGACGCTGTCGGGCGCGTGCTCACTCGACGACTTCTACAACGACGACCTGCTGACCCTGCTCGACCAGAGCTGAGTGACGACCGCTTTCCGGTAGCCGATTTGGAGACACAATGATCCCGTTGTCGTTCGCGCAGCGCCGGCTGTGGTTCGTGGACCGGTTCGAAGGCCCTTCGCCGACCTACAACGGCGCCTTCGCCCTGCGGCTGACCGGAGACCTTGACGTGCCGGCGCTGCGCGCGGCGCTGCGCGACCTCGTCGACCGGCACGAGGCCCTGCGCACGGTGATCGTCGAGGGCGACGACGGGGTCCCGCACCAGCAGGTCCTCGCCTGCGGGCAGCGCCCGTTCGAGCTGGGGCTCGTCGAGGTCACGGGTGAGGAGGAGCGGGCCGCGGCGGTCGACGCGGTGGCCACCGAGATCTTCGACCTCGCCGCCGACCTGCCGATCCGCGCCCGCCTCGTCCGCAGCGCGCCGGGCGAGCACACGCTCGTCGTCGTGGCCCACCACATCGCGGTGGACGGCGAGTCCTTCGGGCCGCTCTTCCGCGACCTGACCACGGCGTACGCGGCACGCCGCGAGGGCACCGCCCCGGCCTGGGAGCCGCTGCCCGTCCAGTACGCGGACTACACGCTGTGGCAGCTCGACGTGCTCGGCGACGAGTCCGACCCGGAGAGCCTCGCCGCCCGTCAGCTCGCCTACTGGCGCGAGATGCTGGCCGACCTGCCGCAGCCGATCCAACTGCCGACGGACCGCCCGCGCCCCCGCGTGCTCAGCCCCGGCGGCGACCGCGTCCCCTTCGTGATCGAGCCCGCGCTGCTCGGCTCCGTGGAGAAGCTCGCCATGGAGGCCGACGCCACGGTGTCGATGGTGATGCACACGGCGCTCGCCGTGCTCCTGCACCACCTCGGCTGCGGCGACGACCTGCCCATCGGCGCCCCGATCACGGACCGCACCGACGAGGAGCTGCGCGACCTCATCGGCTTCTTCGTCAACACCTGGGTGCTGCGCGCCGACCTGAGCGGCAACCCGACCTTCCGCGCCCTGCTCGACCAGGTGCGCGAGCGGTCCCTGGCCGCCTACGACAACCAGGACATGCCCTTCGAGCGGCTCGTGGAGCTGCTCAACCCGGACCGCTCCACCGCGTACAACCCGTTCTTCCAGGTGATGCTGTCCTGGCAGCCGCCCGTGCCGGACCTGGAGATACCGGGCCTCGGCGTGCGCACCGAGCGCCTGGAGACGGCCACCGCCAAGTTCGACCTCTTCTTCGACCTGCTGCCGGACCGCTCCGGCGGGGCCCAGTGCCGCCTGGAGTACTCCACCGCCCTGTTCGACCGGGACACGGCCGAGGGCCTCGCGCGGCGCTTCGTCCGCGTCCTGGAGCGGCTCGTCACCGACGCCGGGCGCACGATCGGCACCGTCGACGTGCTCGACGCCACCGAGCGCGCGCGCCTGATCGCCCCGCTCGACGCCACCGCCCCGGCGTCCCGGGAGACCGTGCCCGAGCTGTTCGAGCGGCAGGTGGCGCGGACCCCGCACGCCCCTGCCCTGGTCCACGACGGCCGGACCCTGACCTACCGCGAACTCGACGACCGGGCCAACGCCGTCGCCTGGGAGCTGATCGCGCGCGGCGCGGGCCCCGAGGACCTGGTGCTGCTCGCCCTCGACCGCACCGAGGACCTGGTCGCCGGGCTGCTCGGCATCCTCAAGTCCGGCGCCGGATACGTGCCGTTGGACCCGCAGTACCTGGCCGGCCGCGCGGAGAGCGTCCTCGCGCAGGCGGCCCCGCGCTTCGCGGTCACCGACGCCGCGACCTGGCAGCGACTGCCCTCGGCCGACGGTGTCACGGCCGTCGACGTCGACGAGCGGGCCGGGTGGAACACGCCCCAGGGCGCCCCCGACGACACGGCCAGGACGAGCCCGCTCGACCCGGACCACATCGCGTACGTGATGTTCACCTCCGGCTCCACGGGCCGCCCGAAGGGTGCCACGCTCACCCACCGCGGCGTGGTCAACGGCGTACGGGAACTGGTGCGGGTGCTCGACGCGCCCGCCGGGTGGCGGATGCTCGCGGGCACCTCCGTCAACTTCGACGTCTCCGTCTTCGAACTGCTCACCACGCTGTCCACCGGCGGCACCGTCGAACTCGTCGCGAACGCCCTGGACCTCGCCGAGCGCGACAGCTGGGACGGACAGGTGATCAGCGGCGTCCCCTCGGTCCTCGCCGAGCTGGTGCCGCACCTGCACAAGGCGCCGGAGGTCCGCTCGGTCGTCCTCGCCGGCGACATCCTGCCCGGCCGCCTGGTGCGCCAGATCCGCGAGGCGCTGCCCGGCATCCAGATCGTCAACTCCTACGGGCAGAGCGAGAGTTTCTACGCCACCACGTTCTCCGTCGACGCGGCCGACGCCCCGGCCGACGGCGACGTGGCCCCCATCGGCACCCCGCTGGGCGGCATGAGCGCCTACGTCCTCGGCCCCGGGCTCGCCCCCGCGCCGCAGGGCGTGATCGGCGAGCTGTACGTGGCCGGGGCCTGCCTGGGCCGCGGCTACCACGGCCGCCCCGGCCTGACCGCCGAACGCTGGGTCGCGAACCCCTACGGCGCCCCCGGCGCGCGCATGTACCGCACCGGCGACCTCGCCCGCTGGAACGCCGACGGGGAGCTTGAGTGCGTCGGCCGCGGCGACGGCCAGGTCAAGGTGCGCGGCTTCCGCATCGAGACCGCCGAGGTCGAGTCCGCGATCACCGCGCACCCCGGCATCAGCGAGGCCGTCGTCATCAGCCGCGAGGTGCCCGCGGGCGGCAAGCGGCTCGTCGCCTACGTCGTGCACACCGGCGAGGGCGGCGTCGGCGACGACGGCGCGGGCGGCATCGGCGACGTCGACGTGCTCGCCGGGGCGTCCGCCGCCGAGCTGCGCACCTTCGTCGCGGCGCGCCTTCCCGACTACATGGTCCCCTCCGCGTTCGTGGCCCTCGGCCGCCTGCCGCTCGGCCCGACCGGCAAGCTCGACCGCGCGGCCCTGCCCGAGCCGGAGTTCCTGGGCGAGACGTACCGGCAGCCGCGCACCGAGGCCGAGCAGATCATCACCGCCGCCTACGCGGACGTCCTCGGCGTCGACCGGGTCGGCATCGACGACGACTTCTTCGCGGTCGGCGGCGACAGCCTGCGCTCCATCCAGGTGGTGGCCCGCGCCCGCGCCCGCGGTCTCGAACTGTCCACGCGCGAGATCTTCGAGTGCCGCACGGCCGCGCGGCTCGCCGAGGCGGCCGCCGCCCGGCAGGGCCGCACCCCGGTCCTCGCCGAGCTGGAGGGCGGCGGCGTCGGCCCGCTGCCGCTGCAGCCCGTCGCCCGTGAGGTGTTCGGGCACGGCGGGGGGACGAATCGTTTCGCCATGTCGATGGTGCTCGAACTGCCCGCGTCCGTCGACGCGGACCGCCTCGCCGCGACGCTCGACGCCGTCCTCGACACCCACGACCTGCTCCGCTCCCGCCTCGTCCGCGGCGACGAACCCGTCCTCGTCGCCGCCGCGCCCGGCACCGTACGGGCGGCCGGACTGCTCCGCCGGGTCGACTGCGACGGCGACTGGGACGAGCCCGCCGCGCTCGCCGCGGCCAAGGCCGAGCTGTACGACGCGGTCGGCCGGCTCGACCCGGAGGCCGGGACGATGGCGGACTTCGTCTGGTTCGCCCCGCCGTCCGGGCCGGGCCGCCTCCTCGTGGTCCTGCACCACCTCGTGGTCGACGGCGTCTCCTGGCGCATCCTGATGTCCGACCTCGCCGAGGCCTGGCAGGACGTCCGCGACGGCCGCGCCCCCGAGCTGCCCGCCATCGGCACCTCCGCCCGCCGCTGGGCCGCCGCGCTCCAGGACGAGGCGTTCAGCGAGGAGCGGGAGGCCGAACTCGACCACTGGCGCGAGGTCCTCGAAGGCCCCAACCCGCCGCTCGGGGCCCGCGCGTTCGACCCGTCCGCCGACGTGTGGTCCACCGTCGAGAGCGTCCGGGTGCAGCTGCCCGCCGACGTCACCGAGGCCGTCCTCACCGAGCTGCCCGCCGCGTTCCGCGCCACCGGCACCGACGTCCTCCTCGCCGCCCTCGCCCTCGCGGTCAACCGCTGGCGCGGCACCGACGAGTCCACCCTCGTCCGCCTCGAAGGACACGGCCGCGAGGAGGAGGCCGTCCCCGGCGCCGACCTGTCGCGCACCGTCGGATGGTTCACGACGATGTACCCGGCCCGCGTCGACGTCTCCGGCGTGGACACGGCCGGCGTGCTCACCGGCGGCCCCGCCGCCGCACAGGCCGTCAAGCGCGTCAAGGAACAACTGCGCGCCGTCCCCGGCAAGGGCCTCGGCTACGGGCTCCTGCGCCACCTCAACCCCGAGACCGCCGAGCAGCTCGACGACCTCGCCGCACCGCAGATCGGCTTCAACTACCTCGGCCGGATCACCGACAGCGACGTGCCCGAGCACCTGCGCACCGACGGCTGGGGCCCCTCGGCGTGGTCCGCCGAACTCATCGCCGAGCCCGACCCCGACCTCCCCGCGCTCTCCGCCCTGGAGGTCAACTCGGTCGTCACCGACACCCCCGACGGCGCCCGCCTCCAGGCCGCCTTCATGTTCCCGACCGGAGTCCTCACCCGCGAACAGGCGGCCGAGCTGGCCGAGTCGTGGGTCGAGGTCATCAACGGCATGGCCGCGCACGCCGCGAGCGGGAAGGCCGGGGGCCTGACCCCGTCGGACGCCCCGCTGGTCACCGTGGGCCAGGCCGACATCGAGACCTGGGAGGAGCGCTACGGCCGCCTCGCCGAGGTGTGGCCGCAGGCACCGGGCCAGTCCGGCATCCAGTTCCAGGCGGCCCTCGCGGACGGCAGCTTCGACGTCTACCACATGCAGTTCGTCCTGCACCTGTCCGGCGCCGTCGAGCCGGAGCGCATGAGGGCGGCCGGACAGGCCCTCCTGGAGCGCTACCCGAACCTGCGCTCCGCGTTCCTCACCACCGCCGACGGCGAGCCCGTCCAGGTCGTCGCCGAACACGTCACGCTGCCCTGGCGCCACCTCGACCTGACGGGGCGGACCGACGCGGAGCAGGACGCGGAGCTCGACGCGGCCCTCGCCGCCGACCGCGGCGAACAGCTCGACCCCGCCCGGCCGCCGCTGCTGCGCCTGGCGCTGCTCACCTGCGGGCCGCGCCGTTCCAAGCTCATCATCACCGCGCACCACACCCTCTTCGACGGCTGGTCGTCCCCGCTGGTCATCACGGACCTGATCCGGCTGTACGGCGACGCCGGCGCGCTCGGTCCCGTGCGCTCCTACGGCGACTACCTGGCCTGGCTGTCCCGGCAGGACCGGGACGCGTCGGCCGCCCGCTGGAAGGAGGAGCTGGACGGGTTCGACCAGCCGACCCTCGTCGCCGCCGACGCGGTCGCCGAGGGCGACGCGACCTCGCTCGGCCGCGTCGAGGTGCCGTTCAGCATCGACCAGGGCCGCGAACTCGCGCGGCGCGCCGCCGAACTCGGCGTCACGCTCAACACGCTCCTCCAGGGCGCCTGGGCGGTCCTGCTCTCCAAGCTGACCGGGCAGCAGGACGTGGTGTTCGGCGCCGCCGTCAACGGCCGCCCCGCCGACCTGACGGGCTCGGACGAAATGGTCGGCCTGTTCATCAACACCCTGCCGACCAGGGCCGAGTGCCGACCGGAGCAGAGCCTCGGCGACGTCATCACGAACCTGCAGAACCGGCAGATCAGCCTGCTCGACCACCACTACTACGGCCTGGCCGACATCCAGCGCGGCACCGGCCTGCCGTCCCTGTTCGACACGATCGTCGTCTTCGAGAACTACCCCATCGACCGCGAAGGCATCATTGAGGCGAACGACTCGGCGGGCCTCACCATCGACGCCATCCGCCCCTTCGCGGGCTCCCACTACCCCCTCACCCTCAACTCCTCCGACCCCTACCTGCGGCTCTCCCTCGACTACCAGCGCAACCTCTACCGGCGCGACGCGGCCGAGATGGTCGCCGCCCGCCTCGTACGGGTCCTGGAACAGGTCCTGCAAGACCCGCACATGCCCGTCGGCGCGGTCGACGTGCTCGGCGACGACGAACGCGACTGGCTCGTCCACGGTGTCAACGCGACGGCGCGTGAGGTGGCGGCGGGAACGTTGCCGGGTGCTTTCGAGGCGCAGGTGGAGCGGTCGC
The DNA here is from genome assembly GCF_043523415.1 of Streptomyces sp. SGAir0957. NCBI lineage: Bacteria > Bacillati > Actinomycetota > Actinomycetes > Kitasatosporales > Streptomycetaceae > Streptomyces > Streptomyces sp. SGAir0957. The sequence continues at coordinate 289,264 of NZ_CP027290.1, forward strand.
CGGGTGCGGTGGCGTTGGTGGGTGAGTCGGAGTCGCTGACGTATGCGGAGTTCAATGCGCGGGCGAACCGGCTGGCGCACTGGCTGATCGAGCAGGGTGCGGGTCCGGAGCGGCTGGTCGCGGTGCGGATTCCGCGCTCCGTGGATCTGCTGGTGGCCATTTATGCGGTGGTGAAGTCGGGTGCGGCGTATGTGCCGGTGGACCCTGAACTGCCGGCGGACCGGGTGCGGCATGTGCTGGATGTGGCGCAGCCGCTGCTCGTGCTCGATGAGGTTCTGCCGGATGTGTCGTCGTACCCGGAGTCGAACCCGGTGCGGGAGCTGTCGCCTGATCATGCGGCGTATGTGATCTTCACGTCGGGTTCGACGGGTGGGCCGAAGGGTGTGCAGGTGGCGCACCGTTCGATCATGAACCGGCTGGCCTGGGGGCTCGGCTATTTCGAGGTCGGTCCCGAGGATCGGGTGTTGCTGTCGACGACGGCGAGTTTCGATGTGTCGGTGCCGGAGTTGTTCGCGGCGTTGCAGGTGGGTGCGGCGGTGGTGATCGCGCGTCCGGACGGGCGGCGTGATCCGGCGTATCTGGCGGAGCTGATCCGGCGTGAGGGGGTGACGGGGGCGGACTTCGTGCCCTCGTTGCTGGAGGTGTTCGTCTCCGAGCCGGGGGCGAAGGAGTGCACGAGCCTGCGGTGGATCGAGGTGGCGGGCGAGGCGTTCCCGCCGGCGCTGGCCAACAAGGTGACCGAAGTGCTGCCGCAGTGTGGGGTGTTCAACCTCTACGGGCCTACAGAGGCGTCGGTGGAGGTGACCGCCTACCGGCACAAGCCGGGCGCGGACCGGGTGCCGATCGGGGCACCGGTGTGGAACACCCAGGTGTATGTCCTGGACGCGGCGCTCAAGCCGGTGGCGCCGGGTGTCGCGGGCGAGCTGTATCTCGCGGGTGCCGGGCTGGCCCGCGGCTATCTCGGCCAGACGGCTTTGACGGCGGGCCGGTTCGTGGCCTGCCCGTTCGGGGCCCCGGGCGCGCGGATGTATCGCACGGGTGACTTGGTGCGCTGGTCCCACGACGGGCAGGTGGAGTACATCGGGCGGACCGACTTCCAGGTCAAGGTCCGCGGTTTCCGCATCGAACTCGGCGAGATCGAGCAGGCCCTCACCGGCCATCAGGACGTCGACACCGCCGTCGTCGTCGTCCGCGAGGACCAGGCCGACGACCAGCGCATCGTCGCCTACGTCGTACCCGCCGGCGGCAAGCCGGAGGCCGCGCTCGACCTCACCGCCCTGACCGACCACGTACGCGGCCACCTGCCCGAGTACATGGTCCCCACCGCGATCGTGCCGCTCGCCGAACTCCCGACGACGACCAGCGGAAAGCTCGACCGCAAGGCGCTGCCCGCACCGGACCACACCGAGGTGGAGACCGGACGCGGACCGCGCGACCGCACCGAGGAAGTCCTCTGCCGGCTCTTCGCCGACCTGCTCGGCGTCGCGGAGATCGGCATCGACGCCGACTTCTTCGACCGCGGCGGGCACTCCCTGCTGGCCACCCGGCTGACCGGCCGGATACGCAATGAGCTTCACGTCGACGTGAAAGTCACCACGGTCTTCCGTCATCCGACCGTCGCCCAACTGGCGGCGCAGATAAAGGAACTGGCCACGTCGAACCGCCCCCGGCTGCGTCCCCAGCTGGGCCAGACGACCGTTTAGGAGAAGCGTCGATGATCCCCTTGTCCTTCGCCCAGCGGCGGATGTGGTTCCTGCACCGCCTGGAAGGGCCGTCCGCGACGTACAACATCCCGTTCGTGCTGCGCCTGGACGGGGCGCTCGACACCGCCGCCCTGGCCGCCGCGATCACCGACGTCGCCGACCGGCACGACAGCCTGCGCACCCTGGTCGTCGAGAACGCGGACGGCACACCGGAGCAGCGGGTCCTCCCCTCCGACGAGGCGGTCCTGCCGTTCAGGGTCGTCGACGTCGATCCGGACGCCCTGGACGCCGTACTGCACGAGGAACTGGTCCTGGGCTTCGACCTGGAGACCGAACTCCCCCTGCGCACAACGGTGTTCCGGCTCTCGGAGCGCGAACACGTCCTGGCGTTCGTGTTCCACCACATCGCCGCCGACGGCTCCTCCATGGCCCCGTTCCTCAAGGACCTGGTCGCCGCCTACACGGCCCGCCACGACAAGAACGCGCCGCAGTGGACGCCGCTGCCGGTCCAGTACAAGGACTACACGCTGTGGCAGCGCCAGCTCCTCGGCGAGGACGGCGACCGCGAGAGCGTCGCCGCCCCGCAGATCGCGTACTGGCGCAGGGAACTGGACGAGGTGCCGCAGCCGGTGCAGCTCCCGCTGGACCGGCCCCGGCCCACGGTCGTCGGACACCGCGGTGGCCACGTCGAGTTCCTGCTCGACTCCGACCTCGTCTCCCGGCTCGGAAAAATCGCCGCCGACCGCGGCGCCACCGCCCCGATGGTCGCCCAGGCCGCCCTCGCCGTCCTCCTGAACAAGCTGGGCGCGGGCGAGGACGTCACGATCGGCAGCCCGATCGCCGGACGCACCGACGAGGCCCTGAACGACCTGGTCGGCTTCTTCGTCAACACCTGGGTGCTCCGTGCCGACCTGTCGAAGAACCCGTCGTTCGGCGACACCGTCGAACAGGTCCGGGACAAGGCCCTCGCCGCCTACGACAACCAGGACGTCCCCTTCGAGCGGCTCGTCGAACTGCTCAACCTGGAGCGCTCCACCTCGTACCCGCCACTGTTCCAGGTGATGCTCGCCTGGCAGTTCGTGTGGCCGGACATCGAGATGCCGGGCCTGGAGGTCACCCCCGTCCCGGCGGGCACCGACACCGCCAAGTTCGACCTCTTCTTCAACATCGTCCCCGACGCCACGGGCCGCGCCCACGGGCGCCTCGAGTACGCGGCGGACCTCTTCGACCACTCCACGGCCGTCGCCGTCGTCGACCGTCTCGTCCGCATCCTGGAGCAGGTCGCAGCCGACCCCGGGGTGCGCCTCGGCGACGTCGACGTGCTCGACACCGCCGAGCGCCGGCTGCTCCTCGCCGACTGGAACGCGACGGCGCGTGAGGTGGCGGCGGGGACGTTGCCGGGTGCGTTTGAGGCGCAGGTGGAGCGGTCGCCGGGTGCGGTGGCGTTGGTGGGTGAGTCGGAGTCGCTGACGTATGCGGAGCTGAACGCGCGGGCGAACCGGCTGGCGCACTGGCTGATCGAGCAGGGTGCGGGTCCGGAGCGGCTGGTCGCGGTGCGGATTCCGCGCTCCGTGGATCTGCTGGTCGCGATCTACGCGGTGGTGAAGTCGGGTGCGGCGTATGTGCCGGTGGACCCGGAGCTGCCGGCGGACCGGGTGCGGCATGTGCTGGATGTGGCGCAGCCGCTGCTGGTGCTGGATGAGGTGTTGCCGGATGTGTCGTCGTACCCGGAGTCGAACCCGGTGCGGGAGCTGTCGCCTGATCATGCGGCGTATGTGATCTTCACGTCGGGTTCGACGGGTGGGCCGAAGGGTGTGCAGGTGGCGCACCGTTCGATCATGAACCGGCTGGCCTGGGGGCTCGGTTATTTCGAGGTGGGCCCGGAGGATCGGGTGCTGCTGAGCACGACGGCGAGTTTCGATGTGTCGGTGCCGGAGTTGTTCGCGGCGTTGCAGGTGGGTGCGCGGGTGGTGATCGCGCGTCCGGACGGGCGGCGGGATCCGGCGTATCTGGCGGAGTTGATCCGGCGTGAGGGGGTGACGGGGGCGGACTTCGTGCCCTCGTTGCTGGAGGTGTTCGTCTCGGAGCCGGGGGCGAAGGAGTGCACGAGCCTGCGGTGGATCGAGGTGGCGGGGGAGGCGTTCCCGCCGGCGCTGGCGAACAAGGTGGCCGAGGTGCTGCCGGGGTGTGGGGTGTTCAACCTCTACGGGCCGACGGAGGCGTCGGTGGAGGTGACCGCCTACCGGCACAAGCCGGGGGCGGAGCGGGTGCCGATCGGGGCGCCGGTGTGGAACACCCAGGTGTATGTCCTGGACGCGGCGCTCAAGCCGGTGGCACCTGGTGTCGCGGGTGAGCTGTATCTCGCGGGCGCGGGGCTGGCCCGCGGCTACCTCGGCCAGACCGCGCTGACGGCGGGCCGGTTCGTGGCCTGCCCGTTCGGCGGGCCGGGTGCGCGGATGTATCGCACGGGTGACTTGGTGCGCTGGTCGCGCGACGGGCAGGTGGAGTACATCGGGCGGACCGACTTCCAGGTCAAGGTCCGCGGTTTCCGCATCGAACTCGCCGAGATCGAGCAGGCCCTCACCGACCACCCCGGCGTGGCCCAGGCCACCGTGGTCGTCCGCGAGGACAGCGAGGGCGGCAAGCGCCTCGTCGGCTACGTCGTCCCGGACCCCCATGCCGCCGTCGAGGACGCCGACGACCAGCAGGACGACTGGCGCGAACTCTACGACGACAGCTACCGGGCCTCCGAGGACGAGGCGTGGGGCGAGGACTTCCAGATGTGGACGTCGTCGTACGACGGCGAACCGATCCCCGTCGAGCAGATGCGGCAGTGGCGGGACGCGGCCGTCGCCCAGGTGCTGCGCCACGCGCCCCGGCGCGTCCTCGACATCGGCGTCGGCTCCGGCCTCCTCCTCGCCAAGATCGTCGGGGAGGTCGAGGAGTACTGGGGCACCGACATCTCGGCCCCCGTCGTGGAGCGCGTCACCGCCCAGGCCGAACGGTTCGGGTTCGGCGACCGGGTCCACCTCAGCGCCCGTACCGCCGACGAACTGGCCGACCTGCCCAAGGGCCACTTCGACACGGTGGTCCTGAACTCCGTCGCCCAGTACTTCCCGAGCGCCGAGTACCTCGACCACGTGCTGTGCCAGACGATGGAGCTGCTCGAACCCGGCGGCCGGATGATCGTCGGCGACGTCCGCAACGCCTCGACGCTGCGCGTCCTGCTCACCGCCGTGCAGCGCGCCGCCCACCCGCACGCGTCCCACGACGAGCTGCGCACGTTCGTGGAGAAGGAACTGCTCGCCGAGCGCGAACTCGTCGTCCCGCCCGAGTGGTTCGCCGACTGGGCGGCCCGGCACTCCGTCGCCGTCGACATCCGCCTCAAGCCCGGCGGGGCGCACAACGAACTGACCCGGCACCGCTACGAGGTCGTCCTGCACAAGGCGCCCGCCGACGTGCTCGACCTCAGCGGCCTGCCCGAGGTGCCGTGGGGCGGCCAGCTCGCCGCCCCCGCCGACCTGGCGGCGCGGACCGGGGACGGGCCCGTGCGCGTCACCGGCATCCCCTCCACCCGCCTCGCCGAGGAGGCCGCCGTGGCGGTCGCCGCCGGACTCCTCGACCCGACGGCGCTGCCCGGCGAGGCCGTCGACCCGCAGGACCTCACCGAGTGGGCCCGCGCCCACGGCCTGGAGGCGGTCCTCACCCTGTCCGGCGAGGACCCGCGCTGCTACGACGCGCTGCTGCTGCCCGAGCTGCCCGCCGGGGCCGCCCTCACCGGCACCTTCGTCACCACCGAGGCGGGGCGGCGGGCCCGGCCCAACACCCCGGCCCTCGCCAAGGCGATCGGCCCGCTGCTCGCCGGACTCCCCGACTACCTCACCGAGCGGCTCCCCGGCTACATGGTGCCCGCCGCGCTCGTGCCGCTCTCGGAGATCCCGCTGACCCCGAGCGGCAAGCTGAACCGGCGGGTGCTGCCGCCGCCGGACTACGCGCAGGCCTCGACCGGACGCGCGCCGCGCAACCGGATCGAGGAGTCGTTCTGCGCGCTCTTCGCCGAGGTGCTCGGCCTGCGGACCGTCGGCATCGACGACGACTTCTTCACGACCGGCGGCGACAGCATCCGCTCCATCCAGGTCGTCGCCCGCGCCAGGGCGCTCGGCATGGCCGTCAGCACGCGGGAGGTCTTCGAGCACCGCACCGTCGCCCGCCTCGCCGAACTCGTCGAGGGCCGCGACGACACCCGCGTCACCCTGGCCGAGCTGCCCGGCGGCGGCGTCGGCCGCGCCCCGCTGCCCCCCATGGCCGCCCACGTCCTCGGGCTCGGCGGCGGCATCGGCCGGTTCTCCATGTCCGGGATGCTGACCCTGCCGGGCGACATCGACCGTACGGGGCTGCTCGCCACGCTGAGCGACCTCCTCGACCGGCACGACGTGCTGCGCTCCCGGCTCGACCGGGACGAGCCCGGACTTGTGATCGCGCCGCCCGGCAGCGTCGACCCCGCCGACCTCCTGCGCGAGGTGCCCCTCGACGGCGCCGACGCGCACGCCGAACTGGACGCCGCCGCGGGCCGGCTCGACCCGGACGCCGGAGTGATGGCCCAGTTCGTCCGGTTCACCTCCGACACCGACACCGACGCCGACCGGCTGCTGATCGTCCTGCACCACCTCGTCGTCGACGGGGTGTCCTGGCGGATCCTCGTCCCGGACCTGGCCGCCGCCTGGCAGCGGGTCCGCGAGGGCAGCGCGCCGCAACCCGTGAAGGGCACCTCCCTGCGCCGCTGGGCGCACGCCCTGGTCGACCTCGCGGCCGACGAGGAGAAGACCGCGGCACAACTGCCGGTCTGGCAGGAGATCCTCAGCGGCGACGAGCCCGTGCTCGGCGCCCGCGCACTGGACCGCACCCAGGATGTCGCCGCCACCGTCGACACCGTGCGCGTCCAGCTCCCCGCGGACGTCACCCGGACCCTCCTGACCCACGTGCCCGCGGTCTTCCGCGGCCGCGTCGACGACGGCCTGCTCGCCGCGCTCGCCCTCGCCCTCACCGCCTGGCGCCGCAGCCGCGGCGAGTCCGGCTCCTCGGCGCTCGTGCGCATGGAGGGCCACGGCCGCGAGGAGCACGTGGTGCCCGGCGCCGACCTGTCGGGCACCGTCGGCTGGTTCACCTCGGTGTTCCCGGTCCGCCTCGACCTGACCGGCGTCGACGTGGCCGACGCGCTCGACGGCGGCGCCGCCGCGGGCCGCGCCCTCAAGGCCGTCAAGGAACAACTGCGCGCGGTGCCCGACAACGGCATCGGCTACGGCGTGCTGCGCCACCTCAACGCCGCGACCGGCGCCGCCCTGGCCGCCGCACGCGAACCCCAGATCGGCTTCAACTACCTGGGCCGCACCTCCGCCGCCCCCGCCGCACAGGACGGCGCGGGCTGGACCCCGGACAGCACCTACCGGGACCTGATCGCCGCCCCGGACGCCGACATGCCGGTCCTCTCCGCCCTGGAGATCAACGCGGTCGCCACCGACACCGGCGACGGCGACGAACTGACCGCCTACTTCGGCTTCCCGACCGGCGTCCTCTCCCGCGCCGAGGTCACCGAACTGGCCGGCCTGTGGGTGCGGGCCCTGACCGCGCTCGCGCGGTACGCCGGGACGGACGACGCCGGGGGCCTGACCCCGTCGGACGCCCCCCTCGTCGACGTCGGCCAGGACGCCATAGACGGCTGGGAGGCCCGCTACGGCGCCCTCGCCGAGATCTGGCCGACGACCCCGGCCCAGTCCGGCATCCACTTCCACACCCAGATGGCCGGCTCGTCGTTCGACGCCTACCACATGCAGCTGGTCTTCCACCTCTCCGGCGACGTCGACCCCGAGCGGATGCACCGGGCCGGGCAGGCGCTCATCGAGCGCTACACCAACCTCCGCGCCGCCTTCACCGCCCAGGCCGACGGCGACATCGTCCAGGTCGTGCCCGCGCACGGGGTGACCCTGCCCTGGCGCCACCTCGACCTGACCGCCGCCGAACAGGCCGAGGCGAGCGCGACGTTCGAGGAGTTCCTCACCCAGGACCGGGCCGAGCACTTCGACATGGCCGCCCCGCCGCTCATGCGGCTCGCCCTGGCCGTGCTCGAACCCGGCCGCGCCGAACTCGTCGTCACCGCCCACCACATCCTCTTCGACGGCTGGTCCATCCCCCTGCTCATGCAGGACCTGCTGCTCCTGTACGCGGCCCACGGCGACCCGTCGGGCCTGCGGCCCACCCGCAGCTACGGGGACTTCCTGGCCTGGCGGGCACGGCAGGACGAGGCGGAGGCGGCCCGCGCCTGGGCGGCCGAGATCGAGGGGGTCGAGGAGCCGACGCTGCTCGCCCCCGGCTCCCAGCACACCGACGACGGCCTCGGACAGGTCGAGTTCGCCCCGTCCGCCGAGGTGTCGGCCCGGCTCGACCGGCGCGCCGCCGAACTGGGCGTCACCGTCAACACCATCGTCCAGGGCGCCTGGGGTCTGCTGCTCGGTCAGCTCACCGGCCGCCGCGACCTGCTGTTCGGAGCCACCGTCTCCGGCCGCCCGCCCGCCGTCGCGGACGTCGAGACGATGGTCGGGATGTTCATCAACACCCTGCCCGTCCGCGTCGCGTACGCCCCCGGCGACACCTTCGCCGAGGTCCTGACCCGGCTGCAGGAGCGCCAGGCCGCCCTGATGGACCACCATCACCACGGGCTCGCCGAGATCCAGCAGGCCGCCGGGCTGCCGTCCCTCTTCGACACCCTGGTCGTCTTCGAGTCCTACCCGGTCGACGAGGAGGGCATCAGCGCCGCGACCGAGGCCGCCGACGGCGTCGCCTTCACCGGCCTGCGCCCCTCCAACGGCACCCACTACCCGCTGGGCCTGATGGCGGCGGTCGAGCCGCACCTCCAGTTCATCCTCCAGTACGCGCACGGCGTGTTCGACCAGGCCACCGTCGAGGCGTACGCGGCCCGGCTGCTCCGCGTCCTGGAGCAGCTGGCCGACGCGCCCGGCCGCAAGGTCGCCGCGCTCGACGTCCTGGAGCCGGCCGAACGCGAGCGCCTGCTCGTCACGCTCAACGACACGGACGCCCCGACGCCGGACGTCACGGTCCCCGGCCTCGTCGAGGCGCAGGCGGCACGGACCCCGGACGAGATCGCCGTGGTCGCCGACGGCGTCTCGCTCACCTACCGCGAGCTGACCGCCCGGGCCGACCGGCTCGCGCGGGAGCTGGCCGGGCGCGGGGTCGGCCCCGAGTCGCTGGTCGCGGTGTCCCTGCCGCGCACCGCGGACCTGGTGGTCGCCCTGCTCGCGGTCCTGAAGGCGGGCGGCGCCTATCTGCCCGTCGACCCGAAGTACCCCGGACACCGTCTGGCGGCGATCCTCGGCGAGGCGGCGCCGCGCCTGGTCCTGACGGACACGGCGACGGCCAAGACGCTGCCCGGGCACGACGCCCCGGACCTCCTCCTCGACACGCTCGACCTGTCCGAGGGCGACGGACCGGCGCTTGAACTCCCGTCCCGGGCCCAGCAGTTGGCGTACGTGATGTACACCTCCGGCTCCACGGGCCGGCCCAAGGGCGTCGCCATCACCCACGCCAACGTGGTCAACGGCGTGCTGCGGCTCGCCGACCGCGTCGGCATGGCGCCCGGCAAGCGGATCCTCGCGGGCACCTCCGTCAACTTCGACGTCTCCGTGTTCGAGATCTTCACGGCCCTCGCGGTCGGCGGCGTCGTCGAACTGGTCCGGGACGTCCTGGTCCTCGGCGAGCGGAAGGAGGGCTGGAGCGGCGCCGTCATCTCGACCGTCCCGTCCGCCTTCGCCGAACTCGTCGACGAGATCGCCGGACGCACCGACGTGGAGACGCTCGTCTTCGCCGGTGAGGCGCTGCCCGCGGCCCTGGTCGCGAAGGTCCGCGAGGCGCTCCCCGGCACCCGGGTCGTCAACGCCTACGGGCAGAGCGAGTCGTTCTACGCCACCACCTGCGCCGTCACCGCCGCGCCGGGCGACACGGCGGGCAGCGCGCCCGTCGGCACCCCGCTCGGCAACATGCGGGCCTACGTCCTCGGCCCCGGCCTCGCCCCCGTGCCGCCCGGCGCCGTCGGCGACCTGTACGTCGGCGGCAGCGTCGGCCGCGGCTACCACGGCCGCACCGCACTGACCGCCGAGCGCTTCCTCGCCGACCCGTTCGGCCCGGCGGGCGCCCGCATGTACCGCACCGGCGACCTGGCCCGCGTCAACGCCGAAGGACAACTGGAGTACGCGGGCCGCGGCGACGCCCAGGTGAAGGTGCGCGGCTTCCGCATCGAGCCCGCCGAGGTCGAGGCCGCGCTCACCGCGCACCCCGGCATCGCGCAGGCCACCGTCATCGCCCGCGACGGACGCGGCGACAGCACCGGAAAGCTGCTCGTCGCCTACACGGTGGCCACCGGCGACGGCTCGGCCGCCCCGGCCACCAGGGAGCTGCAGGCCTTCGTCGCCGAACGGCTCCCGGAGTACATGGTGCCGTCCGCCTTCGTGGCCCTGGACCGGCTCCCGCTCGCCCCCAACGGCAAGCTGGACCGGGCCGCCCTGCCCGAGCCGGAGTACACCGGCGCCGCCTACCGGGAGCCCGGCACCGCCCGCGAGAAGGGCCTGGCCGCGCTCTTCGCCGAGGTGCTCGGCGTGGACCGGGTCGGCGCCGACGACGGGTTCTTCGAGCTCGGCGGGCACTCCCTGCTCGCCACCCGGCTGATCAGCCGGGCCCGCGCCGAGATGGGCGTCGAGATACCCATCCGCAAGATCTTCGACCTTCCGACGGTGGCCGCGCTCGCCGCGTGGACAGAGGAACTGGCCGCTCCCCGTCGTCCCGGTTTGCGCAAGATGTTTGTAGAGGAGTGAAGCAATGATTCCGCTGTCATTCGCCCAACGCCGCATGTGGGTCCTGCACCAGCTGGAGGGGGGCTCGGACTCCTGGAACATGGCGGCCGCCTTCCGGCTCACCGGCTCCCTCGACCGGGACGTCCTCGCCGCGGCGATCCGCGACGTGGTCGAGCGGCACGAGATCCTGCGCACCGTCTACCCGACCGACGACCAGGGCGAGCCGCACCAGCGCATCCTGCCGATCGCGCAGGCCTCGCCGGAGCTGCCGCTCACGGAGACGGCGCCGGACGACGTGTCCGGCGCCGTCGAGAAGGCCATCGCCCACCGCTTCGACCTGACCGGCGAACTCCCCTTGCGGGCGAGCCTGTTCCGCTGCGGGCCCCAGGAGCACGTTCTCGTCCTGGTCATCCACCACATCGCCACGGACGGCAGCTCGGGCGCCCCGCTGGTGCGCGACCTCGCCGCGGCCTACACCGCACGCCGCGGCGGGCGCGCCCCGGCCTGGGAGCCGCTGCCCGTGCAGTACAAGGACTACACGATGTGGCAGCGCGAGGTCCTCGGCGACGTGGCGGACCCCGGGAGCCTCGCCGCCACCCAGGTCGAGTACTGGCGCAAGGAACTCGCGGGCGTACCCCAGCCGTTGAACCTGCCGCTGGACCGCCCGCGGCCCGCCGAGGCGAGCGGGCGCGGCGCCACCGTCGACCTCGTGATCGAGCCCGGGGTGGCGACCGGGCTGCAGAACCTCGCCGACCGGCGCGGATCGACCCTGTCGATGGTCCTCCAGGCCGCGCTCGCTGTCCTGCTCCAGCAGCTCGGCGGCGGCCAGGACGTGACCATCGGCAGCTCGATCGCCGGCCGCACCGACGAGGCCCTCAACGACCTCATCGGATTCTTCGTCAACACCCAGGTCCTGCGGGTGGACCTGTCCGGCGACCCGGCCTTCACCGACCTCCTCGGCCAGGTGCGGGACAAGGCGCTGGCCGCCTACGAGAACCAGGACGTGCCCTTCGACACGCTGGTCGAGGCGATCAACCCGGAGCGCTCGGCGGCGTACCAGCCGCTGTTCCAGGTGATGCTCGGCGTGCAGAACTACGAGCGGCCCGACCTCGAACTCGCCGGGCTGAAGGTGGAGGTCGAGCAGGCCACCCCCTCGACCTCCAAGGTCGACCTGTTCTTCAACGTCATCACCGACTCCACGGGGGCGCTGCGCGGCGACATCCAGTACGCCACCGACCTCTTCGACCGCGACACCGTCGAGGCCGTCGCCGGACGGTTCGCGCGCGTCCTGGAGCAGCTCGTCGCCGATCCCGGGACGCGCGTCGGCGACGTCGACGTCCTGACCGCCCAGGAACGCCGCCACCTGCTCGTCGAGGTCAACGACACCGCCGAGCCGACCCTGGACCTCGTGGCGGCGCTCCGCGAGCGGGTCGGTGCCGCGCCGCGGGCGCTCGCCGTCGTCGGCGCGGAGGAGACGCTCACCTACGAGGAGCTGGAGGCCCGCTCGAACCGGCTGGCGCACTGGCTGATCGGCCGGGGCGTGCGGACCGAGTCCCGGGTCGCCGTGCGCCTGCCCCGCAATGTGAACCTGGTGGTGGCGCTGCTCGCGGTGATCAAGTCCGGCGGGGCGTACGTCCCGATCGACCCGGACCACCCGCGCTCCCGCATCGACTACATCCTGGAGCACGCGGACCCGGTGCTCGTCCTCGACGCCGAGGCGCTCGCGGGCGTCGACTGGACGGCACTGCCCGACACGGCGCCGCGGGTGACGGTCCGGCCCGAGAACACCCAGTACGTCATCTACACGTCCGGCTCGACGGGCCGGCCGAAGGGCGTCACCATCCCGCGCGGCGCGGTCGCCAACTACCTGGCCACGGCGGGCCGCACGTTCCCGCTCGCGCCCGGCGAGCGGATGCTGTTCAGCACGACCGTCGCCTTCGACATGGCCAACACCGAGCTGTACCTCCCCTTCGTCTGCGGCGCCACCATGGTCGTCGCGGACAAGGAGACCGTCGCCGACCCCGCCGCCGTCCTCGCGCTGATCCGCCGCCACGGCATCACCGCCGTGCAGGCCACCCCCGCCTTCTTCCAGATGCTGCTCATGCACGACCCGCTCGCCGCGAAGGGGCTGCGCATCATCATCGGCGCGGAGGCCGTGCCCGTACGCCTCGCCGAGACCCTCGCCAAGCAGGCCACCGAGGTCTACAACATGTACGGCCCGACCGAGACCGTGACCTGGTGCACCCAGGCGCTCGTCGAGCTGGGGGAGGGCGCCCCGATCGGCCGCCCCATGGGCAACTTCCAGGTGTACGTCCTGGACGCGCGGCTGCGCCCCGTCCCGCGCGGCGTCGAGGGCGAGCTGTACATCGCGGGGGCCGGGATGGCCCGCGGCTACCAGAGCCGCCCCGACCTGAGCGCCGAACGGTTCGTGGCCTGCCCGTTCGGGCCCGCGGGCAGCCGGATGTACCGCACCGGCGACCTCGTGCGCTGGGACCGCAACGGGCAGCTGCAGTACATCGCCCGCACCGACTTCCAGGTCAAGGTCCGCGGCTTCCGCATCGAGCTGGGCGAGATCGAGCACGCCCTCGACGGGCACCCCTCGGTCGCCCGCGCGGCCGTCGTGGTCCGCGAGAACCACGACGGCGACAAGCGCATCGTGGCCTACGTCGTGCCCGAGCCGGACGCCACGGGCCAGGGCGGCGGGAGCGCGGAGCTGCTCGCCGAACTCACCGAGCACCTGCGCCGACGGCTCCCCGAGTACATGGTGCCCGCCGCGGTCATCCCGCTCGACGAGATCCCGCTGAACCCGAACGGCAAGCTCGACCGCGCCGCGCTCCCGGCCGAGGACACGGCCGCCCCGCAGGGCCGCGGGCCGCGCAACTCCCACGAGGAGAAGCTCTGCGCGCTCTACGCGGAGCTGCTCGACCGCGAGAACATCGGCATCGACGACGACTTCTTCGCCCTCGGCGGGCACTCGCTCCTCGCCACCCGGCTCAGCGCCGGCATCCGCACCCGCTTCGGCGTCGACGTGCCGCTCAAGACCATCATCAAGTTCCCCACGGTCGCCGAGCTGGCCGCGCTGCTGCTCACCGGCGACATCCCCGTGGAGCTCGCCGACCCGTTCTCCGTCGTGCTGCCGCTCAACGCCGACCCGGGCACCGGCAAGGAGCCGGTGTGGTTCTTCCACGGCGGCGGCGGCCTCGGCTGGGCCTACTTCAGCTTCGTCCTGCACGTCGAGGACCGGCCCGCCTACGCCCTGCAGGCCCGCGGCTCCGACGGCAAGGACAAACTGGCCGGCTCGGTGGAGGAGATGGTCGAGGACTACGTCACCGAGATGCTGAAGATCCAGCCCGAGGGGCCCTTCCACCTCATCGGCTGGTCCTACGGCGGCACCGTGGTGCAGGCCGTCGCCGCCGCCCTCGACCGGCGCGGGCACGAGATCTCCTTCGTGGCGATCCTCGACTCGCAGCCGGGCGGCCACGGCTTCACCGAGATCCACGCGGGCAAGACGGAGTCCGACTACCGGGGGGAGCTGGAGGAGTACTTCGGCCAGTACATCGGCACCGGCAACCAGGGCGACTTCCTGGACACCATGGCGAAGGTGCTGACCAACAACACGACGCTGATGATGGACTTCGAGTCGCCGGTCTACCGCGGCGACGTCGTCTTCTTCAGCGCGACGCTGCAGGACGAGACCTACGCGCACCTGTGGCGGCCGTACGTGCTCGGGGACATCGAGGTGCACGACGTGCGCGCGGTGCACCACGAGATGCACATGCCGGGCCCCGTGGCCGAGGTCTTCGAGGTCATCAACCGCAGGCTGGCGGCATGACCGGGCCCCGCGCGCACGCGACCGCAACGACGGACTCTCCCATGCTTCCCATGGACGATCGGGGTGGATCAAACATGACAGGACCCGGCAGGTCCGAGCAGGACGGCGACCGGACCACGCTGCTGTGCGTGCCGTTCGCCGGAGCAGGCCCCTCCTTCTTCCACCCCTGGCGGGAGCTGTCCGCAGGGCGGTGGCGGGTCACCTCGGTCGAACTGCCCGGCAGGGAACGGCGGTTCCTGGAGGAGCCGTACCAGAACGTCGTCGAGGCCGCCAAGGCCGAGATCGACACCATCGCCCGTGACCTCGGCGAGGGCGCGCGGACCGTCCTCTTCGGGCACAGCCTCGGCGCGGTCCTCGCCTACGAGCTGGCCCACCTGCTGACCAGCCGGGGCGTACACGTCGAGCGGCTGGTCGTCAGCGGTTCGCCGGGCCCCTGGACCCAGCGCGAACGGCGGGCGGCGGGCCTCAGCGGCGACGAGTTCCTCGCCCGCGTCGAGGAGTTCGCGGGCTTCCGGCACGAGGCGCTCGACCACCCGGAGATGCGCGAGCTGATCCTGCCCGCGCTGCACGCCGACTGCACGATGCACGAGGCGTACGTGCCGAGCACCGACACACCGCTGACGGTGCCGGTCTGCTCGCTGCGCGGCGACCGCGACGGCCTGGTCACCGCCGAGGAGGCCCGCCAGTGGCAGTCCGCGACCACGGGCGCCTTCACCTACGAGGAGTTCCCCGGCGACCACATGTACCTGGTCGACAGCGGCCGCGAGGTCCTCGACGTGATCGAGGCCCAGTCGGCGCACGGGCACTGACCCCGGCGACCCGGAGAAACGGAGACCCATCATGCCGATCGGCGCGAACCTCGTGGCCGTCGCCGAGCAGCCGCTGCTGCTCAGTTACGAAGGCGTGCACGACGCCCGGGACCGGATCGCGCGCCGTGTGCTCCAGACGCCCGTCGTACGCAGCGACGAACTGGAGCGCGTGGCCGGCGCCCGGCTGTGGCTGAAGGCGGAGAACCTCCAGCGCGGCGGCTCCTTCAAGATGCGCGGCGCGCTCCTCGCCGTCGAGCGCCTCGTCGCCGCGGGCAGCCCCGGCGTCGTCGCGCAGTCCACCGGCAACCACGCCATCGCCGTGGCCATAGCCGCCGCCCAGCACGGGCTCCCCGCCGTCCTCGTGCTGCCCGTCGACGCCGCGCCGACCAAGGTGCGGCGCATCCGCGCGGCGGGCGCCGAGGTGCTCCAGGCGGGCACCACCCTCGCCGAACGGATCGCGGTCCTCCAAGAGGTCAGGAGCGCCCGCGGCTACGACGAGATCGACCCCTACCAGAACCTGGACGTGGTGGCGGGGCAGGGCACCGCGACAGCCGACCTGCTGCACCAGGTGGCGGCGGCGGGCGGCGCCCTGGACGCGGTGGTGCTGCCCGTCGGCGGCGGCAGCGCGCTGGCCGGCGCGTGCCTGGCCACCGCGGGGCAGGGCATCGACGTCTACGGCGCCGAACCCGCCGCCGTCCCCGCCCTGACGGCGGCGCTGCGCGCGGGCGGCCCCGTCACCGTGGACGCGCGGCCCACCATCGCCGACGGCCTGCGGCCCGACCGCATCGGCCAGCTCCCCTACGACCTGGCGCACGACGCGGTCGCCGGGGTCTTCACCCTGGAGGAGAGCGCCATCGCGGAGGCGCTGCGCCTCGTGCTCGTCCACGCCCGGCTGCTCATCGAACCGGCCGCGGCCACCGCGGTGGCCGGCGCGCTGCGCCTCGCCGCCGAGGGCCGCGCCCGCGACATCGGCGTCCTCGTCTCGGGCGGCAACGTCGAGACGGCCCTCGTGGCGCGGCTCCTGAACTCCTGAACCTCCGCACACACGCTCCCGCGACACCTCGGTACACGTCCCCGCACAGACACACGGAAAGGCCGGTCATGACAGGGTCCAGGACCTACGACGGGCAGTGGGTGCACCGCTTCCACCCCAACGACGCCAGCGACTTCCGCCTCGTCTGCTTCCCGCACGCGGGAGGCGCGGCGAGCTACTTCTACGGCCTGTCCGAGGCGCTCGCGCCGGTCCTGGACACGCTCGTCGTCCAGTACCCGGGGCGGCAGGACCGGCGCGCCGAGGGCTGCGTCGAAAGCCTCGCCGAGCTCGCCGACCTCGCCTACGCGGCGCTGCGGCGCGCCGAGGACGGCCGGCCTCTCGTCTTCTTCGGCCACAGCATGGGCTCGGTCCTCGCCTTCGAGGTCGCACGCCGCTACCAGGACGATGCGGGCGCCCCGCCCGTCCACCTGGTGGCCTCCGGCTACCCGCCGCCCTCCCTGCTGCGCGGCGGCACGGTCCACCGCCGCGACGACGCGGGACTCGTCGAGGAGCTGCTCCTGGTCGGCGGCACCGACCCCGTCTACCTGGACAACGCCCACCTGCGGGCCGCCATCCTCGCGGCCGTCCGGGGCGACTACACGGCCATCGAGACCCACCCCCGCACGCGCGGTGTGCTCGACTGCCCGATCACGATGCTGGTCGGCACCGACGACCCGCACACCACCCTCGCCGAGGCCGAGTCCTGGCGGGAGCACACCAGCGCGGAATTCGGCCTGCACGTCTTCCAGGGCGGCCACTTCTACCTCGACGAGCACGGCGCGGCGGTCAACGAGATCCTCGCGGGCGCCGTCCGGGGCGCGGCCGGGACGCTGGTGCCCGGCGCGTAGAAACCGGTGGCGCCATGATGGCGCAGCGGTGGTGTCATAACGAGCCGTTCCGGCGCCCCCTGTTTCGGCCTGGTCCTTACGGGCCCACACGGGGGAGTTGTGCCGGTTGTGTCTGGATATAGCGGCTGAACTGGGCGACGGGACACGCCCGTTCATTGGCCGAAGAAGGGGTTGTGCATCGGGCGGAGCGGGGCGCGGGTGCCACTTTGGCCCGCAGTGGTGCCATGGGTGTGCCATGGTGGGATCACAGCCCCCGCAGGAGAGGAAAGCCCGTGAGCCGAACCGTCCCGGTCCCCACCGGCCTCCCCATGGAGCGCGACGCAGGCCCCTTCGACCCGCCCCGGCGGATCACCGAACTGCGCGACGCCCGCCCCGTCAGCCCGCTGCTCTTCCCCGACGGCCACGAGGGCTGGCTGGTCACCGGCCACGACGAGGTACGCCAACTCCTCGCCGACACCCGGTTCAGCTCCCGCCTCGACCTCGGCCCGCTGCACGTCCCCTACGAAGTGCCGGGGATGCCCCCGGTCACCGAGCCCTCCCCGCAGATCCCGGGCATGTTCATCAGCATGGACCCGCCGGACCACGGCCGGCTGCGCCGCAAGCTCATCGGCGCCTTCACCGTCAAACGCATGAAGACGCTGGAGGAGCACATCGTCGCCATCGCGGAGCGGCAGCTGGACGCGATGGAGCGCATGACCCCGCCGGTCGACCTGGTCAGGGAGTTCGCGCTGCCGCTGCCCCTCCTCGTGATCTGCGAGATGCTCGGCGTCCCCTACGAGGACCGGGGCGACTTCCAGAAGAACTCGGCCACCTTCATGGAGCGGGACGTGGCCCTCGACGAGAAGATGGCCGCCTACACCGGCCTGACGACGTATCTGGCCGAACTCGTCACCGCCAAGCGCGCGGCGCCGGACGACGACCTCCTGTCCGACCTGGCCCGCCAGGACGACCTCACCGTCGAGGAGCTCGTCGGCATCGCCTTCCTGCTGCTGATCGCCGGTCACGAGACCACGGTCAACCAGCTGGGCCTCGGCACCTTCGCGCTCCTGGAGAACCCCGCGCAGGCCGCCGAACTCCGCGCCGACCCGGGCCTGATGCCGGACGCCGTCGAGGAGATCATGCGCTATCTCTCCGTCGCCGACATCTTCTACCGTTACGCCACGGAGGACATCGAGCTGGGCGGCGAGACGATCCCGAAGGGCTCCACGGTCGTCGTCTCCCTGCTTGCCGCCAACCGCGACCCGCGCCGCTTCGAGGACCCCGACGCCCTCGACGTCCACCGCAAGGCCCGCGGCCAGCTCGGCTTCGGCCATGGCGTCCACCAGTGCCTCGGCCAGCAACTGGCCCGCATCGAGATGCGCGCGGGCTTCGACGGACTGCTCCGCCGCTTCCCGACGCTCCGCCTCGCCGTCCCCGCCGACGAGGTGCGGCTGCGGACCGACATGAACATCTACGGCGTCCACGCGCTCCCGGTCACCTGGGAGGCGGCGGGGCGGTAGGCCGGGCCGCCGCGGTCACCGGCCGGGCCCCACCCAGGTGGTGAGCGCCGCCCGCAGCGCCGCCGCGTCCGGGGCCTCGTCGACGTCGGCGGCCCAGGCCACATGGCCGTCGGGGCGGATCAGGAGCGCGGCGGGCGCCGGCACGTCGCCGACGGCGGGGACCGGCCAGTGGTCGTCCTCGCTGTGCGCCTCGACCACGTCGACGCGGTCGGTCCAGCCACCGGCCGCCCGCGCCGCCCAGGCGCCGCCGTCCAGGGCGAGCAGGACGGGCCGGGCGGCGTGCAGCAGTTCGTGGACGCCCACGACGCCCTCGGGCGTCTTCAGGTCGGCGTCCGGTACCCGCCGCCCGGCGAGCGGATGGTCCCCGTCGACCGGGTAGCGCAGGTCGAGCGCGGTCAGCAGATGGCGCAGGTAGCGGTTGACGTCGTCGAAGACCATCAGCGCGCCGAACACCTCGCGCAGCGCGTCCGTCTGCGGTCCGGGCCGCACCAGCGCCGACTGCGCCCGCGTGTTCTGCAGGACCCGCTCGGCGACCGGGTGCCGTTCGGCGTGGTAGGTGTCGAGGAGGCCGTCCGGGGCGTCGCCGCGGACCACGGCGCCTAGCTTCCAGCCCAGGTTGACCGCGTCCTGCACGCCCATGTTCAGGCCCTGCCCGCCGGCCGGGAAGTGGATGTGCGCGGCGTCGCCCGCGAGCAGCACCCGGCCCGCCCGGTACCGGTCGGCCTGGCGCGCGGCGTCGCTGAACCGGGAGACCCAGCGCGGGTTGCGCATCCCGAAGTCGGTGCCCGCGACCCGCACCATCGACTCCTTCAGCTGCTCGAAGGTGACGGCCTCGTCGCGCCCCGCCACCCGGTCGAACTCGGACGTGATGACCCGGTGCCAGCCCGGCTCGAACGCGATCGCCGAGTAGTCCCCCGCCGGGGTGCGCCGCACCCACACGTAGTCCTCGGGCAGCTCGGGCACCTCCACGTCGCCGATCAGCGCGGTCATCGTCGCGTCGGTGCCGGGGAAGCCGATGCCCGCGAGGCGGCGCACCGTGGAGCGGCCGCCGTCGCAGCCCACCAGGTAGCGGGCGCGCAGCGGCGCGGGCACGGTGTCGCCCGAGCGCAGCTCGACCGTGACTCCGTCCCGGTCCGGTACGAGGCCGCTCACCTCGCACGAGCGGCGCACCCGCGCCCCCAGCTCGTCGGCGCGCTCCTCCAGGAGCCGTTCGACGGCGGACTGCAGGATCATCAGCGGGTAGGGGTGGCGCGACTCGGACTCGTCGAAGTCCAGGTAGAGGCCGGAGAAGTGGCCGACCGGCTGCAGTTCGCCCTCGTCGAGGAAGCGGTCCACGATGCCGCGCTGGTCGAGGAGTTCCAGCGTGCGGGAGTGGATCCCGCCGGCCCGTGACTCGCCCGAGCGCCGCGCGAGCGGCTCGACCACCGTCACATCGACGCCGGCGAGCCGCAGTTCGCAGGCGAGCATCAGGCCCGTGGGTCCGGCGCCCGCGATCACCACGTCCGTGTCCCAGCCGGTCTCTGCCACGTCGTTCCCCTCAATCCCGGTGATCCCGGCCGCGCGCCGCGCGCCCCGGGCATGGGTGTCTGGACCCTCACGGTCGAGCCCGGCCCGCCACCTGTTCAAGACACCTCACGTCCCGGGCGTGCGGGGGTGCGGAGGCGCTTGTCGCCGTCCCGCCGGCGGGACGAGGCTCGGTCCACGGAACCGGCCCGGACGCTCCCCCGACGGGAGGTGTGTCCCGCCGGCGGGACGGCGGGCGGGCCGCGACACGCGGGACCGAAAAGGACACGAGCGGGTGCTCCCGGTCGGTGGAGGAAGGAAAGACTGGCAATGGATTCGCTCGGACACGACATCGCGAAGCTGTGGGCCCAGCACCTCGAACGCGCCGAGGTCGGGGTGGACGACGACTTCTTCACGCTCGGCGGCAACTCGCTGTCCGGCATCAAGATCATCGACCAGGTGGCGCAGGACTACGGCGTACGGCTCTCGGTGCGCGACTTCTACCTGGCCCAGACCCCGGCGCGGGTCGCCGCCCTGATCGAGCAGGGGAGGGCGGCGGCGTGAGGCTGACGCCGGGACCCGCGCGCGACGTCGACCTCGACGGCCTCGACCTGTTCGATCTCGACCTCTACTCCTCCGGTGATCCGCACCCCGTCTGGGACGTCCTGCGGGAGAAGGCCCCCGTGCACCGTCAAGCCCTGCCCGGCGGGCGGGAGTTCTGGTCGGTGACCCGGTACGAGGACGTCTGCCGGGTGCTCGGCGACCACCGCGAGTTCACCTCGGAGCGCGGCACCACCCCGACCCACGTCGGCATCGACGACCCGGCCGCGGGCAAGCTCCTCACGTCCACCGACCCGCCCCGGCACACCGAGGTCCGCAGGCCGCTCGGGACC
Organism: Streptomyces sp. SGAir0957; assembly: GCF_043523415.1. NCBI lineage: Bacteria > Bacillati > Actinomycetota > Actinomycetes > Kitasatosporales > Streptomycetaceae > Streptomyces > Streptomyces sp. SGAir0957. The sequence continues at coordinate 310,242 of NZ_CP027290.1, forward strand.
AGACTCACCGCCCGCGCCGTGAAGTCCTGGGAGGACTCCATCCGCGCGACGGTGGTCCGCTTCCTCGAACCGGCTTTGGACGGAGAGGTGTTCGACCTGGCCGAGCGGGCGCTGCTGCTCCCCGCGATGGTCACCGGACCGCTCCTCGGCATCCCGGCCGCGGACTGGGAGGAGCTCGTCCAGCTGACCGCGATGGTCACGGCCCCCTCCGACCCGCACTTCCAGATCGGCAACGAGCCCACCACGCTCGCCATCGCCCACCACGAACTGGTCGCCTACGTCACCGATTGGGTCAAGGGCCGCCGCGCCACCGGCATCGAGGACGACAGCCTCCTGCACCACCTGATGAGCGTGCGCGCGGGCGGCGCCCCGCTGACCGACGAGGAGATCGCCCTCGACGGGTACAGCATCCTGCTCGGCGCCAACGTGACGACGCCGCACACCGTCTCCGGAACCGTGCAGGCGCTCATGGAGCGGCCCGAGCAGTTCGACAAGGCGCAGGCCGACCCGACGCTGATCCCCAACCTCGTCGAGGAGGGGCTGCGCTGGACCTCCGCCGCCTGCAACTTCATGCGCTACGCCGTCGACGACGTCGAACTCCCCGGCGGCACCATCCCGGCCCGCGCCGCCGTCGTCGCCTGGATCGGCGCGGCCAACCGGGACCCCGGGCTCTTCGCCGACCCGCACACCTTCGACCTCACCCGGCCCAACGCCAAGCGCCACGTCGCCTTCGGTTTCGGGCCGCACTTCTGCATCGGCGCCCCGCTGGCCAGGATCACCCTGCGGATCTTCTTCGAGGAGCTGCTCCAGCGGTTCGCGTCCTTCGAACCCGCCGGCGAGCCCGAGCACCTGCGCTCGTACTTCATCTCCGGACTGACCCGCTTCCCCCTCACCGCGCAGAAACGGCGGACGCCATGACGACCGGTCCCTCCACGCTCGCCCCCTCGCCGTGGTTCGTCCGGCCGCCGTCCGCCGACCACGCCGCGCGCCTCTTCTGCTTCCCCTTCTCCGGGTCCGGGGCGTCGGCGTTCAGCGCCTGGCCGACCGCGCTCGACGGCGTCGAGATCTGCCCCGTGCAGTTCCCCGGCCGCGAGAACCGGCTCGGCCACCCGCACTACGGCACCTACGAGGCTCTCGCCGACGCCCTGGTCGAACCGCTGACGCCGCTGCTCGACCGGCCGTTCGCGTTCTTCGGGCACTGCTCCGGCGTGGTCCCCGCCTACGAGACCGCCCTGCGGCTCGCCGAGGCCGGACTGCCCACCCCGCAGGCCCTGTTCGTCTCCGGGCAGCCCGCGCCGCACGACGCCTCGCGCGACCGGATGCTCACCATGACCGAGCCCGAACTGCGCGCCGAGGTCGAGTCGTTCCTCCGGGGCCGCGGCATCGCACCGCGCGAGGACATGCTCGACCTGGGCCTCATGGTGCTGCTGCGGGACACCGCGGCGGCCCTCGCCTACCGGCGCGAGACACCGGCGCCGCTCAACTGCCCCGTCGTCGTCCTGCACTGGCGCGACGACGCCGACGTGCGCCTCGACGACCTCCAGGGCTGGCGCCGGTACGCGGACTCCGTCGAGTTCCGTGTGCTCGCGGGCGGCCACTACGACTTCATGGACGCACCGGACGACCTGCGCGGCCTGCTGACCCGCTGGCCGTGACCGCAGGACCGCGGGCGCGTGCGCCGCACGCCGAGGGATCCGGCAGGACCGGCGGACCCGGCCGAATTCGGAAGGACACAACATGAGTGGCGCAGCCACCGATATCGCGGTCGTCGGACTGTCGTGCCGGTTCCCCGGTGTGGACGGCCCCGACGAGTTCTGGCGTCTGCTGGCCGGCGGGGGATCGACCGTCGGCAGGTTCCCCGCGGACCGCGCGGCCGACGCCCGGGTCGACCTCACCGGCCACCCGGACGCCGCCACCCTGACCACCGGCTCCTTCCTCGGCTCCGTCGACACCTTCGACGCCGAGTTCTTCGGGGTGTCCGCCGCCGAGGCCGCCGCCATGGACCCCGTGCAGCGCCTCGGCCTCGAACTCGCCTGGGAGGCGGTCGAGGACGCGGGCATCGCGGCGCCCGCGCTCGCCGGCCGGGAGATCGACGTCGTCGTCGGCGCCGCCCCCTCCGGCTACGACCGGCTGCGCGGCCGCACCGGCAGCGACAGGGACGACCACTACGCCGCCCTCGGCTCCAGCGGCGCCCTCATCGCCAACCGCATCTCCCACCTCTTCGACGTACGCGGCATGAGCCTGGCCGCCGACTCCGGCCAGTCCTCCTCCCTGGTCTCCCTCGCGCTGACCTGCGACCGCATCCGCTCCGGCGCCGTCGACCTGGCCCTCGCGGGCGGCGTGCACCTCATCACGGACCCCGAGTCCGGCACCGCCCTGGCCAACCTCGGCGCCCTCTCGCCCGACGGCCACTGCTTCCCCTTCGACGAGCGGGCGGGTGGCTTCGTGCGCGGCGAGGGCGGCGCGTTCGTCCTGCTCAAGCGGCTCGACCTCGCCGTCGCCGACGGCGACCACCTCTACGCCGTGGTGCGCGGCTGGGGCGTGCGCAGCGGCGGCGCCTCGTCCCGGATGCCCGACCCGAGCCCCGCCGGCCAGGCGTCGGCCGTCCTGACCGCGCTGCGCCACGCGGACCTCCCGTTCGACGCGGTCGACTACGTGGAGGCGCACGGCACCGGCACCCGGCTCGGCGACCCCGCCGAACTGGCCGGGCTGCGTCAGGTGGGGGCCGAGCACGGCCGCGCCCGCCCCCTCGTCGTCGGCTCGGTGAAGGCGAACGTCGGCCACCTGGAGCCCGCCGCGGGCCTGGCCGGCTTCGTCAAGACCGTGCTCTGCCTGGACCGCGGCCAACTGGTCCCCACCCCCAACTTCCGCACCCCGAACCCCGCCGTGGCCGACTTCGGCAAGGACTTCGAGGTCCTCACGGCCGCGCGGCCCTGGACCGGGACACCGGAACGGCCGCGCCGCGCCGGGGTCTCCTCGATCGGCATGGGCGGCACCAACGCCCACCTCGTCCTCGAACAGGCCCCGCAGCCCACCTCCGCCGAGCCCGCGCAGGACCCCGCCGCCGTCCCGTGGGTGCTGTCGGCCCGCACGGACGCGGCCCTGCGCCAACAGGCCGCCCGTCTGCGGGACTTCGTCGCCGCCCACCCCGAGCCGTCCACCGCCGCCGTCGGACACGCGCTGGCCACCGCGCGCACCCCGTTCGCGCACCGCGCGGCCGTCGTCGCCGGGGACCGGGCGGAGGCGCTCGCCGGACTCGACCTGCTCGCCCAGGGCGACACGTCGGCCCGCGCGGTACGCGGCACGGCGCACGCCGCGACGGGGCCCGTCGTGTTCGTCTTCCCCGGCCAGGGCTCGCAGTGGACCGGCATGGGACGCCGCCTGTACGCGGAGTCCCCGGTCTTCGCCGAGGCCGTCGACGCCTGCGCGAAGGCCCTGGACCCGTGGCTGGACTGGAGCCTGCTCAACATGGTGACGGGCGCGGGACCGGCCCCCTCGCTGGACGACGGGGACGCCGTACGCCAGCCCGCCCTCTTCGCGATGATGGTGTCCCTGGCCCGGCTGTGGCGCTCCCTCGGCGTCGTCCCCGACGTCGTCATGGGCCACTCGCAGGGCGAGATCGCCGCGGCCTGCGCGGCCGGCGCCCTGAGCCTCGAGGACGCCGCCCGCGTCATCGCGCTGCGCAGCCGCGCCCTGTCCGCACTGGCCGGACACGGCGCCATGACCGCCGTGGCCGCCCCCCTGAGCTGGGTCGAGGAGCGCCTCAGCCGGTGGCCGGGACGGCTGAGCGTGGCCGTGGTCAACGGACCGGAAGCCGTGGTGATCGCGGGAGAGCCCGCCGCCGTCGAGGAGTTCACCGTGCTCGCCGACGACGACGGCGTACGGGTGCGCCGGATCAAGGTCGAGTACGCGTCGCACTCCCCGCACGTCGAACGCATCCGGGACGAGATCCTCGCGGCGGGCGAGGGCATCACACCGCTGGAGACCGCCGTCGAGTTCCACTCCACGGTCACCGCGGGCCCGCTCGACACCCGCCGCCTGGACGCCTCGTACTGGTACGACAACCTGCGCGAGCCGGTCCGCTTCGGCGCGACCCTGGAGCAGCTGATGCGGACCCGCGGCGGCGTCTTCGTCGAGGTCAACCCGCACCCCATCCTCCAGGTCGCCATGGCGGAGGCCGCCGACGCGCTGCCCAGCCCGCCGCCCGTCGTCTCCACCCTCACCCGGCACGACGGCAGCCTCGGCAAGGTGGTGGCGTCCCTCGCCGAACTCCACGTACGCGGCGCGCCCGTCAACTGGAAGGCCACGTTCGCTGGGGCCCGGCCGGGCAGGACCCCGCTGCCGACCTACCCGTTCCAGCGGCAGCGGTACTGGCTGACCGCGTCCGGCACCACCGGCACCACCGAGGCACCGGCCGACGCACCGCGGCCCGGCGCGGACACGGCGCAGCTCGCCACGCCCGCCGCCGTCCTCGCCCTCGTCTGCGACGAGACGGCGGCCCTGCTGCGCGCCAAGGGCGCCGCGGTGACCGGGGCGGACCTCCAGGCGCGGGCGGCCGAGACCTTCAAGGCCCTCGGCTTCGACTCCTCGATGGCGGTGGAGCTGCGCAACAGGCTCAACGCGGCGGCGGGCCTGCGCCTTCCGGCGACCGTCGCCTTCAGCCGCCCCACCGCCCAGGAACTCGCCCTCCACCTGCACTCCCTCCTCGCCCCTCAGCCGCCCGGCGAGCCGGAGCCGGAGGCGGGCCCCGACCTGGAGGACCACAGCGACGACGACCTCTACGCCCTGATCGACCGCGGCTACGTCTAGGCCGTGACCGCAGCGGGCCCCCTGCGCCCGCGCCCGCACTTTTTGACATGCAACGTGTTCCGTTGAGGGAGGCCCTGGTGGAGGAAGTCGACAAGCTCCGGTCCTATCTGCGACGCGCGGTCGGCGACGCGCAGGAGCTGCGCGAGCGGGTGCGCGAGCTGGAGGAGTCCGCACGCGAGCCCATCGCCGTCGTCGGCGCGGGATGCCGCTTCCCGGGCGGCGCGACCTCCCCCGAAGCGCTCTGGGACCTCGTCGCCGGCGGCGTGGACGCGATGGGCGGCTTCCCGGCCGACCGCGGCTGGGACCTGGAGGGGCTCTACGACCCGGACCCCGAGGCGGCCGGGAAGACGTACACGCGCTCCGGCGGATTCCTCGACGGCCTGGCCGACTTCGACGCGTCGTTCTTCGGCATCAGCCCCCGCGAGGCGCTGGCCATGGACCCGCAGCAGCGGCTGATGCTCGAAACCTCCTGGGAGGCCCTTGAGCGCGCGGGCATCGACCCGGAGACGCTGCGCTCCACACAGACCGGCGTGTTCACCGGCCTGTACGACGTCGACTACGGCCCGCGGCTCGGCGGCAGCGCGGGCGGTGAGGTGGAGGGCTTCCGGCTCACCGGCACCTACCTCAGCGCGGCCTCCGGCAGGGTCGCGTACACGCTCGGCCTGCACGGCCCTGCCGTGTCGACGGACACCGCGTGCTCGGCCTCGCTCGTCGCCGTCCACCAGGCGGTGCGGTCGCTGCGCTCGGGCGAGTGCACGATGGCCCTCGCGGGCGGCGTCTCCGTGCTGCCGACCCCCGGCATGTTCGTCGAACTCGCCCGCCAGCGCGGTCTGTCGGAGGACGGGCGGTGCAAGGCGTTCGCCGACGCGGCGGACGGCACCGGCTTCTCCGAGGGCGCGGGCGTCCTCGTCCTGGAGCGGCTCTCGGACGCCCGCCGCAACGGCCACCAGGTGTGGGCGGTGATCCGGGGCAGCGCCGTCAACCAGGACGGCGCCTCCAACGGCCTGAGCGCGCCGAACGGCCTGGCGCAGCAGCGCGTCATCCGCGCCGCCCTCGCCGACGCGGGCCTGGGTGTCACCGACGTGGACGCGGTCGAGGCGCACGGCACCGGCACCCGCCTCGGCGACCCCATCGAGGCCGAGGCGCTGCTCGCCACCTACGGCCAGGACCGCGAGGGCCGCGACCCGCTGTGGCTCGGCTCCCTGAAGTCGAACCTCGGCCACACGCAGGCGGCCGCGGGCGTCGGCGGCCTCATCAAGATGGTCATGGCGATGCGCCACGGTGTGCTGCCCAGAACCCTGCACGTGGACCGCCCGTCCTCGCACGTCGACTGGGAGTCGGGCGCCGTCGAGCTGCTCACCGAATCCCGCGACTGGACCACCCCCGGGGACCGGCCGCGCCGCGCGGGCGTCTCCGGGTTCGGCATCAGCGGCACCAACGCACACGTCATCCTCGAACAGGCCCCCGCCCCGCAGGCGTCCGAGGAGGCCCCGCGCCTGCTCACCGACTGCGGCCCGTCCGTGCCCTGGGTGCTGTCCGCCCGCTCCGGACAGGCGCTGCGCCACCAGGCGGAGCGGCTGCACGCCGCACTGGCCGCCGACCCGGACGTGCCCGCCGCCGCCGTGGGGCACGCCCTGGTGACGACCCGCTCGCGCTTCGACCACCGCCAGGTCGTCATCGGCACCGGCCGCGAGGACCTGCTCGCCGCCCTTGCCGCCGTCGCCGCGGGTGACGAACCCGGCGCCGCCGCCGTGTCCGGCACCGCCCGGACGCTCGGCAAGACCGTGTTCGTCTTCCCCGGCCAGGGCGGCCAGTGGCTCGCGATGGGCCGGGAACTGTACGAGACGTCACCGGTGTTCGCCGATCAACTGCGCGCCTGCGCGGACGCGTTGGAGCCGTGGATCTCCTGGCCGCTGATCGACACCGTGTGCGGCGGGCCCGACGCGGCCGACCTCGCGGACATCGACGTCGTCCAGCCCGCGCTGTTCGCGGTGATGGTCTCCCTCGCCCAGGTGTGGCGCTCGCTCGGCGTGACCCCGGACGTGGTGATCGGCCACTCCCAGGGCGAGATCGCCGCCGCCTACGTGGCGGGCGCCCTCACGCTCCAGGACGCCGCCAAGATCGTCGCCCTGCGCTCCCGGCTCCTCGCCACCGTCGCCGGGCAGGGCACCATGGCCGGGATCCTGCTGCCGCAGGAGCGGGTGCGGGAGATGCTGGCCGGCCAGGAGGCCCGGATCGGGATCGCCGCGGTCAACGGGCCGAACGCGACGACGGTCTCGGGCGAGAGCGCGGCGGTCGAGGAACTCGTCGCCGCCTGCCAGGCCGAGGGCGCCCGCGCCCGCGCCATCAAGTCCAGCGTGCCCGGCCACTCACCGCTCATGGACCGCTTCGACGGCCGCCTCCAGCAGGAGCTGGGCCGGATCTCGCCGCGGCCGACCCCGGTGACGATCTACTCGACCGTGACCGGCGACGTCATCGACCCCGCCGCGCTCGACGCCGGCTACTGGTACCGCAACCTGCGCGAACCGGTCCAGTTCGGCACCGCCATGGGCCGCCTGGTCGAGCGGGAGCGCGACAGCGTCGCCGTCGAGGTCAGCCCGCACCCGCTGCTCGTCATGAACATCCAGGAGATGTACGACGAGACCCCCGGCGCCACCGGTCTCGCGGTGGGCACGCTGCGCCGCGACGCGGGCGGACTCACCCGCGTCCACGAGTCGGCCGCCGAGGCGTTCGTGGCGGGCCTGGACGTGGCCTGGCGGCAGGTGTTCGCACCGCGCGACAACGAGGCGGCCGAGCCGGTCGCCCTGCCCACCTACCCCTTCCAGCGCCGCCGCTACTGGATCGACACCCCCGAGGAGACCACCGCCGCCCGCACCTCGGACCACCCGCTCCTCGACGCCGTGATCGACCTGCCCGGCGAAGGCCCGGACGGCTCCGGCGGCGTCGTCGCCAGTGGCCGCCTCTCCCTCGAACGCCACCCGTGGCTCGGCGAACACGTCGTCCACGGCGCCGTCCTCCTGCCGCCGGGCGTCCTCGCGGAACTCGCCGCCTGGGCCGCGCACCGCGCCGGACGCGACACCGTCGGCGAACTCACCCTGGAGACACCCCTCGTCCTCTCCCGCACCGCCGAGCGCGAACTGCGGGTCGCCGTCGACGCCGGGCACACCCTCACCGTGCACTCGCGCGCCGAGGGCGAGAGCACGTGGACCCGCAACGCCGTCGGCACCGCCACCACGACCGCCCCCGCCGCCGAGGGCCTCACCGCCTGGCCGCCCCCGGGCGCGGACCTCGTGCCCTTCGAGGACGAGTACACCCGGCTCGCCGCCCTCGGCTTCGCCCACGGCCCGCAGCTGCGCGGCCTCACGCAGGTGTGGCGGCGCGGCGAGACCCTGTACGCGGAGGTCGAACTCCCCGACGGGCACGGCACGGACCAGAGCCGCTTCCGGCTCCACCCGGCGCTGCTGCACGCAGCGCTCCTGCCGCTCGGGCTCGGCGCCTTCGTCGACCCCGGCCGGGCCGGCGGCTGGCTGCCGCGGCGCTGCACCGGCCTGCGCATCGGCCCCGGGCGGGCGTCGGCGCTGCGCGTCCGCCTCGCCCCCGCGGGCGACCGCACCCTGTCGGTGACGCTCGCGGACCAGGACGGCGCGCCGGTCGGCTCCATCGAGGCGCTGACCCTGGCCCCGGCCGACGTGGCACAGCTGGCCGAGCTGAGCTTCGACCGGCAGGACGCCCTGTTCCGCGTGGACTGGGCCCCCGTACCGACGCCGGACGGTGGAACCGGGGCGCCGTTCGCGGTCCTGGGCGCACCGGGCACGGCCCCGCAAGGCGCGGACACTCACCAGGACCTCGACGAACTCGCGGCCAGCCAACGGGAGTTGCCCCCGGTCGTCCTCGCGTACGTCGACAGCGCGCTCGCGGGCGAAGGGCCGCTCGGCGGCGACGTCCCCGGCACCGTCGAGCGCACGCTCCACGGCGTCCTCGGCCTGACCCGGCGCTGGCTGACCGACGAGCGGTTCGCCGGATCGCGCCTCGCCCTCGTCACCGGGAACGCCCTCCACTACGACGCCGCGGGCCGCCGTCCCGACCCCGCCGCGGCAGCCGTCTGGGGCTTCGTACGGTCCGCCCAGACCGAGCACCCGGGCCGCCTCACCCTCATCGACACCGACGGGCAGGAAGCCTCGCTCGCCCTCGTCCCGGCGGCCGCCGCCACCGGCGACGCGCAGCTCAGGATCGGCTCCGGCGCCCTGAGCGCGCCGCGCCTCGCACCCGCCGCCACCCGGCCCGCGCACGAGGCGCCCGAGTTCGGCACCGGCTCCGTACTGATCACCGGCGGCACCAGCGGCCTCGGCGCGATGCTCGCCCGGCACCTCGTCGCCCGGCACGACGTGCGCAGCCTCGTGCTCAGCAGCAGGCGCGGCCCGGACGCCCCCGCGGCGGCGGCGCTGCGCGAGGAGCTGACGGCGGCCGGCGCCAGGGTCGAGATCGTCGCCTGCGACACGACGGACCGCGACGCCGTGGCCGCCCTGCTCGCCGCCGTACCCGGCGAGCACCCGCTGACGGCGGTCGTGCACTGTGCGGGGATGCTCGACGACGGCGTCGTCGAGGCCATGACCGAGGAGCGCGTCGACGCGGTCCTCGCCCCGAAGGTGCGCGGCGCCTGGCACCTGCACGAGCTGACGAAGGACCTGGAGCTCACCGCGTTCGTCCTGTACTCCTCGATCGCGGGCGTCTTCGGCACCGCGGGCCAGGCCAACTACGCGGCGGCCAACGCCTTCCTCGACGCACTGGCCGAGGCGCGCCGCGCCGAGGGGCTGCCCGCCACCTCGATGTGCTGGGGCTTCTGGGCCGAGCGCAGCGAGATGAGCGCCGACCTCGGCGCCGCGGACATCGCCCGGATGCGGCGCCAGGGCCTGCGCCCGCTGGCCTCGGCGGAAGGGCTCGCGCTCTTCGACGCGGCCGTCACGGCGGGCGACCCGGTCGTGGTGCCGGTCCGCCTCGACCTCACGGCGCCCGGCGACATGGCCTCGCCGCTGCTGCGCGCCCTGGCCGCCTCGTCCGCCGCGTCCGCCGCGCCCGGCGGGACGGCCGACGCGAAGCCCACCGGCGCCGCGCTCAGCGAACAGCTGACGTCGCTGTCGCCCGAGGAGGCGCAGGCGCTGCTCCTGGAGACCGTGCGCACCCAGACCGCGCTCGTCCTCGGCCACGCCGAGGCCGCGCGCGTCAGCGCCACCGAACCCTTCAGGAAGCTCGGCGTCGACTCGCTCACCGCGCTCGAACTGCGCAAGAGGCTGACGGCGGCGACCGGCCTGAAACTGCCCGCCACGCTCGTCTTCGACCACCCGAACCCGGCCGCCGTCGCCGGACTCCTCGCCGAGCGCCTCACCCGGCGCCCCGACGCGGAAGCCGTCGCCGACCCCGGCACGGAGGCCCCGGCGGAGCACCTCGTCAAGGAGATCGAAGGGCTCGGCGCCCGGCTCGAAGGGGCGTTCGCCCGACTCGCCCAGGACGAGCGCACGACCATTTCCACGCTGCTCGGCGAGTTGCAGGGCCGCGTCCGTTCGCTGGCGGGCGACCAAGCGCCCACCACCGTCGTCGACCAGATCAGTTCGGCCTCCGCGGGGGACCTCCTCGCGCTGCTGGACAAAGAGCTCGGCTAGGGGAGCCATGACAAACGACAACAATGCCGAGGTCCTCGACTACCTCAAGCGGACATCGATCGAGCTCCTTGAGACGCGCAAGCGCCTGAAGGAGCTGACCGACGCCGCCGCCGAGCCGATCGCGATCGTGGGCGTCGCCTGCCGCTACCCGGGCGGGGTCGGCTCCCCCGAGCAGCTGTGGGAGCTGGTGCGCGACGGCGCGGACGTCGTGTCCGACTTCCCCGACGACCGGGGCTGGGACCTGGCGGACCTGCACGGCACGACGGGGCAGGGCGGCAGCTCCGCCACCCGCTCGGGCGGATTCCTGTACGACGCGGGCGACTTCGACGCCGAGTTCTTCGGGCTCAGCCCGCGCGAGGCGCTCTCCGCCGACCCGCAGCACCGGCTGCTCCTGGAGACGTCGTGGGAGGCGCTGGAGCGCGCGCACATCGACCCGCGGTCCCTGCTGGGCAGCGACACCGGCGTCTTCGCGGGCATCGCCTACTTCGGGTACGGCAACCACTTCGACACCCCCGACGCCATCGCGGGCTACGCCCAGACCGGCGCGCTGCTGAGCGTGGCGTCCGGCCGGGTCGCGTACGCCCTCGGCCTCCAGGGCCCGGCCGTCTCGACGGACACGGCGTGCTCCTCCTCCCTGGTGACGGTGCATCAGGCGGTGCGTTCGCTGCGGCAGGGCGAGTGCGGTCTCGCGCTCGCCGGCGGCGTCACCGTCATGGGGACGCCGCAGGTCTTCCGCGAGATGTCCACCCTCGGCGGCCTCTCGGAGGACGGGCGGTGCAGGGCGTTCGCCGACGCGGCGGACGGCACCGGCTTCTCCGAGGGCGTCGGCGTCCTCGTCCTGGAGCGGCTCTCGGACGCGCGGCGCAACGGCCACCAGGTGTGGGCGGTGATCCGGGGCAGCGCCGTCAACCAGGACGGCGCCTCCAACGGCCTGACCGCCCCGAGCGGCCCCGCCCAGCAGCGCGTCATCCGCGCCGCGCTCGCCGACGCCCGTCTCCGGGCGGGCGACGTGGACGCGGTGGAGGCGCACGGCACCGGCACCACGCTCGGCGACCCCATCGAGGCGGGCGCCCTGCTCGCCACCTACGGCCAGGAGCGGGCGGGCGGCGACCCGCTGTGGCTCGGCTCCCTGAAGTCGAACACCGGGCACACGCAGGCGGCCGCGGGCGTCGGCGGCGTCATCAAGATGGTCATGGCGATGCGCCACGGTGTGCTGCCGAAGACCCTGCACGTGGACAGCCCCTCGTCGCACGTCGACTGGGAGTCGGGGGCGGTCGAGCTGCTCACCGAGGCCCGCGACTGGACCACCCCCGAGGACCGGCCGCGCCGCGCGGCCGTCTCCGCGTTCGGCGTCAGCGGCACCAACGCCCACGTGATCCTGGAGGAGCCGCCCGCGCAGGAGGACGGCGGGCCGTCCGGCGCGCAGGACATCCCGTACGGCGGCGGTGACGCCGTGCCCTGGGTGCTGTCCGCGCGCTCGCGCCGGGCGCTCGAGGCGCAGGCCCGCAAGCTGCGCGACTTCGCCGCCACCAGCACTGCCACCGCCACCGCCACCGGCCCCGGCCCCGGCCAGGACCTCACCGACCTCGGCTGGTCGCTGGTGGCGGGCAGGGCCCCGTTCGAGCACCGCGCCGTCGTCGTCGGCCGGGACCGCGACGAGCTGCTGAGCGCGCTCACCGCCCTGAGCGAGGGCGAGGAGTCCCCGGCGGTGGTGCACGGCACCGTCGGCGAACGCGGCTCCACCGTCTTCCTGTTCCCCGGCCAGGGCACCCAGTGGACGGGCGTGGCCCGGGAGCTGTACGACGCCTACCCGGTGTTCGCGCGGAGCCTCGACGAGACCTGCGCCCGCCTCGACGCCGAGCTGCCGTTCGCGCTGAAGCCGCTGCTCCTCGCCGAGGAGGGCGACGCCGACTGGGTCGACGAGGCCACCCGGCGCGAGCGCACGGACATGGCGCAGGCCGCGCTCTTCGCCCTCCAGGTCGCCCTCTACCGGCTGATCACCCGGTACGCACCGCGCCCCGACCGCCTGATCGGCCACTCCGTCGGCGAGATCGCGGCGGCCCACGTGTCCGGGGTCCTCGACCTGGACACCGCCGTCCGCCTGGTCGCCGCGCGCGGCCGCACGATGCAGACGGTCACCGAGCAGGGCGCCATGCTGGCCGTGCGCGCCCCGCACGAGCGGGTGGAGGAGGTGATCGGCGCCTACGACCGGGTCGGCGTCGCCGCCGTCAACGGCCCCGGGTCGGTGGTCGTGTCGGGCCTGCGCGAGCAGGTCCACGCGCTCCGCGACGCGTTCACCGCCGACGGGGTGCAGGCGAAACTCCTCCCGGTCGACCACGCCTTCCACTCGCCGCTCATGGACCCGATCCTGGCCGCGTTCGCCGACGCGCTCGGCGACCTGCCCGCCGACCGCGAGGCGACGGTCCCGATCGTCTCCACCCGCCTCGGCCGCGAGGCCACCGCGCGGGAGCTGACCTCAGCCGCCTACTGGGTGGACCACGTCCGCGCGCCCGTGCGCTTCCACGAGGCCGTGGAGGCGGCCCGCGCCGCCGGAGCGGGCGTCTTCGTCGAGGTCGGTCCGGGCGCGACGCTCGCGAGCATCATCAAGGAGACGTTCGCCGGGCAGGGCGCGCACGACACGGTCGTCGTGTCGGCATCGCGCAGGGGCCGCCCCGGCCCGCAGGCGCTGCTCGCCGCGCTCGGCGGACTGCACGTCCACGGCGCCCCCGTCGACTGGGCCGCCCTGTTCGGCACCCGCCGCCGGGTCGACCTGCCGACGTACGCCTTCCAGCACCAGCGCTACTGGCTGGACTTCCAGGCCGCCGCGCGGACGGCCGACGTCGCCGCCGCCGGGCTGACCGCCGCCGGGCATCCGCTGCTCGGCGCCGTCGTGGACCTCCCCGGCAGCGGCGAGAGCGTCTTCACGGCCCAGTGGTCGCTGCGCACCCACGGCTGGCTGGCCGACCACACCGCGTTCGGCGCCGTCGTCGTCCCGGCCACCGCGCAGCTGGACCTCGCGCTGTCGGCCGCCGCCCACGTCGGATGCGGCGCGGTGGAACAGCTGACCCTCGAAGTGCCGCTGATCCTGCCCGACTCCGGCGACGTGCGGATCCGCGTCGTCGTCGGCGCGGCGGACGACGACGGCCGCCGCACCCTGGACGTCTACTCCCGCCCCGCCGACGAAGAGGCGGAGCGAGGCTGGACCCGGCACGCGATGGGCACGGTGCTGCCCGCCGGAGACCCGGCCCCCGAACTCGCCGACACCGCGCGCGCCCTGGCCTCCTGGCCGCCCGCGGGCGCCCGGCGCATCGACATCGGCTCCCTCTACGACACGTTCACCGAGGCGGGCTTCGACTACGGGCCCGGCTTCCGCGGCCTGCGCGAGGTGTGGCGCCGGGGCGACGACCTGTTCGCCCTCGCCACCTTGCCCGACACCGCCGACGGCGTCGCCGCCGAGAAGTTCGCCCTGCACCCCGCGCTCCTCGACACCGTCCTGCACACGGCGATCGCGGGCGGCGTCGTCGAGGTGAGCGGTGAGCGCAGCGTGATGCCGTTCTCCTGGTCCGGCGTCGAACTGGCCGGGCCCGGCGCCGCGACCGTCCGGGTCCGCCTCACCGCGGCGGGCGAGGAGACGGTCGCGCTGACCGTCGCCGACGAGCGGGGCCGCGCCGTCGCCGCCATCGGCGCACTGGCGTTCCGCCCGGCCGGCGCCCAGCAGGTGCACTCCGCGCGCGGCGCCGCACGCCAACCGCTGTACGAGGTGCGCTGGCGGCCCCTGAAGGAGACGGCACCGCGCGCCGCACGCCAGGCGTGGGCCGTGCTCGGCGCGCCGGACGGCCCGGCCGCCCGGCTGCGCACGGCGCGGGGCGGCGACACCACGCTGCACCCGTCCCTCGACGCGCTCCTGGCCGCACAGCAGCCGCCCGCGCACATCGCCCTGTGCCTGGACGACCTCGTCGCCGAAGGCGCGGCCACCGATCCGCTCGCCGCCACCCGCGACGCCGACAAACGCGTCCTGGACCTGCTCCAGCAGTTCCTCGCCGACGCCCGCCTCGCCGGGTCCACCCTCGCGGTCGTCACCCGCCTCGCCGTCGGCGCGGACGCGCGGAACCGCGTCGAGTCGCTGCCCGGCGCGTCCGTGTGGGGCCTGGTCCGCTCGGCGCAGAGCGAGCACCCCGGCCGGTTCCGGCTCCTGGACCTCGACGACACCGACGCCTCCTGGGCGTCCATCGCCGACGCGCTCGGCGGCGACGAGGCGCAACTCGCCCTGCGCGAAGGGTCGTTGCTGGTGCCCCGGCTCGCCGCCGCCGCGCCCGACGAGCACCGCCTCCCGGAGCCGCCCCCCGGCCACCGCCTCGGCATCCCGGAGCGGGGCACCGTCGAGAACCTGACCTGGGTGCCGTGCCCCGAGGTCGACGCACCCCTGACCAGCGGCCAGGTCCGCATCGCCGTCCAGGCCGCCGGGCTCAACTTCCGCGACGTCACCATCGCCCTCGGCCTCGTCAGCAGGACCGCGTTCGACGCGGGGCTCGGCAGCGAGGGCGCGGGAACCGTCCTCGCCGTCGCCGACGACGTCACCGACCTCGCCCCCGGCGACCGCGTCACCGGCATCTTCACCGGCGCCTTCGGCCGCACCGCCGTCGCCGACCGCCGCATGCTCGTACCCGTCCCCGACGGCTGGAGCCTCGCCGAGGCGGCCTCCGTGCCGTGCACCTTCCTCACCGCCTACCACGGGCTGCTGCGCGTCGCCCGGCTCAAGAAGGGGCAGCGGGTCCTCATCCACGCGGCGGCGGGCGGCGTCGGCATGGCCGCCGTACAGCTCGCGCAGCACGTCGGCGCCGAGATCTACGCCACCGCCAGCGAGGCCAAGTGGCCCGCCCTGCGCGCCCTCGGCATCGACGACGACCACCTGGCGTCCTCCCGCGACCTGGAGTTCGCCGGGAAGTTCCTGCGCGCCACCGACGGCCGGGGCGTGGACGTCGTCCTCAACTCCCTGGCCCACGAGTTCGTCGACGCCTCCCTGACGCTGCTGCCGGGCGGCGGGCACTTCGCCGAGATGGGCAAGACGGACATCCGCGAGCCCGAGACGGTCGCCGCGGCCCACCCCGGCGTCCACTACGAGGCGTTCGACCTCTGGGAAGCCGGACCCGACGCCCTCCAGGACATGTTCCGCGCCGTCATGGAGCTGTTCGCGGACGGCCGGATCCACCGGGGCCCGATCACCCTGACCCCGATCCGCGACGCCCGCCGCACCTTCCGCGAGATGAGCCAGGGCCGCCACATCGGCAAGCTCGTCCTGGAGGTGGGCGACCCCTTCGGCGGCGGCACCGTGCTCGTCACGGGCGGCACCGGGGGAGTGGGCTCCCTCGTCGCCCGCCACCTCGTCACCGGACACGGCGTACGCAGCCTGGTCCTCGCCAGCCGCGGCGGACCGGCCGCCGAGGGCGCCCCCGACCTCGTCGCCGCACTGGAGGCCGCCGGGGCGCACGTACACGTCGTGGCCTGCGACGTGGCGGACCGCGACGCCGTGGCCGCGCTCCTCGCCGATCTGCCGGGCCGCGACCCGCTGACCGCCGTCGTGCACGCCGCGGGCGCCCTCGCCGACGGCACCGTGGAGTCGCTGACCGCCAAGAGCGTCGACCACGTCCTCGACGCCAAGGCCGGCGGCGCCCACCACCTGCACGAACTCACCCGCGGGCGGCCCCTGTCGGCGTTCGTCGAGTTCTCCGCCTTCGCCGGCCAGACCGGCAACGCGGGACAGGCCAACTACGCCGCCGCCAACACCTTCCTCGACGGCCTCGCCGCCCGGCGCAGGGCCGAGGGCCTGCCCGCCACCTCCCTGTGCTGGGGCTGGTGGGAGGAGAGCAGCGGCATGACCGGCGAACTCCACCGCGCCGACCTCTCCCGGCTGCGCCGCGCGGGCATCGCCGCGATGCCGACCGCCGAGGCCCTCGCCCTGTTCGACGCGGCGGTCGCCGAGAACAAGGCCGTCCTCGTGCCCGCCCGCATCGACCTCGCCGCGCTGCGCGGCAGGCCCGCCGACGAGGTGCCGCCGCTCCTGCGCGACCTCGTCGAGGCGGCCCGCCCCCGCCGCGCCGCGACCGCCACCGCCCCGAGCGGCGGCCCGGCGGGGCTCGTCGACAAGCTGGCCGCCCTGCCCGGGCCGCAGGCGCGCGAGGCCGTCCTGGAGCGGATCCGCGACCGGGCCGCCGTCGTCCTCGGACACAGCTCGGGCGCGGGCGTCGACGCCGACCAGGCGTTCACCCAGCTCGGCTTCGACTCCCTGACCGCCGTCGAGCTCTGCAACCTGCTGGCGGCCGAGACCGGCCTGCGCCTGCCGTCCACCGTCGTCTTCAGCTACCCGACCCCGCGCGAACTGGGCGAGCACCTCTACGGCCTGCTGCGCCCGGAGGGCGAGGGGAACAGCGCCGCCGACACCGCATCGGAGACGGACGGGGCCGCCGACGAGGCGCGCGTCCGCGAAGTCCTGCGCACCGTACCGATCGAGCGGCTGCGCGCCGCGGGCCTGCTCGAACCGGTCCTCGCCCTGGCCGGCGCGGCCGGGGACCCCGGGGACGCCGAACCCGGCGAACCCGCCGACGATCTGTCCGACCTGGACCTGGATTCCCTGGTCGACCTGGCCCTGGACGAGAAGAGGTGAACGGCATGACCGACTCGACCGACCGCACGGCGGACGGCGCGGACCGGGTCCAGCGGGCGCTGCGCACGCTGCTGGAGGAGCGCGACCGGCTCCGCCGCGAGAACGAGGACCTGAAGGCGGGTCGCGGCGAACCGATCGCGATCGTCTCCATGGCCTGCCGCTACCCGGGCGGCGTCGCCTCGCCCGAGGATTTGTGGGAGGCCGTCCGCGAGGGCCGCGACCTCGTGGGCGACTTCCCCGGCGACCGCGGCTGGCGCGACGTGTACGACGCCGACCCCGACGCCACCGGCAAGGCCTACACCCGCCAGGGCGGCTTCCTGTCCGACGTGGCCGGGTTCGACGCCGAGTTCTTCAACATCAGCCCGCGCGAGGCGCTCGCCGTCGACCCGCACCACCGGCTGCTCCTGGAGACGTCGTGGGAGGCGTTCGAGCGGGCGGGCATCGTCCCCGCCGACGTACGGGGAAGCGACGTCGGCGTCTTCACGGGCGTCAGCTCCTCCGAGTACGGCTGGCGCTTCCTGGAGGGCGGCCAGAAGGACCTGGAGGGCTACCTGCTGTACGGCTCCGCCCTGAGCGTGGCCTCCGGCCGGGTCTCCTACGAACTGGGCCTCACCGGGCCCTCGGTCTCCCTGGACACGGCGTGCTCCTCGTCGCTCGTGTCGCTGCACATGGCGGTGCGGTCCTTGCGGTCGGGCGAGTGCTCGCTCGCCCTCGCGGGTGGCGCGCTGGTGATGGCGACGCCCGCGATGTTCGTCGAGTTCTCCCGCCAGCGCGCCCTGTCCGCCGACGGCCGCTGCAAGGCGTTCGCCGACGGCGCCGACGGCACCGGCTGGGCGGAGGGCGCGGGCGTCCTCCTCCTCGAACGGCTCTCCGACGCCCGTCGCAACGGCCACCCCGTCCTCGCCGTCGTACGCGGCAGCGCGGTCAACCAGGACGGCGCCAGCAACGGCCTGACCGCCCCCAACGGCCGCGCCCAGGAGAAGGTCATCCGCACGGCCCTCGCCAACGCGGGCGTCGACCCGGCCGACGTGGACCTTCTCGAGGCGCACGGCACCGGCACCCGGCTCGGCGACCCCATCGAGGCGGGCGCCCTGCTCGCCACCTACGGGCAGGGGCGCCGCGACGGCAGGCCGCTGTGGCTGGGCTCCCTGAAGTCGAACATGGGGCACGCGCAGGCCGCGGCCGGGGTCGGCGGCGTCATCAAGGCCGTCATGGCGCTGCGCGAGGGCTACCTGCCGAAGACCCTGCACGTGAGCGCGCCGACCTCGGAGGTCGACTGGTCCTGCGGCGCCGTCGAGGTCCTCGCCGAGGGCCGCGAGTGGGCCCGCGCCGACGGGCCGCGCCGGGCGGGCGTGTCCTCGTTCGGCGTCAGCGGCACCAACGCGCACGTCGTCCTGGAGGAGGCGGAGCCCGCGGAGGAGCCCGCCGCCCCCACCGGCCCCGCAGTGCCGGGCGGCCTTGTGCCCTGGACGCTGTCCGCCAAGAGCGCGGCGGCCCTGCGTCAACAGGCGGCGCGGCTACGGGAGTTCGCCGCCGCCGATCCGACCCTGGACCTCGCCGAGGCAGGCTGGTCGCTGCTGTCGAGCCGCTCCCGGTTCCCCCACCGGGCCGTGGCCCTGGGCCGCGACCGCGACGAACTCCTCGCAGGGCTCGACGCGTTGAGCGAGGGCGCCGAGTCACCCGCGGTCGTCCAGGGCACCGCGGGCCCGCTCGGCGGCGTCGCCTTCGTCTTCCCCGGCCAGGGCTCCCAGTGGCCCGGCATGGGACGCGAACTGTACGAGGCGTTCCCGGTCTTCGCGGAGAGCGTCGACGCCTGCGCCGAGGCCCTGTCCGAGTGGGTCGACTGGTCGCTCCTCGACGTCATCCGCGGCGCCGAGGGCGCCCCGGGCTTCGACCGCGTCGACGTGGTGCAGCCCGCGCTCTTCGCGGTGATGGTCTCCACGGCCGCCCTGTGGCGCTCCTGGGGCGTGGAACCGTCCGCGGTGATCGGCCACAGCCAGGGCGAGATCGCCGCCGCGTACGTGGGCGGAGCGCTGTCCCTGCGCGACGCCACCCGCGTCGTCGCGCTGCGCAGCAAGGCCCTGGTGGACCTCAACGGGCACGGCGGGATGGCGTCGGTCGGCACGTCCGCGGACGAGGTGGAGCGGCATCTGGCGCCCTGGGGCGACCAGGTGAGCGTCGCCGTCGTCAACGGCCCCTCCTCGGTCGTCGTCTCCGGCGAACCCGAGGCGCTCGACGAGTTCGTGGAGAAGATGAACGCCGAAGGCGTCCAGGCCCGCCGCATCAAGGTCGACTACGCCTCGCACTCCCACCACGTGACCCGCGTCCGCGACCAGGTGATCGACTCCCTGGCCGACGTCCGTCCCACCACGTCGACGGTGCCGTTCTACTCGACCCTGTACGGCGAGGTCATCGACACCGCGCGCCTCGACGCCGGCTACTGGTACGAGAACCTGCGACAGAAGGTCCTCTTCGAGCCCTCCGCACGCAAGCTGGCCGAGGCCGGGTTCCGGGTCTTCGTCGAGGTCAGCCCGCACCCCGTACTGACCGTGCCGGTGCAGGAGATCCTCGACGACGAGGGCGCCGAGGACGCCCTCGTCCTGTCCTCCTCCAGGCGCGGCAGAGGCGAGGTGGAGTCCGTGCTCACCTCGCTGGCCACGCTCCACGCGCGCGGCGGCGCCGTCGACTGGGCCGCCCTGTTCGGCCCGCGCCGACGGGTCGACCTGCCCACGTACGCCTTCCAGCACCGGCGCTACT
The DNA here is from genome assembly GCF_043523415.1 of Streptomyces sp. SGAir0957. Classification (NCBI taxonomy): domain Bacteria; kingdom Bacillati; phylum Actinomycetota; class Actinomycetes; order Kitasatosporales; family Streptomycetaceae; genus Streptomyces; species Streptomyces sp. SGAir0957. Next base: position 330,126 of record NZ_CP027290.1, read on the forward strand.
GGCTCAGCTCCGCCCACACCGCGGCCGTCGCGCAGGCGGAGGGCGCCGAGCCGCCCGCGCCCGACGCGGCCGGGGAACGGCCCCTGGCCGAGCGGGTCGCCGCGCTCCAGGGCGACGCGGCGAAGGACCTCGTGCTCGACCACGTCCTGGAGAAGGTCGCCGTCGTGCTCGGACACACCTCCGGCGCCTCGGTCGAGGCCGACCGCGAGTTCAAGGAGCTCGGTTTCGACTCGCTGCTCTCCGTCGAACTCAGCAAACGTCTGAGCGCCTCGACGGGGCAGAAACTGCGGCCCAACCTGGTGCTGCGGCACCCCTCGCCGCGGCGCATCGCCGGATACCTCACCACCCTGCTGGCCGCGTAGCGCGCCCGCGCGCCCGGTCCGTCCGTCCCGCCGGCGGGACACCGCAAGCCGTCACGGCACGGTGTCCCGCCGGTTCCGAACTGTCTTGTCCGCCCGGGCCGCTCTCCCGACCATGGGGGGTGATCTGCGAATTCATCCGGTTTCCGGGCCATTTTTTCGAGGCTTGTCTAGGGGTTGATCTACGTGCGTTCATTCGGTGCGTCCTCCGCGCACAAGGGCATGTGGCGAGCGCAGGAAATGGCTCCCGACACGCCGAACCACGCGCTGACCATGTGGGACGTGGACGGTGACCTGGACAAGGGAGCCATCGAGTCCGCGTTCCTGCACGTCATGGACGAGGCGGAGGTCCTGCGCGTCACCTTCCGCGACGACGGCGAGGGGCTCCGCCTGATCCCCCGGGAGCTGGGCGACTGGCGGCCGTTCACCCTGGACCTCAGCGCCGAGGCCGACCCCGAGCAGGCCGCCCGCGACGCCCTCGCCGACCTGGTCCGCCGGCCCTTCGACCTCGGCCAGGACCTGCTGTTCCGGCTCGGCGTCGTCACCCTGTCCGCCGACCGCCACCTCCTGGTCATCGCCTACCACCACCTCATCTCCGACGGGTTCGGCGCGGGCGGCCTGCTCTCCCGCCGCCTCGCCGAGGTCTACACGGCCCTCGTACGCGGCGAGCCGGTCCCCGGGCTCGAACACCCGTGGGACACCGCGTCGTTCGCCGCCGAGGCCACCGACTACCTCGTCTCCGAGAAGTTCAGCGAGGACTCCGCCTTCTGGCGCGACTACCTCACGGACGCGCCCGCCCCCGCGCAGATCCCGCGCCCCGCCCTCTCCGACGAGCGGCGCGCCGCCCTCGCCGAGCCGCTCAGCAGCGCCGACCGGTGGTCCGAGGTGGCCGGGACCATCGGCATGGTCTCCCGCACCCTGACCGTGCCGCGCGCGGAGGCCGACACCTGGACCGAGGCCGCGCAGGACCTCGGGCTGTGGATGTCGCAGCTGGTCACCGCCGCCACGGCCGTCTATCTGCGGCACCGCTGCGAGCGCCCCGAGTTCCTGCTCTCGCTCGCGGTCGGCAACCGTATCGGCGTCGCCAGCCGTACCCCGGGCCTCGCCGTCAACGTGGTCCCGGTGCACGCGAAGGTCGGCCTCGGCACCTCCTTCGCGGACGTCGCCGACGCGCTCGTCGACGACACGTACGAGATCTTCGACCACACCGCCTGCCACTACTCCGACATCCAGCGCGCCGCCGCAACGACCCTGAGCGACCGGGGCAGTTACGGCGCCGTCGTCAACGTCGTCGAGTTCGTCGAGCGGATCGCCTTCGGCGACAGCCCCGCCCGCTACTGCGGCGCGACCACCGGCACCTTCGAGGAGCTGTCCATCGGCGTCTACACCGACGGCAGCCCCGACAGCGACCTGTTCATCCGGCTCGACGCCCCCGCCCGCCTCTACGACCGCGCCGAACTCCGCTTCATCGGCGAAGACTTGATCGCCCACATCCGGGCCGTCCTCGCCGCGGGCGACCGGCCGGTCGGCGCCCTGGACGTGCTCACCGGCGAGCCCCGCGAGCGGGTGCTCGCGGCGGCCCACGGCGTGCGGACGGCTTCCTGCGGCCTCACCCTCCCGGAACTGTTCACCCGCACCGCCGGGCACAGCCCCGACGCGGTCGCCCTGGCCGACGCGTCCGGCGAGGTGACGTACGGCGAACTCGCCGCGCGCTCCGACCGGCTGGCCCGCGCACTGCGCGCCCGGGGCATCGGACCCGAGACGGTCGTCGCGGTGGCGCTGCCACGCTCGGCGGAGCTGGCCGCGACCCTCCTCGGCGTGGCGAAGGCGGGCGGCGCGTACCTGCCCGTCGACCCGGCGGAGACCGCTGACCGCATCACCGCGCGGCTCACCGCCGCCCCGGCGCGCCTCCTGCTCACCGACGCCGCGACGGCCGCACGCCTGGGCGCGAGCACGGGCCGTCCCGTGACCACGGTCGCCGCGCTCCTGTCCGACGACCAGGGCGACGCCCCGGCCGTCGGGGGCGTGGATGCCCCGGCCACGACTGGTGACGCGCCTTCGTCCGACCAGGTCAGCGACGCCCAGGCCACCCTCGCCGCCCCGCACCCCGACCAGCTCCTCGCCGTCCTCCCCGACGCCGCCGACGGGACGGTCGCCCTCACCCACCGCGCTCTCGAACAGTTCACCCGGGACCAGCAGTGGAGCGGCGCCGGGGACAGCACCGTCCTGTGGCACACCCCGCACACCTCCGACGCGCTCGCCCTCGAACTGTGGGTGCCCCTCCTCGCCGGCGGCCGCGTCGTCGTGGCGCCGGGCGAGCACCTCGACGCCGACGCCCTGGCAGCCGCCCGCGCCGCCCACGGCATCACCACGCTGTGGCTGCCCGCGGGCCGCCTCGCGACGCTCGCCGCCGAACGCCCTGAAGCCCTGGACGGGCTGCGCGAGGTCGTCACCGGCGGCGACCGGGTGCCCGCCGCCGCGCTGCGCCGCGTCCGCGCGGCCTGCCCCGGCCTGAGCATCGTCCTCGGCCACGGCCCGGCCGCGTCGGCCGGGTTCACCGCCTCCCACCGCCTGACCCCCGGGGAGCCCGTGCGCCCCGGCACGCTCGGCCGCCCCCTCGACGCCACCTCCCTGCACGTCCTCGGCCCGGGCCTCGCCCCCGTGCCCGCCGGTGTGACCGGTGACCTGTACGTGGCCGGGCCCGGCCTGGCGCGCGGCTTCGCCGGGCGGGCCGCGGCGACCGCGGAGCACTTCGTGGCCTGCCCGTTCGGACCGGCGGGCACCGTCATGTACCGGACCGGGGACCGCGTACGCCTCGGCGACGACGACCGGCTCGTGCACGTGGGCCGGGCGGGCGCCCAGGTCGACGTGCGCGGCGCCCGCGTCGAGCCCGCCGAGGTCGAGGAGGCCCTGGCCGACCACGACAACCTCGCGCGGGCCGTCGTCGTCGGCGCGGCGGACGAGGCGGGCCGGCCGCGCCTGGCCGCGTACGTCGTCCCGGCCGCGGGCCGGACCGTGTCGGCCGACGAGCTGCGCCGGTTCGCCGCGAGCCGGCTGCCCGAGGCCCTGGTCCCGTCGGTGTTCACCGTCCTCGACGCCCTGCCGGTGACGGCGGGCGGCCGGGTGGACCTCGCGGCGCTGCCCGAGCCCGCCGGCGCCGAGGACACCTACCGGGCCCCGCGCAACGACACCGAGCGCATCCTGGCCAAGGCCTTCGCCGACGTCCTCGAACTCGAACGCGTCGGCATCGACGACGACTTCTTCGACCTCGGCGGCAACTCGCTGCGGGCGATCCGCCTCGTCGGCCTGATCCGCACCGAACTCAAGCAGGAAGTCTCCATCCGCCGCCTGTTCGCCGCCCGTACCGTCACCGGCCTCTCCGACATGTGGAAGGACCTCGGGCAGGCCCGCAGGCCCAGTCTGCGCAGGCGCACCAGGGACGGCGCGGTCCTGTAACACCCCGAGCAACGCTCGGCCGATGCCCCCGAATTCAGCGGGTGAGGAGAAAGGGAATCATGGATTCTTTGACAGAAGCCCTGCTGTCCGGGGCAGGCCCCGACGACATCGGGCGACACGCGCTTCCCACGGAGTACCGGGCGGCGCATCTGCTGGCCGCCGACGTCGGCATGTTCGACGGGGTCGCCGATCCCGACGTGCGCAAGTCGCTGCACGTCGGATCGGTCCCGATGCCGGAGCTCGCCCCGGACGAGGTGGTTGTCGCCGTCATGGCGAGCTCCATCAACTACAACACCGTCTGGTCGGCGACGTTCGAGCCGGTGCCGACCTTCGAGTTCCTCAAGCGCCAGGCCCGCCGGGGCGGCTGGGACGCCCGGCACGACCTGCCGTACCAGGTCGTCGGCTCGGACGCCGCGGGTGTCGTCGTGCGCGCCGGGTCCGGCGTACGCCACTGGAAGCCGGGCGACCACGTGGTGGCCAGCTGCGTCCAGGTCGACGACCAGGAACCGGCCACCCACGACGACGCCATGCTCTCCACAGGTCAGCGCATCTGGGGCTACGAGACGAACTTCGGCGGCCTCGCCCACTACGCGATCGTCCGCGCCAGCCAGCTGCTGCCCAAGCCGCCGCACCTGACCTGGGAGGAGGCGGCGAGCGTCCTGCTCACCGCGGCCACCTCCTACCGGATGCTCGTCAGCGACAACGGCGCCCGCATCAAGCAGGGCGACATCGTGCTCGTCTGGGGCGCCACCGGCGGACTCGGCGCCTACGCCGTGCAGCTGGTGAAGAACGCGGGCGGCATTCCCGTCGGCGTCGTCGGCTCCGAGCACAAGGCGGCGGCGCTGCGAAGGCTCGGCTGCGACGTCGTCATCGACCGCAGCGAGATCGGCCTCGGCGACGACCAGGCACCGTCCCCGGAACGCACCATCGAGCTGGGCAAGCGGCTCGGCCGGGAGATCCGCCGCCAGGTCGGCGAGGACCCGCACGTCGTCTTCGACTACGTCGGCCGCGCCACGTTCGGGATCTCCGTGTTCGTCGTCCGCAAGGGCGGCACCGTCGTCACCTGCGGCTCCAGCACCGGCTACGACCACCACTTCGACAACCGCTACCTGTGGATGAACCTCAAGCGGGTCATCGGCAGCCACGCCGCGAACCTCCAGGAACAGGCCGAGTGCAACCGCCTGTTCCGCCTCGGCCACCTCGCCCCCGTCCTCTCCGACGTCTTCCCGCTCGACGAGGTCGGCGAGGCGGCCCGCCTCGTCCAGCTCAACCGGCACATCGGCAAGGTCGGCGTCCTGTGCCTCGCCCCCGAGGGGGGCCTCGGCGTCACCGACCCCGCGCTGCGGGAGAAGATCGGCGCCGAACGGCTGAACCCGCTGCGAGGCCTGGGCGCGACGCCACGCACCGCCGAAGGCGCCCTGTCATGACCGGGCCCACGACCACCGGCACCGGCACCGGCATCGGCATCCTCTCCACCGGCTCCTACGTGCCCAAGCACGAGGTGAGCAACGAGGAGGTCGCGGAGCGCGTCGGCGTCACCGCCGAGTGGATCGAGCGCAAGACCCAGATACGCTCGCGCCGCTACGCCGCCGACCACGAGGCGACGTCGGACCTGGCGATCAGGGCGGCGGAACGCGCGCTGCAGCAGGCGCGCCTGACCCCCGCCCAGATCGACTACATCATCCTCTCCACCTCCACCGGCGACTTCCCCCAACCGCCGACCTCCTACCTCGTCCAGCACGGCCTGGGCGCCTACGGCGCCGCCTGCTTCGACATCAACGTCGTGTGCAGCGGCTTCGTCTACGCCCTCTCCGTGGCCCACGCCCTGGTCAGCGCGCGCCCCGGCGCCCGCGCACTGGTCATCGGCGCCGACGTGTACTCGCGCATCCTCGACTTCACCGACCGCAGGACCGCCATCCTGTTCGCCGACGGAGCAGGCGCCGCGGTCGTCGGAGCGGTCCCCGCCCCGTACGGGATCATCGCCACCGACCTCGCCAGCCGGGGCGACGCCCACCATCTGATCCGCGTCGAGGCGGGCGGCAGCCGCCACCCGGCGTCGGCGGAGACCGTCGCCGAGGGCGGCCACCACTTCAAGATGGACGGCCGCGGCGTACGGGACTTCGTCGCCGAACACGTGCCGCCCGCACTGCGCGCCCTCACCGACCGGGCCGGCGTCGACATCGGCGCCGTCGACCACTTCGTCCCGCACCAGGCCAACGGCGTGATGCTGACGGACGTCGTCGAACGCGCGGGCCTCACCGCCGCGCACACCCACCGCACCCTGGTCCGGTACGGGAACGTCGGCAGCGCCTCGGTGCCCCTCGCACTCGACGAGGCCCACCGCACCGGCGCCCTCACACCTGGCGACCTCGTGCTGCTCGCCGGCTTCGGCGGCGGCATGTCGATCGGAGCATCACTACTGACCTGGGGGACCCCATGACCACAACGACGACCGGCAGCGACACGATCGAGAGAGTGGGTGTAGCGGGCAGCGGCATCATGGGCACCGGCATCGCCGAACTGTGCGCCAAGTCCGGCCTCGACGTCGTCGTCGCGGTGTTCTCCGACGCCTCCCTCGACGCGGGCCCGCGCCGCCTGGCCGCCTCCCTCGACCGGGGCGTCGCCCGCGGCAAACTGACCACCGACGAACGCGACGCCGCGCTGGCCCGGGTCACCTACACCCGCGACCTCGCCGACCTCGCCGACCGCCAGCTGGTGATCGAGGCGATCAAGGAGGACGAGCCCCTCAAGCTCGACCTCTTCGCCACCCTCGACAAGATCGTGGAAGACCCGGCGGCCATCCTCGCGACCAACACCTCCTCGCTCCCCGTCGTCCGCCTCTCCGCCGCCACCCGCCGCCCCGAGCACGTCCTCGGCCTGCACTTCTTCAACCCGGTCCCGGCACTGCCGCTCGTCGAGGTGATCCCCTCGGTCCTCACGGACAAGACGGTCCGGGACCGCGCCCTGACCTTCGTCCGCGACGTCCTCGGCAAACAGCCGATCACCTCACCGGACCGCGCCGGCTTCCTCGTCAACGCGCTGCTCTTCCCCTACCTGCTCTCCGCCGTCCGCATGGTCGAATCGGGCCTCGCCACCGCGGAGACCATCGACCAGGGCATGACCCAGGGCTGCTCCCACCCCATGGGCCCCCTGCGCCTGGCCGACCTGATCGGCCTCGACACGACCGTCTCCATCGCACAAGCCATGTACGAGGAGTTCAAGGAACCCCTCTACGCCCCGCCCCCGCTCCTGCTCCGCATGGTGGAGGGCGGCCTCCTCGGCAAGAAGTCCGGCCGGGGCTTCTACCCGTACCCGTGACGGACCCGGCGAAGGGCCCGGGCGGCGTCCATCGCCCGGGCCAGTTGTCGTAGAGAGCCCGTACACGCATGACCGCGACACTCCAGCCCGGTCTTCACCGCTTTGTGAGGCCCGTTGCCGTCTTGACGGAGTTCCTGCCGTGGGCAACGCTCATAGAAGTCCGTAGAAGCCAGAGGGTTCGGGGGAGAGCCATGACGCTGCGGTTCATCGCGAAAGACCCGAATACGAACGGGGACAACTGTCCCACCGTCTGGGTCGACGAGAAGACGAACGACTTCGTCATCCAGGGCTGGAAGGCTGACGAGGCGACGGAGAGGGAGTGCCTGGAGACGGGCAGCATCCCGGACACCGAAGCCGTCGTCCGCCTCCCCGCCCGCATGGTGGACGCGATCAGGGAGGCGTGTGTTGCCGCAGACGGTCCCGCCGTTCGCTGAGCTGCTCGTCAACTGCCGTCACAGCGCCGTCCACCTGGAGACGCGGGACGTCTACGAGGTCGAGAACGAGGACGAGGACTTCGCCGCCTGGCGGGCCGGCCGGCGGCACACCCCGGAGAACCGGGACGAGTGGTGGAACGACTTCCACACCTCTGTGGCCCGGGCCGTGGGGCGCGGCGTCACAGTCCGCCGAGCCCGGGTCGTCTCAGAGCCGCTTTCGGAGTACGTGCGCTACGAGCACGCGTCCACGTTCCAGAACGTCCTGGCGGGCGAAGAGGTCCGGTGGCTCCCCCGCCGCCTGGCTTCGGACCTGCTGATCCCCGCCAATGACCTCTGGCTCTTCGACCAGAACCTGATCCGCTTCGGCCTGTTCTCCGGGGAGGGGACCTTCGTGGGCCACACCCTCAGCGATGACCCTGCCCTGATCAAGAGCGTCTCCGAGTCCTTCGAGAGCATCTGGAACCGAGCCGTCCCGCACGACAGCTACACCATCTGAGCGAAGAATGAGCGAGTCGCCGACCGCCGCCGTACAAACTGCCCGGCTACAACTGGCCGCCCGACTGCGGGAGATCCGTAAGGACGCCGGCCTGACAGCAACCGAGCTTGCACGGCGGCTGGACTGGTACCCCTCGAAGGTCTCCCGCATCGAGCACGCCCGGACCCCTCCGTCCATCGCTGACATCCGCCTCTGGTGTGCGGCCTGCGGAGCCGAGAGCGCGGCAGACGACCTCGTGGCCTCCGCCCAGTCCGCTGACTCGATGTACGTGGAGTGGCGCCGGGTGCAGCGCACCGGCCTGCGGCACCTCCAGGAGTCCCGGGTCGAGCTGTACGAGCGCACCCGACTCTTCCGGATCTACTGCTCCACCGTGGTCCCCGGTCTCCTCCAGACGCCCTCGTATGCCACCGCGCTCCTCAACTCGATCTCGCGTTTCCACCAGACTCCGAACGACGTGGAGGAGGCCGTGGAAGCCCGTATGCGGCGCTCCCGGGTGCTCTTCATCAACGGCAACCGGTTCTCCGTCCTGGTGGAGGAGTCCGTCCTCCGGTACCAGGTGGGCGACTCCGAGACGATGGCGGGCCAACTCGGCTATCTGCTCACGCTGATGTCCCTGCCCTCGGTCAGCCTCGGCGTGATCCCCTTTGCCACCTCTCGTCCTCTGTGGACCCTGGAGACCTTCAACGTCTTCGACGACGCCAGGGTGCATGTCGAGCTGCTGTCGGCGGCCGTGAAGATCACCGCTCCGGGTGAGGTCGAGCAGTACGTCAGGGCTGCCAAGGAGATGGCGGACATGGCCGTGCACGGCGCCGCCGCACGGGACTTGATCACCGGTGCCATTGCCCAACTGGGGTAGACACCGTAGAAAACCGTAGAAACGTGTGGAGGCGTCAACGGCGCCTTTCCTACGGTCGCAGGGCCGCTTGCTGTCGGGTCGCCTCGCGCCTGTGAATCGGTCTGTGACCCACAGTCGGGCGGCATCCCTGACGTTCGACAGCGGACGAGGTCCCGATGACAGTGACCACCACACCCCGCCCGACCGGGCACCCCGGGTACTCCACCCGCCTCCCCCGTGAGGCGGAGAGCGCCGCCATCGCACGCCACCTCGTCCGGACCGCTCTGGCGGCCTGGGATCTGGAGGAGCTGATCGAGGATGCCGTTCTGGTCATGTCGGAGCTGGTCTCCAACGCCGTGGACCACGGCTGCCTTCCGCACATCCGAGTGATCGTGAATCGCCCTACGAAGAGCTGGGTGTGTCTCGGCGTGGTGGACCGTTCGAAGGTCGTCCCGATGATGCGGACGGACTCCAACTCCGACGGGGACCCGATCCGAGGGCGCGGCCTGGTGATCGTGGACGCGCTGACGGACCGCTGGGGCACCGACCTCTACGGGTGGGGCAAGCAGGTCTGGGGCGAGCTGAGGGCCGGAGCCGGGGAGCCACCTGATGCAGCGGGCTCCCCGTCCTGCCCGTGAGGAAGAGAGCCGTCTCAGACGGCGGCCGTGCGCGCCGCCGCCACCCCCTCCGTGACCGCGTCAGCGACCGGCCGCAGCTGGTCGAAGAGGTAGAAGTGGCCGCCGGGGAAGACCTTCAGGCCGAAGTCGCGGGTGGTGTGGGCCCGCCAGGTCCACATGTCGTCGACCGTCGTCATCGGGTCGCTGTCGCCGGTCAGCGCGGTCACCGGGACGTCGAGCGACTCGCCGCCCTCCCAGCGGACCGTGCCGAGGATGCGGTAGTCGGCCCGCAGCGCCGGCAGCACGATCTCCAGGATCTCCGGGTCCTCCAGCATCGCCTGCTCGGTGCCGCCGAGGCGGCGGACGTCGGCCAGTACGTCGTCCTCGCCGAACCGGCCGTACTCGTTGTCGCGGCCGTCCGGCGCGCCCCGCCCCGACAGGAACAGCCGCTCCGGCGGGGGCAGTTCCTCGCGGGCGAGGAGCCGGGCCGTCTCGAAGGCGACGAGCGCGCCCATGCTGTGCCCGAACAGGGCGTAGGGCCGCCCGGGGTCGGCGGCCAGCTCACGGGCCAGTTCCGCGGCGACCGCCCCGACCAGGGCGTCCAGGTCGGTGAACGGCTCCTCGCGGTAGCGGTCCTGGCGCCCCGGGTACTGCAGGGCGACCACGTCGAAGGCGGACGGCAGGGTGCGCGCCAGTTGCATGTACGCGGTCGCGGAGCCGCCCGCGTGGGGGAAGCAGAAGAGCCGGGGCCCGCTGCCGACAGGGGTGAAGCGTCGGAACCACGTGCTGTTCACGGTCGGAAGTCCCTTCGTGGGCGAAAAGGCCACCGACCCCGACGGAGCACTCTCTCCGGCGGGGTCGGGGCGTTGTCCGGGCTCATGGCCGCACGGAGCGGTACTCACGCGCGGAACTCGCATACCTCCGATGCTCCGGGGGCGCGCTCGGCCGTCGCTGGAGAGCCGATGGAGGGGGCGGGCTCCAGCTCGGCCGACAACACGCCGGCCAGCCGCCGCACCCCCTCGACGATCCGCTCCGGCGTCGGGTAGCAGTACGAGAGCCGCATCTGCCGCGCCCCGGACTTGTCCGCGTAGAAGCCGCTGCCCGACGCGTACGCGACCCCGGCCGCGACGGCCCGCGGCAGCATCGCCCGGGTGTCGACGCCCTCGGGCACGGTCACCCACACATAGAACCCGCCGTCCGGCACGGTCCAGGAGCACCCCGGCGGCAGCAGGCGCTCCAGCGCGTCGAGCATCGCGTCGCGCCGCGCCCGGTACAGGCCCCGGAACACCCCGATCTGCTCCTGCCAGTCGTGCGCGGCGAGGTAGCGCTCCACGATCATCTGGTTGAGCGTGGGCGGGCACAGCGTCGCCGACTCCATCGCGAGGACGAGCTTGTCCCGTACCTCGTCCGGCGCGAGCACCCAGCCGACCCGCAGTCCGGAGGCGAACGTCTTCGAGAACGAGCCCAGGTAGACGACGTTGTCCGGGTCCATGGAGCGCAGCGCCGGATGCGCGACGCCGTCGAAGCCGAGCAGCCCGTACGGGTTGTCCTCCACCACAAGCACGTCGTGCGCGCGGCAGATCTCCAGGATCTCGGCGCGCCGCCCCACCGCGAGCGTCACGCCCGCCGGATTGTGGAAGTTCGGGATCGTGTAGAGCAGCTTCACCCGCTGCCCGGCGGCCCCGGCGCGCCGCAGCGCCGCCCGCAGCTCGTCGGGGACCAACCCGTGCTCGTCCATCGGCACATGCACGACCTGTGCCTGGAACGCCGCGAACGAGCCAAGAGCGCCCACGTACGAGGGGCCTTCGGCGAGCACCACGTCGCCCGGGTCGCAGAGCAGCCGGGTCAGCAGGTCGATGCCCATCTGCGAGCCGACCGTCACCACGACGTCCTCCGGGCGCGCGGCGATCCCCTCCAGCGCCATGACGTCACAGATCCGCTCCCGCAGCGGCGGCAGTCCGTGCGCGGAGGCGTATTGCAGTGCCGTCAGACCGTCCTGGGCGACGAGCCGCGCCATCTGCCGGGAGAGAGCGTCGAGCGGCAGGGCGGCCAGATTCGGCATGCCGCCCGCGAGGGAGACCACCTCCGGCCTGCTGGCGACCGCGAACAGCGCCCGGATCTCCGAGGCTTCCATGCCGGCCGTGCGCACGGCGAACCGGTTCGCTGCGATGTCGTGCACCTGGTCCTCCCGCCCCGTCAGTAGCGGTAGTGGTCGGGCTTGTACGGACCGTCGACCTCGACGCCGATGTACGACGCCTGCTCCGGGCGGAGCGTCGTCAGCTTCACGCCGAGCGAGTCCAGGTGGAGGCGGGCGACCTTCTCGTCCAAATGCTTGGGCAGCGTGTAGACGCCCACCGGGTACTCGGACTGCTTGGTGAACAGCTCGATCTGCGCGAGGGTCTGGTCGGCGAACGAGTTGGACATCACGAAGGACGGGTGCCCGGTGGCGTTGCCCAGGTTCAGCAGGCGGCCCTCGGACAGCACGATGATGACCTTGCCGTCCGGGAACGTCCACGTGTGGACCTGCGGCTTCACCTCGTCCTTGACGATGCCGTCGATCTTCGCGAGCCCGGCCATGTCGATCTCGTTGTCGAAGTGGCCGATGTTGCCGACGATGGCCTGGTGCTTCATCTTGGCCATGTCGCTCGCCATGATGATGTCCTTGTTGCCGGTCGTGGTGACGAAGATGTCGGCCTTGTCGACGACCTCGTCGAGCGTCGTGACCTGGTAGCCGTCCATCGCCGCCTGGAGCGCGCAGATCGGGTCGATCTCGGTGATGATCACGCGGGCGCCCTGGCCGCGCAGCGATTCCGCGGAGCCCTTGCCGACGTCGCCGTAGCCGCAGACGACGGCGGTCTTGCCGCCGATCAGGACATCGGTGGCGCGGTTGATGCCGTCGACCAGTGAGTGGCGGCAGCCGTACTTGTTGTCGAACTTCGACTTCGTCACCGCGTCGTTCACGTTGATCGCGGGGAACAGGAGGGTGCCCTCGCGCTGCATCTCGTACAGGCGGTGGACACCGGTCGTGGTCTCCTCCGTCACGCCGCGGATCTCCGAGGCGATGGCGGTCCAGTCGAGCGTGGAGCGCTCGAGGAGGCCGCGCACGACGGTCATCTCCTCGCCGGACGCCTCCGGCAGCGCGCCGGTCTTCTGGCGTTCGACGCCGAGGTGGACGAGGAGGGTGGCGTCGCCGCCGTCGTCCAGGATCATGTTCGGGCCGTTGTGTCCGGGCCAGGTCAGCGCCTGCTCGGTGCACCACCAGTACTCCTCGAGGGTCTCGCCCTTCCAGGCGAAGACCGGGATTCCGGCGGCGGCGATGGCGGCGGCCGCGTGGTCCTGCGTCGAGTAGATGTTGCAGGAGACCCAGCGGACCTCGGCGCCGAGCGCGACGAGGGTCTCGATGAGGACGGCCGTCTGGACGGTCATGTGCAGGGAGCCGGTGATCCGGGCGCCCGCCAGCGGCTGGGCGTCGGCGTACTCCGCGCGGATCGACATCAGGCCGGGCATCTCGTGCTCGGCGAGGGTGATCTCCTTGCGGCCGAACGCGGCGAGGGAGAGGTCGGCGACCTTGAAGTCGGTGAACTCAGCTGACATGGAGGCTCCTTGAGCTGTTCAGTACGGCACGGTGGATGTCCAGGGTCGCCGTGGACTTGTTGAGCGTGATGTAGTGCAGGCCGGGGGCGCCTTCGGCGAGCAGCCGCTCGGCCATCGCCGTGGCGTGGGCGACGCCGATCTCGTACGCGTCCCGCGGGCGGTCCCGGGCCGCCTCCAGGCGGTGCGCGAGGTCCTCGGGGAACGCGGCGCCGGACAGCTCGGCGAACCGGCCGATCTGGCGGGCGTCCGTGGCCGGCATGATCTCCGGGATGATCGGCGTGGCGCAGCCGGCGGCCGCCACCCGGTCCCGGAGCCGCAGATAGTCCTCCACGTCGAAGAACATCTGGGTGACCGCGTAGTCCGCGCCGGCGCGGCACTTGGCCACGAAGTGGCGGATGTCGCTGTCCCAGTCCGGCGAGCGCGGGTGCATCTCGGGGAACGCCGCCACCCCGATCCTGAACTCGCCGAGCGAGCGCACGAGTTCGACGAGCTGGTAGGCGTAGGTGAAGCCGTCCGGGTGGGGCCGCCAGGGACCCCTCGGGTCGCCGGGCGGGTCGCCGCGCAGGACGAGGACGTCCCGTACGCCGACGTCCGCGTACTGGCCGATGATGTGCCGCAGCTCGGCCACGGAGTGGTCGACGGCCGTCAGGTGCGCCACGGGGCGCAGGGTCGTCTCGGCGACGATGCGCTGGGTGACCTGGACCGTGCGCTCGCGCGAGGAGCCGCCCGCGCCGTAGGTGACGGAGACGAAGTCGGGGGCGAGGGGTTCGATCCGGCGCAGCGCCTGCCACAGGGTCTGCTCGCCCTTGGCGGTCTTCGGCGGGAAGAACTCGAAGGAGAACGTCGGTCTCACCGTCCGCCTCCCGCCCGGCCCGCGTTGAAGTAGCTGGCCTCGGGGTGGTGGACGACGATGGCGTCGGTGGACTGCTCGGGGTGGAGCTGGAACTCCTCGCTGAGGTGGACGCCGATCCGCTCGGGCCGGAGCAGGCCGGCGATCTTGGCGCGGTCCTCCAGGTCCGGGCAGGCCGGGTAGCCGAGGGAGTAGCGGCAGCCCTGGTACTCGGTGCGGAACATGCCGTCCATCGCGGCCGGGTCGCTGCCCGCGATGGAGAGTTCGGCGCGGACGCGGGCGTGCCAGTACTCGGCGAGCGCCTCCGCCAACTGGACAGAGAGGCCGTGGAGTTCGAAATAGTCGCGGTAGGAGTCGGCGGCGAAGAGTTCGGCGGTCGCCTCACCGACCTTGGAGCCGACGGTGACGACCTGCAGCCCGACCACGTCGATATCCCCCGACTCCTCCGGGCGGAAGAAGTCGGCTAGGCAGAGGCGGCGGCCGCGGGCCTGGCGCGGGAAGGTGAAGCGGGTCCGCTCGTGACCGGTGTCGTTCAGGATGATCAGGTCGTCGCCCTTGGACACGCAGGGGAAGTAGCCGTGGACGACGGCCGCCTCCAGGAGGTTCTCGGTGCGCAGCCGGTCCAGCCACATCCGCAGCCGGGGCCGCCCCTCGCTCTCGACGGTGTCGCCCTTGAGGCCCCACTGGCCCTTGAAGAGAGCGCCCTCGTCGAGCCAGGACGCGTACTCCTTGAGCTGGATGCCCTTGACGACGCGGCTCCCCCAGAAGGGCGGCTCCGGCACGGGGTTGCCGGTGGCGACGTCCGAGCGGCCGGTGTCCCGCGGCTCCTCCAGGACGAACTCCCGCTTCGGCACACGGCGTTGCTTCAGTTCGGGGAGGGTGGCGCCGGGGACGCCGCGCTTGACCGCGATCAGGGCGTCCATCAGGCGCAGGCCTTCGAAGGCGTCGCGGGCGTAGCGGACCTCGCCCTCGTAGATCTCGTGGAGGTCTTGTTCGACGTAGGCGCGGGTGAGGGCGGCGCCGCCGAGGATGACGGGGTAGTCGGCGGCCATCTTGCGCTGGTTCAGCTCCTGCAGGTTCTCCTTCATGATCACGGTGGATTTGACGAGGAGGCCCGACATGCCGATGACGTCGGCCTTGTGTTCCTCGGCGGCTTCCAGGATCGCGGAGACGGGCTGCTTGATGCCCAGGTTGACGACGTTGTAGCCGTTGTTGGACAGGATGATGTCGACGAGGTTCTTGCCGATGTCGTGGACGTCGCCGCGCACGGTGGCAAGCACGATGGTGCCCTTGCCCTCGGAGTCGGACTTCTCCATGTGCGGCTCCAGATAGGCCACCGCGTTCTTCATCACCTCGGCCGACTGGAGCACGAACGGCAGCTGCATCTGGCCGGAGCCGAACAGTTCGCCGACCACCTTCATGCCCGCGAGCAGGGTGTTGTTGACGATGTCCAGGGCGGGCGTGGACCGGAGGGCTTCGGCCAGGTCTTGATCGAGGCCGTTCTTCTCCCCGTCGATGATGCGGCGCTGGAGGCGCTCCTCCAGCGGCAGCGCGGCCAGTTCCTCGGCCTTGCCGGCCTTGAGGGACTTGGCGGTGGCGCCCTCGAACAGCGCCATCAGCTTCTGCAGCGGGTCATAGCCCTCGGCGCGCCGGTCGTAGATCAGGTCCAGGGCGGTCTGCACCTGCTCCTCGTCGAAGCGGGCGATCGGCAGGATCTTCGAGGCGTGCACGATCGCCGAGTCCAGACCCGCCTTGACGCACTCGTCCAGGAAGACGGAGTTCAGCACGATCCGCGCGGCCGGGTTCAGACCGAAGGAGATGTTGGACAGGCCGAGCGTGGTCTGCACGTCCGGGTGGCGCTTCTTCAGCTCCCGGATCGCCTCGATCGTCGCGATGCCGTCGCCCCGCGACTCTTCCTGACCGGTGCAGATGGTGAAGGTCAGACAGTCGATGAGGAGGTCCGACTCCTGGATGCCCCAGTTCGTCGTCAGGTCGGTGATGAGGCGTTCGGCGATGGCGACCTTGTGCTCGACGGTGCGGGCCTGGCCCTCCTCGTCGATCGTCAGCGCGATCAGCGCCGCGCCGTGCTCCTGCGCGAGGCGGGTGACCTTCGCGAAGCGCGAGTCCGGGCCGTCCCCGTCCTCGTAGTTGACCGAGTTCAGGACCGCCCGGCCGCCGAGCTTTTCCAGGCCCGCGCGCAGCACGTCGACCTCGGTGGAGTCCAGCACGATCGGGAGGGTGGAGGCGGTGGCGAAGCGGCCGGCCAGCTCCTCCATGTCGGCGACGCCGTCCCGGCCCACGTAGTCGACGCACAGGTCGAGCATGTGCGCGCCCTCGCGGATCTGCTCCCGCGCCATCTCCACACAGTCGTCCCAGCGGGCCTCCAGCATCGCCTCGCGGAACTTCTTCGACCCGTTCGCGTTCGTCCGCTCACCGATCGCCATGTACGCCGTGTCCTGGCGGAACGGCACCGACTGGTACAGCGACGCCGCGCCGGGCTCCGGGCGCGGGTCGCGCACGGTCAGCTCCGCGCCGCGCACCCGCAGGACGACCTGCCGCAGATGCTCGGGTGTCGTCCCGCAGCAGCCGCCGACCAGCGAAAGGCCGTACTCCCGCACGAACGTCTCCTGCGCGTCCGCCAGGCCCTCCGGGCCCAGCGGGAAGGTGGCGCCCTCCGAACTCAGCACCGGCAGGCCCGCGTTGGGCATGCACATCAGCGGTATGGAGGAGTGCCGCGCCAGATGGCGCAGGTGCTCGGTCATCTCGGCCGGGCCGGTCGAGCAGTTGAGGCCGATCAGGTCGATACCCAGCGGCTCAAGGGCCGTCAGTGCCGCGCCGATCTCCGAGCCGAGCAGCATCGTGCCGGTCGTCTCGAAGGCGAGCGAGCAGATCAGGGGCGTGTCGGCGCCGAGCGCGTCCATCGCGCGCCGCGCACCGATCAGTGCCGCCTTCGTCTGCAACAAGTCCTGCGTCGTCTCGACGAGGAGCGCGTCCGCGCCTCCCGACAGGAGCCCTTCGGCGTTGCGCTGGAACCCGTCGCGCAGCACGTCGTACGTGGTGTGCCCGAGGGTCGGCAGCTTCGTGCCGGGCCCGATGGAGCCGAGGACCCAGCGCCGCTGACCGGTGGAGTCGGTGAAGGCGTCGGCGACCTCGCGGGCGATCCGGGCGCCCGCCTCCGACAGTTCGTGGGCCCGCTCCGATATCTCGTACTCGCCGAGCGCCGCGTGGTTCGCGCCGAACGTGTTGGTCTCCACGCAGTCGACGCCCACCGCGAAGTACGCCTCGTGCACGGAGCGCACGATGTCGGGGCGGGTCACGTTGAGGACCTCGTTGCACCCTTCGAGCTGCTGGAAGTCGTCCAGGGTCGGCTCCCGCTCCTGGAGCATGGTGCCCATCGCGCCGTCCGCGACGACCACGCGCGTCGCGAGGGCGTCGCGGAGCGCGGCGACGCGGGCGCGGCCCTCGTCCACGGCGCTCATGACCGTCCGCCCAGGACCGTCGCGAGCGGACCGACGGCGCCGTGGCCGTAGACACGTTCGACGATGCGGGTCAGCTCCGCCGCGTCCACCTCGTACGTCTGCGAACCGACCGCGGCGAGGACCACCGAGGCCAGCGCGCAGCCCAGGTGGGCCGCGGACCGGGCGTCGGCGCCGTGGCCGACGGCGGCGAGGAAACCGGCGCGGAAGGCGTCGCCGACACCGGTCGGATCGGCCGTCTCGGCGACGGGGACGGCGGGGACGGCGAGGGGCGCGCGTCCGGCGCTCTCGACGCGGGCGCCGCCCGCGCCGAGGGTGGTGATCCACGTGCCGACGGCGGCGAGCACCTCCTCGCGGGACCAGCCGGTGCGCTCGCGCAGCAGCGCCGCCTCGTACTCGTTGGTGAACAGCCAGGTCGCGCCGGTCACCAGCGCGCGCACCTGCTCCCCGTCCAGGCGGGCGAGTTGCTGCGAGGGGTCGGCGGCGAAGGGGATGCCGAGGGCACGGCAGTCGGCCGTGTGCCGCAGCATCGCCGTGGGGTCGTCGGGGGAGACCAGGACGAGGCCCGGGCGTTCGGCGCCCGTGAACAGGGGGCGCAGGTCGATGTCGGCGGCCTCGGCCATCGCGCCGGTGTGGAACGCGGCGATCTGGTTGGCGTCCTCGTCGGTGATGCACATGAAGCGGGCCGTCTGCCGCTCGGGCGCGACCCGGACCCCGCCGGTGTCCACGCCGTGCTCCTTCAGCCACACCTCGTACTCGGCGAAGTCGGCGCCGACCGCCCCGACGAGCAGCGGCGCGAGGCCGAGACCGCCGAGCCCGAACGCGATGTTCGCGGCGACGCCGCCCCTGCGGACCTCGAGCCGGTCGACGAGGAAGGAGAGCGAGAGGTGCGCCAGCTGGTCGGGCAGCAGATGGTCGGCGAACCGCCCGGGAAAGACCATCAGATGGTCGGTGGCTATGGAACCGGTCACCGCGATGCGCACAGATCACTCCTTGGTCGCTTCGGTTGCTTCGGTCGCTTCGGTCGCTGATCGCCGGTGGCGCACGGGACCGGCCCACCGGGGCCGCGGCCGTGCTCCCGCCCGAACTGCCGCCGGGCCCGGCCGTCGGGCGGCGGACCCGGCGGGCCCGCCGCACGGCTGCGGGCTCAGATGCCCGCGGCCGCCTTGAGCTGCTGGGCGCGGTCGGTGCGCTCCCAGGTGAAGTCGGGCAGTTCACGGCCGAAGTGGCCGTAGGCGGCGGTCTGCGCGTAGATCGGGCGGAGCAGGTCGAGGTCGCGGATGATCGCGGCGGGGCGCAGGTCGAAGACCTCGGCGATCGCCGCCTCGATCGTGGCCTGCGCGACCTTGCCGGTGCCGAAGGTCTCCACGAACAGGCCGACCGGCTCGGCCTTGCCGATCGCGTACGCGACCTGCACCTCGCAGCGGGAGGCGAGCCCTGCCGCGACGACGTTCTTCGCGACCCAGCGCATCGCGTACGCGGCGCTGCGGTCCACCTTGGACGGGTCCTTGCCGGAGAACGCGCCGCCGCCGTGGCGGGCCATGCCGCCGTACGTGTCGATGATGATCTTGCGGCCGGTCAGGCCCGCGTCGCCCATCGGGCCGCCGATCTCGAACCGGCCCGTCGGGTTGACCAGGAGCCGGTAGTCGTCCGTCTCCAGCTTGATCCCGTCCTCGGCGAGCTGGTGGAGGACGTGCTCGACGACGTGTTCGCGCAGGTCGGGGACGAGCAGGGAGTCCAGGTCGATGCCGGGGGCGTGCTGCGAGGAGACGACGACCGTGTCGAGCCGGACCGGGCGGCTGCCCTGGTACTCGACGGTGACCTGCGTCTTGCCGTCGGGCCGCAGATAGGGGACCGTGCCGTCCTTGCGCACCGCGGTCAGGCGCCGCGAGAGCCGGTGGGCCAGCTCGATCGGCAGCGGCATCAGGGTGGGCGTCTCGTCGGTCGCGTAGCCGAACATCAGGCCCTGGTCGCCCGCGCCCTGCTGGTCGAGCTCGTCACCGCCGTCCGCGCCCTCGACGCGCTTCTCGTACGCCGTGTCGACGCCCTGCGCGATGTCCGGCGACTGCGCG
The DNA here is from genome assembly GCF_043523415.1 of Streptomyces sp. SGAir0957. NCBI lineage: Bacteria > Bacillati > Actinomycetota > Actinomycetes > Kitasatosporales > Streptomycetaceae > Streptomyces > Streptomyces sp. SGAir0957. The sequence goes on from NZ_CP027290.1 coordinate 349,633, forward strand.
CCGATCGACACCGAGACACCGCAGGACGCGCCGTCGAAGCCCTTGGCGGAGGAGTCGTAGCCGATGTCGAGGACGGCCTCGCGCACGAGCTGCGCGATCGGCGCGTACGCCGTCGTCGTCACCTCGCCGGCCACGTGCACCAGACCGGTGGTGATCAGCGTCTCGACCGCGACACGGGAGGCGGGGTCCTCCCGCAGCAGCGCGTCGAGCACGGTGTCGCTGATCCGGTCGGCGATCTTGTCGGGATGTCCTTCGGTCACGGACTCCGAGGTGAACAGGCGACGGGACATGACTCTCCAGACGGTTGTGGCCCACAACGCGAAGGGCGTCGGACACGAAGCGCGGCACAGGCGGGCGGGACCGCCCGGGTGCCTGCCACGATGACCGACGCCGAAAGAGGAGCACTCGAAGAGCGGCAGAACCCCGCCAGAGCCAGCCGCCGCCCGGTACACCCGCCGCCCTGCACACCCGCGGCCCGGCGCGATCCGTGCGGGATCGGGCCGGGCCGCAGGAGTCCGGGTCAGTGCACGAGGTCGCGCTCGTACGCCCCCGGTTCACCCTGCCTGCCGGGTCCTGCGGGCAGCGGGGCGGTCGGCGGGCGGTGCAGCTTCTCGCCCTCGACGTCGACGTTCGGCAGGAGGCGGCCGAGCCAGCGGGGCAGCCACCAGGCGGCGTCGCCGAGGAGGGCGTGCACGGCGGGCACGATGGTCATGCGGACGAGGAACGCGTCGAACAGGACGGCCGACGCGAGACCGAAGCCCATCATCTTGACCAGGTCGTTGACCTCGAAGATGAAGCCGGAGAAGACGCTGATCATGATGATCGCGGCGGCGGTGACGACCCGTCCGCTGTGCCGGAAGCCGGTCACGACGGCCTCCTCGGCCCCGGCGCCGTGCACGTACGCCTCCCGCATCCGGGTCACGAGGAAGACCTCGTAGTCCATCGCGAGCCCGAAGACCACACCGATCATGAACATCGGCATCGTCGTCATGATCGGGCCCGGCTGGTCGACCCCGAGCACGTCGGCGGCCCAGCCCCACTGGAAGACCGCGACCACCGCGCCGAGCGCCGCGCTCACCGACAGGAGGAAGCCGAGCGCCGCCTTCAGCGGCACGAGCACCGAGCGGAACACCAGGAGCAGCAGCAGGAACGCGAGGCCGACCACCAGCGCCAGGTAGGGCACGAGCGCGTCGGACAGCGCCTGCGAGAAGTCGATGAACAGGGCGGTCTGCCCCGTCACCAGGATCTCGGCCGCGCCCGAGGACGCCGCAAGGGTCGCGGCCCGCGCACGGACGTCCTTGACCAGTTCCTTCGTCGCGTCGTCCGTCGGTCCGGTCTTCGGGACGACGCTGAGGATCGCCGTGTCGCCCGCCTTGTTGGCGGTGGCGGGCGAGACGGACGCGACGCCCGCCACCTTCTTCAGGGCGGCGCCCGCCTTGTCGCCTGCGGCCGCCGCGTCCCGGCCCTCGACGGTCACCGTCAGCGGACCGTTGAAGCCGGGCCCGAACGACTGCGACAGCAGGTCGTACGCCTTGCGCTGCGTGGTGTCCTTCGCCATCGTGCCCTCGCCCGGCAGACCGAGCTCCAGCCGCGTTGCGGGCAGGGCCAGCGCCCCGAGCCCGAGGACCGCGACGATCAGCACACCCACCGGGCGGCGCACCACGAACGAGGCCCAGCGCGTCGACAGGTTCGGCTTGGTCCGCGCGGCGAGCTTCGCCGCCTTCTTCTCGGACCGGGCCAGCTTGCGCGGCGACAGCGGCTTTTTCGTCCGGACGAGACGCCGGTCGGCGACGCGCAGCACACGGCGCGGAGCGAAGCCGAGCAGGGCCGGTACGAGGGTGACCGCGACCAGTACGGCGACGGCGACCGTACCCGCGGCGGCGAGCCCCATCTTGGTGAGGACCGGGATGTTCACGACCGCGAGACCGGCGAGCGCGATGATCACGGTGAGCCCGGCGAAGACGACCGCCGAACCGGCGGTGCCGGTCGCCCGGCCCGCCGCGACGTCGGGGGAGTGCCCCTCGGCGATCTCGGCGCGGTAGCGGAAGATGACGAACAGGGCGTAGTCGATGCCGACCGCGAGGCCGATCATCATCGCCAGCGTCGACGTCGTGGCCGAGAGGTCGAGCGCGCTGCCGAGCGCGGTGATCGCGGACGTGCCGATGCCGACCCCGATGAGGGCGGTGAGCAGCGGCATCCCGGCGGCGAGCAGCGCGCCGAACGTCAGCACGAGGACGACGGCGGAGACGAGCACACCGATCTGCTCGCCGGTGCCGTTCATCTCCTGCTCGACCATGATGGCGTCGCCGCCCGCCTCGACGGTCAGACTGCCGTCGCGGGCCCGGTCGGTGGCCTTGGTGAGCGCGTCGTGCGCCGCGTCGGTGACGTCGGGCGCCGCGACCTCGTAGGTCACCACCGCGTACGCGGTCCGGCCGTCGCCGCTGATCGAGCGGGCCTTGAACGGGTCGGCCACGGCGGCCACTTGCGGCGCCTTGCCGAGTTCGCCGACGAGGCGTTCGACGGCGGCGCGCTCGTCGGAGATCGTCCTCCCGGCGGGTGCGCGCAGCACCACACGGGCGCTGGCGCCCTCGGCGCTCGCGTCGGGGAACTTCTTCTCCAGCAGGTCGAACGCCTTCTGGGACTCGGTGCCCGGCATCGAGAACTGCTCGGTCGGCGGGGTGGGCGCGGAGGACGCCGCGGCACCGGCGCCGACGACGATCAGCACCCAGAAGAGAGCGAAGAGGCCGCGGCGCCTGAAGGCGAGTCGGCCGAGTCGGTAAAGGAAGGTAGCCACGGCAACCGCGCTTCCGTCGTGAGGGGTCGGGGACGTACGCACGGGCCGGCCGCCGGGCGTGTCACGCCGGGGCGATCGGCTCCGTACGCACACACGTTGACGGGAAGGGCCAGGGGCCGAGCGGGATCTCCGCGGTCTCTGGAGCGCTTCTCCAGCGGTTCTCGACGGCACGCACCGTTTCCGGCCAGCCGTGAGCCGGGCCCGCACCGGTCGCGCTGAAGACCGGGCAGAGCATCGCTGCAGAACCCGTGGACCGGCCCCCACCGCCCGCCGCGGCCGCGCCACGATGGGCGCGCGCGTCCTGTCCGGCACCACCGCACGCCCACCGGTCGTCACCGCACGCCCACCGGTCGCCGACCGGTCCTCCACCGGTCGTCACCGCACGCCCACCGGCCGTCTCAGGGAAGGGACCCGACCCCCATGCCCCGCACCCACGCTCCGACACGTCCGCGCGTCCTTGCCGCCGCCGCCGCGATCGCCCTCGCCGCGGGGGCGCTCACCCTCGCGGGCTGCGAGGCGGCCCACCGCACCCTGGACTGCGTCCGCACCGCCAACGCCGTCGCGGGCAGCGTCGACGACCTCCAACGGGCCGCGCGCGACGCCGCGTTGGACCCCTCCGAGGCCGACGGCTACTTCTCCCCGATCGAGGACGACCTGAGGGACATCGCCGGGCAGAGCGACGACGTCGACGTGGACCGGGCCGTCAAGGATCTGGGCCGGGCCGTCGCCAACGTCGTCGAGGCCCTCAAGAACGGCGACACGAGCCCGGACCTGGGCCCCGCCAAGGCCGCCGCGGGCGAACTGACCAAAGCCTGCACACGATGAGCCGGGCGCTGCCGGTGCGCGCCCGCGCGTGAAACGCCGGAAGCCCGCCGGTGCCCCACGGGGGGTGGGCGGGGCGCCGGCGGGCGGGCTCGGGGTCGCGGGGGCGGTGTGGCCCCCGGGCGGACTCCCTGCCCCGAGCATTCCGGCGGCCGGGGGAGGGCCGCTCGTGAACCGCTGGAGAGGGAGTGCGCCGCAGACCCGGGTTACTTGGGGTCGGCGTTGAACTGGGCCTTGGACCACAGGTAGCCGAGGACGGTCAGGCCCACGCACCAGACGAGGGCGATCCACCCGTTGTTGCCGATCTCGCTGCCGAGGAGCAGGCCGCGCAGGGTCTCGATGGCGGGGGTGAAGGGCTGGTACTCGGCGATCGGCTGGAACCAGCCGGGCATCGAGTGCAGCGGGACGAAGGCGCTGGAGATGAGGGGGAGGAGGATCAGCGGCATCGCGTTGTTGCTGGCGGCCTCCGCGTTCGGGCTGCCGAGGCCCATGCCGACCGCGATCCAGGTGAACGCGAGGGTGAAGAGCGTGACCAGGCCGAAGGCCGCGAGCCACTCCAGGACCGAGGCGTCGACCGAGCGGAAGCCCATGGCGACACCGATGGCGCCGACGAGGACCAGGCTCAGGAGCGTCTGCACGACGCTGCCGACGACGTGCCCGAAGAGGATCGAGCTGCGGTGGATGGCCATGGTGCGGAAGCGGGCGATGATGCCCTCGCTCATGTCCGTGGAGACGGAGACCGCGGTGCCGATGGTGGTCGAGCCGATCGTCATCAGCAGGATGCCGGGGACGATGAAGGAGATGTAGGCGTCGCGGCCCGCGCCGCCGCTCATCGTGTCGCCGAAGATGTAGACGAAGAGCAGGAGCAGCATCACCGGGGTGAGCAGCAGGTTCAGGGTGAGCGAGGGGTAGCGGCGGGCGTGCAGCAGGTTGCGGCGCAGCATCGTGCCCGAGTCGCGGACCGCGAGGGACAGGGAGCTCATCGGACGGTCTCCTTGGGCTGGGTGGGGACGCCGCTCGTGCTGGTGAGCGCGAAGAACACGTCGTCCAGGTCGGGGGTGTGCACGGTCAGCTCGTCGGCCTCGATGCCGGCCGCGTCGAGCCGGTCCAGGATCGAGCGCAGGTTGCGCTGGCTGCCGTCGCTGGGGATCTGCAGGGCCAGCGTCTCGTCGTCGCGCGCGGCCTCGGTCAGGGCGAGGGCGGCGGACTGGAAGGCGATGGGGTCGGTGAAGCGGAGGCGGACGTGGCCGCCGGGGACCAGCCGCTTCAGCTCCTCGGCGGTGCCCTCGGCCGCGATCTTGCCGTCGTTCAGGACCGCGATGCGGTCGGCGAGTTCGTCGGCCTCCTCCAGGTACTGGGTGGTGAGGAACACGGTGACGCCGTCGGTGACGAGCTCGCGGATGATGTTCCACATGTTGTGGCGCGAGCGCGGGTCGAGGCCGGTCGTCGGCTCGTCCAGGAAGATGATCCGCGGGCTGCCGACCAGCGTCATCGCGATGTCAAGGCGGCGCTTCATGCCGCCTGAGTAGGTCGAGGCGGGCTTCTTGGCCGCCTCCACCAGGTCGAAACGGGCCAGGAGTTCGGCGGTGACGCGCCGCCCCTCGGCCTTGGACAGGTGGTGCAGGTCGGCCATGAGGAGCATGTTCTCCTCGCCGGTGATCAGCCCGTCGACGGCGGAGAACTGCCCCGTGACACCGATGACGGCGCGGGCGGACTGGGCCTTCGTGGCGAGGTCGTGCCCGCCGACCGTGATCTGCCCGGAGCCCGGGTCGGGCGCGATCAGGGTGGAGAGGATCTTCACGGCGGTGGTCTTGCCGGCACCGTTGGGCCCGAGGAGGGAGAAGATCGTGCCTTCGGGGACGGTGATGTCGAAGCCGTCGAGGACGGTCTTGTCTCCGTAGGACTTGCGCAACCCGTGCGCCGCGATGGCCAGGTTCGTCATGGGGGGAGCTCCGTTTCGGGGTTCAGAGGCCGCGGGCGGTGATGTCGCCGTGCGAGGTGGTCGCGTGGATGGTCAGACCGGCGGCGGCACCGTCGCTGTTGCGCAGCGTGTTGGTGACCCGGCCGTAGGCGGTGCGGGCGTCGAGGGTGGCGGAGACGCCGGGGGCGGCGCCCACCGAGATCCGGCCCGACTCGGTGTGCAGGGTGAGAGTGCCGTTCGAGGCTTCGGTGACGGTCAGGTCGCCCTTCTGGGCGCGCAGTTCGGCGGATCCGGTGAGGCGGGCCACCGACACGTTCCCGTCGGCGACGGTGAGCCGGGTGTGCGCGCTCTCGTCCAGGGCGACGGTGGCCTGCGCCCCCTCGAAGGTGACGTCGCCGAGCCGGCCCTTGGTGGTCAGTTCGGCGCTCGCGGCCTTCGCGTCGACGTGCGATCCGGCGGGCAGGTGGACGGTCACCTCGACGGAGCCGGAGTTGCCGAGCACCCCGTGCTTCGCCTCGGGCGCCTCGATCCGCAGCACGCCCTCGCGGAAGGAGACCTCGATCTGCTCGGCGGCCTTCACGTCGCGGCTCTTGCCGGCGTCGGCGGGCAGCACCTCGACGCTCGTCTCGGCCTGGTCGGCCGCGACGAGGTGGATGCGCCCCGCCGGGATGTCGAGGACGGTCGGGACCGGGGCCGGGGTGTCGAACTTCTGCATCGTGCTCTCCTTCATCCGCGTCGCGGTCCCTGCGGCCCGCCGTTTCTGATGATGGAAACGCTACGTTGCATTCACGGTTCCGGCAACACGACTGGTGCACTCAACTCGCAAGCAGTGCAGGTCAGAACCGCATAATCATTGCAATGAACTTGGTTTGAATGCAACGATTCGAGGGTTGAGTGTTGCAATGATTGACGGTGAACGCGCTGCGGGAGCGCCGGGCCGCGCGCGGGCCGCCGCGCCCGGGACCGGGTGAACGTGCCGACTGTCCCGCGCGCCGGTGCAGCGCCGCTCGAACCTCACTTGAGCCACGACGTCCGCCCGGCGCGGCCCGGTCGTTTCGGTGGCTGGAAACGCTACGTTGCGTTCAGTGACGTGGCACAGTCTTCACGGTGCAACTACGCTACGAAGCAGGCAAAGCGCGGGAAGGGTTGCAACGATCTCTAGGTGAACGCAACAGCGGGCCCCAAAATCGTTGCAACAAGTCGGAGGTGAACGCCAGGTGCGGTGCTCTCTCCGCTGGTCGTCGCCGTACGCGGACGGCATATGCGCACACCCCATTGCGCACAAAAAACCTACCGAGCGGTTTAAATTGACTTGCCATTCGACCGGTTCCTACAGTCATGCGCACTCCGGGCGGATCTCTCCCCGCGCCGGTGGCCTCACGCTGTCGTACGCGGGTGGCTGATGTCGGCCCGTACACGGACATTACGAGGTGAAGCGCCCATGAAGGCGAAGCAGGAGCGGTCGGCGCGGACGCTGGAGCGGCTGATCACGTCCGCGGCGCAGCTGTTCGCGGACCGCGGCTTCGTCCGGGCCACCCTCGGCGACGTGAGCGTGGCGGCCGGCGTCACCAAGGGCGCGCTCTTCTTCCACTTTGCCACCAAGGACGACCTCGCGGACGCGGTCCAGATGCGCGGCCAGGAGATCTGCGAGGCCGCCATCAGGTCCATCGCCCGGCGGGAGGAGCTCAGCCTGCAGGTCCTGATCGACGCCACGCACGAGCTCAACCGCCTGCTGCGCGAGGACCCGTTCGTGCGGGCGAGCGTGCGGATCACCCGGGAGCGCGGGAGCGGGGCCGGGGCCCCGTCCGACTTCTACCCGCTGTGGCTGGGGCGGCTGTGGGAGCTCCTCGACGAGGCCCGGCGCAAGAACGAACTGGACGGCCAGGTCGCCGACGGATCGGCCCGTACCCTCGTCACCGCCGCGGTCTCCGGGGTCGAGGTCCTCGCCTCGATGGGGGTGCCGGCGGACGAGGGCGACGCGTGGCTGACGCGCCTGTGGGAGCTGTTCCTGCCGCTCCTCGTGCCGCCCGGCGATCCGCACCAGGTACGGACCATGGCCTTCACAGATCTCCCGTAGATTGCCCATGAGTGCTACAAACTTCACACGCTGGGGGCTGTTCGCTCCTGCGGGGGAGTCTCAGGGGGAGACATGGGCGCTTTGGCGGGCAAGACGGCGTTGGTCACCGGAGCGAGTCGCGGGATAGGGCGCGGTATCGCGCGCCGCCTCGCCCGCGAAGGGGCCCTGGTCGGTGTGCACTTCAAGGGGGACGACGCCGCGGCCGACGAGACGTTGAGCGCGATCCGCGACGACGGCGGCCGCGCCTTCTCGATCCGGGCCGACCTCGGCGCACCCGGCGCGGTGGAGCTGATGTACGCCCAGTTCGACGCGGGGGTGGCCCAGTTGGGCGCGGCCCCGGGTCTGGACATCCTGGTCAACAACGCGGGGGTCAGCGGCGCGGCCCGCATCGAGGAGGTCACCCCCGAGCTGTTCGACCGCATCTTCGCGGTGAACACCAGGTCGCTGGTGTTCGTGTCGCAGCAGGCGGTCAAACGCATCCACGACGGCGGCCGGATCATCAACGTCTCGTCGGCCGCGACGCGCCTCGCCTACCCCGAGTCCCTCGTCTACTCGATGAGCAAGGGGGCCGTGGACACCTTCACCCTGGCGCTCGCCAAGGAGATGGGGGACCGCAACATCACGGTGAACGCGGTGCGTCCGGGGTTCATCGAGACCGACATGAACGCCACGAAGCGGCTGAACGCCAAGGCCGCGGACGAACTGGCGGCGTGGTCGGTCTTCAACCGCCTCGGCCAGCCCACGGACGTCGCCGACATCGTCCTGTTCCTGGCGTCCGACGCGTCCCGGTGGATCACCGGGCAGTGCATCGACGCCTCGGGCGGCAGCCGCCTCTAAGGCTCTCACCTCGCGGTTCTCACGACCCGTGGGGCCCGTGCGGCCCTGACGCCGCCGGGCCTCCCGGCGGCCCAACCCTTCCGCCTACCCCAATTTGCCGACTACACATGTAAAAAAAAACCAGTCGACTGGTATTCTCTCCTTACTTTCGTGGCGCACTGGGGGCTTCGCGCCCGTCGTTTGTTCTGCTCAGGACGCGTTTTCATCCCGATCGACGTCTTAGCCAGGGGGACAAGGTGAGTCTGCTTCTCCAGACCGACCGTCCGGACCACCGGACAGGCCACGACCGCGACCTCGATCTCTTCGAACAGACCGTCCCGCGCAGCCTCGTGCACCGCGCCGCGGTCTCCGAGGTGCTCGTGACCGGATGGCGGAGCACCGAGGGCACCTCGTACCGGCTCGGTGCCCAGTGGTCGCGCGGACACAGCTACTACGGGTCCGTCGCGAACCGGTGGCACGATCCGATGCTGTTTGCCGAATCGATTCGGCAGGCTTGTCTGCTGCTCGCCCACGAGGCGCTGGACGTCCCCATGACGCACCAGTTCCTCACCACCCGCACCTCCTTCGAGGCCGACGAGGCCGGAGTCCGGCTGTCGCGTCCCGGACGCCCCGCCCACGTCGTGCTCGACATGAGCCTCGCCGAGGTCAAACGCCGTGCCGGAGCGGTCAGTTCGTACGCCTACGACGTCGTCGCCCTGCGCGACGGCGAGCGCATCGGCAAGGGCTACCTGCAAGGCCAGTGCGTCTCCCCGGCCGTCTACAAGCGGCTGCGCGGCGACTGCTTCGCGGCGCGGGCGTCGCACCCCGCCGGACAGCCGGTGGAACCCCGGCTCGTCGGGCGGGACAACGAGTTCGACGTCGTGCTCGGCACCTCCGTGGCCGACGGCGTGCTGCCGCTGCGCATCGACCCGGAGCACCCGGTCCTCTTCGACCACCCTGTCGACCACGTGTCCGGCATGGTGCTGATGGAAGCCGCGCGGCAGATGGCGCTGCTCGCCCTGCGGGCACCCTCGGCCCTGCTGGTCGCCTGCGAGGCGCACTTCAAGCGGTACGTCGAGTTCCACGTCCCGTGCCTGGTGACCGCGGGCCCCTCGGAGGTCGACGCGGCGGGCCGCACCCACCTCACCGTCCACTTCCACCAGGGCGGCACCGAGGTCGGCGCGTGCCGGGTCGCGCTGGACACCAGTGCGCAGGACTGAGCCGGACGGGGGCGCGGGAGCCACGGCGGTCGCACCGGCCGCCGTGGACACCGTGCTCGTCGCGGGCGGCACGGGCTTCATCGGCCGGGCCGTCGTCCGCGAACTCCGGGCCCGCACCGGCACCGCCGTACGGGTGCTGTCCTCCCGGGGCGGGCCGCGCCTGCCCGCCGGCTCGCCCGTGCGCCACGTCCGCGCCGACCTGACCCGCCGCGACACCCTGCGGGGAACCTGCGACGGCGTCACGACACTGGTGCACACCGCCTCCTACGTCGGACGGGACGCCGAGCGCTGCGCCGCCGTCAACCACGCCGGGACCCTGGCGCTGCTCGACGAGGCGCGGCGGGCCGGGGTGGACCGCGTCGTCCACATCAGCACCGCGTCCGTCTACGGCGGCGGTCCCCATCGCGGGGCGCGCGAAGGGGAGGTGCCGCTGTGCCCGGAGTCCGCGGCGAGCGCCTCCAGGGTGCGCGGCGAGCAGGCCGTGCTCGACGCGGGCGGAGCGGTCCTGCGGCCGCACCTCGTGTACGGGGAGGGGGACCGGTGGGTGGTGCCCGCCATCGACCGGCTGCTGCGCCGCGTCCCCGTGTGGCCGGCCGGCTGCGACCCGCTCATGTCGGTCATCGCCGTCCGCGACCTGGCCCGCTGCGTCGTCGCCCTGGCGCTCGACCCGTGGGCGGTGCGCGGACCGGAGGTCTTCCACGCGGCGGACCCGCGGCCCGTGACGATGGCCCGGCTGCGATCCGCGCTGCACGATCTCCTCGGCACACCCCTGCCGACCCGCACGCTCCCGCCCGGCGAGCACCGCTCCCGCGTCCGCACCGCCCTGCCCGCCCTCTCCGACCACCAGTACGCCCTGCTCACCCAGGACCACTGGTACGACGCGGCCAAACTGTGGACCCGGACCGGCCGGCACCCGGGCCCGGGCCTGGAGACGAGGCTCGCGGAGAGCCGGGACTGGTACCGCTTGTACGGGAGTTGAGGGCCCTGGCCATGGGCGTTCGAGTGCGGCTTCAGCCCGGCTCCAGCCGCCTGCGATCGTTCCTCCAGCCGTGATGTGTAGCGTTTCGGGCGTTCGACGAGCCTGTATCGCACCACGGGTCCGCCGCCCGGTCCGTCCGGACGTGTGGGCCAGGACCGACAGGAGCCGACTCGCGTATGACCGTGCAGATCACCGCTCCCGGCGTACGCGCGGGCCGCGGAACCGCGGTGGAGGCCAACGCCCGGTACCGGCAGCTGATCGCGAACGGGGCGACCTGGCTGTCGGTCACCTTCGACCTGCCCACCCGGCTCGGCCACGACAGCGACGCCCCGGCCGCCGCGGGTGAGGTCGGCAGGGACGGCGTCGCGGTCGACTCGATCGACGACATGCGCGTCCTGTTCGGCGGCATCCCGCTCGGCGACGTCTCCACCTCGATGACCGTCGGCGCCCCGGCCGCACCGCTGCTCCTCCTCTACCACCTGGTGGCCGAGGAACAAGGGGTGGCCGCCGACCGGCTGACCGGGGCGCTGCGCCACGGCCGGGCCGGGCAGCACCCCCGCGCGGCCGCGCCCCTCTTCCCGCCCCGCGCTTCCCTGCGGCTGAACGCGGACGTCCTCGCCTACTGCAGGGCCGAACTCCCGCGCTGGGGCACGGCCGCACCGCAAGGCCCCGGCGACGACGCCCCGGCAGGCCCCGCACCCCGGCGCAGCGCGCCCGGCGCCGGGCTGCGGCAGGGCGAACGTCTCGCCAAACTCCGCGCCTGGCGCTGCGGGGACCGTGTCGACGCCGCTCTGACGGCGCTGCGCACGACCGCGGCCGGACCGGACAACGTCCTGCACCCGATGAAGACCGCCCTGTCCGCCGGGGCGACCCTCGGCGAGGTCTGCTCAGTACTGCGCGAGGTGTGGGGCACCGGGTGACACGGATCCCGCGAGCGTCCATGGGGCCGCTCCGGAGGCGGCGCCGGTCCGGCGGGTGATGAACGCGTCGATGGCGCGCACCGAGCGCAGTTCGTCCGCGTCCGGTATCCAGCCGTCGAGGTCGACGGCGTAGCGGTCGCAGATCCAGGCGACCAGCTGCATGACGCCCATGCTGTCGAGGACGCCGTGGGCCAGCAAATCCTGGTCCGGCTCCGGTGCGCCCGCCGGGGCCCCGCCGAGCTGGGTGGCCAGGAACTCTTCGATGGCCTGGGAGTGACGCATCAGGACTCCTTCGCGGACGCGGGCCGGGCCCATCGGTTCTATGGGCCCGGCCTCGACTTCCGCTTGAATTCCGGTGCATCGGGAAGCGGGCGGAGAATTGCTCTGAGGGTTCGCTGGAGAGCCGGTCGACGGAATTGCGGTCGCTCTTGTTGCCGCACGGGCGGGCTGTAATCGTTCGGGGCGGGCCGCACTCCGGGTCCATGTGTTCTTCCCTGCTGATTCTCCAGGAAGGTTCCTGATGTCCGAGAACGAGATGATGAACAGTTCGTCCGACGGCTGGGACGGCGAGATCGCGGCGAACGTCTCCGCCGACTGGGACGGCGAGATCGCGGCGAACGTCTCCGCCGACTGGGACGGCGAGTCCCTCCCGAACGAGGCCCGCCTGAGCAGCGAGGGCAGCCTCGACGCCGCCTCGCTCAATGACGGGCTCATCGCGGAATGACCCGGCGCTGGGGCGCGGGAGAGCCCCGCGTTCCAGCCTCCCGCCGGCTGAACACCCGGGACATCGGCGGTATCCCGACCTCTTTCGGGGAGGAGACCGCACCGGGGGTGGTATTCAGGACCGCCGCCATGGAATGCGCGCTCCCGGGACTCGTCCTCGACATGGCCGGGGAAGGGGAGGAGAACCGCTGCACGGCGGATCGGGAAAGAATTCATTTCCTCGACCTGAGGTCGCCATCGGAGGTGACCGAAGATATCCCTGTACCCGCCTCCGTGACGGTGCACCGCATTCCGCTGCGCGACCCCGACACCGCCCGCCGCGTGCCCCCGTCGGCCCGCGGCCCGGAATACTTCGCGAAGAGTTACGTGCGCATGATGCCGGGCGCCTGGACGGTCGTGGAAAGCCTTCTGCGTCTCGTCGCCGAGGACACCGGACCGGTCGTCGTCGGCTGCCGGCTCGGCAAGGACCGCACCGGCCTGGTGATCCTGCTCCTGCTGCGCCTCCTCGGCGTGCGCGACCCCGACAATCGCGCGGAGTTCGCCCGCACCGGCCCGGCGCTCGCCCGGCGCCGCGACTGGCTCGACGCCTACGCCGCGCGGCGGGGCGAGAGCCCCGCCGAGGTGCTGCGCCGCTGCGACCTTCCGCCGGGCGTCCCCCAGCACGTGCTCGACGTCCTGCGCCTGCGCGCCGCACGGGACGCCGGGGGGCCCGCTCCCCGGCCGGCCGTCGACGCGGCCCTGCTCCGACGGGCCCGCGCCCGCCTCACGCGACCGAAAGGTGAACTGGCATGAAGGTCCTGGTCCTGTGGCCGCCGCACGTCCCCAGCTACTTCAACGCGGGACACCACATCAGCACGTTCCTGACGGCCAACTACCTGCGCACCCTGCCCGAGGTCGACGAGGTGCGCGCCGTCGACGCGGGCGCGCTGAACTACACCTGGAAAGAGATCGGCGACCTGCTCTTCCAGGAGCGGGCGGACGTGCTGGCCGTCATGAACGACTTCGACAACGTCGACGACCTGCCCCGCCTGCTGACCTACGTGCGCACCCTCTCCCCGGACACCAAGGTGGTCACCGCGGGACGGCTGAGCAGCCAGGCACCCCGCGCCTTCGACGGCTACGACCTGGACGCGGTGGTCGTCGGCGGCGACCCGGAGGCGGGCGTCGCCGCGTACGTCCGCCACGTCGCGGGCGCCCAGCAGGCGCCCCTGCCCGGCGTCGTGCTGCGCGGCCAGGACGTGCGCGACGCGGCCCCCGGCACCTTCCTGCCCGCGTCCGAGTGGGTGCTGCCCGCCGTCGAGGAGATCCCGTACCAGGCCTACGAGCGGATGTACCAGCGCGACCAGAACAAGTTCTGCGGCATCCCGAACCGCCGCGAACTGGTCGTCCCCGCGTCCCGCGGCTGCCCGGTGAACTGCTCATTCTGCGAGGTCCCCACCTTCCAGGGGCTGCGCGACCGCAGGCTGAGCGTCGAGCGGACCGTCGACTACATCCGGACCAGCTTCGCGGCGCACCCCTTCGAGTACGTGGCGTTCTACGCGCCCACCTTCACGCTCGACCGCAAGTGGACCGAGCGCCTGTGCCGCGAACTGATCGACCTCGGCAGCCCGTACCCGTGGAAGTGCGCCACGACCGTCGCCCACCTCGGCGAACCGCTCCTGGAGGCGATGGCCGCGTCCGGCTGCGTACGCGTCAGCGTCGGCGTGGAGACCCTCGACCCGTCGGGGCACGCCGCGCTGCCCCGCCTCAAGCGCATGGAGCAGCAGCGCTACGAGGAGCTCGCCGCGGCCTGCGCCCGGCTCGGCGTCGAACTGAACTGCTTCGTCATCATGGGGCTGCCGGGGACGACCCCGCAGGGCGCCGAGGACACCGTGCGCGCCATCCGTGAGGTGGACGGCCGGGTCCGGCCGACGGTGTACTCGTCGATGGACCGGCTGCGCGCCGCGACGAGCCCCGCCGAGGCGTCCGCGTTCAACCGGCAGCTCCTGCACCCGGACGAGGCGCCCGACCGCGAGACGGCCCAGCGCCTCTACCACCTGGTCTACGGCCGTGAGGACCGGGTCACCCCGGTGACCGGGCGCGTCCCGCAGCGGCTGGAGCAGGCCCGATGACCGTCGTCGGGGAGGCGCACTGGCGGCTCCTCCCGCGGCCGGTGGTGCGGGAGCGGCGGGCGGCCGACCCGCGCGTGAACCTCAGCTCCAACGAACTCCACCATCCTCAAGTGCCTTCGCTCGTAAGGGAGTTGACGGACGGCTTCGATCCCGCCGTGCTCCGCGGCTACCCGGTGCAGGAGCCCGCCGCCGCCGCGGCGGGCGCACTGCTCGGCCTTCCCCCGCACCACCTGCTGCTCTCCGCCGGTTCGGACGCCGTGATCCGGCTCCTGCTGACCTCGCTGCGCGGCGCCTTCCCGGGCGGCCTCCTGCTCCAGGAGCCCAACTACGAGGCGTGGACCCAGGCGGTGGACGCGCCGCTGTGGCGGCTGCGGAAGGTGGCCTCGCCGGACGGCACGGCCACGGGGTCCGCCGAGGCGATGCTCGCCGCCGCCGCGGAATCCGAGCCCGCTCTCGTCGTGGTCTCCTGGCCGAACGGCCCGGCCGGCCACACACCGGACCTCGGCCACGTCGCCGAACTGTCGGCCGTGTGCCGCGGCCGGGGACACCTGCTCGTCGTCGACGGCTGCTACGCCGGGTTCGCCGGCGACCCCCTGAAGGTCGCCGCACTGGCCGACGACCACTGCCTGACCCTGCTGAGCTGGTCGAAGATGTTCGGTTTCGCGGGCGGCCGGCTCGCCGTCGCCTGCGGCGGCCCCGACCTGGTGCACCGGCTGCGCGCGGCCCGCCAGGAGGACCACGTCTCCGCCTGGGCGCTGCACGCCCTGACCCGCACCGGCCAGGTCTACGACCGCTTCGCGCAGGTGTGGCGGGACATCGCCGCCACCCGGGAATCGGCCCGGGCACGGCTCGCCGCGCTCGGCCACCCCGTACCGGAGTCCGGCGGCAACTTCCTGCACGTACCGCGCCCCACGGCCGCCTCCGCCGCCGCGCTGACCGCCCGCCTCTCGCACAGCGGCTACCGCGTACGGGACATGGGCCGCACCACCGGACTCCACCACCACGTGCGGTTCACCGTCGCCCACGGGCCGGTCGGCGAACGGTTCCTGGACCGCCTTGAGCACCACCTCGCGGAGGTCGGCGGGGCATGACCACTCTCAGCACCCCGCCCGCCGCGCCGCCCGCCGGCCACCACTGGCGGGCCGTGGCCGACTGGTACGGCCTCGACCCCGCGCCCGCGCCGGGGCCGGGGGCGCTGCCGATGCTCTGCCCGACGACGGCGGAGCCCGGCGACCCGCCCCGCGAACTCAACGCGCTCTACCGCACGTTGCAGGCGCACCACGACGGCGACCTCGGACTCGGCGCGGAAGGCGTCCGGTTCGTCCGCGCCAAGGGCCTGCGCGCCCCCGACGTCGCCTGGCGCCACGACACGCTGCTCATCGACACCCTGCACGCCACCGTCCTGCTCGACGGGGAGCACTGCGCCCCGGACCGCGACGCGCTGCGCCGCGTGCTGACCGAGGGCGTGCGCCGCCTCGTCGTGGTCGCCCACGGCGACGGCGGCCACCTCGACCTCGGCCCCCTCGTGGCGTGCGGCCTGTACACCTCCGTCGAACGGGACCTGGCGTCCGGCGCGCCCCTGGAGCGCGGCTGCCGGGCGGGCGTCACCTGCAAGCGCTCCCGCGACCACGGCAACGTGCTGCTGTGCCGCGACATCAAGGCCGGCAGCGTGACCCTCGTCGCCTGCAAGGCCGGCTCGGTCATCGACCCCGCCTACCCCTCCAGCACCAACGTGGTGGTCGGCTTCCTCGACGGATACGCCGCCACGGTCGTCGCGCCGCCCGGCAACGCGTCCGCCTCCCCGGCCATCACCCACGGCCTGTACGCGCTGGCCGGCGACAGCACGCCGCACCGCGTGCGCGCCTACCTCGACGACGTGTCGGGCCGCGGCCGCGTCCACTACCGGATCTTCGGCACCCCCGGCGCGCAGGACACCGGCCCCGGCGGGGACACCACCCCGCGCTCCGGCCGCGGGGTGAGCGTGCACCACGTCGCCCGACCCGACGACGGGGAGAGGCACTTCGCCCTGCGCGTGTCGGACGGCACCGCCCTGCGCCCCGGCGTCGACAGCGCCTACGGGCGCCGCCACCTCGTGCTGCCCGAAGGACTCTCCCCAAACGTGGTGCGCCTCGTGCCCGACTGGGCGCCGCGCGCCGCCGACCTGGACAGCCACCGCCTGGACCTGGAGCGGATGCGCCTGATGTACGGGCAGCTGACGGGCGCGCTCGTCTCCTCGCCCGCCCGGCGCCGCGCCCTCGAACTCGGCGAACGCCTGGCCGCGCTGCGCCACCGGCACGAGGCGTCCCGGCTGACCGCGGTGCGCCGCCTCGCCGGCGGGGCCGCCCACGGCCTCGTCACCCATCCCGGCGGACAGGAGGCCACCCGGCAACTGCTCGACGCCTGGGCCGAGGGCGTCGCCGAGACCCTCGAACTGCTCCTCGTCCAGCAGGACCCGGCCGACCTGCTCACCTCGGCCATGTGGCCGCAAGGCGAACGGCTCGGCCAGGAGGGCTGCGAGGTGTGCGGCCGCCGCATGCACGTGCTCACCTACCGCGACCTGCTCGGCTCCACGGGCCGCCTGCGCCACGACTGCCCGCACTGCGGCAGCCGCCGCGTCACCCCGGACGCCACCGACTCCTGCGTCACCTTCCGCCTCGTCCCCGGACCCGACCCCGCCCTGGAGGTCAACCCCGAGACGGCGCACGGCAGTTGCCACGTCGTGTGGCAGGCCGCGTTCAAGAACAGCGCCACCGTCTTCCCCGTCCGCCGCGCCCGCCTCGGCACCACGCCCGAACGGCTGCCGCTGCCCGTCCCCGACGACCTCACCGACCAACTGCACACGGTCAAGGCCGTCGTGGTCAGCGGCAGCCAGATGTGGTCCTGGCGCACCCGATGGAGGGCCCGCTGATGCCCCGGCCCACCGCCGCACCGGCCCTGTCCGGCTCCGCACCGGGAACGGAGACCGGCACCCGCCGCACCCGGCCCTTCCCGCACGTCGTCCTCGGCCCCGGCGCCCTGCTCGGCGCCGCCGCCACGGCCCGCCTCACCGCGACCTTCCCCGCCCACCTCCTGCGCACCGCCCGCCACCGCGACGGCGGCGACAAGACGTACACCGTCCACGCGCTCACCCTCCACCGGCACGGCACCCCCGCCCCCGTCCTCGACGGCCTCGACCCCGTCTGGCGCGCGGCGGTGAACCGGCTGACCGACCCGGCCCACGGCGCCCTCATGCTGCGGCTGCTCGGCCTGCCCGCCGCACCCCTCGACATCGAGGTCCGGCTGACCGAGTACCGGCACGGCGGCTGGATGTCCCGCCACACCGACCGCGCCGACAAGGCGTTCTCCCAGAACCTCTACCTCTGCCCCGGCTGGCTCCCGCACTGGGGCGGCGGCCTCGGCCTCTACCCGACGGAGACCGCCCCCGAGCCCGCCGCGACGTTCCTGCCCGGCGACGGCAACTCCCTGGCCTTCGCCCGCTCCGAGCACTCCTGGCACGAGGTGTTCCCCGTCGACGCGCGGGCCCGCGCACCACGCCGCGCGCTCCTCCTCCACGCCCACTGGGCCCGCACCGGGGACGCGGGCGCGGACCGATCGGGGGAGGCGTCATGCGGCTCGTAGTCGTCGGAGCCCCGGGAGCGGGCAAGTCCCGTCTCGCCACCGCCCTCGCGGCCCGCACCAGCGTGCCCCTGTACGACCTCGACGACCTGTACTGGGGCAGCGGCTGGACCCGCCCGGACCCCGAGGTGTGGCGCGCCCGCCAGCGCGAGGTCACCGGCCGGGACAGCTGGATCATCGCCGGGAACTTCCAGCCGACCTTGGACATCCGCGTCCGCCGGGCCACCCATCTGATCGTCGTCGACCCCGGCCCGGCCGTCTGCCTGGGGCGCCTCGCCCGCCGGACGCTCGGCATCTACCTCGGCCGGACCGAGGACCTGCCCCTCGGCCTGCGCGCCGAAGGACGCCTGCGGGCCGGGCGCGGACTCACCGGCATCGCCCGCACCGCCGCCCACTACCGCCGCGTCGAACTGCCGCGCACCCGCCGCCTCGCGCACACGCACGGACTGCGGCCGCTGTACGTCGGACGCGCCCCCGACCTGACCGCCCTCCTCGCCCGTCTCGCCCCCGACAGGAGCACCCGATGCGCGTGACCACGCCGACGCCGCCGCGCGCCGTCGCGTTCGACTTCTTCGGCACCCTCGGCCACTGGGAGCCCGGCACCGTCGGCAGCCCCGCCCAGGTCCTGTACGACGCGGCCCCCGACCGCGCCCGGATCGACACCGTCCACCTCGTCGACCTGGTGGAGGGGGTGAACGGCACCGCCCAGAGCGACGCGCCGGTCACCGCCGAGGCCTACGCGCGCTGGGAGGAGGACAGCTGGCGCGCCGCCGCCGACTACGCCCGCGTACCCGTCACCACGGCGCTCGTCGAGGAGCTCCGCGCCGTCCTCCACACCCGCCGCCTCGCGCTCTACGAGGACGTGCGCCCCGCCCTGCGCGCCCTGCGCGAGCACCGGATCCCGTGGGTCCTGTGCTCCAACGCCTCGCCCGACGTCGAGGGCAAGCTGCACGCCCTGCTCGGCCCCGGACTGGGCCCGCGGGCCTGCGTCGTGTCGTGGCGGACCGGCGCCCGCAAACCGCACCCGCGCATGTTCACGAGCGTCCTCGACGCACTCGGCCCGTGCACCGCCGCCGAGACCCTGTTCGTCGGCGACCGCTACGACTGCGACGTCGCGGGCCCCCGCGCCCACGGTTTTCGCACCGCGCTCCTCGACCGCGACGGACGAGCGGGCCTCCCCGCCGCCGAACGGGCCACGACCACCGTCTGGGACGACCTGCGGCCCCTGACCGCACTCCTCGAAAGACCGCTTGCAGACCGATCTCTCTGAAAGGCGGAGACCACCGTGAGCAGCAACGCCCCGACCCTTTCCCCCGTCCTGGCCCCGGCCCGTCCTCCCGCCCCGGTCCCGGACCGTCTCACGGTGCGCGGCGGCAACCCCGCGCGCGGCCGCGCGAGCGTCTCCGGCTTCAAGCACGTCATGGTGCTCGCCGTCGCCTACGCCGTCGGCTCCCGGCGCCGCACCGTCCTCACCAACGTGCCCGACATCCTGGAGACCCGCACCTACCTGGAGCTGCTGCCCCCACTGGGCGTCCACACCTCGCGGGCGGGCTCCGGCCTCGTCCTCGCCCCCGGCGACCTGCCGTCCACGGGCGACGCGACCGGCCCCGCCACGACGCTGCCGCCCGCCGCCGCGAACATCCACGGCAGCCTCTACCTCCTGCCCCCGCTCCTCGCCCGCCAGGGCCGCGTCGGCTTCTCCGCGTTCGGCGGCTGCCCCATAGGCAGCGCCCAGGACCGCGGCGCCCGCCCCTGGCACCACATCGTGCGCGTACTGGAACACTTCGGCGCCCGCTTCGACGCCGTACGCCGCGAACTCACCCTGCCCGCACGGCGCTACCGGGCCGTCGAACTCGACCTCGGCCTGTTCGCCGACGACCAGGACCGGCTCACCGGAGCCGAGTACTCGGGAGCCACCAAGGCCGCCGTCCTCGCCGCCGCGTTCGCCGACGGCACCACCGTGCTGCACCGCCCCTACCGCAAGGCGGAACTGGAGTCGCTCCTGTGCCTCCTGGAACAGGACGGCGTCGGCGTGCGGCGGGCACCGGACCGCATCGAGATCACCCCGCGCCCCGCCCGCCGCCAGGACCTGCTCACCTACGACCTGCCGCCGGACCTCCTCGAAGTGGTGACGTGGACGACCGTCGCCGCCGTCACCGGCGGCCGCGTCCACCTCACCAACGTCACCATGAACACGCTGCGCGAAGGGCTGCGGGCGGAGCACGCGCTGTGGCGCGCCGCCGGTGTGCGGTTCGCCGAGCACGACGGCGGCGTCCTCGTCGGCGCCCCGCGCGACGGCCGCTTCGCCCCGCTGCCCGAGATCCGCGTCGACCCCACCACCATCTACAGCGACTCGCAGCCCCTGTTCACCGTCCTCGCCACCCGGTGCCCGGGCCCCACCCGGATCGTCGACGGCGTGTGGCAGGGCCGCTACCACCACCTCGACGGACTCGCGGCGCTCGGCGCGGACACCCGCCACACCGCCGACGGCGTCCTCGTCGGCGCCTCGCCCCTGCGCGTCCCCGCGGGCGGGGCCGAGGTCCACGCCACCGACCTGCGCTGCGCCGCCGCCCTCCTGGTCGCCGCCCTCGCCGCCGACGGCGGGCCCGTGCACATCACGGGCACCCGCCACCTCGAACGCGGCTACGACCATCTGCCGGAGAAGCTCGCCGGCTGCTTCGCCCGCTCCCCGCTCCCGTCGGCCCTGTGACCCCAGGAGTCCGCATGTCCACCGATGTCCGGCACCGCACCGTCACCGAGGCCCTGGCCGGGGCCCGCCTGCGGACCCGGCCCTGGTCCCACGCCTGGCTCGACCAGGCCCTCGCCCCCCGACTCGCGCAAGAACTGGCCCGCTCCTTCGACACGCTCGCCCTCGCGCCCTGCGCGCAGTACGAGGGCGACAAGACCTACCGCATGGCCACCCGCCCCCTCGCCGTCGACGACCCGGACTCCTGGCCCGGCGGCCCGTGGCCCGAGCTGCTCTCCACGCTGACCTCCCCCGCCTACCGCGCGCAGATGGCCCGCCTGACCGGCATCGACCTGGCCGGTGCACGGCTGTCGGTCAACCTGTGGGAGTACGCGGGCGGCGACTGGCTCTCGCCGCACGTCGACAAGGCCGAGAAGATCGTCACCCAGATCCTCTACCTGAGCGACGGCTGGACCCGCGCCGACGGCGGCGAACTGCTCGTCCTCGACGGCCGCGACGCCACCCGTCCCACGGCCGCGCACCCGCCGCTGCTCGGCACCAGCGCCGTCCTCGTCCGCTCCGACGCCTCCTGGCACGCGGTCCGCAGCCCGGCGCCCACGGCCCCGCCCCGGCGGTCCGTGACCGTCACCTTCCTGCGGTGAGCGGCGTCAAGGACCGTCCCACGGACGGCGCCACCACCCGCGGGAGCGGGCCGCGCCGCGGCGACTTCACGCTGCTGTGGTGCAGCGAGACGATCTCCCTGTTCGGCACGCAGGTCACGCTCGTCGCCCTGCCGCTGACCGCGGTGCTCACCCTCGACGCGTCCGGCCCGCAGATGGGCCTCATCACCGCCACCGGCTGGCTGCCGATCGTGCTGCTCGGCCTCCTCGCCGGCGCCTGGTCCGACCGGCACGACCAGCGCCGGACCATGCTCGTGTGCCATGTGTTCCGGGCCCTGCTGATCGGCGCGATCCCGCTGCTGTCCGCCCTCGGCCTGCTCTCCGTCCCCCTCCTGCTGCTCCTCGCCTTCACCATCGGCTGCTTCGGCGTCTTCTTCGACGTCGCCTACCAGACGCTCGTGCCGCACACCGTCGCCGCCGACGACCTCGCGCGCGCCAACGGCCGCCTGGAGATGAGCCGTTCGTTCGCGCAGCTCGTCGGGCCGAGCGCGGCCGGGTTCCTCGTGGTGCAGTTCTCCCCGGCGGGGGCGCTCACCCTCGACGCCGCGTCCTACGCCGTCTCCGCCGCCTGCGTCCTCGCCATCACGGCACGGCGCACCCCGCCGCCGCCCCCCGAAGCCGTCCCCTCCGCGCCCGCCCGGCACCGGCTCCGCGACGACCTGGCCGAAGGGTTCCGCTTCATCGCCCGCCACCGCCCGGTCCAGCTCGTGATCGTCGCCGGAGCGGCCTCGAACCTCTTCACCGCGGGCCTGATGGCCCTCCAAGTCCTCTACGCCACCCGCGACCTCGGCCTCTCGCCGCGCACCATCGGCGTCTGCCTCGCCGCGGAAGGAGCGGCCGCCCTGATCGGGTCGGCGTGCGTGACGCGCGTCATCGCCCGCGGCGGAGAACCCCGCACCGTCCTCATCGGCCTCGCGCTGCTCACCGGCGGCGGCTTCGTCCTCGCCGCCACCACCCGGGACTGGTCGTGGGCCGGATTCGCCGCCGCCCAGTTCGCGTTCGGCCTCAGCTCGCCCCTGATCAACGTCGCCCTGGTGACCCTGCGCCAGCGCCTCACCCCCGCCCCCGTGCTCGGCCGCGTCAACGCGGCGGCCCGCGTCGGCATCATGTCGAGCCTGCCCCTGGGCTCGCTCCTCGCGGGCGTCGTCGCGGGAGCCGTCGGCAACCAGGGCGCGCTGTGGTTCTGCGCCTTCGGCCTGGCGGCGGTGGTGGCGACGACCGGGGTGCCGCTGCTGCGCGTCCATGGCGCGGAGGCCGGCCGGCGGGAGGCGCCCGTCGGCTGAACGCGTACGGGGCGGCTGCGTTCGGGTCGGCCGGGCTCGGCTTCGCCCGGCTCGGCTCGGCCCTGTTCGGCTCCGCTCGGCCGGGCTCAGCCGAGGGCGCGCCGCACCTCGACATTGCCGTGCCGCGTACGGGCCCGCACCTCGACGGTCTCCTCGGCGTCGGCCGGACTCGCGGACGCGGCGAGGGAGTTGAGCACCTGCCCGGAGACGGAACCGACGTCGAGCCAGGCGGCCGTGCCCTCGCGGATGCCGACCTCTATGGCCCCGTCGGAGGTCTCCAGCTGGACGGTGCCGCGCGCCACGTCGAGGAGGCGCAAGGTGCCGTGGGCGGTGGTCGCGGTGACGGAACCCTCGGCCCGGCCGATCGTGATGTCCCCGTTGGCGCCGCTGACCCGCAGATCACCGGTGATGTCGCCGAGAGTCGTGCCGCCGTGCGAGTTCCTCAGGACGGCGGTGCCCTCGACCGACCCGACGCGCAGACTCCCGGAGCTGGTGGTGATCTCCGCCGCGCCTCTGACCCGCTCCACGGACAGGGACCCGTGGGTCGCCGTCAGATGCAGCGGCCCCGTGGTGCCGAACCGGACATCACCCGACGAGGTCTTCACCCGGACCTCGCCCAGCGTGCCCTCGCCCCGTACGTGCGCCCAGGCGCCGGTGACGTCGAGGCGCGACGCGGCGGGCAGTTCGACCGTGACATCGACGGTGCCGGTGCGGCCGAGGCCGAACAGAGCGCCCTTGGGCGTCCTGATCTGCAACGTGCCGTCCGCGAAAGCCACCTCGGTCTGCGCGGCGGCCCTGACGTCCAGCTCCCGCCCCGGATCGCGGGGCCGCGCCTCGACGACGGTCTCGCCCCGCTCACCGGCCACGACCTGAAGCGACCCGGCTTCCAGGTGCGCGGTCACCGAGATCGGCTGAGGAGTCTCAAAAGCAGGCATGACTGTCCCGTCTGGCGTCCCGCACGGGGACGAGGCGTAGGGGGGTGGACACGGGGGAGGGGCGCGACGTGTGGCTCCGAGCGCTAACGCACCCAGCCGGTGAAGCTCTGCCCGACAGCCCGCGGTCTCTCGGCGGCGCGCGACCGCGCACCACCCGGCTCGACGGCGGCCGCGACGGCCCGCACCAGCCAGGCGTTCACCGACAGACCCTCCCGCCCGGCCGCCTCCTCGGCACGCGCCTTCAGATGCGCGGGCAGCCGCAGATTGACGCGCGCGGTGCCGCCCTCGTCACCGCCCTCGGGCGCCACCGGGAGCTCCTCCCGCGGCGCCGGCCGCCCGTGCGGCAGATCGCCGGGCGGCAGCGTCACGACGAAGTCGGGCTCGATCCCCCGCAACCGCACGTCGACCGAGCCCGGCGCCAGCTCCCGGGTGACATCACTCATCGCGGCGGAGAGCGCGCCGAGCAGCGTCAGCCGAGCCGCCGACTCCAGCGGAGCGGTGAGCCGCTCGGCCAGCTCCCGGGCTTCCTCACCCCCGGCTTCGGCGGCCACCGCGAGCTCGCGGCGCAGGGTGTCGACGTACGGCGTGAGATCCATGACGCCACTATGGCACCACAATGGCGCCACGCGCCATGCACCGGGCGCCGGGGGTCGGCAGTTCCCTGCCAGGCAACTTCCTGACCTCGTGCGATGCGGACAGGGGCGGGGGCGGGGTGGTTTTCTCTTCTCAGCGGCCGGAAAGCGCGGGGAACGCGATCCGGCCCGGGGGAGCTGAAGTACCACCGGCTCCATGCGCACTGATCCGCACACGTCCGACCGCATGGAATGGAGACCTGTCGTGGCCCGTACCAACCGTTGTATCTCCGCTATCGTCACCCTCGCCGCCGCCGGCGTCCTGGCCGGGATCGCCTGCGCGGCGCCCGCCCAGGCGGCCGACGGGCTGGGGACGCCGCAGGTCACGACCCAGGACTTCACCTGGCCCACGCCGCCGTCGGGCCGCCCCGGCCACGGCGGGCTGACGGACCTCCGGGACGTCCGGACCGCCCTGGACTCCGCGTCCGACTTCACCTGGCCCGTCGAGGGCGGCAAGGCGCCGGGCGACTTCGTCTGGCCGGCCGGGCCGACGAACTCGCCCGACGACTTCGTCTGGCCCGCGCCGCCGGTCAAGCCGTGACGCCGTCAGATCCACTGGCGGCGATTGGCCTGGACCCCCGCCTCGAACCGGCTGGACGCCCCGAGCCGCTCCATCAGTTCGGCCACGATGCGCCGCTCCGTGCGGACACCGATGCCGAGCGCCCGCGCCACGGCCTCGTCGGTGAGGCCGGTGGCGAGGAGCTGGAGCAGTTTGCGTTCCTGCGGGGTGAGTTCGCTCGCCGGGTCGGTGCCGGACGGTTCCTGGTGGAAGGGCGACGCGTGCTCCCAGTACGCCTCGAACAGGGCGCGCATGGCGAGCACCACGGGCCGGCTGCTGAACACCAGCGCCGACGGCCCCGTCTGGCCGGGCAGTCCGGCGACGACCGCCGCGCTCGTGTCGACGATCAGCAGCCGCATGGGCAGCGTCGGGGACGTGCGGATCTCGCTGTGGCGCTCCGCCATCCACTGCGCGTGCGCCTTGGTCACCCGGTCGTTGGTGACGCTGTCGAGGTAGATCGAGCGGAACCGGACGCCGCGGGCGAACGCCCGCTCGTTCAGCGGCCGGGCCGCCTCGATCGACTCCTCGGTCAGACCGCTCACGGGATGGAACGCCAGGGACTCGTGGCGGCAGGACTCGGCGAGGGCCTCCAGCCGGATCCGGATGTCGTCGACGTTGTCGAGCTCCTCGGTGCCGTCCGTGCCGGGCCGGCTGGAGGTGGCGTACTCGGCGGCAAGGGCCGCGAGCGCGGCCCGGTTCTGCTCGATGCGCTGCTGCCGCCAGGCCAGTTCGTCCTGCTCGCGCTGGAGCAGGACCTTCAGGCCGAGCGAGGGGTTGACCGCGCGCAGGGCTCCGGGCGAGTCCCGTGAGGGTGCCAGGAGCGAGAGGTCGGACAGGCGGTCCAGGGCCGCCTTCACACAGCTGAGATCGATGTCGAGGAGCTGGGCGAGCCGGTCGGGGTCGTGTTCCTTGTGGAACAGGATCGCCCGGTAGACGCCGAGCGTCTCCTGGTCCAGAGCTGATGACTCGGCCACGTGGTGTCCCCCTGAACCGCATGTACGGGCCGGCCGTCCGCACGCGCCCGCCGCGCGGCACGAACGACAGGCATGGGGGATCGTCACGATCGACGCCCCCGTGATCGTTCACATATTCGTCACACTACCCCGTTCGGGAGTTCCGGTGCCCCCTTCAACTACCTTCTCCTCCCCGCCCCTCGCCGGCGCCGTCGTCCTCGTCGTCGACGCGACCGCGGGCGTGGGCCGCCGCATCGCCACCCGGCTGTGCGCGGCGGGCGCGGCGGTGGCGGTGGTCGCCGCGGGGCATCCGGGGCGCGCGGACGACGCGGCCACCAACGCGGCGTTCCTCTGCAAGGAGCTGGCGGACATCGGGCTGGTCGCACTGCCCTACCAGGTCGACACCGAGCGGGCGGAGACCTTCGGGGCGCTGCCGGGCCAGATCGCGGCGGACCTCGGCGCCGCCACCGCCTGCGTGGTGGTGATCCCGCCGGGCTGTGCGGCCGGGCCGTTACCGGCGGCCATGCGGGTCCTGTCCGGGGCGATCGCGGCGGCGCTGCCGCCCCGCGCCGCGTACCTGGAGGTCGAGGCGGTCGAGGAGACGGCGGACCAGGAGCGGCTGGTCCAGGAGGTCATGGGGCGGCTGACCGCCCGGCACGGTTCACGTCAGGAGTGCTGACGACACGTCATGGGGGAATGCGCTATGTCCGTACGCCTGGTCGTCGCCGGCGACCACCAACTCGTCCTCGAGGCCTTCGCCGAGACGCTCAACAGCATCGAGGGGCTCAGCGTGGTGGGTCTCGCCACGTCCTGCGACGCGGTCCTGCCCGCCGTCGAACGGCACCGGCCCACCGTGCTGCTGCTCGGCGAGCCCACTCTGGGCGGCAAGGCGCTGCAGGTCGCCATGGAGGTGCGCAGCCTGTACCCGAAGTGCGGGGTCGCGCTGATGGTGGGGGCGGCGACCCCGTCCGTGGTGGACCGGGCGGTCGCCGCGGGCGCGCTGGGCGTCGTACCGAAGAACGCCCGGCTTCCGCAGCTCGTCACGACGCTGATGGGGGTCGCGGGCGGCTGCCTGACCGTGGACCCGTCGCTGCTGCGGCCCGCCGACGCGGGGGAGTCCTCGCTCAGTACGCGGGAGACGGACGTCCTGCGCCTGACCGCGAGCGGGGCGACGGTGAAGGAGATCGCGGGCGAGCTGTTCCTCGCGGCGGGCACCGTACGCAACCTCACCTCGGCCGCGATCAAGAAGCTCGGCGGACGCAACCGGTTCGACGCGGCCCGCATCGCGGGGGAGCACGGACTCCTGTGACCCGGGCCCCGAGAGGCGCCGCACATGCGCCGGCCCCGGCACGAGGCGTGCCGGGGCTGGGCGGAACACTGCGAACGCTGTCCTCACTTCTCCAGGCAGAACTCCTGGATCGGATAGCCGACATGGCGGTCCGCGGTCGGCAGGTGGCCGAGGATGCGGTCGCCCGGCTTCAGCTCCGTGGAGTTGAGCACCGCCGAGCCGGGGCCGAGGACCCGCACGTGCCAGTCGTCCTGGAGGATCAGGTTGACGGTCTGGCCGCTGGGGGCCACCGCGTCGATGGAGATCAGCGGCCGGGTCTCGATCTTGACCCGGCCGACGGAGACGGGCCGGGTGCGGCCCTCCACGTCGACGGCGAGGACCTTGCTGCCCGCGTGGAGTTCGCTGAGGTAGTTCGTACGCCCCTCCTCGGAGACGGTGTACGAGTGCAGCGCCCCGGCGTTGACCCGGAACGGGCGGGTCGGCATGTACGGCAGCGGGTGGGTCTCGCTGACGCACAGGACCATGCCCTTGGAGTGCGAGCCGACGAGGATGCCCTCGTCCTTGCGGAAGTGCGTCGTGGTGTCGACGCAGGCCCGCTCGCCCATGCCGATGTGGGTGGTGGCGGTGACGGTCAGCTCCACCAGGTCGACCTTGCCGGCGCGGGCGGCCGCCGCCGCCCGCAGCGCGGTCGCGTCGCCG
The DNA here is from genome assembly GCF_043523415.1 of Streptomyces sp. SGAir0957. NCBI lineage: Bacteria > Bacillati > Actinomycetota > Actinomycetes > Kitasatosporales > Streptomycetaceae > Streptomyces > Streptomyces sp. SGAir0957. The sequence goes on from NZ_CP027290.1 coordinate 377,346, forward strand.
ACCTTGGCGCCCCGCATCAGCACGCCGTCCGAGCCGAGTTCGAGGACGCCGTAGACGATCTCGGCCTCGTCGGTGTCGGCCGCCGTGGTGATGATCGAGCCCGGGGCGCCCGAGGCCGCCGCGATCACGATCTCCAGCGGGATCTTCGTCGGGTCGCGAAAGTCCAGGACGGCCCACGGCTCCAGACGGGCCGCGAGGCAGGCGTCCTCCAGGGTGTCGGCGTCGACGATCTCGACGTAGCGCCCGAACTGGACGCCCGGGTGCGCCTTTTCGAGGGCGGCCCGCTCGTCCTTGCCGCCCGCGACGACGACCAGGTCGGCGGCGCCGAGGTCGGCCGGGACAGCGTCGGGCCCGGCCTCGTACAGCAGGACCTTGCGGACCAGGGGCGGCAGGTCGGCGAAGGCGGCCGGGTCGGCGGCGACGATGCCGTCGATCCGCTGGTGCAGGGCCTCTTCGAGGACGGCGGCGGTGGCGTCGCCGGCGCCGCGGATGTCAAGCCAGCACAGTTTGGCGTCCGTCATGATGCGGGTCTCCTGTCAGGTCGGGCAGGTCGGTCAGGTGGTCGGGGGTCAGGCGCACGGTCGGGTCGGCGTCGGCGGCCGGGAAGCCGACCGGGCCGAAGTGCTGTTCGGGGAAGTGGTGGATCAGGCGGGCCACCTGCGCGGCGAGCCGCCGGGGGTCCGCGGCCTGAAAGATGTTGCGGCCCATCGCCACCCCGCCCGCGCCGCCCGCGAGGGCGCCCCGTACATAGGTGAGGACGTCCCGCTCGGTGGCCATCGCGGGGCCGCCCGCGACGAGGACCGGCACCGGGCAGGCGGCGGTCAGGTCGAGCATCTCCGCGGTGGAGCCGAGGAAGACGGTCTTGACGAGGTCCGCGCCGAGGTCGGCGGCGACGGTGACGGCGTGCGCCACCATGCCGGGGTCGCGCGGGTCGGTGACGCGCGGGCCGCGGGCGTAGACCATGGCGAGCAGCGGCAGGTTCCACCGGTCGCAGGCGTCGGCGATCCGTCCGAGGTCGCCGATCTGCTGCCGTTCGTCGTCCGAGCCCACGTTGACGTGGACGCTGACCGCGTCCGCGCCGAGCCGCAGGGCCTCCTCGACCTGCGTGACCATGTACTTGGCGTCGGGGTCCAGGGCCTGACTCGTCGAGGCGTTGAGGTGGATGATCAGCGACATCGCGGCGAACCGCTCCGGGCTGATGTGGCGGACGCTGCCCTTGTGCACGACGACCGCGTCGGCGCCGCCCGCGGCGAGCTGCCCGGCGAGTTCGTCGAGGGTCGTGCCCTTGGGCACCACGGGCCCGTCACTGATCGAATGGTCGAGAGGGGTGATCATCAGGCCGGCCGTGCTGTGGCGGTAGAGCCGCCGCAGCCGCAGGGACCGGGCGAAGTGGCCGTATCCGGTCATGGAGCGCCCTTTCTGTTGCGCGAGGTGGTGCGCCGGCCGGCGCACCGCGTGCCGGGGAACCGTCGCGCGGAGCCGCCGGCCGGGCCCGTACGGGGACGGCCAGGGAGCGCAGCCGCGCGCGGTCCGGTTTGCCGGACGGGGTGAGCGGCAGCCGCGGCCACACGGACACGGCGACCGGGGCGTGCTCGGGCGTGAGCGTCGCCGCGACGTAGTCCCGCAGGTCGCAGGAGGTGTGGGCGGCGCCCGAGTACAGCTCGACGGCGGCGTGCACCTGCTCCACGAACTGCTCGTCGCGCACCCCGAACACCGCCGCCTGCCGCACCTGCGGGTGGCGCATCAGCGCCGCCTCGATGGCCGCCGGGTCGAGCTTGAGACCGCCGTGCTTGATCACGTCGCCGACCCGGCCGTCCAGGCGCAGATAGCCGTAGCGGTCCCAGTGTCCGAGGTCGCCGGTGCGCAGCCAGCCGTCCCGGTACGTGGCTCCGGTCAGCTCCGCGTCGCCCAGGTAACCGGCCGAGACGGTGGGGGAGTCGACCCAGATCTCGCCGCTCTGCCCGCGCCCGAGCGGGGTGCCGGTGCCGGGCGCCCGGATCTCGACGCGCACCCAGGGGAAGGGGCGCCCCGCCGAGCCGAGCAGTTCGGGCTCCCGGTGGTCGAGCGGCGTGAGGCTGCTGATGCCGCCCGCCTCCGTGGTCCCGTACACCTGGATCAGGACGTCGCCGAAGACCTCGACCGCCTGGCGGACCCGGTCGGGGGCGGCCGGGGTCCCGCTGTAGGTGATGCGGCGCAGCGACGACAGGTCGTAGGAGGTGATGAGCGGACGGTCGAGCAGCCGGTACAGGTGCGGGACGGCCAAGTACACGTCGGTGACGCCGAGTTCGGCGATGGCTTCGAGCGTGGCGTCGGCGTCGAACTCGTCGTGCAGGACGACGCTGCCGCCGCCGCACAGCACCGCGTCGGCCATCGGCGCCGTCGTGTGGCTGATGGGGGTGACGGAGAGCAGCGTCGCGGGGCCCGTGGTGTCGAGGCCGTCGGCGAGGCGGCCGACGAGGTGTTCACGGGTGCGGTAGCGCTGCCCGACCATCTTGGGCCGGCCGGTGCTTCCGCTGGTGAAGTCGACGACGGCGAGGTCGTCGGCGCGCGGCGGCGGCGTGTCCGGCACCGCCTCAAAGGCGTCGCCCGCCGGGCGGGGGATCGCCAGGACGGTGAGCCCCGGGCGGCGCAGCGTCAGCCACCTGCCGCGGGCCGCGCTGTCCTCGTCGGTGTCGTCCACGAGCAGCAGCGGGACGTCCAGGGCGGCGAGGACCTCGGCCTGCGTGGACAGGGTGAAGGTCTCCGTGTCCGTGCGCGGGTTCATCGAGCGGATGTAGACCGAGGTCGCGCCGAGCAGGTGCGCGGCGTAGCGGGCGCTGAGCATCGACGGATGGTTGGGGCCCGTCAGGATGGCGACGGTGGTGCCGGGCCCGGCACCGTGGGCGCGCAGCAGGGCGGCGCAGCCGAGCACGGACGCGCGCAGTCCGGCCGCCGTCACCGCCGTGCCGGGGCGGCGCAGGACGATCCGCTCGGGGTCGCGGCCGAGCGCGGCGAGCACACGGCGGGTGTAAGGGCGGGAAATGCTGGGGGAGTTCATGGTCCTCCTTTCCGGATCGCGGACCGGCGGCGGTCAGGCGATTTTGAGCTGCGCCATCATTCCCATGGCGCTGTGGTCGATCATGTGGCAGTGGTACGGATAGACACCGCGGTGCGTATCGAAGGTGAGCTGGAGTTTCGCGGTCTGCCCCGGGAACAGCAGGACGGTGTCCTTCAGCCCGGCCTCGGCCGGATAAGGCGGCTGTCCGTCGCGCTCGATGATGCGGAACTGCACCAGGTGCGTATGGAAGTTGTGCGGGATGGTGGCGCTCTTGTTGGTGACCGTCCACACCTCGGTGGTGCCCCACGCGATGTGGGTGTCGATGCGGTCGGGGTCGAAGGTCTTCCCGTTGATGTACGCCTGGTGGCCGCTGCCCGGCTCGTCCATGGTGAGGTCGAAGGAGCGCTCGACGGTCGGCGTGGGCAGCGCGGGCAGTGTGGCGAGCGCGGCCGGGACGCGGCTGGCGTCGGGGGTGCGTTCCCCGACGTCGAACCGCATGACCTGGCCGACGAGGTCGGTCGGGCCCGGCCCCAGCATGTTGGCGAGGACGAGCCGCGTGCCCGGCGCGTACTGCGCGAAGTCGACGACGAAGTCGATGCGTTCACCGGGGGAGAGCACCAGGACGGGTGTCTCGGCGGGCGCCGCGAGGAGGCCGCCGTCCGAGCCGATCTGCTGCACGGGGTGCTGGGTGGTGCTGCCGTCGGACAGGGCGAGGACGAAGATCCGCAGGTTGCACGAGTTGACGAGCCGGAAGCGGTACTTGCGGCCCTCGACCTTCAGATACGGCCACGGCCTGCCGTTGACCAGCAGCGTCGTGCGGTTCTCGGCGTCGTCCATCGTGTAGACCATGGCGGCGTTCTCGTCGAACCGCGCGTCCCGCAGGACGAGGGGGATGTCGTACTTCCCCGACGGCAGGCCGAGCCGGTCCTCCGCGGCGTCACCGAGCAGGTAGAGACCGGAAAGGCCCCGGTAGACGTGCTCGGACTCCATGTGATGGGCGTGGTCGTGCGTCCACAGGGTGGCGGCCGGCTGATCGTTCTCGTAGACGTAGGTGCGCCGGCGGCCCGGTGCGATGGTGTCCATCATGCCGCCGTCGTGCTCCACCGGGTTGTTGCCGCCGTGCAGGTGTACGGAGGTCGGCATGTCCAGCGCGTTGATCTGCTCGACGACGGCCGTCCTGCCGCGCCGGGCCCGGATCGTCGGGCCCGGGAACGAGCCGTTGTAGGTGAGGACGTCGGTGCGGGTGCCCGGCAGGATCTCCTTGCTCGCGCGCCGCATCGTGATCCGGTAGTGGTCGGCGCGGGCGGTCCTGCGGTACGGGGCGAGGACCGGCGGCACCGTCAGCGGCACGGAGAACGGCGCGACGGACGGCGCCGCCGCCCGTGCCGGAACCGCGCCGGAGGCCGCCGCGGCCGGCTGCCCCGAGGTGAGGGTCTGGAAGACGCCGCCCGCGGCGCCGACCGCCCCGACGGCACCGGTGGTGAGACCGAGGCGTATCGCGTGACGACGAGTGAACACGGCTGTCTTCCTTGTCTGTTGAGCGTGGGGAATTCGTGTTCTGATCCTGTGCCGCGGTCGCCGGATCTCCGAGCGAAAACGGCCCGGCCCTGGCATGTGTCACGTGCTTTCATGACCCCGGTCACGCGCGGGAATGGTGACTGTCATTTCGTGCGTACGGGAACGGAGCCGCCGGTGTAGCGGGCGTCAGAGTGACTTCATGAATTCCGCATCCGTACCCGCATCCGCATCCGCATCCGCATCCGTACCCGAACCCGTACCTGTACCCGTATCCGTATCCGTGAAGGATTTCCCACCCGCCCGGCCGGTCCGGGCGCTGCGCACCGATGTACAGGTCGTCCACGACGAGGCCACGGACACCGCCGTCCTGCGCGCCCCCGTCACCTCCCTCGTCCTGCGCCCGGTGGGCGGCGCGCTGCGTACGGTCCTGGACCGGCTCGTCGCGGGACCGCTGCCGCACGAGGAGCTCTGCGCGGGGCTCGACGACGCCGGCCGCCGTCGCGCCGACGCGCTCTTCGAGCGGGCCGGCCACCTGCTGGCCCACAGCGTCCTCACCCATCAACCACCGTCCGACAGGCGGGAGTTGCTGCGCCTGGAGCCGACGACGCGCGACGCCCGCGGGCGGGTCGCGTCCGTCGCGGCCGACGCGCGGGTGCGGCTGTCCCGGTTCGCCCTGTGCCGCAGCCGCGAGGACGTTCTCGTCCTGGAGTCACCGCTCGCGAAGTTCCGCGCCGTCCTGGCCGACCCCGCCGCCCGGCAGCTGGTGGCCGCGCTCGGACAGCCCGGCGCCGCCGCCCGGGCCGGTGCCGGTACGGGCCTGAGCGGACCGGAGACGCTCGACGTGCTCGCGCATCTCGTCGGCGCGGACCTCGTCGAGGTCGCCGGCGCCGACGGGACGTTCCCCTCCGACACCGAACCCGTGCTGCGCCAGTGGGACTTCCACGACCTGCTCTTCCACTCCCGCGTCCGCTCCGGCCGCTTCGACGAGGCGTTCGGCGCCCTGTACCCCTACCGCGGCGAGATCGAGCCGCGGCCCGCCGTGAAGCCGCCGCCCGCGGGCCCCGCCACCGACCTGTACCGGCCGCGCCGCGCCGACCTCGACGCCCGCGACCCGTCACTGACCACCGCGCTGGAGACCCGCCGGTCCCACCGCACCTTCGGCGAACGACCGCTCACGGCACGGGAGTTGGGGGAGTTCCTCTACCGGGTGCAGCGCATCCGCGTCCATCACGCGCCGCCCGACGCGACCGACCGCGACGAGGTCGTCTCCCGCCCCTACCCGAGCGGCGGCTCGCTCTACGAACTGGAGCTGTACGTCACGGTGGAGCGCTGCGAGGGCCTCGCGCCCGGCGTCTACCACTACGACTCGTACGCGCACCGCCTCGTCCTCGTCAACGAGTCGGCGCACGACCGGCGCTCCCTGCTCGGCGTGGCCTCGCGCTCGGTCGGCTTCGACGTCCACCCCGACGTCCTGTTCACGGTGACGTCGCGGTTCCAGCGCATGGCGTGGAAGTACCGGGCGATGGCCTACGCGACGACGCTGCGCCACACCGGCGTCCTCTACCAGACCATGTACCTGGTGGCCACGGCGATGGGCCTCGCGCCCTGCGGCCTCGGCAACGGGGACGCCGACCTGTCCGCCCGCGTCCTCGGCCTGGACTACCTCCAGGAGTCGTCGGTGGGGGACTTCCTCCTCGGCACCCCGGGGCCCGACGCCGGCATACCCGAGCGGCCCGGCAGCGAATGGCACATGGTGAACAGCCCGGAATGGGCCCTGCCGGCGCCGGAAGAAACGTCATCCGGCGCGTGATAAATGTCAGCCGGAGGCCAGGAGGTCTGGTGCGGCGGTGACGGGTCGAGCAAGATGAATTCCAGAGCCGGACGGGAAAGGAAAAACCCGCGGGAAATCCCGGCGCGGGTTCTCCGAATTCCGAGCGGCAGTCCCGGAGAAATCCCATCAGGAATTCCTAGTCAAGGAGAAGTCACATGACCGCCAAGGACATCAAGAACGCCGACGAGCAGGCCTTCGACGGCTTCGACGCGGACGAGCTGGAGACCCTCGAGGTCGCCGACGGCGTCGCGCTGCCGGAGATGGGCGCCTCCAGCGGCTCGATCGGCACGTCGTCCTCGTCCTCCAGCACCTGCTCGGCCTGCTGACCCACCCCCTCGACGGATCCCCGAAAGGACCACAGACATGACCGCCAAGGACATCAAGAACGCCGACGAGCAGGCCTTCGACGGCTTCGACGCGGACGAGCTGGAGACCCTCGAGGTCGCCGACGGCGTCGCGCTGCCCGAGATGGGCGCCTCCAGCGGCTCGATCGGCACCTCGTCCTCGTCCTCCAGCACCTGCTCCGCCTGCTGAAGTGGCGTGATGCGCGGTACCGCGTGAGAAACGCGTCAAGGATGCGCCTGTCCGGCCACCGCGGCCGGTCGGGCACATCCTTGCGTTCGTGTGCGGGCGGGTCGGTCGGGGCGGCGGGGGTGTCAGCCGCGCACGGCCACGTGGTAGGCGGAGGCCCACAGGACGACGGCGGACACCAGGCCCACCACGACGCGCACGCTCTCGTCCGCGACGCCGGCCGCGTAGAGGACGAGCCCGACGACGGCCGCCGCGGTGAGCAGCGCGGCCGTCCACTTGTACTGCCACTGGTCGTAAAGGCGTGACAGCGGGAAGAAGTGCAGGCCCACGACGAGCGCGATGCCCACCGGGATGAGCCCCTGGCGGTCGGTGGCGTTGGCCGCCGCGATCACCGCGAAGATGGCCACCACCTCGACGGTGTTGACGATGCCCACCCCGCGCGCCCACTTCTCGGGCAGGTTCACCGTCCGGGGCGAGGGCGCGGCACCGCCGCGGTACCCCAGGTAGAGGGCGCCCGCGGTGACCAGGACGGCGGCGACCTCGATCGCCAGCGGCACGGCGTCCGTGCCGGAGCCGGTGCCGGAGGCCCCGGCGAAGGCCCACAACAGGCCGAAAACGGACAGGACCAAGGCGCCTCTGCGGCGCAATGTGCGCGTCAGCGCGAGGCATTCGGCGTCCGCCGGGGATGTGGGGGACGGCGTCGTCGTGGGTGTCATTGGTGGAGGATACATCGGCCCTTCACATACGTCATGGAAAGCGTGACGTATGTAAGGTGCGGGCCCCTTTGTTCTTCCGCCGCCAATTCGGGACACCAAAAATATGTTCCACGATTCCGACGTTTTCGATTTCATTGCGGAAGGTGCCAGGACATGGGGGTTGACGCTCCGGAGCGCATAGCCGTGAGGCCGGGTTCCACCGACCTGACGGGGGTGCGGCTCCACACACGGATGCCGGTGACACCGGCCTGGCTGGCCCGGTACGTCGTCCCGGTCGCCCGGGACATGAGCGGGCGCGGGGTGCCCGGTGTGCAGGTGCGCCGGGGCTGGCTGCACGGACCGCACATCGACCTCCTCGCCCCGGCCGCCGGCGGGGCGCCCGCCGGGGGCGCCGACTGGGCGGCGGTCCTCGCCGGCCTCGACGCCGGCCCCCTGGACCCGAGCCGGGCCCTGACCGAGGAGCAGTACCTCGGCCAGGCGCGGGAGTGGGGCCGCCTCGAAGGGGTGCAGCCGCCCTACCTGCCGCTGCGCGAACACGGCGCCGCGGAGCACGTCGCCGCCGGCGACCCCGCCCTGCGCTCCCGCGACCCGCGCCTGGACGCGCTGCGCACGGTCGTGCTCGGCGCCCTCACCCCGCCCGTCCTGACGACGATCGAGGGCATGGCGGAGCGGCCCCGCAGCGCCACGGTCCGCCTGGCGGAGGCGTTCGCCGCGCTCGTCGACACCCATGCGCTCGGCCCCGCCTACGGCGTCTTCTCGCCGCGCTCCCACGTGGAGGCGTTCCTCGCCTGGGCGGCGCCCACCAAGGACATGCGGCCCGCCTTCCGCGCACGCCTCGCCCAGGACGCGCCCGCCCTGCGCGCGGTCGTCGAGCAGCGGCTCGGCGGCGAGGTGTCGCCCGCCGCCGCGCAGTGGCGCACCGCGTTCGCCTACGCGGCCGGGGTCCTGGACAGCGCCGTCGCCGCCGGAACCCTCACCGGCGACCTCCTCGACTCCGTCGGCGACGCCGTCGACCGCAGCGAGATGGGCCCGCCCGGGGCGCCGACCGTGGTCCCGCGCGGCGCGCAGCCGGACACCGACTTCCACCGCACCGTGCACGGCTCGGGCGCGATCGACACCCCGTCGCCGTTCTTCGCCGCGTACCGGCTCCTGACGAACCTCTTCTACCAGCAACTGCCCCTGCTGACCGTCCCGCCGATGCAGCGCTACTACATGTGCTTCGCCCTCGCCGAGACCGTCGACGAGGTCCTCGGCACGAGCTGGCGCGACCGCCTGGACCGGACGCGTACGAGTACCGACACGGCCACGGCCACCGCCGCACCGGGCGCGGCCGGCCTGACGGGAGCGACACGATGAACAGCCCCGAACCCCAATGGTTCCTGCGCGTCAACCCGCTGCGCCGCAGCCGCCTCGCCGATCCCGCGCAGCGCCGCCTGCTGAACGAACTCGCCCGCGCGGAAGCCGAGTTGGCGGACGCCGCCGAACCCTGCTCCCAGGTCCTCTACGAGCGGATCGGCGCCGCCGGGTCGGACGCCGAGCGCCGCGAGCTGATCGCGCTGCGCCGCGCCATCCACAACGGCCGCGCCCCGCGCAAGGAGAGCGGGACCCCCGCGGCGCGCACCCCGGCCGTGGCCCGCTGGCTCGCCGCCCACCAGGAGCGGGAGCGGCTGCGCGGCGCCGTCGCCGAGGGCTACGCGGCCGCCTCCGACCGCGAACGCGCGACCCTGGCCCGCCTGCTGGGCGACGACGACCTGCTGCGCTCGCTCGCCCTGGTCGCCCCCGAGGTGCACCAGGAGGCCGAGCGCTACCGCGCCGCCGTCCAGGGCCCCGGCAAGGTCTCCGCCCGCACCCGCAAGTCGGAGCGCGGCCTCATCCAGTACGTGACCCGGGCCATGGTGCGCACCAGCCCGCTGTCCCGGTTCACCGCCGTCGGCATCGCCGAACCGGCCCCCGCCGGCGACGAGGAGGCCGTACGCCCCGGCGACGTCGCCTTCACCGGCGCCGAGGCCGTCCCCGGCCTGGACCGCGTCATGCTCGGCTACGTCCTCGGCGACCTGCCCGAGGCCCCCGAGGACCAGGACGCGGACCCGGCCGGGCCGTGGGTGGGCGTCCCGCCGACCTCCGCACCCGACCCCGCCGCGGGCAAGCTCTTCTTCCTCCACGTCACCGAGCAGGGCATCCGGCGCCTCGCCCTCCCGCTCGACGGCCCCGTGGGCGACCTGCTCGACGCCCTGTCGATGGGGCCGCGCCGCTACCCGGCCGTCGTCGCCCATGTCGCCGCACGCGCGGGCTGCACCGAGGAGGAGGCCGGCCGCCGGGTGCGGCAGGCGCTGCGCCAGGGTGTGCTGTGCACGTTCGCCCGCGCCGAGGAGCACATCGCCCGCGCCGACTACGACGACCTGCTCACCCTCCCGGCGACAGCACGCACACAGCAGGCTGCCGAACTGGCGGCCACGGTCCGCACCGCCCTGCCGCGCCTCGCCGGCACCCCGGCCCAGGAGCGCGGCGCGGCCCTCGCCCGCCTGCGCGCCGACCTCGGCCGGTTCAGCCAGGCGGCGGGCCGCCCCGCGCACATCACGGTCGAGGAGGACTACGTCATGCCACCGCTGAAGGTGGCCTCCGCCGACTGGCACCCGCAACTCGCCGACGTCGGACCCGCGGTGGAGCTCCTCTCCGTCTTCGACTGGCTGCACGACGTACGGGTCCTGATGACCGCCGCGTTCGTCGAGCGCTTCGGCGCGGGCGCGAACGTGCCGCTCGCCGAGCACGCCGCCCACATCGTCGCCGAGGTCTCCCGCCGGGCCGCCGCGATGGCCGCCGTCTACGGCCCCGGGGGCAGCGGCAAGGCCACCGCGCTGACCGGCCTCGGCCCCGCCGACGGCAGCCTGGAGCGCATGTACCTGCTGCGCCGCGAGCTCTCCGACGCGGTGCACGCCCAGCTCACCAAGGCGGCCCAGGCGGGCGCCGACACCCTGGCGCTCACGGCGTCGGACGTGGCCGAACTGACCCGCGCCCTGCCCGACCGCTTCCGCCAGGACCCGCTCGTCTACGGCGTCCTCCTCCAGCAGGCCGGGGACCAACTCGTCCTCAACGACGGTCTGCCCGGCCACGGGATGCTCTACGCCCGCTTCCTGGAGGCCGACCGCCGCCAGGGCGGCCGCGCCCTGCCCCGCCTCGCCGAACGCCTCGACCGCTTCTACGGCAGCGACGGCACCCGCGTCACCGAGGACCTGGGCCTGCACCGGCTCAACGTCAACGCGCACAGCCCGATCCTGCCCGGCGGTCTCACCGCCGAGGACTGGTTCACCCTGCGCCTCGCGCACGACGCGGCGACGGACACCCTCACCGTCGAGGACGCGGACGGCCGCCCCCTGCGCGTCCTGCCCCTCGGCACCGGCCACCCCGGCCTGTTCCCGCCGCCCCTGTCGGTCGCCTCCGGGCTCGTCATCAGCGGCCGCCTCTTCAACAGCCTCCCCAACTCCTGGCACGCGGCGACCCCCTGGGACGGCGAGGCCACCCGCACCGCCCCCCGGATGACGGTCGGTGACGTGGTCGTCGGACGCCGCCGCTGGTACGGCGGGGCCGAACTCGACACGGCCGTCGCGGCGGGCCCCGACGAGCACGAGCGGCTCCTCGCCCTCACCGCATGGCGGGCCCGGCACGGCGTCCCCGAGGAGGTCGTCGTCAAGTCGGCCCCCGACGACGAGGGCCCCCTGTCGGTCGGCGCCCCCGACGTCCAGTCCAAGCGCCTCCAGCAGAAACCGCAGTACGTCGACCTGTCCAGCGCCCTCGCCGCCCGCGTCCTGCCCCGGATGCTGGAGCGCCGCGGCGGCGGCGCCGACTACCTGGAAGAGGCGCTGCCCGGCGTCACCGACGGCACGCACGCCACGGAGTGGGTGGTCGAGGTCGGCCGCGCGGCAGGCGGCGCGTTCACGTACGCCCCGCAGAACCCGGCACCGGAAGGAGAGCGCTCATGACGCCGACGGAGACGGAGGCGCGGCGGGACACACCGGCCCCCGAGGCCCCCGGGACACCGGGACCGCCGCTCAGGACCCGCCCCGGGCTGCACTACGCCCCGGTCGCCGGAGGCGTCTACTTCAACGGGACGCGCGGACAGTTCGTGCTGCGCGGCTCGGACATCCTCTACGCCGTCGCGGACGTCTGCCTGCCGCTCCTGGAGGCGGGCACGACCGAGGACGCGCTGGTCGCCGAGTTCGGCACGGAACGCGCGCGGCCCGCCGTCCGCCACCTCGTCACCAAGCTGAGGGAGAACGGCCTGCTGCTCGACGCCGCGGCGTTCAGCGCCCCGGAGCCCCCGGACGCCCGACACGCCCCGTACGCCGAGAGCCTGGCCCGGCTCGCCGCGCACCTCGACGACCCGTACGCCGCGTTCGCCCGGCTGCGCCGCACCCCGGTGGAGCTGCGCGGACCGGCGACGGCGGTGGCCCCGGCCCGCAGGGGCCTGCACCGGGCCGGCGTCGCCCACACGACCGTGGCCGCGCCGGAGCACGAGGCGGCCCTGTCGCGGCTGCCCGCCCACCTGCTCCCCGTCGGCGACCCGACGGCGCACGGCGGGGCCACCGCCCCCCGAGCGGTGATCGAGTTCCTCGACGGCGACCACACGGCGCAGGACGAGGGCGAGGGGGACTGGACCTGGGCCGAGGAGCCGGGCACGGTCCACGTCCCCGTCCTGCTCGGCCCCGGCATCGGCCTCGTAGGCCCCGTCGGCGCGCGCCCCGCCGCCTGGCGCGTCCTGCGCGAGCGCGCCCTCGCCTGGGCCGAGGCCGAGGGGATCGGTCCCGCGGCGGGCCCGGTGGCGCACTCCCTGGCGGGGGCCCTCGCCGCGCAGCTCCTGGCCGACACCCTCACGGGTGTCGCGGAGCCCGGCGAGGCCCACGTCGTCCACGGCCCCGGCCTGACGGCCGACCGCATCACCGTCGCGGGCGCCCCCGCGGCCGAAGCGGTCACCGTCGCCCTCGACGACGCTCCCGCCGAACCGCTGCCGGACCCGGAGGACGTGCTCGCACCGGCCCGCGCCGTGACCGCCCGCTGGACCGGCCTCTTCGCCCTCCCGCAAGGGGAGCGGCTGCCCCAGATGCCGCTCGCCCTGCGGGCCGCCGAGCACCGGGCCGACCGCACCGGCACCGTCCTCGCCTGGGCGGGCCACCAGGAAGCCGCGACCGTGGCCGCCGCCCTGGCCGCCCTCAGGGACCGCGTCGGCGACAGGCCCGGCACCCCGGCCGCCGGACTCACCCGCGAACACTGGCTGCTGGACGGCGCGCTCCGTCAACTGGCGCCCGGCAAGGGGCAGTTGGCGGACGGGCTCGTGCTCGACCCCGAGACGGACCGCGTCCTCGGCGCCCTGCGCGCCCACCTCGCCCCGGCCGCACCGCAGATCACCCTCGCCCGGACCGGCGGAGTCGACTGGCTCCTCGCCGAGGTCACCGTCGCGGGCCGGCGCCTGGGCGCGGGCTGGGGCGCCACCGCTGCGGAGGCGGCGCATTACGCCCTCGGCACCGCCTTGGCCGCCGCCCAGACGGACGGCGCGTTCCCCGTCCCGCCGCTGTCCACCGACGCCCTGTCGACCACCGGCGCCGCCGCCCGCGCCGCACTGCGCGCACAACTCACCGCCCGGGGCGCCACGTACGAAGGGCACGCCCACCGCACGGACCCCGTCCTCGGTGACGTCCCCTTCTGGTACGGCCCGGTGACCGCCCTTCCCGTCCAGGAGCCCGCCGATGACGACGACTGACCCGCGCACCGCCGCCCCGGTGCTCCCCGGCCCCGCCCTGCCCGTGACCGCCCACGACGACTGGCTGGAGCCCCTGGAAGCGCTCGCGCGCACGAGTGGCGCCACCGTCTCGGTGAACCTGGGATGGGACCTCGACTGGGAGCGCGGCCCCCTCGACGCCGCGCCCGGCACACCCCACCTCTCGGTCCGCGTCCACGACGACGAGGTCATGATCGGCCCCCTGTGGGTGCCGGGCACCGACTCCGCCTGCGCCGCCTGCGCCGAGGTCCGCGAACGCACCGTCCTCGACCACCCCCTGGTCGGCGACCTCACCCGGGCCACCCGCGCCACCACCGCGCCCGCCCCGCTCCTGCCCGAGCTGCTGCGCACCGCCCTGACCCATCTGGCGGACCGGCCGCTCGCGCCGGGCGAGGCGTACGCGGTGACCCTGCGCGGCGCCCGCCGCCACCGCATCGCCCGCAGCTTCTGGTGCCCGGTGTGCGGCCCGAAGCCCGAGGACCTCGTCAGCGCGGAGACCCCTCCGCCGCCGAAGGTCCTGCGACCCCGCCCGGCCGTCCCCGGCGACGCCACGCGCACCGCCGACAGCCGCCTCGTCGAACCCGGCCACCTGCGCGAACGCCTCGTCGACGAACGGTTCGGGCCGGTCCGCGCCATCCTGCGCGAATCGCACGCCCCGTTCGCGATGAGCATGGCCGTCGTCGCGGACGCCCCCGCGATGGGCCACGGCAGGGCCCGTACGTTCGAGGAGACCGAACCCGTCGCCGTCCTGGAGGCGTACGAGCGCCTGGGCGGCTACCCGTACGACATCCCGCTGCTGACCGGCCGCTCCTACCGCGATGTCGCCGAGCACGCCGTCGACCCGGACACCCTCGGCCGCTACACCGCCGAGCAGCTCGCCCACCCCACCAGCCGGGCCACGCCGTTCACCGCCGACACCCCGATGGACTGGGCGTGGGGCCACGACCTGGCCGACGGCAGCCCCCTGCTCGTCCCGGCCGACCACGCCTTCTACCAGTACGAGTACGCGTTCCGCAGGGACCGCCGCGCCGCCCGGATCGCGGGCGCGGCGCACCGCAGGCACTACTTCTTCGACTGCTCCAGCGGCTGCGCCGTCGGCGCCAACTACGAGGAGGCCGCGCTGCACTCCCTCTTCGAACTCGCCGAGCGCGACGCGTTCCTGACCTCCTGGTACCGCGCCGAGCCGCTGCCGCACATCCCGGTCCCCACCCTCACCGACCCCACCAGCCGGGCCATGATCGACCTGATCCGCTCGCGCGGCTTCGACGTCCATCTGCTGGTCGCCACCCGGGACATCGCGCTGCCGGTGGTGTGGGTCATCGCCGTCAACGAGAAGAACCCGTTCCCGGCGACGTTCTCGTCCGCCGGTTCGGGCGCCGACCCGCAGTCCGCGATCCGCGGGGCCCTGCGCGAGGTCGCGCAGCTCGTCACCAACCCGGTCGACTGGACCCGCGAGCAGGTCGAGCCCATGGTCGACAACCCCTGGCTGGTCGAGGAGCTGGAGGACCACGTGCGGTTCTCCTCGCTGCCCGAGACCCGCGGCCGCGCCCTCGCCGGGCTCGGCGGCCCGGCCGTCACCCTCGACGAGGCGTTCCCCGACTGGCCGGGCCGGCTCGAACGCGCCGCCGGCGGCGACGTGCGCGCCACCCTCTCCTACGTCGCCTCGCTCTTCGCCGATGCCGGGCTCGACCGCATCGTCGTCGTCGACCAGACCAGCCGCGAACACGCCGACGCCGGGATCGCGGTCACCCGCGCCGTCGTCCCCGGCATCGTGCCCATGTGCTTCGGCCACGCCCAGCAGCGCCTCGACGGACTGCCCCGGCTCCAGGCGGCGCTGCGCGGCACGGCGCAGGAACACCGGGCCGTCCCCTACGACCCCCACCCGTTCCCGTGACGGCGCCCGCGCCCGAGTGGACCCGCCGGGCCCCGGTCGACCTGCCGGGGCCCGAGGGCGACAACAGCATCGCGCGCGAACCCCTCTGGTACGCGTACGGCAGGGGAGAGGACCGCCCGCAGCCGCCGGCCTGGACCTACGCTCCGACCCCGCCACCCGACAGCCACGTACCGCCGCCCCCGCCACGCCCCGCCGGGCCGTCGAAGACCCTGCCCCTGGGCACCACGCAGCGCCTCTCCGCGCTGCCCTACCCCGCCCTCCCGGCGCCGGGCGGCGGGCCCGACGCGTTGCTGCACGCCCTGACCACGACGTTCGCCCCGCTGCGCCGCGAACCGGAGAACCCGTACAACGAGCACCGCCCCTACGCCTCCCCCCGCTGCCTCTTCCCCGTCCACGCGTTCGTGGGCGGGGACGGCGGCGACTGGCGGCTCCTGGAACCGGACCGGCACGCGCTGACCGGACCGCCCTCCAGCGCCCCCACGCGGATCGCCCTCACCGGCAGATACACCGCGATCCCGCCCGCCTACCAATGGTTCCGCGGCTCCCTCGTCGCCCTCGAACTCGGCATGGTGCTGCGCGCGCTGAGCCTCGGCCTGGAACTGTCCGGGGTGCCCGCGACGCTCACCCTGCCCGACGGGAACGCGCCCGCGCTCCTCGCGGAGGCGGGCCTCGACCGCACCTGGGAATGGTCGCTGCCCTGGCTGATCGAGACGGCGGGCACGCCCCGGCGGCGCTCCCCGGCGGCCCCGGCCGAGCCCCCGGTACCGGACAGCGACCCCTCCCTCACGGACATCGTCGACGTCAACAGGGGTCAGCTGTACGGGAGTTCGGCGCATCCGGTGACGACGGCGGTCCCCGCGGGGCTGCCCCCGTCCGCGCTCACCCCCGACTGGGCCGAACTCCTGTGGCGGCGCCACTCCGGGCGGATGCCGCGCGGCCTGCACGGCATGGACTCCGCCGCGCGCCACGCCCCGCTGCCCGCGGCCACCCTGCGCGCCGTGACGGCCTGGCTCGGCGTGCCGCCCCCGCACCCGGCGCTCGCCGCCGCCTTCGACGCGGTCACCGTGACCGCCGTGACCCAGCACATCGACGGCCACGCCACGGGCGTCCACCGCCTGCGCGACGGGGCCGCACACCTGGTGCGGGCCGACCGCGGCGCGCCCGCGGCCCTCGAAGCGGCCTACGGGTACGGCCTGTCGCCCGTCAACGGCTGCGGCGTCGCCAAGGCGCCCCTCACCGTCTTCTTCTCCGTACGCCCCCGCGACCTGTTCGCCCGCCTCGGCCCCGCCGGCTGGGGCGCGGCCCAGCACGCCTGCGGCTGGGCCGTCCACGGACTGTGCCTCGCCGCCGCGGCGACCGGCCTGTTCGCCCGCCCCGTACGGGCCTTCCAGGAGATCCCCGCCAAGGAGGTCGTCGCGCTGGACGAGGACGAGACGATCGTCCTGTCCGCCGTCGTCGGCGTCCCCCGGGAGACCGGAGGACCCGTGCTCGACCTGCGGCTGTGAGCCGCCCGCCCCCGGACAAGGGAACGCACATGCCCGACACCACAACGACAACGACACCCCGGCGCTGGAGCGCCTGGCACCTGCATCTGGGCACGACCGCGCGCACCGCGCACGACCGCGTCCTGACGGACGTCATCGGACCCACCGTCGCCGAACTGCCGCCCGCCGCCCAGTGGTTCTTCCTGCGCTACTGGCAGTCGGGACCCCATCTGCGCCTCCGCGTCGCCGACCTGACCCCGGAGGCGTACGCGCGCGTGGAGGAAGCCCTGCGCGCACGGCTCGCGGACGCGGGGCGACTCCGGGAGGGCGAGGCACCGCTGGCCCCGGAGGCGTACCGGGAAGGCGCGTCCCGGCTCGCCGCCGCGGGGGAGACCGGGGCCGACGCCACCGTGCGGGACCTCCTCCCGCCGGGCGTGCACCGGGCCGCCTACGACCCCGAGTTCGAGCGGTACGGCGGCCCTGCCCTCATGCCAGCCGCCGAGTCGCTCTTCCACCTCTCCAGCGCCCTCGTCCTGCGCCTGACCCCCGCGATCACCGGCGACTCCCGGCGGGCCACGCTCGCCCTGCGCGGCACGCTCTCCGCCGCCGTCGCCCTCGGCGACCCGGCCGAGCGCGCCCACTACTTCGCGCGCGGCCGCGACGCCTGGCGGGCCTGGGCCACCGACGCGGGGCACCCCGCGGACCTCCTCGACCGGATCACCCGCGTCGACCAGGACCCCGCGACGGCGCGCGTCGCACCGGACGCCCACGGCCCGTTCGCCGCCTGGCACACGGCCCTGGCCGCCCACGCGAGCGACATCCGCCGCACTTCGCCGACCCACCCCGGGATGATCCTCTTCTCCCACGCCCACATGCTCCACAACCGTCTGGGCCTGAGCCTCCTGGAGGAGCTGCGCACGTACGCGTGGCTCGCCCACGTCTTCCCGGTGACGACACCGGCACCGCACCTGGCACCCGCCGGCTGACTCCCCCCGTCACGACGGGTGCCCACCCGAAGGCCCGGCCGGATTCCCCCTCCGGCCGGGCCTCTCCCTTGTCCGCGCGAGGCCGCACAACGCCGAGGGGGCCTCCGAAGAGGCCCCCTCGATGGAGTGGCTCACCCAGCGCGGGCAGTACTACTCAGGGCGCGGATCCCAGCGGAAGCTGCGCACCGCGACGAGCGCGCCGATCACACCCCACGCCGCGAGCACCCCCAGCTCCTTCCACTGGAACTGCGAGCCCTGCGTGAACGAGGCCATGATGGCGTCGTTGAACGGCTTCACGGGCAGCAGCCCGGCGATGTTGTTCAGCACCTCCGCGTGGACCGGGAAGTAGCTGCCCGAGATGAACACCAGCGGGAACTGGATGAACTGCACGACCGCGGGCGCCGCCTCCGAGTTCTTGATGAGCGAGGCGACCCCGACGCCCAGCGCGCAGAAACTGGCCGCGCCGAGCACCAGGGTGAGCGCGAGAGCGCCCCAGCCCTCGGGCAGGCCGACCCCGTACAGGTTCCCGATGCCGAGCACGAGCGCCACGTCCACGACGCTGACGACCACGCAGTGCACCAGCAGCCCCGCGAAGTACACCCAGGCGGGCAGCGGAGTGGCGTGCAGCCGCTTGAGGATGCCGGTCTGCCGGCGCATCGCGAGCACGATCGCCAACTGCCCGTAGCAGGCGCCGAGGACGGAGACGGCCGCGATGGTCGGCGTGTAGTACTCCATGCCGTTGAGGCCGAAGAAGAACTCCTCGCTCTCGCCGCCGCCGAAGACGGCACCGAAGATCGAGATGATGAGGATCGGCAGGACGAAGGTGAACACCATCGACTGGGGGTTCCGCCAGAACGACAGCTGCTCGTAGCGGATCTGGTGCGCGAGGAGCGCCAACGAGCCGCGCTCGTCCGGCCGTTCGGCCCGCGCGCGCTCCCGCCGTCCGGCGGCGGTGGTGGTGGTCGTGGGGGGAAGGGTGCTGGTCATCGTCGGCTCCGTCCGGGTCGGCGGCCCCGCGGCGTGCGCCCCGTGGCCGGAATCGAGGCGTCCTGCTCCGCATGGGCGCTGGTCAGACCGAGGTAGACGTCCTCAAGGGTCGGCTGCTCGACGGTCAGCCGCTCCAGCGTCGTGCCGCGGTCGAGGGCCCACGAGGTGAGCCGGTGCAGCGCGGACGTCGCCTCCTTCGCCTCGACGGTGACGAGACCGTCCTCGGCGTCGGCGACCGTCAGCGGCACCTCGCCGATGGCGGCACCGGCGGGCAACGCGAACCGGATCTTGGTGAGCGCGCTGTCGCGGCCCCCGAGCGTGTCCGGCGTCCCCGCGGCGACGATGCGCCCGGCGGCGATGACGGCGACGTTGTCGGCCAGCGCCTGCGCCTCGTCCATGTAGTGCGTGGTCAGCAGGATCGTCGTCCCCGCGTCCCGCAGATTGCGTACGGCCTCCCAGGCGCCGCGCCGCGCCCCCGGGTCGAACCCGGTGGTCGGCTCGTCCAGGAAGAGGAGTCGCGGATCGCCGATCACGCCGAGGGCGAGGTCGAGCCGCCGCTTCTGCCCGCCGGAGAGGTCCTTGACCTTGGCGCCGCGCTTCCCGTCCAGGCCGACGAGGTCGATGACCTCGTCGACGTCGCGCGGGGCCGGGTAATAGCCCGCGTTACGGGCGATGGTCTCCCGCACCGACAGATACGGCTCCACCGCGATGTCCTGGAGCACGAGCCCGATCTGCCCGCGCAGCCACCGCCCGTCGGCCTTCTCCCCGGGGTCCTTGCCGAGGACGCGGACCTCGCCGCCGTCCCGCTCCCGGAACCCCTCCAGGATCTCCATCGTGGTCGTCTTGCCGGCCCCGTTCGGCCCGAGCAGCGCGAAGATCTCGCCCTCCTCGACGGTGAAGTCCACACCGCGGACGGCCTCGTGGTCCCCGTACTTCTTGAGCAGGCCCTCCACGGCCACCGCGGTCACCGCGGCCACCCCGCGCCTGGCTGCCGTGTCACTGTCACTGTCACTGGTCTCCTCCGAGCGAGGGATGGCGAACTGCTTCCGTGTACGAGGAAGTTATGGCTGGCCAGGCCGGTGACAGCAGTACGGGAGCGGGAACCGATGACGTCCGTCACGCAAGCGGCGACAGTTGTCAGCCCCCGCCCCGCCGGACGTTGCCGCACCCGTACCCGCCGCCGATGCTCAAGTCCTCCCGACCGATGCCACCCATGACACCGGTGCCACCGATGACACCGATGACAGGGCGACTGACAGTGCGACGACACGGAAGGCGGTCCCGGACGTGCAGACGGGCGATGTGAGGACAGCGGACGAGACGAAGCGGCGCTCCCCCGACACGGAGCGGCCGCACATCGCCGTCATCGGCGCGGGCATCGGCGGCCTCACCCTCGCCGGCGCGCTCACCGCGACCGGAACGCCGTACGTGATCCACGAGCAGACCCGCGAACTGGCCGAGGTCGGCGCGGGCGTCCAGCTGTCCCCGAACGCGATCAGGCCCCTGCTGCGCCTGGGCCTCGGCCCGGCCCTCGAAGAGCACGCGGTCCGGATCGAGGCGATGGAGGTCCGCGGCTGGAACGGCCGCCCGATCGCCCGCACCCCGCTCGGCGGCGAGTGCGAGCGCATGTTCTCGGCCCCGTATCTGACGATCCACCGCGCCCATCTGCACGAGGCGTTGCTCTCCCTCGTCGACCGGGACCGCCTCGGCCTCGGCCGGCGCCTGCGCACCCTTGAGGAGCGCCCCGGCGACGCGGGCGTCCGGCTCACCTTCGAGGACGGCACGGTCTCCGCGGCCGACGTGGTGGTCGGCGCCGACGGCATCCACTCCACCGTCCGCGAGGTACTGCGCCGCGACGAGGCCGTCTTCTCGGGCCTCGGCATCTACCGCGGTCTCGTCCCCGTCGACGCGCTCCCGCCCGCCGCCCGCGAACGCCTGGTCCGCCTCTGGCTCGGCCCCGGCGGCCACTTCGTCTGCTACCCCGTCGCCTCGGGCCGCCTGCTCAGCTATGCCGCGACCGTCCCGCTCGACGGCCCGCCGCCGCCCGAGTCCTGGTCCAGGGCGGGCGACCCCGAGCAGTTGCGTGCCGCCTTCGGCGACTGGACGGGCCTGGTCGCCGACATCGTCGCCGCGGTCGAGGCGACCCACCAGTGGGCCCTGCACGACCGCGCACCCCTCAAAGCGTGGTCGACGGAGCGCGTCACCCTGGTCGGCGACGCCGCCCATCCGATGCTGCCGTTCATGGCCCAGGGCGCGAACCAGGCGATCGAGGACGCGATGGACCTGGCCGCCTGCCTGACCGGCGCCCCCCGCGGGGACGTCGCGCACCGGCTCTCGCGCTACGAGTCCCTGCGCATGCCCCGCACCGCCGAGATCCAGCGCGGCTCACGAGGCAACGCGGGGGTTCTCCATCTCCCCGACGGTCCGGCCCAGCGCCGCAGGGACGCGCAGATGGCCGTGCACGCGGCGCTGCGCGACCGGGCCCCGCTGTACGCGCACGAGACGGGCCGCAGCGTGGTCCCGCTGACGGCGTCCGGGGCGGCCTGAACCCGGGTCCTCCCCGCTCACAGCAGCCGGTCGACCAGTTCGTCCACGTACTTCGGGGTGAACTCCATGCCGAACAGGACGCGGAGGTACATCGGCGCCAGGACGTGGTCGAGGAAGTCGAGCGCGGCGGGCGGGTCCTCGCCGCGTTCCCGGGCGCGGTCGAGCATGGACTGCAGTTGCCGGGTGCGTTCGGTGCGCAGGGCGTCCCGCGCCTGCGCGCCCTGATCGCCGGTGCCCTCCAGGGCGAAGGCGAGGCGCAGCAGCGCGAGGCCGTCGGGCCCGGTGATCTCGCGGGCGACCTGGGCCGCGTACGTGCGCAGGTCACCGGCGAGGCTCCCGGTGTCGGGCATCGGCGACCGCGCGTCGAGCCGGGTCAGCGCCACATCGGCGAGCAGCGCCTCCAGGCTGCCCCACCGGCGGTAGACGCTGCTGTCGGCCACGCCCGCGCGGGCCGCGACCTCGCCGACGGTGAAGTTCCCGTAGCCGCGCTCGTTGATCAGGTCGGTGACCGCCTGGTGCACCTGGGCGCCGACGCGGGCGCTGCGCCCGCCGGGCCGCCGGGCTCGCTGTGGCTCATTCATGCCCCCACCCTAACCCCTTAACGCAGTCGCCACTTGCGTTTGTGCGGGCACCCCCTTACGGTCTACTAACGCAGTCGACGACTGCGTTAGTAGCTCCGACCTTCGGGAGGAACCCTCATGGCCGCATCACCCGCGACGGCCGTGGGCAGCCGGACCAACCGGTCCGTCCTGCTCACGGTGGTCTGCCTCGGCCAGTTCATGGTCCTGCTCGACAACACCATCGTCGGAGCGGCGCTCCCCGACATGCGGCTCCGCCTGGACACCCAACTCACCGGCCTGCAATGGATCGTGGACGCCTACGTCCTCCTGGTCGCCATGCTGCTGCTCTCCGGCGGCGTCTTCGCCGACCGGTTCGGCCGCAAGCGCGTCTACCTGACCGGCGTCGCCGTGTTCACCGCCGCCTCGCTCGTGTGCAGCCTCGCGCCCTCGCTCGGCTGGCTGATCGCAGGGCGCGTCCTGCAAGGCGTCGGCGCCGCCGCGCTCAGCCCCGCCTCGCTCGCCCTGCTCGTCGCCGCCCATCCCGTACCGCGCGAACGCGTCAGGGCGATAGGACTGTGGGCCGGACTCAGCGGCATCGGCCTGGCCGCGGGTCCCGTCGCGGGCGGCGTCCTGACGGAGGCCTTCGGCTGGCCCGCGATCTTCCTGGTCAACCTGCCCATCGGCCTGCTCCTCCTGCTGCTCGGCCTGCGCCGCCTCGAAGAGACCCGCAACCCGGACGCCCCCGCCGTCGACGTGCCGGGCACGGTGCTGTCCGTCCTCACGGTGGGAGTGCTGACCTACGGCCTGATCGAGGGCGGCGCCCGCGGCTGGACGTCACCGCCGATCCTGGGCAGCTTCGCCGCCGCGGCCGTCCTCCTCGTCGCCTTCCTCGTCGTCGAGGCGCGTCATCCCGCCCCGATGCTGCCGCCGCGCCTGTTCCGCGAGCGCCTGTTCACCGTCTCCAACGCCGCCATGGTCGTGGTCGGGTTCGCGCTCATGGGCTCCTCGTTCTTCTTCTCCCAGTTCTTCGTCCAGGTCCAGGGCGACTCGATCCTGCGCGCCGGCCTGCAGACCCTCCCGATGTCCCTCGCCATGGTCGTCGTCAGCCCGTACGCGGGCCGGCTCGCCGCCCGGTACGGCTTCCGCACCGTGGTCACCGCCGGTCTGGCCCTGGCCGGTCTCGGCCTCCTCGCGCTCGGCACGGTCCACGCCGACACCGGCTACGGCACCGTGTGGTGGCGCCTCGCCCTCGTCGGCACCGGCTTCGCCCTGACCCTGTCCCCGCTGACGGGAGCCGCCATCCAGGCGGTCGGCCCGCAGGAGGGCGGCCTCGCCTCCGGCATCAGCAGCACCACCCGCCAGATCGGCGCGGTCCTCGGCGTGGCCCTGCTGGGAGCCGTGGTCCGCGCCGAGCAGTCCGGCGGAGCCTCCTTCGAGACCGGCCTCGACCGCGCCTTACTCGCCGCGGGCGCGGTCACCCTGGCGACGGCCGTGTTCACCGGCCTGTGGCTGACGAGGTCCCGTACCGCGCCGGCGCCACAGCCCACCGCCACCCCGGCCGCGCCCCCCACCGTGAACGGGGCCCCCGCGAACAGCCGTTGACGGCCCGGCCCCGCGCCACCCGCCGCGGAAGCCGGCCCTACCAGCGCATGCCCAACGCGTCGAGGTCCCCGCGTCGCTCCGCGCTGAGCTTCCCGGCCCGCCTGCGTACGTTGGCGGTCCACATGCCCAGGGCCACGGGAACCGTGTCGTCGGCGCTGATGTCGCGCCCGGTGGCGGCGGGCCCGGCGACGTCGACCGGTACCGCCTCGGTGTGCTTGCGGGGCACGTTCAGGTGGCCCTCCCGCGCGTGGAACTGCCGGGCGGCGGCGATGTTGAGGGCCCACTTGTGGTCCTGCGTGCGCCGTACGGGCCGCTCGTCCTCCCCGGCGGCCGCAACTCCGAGGACGTTCTCGACCAGCCACCGCTGGGCGGGCAGCAGCTGCTCGAACCCGTGGCGCTGCGCCCGCACCCACCGCCCGAGATCCTCCCCCTGGACGACGACGTCACCGTCCCCCGCCCCCGTCGGCAGACCCCCGCCCGCCCGGACCCGCGCCTGCACGAGCCGGAAACAGCGCTGCCAGGCGACGTCCCAGACGGGGCACCAGCCGGGGTCGATCGCGTCGAGCCGCTCGCGCCGGGACTCCGCGAGCGCACCGGCCGCGGTCCCGGCGGGCTGCCCGGCCGCGCGCCGCTCCGCGATCTCGTCGGCGCGCTTGGCGGCCGCCCGCTGGTTCTTCGCCCACGCCCCGACGGGGTAGCCGTTCCACACGGCGTTCACCGGCGGCAGGAAATGGCCGTGCCCGGCGGCCCACTCGCGCGCCGCGGCGAACCCTTCCTCCCAGGCCACGTCCCAGTGCGACCACACCATGCCCAGCTCGTCCAGCTCGGCGACCCGCTCGGCGTCGAGCCGCCCGGCCTTGTGGTTCTTGCGCTGGGTGGCGAGCCACACCCCGAGCGGGAACCCCGCCGGCGACCAGGTGGCAGGGGTGACGAAGTCGTACGCCACCTTCAACTGCGGGCCTGCGGACCCCTGCTCCCCGCCCCCGGACTCCTTCACGTACCGGGCGGCGGCCTCGACCCCGCGCCGCCAGTACTCGCCCTCCGGCTCAAGGACCCGCAGCCTGACGAACCGCGCCAGTTGCGCGGCGTCCCGAGGCGAGGAGAACTTCAGCAACTCCCGCGCCCGGCCGCTCACCGCCCCGGCCGGGGAACCGCCCCGCGGGTCCGGGACCTCGTCCGCGTCGGCCCCGCCGCCACTCTCCTGCAAGAACTCCTCGCTCGACGTACCGCTGCGCGCCCGGGGATCGGCCAGCGCCTCGATCACCTCCGCGTCGTGCGCGCGCAACGCCTCCAGGATCTTCGCCAGGCCGCCGTAGGCCGGGGACGTCAGCATGTCCTCGGGGTCCTCGCCCTCCTCCAGGAAGACCGGGACGATCAGGGAGGCGACCTTCCCCTGCCCGGGGCGCATGCGCAGCGCCCGGCCGACCGCCTGCACGATGTCGACCATCGACCCGCGCACGTCGCAGAACGCGACCGAGTCCGCGATCGTGTCGACGCCCTCCCCGAGCACCTTCACCGAGGCCAGCACGCGCAGCGCCGCGGGCACCGGGGCGGCCCCGTCCCGTTCGACGACGTCGGAGGCGAACTCCCCGAGCACTGCGCGCCGGTGCGCGGGCGGATGCTCCCCGTACAGCCAGGACGCCCACACCCGCGCCGGGTCCGGATACAGCCGCCGGTCCTCCTCCCACAGCCGCCGCGCGACATCCGGGACACCCGCGGCCATGGCCTCCGCCTCGGCCACCCGCGCATGGAAGGTCAGCACCTTGCGCAGGTTCTCCCGCGCGGCCGCCGTCACCACGCCCGCCTGCAACGCGGCGAGCCGCGCCCCGCGCACCCGCTCCGTGCCCGACCCGAGCCGTGCCCGGTGCCCGTACTCGGGATCGCGGATGTCGACGCACACGACCTGGTACGGGGCGACGAGGCCCCGCCCGATCGCCTCCGACAGCGTCAGCCGGTAGGCGACGGGCCCGAAGACCGGGGAGTCCTCGCTCATGCTCGCGACGAGCCGCGGCGCCGCCCCGCCCGGCCCGTTCCCCGCGGCCTGCCACACGCGTGGGGTCGCCGTCATGTAGACCCGGCGCGCGGCCGGGATCCGCTGCTGGTCGTGGACCGCCGCCCAGGGCTTCAGCCCGTCCCCGCTCGTGCGGTGCGCCTCGTCCACGACCATGAGGTCGAAGGCGCCGAGCCCGGCGGCATGGGCCTGCTGCAGCACGCTGACCGACGCGTACGTGGCGAACACGGTCACCCGGTCCAAGTCCCGCACCCACGCGACGAGTTCACCCGGATCGGTGGTGCAGGGCACGCCCTCGGAGTCCCGGGCCGCGAGCGAGCACACGCCGACCATCGCCCCGGCCCGCCCGCCGTCCCGCCGCCAGGCGTTCGCGGTCTGCACCAGCAGGTCGAGCGTCGGCACGAGGACGAGCACCCGCCGCGCGTCCAGCTTCCGCGCGGTCGCGGCGGCGACGAGGGTCTTGCCGGACCCGGTGGCGGCAATGCACTGACACCGCAGCCCCTCCGCGGGCAGCTGCCCGTCCGGGGGCGCCTGCAAGGCCCGGACGAGCGCGTCGACGGCCTCGATCTGATGGGGCCGCAGCACTTGCGCGGAGGTCTGCCTGAGGGCCTGTCCGGAAGCCTGCCCGATCACCGTCGTCACGCCGGTTCCCCGAGTTCCCCGAGTTCTCCTGCTTCCCCGACTTCCGTGAGAAGGGACGGATTCACGACGCGCACGATCGTCTCGACGTCCCGTGGATCGGCCGCCGGCCACAGCACGCGGCGCGCGGCCCGGTACTTGCCCGCAAGGCGTTCGCGCTCGCCCTCGGAGAGCCGGGCGGCGCGATCCGGACGGGAGTTGTGCGCGTTGTCGGCGATCTTCACGAGGACGGCCCGCGGATCGGCGGCGATCCGGCGGATCTTCTCCTCGTACCCCATGCCCGCTTGATTGGTCACGGTGTGGACGATCTCCACGACCTGACCGGGCACACCTGCACCGACCAGTTCGTCGGCGGTCCAGTCGGTGTCCTCCAGGACGTCGTGCAGGAGTCCGGCCATGACGAGCTCGTCCCCGAACGGCGCGAGTCCGGCGGCGACCGCACGCACATGCTCGACGTAGGCGACGCCGGCCTTGTCGACCTGCCCGGCGTGCGCCCGCCCGGCCAGCAGATCGACATCATGGACGGACATCATGCCCGGCTCTCCCTCTCCTCGGCTGCACAGTCCCCAGGGGCCTCACGCCATCCTCCCGCAGCCGCCCGCCCGCCCCGTCGGCGGCACACGGCCCAGCCACGCACAAGGCTCCAGCACACGCTTCGAACACGCACCAGGGCACGCTTCAGGACATGAAAGAGCCCTGGCTGGACGGGGGAGACCAGCCAGGGCCGTATAGGTGTGGCACGCGGAGGGCGGTCGCCTCGCGGCGAAAGGCTCCATGGGGCTTCAGCCGAACGATCGTCCCCATGGGCGGGAGGTGAGGCCCGGGGACACTGTCCCCTCCGCAGCCACACCCAGTTGAACGATGACCCGTACACGAATGTTCCCGGGGCGCGGCGGACAACAGAGTGAACTGCGGCACACCCCGCCGGGACGCGGCGCCCGACCGAAACCCAGCCTCCCGCACACGCGCCAGGCATCACGATTCGTGATCGGTGCCAGCTCGGATTGCGTCTTGGACGGCCTTGGCCCCGGTGCTGAACTGCATGCACGACGGTTCGGGCCAGGAGCCCGGACCGTGCGGCATCCGTGCAGGACCGATCCACCGGAGAACACCATGCCTCTCATCCACGTACAGCAGACCCCCGGCAAGACTGCCGAGCAGAAGGCCGAGCTCGTCCGTGACCTGACCGACGCGTATGTGAAGGCCACGGGCAGCAAGCCGGAGAGCGTATGGGTGACCGTGCAGGAGATCGGCACCGACAGCTGGTCAGTCGGCGGCGAGACGCTCGCGGCCCGGGCCGCCAGGCGCTGACCCCGTCGCCCCCGCGGGCGCGCGCCGCGAGGTTCACCGGCGGGGCGCATCAGCCCCCCGGCCCCGCCCCTCCGCCCCAGAAAGTCACCCGCCATGAAGACCGCGTCGACACGCACGTCCTCCATGCTCCTGCTGGCCGTTCTCTGCTCGCTGAACGCCGGTGGGCTGTTCGCGTCGGACATCAACCTGCCGGGCGTTCCGGCCACCGCGCAGGCCTTCCACACTCCGGTCGCGTCCGTGCAGTGGACGTTCAGCGCGTTCATGATCGGCATCGCGGTCTCGCAGGCGGTCTACGGACCGGTCTCGGACGCGTACGGCCGCAAGGGCGTCATCGTCTCCGGTCTCGGCCTCTTCGCCGCGGCCTCGCTGATGTGCGCGACGGCGCCCACGGTCGAGGTGTTCGGCGCCGGCCGTCTCCTCCAGGCCCTGGGCGCCGGATCGGGCATGGTGCTCGGCCGGGCCGTGATCAGCGACCTGTACGAGGAGAAGGACGCGGCCCGGATGTTCGCCACCGTCATGCCGATCGTGGGTGTCTCCCCGTCGGTCGCCCCACTGGTCGGCGGCTATCTGACCCCGAGAGCCTGCTGCCGCAGCGGCGCAGCAAGCACGTCGGCGCCACGCTCAGGGGCTACCCGAGGCTGCTGTCCCGTCCGCTGTTCTGTGCGTACACGCTCAACCTGGCGGTGGCGTACGGCAGCTTCTGCTACATCAGCGTCTCGGTCGCGTACGTCGCGGGCAACCTCGTCTCGCGCACCCTGGTCCGCTGGCGGCCGGTCAACCAGCTGCTGTGGACGGGCCACGGATTCTTTCTCGCCGGTGCGCTGATGATGCTCGGCCTGGGTCTGAGCGGAGCCGGTAGGCCCTGGGGGCTGCTGGTCCTTCTCTCCATGCCGGTCATGACGTTCGGCAACGGTTTTTTGCTGCCGCTGTCGATGAGCGCGGGCGTGACGACTTTCCGCGCGACGGCGGGGTCGGCGTCCGGCCTGATGGGCGCGCTCCAACTGCTGGCCGCCGCGGTACTGGGAATCACCGCCTTCGCGCTTTTCCTCTCACTGGCGGGCCGACAGCTCTCCCGCAGAGTAAATATCTGTGCCAGGTAGAGCAATGTATCGAGTAAAGACTGGCCACAGAATTTTCCCACTGCATTGCTAGGTGAATCCCTCATGCGCAGCAAAGGCGGCAAACATGGCGAGGGAGGCCGTGTGCCCGCCAAGAAGCCGACCTCAAGCAGCCGCCGCCTTTAGGTGTGCGAGGATTCTCCCGCGGCGATCCCGGCAAAGACCAAGAATGTTCCGTTGTTCAACAAGTGGGGTCGCCCGGAGCGCTGGGGGACCTGTGGAGCTGCGGCAGATTCGGTACTTCGTGACGGTCGCCGAGGAGTTGCATTTCGGCAGGGCGGCCGAGCGGCTCCACATAGGCCAGCCCGCGGTCAGCCAGCAGGTGCGCCGTCTGGAGCGGGAGCTGCGCACGTCGCTCTTCGACCGCTCCGGCCGCACCGTGACCCTCACCGAGGACGGCCTGGCCCTGCTGCCAGAGGCCCGTGAAGTGCTGCGGGCGCTGGACACCTTCGCCTCCTCGGCCCACCGGCTCGCCGACCGGGGCGCGGCCACCCTGCGCGTCGGCATCGGCTCCGCGCTGGGCCCACGCCTCGACGACTTCCTGGACGCGCTGCCCGGGCACGGCGCCGGCACCCGCTTCGAGTTCCAGACCCTCGACGCCCAGACCCGCCTGGAGGACGTACGCGCCGGGCGCCTGGACGCGGCCTTCGTCCGCGGCGTCGACCACGTACCCGGCCTGCTCCTTCTCCCGCTCTGGGACGACCCGCTGGTGGTCGCGCTGCCCGCCTCGCACGCGCTGGCCGCACACGAACGCCTGGATCTGGCCGACTTGGCGGGCCTTCCCCTGCGTCTGACCTCCCGCGGGGAAAACGCGGTGCTTTTCGACACCGTCGTCAGCGCATGCCGCGCGGCGGGTTTCGATCCGGCGTTCGGACCCCCTTCGACCGGGCTCCAGGACACGCTCGCCGAAATCGGCGCGGGCGCGTCCGGCTGGACCCTGGTGTATCCGATGGCGGCACACACGGTGTCCTCCCGCCGCATCTCCCTGCTGCCGCTCGTCGGGAATCCCGTGACCATCCGTATGTCCCTCGCCCTCCGGGAAAACGCGGAGCAGGAGAGGCGTGATTTGCTGACGGAAACGAGTGCGCGTATGCGGCGCACCATGCTGACCCTGTGACCGCCTGCAGCCGTACGTCGCTGTCCCGCCGGGGCGTACGCCATTGCCGGGCCATGCCCGAGGACCGCCCGAGGACCAGAAGGGCGAGCAGTTGCCCGCGCACGGATGTGGCGAAGGAAGTGATGAACGACCAGAGGTGCTCGTAGCCCTCGTCCTCGCCGGCCCCGCGGTCGTCGGGTCCGGCGCGGAGCACCAGGGCGGCCCGGCGGAAGGTTTGAGTACGCGTACTCATGGGCCCGATCACCACCGGGCCCGAAGGTGGAGGTCCGCCCCGAGCACGAGGAGCAGGCGATGACCTCCACCCACCCGGCCCCCGCCCCGACACGGGCGGCGATCGTGTCGCCCCGGCGCCGTTTGCCGGCCGTCCTCGCCGTCTCGGTGAGCGCGGCGCTCGTCGTGTCACGCTTCGGGGCGGCCGATCCGACGACCTGGGTACTGGAGACGGTGTGGGTGATGGCGGGCCTGCCGCTGGCGATACTGCTGCGCCGTCGCTTCCCGCTGAGCGATCTGCTGTACGCGCTGCTCGCGGCGCACGCGCTGGTCCTCATCGTGGGCGGCCACTACACCTACGCGGAGGTGCCGGCCGGGGACTGGGTACGGGACTGGCTCGGATGGGATCGCAACCCCTACGACCGCTTCGGCCACTTCATGCAGGGCTTCGTCCCGGCCGTCCTGGTACGCGAACTCCTCGTCCGCACCTCCCCGTTGCGCGGCAGCCGCTGGCTGGCCCCGCTCACCGTGTGCGCCTGCCTGGCTTTCAGCGCCGTCTTCGAAATGCTGGAATGGCTGGCGGCGGTCACCGGAGGCGAGGCCGCGGACGCCTTCCTGGGCACGCAAGGCGACGTGTGGGACACCCAGTGGGACATGTTCTGCGCCCTGATCGGGGCCATCTGTGCCCTGCTGCTCCTGACTCGCGTCCACGACCGCGCGCTCGTCCGTCTCGCCCGTGAACGGCCGGTTGCCTCGTCCTGAGGGCCTGAGGGCCTGAGGGCCTGAGGGCCTGAGGGGAAGCCGCGGCCCGAGCCGGCGGACCTAGGATGACGAGCCATGCTGACCATCGACGTCTCGTCCGCCCGCACCGAGAAAGAACTGCACGCTGTCCTGAAGAGGGAGTTCGGCTTCCCGGACTTCTACGGCCGGAACTGGAGCGCGTTCTGGGACGCGGTCACGGGTCTGGTCTGGATCCCGGGCCAGGTGCGCTTCGTGGGGTGGGCCGCACTCATGGAGCGTCTGCCCCGGGGCGGACGGATGCTGCGGGAACAGCTGGATCGCTACCGCGACGAGTACCGGCCGGATCTGAACGTCGAGTACGTATAGGTGTCGCTGCCTGCCTGCCTGCGTGCATGCCCGACCAGGCAGCGGTAGGCGACAGAAGGTGGGGGCGCCGGTGCCCCGGCCCGGCGGGTACGTGACGCTTCCCCTGGGCGGCCCCGCCGTGTGGGACGGCTGGTGGCACGGCCCAGATCATGACCCAGATGTCGCGGACGAGACGCACGTACCCAAGAAGCCGAAACCGACAAGTGGACGACGCAGCCAACGAGGGGACCTTGTGACCATCCGCTACACCATTGGTGACGCGACCGCCCCGCCGGGCCCCGGCGCGCGCATCATCGCCCACGTCTGCAACGACATCGGCGGCTGGGGACGCGGCTTCGTCATGGCTCTCTCGAAGCGCGGGCCCGAACCGGAGGCGGCGTACCGCGCCTGGTACCGCGACCGCGCCGCCAACGACTTCCGGCTCGGCGCCGTACAACTGGTGCCGCTGGCTGAGGACTTGTGGGTCGCCAACATGATCGGCCAGCACGGCATCCGACGAGCGGGCGGGCAGCCACCGGTCCGGTACGACGCCATCGCCGAGGCTTTGAGCACGCTGTCCGAGCACGCGGCCCGGCTAGGGGCGTCCGTACACATGCCGCGCATCGGCTGCGGCCTGGCAGGCGGTCGCTGGGAGGAGATCGAACCCCTGCTGGACAAGCACCTACGCGAGCGCGGCATCGACGTCACGGTGTACGACCTGCCCACCTGACCGGCGCCCCCGACGGCCAGACGCCGACCTCCACCCATGTCGACCTGTGCCGTCCCGGCAACCGGGGCGCAGTCGGTGATGCCGGTCTGACCGCGCCGCCCCCACCGCGCCGCCCTTACCGCGCCGCCCTTACCGTGCCGCCCTTACCGCGCCGGCCGCACCCGGGGGACACGGTGCTGCCCCTCTCCGTTGCCAGCGGCACAAAGGGCGGGCCCGGCCTGGGATGGCCGGGTCCGCCCCTCCTCGTTCATCGGCCCTCAGGCCCCGCCCGTCAGGCCGGCTCCTCGGTGGAGTGCGAGTTGGTGAGCGTGAGCGCGCCACCCGCGGCGATCAGGCCGACGATCACCGCGAGCACGGCGTAGGTGATGCGCTCGCCGTGGAAGAAGGACTGCACGAGGCCGCTGCTCCAGACGCCCGCGGGCAGCTGGGTGGTGACCAGTGCGGCGATCAGGGTGCCGACGACGGCGGTGCCGACGCTGGTGCCGACCTCCTGCGCGGTGTCGTTGAGCGCGGTGCCGATCGAGGTGCGGTTGGCGGGCATCGCCTCGACCAGGGCGATGGCGCAGATGGTCATGACGGTGCGCAGCCCGATCGTCATCACGACCATGCAGGCCGCGATGGCGGCGTACCCGTGGTCGACGCCCCAGGCGAGGCCGGCGAGGGCCACGGTCAGGCAGCCCGCGCCGACCAGGCAGGCGATGCGGTGGCCGAACCTTTTGGCCAGCCCCTCCGAGAGCGGAGTCGCCGCGATCATGGTCACGATGAGCGGCAGGTTCGCCAGGCCGGCCCGCACCGGGCTCCAGCCGTAGGCGTACTGGAAGTGCAGGATCAGCCCGAACATGACGCCGGCCATCGCCACGGACGTGCCGATCTGGGCGAGGGCGGCGCCGCGCACGGTGCCGTTCGAGAAGATCTTCAGATCCAGCATGGGGGTCTTGCTGCGACGCTCGTGCCACACGAACGCGATGCCCGCGGCGACGGCGCCCAGGACCGAGCCGAGGGTGGCGGCGGAGAGCCAGCCGTGCTCGACACCGCTGGTCAGCGCATAGCAGGCCAGGCCGATGGTGAGCATGCTCAGGACGGCGCCGGGCAGGTCGAGCTTGTCGCCGGTGAGGTCCTCGCGCCGGTCGGGTGCGACGCCGAGGCGTACGCCGATGGCCGCGATCAGTGCGATCGGCGTGTTGATCAGCAGCAGCCACTGCCAGCTCACGTGGGCGAGCGCGGTGCCGCCGAGCAGCGGGCCGAGGATGAATCCGGACATGCCGACGACGATCATTAACGTCATCGCGCGCATCCGCAGTGCCTGGTCGTCGAAGAGGCGGAAGACGAGCGAGTTGGTGATGGGCGCCATGGCCGCGGCGGCGATGCCGAGTCCGGCCCGCAGGGCGATGAGCTGCCCGGTCGAGTCGACGGCGATGACGGTCAGGCTCAGCAGGCCGAAGACGGCGAGGCCGACAAGGAGGACGCGCCGGCGTCCGAGGCGGTCGGCCATGGACCCGGCGGTGAGCAGCAGGCCGCCGAAGGTCAGCGAGTAGGCGCCGGTGACCCATTGCAGGGCGGTCGTGCCGCCGCCGAGGTCGCGGCCGATGGTGGGCAGCGCGATGGACAGCAGCGTGTTGTCGACCATCTCGACGAAGAAGGCCAGGCAGAGTGCGGCCAGCGGGATCCACGCCGCCCGCAGCGATCCGTAGGTGCGGGCGGAAACGGGCCCGGTGTCGGTGGTGGCAGTCATGACCGGCCTCCTTTCGGAACGTCTGAACATGGAACGCCGCCGAAGATGGAACGGCGTTCGCTCATAGAACGGCGTTCGACTCTCGAACGCTGTTCCACCATAGAACCACGTTCGATAGTGAGGCAAGTTGTGTTTGGATGGATGCCATGACACCGCCCCCGACCCCCGCACGCCCCGCCGCCGACAGGCCTCCCCGGGGGCGCCGACGTGCCTCGCACTCGATGGAGGCCGTGCTCGACGCGGCCGTGGCCGTGCTCGACGAAGCCGGAGGGGCCGCGCTGACCTTCCGCACCCTCGCCGCCCGGCTCGGCACGGGCGTCGGCACGATCTACTGGTACGTCCAGAACAAGGACGAGCTCCTCGACCGCGCCACCGACCACGCGATCAGCGGGGTCCTGACCGCCGTGGAGGAGCGTCCGGACAGCGACGACCCCATCGCCGACCTCCGCGCGATGGCCGTCGCCCTGTTCGACGCGATCGTGGACCGGCCGTGGCTGTCCGCGTACTTCATGCGCAACACCGACATCCAGGGCAACTCGCTGCGCCTGTACGAGCGCCTGGGCCGCCAGACACTGCGCCTCGACCTCACCCCGCGACAGCGCTTCCACGCCGTCTCGGCGATCACGGGTGTCGTGGTCGGTTCGGCCGCCGACCTGGGCGCGGAGATCCCCCAGGAACTGCTCGACGGCGAGGTGGACCGCGAGGAGTACCTCGACCGCTTCGCGGATACCTGGCGGTCCCTCGACGCCGAGGAGTTCCCCTTCGTGCGGCAGATCGTCGACGAGTTCGCCGGTCACGACGACCGGGACCAGTTCCTCGCCGCGCTGGACCTGACCTTGGCGGGCCTGCGCCTCCAGGCCGGGACCTGACCCCACCACGACCCGACCACCCCCGGGACGAGGCCGGGCCCTGCCGGTCCGATGGTCGGCCTCGGACGAGTACGGCGCCCCGGACGAGTGCGGCGTGCCCGCCATCGCCACCGCCGTCGCCAGGCCCGGTCAGATCAGGTCATGTCAGGTTCAATGGAAGCCGAGCATGCCGGGGGTATCGATGTCGACGGTGACCACGCCCGGCGGGTAGCGGTTCTCGTCCTCGGTGAGCAGGATCGACATGCCGGTGAACTCGGCGCGGGGCAGCGCACAGTACAGGGCGTGGCAGGTGTCGGGGGAGCCGTAACCGTCGCGGATCATCGTGCCGACGGTGGCCGATGCCATGGTGTCGAGCGGGTCGACGACCACGGAGGAGAACGCCAGGACACGACGGTGCAGCTGCTCCTCGTCGGCTTCGCCCTGCATCAGGCACAGGGCGGGGACGCGGAGCAGGTCGCCGGGGGTGTGAGCCATGTTGCCGGCGAGCAGGTTGAGTGCCTTGTGCCCGGCGGCCAGGGCTTTGACCGCGCCGGTGTCCAGAATGATCACGCGACGCGGTCCTGCGAGGCGCGGACCTTCTCAGCGGCGATCTTGTAGATGTTGCCGCGGACGTCGGGGGACTGCTCGAACTCGGCATCGCTCACATCGAGCCCGATCACCCGCCGCACCACCTCACGGTCGGCCGCCAGTCGCTCGGCACGCTGCGCCGCGGTGGGCTGCTCGGCGGCGAGGGCCTCGATCAGCTGCCCCAGGCTCACTCCGCGTTCCTTGGCGAGCTCGGCGAGGTGGTCGCGGACTTCGCGGGGCACCTGGATCGTCGTCGTAGCCATAGGCGAACTATAGCCCGCCTACAGAGGCGCGCTGTGTCCTGCTGCACGACGCCGAACCGCTGGACGGGGATCCGCAGGTCGACGACCTACCTGGGGCCGCTGTATGCGGCGGTCGCCCCATTGACGTCGACAATCCCGTCGTGTCGGGGAATCCGAGCAGCAGTGCGTGCAGCTGATACTCAGAGGGACTCTTCGTACGCCTCACGGATGGTTGCGGGGATACGGCCGCGGTCGTTGACGAGGTAGCCGTTGGCACGCGCCCAGAGGCGTACGGGCTCGTCTTCCGGACGGGGGTCAAGCCGACGAGCGCTGCCGGATTCTTCGCGGGAGCCTGAGGCAACTCCTTCCAGTTGTTCCGCCACACCCAAGAAGAAGGCCGACAACGACGAGTACGCGCCGTCTGCCGGCGATGAGCCCTCGGTCCATGACCCCACGGTTCCGGTGCGCGTGTTCAGGAACGTCCCGTAGAAGCCGTCACTCTCTGCGTGGATCGGCACCCACTCCTTGCGCCAGGACGGATGTGCGGCGTCTCCGGACGGTTCCGCATCCTCCATCTCCAGCTTGTGCAGATAGACGCGCTCGATGTCCGTGAGCCCGAGGAGAAGTCCGCCGCCAGGGACGACGCCCTTGCACCCCAGGGCCACCAGACACGACCGGGCATCGGGTCGCCTGCCGGCATCGATGTCGTTCAGCAGAAGCCACTGCGACATCTCGTCGGGCAGGTCCACACCCATGCGCAGTTCGGTTTCCCTGATGGCGGCTTGGCTTCCCGGACCACCGAGGGCTGCGAAAACGTCCGGGGCGTGCTGCTCAAGCCACGCGGTCACCCGGCCCCACGCCTGCCGCACATCTCCCCCCTCGGGAGTCGGCATACCGCTCACCGGTGATCTGCGACTCGGGCGGACACCACCATGGAGGGCTGAAACCGCTGATCATGCATAGGAGGACCGTACGTCGGACCACTGAGCTTGTCCTACCGTTCTTGCACGGGCCCAACAATTTCTGGGCCGGGATCCGGCATCGGCCTCATGGCGCGGGAGCCGGGGTCAGACAGAAGATGCCCGGGAGTTCCAGTCCGGCTGCCGGCGTGCCGAACACCCAGGGGACTGCGATCTCCAGACAGCGCAGCGAGGCGACGCCGGCCATGACTTCCGCACTGCCCAGGGCCACCGGAACGCCATCGGTGGCGGACCGGCCGCGGAGGCCGAGCACCGAACCGATGACGATGCACAGGCAGAGCAGTGCCCCGTGAGTTCGGGCGCTTCGCCGGGAGTTCTGCAGAGCGCCTGGGACCTCAGCACTCCATCTTCTGGGAACGGTCGGTGTCGTCGTCCTCGCTGTGGCCCCGTCGTCAGCGACCCTGTTGGCGTGGGCCTTCAGAGACACTCACGAAGGGGACGGCACATACGTGCGCTCGTACGGGCGGCGCGCACGCATGCCTCGCCGAACTCCGTACGTGGTGAGACTCACCGGGCTGGCCGGTCGTGTTCGTGCGGGTTCGCCGGAGGCTGTCCAGGGCGACGACGGCGAGCTTTCGGCCGAAGCCCTCGCGCGAAGCCGTCCGTCCTTGTTCACGAACGCGCCCTCGGCTACAGGCCGACCCAGCCGAACAGGCGCGGGTGCCGGGTCTCCGCCCCACAGGGGTCGTCGCCACCGGAGCCGAACGTGCTGGAGGTGCCGGGGGGCGTTACGACGCCCGTGCCGGGGCTTGGGGCGTCACCTTCGCGCGGCACGTACGTGCCCCCGTCCTCGATGTCGCCGGACCCCGTGACCGCGTCGGCCGGGTCGTATGTGGAGCTCCACGGGTCGGAGGACAGGGTCAGCCCCTCCGGGCAGGCGGGGCCGACCGGTTGCACGGCCCACCAGGCGAACAGACACAGGCACACGAGGGCGCCAAGAACGCCGATCCGGCGGCGCGGTGTCGTGAGGTGACGGGATATCACCAGCGGATCGTACACAGCCGCCCGGATGGCTCTGCCGGACGACTCTGCCGGACGACTCTTCCGGACGGCTCTGCCCGGCCTCCACGCGGCGAAGACCGGACAGCGTCGAGAAGGGAGAGCGAAGGTGGTTGGCCGCTTCGGGGTCCCATGGGCGGTCCGGCGCGCGGCAGC
The DNA here is from genome assembly GCF_043523415.1 of Streptomyces sp. SGAir0957. Taxonomy (NCBI): domain Bacteria; kingdom Bacillati; phylum Actinomycetota; class Actinomycetes; order Kitasatosporales; family Streptomycetaceae; genus Streptomyces; species Streptomyces sp. SGAir0957. Next base: position 414,576 of record NZ_CP027290.1, read on the forward strand.
CACCTGGCAATGCGTCGAAAGCCGGGTGACGTCAAGCAAGCGTTGACCGTATGACCGTAGGCTCCCGACGGAAGGCAGGTGCGGTGGACATCACGGTGCAGTGGATCAAGACATCGTGGACGAAGCGGTCTCGGGGCGGGGAGGCGGCTGCCTGTCGGAGCGTGATGGTTTCGAGCCGCGTCTGAGCCAGAAAGACCTTCGCGAGATCGGTGTCAGCCTGCGGAAGGAAGGTGACCGGCTGCGAGTGCTCGCTCGTGTGGAGCCGCTCTTCGGGTTGCCGCCTCGGCCGCGCAGGCCGCCGGCGGTTCGGCTGCTTCCCGGGCAGTGGGTCCGCTGGCAGTTGAACTACCGGTTCACCAGCGCCCTGGGAATCCGCGGCTGGTCGTATTGGCTCGACACGTTCAACATTGCTTATGGCCTCGTCGACCGGGATGTCTTCCTGTCGGAGCCGACCGTGACCGTCGATGAGTGCGGGCCGGTTCGATAAAACAAACTGACTGCGTTCGGAGTCCGGCCTGGACCCGCATGACCCGCATCTCTCACGCCGGTCGACGACAGAGTCGCGGACGATGAGTACGCCAACGCCCACTGCACGGCCAGGATTCCGGCACGGCCCATCGGCGGAAGGGCACGGTCCATCGGCGGAAGGACACGGCCCTTCCGCCGAAAGGCACGGCTCGACCGGCCAGCCCTCGCTTCACGGGGCAACGCCGCACATCGATCGAGAGCTCCGCACAGGACCATGGTGCCAACACGGACGGGGCGCAGCCCGAACCCCCGCTCCACCTGCGAGAACCGGCACATCGGGCATTGTCAGAGGCGTCAGGCACACTGCTCTGTATGAACTTGGTGACCGCTCACGACTACGCCTGGATCCGCGCCTCGCCGCTCTTCCGCCGCATGATCGAGAGCGGATACACCTTGACGCTGATCCGGGGGCGGAGCCCGCAGGAGGTGCTGCGTGCGCTGGAGGCGGAGCCGCGCGGCAGGGGGGAGGGCACGGCCGGACTGATCGAGGCGGATGACGCTCACCGCGGCGAGGCGGATTACGACTACTGGGACGAGTCCTACGTCGCCGGTGCCTTCAAAGCCCCGGGCGAGATGGGCGACTGGACAGTTGTGCTCGGCTTCGACGGCGGCCTTGGCATGCCGTGCGCGGCGGCGCTGTCGGAGGGCGGCCGGGTCGTGGCGCACTCGAGCAACGGCGGCAAACCCATTCACCTCTTCCACTGGTTCGAGGACGGTGAGCTCCGTACGACGTTCGAGAATCCGTCGGCGCGCGACGGCATCAGTCCCGATGAACTGGTTCCCCTGCTGCGGGAAGTCGGCTTCCCGCTGACGACCGAGGGAGAGCACGACGAGAACGCCCCGGCCGTCGACGGGAAGGCGGCGGTCCTCGCTCTGGCCGAGAGACTCACCGGCATACGCGTCACCGCACTCTTCCTCCAGGACGCCACGTACGAACTGGGGCTCGTCCCCGAACAGCCCGCAGAGGAGTGGACCGGCCTGGTCATCGACATCACCGATGCCCACGGAGAGCGCCTGTACAAGGAATGGACGTACGAGGAGATCGCGGCGGCCTCCGACCGCGCACGAGAGAAGGCGAACGCGCCGGTCATGACCACTCAAAACTCGGGCTTCGCCGCCCGCAGTTCGGAGCGCGAGGCGGATGAGTTGTGATCGGGAGGGTGGAGGGTGCCCGCGGCTGCCTGCCGCTCCCTCCAAGGGACACTGCCGCCACGAAAGCTTCTGAGATCAGGGCGCGGCAGCCCTCTTGATCCGTCGGTAGCAGAGGAGACCGCTGGCGAGTCGGAGCAGGCCGAGGTGGAGGTCGGCTCGTATCTCGGACCCGGGGGCCCTGCACCGCTGGCTGGGCTGGTGCAACGCCAACGCCAACGCCAACGCCAAGGCCAATGCCAATGCCCGCCACGTCTTCGGCTCGTCGCTCGTCCGACTGGTACGGATTACTGAACGCTGTTCGGCGTCCAGCGAAGCGTCATGTCGGGCAGGTTCTCCATGTTGCGATCACCGTCGTTGGTGTCGAGGACGGTGAAACCATGGCGCTCGTAAAACGCGCGGGCATCAGTGTTCTGCTGAAAGACGTGCAGGGACACCCCGTCAGGGCTGTGCCACCTGACCTCGTCGAGCAGGAGCGTGCCGACTCCCTGTCGGCGGATGTCCGGGCGCAGATAGAGGTGTTCGAGCATGTCGCCGTCGAGGGCCGCATAGCCGATGATCTCCGTCTCACGCACTGCGACCCACGTCCGACATTGCTTGAGCAGGACGTCCTGGATCCATCCGGTCACCTGCTCGTGACTGTGCTTCTGCGGGGGCAGGTAGGGCATGGTCACCGACCGGGAGGTCACGTGGATGCGCGCGATCGCGGCTGCATCTGCTTCCTCCGCGCGTCGGATCCGAGTCTTTCCGCCATCACTCACGTCGGGAACCTACAAGCTCAGCAAGGACTCGATCCAGCGAATAACCCGGTCAACGGTGCCGGTCACAGCACTGGAAAGCACCGTTCAACTCACCGCGGTGCTCAATCCCCTGGGCACGCCCAGGGCAGATCTCCAGGGCCAGGGGAGCGCGGCCGACCCCACCGATGTCGAGTGCCTGGCTCAGCTTGCTACGCGGGCCGACCGTCCTCGAGGTACAACGTGACTTGCTGCCGGCGTGCTTGCGCGGCCGCGCGGACGCGGCGTGCGAGGACGGGCACCAAGCGGGCGTCGAGTGCGTCGATGGGGACGTACTCATAGGCGCGCACTTCGTCGGCCTGGAGCTGGATGATGGAGTGCTGTTCGGCGGTGAGGCGACCGCCGTCGAAGACGTAGGCGGTGCCTTCGCTGCGGCCCGGACGCGGCGGAGCCCAGTCGACGGCGAGAAGACGGCCGGGCTGCACGTCGAGGCCGAGTTCTTCCTTCACCTCGCGGCGGGCACCGGCCTTCGGCGGCTCGTCGGCCTCGACGGCGCCTCCGGGAATCTCCCACGGATCTTTGTAGATGGGGTCGACGAGCAGGACGCGGTCCTGGTCGTCGAAGAAGAGGACTCCGGCGGCGACGCGCTTGCGAGGCAGAGCGCGGTCGTATTCGGCTTCAGCAGCGACCATGCACCGCAACTTAACGCGACGCCAGACCACGACGCCGGCACTCCCTTCACCTGTCCCGCCTCTAGGGGGCAGGGCGCCTGCCACGTGGAGGACGTAGCGTCCGAATCCTGATCCTGGCCACCCAATCGCTGCTGATGGTCGCGGGAGTCGGATCCCAGGTGGGACCGCCGGATCTATGGTCGCAACCCTCATCGGCTTCGGAATCTGGAACAAGAACAGAAAGAGATGAGTCGTGGTTATGGGCGGGTGCAGGTGAAGAGGTCGCGGATGCGTCGGCGCTCGGCATCGATGTGGCTGCGTTCGCAGACGCCAGCCAAGGCTCACCCGACACGAGGTGCCGAGACAACATCATCACCACGAGGCCCAGCGCCGGCCCCGCGACAACCCTGTATCGCCTCATGTCTCCCAATTACTCCTGACCGGCATCCGGATGACTCCGACGCTCCACCGCGCGCCCGCGCTCTCGCCCCGGCCACGGTCGTCCTCACCGTGGGCGCCGGCCACCACACCCGAGCCTCGTGTGCCGGCACTACCTCAGGTACTCGGCTCCGCCGTGTCTAGGATCTGATGTCGTCGTCGGTAGCGGCAGTGTGGAGGGGCCACCCATGGAGCATGCGGCATACGTCCGTTTCGAGGGAACAGTGCGTCATGCGCGAGGCCACTTTCCTGGGGTCTTCGTGCTTGCCAACGAACTCGCTGCCAGCGGTCAGTTGAGTAACGACCAGTACTGGTTCTGGCGCGCCAGTAATGACTGGTACGACGCGAACTACACCAATCCCACCACCGTCGATCCGAAGATCTACGACCCCGCCGTGCACCCGGGCGCCGTGGCCTGGTTCAAGGCTTCCGCCACCCATCTCATCGAACGCGTGGACGGCTACCTGGCGCTCCTGTCCGCGCACGGCCTTGCATGTCGCCGCCTGGCATCCTCGGACCCGGGCGAAATCGTCTACGAGGACGAAGACCAGATCGTGGTCGTACCAGTACGAGACGCAGCCACCGAGTAATCTGCTCGCCACCCGGACCGTTCTCAGCGTCTCCCATCACCAGCGCATGCCGAGTTGGTCGAGCGCAGTGCGACGCTGGTCAAGGAGCCTGTCGGCCCGGCGGTGTACGTTCGCGGTTCACATCCCCAGGTCGACGAGGACGGTGTCCTCCGGGCCCATATAGCGTCCGCTAGCAGCGGGTCCGGTCAGCTCCATGGGCAGGGCCTCGACGTGTTTGCGGGATGTTGGGGTGACCGCCGCGGTTCTGGAGCCGGCGGGAGGCGGCGAGTTCGAGACCCGAACTCGGGCATCGCCCCAATAAAGCCCGGCCACCGGGTGAAGCTGTGCCGCGCTCTGTAGCCTGCCATTGTCTTCTACATGAGACGGCAGACCGCGTCGTAGCCGCAGCGGATCGTTTCGCCCGTGGGCGTGCATCGGTTCACCAGCCGACCGGCCGCGCCGTGGGCGTAGGTCGTGACGCGGCCGTCGTAGTCGCTCTCGGCTGTCGGACGTCCAGCCGCGTCGAACGTGCAACTTATGGCCGTCCCTGCGCATCGACGGCTTGAATTAGTCTGCGCTCGATTTCACTTGATTCCGGTGCTGGACGTCATACCTCGCATCCGCGGGGTGCCCGGACGGCAGACCTGGTGCGGGCCCGCGGCGTCACCCTGATGTTCGCTCGCAAGGGCACGGTCCACGGCTCCGGCCTGAGCCAGACCTGCTGGGTCACTGAGCGGACCTTTGGTTGGCTGCACCGGTTCAAGCGCCTGAGATCCGCTATGAAGTGGAGCCCGGTGAGCTTCCCCGTTCGGCCCGTTTCTGGCGCGACGCCGCACCCTACGAGCATTGCCTTCGCCCGCCGCGCGAGGGAGGTAGACGCGATTGACCAGCCGACACGGCTCCGGTGTCACCGCCCTCAACTTGTTGCTGACGGGCTGGCACCTGTTGTGGCTGGGCGGGACACAGACACCCTTGGCGACCGGTTGCAGTCCCCGGTTGCTCCGGGGAGCCTGCCGAGATCACGGGAACAGGGGGCGCGCACAAGGCGGGCGGCCACAAGCGAGAGGCGACATGAGCGGGCAGCGCGGACGTGACTGGATCCGCATGACGCCCGACGACTTCAACGGGCACGCTGCGCTGCGCCCGGCTGACGGCGCCGTTTCAAGGGCTGTGCCGGCTGTACCTGATGAGTTCGGCACGTAACCACTCCTCGACGGTGAGGAGGTCCTTTCCTCTTCTCGGCCTTGCCCGGACGAGCATGTTGCTGGATAGGGTGCGCGGGTGGCAAGGACGAGCGTGAGCCACGAAACCCGCAGCGTGGTCTGCCTGTGGGTTGAGCCTTGGGGAACTGATCACTGGATGCGTCCGGGCGAAGAGTTCACCGTCGTGACCGAGACAGGCCAGGAGCACTCGCCGTTCAACGTGGTCGTGCATGATCAGGGCATAACGGTGTGGGTGAATTCGGGTAGCGACGCCGAAGTCTTCGACAGGAACGGCGCCCCGGTCCGGTGTGGCCATCAGCGGCCGACGAAGAATGACCACTGAAACCTGGGCGCCGCCACCGCCCGATGACGAAGAACGACCACTGAAACTAGGGCGCCGCCCCCGCCCGATAGGGCGGCCGCGCCGCGTGGTCGTTCGCATCGGACCAGCCTGGCCCACCGAGTCCTGCCCGGTGACCCTGAGGTGACCCTGAGGTGACCGACTTCGACAGCCTGCAGGCCGCTGTCGCCCACCACACCGACGAGGCGCTGGAGGTCTACGTCTCCGCAGAGCCCACCATCGGGCCGCCGCCCGCATGCAGCAGCTAGTATGCCTACCCGCCCTAGAGGTGCGGAACAAGCTGTTCGTCGCCGTTGAAGCCGCCCCCAACCTCAGCGCGTCGGCTGTGCGAAGCCCGGCCCACCACGTTCCCGGGCCAGGCAGGCAGCCCTACGCTCGGGGCGCTGAGTTGCGCTTGTCCTCAACGTGAACGACGTGGAGTTCGGTGCCGTCCTGGTGACGCTTGGAACGGCCGAACACTCCGACGGCGATGTGTGACTGGTCCTGAGGCTCAACGGGGCCGACGAAGGTGAGGACGTCGTCGTGATGTCCCGTGACGACCCATCCTTCGATGCCCTTGAGGTCGAGCACTCCGAAGTCTCCTGCCGCAGATCCGGCATAGACCGGGCCGAACTCCTTCATGAGGTCGGTGGCTTGCTGCGCAAGTCCCCCGTCCGGACCGGAAAGCACGACACAGGTGCCGTGCTCGAACAACACCCATGACTTCGGGGAGTTGCTGAGTAGCCGCTGCCAGACGTCTATCAGTGTCTCGGTGTCCACGCCGGTCATCATGCCGCAGAGCACTGATTCCAGCACCGGCGCCCGGTAGTGCTGCATGCCGCACGACTTCCCGTCTTGGCATACGGGTTCGCGGCTACGCCGCGCTTTGGCAGCGCTCTGGCTTTGGGGTGCTCGCCAACAGATCGCTGCCCGCATCCGCGGACTGCTCCAGGGCCTCGGTTGATCCACGGACCGTGCCTACGACCATCCGTGACCTGGACCACCTGTAACCCACTGGACCGGCCTGTCCGCCACAGCCCAGGATGCGTTCATGCCGTTCTCTGAGTTCAGATCCGATCCCGGAACCGGAACCTTCCGCCGCTACGTGATGGCCGATGCCGGCTCCAAGATCGGCCGCTACCTGAACCTGCTCCACGGAAACTTCATCAGACTGCCCGCCGAGGAGCGCACACAGTTTCTCCAGGCCCTCGCTCGCGACGCGCAAAGCGTCACCGACGCCGAACTCGAATACTTGCTCCAACCCAACTGGCGCTCCCGCATAGCCGCGGCATGGATGATCGGGCTAAACCGCCGCGAGCAATTCCGCGCGCATATCGGTGGCCTTCTGCACGCCAGTGAACTCACCTACGCAGGCCAGGGTTACTGCATCGCACTCGCCCTGCTCGGCACCGACGAGGACGCGACCTTGCTTACCTCTTATCTGGACCACTACCTCCGGCAACCCGAGTGCCGATACGACCAGCCATGGGCGTTGGGCGCGCTCCTGCACCTCGACGGGACCCTCGGCACTGCCCATGCCGCCGGGTTCCAGGAACCGGACGGACTCTGGGGCCAATGGGCCAACGACCGAAACGCGACCCCCGAGGAGTTGAGACAGTCCATTGGGGGAATGTGCGTCCTCGCTGACGAGTACGCCGAGCACATTTGTGGCCCCAGTCAGTGATCAGTCGATGGGGTTTCGACAGCGAGGACTGACCTCGCCCTCGACGTCTCGTTGGACTCCTGAGGGTCTTGTCCCGCGGTGTCGACGATGATGCGCTCCCGGTCCCAAGGCTCATGGGCGCGATTGAGGACTTGCTGGTCGGCATCTATGGCCAGGCCATCTCGTGGGAGAGTGTGACCGTGATGAGGGCAGGCGGCTGAAGCCCCCGAACAAATACAGGATCGTAGAAAAGTGAATTTCAGTTATCAGATTGAGTCCTTCCGGAAAGATACCGAGGAGGGTCTGGAGTATCAAGAAGTCGGGCAGCTCGATGATGCATTCGTGATGCGGCTGGTCGGCGCAAGCCTTGAAGAGGGGTTCGGGGGAGCCCTCCTCGCGCCTGAGCAGGCCGAGCTCTTGGTCGCACACACGGGACTGCCCCTCGAGTTCGACTTCAAGGCAAACATCCACTACTTGGCTCCTTACCGGGCCTCGTAGCCATTGCTCCGGCATCTCCGGCCAGCGCGCAGAGACGTCGCGAGTCTGCACCGAACCTACGTAGGTTCGGCGCAGACTCTCTTTCTGGAATATTCACTTCAGAGCGACAGATGTTCGGAAATAAAAGCAGTGTCGTGGAGGCTGGAGATCTGCAGAAGGCGTCGCGTGAACGGCCATGACGGGCCCGTCAAGAAAGGCGCAGGTTCCAGCCGCCGTCCCGCGTTGTTCGCTGGGGGGACCCCTAGATCCCAGGCCCTACACGTACAGCAGTGCGATGCCGCGGCGCCCGGTGCGCATCGACCTGTCGGTGCGTCGCCTGCACTGCGAAAACCTGAGCAGGCCACCGCCTTCGGCCGAGTATGCCTAAATCAGGCGTAGGCAGCGCTGCCGGGCCGCATCGCAACGCCGGAGCTCACCCGGGTTAGAAGGTCGTCCAGCTGCTGGCGCCGATCGTCGGTGAGCGCCCCGGCCACAGGAGCGCGAGCCGCTCACTGCCGACCGCCAACAGCACAACCGCGACCTGCTGCAACAAACCCTCACCCAGCCCACCACCCACACACCTCCCACCAACACCCGAGCGGAGGCCCCCTGATGGACACCACGCACTGCGTCGTCACGGCTGGGTCGACGCGACGACGCGATACCCGCCCCTGGACTCAGCGGCAGCGCCACCTTCGACCTCGTCGTCCAACCTGCCGACATCGACATGGGCATCGATATTGACGCGATCCCCGTCGCGGACGTCGTCGTCAACGACACACCCGGCACGGTCATCCCCTGCACCAGCGACGACTCCCGGCTCGCCCACGAGTTGCTGACCGGCATGCAGCCCGGAGACCTGCTGCGCGTCACCGGCACCCTGACCCAGCCTCCGGCGGCCGGAAAACCGCTCGGCCCACCGTGGACGTTCTGGAGGTCCTGGACACCGGACTCGCTCCGGTTGTTGGTGACTGCGGCTGTCAGAACTTGCGGAACGCGGTCAGCTGAGTCGGCTCATCGGCCTCTGGCGATGTCTTCGTCCAACGGCGGCTCTTCCTCGACGTAGTCGTCGGGGGCGTCACCCCGGACGTCCGCGGCGTGAACAGGGTGGCGGGCCTGCCTCGAAGTTCGAGATCATCCGGTCATGCTGGATGGCACGGCAGGACAGAACCTTCCGATCGGCTTCGGGTTCCGGCCGTATCGCGGCGACGAAGACCACGGCGCCATGGCCGCGGTGCGGCTGGGGTGTGCTGAACGGGACCGGGTCGATGTCCATTCGGTAGTGGAAGGACTCCCGACAGCAGCCGAGATAGCCGAAGCTTCTGCCAAGTTGGAGGAGCCGTCCAAGAACCAGATCCTGGTGGTGTTCGACGGGAGCGTCGTCGGCTACTCGACGATCCGGTGGTGGCAAGAGCGGGACGATACGTGGCTGTACCTGCACCGCGGCTACCTCTTGCCTGAGCATCGCGGCCAGGGCATCGGCTCAGCCATGCTGAGCTGGGCCGAAGAGAGGACCCGCCAGCTCGTCGAACAGCACGGAACGGCACGGACGGCAGTGATCGGCGCGAACGCCATGGCCTCCGAGCAGGACGCCACGGCGCTGCTGCGCGCAGCCGGCTACGGACGTGTTTTCAGCCTGGTGGAGCTGGAGCTGCGCGATCTGCAGCAGTTGCCCGAGCCGGTCAGTCAACTGCCGCCAGGAATACGAACAGGGCCGATCGGGACAAGCCACTACCGTGTGGCTTGGAGAACGGTCGTTGATTCATATGCGGATACCGGTTTCACTCAGAGGTGGCCTTTCCAGGACTTTGTCGACACCGCCGACCCGGCGTGCTGGAGGGCTGCGTGGAAGGGGCAGGACATGGTCGGCGTCGCCCTCTGCTCCATCCGCCGTCACGACCACACCGTGGGCGAGGTGGAGGAGCTGAGTGTCCGGGCGGATCAGCGACGCCTCGGAATCGGCCGGGTCCTGCTGCTGGAGGGGTTGCGGAGCCTTCGCGAACAAGGTGCAACGACCGCCCGGCTGTTCACGGGCACGGCAAACGCGCACCGGTCCTACGACCTTTACGAGAGTGTGGGGTTCCGGCGGCAGAACGAGTACGTCCGTTACCGCAAGCCGCTTGCTTGATCGACCGGCCATCGGGCTGTCTGGTCAGTCCACAGGGTCCGCAACGTGGGCGGCCGTCGACCACCTCAACCACACTCCCGAAGACGTGCGGGACACGGGCAAGTGCGGCTACTGAGACGTGCGGAATACCCGAGGGGCCGACGGTATGCAGACAGGGCCCGCCACCGCTGGCAGCGTTCGACCTCCGTGCCCGTGCCGCGACACCCCCCCCGGACCCCCGGAACGCTGCGGGAGGAGGCTGGGCGCCGCCCGTACCCGCACCCGCGCCGGAGCCCTCAGGAGCGCTGCGGGTCGCCGCCGCTGCGGCCGTAACGGGCGAGCATCGTCGTGACCGCCTCCTCGACGGCGTGGTCGATGTCGGCGGGTGCGGGGCTCCAGTCGGTGAGCAGCATTCGCGGCCACAGGACGTAGTTGGCGATCATTCCGAGGAACTGGTTGGTGGCGCTCTCCGCGTCGGGTAGCACCGCAGTGCCCGCGGCGTGCTCGGCCTCCAGGTAGTGCTGGACGGAGAGGAAGTAGGGCAGCTTGCCCAGTTCGAACTGAGCGCGTCCCAGTTCCGGAAAGCGCGGCAGTTCGGCGATGACGATGCGGAAGAGGGCCGCCATCGCGGGTCGGCCGATCAGGTCGGCGTACTGGCGGCCGATCGCGCTCAGGCCGGCGCGCAGGTCACCGGGCTGCGGCGCGGGTGCCGCCGGGTCCGGCCCGCCCTTCCAGTACTCGGTGACGATGGCTTCGAAGAGCGCCGCCTTGGTGGGGAACTGCTTGAACAGCGTGGACTTCGAGACGGCCGCTTCCTGCGCGATCCTCGCCAGCGAGGTCCCGTCATAGCCCCGTTCCAGGAACAGCTTCGTGGCCGCTGCTGTGATCGCCTCGCGCTTGCGTCGAGCAAGTCGCTGATGGTGCTCGGAGAGTCCTGCGGTCATGGGCCCAGTATGGCCCATCACGAGGCGAGTCACTTGACTCGCCACTGAGTGGATGCTTACGTGAGCGGGGATGCGAGTCGCACGACTCGCATCCGGTCGCCGGGAGGGTCCCCGTCGGCGTCGTTCCGTTTCCGCTGGGAGAAGCGCTCATGGAGTCAGGCAAGATCGCATTGGTGACCGGCGGCAATCGCGGGCTGGGCCGGGCCACGGCCCAGTCGCTGGCCCGGCACGGGCTGCGCGTCATCGTCACCTACCGTGGCGACGCGCAGGAGGCCGAGGAGACGGTCAAGAACGTTCAGGAAACCGGCGCCACGGCTGCCGCACTGCGGCTGGACATCAGCGACGTGACGTCCTTCTCCGCCTTCGTCTCCCACCTGACGGCGCAACTGGAGCGCTGGGAGGCGACCCGGCTGGACGTCCTGGTCAACAATGCCGGGATCGGGCTGTTCGGACCGCTGGAAGCGGTCACGGTCGACGACTACGACGCGGTGATGGACACCAACGTGCGCGGCACGTTCTTCCTCATCCAGGCGCTTGCGCCCGTGCTGGCCGACGGGGGGCGGATCATCAACGTCTCCTCCTCCCTCAGCCGCCACACCAGTGCCGGCACCTCGGTGTACGCGGCCTCCAAGGCAGCGATAGAAGCACTCAGCCGGACCCTGGCCCTGGAGCTGGGCGCGCGGGGCATTCGCGTCAACGCCATCGCGCCAGGGCCGACCGCCACCGACTTCAACGGCGGCGCCATGCGGGACGACGCGCAGATGCGCGAGGGCTTGGGCGCGCAGACCGCGCTCGGCCGCGTCGGCGAACCGCAGGAAATCGGCGACGCGATTGCCGCGCTCGCCTCCGAGGACCTGCGATGGGTCACAGCCCAGCGCCTCGAAGTGTCCGGCGGCGCCCTGCTGTAGAAAGCCCCTGTCCGCACCGTGGGTCCCGCCCCGTCGGAGTCCAGCATCTGGGCGAGGGCGAGCTTGCGCCGTTGTGGATGCTGATGGAACTCCTCTCCACCACAGCAGTCTGGGACGCGCCCCGGGCGTGATCCGCGCGGCCGGTACGTCACCGTCGCTTACGCCGCCGTCGCTTACGCCGCCGTCGTCCGCGCCGACATTCCGGCCGTGGCCGGAGACGACGCCCGCACCGTCTGCTGGTGGCCCGGCCGGGTGGATGCGAGGGCCGTCTCGACGAGATGCTGGAGGTGGTCGTTGAACGTCATGGTCGGCGGGGTCCTGTCGGGCGGGGTCGTGAGTCCCACTGGTCGCAGTATTCGATGTGGATCTCGCGCGCGTCGCCGAGAATGCCGTCGTTGGAGTGGAGCTCGGTGCAGAAGTGCGGGTAGCTCGGATGGACGGGGACGTATCCGGGGCCGTTTCGGGCGACGTCGAAGAAGTGCCGGGCGGTGTCCCTGAACACCTTCGCGCTGCCGGTCATGAACAGGGTCTCGGCGTGGAGATGCTGGTGAAACAGATCCCGGTTCTCCCGGTAGTGCCGCGCCTCGTGATCAATCACCGCCTCATCGGTGTGTCCTGGACCGGGCAGCGTCACGGTCTGCGGACGTCCTGGGCCGAGCCGTCCTCGTACTTCCTTCCAGCGTGTGGGTGCGAACTGGAGCGAGTGGTGCAGCAACACGAGATCAAGCTGCCGTGTGCCGTCTTCCGGGAGCCCGTGGGAGGGACCCCGGTTCCCCCGCATCGGCAGGTGGACCAGAGAACGCGGTGACGAGGCGGCGAGTGTCCATAGCCCGCCGATACGCTGGGCTGTGTCCTGATCGAGGTAGGTGTCCAGGTGCCGGTCGTGATCGATCAGCACGGCGTGAACCAGGGGCCGAGCGGGTCGGATGACCTTGAACTCTGCGGATCCGAGGCGTGCTTGATGGATGGTGATGGGTAGCTTCATTGATTCTCCAGGACATGGCGGCTGACACGGCGGCGTAGGAGGCCCAGTCTCCGGCGGCGGCTCGCTGCCATGTGACGGCGACGTTGGTGTCGATGCCGAGGGTACGGGCGAGGACTGCGGCGAGTAGCTCGGTGGCGAGCTGGCGAGCTGGCGAGCTGGAACAGGACGGTTGACCGGGTCTCAGCGATGCCCAGGTGGCGAGGATGCTGGCGTAGGCCAGGTCGGCCGGGACGACGGTGATCTCGGGGTGCAGGAGCGGGAGGCGGAACAGGACCTCGCGGGCCGCGACGCTGTCGTGCACGTCGGCCGGGGTGACCATGATGAACAGGGGCCATCCCAGCAGGTCCACGACGACGTGTCTTTTGCGGCGCATTTCGGTGGCGCGCATGAGCTGCGGCATTTCCGGCCCGGCGGGCCGGGCTTCCATGAGGGCGGCGCGGCGGGCCTGGGCGTGCACGAGCGCTGCGTCGCCCTGGCGCCGCACCCGCAACCGGCTCCTCGCCCACCGCCGCCACGGCCCCCAAGAAGAGCTGCCAGGGCTGAGCCCGAACCGGGTGGCGCTGATCGCGGCGCTGCGCCGGCTCACTCCGCAGCAGCGGCAGGCGGTCGTGCTCCACCACCTCCTCGATCTGCCCGTGGAACAGGTGGCCCGCGAGACCGGCGCCTCCAGCGGAGCCGTCCGTACCCGTCTGAGCCGCGCCCGCGGACTGCTCGGCGTCGAACTGTCCGACATCACCCCGACGAGTGTGAAGGAGGCCCCGTACCGTGCCTGAGGTCGACGAACTCCTCGATGACAGCACCGTGCGCCTCCCGGACGCGGCCACCGTGCGCGCCCGGGGCGACCGGCGCACCGTACGGCGCCGCCTCGCGGCCGGGCTGACCACCGCCGCGGTCGTCGCCGCGGCCTGGACCGCATGGCCCGGCCCCGGTCGCCCGGAGGTGCGCCCGACGGACCGGCCCGCCGTGACGGAGACACCGGCGCCGCCGCGCGCGACGGGCTTCCCCACCGACACCCCGTACACGCGACACGGCGTGAGCACCTCGGGCAACGCCGAGCTGATGCCCGGCTACAGGACATGGCACTGGCGCAACACACACGGAACGCTCAAAAAGAACCGGTGGCCGCTGGCCAGAACGGTGTGCGGGGCGACCGGTCTCGACGCCGAGAAGTGGTAGGAGATGGCTCCGGCGGGCCAGGCCCCGGCCGTCGGCTTCGACTCCTGGTACGGGTCGGTCGACTACACCGGCAGCGCGGGCGCCGTGGCCGGCGAGACGCAGCGCGAATACGCGCACGACGCGCCCCGCGCCCACCATCTGCCGGGCCTGCGCGCGGCCATCGCGGCCTGCGGCCTCACCCGCCGGGGCACAGGACAGCCGGAGCTCTACGAGGGGAGGGACCGCACTGGAGCCACCGTCCGCGTCACCGTCGAGTACGGCGACCGCTGGATCCGGCTGGTCCAGATCCGCCCAGGTACGCGCTGAGCCACGTACGCATTCACCCCAAGACGTAGAAAAGCCCCGGCCGGACGGGGGACCAGCCAAGGCCCTACAGATGTGGCACGCGGAGGGCGGTCGCCTCGCGGCGAGGGGCTCCACGGGGCTTCAGCCGGACGCTCGTCCCCGTGGGCCATAGGCGAGGCCCGGGGACACTGTCCCCTCCGCAGCCAAGGACGAGGTTGGTTTTTGCTGACCCAGACGCCGATGCGGACCGGGTCCAGTTTGTTCTTCCTCAGGAGGTCGACATAGGCATCGCGGTCGCTCTCACGCAAGGAGGGGCCGTAGCACCGGGCGAGGGTGCTGACGTTGACGGCGCCCTGGTCGGGGCCGGTGTTGATGGTGTGCCAGCGTTTGCCGGCGACCTGGCGGACTGGACGCAGATCGTGTCGCCGATGCTTAGGCTGCGGTCCGCACCATCCGGGTGGTCCGCGTCCTTGGTCACCGTGGCGGTCCGCCGGGTGGCCGCCGGGCTCTCCTGGTACTCCATGGCGCCGGGCTCTCCTGGTACTCCATGTCGGGGCGGTCCGAGCTGCCCTCACAGATCCGCACGGTCCAGCAGGAGGACTGCGCGCGCGAACATCTTTTTCTGCGCGGCTTGAGTCCCCGTCCCATTACTTTGTCAGTGCTTCGACGCTGAGGGTCCGCTTCGTGCCGTCCTTCAGGGTCAGGGTGAGGGTGCCGGTCATCTTGCCGTGGGCCCCGCTGTCCGGCCACCAGGCGGTCCACCTGCCCCAGGGCAGTGACGACTTCGTCAGCTGCTCCACCGTGGCGTGGACGGTGCGCCCATGGTCGCGCACGGTGATCTCCGTAACGTCCTGGCCCGCCAGGCCGACCGCATAACGGAAACGAGCGGAGCCCTTCCCGAGGGCACCCTGTGCGTCCAGCGTGATGTCGTCGGCGGAGACGCTGCCCTCTGCTTCCGAGGTGATGGGTACCGCCACACCCGGACTTTGCGAACCGGCCAGGCAGTACGCGGAGCGGTAGTTCGACGTGACGATCATGGAGACAGTGGTGCCACGCCGGTCCCAGTTGAGGATCGAACCTGGTCGTCCGCTTCCTCCGTTGACGTCCATCGCTTTGTCGAAGCAGTGGCTGAAGGCGACATTGCTTTGCTTCGGTCGGTGGGCGGTGCTTGTCCATGTGGCCACTTCGGCCGATGACAGGGGTCCGGATCCGCCCGGCGCGGGCGGTTGGGCCGACAGCGTCACCGTAAGGAGAGCGGCCCCCGCGGCGAGTCCGGCAGCCGTCGTGTACGCCAGGCGTCGCACGAGCGGGCGGCGAAGTCCGGTGGCGAGGGCATGGCTGGGCCGGCCGGTGTCGCTCAGGACGATCGCCAGCAGTTGTTCCTTGCGCTCGAGTTCGGCGGGGGAGAGTTCGGCGCGCGGCGCGGAATCGAGCTCGGCCAGGCGGGAGAAGGGATCGGTCTTCATCGGAGTGCTCCTGTCAGTACCTGGGCGAGAGAGCGGGCGATGCGGGGACAGCGGGGCTGAGAGCGCTGGTGAGGCGTCGTCTGGCGCGCGTCAGACGCATGGCGTAGGCCGCGCGCGTGCAGTTGAGGACGGTGGCCGCCTCGCGGGCGTTGAGCCCTTCCCAGATGTGGAGCGCGAGGACTTCCTGGTCGGCCGGGGCGAGTGACCGCCAGGCTTCGACGAGGTCGATGCGGCTGTCGACTTGGGCTGTCTCGTCGATCGCGCGTTCGTGCCCGGGGGCCTCCGTGGTGTGGATCTGAACCATGAGTGCGGCCTGTCGGCGCATGGTGCGGTCCGCATTGAGCATCACGTTGCGTGCCGCACCGAACAGCCAAGGCCGCGGGTTGGCGGGGAGTTCGCGGCGGCGGCGCCACGCAGCGAGGAACGTCTCTCCCACGATGTCGTCCACGGCCATCGGGTGGGCCCGGCGGCGCACGAACCGCAGCACGTCCTCGTAGTGAGCCCGGTACACGTCCGTGAACTGGGCCTCGTTATCGATTGGCATAGCTTCCTTCCGTAGCGCCTGCCCTTACATGTCCGCCACCGGCACAAGTGCAACAGCCCCCAACACACGAACGCGCACGCCCTGGAGCAACCGGACTGGACAGACATGGCAAGAAGCGCGCGAGGGTCTCCCGCCCGTACCAGCGGGACGTTTTTTTCCGCACACTCAATGCGCGGCAGTGGGACCGGATGGTCGAGGCGTGGGTGGCCGACGATGACGAGGCCATGGACACGGCCTGGTTCGACGACATCACCGCGGACCTCGGATCCGAGTACGGCGCCTACGAGTACGTCATGAACATCGGGTTCGCCGCCTGAACTTGGGTGCCCGCGGGCATCACCCGGCCACAGGGGTACGGCCCCCCGCCGCCGTCCCGTACTGTCCGTGGCCGGAATGCGGCTGCTTCTGCCCCGGATGCGCGTGCGTTCCGGTCAAACACGGGGTCCGGCACTCGTCGTCAGTGACCGCGGGGTCGGACGTGGCCACACTGGTACGCGGAAAAGCAGCAACCCCGCCCGGCCCAGGAGGGATCACGATGCGAGTCGCTCGTACGGTCGCAGTGCTGACAGCCACCACCGCCGCGCTCGGGCTGAGCCTGGCGACCGCCGGTTCCGCCTCGGCTGCCGCCGGCAGTTGGAAGGCGTACGGCAACACGAACCCGATCACCTCCAGCTCCGCCACGTGGGGCTGCCACGGGAGCGTGACGATCGCAAGCAGCGTGCTCGCGCAGGTCTGCGCGGTCAGGTCGGCGGGCGGAGGCGCAGTGCAGGCGGCGGTGATCGTGCGCAACAACCGATCCACCCTTTTCAGCGTGTCGGCCGCCGCCGACCTGTGGACCAGCGCCGGTTCGCTCGGCGACTGGGCGTGCTCGTCCTCCGGGGTCGGGGCGAACTCCTGGTCAGTGTGTTTCGGGAAGTCCCTCGCCCAGAGCGCCCCGGTGAACTCGGTGGGCACGGCCAACGGCGTGAACCTCGGCCAGTCGTCGACCGTCTGAACCGGAGCCGCCCCCGGGGCGGGCCAGGCACGCCCGCATCCGGGCCGCTCTGGCATCGCCGAACTGTCACTCCCCGACGGCCGCGGCTTCTGCTCCCACTTCGGCGAACTGCTCGGCTACCACCCTGGGCCGGCGTCACGGCGGACCGATTGCGGACGGCCGTCGTCTACGTCAACGGCGGACCGATCGCGGACGGCCGTCGTCTACGTCAAAGGGGGACGGCACCCAGGCGACCATGGCTGCGATGTCGGCGCTGATCAAGGACGGCGTCGCCGGCACGCACTGGCGGCGCCACGAGCAGCCCCTGCGCCCCCGGCCCAGGTCACCGCGAGTCCTGAGGTTGCGGGCAGGGGAGAGCTGGCCGGCGGGAACGGCCGCAGCCCTCCTCGATCGGCATCTGTCAGATCACCCGCCCCACCGCATTCACGACCCAAGCCGCAGGACGGGTGACCAGGGCCTCCCGGTTGCCCGGGCGTGGCGCGCGGCGACGGCCTGGAACGCTCGGGTGTGCAGGCGATGCGGTAGATCACGAGTACGGGAGATCACGAGTACGGGCGCGCCCTGAAGCACCGGTGCAATCGCCGAGGTCGTCCCATCCGGACTTGAATCGGCGCGGCCGGTGCGTCTCGTCGTAGAGGTTGTTGTCCGGATCTTTGCTCGGGGTCGCGGCGCGGTCGTCGAGGCGCACCGACTGGCGGAAGACCTGCCCGTCACCGCCGGTCTGGAACACCGTCAGTTCGGCCGTCCCGTCGTGATCGGTGCCCGAGGCCCGCACACCCGGGCTGTACAGGTTCTGGCGGCACTCGATACGGCGGGTGACGCGGCCGGACAGGCCGCGGTGAAGGGGCCCGAAGCGGATCACCTGGACCCGGCTGCTGTCTTCCATGAGGTCGTCCATCTCGTGGGCCGCGCCCGCTACGAGGGCCATGGCCGATCAGGACGCTTCGACAGGCATCCTCAGCGCTCGCTGAGAACCGGATGCTGGGTGCGCGCCGCGTCGGTCTGCGCAAGGGGCGCTGAAAAGCCCTGCGCTCGGCCTGTGCCACCCTGCCCTCGTGGCGCCAGGTCGATCGTCGCGCGCTGCCTTGTCTACGTCGCCGTGCGGGCGCACACGAAGCCCCCACTTGCTCCATAGGGCCGCAACTCAGCCCAGTGCCCGGCCATTTGCTTCTCATGCATGTTGCACACATCACAGGGAGAGCGCTTTCTGAAGGTCTGGACAACTACGCGCGTCTACGCCCACGAATCATCACCCATCGAGCCGTCATGTCTGCGCTTTGAAGGTAAAGAGCCCTCATATTCCTGTGTTTGACGGTCAGTCATACGGTGACGGAGCGTCAAGGTGACCATGGAATATGTCATTCCATGGCGAAGGTGTGATGAGTTTGAGGAGGCGCGCCAGGGGGCGCGTCTTTCACCGCGCGTGTCAGCCCGGGTTCGCTTCGGGCGGCTGGGGGCTGCGCGTATGTTGCAAGGGGGTGTGCGCGTGAGACGTGCACGTATGACGATGGCCGCGGCGGTCTCCGGAGCGGCGCTTTCGCTGTTGGGCAGCGGGGTGGCGGCGGCGGGTACGGGTCCTGCTCCTTCCGCGCAGGAGCGCGCCGACTCGACGGCGGCGGGTGCGGCCGGTACTGAGGCCGGCAACCCGGTCAGCACCAAGGCCGCGGCGGCCGGGGTGTGTTCCGACGCGTACCAGATCGGCACGACTTCCTATGCCTACCGGGGCACCGAGACGATCGCCTCGGTGAAGCAGTTCTACTCGCCGAAGTGCAACCAGAACTACGGCTACGTGTGGGTGTGGAAGTCGTTCCTGGACAAGAAGATCAAGTTCGATCTCCAGGTCGGCGTGTGGAACTACGACCGCAACCTGCTGCAGGGAGAGCGCCGCGAGTACGACTCGCTGGGTCAGGAGTTCTGGGGCAACGGCGCCGACTCGGTCGACGACTGCACCTCGGGCGACGGCAAGCTGATGATCGCCAACGAGCAGGGCGCCTACTCCGCCAGGACGTCCAAGCGCTGCTGACATCTCGTCGGCGCGGGCGCCCACCCCGCACCGGCGCGCACGGCAGGATCCTGCGGCCTTCCGAGTCACCCGTCGCCACCGATGTGTGCGGGTGGCAGCCGCCCACCGGCTGCCACCCGCCGGGTCCTGCTCCTCAGTTCAACGGCCCATGAAGCCTGATCGATTCAAGGAGAGTTCCTCGTGCACTCTGTCATGCCCGAAAACCGGCGCACCAGACGTGTCAAAAACTCGGCTGCGGCTACCGCGGTCGCCGCAGCAGCGGGAACGGCGCTGCTCATCGCGCTGATACCCGCCCAGGCGTCGGCCGCGCCCGCCGACAAGCCCGCTCCGCCGCGGCTGTCCGCGTCGCCGCTGGGGCAGACCAAGGCTCCCAAGAGCACTCCGATCGGCACGGCCGGCAAGGACCGCAAGCTGGTGCA
Source organism: Streptomyces sp. SGAir0957 (assembly GCF_043523415.1). Lineage (NCBI taxonomy): Bacteria > Bacillati > Actinomycetota > Actinomycetes > Kitasatosporales > Streptomycetaceae > Streptomyces > Streptomyces sp. SGAir0957. Next base: position 434,201 of record NZ_CP027290.1, read on the forward strand.
GGAAGGCATCCTGCAGTCCACGTTCCAGGGCCTGGGCATCGGCCAGGTCCCCTGGTCGGAGTTCCACGAGGCGTCGCTGTCGGACTCGGTCGGCGCGCAGGTCAACTACGGCAACGGCAACCTGCTGCTGTCCGCGAACGCCTTCGACATCGCGGACGCCGGCCCGGGCCTGTCCTTCGGGCTCGCCTACAACGGCCTGAACACCAGCTGGAAGGCGACGACCGGCAGCGACTACCTGATCCACGAGCCGAACACGACGTCGGTCTACGTGCAGGGCCCCTCCAGCACGATCGCCGTGTTCGAGCGCGACGGCTCAGGATTCACCCCGGCGCCCGGCTACAAGCAGGACCTCACCCAGTCCTCGGACAAGAAGTCCTTCACCCTGACCTCGCGCGGCAACGGGCAGAAGACCACCTTCACCCGCTCCGGCACGACCGGCGACGCACGGGTGAGCAAGGTCGAGGACAAGAACGGCAACGCCACCACCATCAGCTACTCCGGCGCCTTCACGTCGAAGATCACCTCCGCGTCCGGGCGCACACTGACCTTCACCAACGACGGCAAGCAGATCACCAAGGTCACCGACAACACCGGCCGCTACGTGACCTACACCTGGTCGGGCAACGACCTGAAGACGTTCACCGACACCGACGGCAAGACCACGGCCTTCGAGTACGACACCTCGCACCGGATGACGAAGGTGACCACACCGGAGGGCCGCGAGACGCGGTTCACCTGGAACACCAACCTCCTCGCCTCGATCACCCGGGTCGTCGACAAGACCGCGGGCACCGGCGCCACCACCGCCTTCCGCTACATCCTTCCCCAGCCGGGCAGCGAGGGCGAAGGCGTCGTCCGTGTCACCGACCCGCGCGGCAAGAACACCGAGGTCACGGTCGACGCCCGCTGGCGGGTGAAGAAGACCACCGACCCCCTCGGCCACGAGCGTTCCAAGACGTGGGGGCCGGACAACAACGTCACCAGCGCCGTCGACGGCATGGGCACGGGCTCCACGCCCGGCAACACGGTGAAGTTCGACTACGACGACTCCTTCAACCCCAAGTCCGCCACCCAGCCCACCGGCGCGCAGTCGACCGCGGCCTGGACGCAGAAGTCCGGCGGCCACTACCCCGAGACGCTCACCTCGGCGAGCGGTGACAAGGTCACCAACGGCTACGACACCTCGGGCAACATGATGTCGCAGACCGACACCACCACCGGCTCCGACGGCGCCAAGTGGACCTACGACTACAACCCGAAGTCCGGCACGATGGACTGCGACGGGCTGCCCGGCCAGCGCTGCTCGGCAACCGACCCCGAGGGCAACAAGACGTCCTTCACGTACGACTCCAAGGGCAACCTCCTCAAGGTCGACCGTCCCTCCGCGCAGGAGGACATCACCTACACCTACGACGCGCTGGGCCGCACCGACACCGTCACCGACGGCCGCGGCGTCAAGACCGTCTACGCCTACGACAAGCGCGACCGTCTCAAGACGCAGACCAGCGACGGCAAGGTCACGACGTTCGGCTACGACGCGGACGGCAACATCAAAACCCGCACCAGCCCGGCCGGCACCAGCAGCTACACCTACGACGAGCAGAGCCGCGAACGCACCCGCAGCCTGCCCGCAGGCGGCGCGAGTTCGGTGACGTACGACGCGTCCGGCAACGTGAAGACCGCCACCGACCCGGGCGGCACCCTCACCTACGACTACAACGACGCCAACCAGCTCACCACCCTGACCGAGCCCGGCGGCGCCAAGACCACCTACGACTACGACAAGAACGGCGACCGCACCACCACCACCTACCCGGGCAACACGGTGCAGAAGACGGACTACGACAAGTCCAGCCGCGCCCAGAAGATCGAGGTCAAGAACGGCTCCACCGTCCTGTCCACGATCACCTACGACTACAACAAGTCCGGCAAGGACAGCGACAAGATCTACAAGCGGACCACCGACGGGGCCGCCACCGCCTACACCTACGACTCCAAGGGCCGCCTGACCAAGGCCGTGGAGACCAAGGACGGCTCCACCACGGCAGGCTGGGCCTACTGCTACGACAAGACCGGCAACATGACCGGCCGCTCCACCGGCACCAGCCTCCCCGCCTGCGCCGACACCCAATCCGCGCGCGAGTACAACAACGCCAACGAACTCACCTCGCTCGGCGGCAACACCGGCTTCACCTACGACGGCGACGGCAACGAGACCTCCGCGGCCTCGCCCACCGGGGCCCGCACCAGCGGCCAGTGGACGCCGTACACCCAGCTGTCCGCGCTGACCGCCTCCGGCACGGCGTCGACGTACACCTACGCGGGCCTGGACAACAACGACCGCCTCACGCGCGGCACTTCGACGTTCACCAACGCCGCGACCGGCATGACCCGTGAGAACACGACCGGTTTCGTCCGCGAGGCCTCGGGCACGCTGACAGCCATGACCAGCGCCGGGGCGAGCCAGTACTACCTCACCGACGTCCAGGGCAGCGTCATCGGCCTGGTCGACGCGAGCGGCAAGCGCACCGCGACCTACAGCTACGGCCCCTACGGCGAAGCCCGCACCACCACCGGTACCAACCAGCCCTACCGCTACACCGGCACCTACCTCGACCCGTCGGGCCTGTACAAGATGGGAGCCCGCTACTACGACCCCCAACTCGGCCGCTTCACCCAGCCCGACCCCTCCGGCAAGGAACGCAACCTCTACGCCTACGCCGCCGGAGACCCCGTCAACCGCAGTGACGCTTCTGGGCAGTACAGCGTGCTGGATGCAGTGGATGATGCGAAGGACGTCGGCGAGGCTGTCAGCAGCGGTCTCAAGGGAGACACCGATGCTCTCTGGGGCCAAGCGGCGGGTCTCGCCGCAGGTATCGCGGTTGAGTCGGCCTGCCAATTCGTTGCGGGATTTGCGGGAGCTCCAACTGCGGGAATCGGGGCGGTGGCTGTCGAGGCAGGCTGCGCATACGCAAGCACCGCGGTAGGGGACTGGACCGCGAACAAGGTGGAAAGCAGTCTCAAGTAAGTACGTGCTAGGTCGGTGGCCGTCTCGACCGGACGGCCACCACTCCGGGGACAGGAGCACCAGGATGGCAGACCATTCGTACGCACCCAGAGGAACAAATAAGCGTAACGCCGCCATCGTCGCGGTCAGTTCCCTGGTTCTCTATGTGCTGGCGGCGATTCTCGGTGCCAAAGGGGGGTGGGGTGCCGCTTTCGCCCCATTGCTTGTTGCGGTAGTTGTGGATGTGGTCTGCATCGTGGTGTATCTGTCCTTTCGGTCCGAGCACCGAGAAGAGTCATAGGTTGAGTAAAGGAGACAGTTGACATGGTGCTCGCGCGTAGTGGTGTCACCCCGGGTGGCGGTCTCGGAGTGGTGCTATTTATCATCGCTATCCTCTGTGTCGTGATTCCGATCGTTGTAGCCAGGAGGAAACGCCGCCGGTAGCGACAGCGAGCGATTGAATCGCGTGGCCAGTGAGCCTGTTCCAACCTGCCAGAACGGCTTGCTTGTTGGGCTGACAGCGCGAAGAAGCCCCTGGCAGACGGGTTTTCGACTAAGAGAACCGGATCCACCAGAGGCTTCACGTGCTTGTCTACCGCTGCGGCGTCGACCTGTCCAGCTCCACTTTGCGCTTCCTGGCCAGCCATCTGCGATCGCAGCCGGGTTCGGCATCGGCACCGCCACGGCCTACCGCTACATACGCGAAGCGATCGAGGTCCTTGCCGTCCTCGCTCCGACCCTCCAGCAGGCCATGGACGAGGCTCGGCGCAAGGCGTTCCTGATCCTGGACGGCACGCTCCTGCCGATCGACCGGATTGCCGAGGACCGCCCGTACTACTCCGGGAAACACAAACGACACGGAATGAACGTGCAGGTCATCGCCAGGTCGCGGCCATCGCGGCTGGTGAAGCCGTTTCCTTAGTGGCGGAAGAGGCCTGCGTTGCCGGAGCTGCACTTGCAGGTGCTTCGACCGCGGGAGCCGGTGCCTTCGTTGTAGGCGCAGCCTGTTTCGCTGGCGCTGAGTACATCGGCAACGAAGTCGAGAATTCTGCAACTGACGCCTGGTCGTAGGCGCGGTGCAGAGAGGAGAGCAATGAGGCAGCCGGAACAGATTCCGCTTGCGAATAGCGGACGGCTCATGCCTGACGGGACTGCGGGCTTAATCATTTTCCTGGTGGCGATAGCCGTCATCATCGCGATGATCATTTACGGGCGGTCGACGCGTAAGCGTAGGCGCTGACCCATTGAACCCAGACCAGCTCCTACCTGAGTGGGCGTTCTGTGAGTCGTCGGCGTGGTTGTCCTGATTGAGGGCTTGCGCATGAGTGACGGTGCGGTGTGCTGGAGGAGTGGCTGACCGGCAGCCGTACCCGAGTGACCTGTCGGATGAGGCGTGGGAGCTGATCCGGCCGGTCCTCACGGCCTGGAAGGGCCGGCATCCGTCGGTCAGCGGCCATCAGGGCCGGTATGCGATGCGGGAGATCGTCAACGCCCTCCTGTACCAGGCCCGGGTGGGCTGTCAGTGGCGCTATCTGCCGCACGACTTCCCGCCCTACACCGCGGTCTACTACTACTTCGGGCTGTGGCGGGACGACGGTACCGACCAGGCGGTCCATGACCTGTTGCGCTGGCAGGTCCGCGAGAGCCGCGGCCGAAACGCGGACCCGACCGCGATCGTGATGGACACCCAGACCGTGCACGCCTCGCTCAACGCACCCAAAGAGAGCACGGGGCTGGATCCGGGCAAGAGAAGCCGGGGCCGCAAGCGGGGCATCGCCACCGACATGCTCGGCCTGCTCATCGCCGTGATCGTGGTCGCCGCGAGCGTGCACGACAACGCCATCGGCATCACCCTGCTCAACGAGGCCGCGGCCGACAACCCGTCGCTGTCCAAGAGCTGGGTCGACGCCGGGTTCAAGAACGCCGTCGTCGCCCACGGTGCCACCCTGGGCATCGACGTCGAGGTGGTCCACCGGGATCCGGCCACCACGGGCTTCACCCCGTCACCGAAACGGTGGATCGTCGAGCAGACCCTGGGCACGCTGATGCTGCACCGCCGCCTGGCCCGCGACTACGAGGCCCGGCCCGCCAGTTCGGCGTCCTGGATCCGCTGGTCGATGACCGGCGTGATGACCCGCCGGCTCACCGCCTCCACCGCGTTGACCTGGCGTGACCCGCCACCCGGCCCGCCCCGCGAGGTCAGCTCGAACGAGCAGGGGTAAAGCATGCACCAGTTCCTGGAACAGCTTGAACTACGCGAGGCCGCGGCCCGCGACCTGGCCGACAAGCTCCGCGCCCAGATCGCCGAGCTCACCGCTCAACTCCAGGCCACCGAAGCGGCCCTGCAGCGACTGCGCATCACCCGCGAGACCATCCTGGAGATCGCCCCTGACCTCCCCGGCGGCCTCGAGCCCCTGCCCTCGGCCTACCGCCAGATCCTCACGCTCTTCGAGGACACCGCCGACGGACTCCACCCCAAAGACGTCTGCCTCGCCCTGAACACCGGCACCGAACCCCGGCACGTCGAAGGCATCCGAGCCAAACTGAAACGCCTGGTCAGCCGCGGCATCCTCGCCGAACCCGAACCTGGCCTCTTCACCCTTCCCCGGCCAATCCCACGTCCGGACTAGACCCGGCAAACACTCGCAGAACACCCACTGAGAGCTGTCGGCGGTTGACCGAAAGTCCGGTGCCACGAAGCTCCTGGGAGGCGAGTGCTCATCTGACCATACTCGCCTCCCGGGAGCTTTGCTGCGCTTGCCTGCCGTCGTTGAGCAGCGAAGCCTCCGCCTCGGCACCGTCGCCTTCTTCGCCCTTTCCATCCTCCACACCGGCACCCCGGGGCGCCAAGCCCACACAGATGGTCTGGGAGCCCGTGCATTGGGATCCGCGGGCGTCCCCCTGTCTGGATCCCGGTCGGCGCAGTTCAACAGATCGCGTTGTTCGGAACGACGCCGATACCAGCATCGCCCGATAGGGCAAGTCTTGAGAGCCATCGAATCCCTAGACAGCTTTGACGAGCGGCGGGGCGAGTCAGTATTACGTCACCGATGTCCAGGGCAGCGTCATCGGCTTGGTCGACGCGAGCGGCAAGCGCACCGCGACCTACAGCTACGGCCCCTACGGCGAAGCCCGCACCACCACCGGCACCGACCAGCCCTACCGCTACACCGGCACCTACCTCGACCCGTCGGGCCTGTACAAGATGGGAGTCCGCTACTACGACCCCCAACTCGGCCGCTTCACCCAGCCCGACCCCTCCGGCAAGGAGAGCAACCTCTACGCCTACGCCGCCGGCGACCCCACCAACCGCATCGACCCGAACGGGCTGTCTTTCTTCGACGCTGTCGGCAAGGGATTCGACATCTACGACATAGGCAGCATGGCGAAGGACATTGACGAGGGTAATTACAAGGACGCCCTGGCCACGGGAGTGGGTATGGCCGCTGGCGCCGCCGCCGAGGCTGGGTGCGGCGCAGTAGCCGCCGCGGTGAGCGCACCGACTGCGGGAGTGGGTGGACTCGCGGTTGGTGCCACCTGCTTCGGGGCCGGGTACGCAGCAGGTGAGCTTGGCGAAAAGCAGCGACTAGCGTCCTCAACTAAAGAGGGGGTCGCGCACTGAGAGAGGAGACCGGAAAGATGGATGAGCTCGTCTTTTTGGCTAAGGGAGCAGGGGAAGGAACCCCTAGCTTCTGGATCATCGCGATCATCCTGATCGTAATCGTCGGGGTGGCTTTTTTGTGGAGTAAGGCCCGCAAGAGGTAACGGTCATGTACGCGCGGCGACTCTCTCCATGTGCATCAGAGAAAAACGAGTGAGCGGACAATCGTCACGTTAGTGCCACCGGTACGTGGGCGTCCTACTCTTGAAATGCGTAGGGCGCCCACGCGTATTTACTGGCCCCGGGGCCTCGGCCGAAGCAAGGCAGTATCAGCCTACCGTCGTCCAGGGCAGCGTCATCGGCTTGGTCGACGCGAGCGGCAAGCGCACCGCGACCTACAGCTACGGCCCCTATGGCGAAGTCCGCACCACCACCGGCACCAACCAGCCCTACCGCTACACCGGCACCTACCTCGACCCGCCGGGCCTGTACAAGATGGGAGCCCGCTACTACGACCCCTAACTCGGCCGCTTCACCCAGCCCGACCCCTCCGGCAAAGAAAGCAACCTCTACGCCTATGCCGCCGGCGACCCCGCCAATCGCAGCGACCAGAGCGTTCTTCTTTCTTTCGATATAGGCATAGAGGGGTGTTACTGACTTTGCATCGGGGGCGGAGTAAGTATCAACGAGGACGAAAGTCTGCACCCGTACGTGCAGTTCGGTGCAGGTACTCCCGGCGCCGGCGCCGGCGCCGATGCCAGCTTGGCGTCTGGTTCCGCCGACAGCGGTTGGACTGGTGAGGTTGCTTGTGGCGATGGCCCAGCAGAACTTTCCGTAGCCACCGACCGATCTGAGGGGGTCGGAACGGGAGGGAGCTCGGGCAAATGCTTCGCATCGGCGAAGTACACGTGGTGAAATTTAGACGGAGGGTGCGATGACGTCACTACTGCTGCTTGCAAACGACCGCCCAGACGGACCGTCATGGTCGCCTTTCCTGGCAATTGGAATGGTTGTCCTGTTTGGTCTCGGCGCCCTTTTTCTCTACTTGAGAAGTCGCCGGCGCAAGTAGATTCCGCTTGATAGAGGCGGAAATGCAAAAGCAGAGGAGTCGGCTGTATGCATATTCTGGTTGGGATCATCGTCGCGATGATGGGTGCTGCCATTGCGGTTTTCGGTCCACGATTCGGCCGGGAAGTCGGTTCACGGTCAGGGCGCCGATTTGAGGCATCGAACTCGATTGCATTTCGAGTTGTGGGTGTAGCGATGCTGATTTTGGGAATCGTGTATGCGGCTGGGGTGGCCAAGCTCGGCTAGGTAGGACATCTGTTTTGGGCGCCTTGTCTGCAGAATGGACGAGGCGCCCAAAAAGGAGGTCGGTGGCGCGTTCGATGCCGAGGCAATCCTGGGGGTTGGTGAAAACGCCGCGAAGGGCGACTGGGGCGGTGCCGCCGCGACTGCCGCGGGCGCTGTCGCAGGTGCTATCACCGATGCCACCTGTGTGTCGGCAGCTGCAGCGGTGAGCCTGCCGACGGCTGGCGTGGGCGGAGCGTTGGTCGGTGCCGGTTGCGGGTTTGCGGGCGAATTTGTCGGAAGCCAGGTGGAGGACGCGGATTCCGAATCCTGGTCGTAATCGAACCACCTAATTGTGGCGTGCTCCCGTCAGGCGGGAGCACGCCACAAGGTCAATCTGAAGGAGGGAATTCGCATGTTGTTCGCTGCTGATGGCCGCGGGAGTTGGATCCCGGGCGGGACCGCCGGATCCGTGGTCGCGATCCTCATATTTGTCGGAATCGTGGCAATGTTCGGCTTCGGAATCTGGAACAAAAGAAGGAAGGGGTGAGTCGTGATCGCAGGTATTATCGTGATCGCATTCGGCCTGGCTGTAGCGGCACTGAGTCGTCTCACGTCCTGTACCTATGCCCACTCGAAGGGCGGGCGTACGGCCCTCTGGATTGCTTGTGTAGTGGGCTTCACGCGCCTTTAACGTGGCCTCTTCCAAACTCTGCCGGAGCGCCTTATGTGTGCGGTGGGCTGACAGCACAAAAAATCCCCTGAGAGACGGGTTTTCGACTAAATGAATCGGAATCATTCCTGTCGTAACCGACGGGTTTTATGGGCGGATAAGTGTGGGCGGCGATGATCAGCCACGTCCAACGGTCGGCGGATGCGGAGTCGCGTAGGCGGGCCGGGTCCAACAGAACCCTGCTGTCCGCGAGGCGCGAAGAGGAGTGAGCACGTTTCCCGCCCTTTCCAGTACTCCGCCGCGGTCGAACCGCGGCGGAGTACCGGCCTTGGGCTGCATCGTGGCGCTCCTGACGCCGTTCGTCATCGTCCTGGTCATCGCCGGGGTACTGGTGGTCCTGAGCCGCGGTCAGGACAGCGCCAACGCACGCCACAAGGACGAGGCGTTACGGGAGACGGCCGAACTGGCGGACTCTTACGAGAGGGACGTCCTGAGCCCGGCAGCACGAGGGCACCCTCTTCGCCCACACGTCCTCGGGCCGGTCGCTGACGACCGTCGTCAAATTCGCCGCGACCTATGAGAGCACGACCCTCTTCGGCACCAAGAACACCTTCGCCCACCGCTGCTACTCGTTTCGCTTCGAGAAGATGCTCAGAGCGGTGTCCATAGGAAGGTTCTCCCTCTCCAGGAGTGCAACCGGATGTGGCAGCCGCCAGAGCAGGCGTTCACCGTCAGGCCCGAGGCTTCGGCTCCTTTAGGGGTGGTCGTCTGGTCCGACGAGCGCGACCGATGGACCATGACTGAGCGTGTCGCTCTACTTGATGGTGGTACGTAGGTATTTCCTGGTCCCGGCGTGTCGAGAGGGCCTTAGACGTCGTTTCTTTTGCTGTTCTCGGGTCGAGTCGTGCAGGGATACTGCTGTGGTGCTGTTGACGTGAATCGCTGAAGAGGCAGACGAGCCTCTGGCACTGGAGCCGACTGACCGGCGCGCGGAGTGGGAGACCAACACCTGGTCGCTGGGTGCGGATGAACAGGACAGGAGTTCGTTGTCCGTCGGTGAGGTGGTGGTTGCCTTCGAGCGGACTGCTGCTGCCGTCCGAGAACGCATTCGCGATCTGGGATTGTCCGGCGTGGCGACGTTCTACGTGTGGTCATGACGAACAGGCCAGCAGCCGCACCGCCATGCACCGCACCCTGCTGAAGATCAGACGACTACTCGAAGCGCAGAGCGTTGCCATCTCGCAGACCGCCACCCCGCCGACCGTCCTGGCAGGCCTTCAAGCCAGAGTCACTGCCCGAAGCAACGACTGCAGCTGCAAGATCAAGACTGCAGGTTATTGATCGGCAGCCCCTTGGGCGCTGTTTCTCGGATCTCATGACCTGGCGGGGCTGTTGTGGTCAGGCTGGAGGCATGGGTCGTGGGGATTTAACGAACGCGGAGGGGGAACGGCTGGAGTCGCCTCCGGGCGGGATGCGTGGAGGCCGGTGGAGTGATCACCGTCGGGTGATCAACGGGGTGCTCTACCGGGTGCGAACCGGTGTGCAGTGGCGGGACCTTCCCGAGCGGTTCGGGCCCTGGGAGACCGTCTATAAGCGGCATCGCCGCTGGTCAGCGGATGGCACCTGGAAGATGCTGCTGTCGAAGATCCAGGCTGCCGAGGATGCAGCGGGCCGGGTCGACTGGGACGTGTCGGTGGACTCCACCGCGGTGCGGGCCCATCAGCATGCCGCCGGCGCCCGCCACGCGCCGCCGCCCGCGCTCCCGTAAAGAGGGGCCCGCGCAGGGACGAACCAGGTCGATCCGGCGCTGCGGAGACTGGCCGTCCGGCTGGAGGAGGTGGTCGCCTCGGCGAGTGCCTGGGACGCTCCCCCGCGGCGGACTGACCACCAAAATCCATCTGTCCGCGGACGGACACTGCCAGCTCCTCGCGCTCCTGCTGACTCCGGGCCACTACGGTGACGGCCCCCAACTCAAGCCCGTGCTGCGGCAGATAGCCGTACCCCGTCTTGGCGTCGGACGACCACGCTCCCGGCCTGATCATGTCCTGGCCGATAAGGCTTACACGGCTCGCAGCAACCGCCGCTACCTGCGACGACGCGGGATCGCCCACACCATCCCCGAACGGCGTGACCAGCGCAGACACCGTCTCAACCGGGGCTCCCGGGGCGGCCGGCCGGCTTCGACGGCGAGCACTACAAGAAGCGCAGCAACACCGTCGAGCGTGCCATCAACCGCCTGAAAGGCTTCCGCGCTGTCGCCACCCGCTACGAGAAGCGGGCCTACATCTACCTCGGCACCGTCACCCTCGCAGCACTCATGGTCTGGCTCCGCACGACGCTCGGGCCGGTGCGCCGTGTGCGAACTGGACCGCGTCATCGCTCACCCGCCCACCACCGCAGTGGTGACGGACGACCAGCCGGTCCTCGAAGCCGTGCCGCGCGGGTTCTGCGGCGACTGCGGTGCCCACATGATGGTGATCGGCCCGGTCCTCGAGGACGGGCTGTGCAAGCACTGCCGCGAGCGGACACAGTCCCGCGCCGTGATACCGGCCCCCGCCCCGGCATCGGCCGCCGACACGTCGCCCCCGACCTGCTCGGGCGGCAGCGCCCAGGACCCGTGCGGGCGCCTGGCCCTGCCCGAGCGCTACGTGTGCGCCCGCCACCGAGCCCAGGGACTTCTCGCCGAAAAGGCGGTCGCCTGATGCCCGCACGCAACCTGGAGCTCGGGAAGTTCGGGGCCCGCGGCATCAAGGGCCATCAGGCCGTCGCCCGCCAGCTCGATGCTCTGGCCGGTTTCACGCCACACCCATCAGCCAGCGCCGCGGGCTGCTAACCCGCCTGCACTACCTCACCCGCTCCGAGCGGGCCCGCACCGCCGCCCGGGCCGCCAGCCTCACCGCGACCGACCGACCGACCGACCGCACCGTCCAGGCCTGGCTGGATGGACGCCGTACTGCGTCGAAGGCGAACCTGGCACGGATCGAGGAGGCCTACCATCAGGTGCGACGGCAGAACGCGGCCCGGCCACCTGGCCGCCCGCCTCATACGCTGCGGCCGCGGCACCCGCGGGGAGATACACCCACTCAATCAGTCCCAGGTCCTCCGTCCCCCAGCAGCGCGTCATCGAACACCGCACCCTCAACGTCCGGCACCGGGACGGCCTCGTGCAGGCCTGGGCCGACGATGACGACCAGGTCCTGGATGCCGCCTGGATCGACCACGTCGTCGACCTTGGCTCTCGCAGTGGGGCCAGTACGAGCACGTCACCAACATCGGTTTCGCCGCGTGCCGAGTCCCGCGCTGTTCAGGGGCCTGCGCCCGTAAGGCAGGCGACCTCGCCCCTCATACGAAAGGCGGTGTTGTCCGGGATGGTCTCGGCGGCGATGGCCAGGTTCTCGGCCTTGGCTCCGGCCAGGCGACGGGCGGCGCCGACACCGTGGCGTTCGGCCCAACGCTCGATGAGCTCCTGGCGCTCGGCGGCCGCCGGGTCCGATAGCGCTGGGGCGTCCGCCGGGGAACGGCGACCGTCGGCGGGCGCCGGCAGGGGCTCGGGCAATTACCCTCCCCGGATCGACCTTGGGTGGGTAGGCGGGCTTGCGTATGCGGCGGTGCGAGGTGGGATGCGTGACCCCGCAGGTGTACATCTGCTTGCCGTTGCTGACTGGGTCGTCCGTGGTGGCCTGGCGCTGCCCATCGGTGAAGTCCGCGTGCAGCCTTGACCAAAGCTGCCTGGAGCGGGATGCAGATCTTGCGGGGCTGTTGCCGACTGTTCGTGCGGTCGGCGGTCCAGGCGGTGAGCCCGGCGGCGGCCGAGCCGACAACAGGTCCTGCGAATGTGGCGATTCCCCTGGTTCACGTGATCTCCCCAGTAGCAGTCGAAGGATGAGCGGATCACGCAGGTTGACGCATAGTCGACAGATCCCCGACCGCGCCCTCCCGGACGGGGGAGGTTCTACATGTTCTTCTCACCGCGCTCTACGCGAATTGTGTATGGATCAATATCGTCACTTGCGTCCGTAGCGATAAATCCGGCAGAATTCAAGATTGCCAGGATTGCTCGATTCATTTCTGCAGCAATTACCTGACGATGGCGGATCTCGCGCATCCGTAGGTGCATGTCCCCTCTTTTTATGCTCTCCATGAAATCTCCCCCGGGGGTGGGGCGGGCCTCCACGTGACGAAGACTCCACCCCCATCACCCATCTGGTCCACCATGACCTGTGCGCCGGGGATGGCATCTTTATTCGGGATTCGCGTCGCCGTGAGGCCGGCAAGCCTAAGCTCGCGGATTGCGACGTCGGCAATACTATTCCACTCAGTGATACTCTGTTCGTCAGCCTTGAGCTCTTCACACATGAGCTACGCCTTTCACTGCATGAGTTTCTCAGTAGCATGAGGGGGGGAGTACCTCCCTAACTCCACCCCTTCATGAGAAATCTATCCTTCCATAAATGGTCTGCTCATATCTTCCAGCGTAAGCCGCATCTCTATGTTCAGCTCTTTATGCGATCCGTAACCAACTGGCCAGTGAACGGGTGTTCTCGTCACGAGCTTACTCTCCAGTTCAGAGGCGCAAGCGGGCATGGTTGTCGCTCTGTGTATAGCTCCTCAATCTGTTTGGCTGAGAAGACTTTCTTTTCGAGTTTGTCGATGATTCCGATCTCAGAGTGAACGCCGGAATCTCGCTGACAGCGTATACGAAGTCACCGTGAACGGGGTCGTTCCAACCCGGAACCCTGGCTACGGCAACGTTTTTTTGGCGGTGTAGCCAGGTCTGGATCCTATCCGGACTTTGAGGGCCATGTGCGATATATCATTGCTGTTGTATGCGATCATGCCGATGCGTGAGTACTCTGGAACGGGGGTCCCTATGATCCCTCGAGCCGAGAAGCTCGACAACCTCGACTTTTTGCAGTCTTTAAAGAATCGCTTGACCAGCTTGCGAGCAATTCCTGCAATTGCCGACTCAGGCAGTCGGGCAGCTCGCAGGGTCTTGAAAGCAACGGCGAGGCCGACACCAACCTTGAGGGATGCATCCGCAGCCTTGACGGCATCGGCCAGCGCCTTGAGCGCTGATGTGGCAATGAATCATCCTGCGATCCACGCGCACCCAGTCCAACTTCCGCCCTTGACTCCGGGTGTGATCTTTTTGCGCAGTCGATGAAGTCACCCAGTAGAATATCGACTGGGTCAATACTCTCGTTGAACTCCTCCATCGAGATAGTATCGGTGACTTTTTTTAGGCTGCGGGTCAGTCTTTTGGTTATCGAGGAAGATCAAATCGTCCCCCTGCTGAGCTGCAGGCTTTAGCAAAAGCCCTGCTGGTGTACTGGGCTCCGTGGTCGGTGTGCATGATCGATCCGGCGAGACTGCCGCGGGTGCGGACGGCGGCGGCCAGGGCGTCGGTCACGAGGTCCGTGCGCATGTGGTCGGCGATCGCCCAGCCGGCCAGACGGCGCGAGGCGAGGTCGATGGCGGTGGCCAGGTAGCAGAACTTCCCGCTGTCGAGGGGCAGGTAGGTGATGTCACCGACGTACTTCGTGTTCGGCGTGATGGCGGTGAAGTCGCGGCGGATCAGGTCTGGGGCCTTGGCTGCGGCCGGATCGGGGACGGTGGTGCGGTGCCGGCGGCGCAACCTGACCCCTTCGATCCCGGACTCTCGCATGATGCGGGCGACCCGCTTGTGGTTGACCGCCTCACCGCTGGTCTCGCGGAGCTCGGCGGTGATCCGCGGGACTCCGTAGGCGCCGTCCGATTCCCGGTGCACCGCCCGTAGCCGGGCCGCCAGTCGGGCATCGGCCGCCTGCCGGGCGGCCCGGTCTGCGGCTGTCCGGCGCCAGTAGTAGAAGCTCGAGCGGCTGCCGCCGAGGACGCGGCAGAGCCGCTTCACGCCGTAGCGGCGCTGCAGGTCGGCGACGCACTGGAAGCGGTTCACCAGCGCGTCTTTCCGGCGAAATATTTGGCCGCCTTCCGCAGGATCTCGCGTTCCTCCTCCAGCTCGCGGATCTTCTTCCGCAGAGCCGCGTTCTCCGCCTCCAGCGGCTCCGGCGGCTGGGCCGTCTCCGCCGTCCGGCGTCCTCGCGGACGGCTTGCTCCGGCAGCCCTCACCCAGTTCCGCAGGGTCTCCGGATTGATGCCCAGATCGGCGGCGACCGACCTGATCGTCGCCTCCGGCCGCGACTCGTAGAGCGCGACCGCGTCCGCCTTGAACTCCGGCGGGTAGTTCTTCATGACCACGAGATGTCCGTTCTCAGATCCTCAGGATCCAGTGTCTCGTGTGTCCAGCATCAAGGGTCAAGGCCCGCCTCCTGCTGGAGCAAGTTCGGCCCGCCGCTGACCCAGGGCAAAAGCGCCACGACCCGTGAGAGATGGCAGCAGGTGCACGACCTCCTCGACCAGGGCGTCGGCCTGCTCGCGTGCGCCCGCCGGTTGGGCGTGTCGCTCAACACCGTCAAGCGCTGTGCCCGCCACAGCGAGCCGGACCGCATGGTCCGCGCCCCCGTATACCGGGCCTGTCTGGTCGACCCCTACCGCGATCATCTGCGCAGACGTCGCACCGAGGACCCGGCCGTCCCCGTCACTCACCTGCTGGCGGAGATCCGGGAACAGGGTTACACCGGCAGCGTCCAATCTCCTGGTCCGCTACATCAACCAAGGGCGCGTCGAGGCCGACCATGCCGCCCTGCCGCCCCGCAAGGTTACCGGCCTGCTCACCTGCCACCTCGCCCACCTCTCCGGTGGCCAGCGCGCTCTGCGTGACCAGCTCACCGGCGCCTGCCCGGAGATGACCGTGCTGGCAGACCAGATCCGCACCTCCGCCGAGCTACTGGTTCCTGACGAGGACAACGCCGGGAAGCTGACGGCCTGTATCAACTGCACTCGCGCTGCTGACCTGCCCTTTCTGCACTCCTTCGCCAACGGCCAGATCTTCGCTTGTATGAGCCGAGAGCCGCACCCGTAAGTGATTGACAGGGTTCAGACAGTGATGACACGGTGCTCCCGCGTCTCACAGAGGCGCTCCATCCAACAACTCCCCGCTGACCACGGGGAACAAAGGGGGAACACATGCCTGTCACCGTCCCGATCAAGGCAGCACTGATTGCTACTGCGGCCATGTCAGTCCTGCTCGTTCCAGCAGTCGGCCCGGCGTCCGCCGCGTCGCAGGGGCCTGCGGATGGGGCCGTCGCGGCGGTAGCCACCAGCTTTGACGCCAAGTGCAGAAGCCACAGCCGTACCTACGTCCTGAAGAAGTACTATCGAGGCCCCAAGGTGATCACGCTCCGCTGCGGCACGAGCACATGGGGCTGGAAGCACATCAAGGCTCGGCACGGCTGGAACAGCACGATGGACCGCAAGATAAACGCGGCCATATGGTCCGGCGACGCCAACGGCCGCGGCGGCTACTCCACGTACCTCAACCAGTGCCCGCGCGTGGAGAAGTTCCGCACCATCATCGGCACCCCGGCCGGGACCAACGACCTTCTGACCGCCTACAAGGTCAACCAGACGGTCGCCGCCAGCGCGCCTCGCTGCTAGAAACAGGTGAGGGGACGCGGGACGAGATAGGAAGGGTGTTTCGACCATGGCAGAACAAACACCAGCCGAAAAAGCACTGAGCAGTTCATACGTGACTGCTGACGGGGTGCGGTTCGATGTCGAACAGCTGTCGGTCGAGCAGCATGCGGACCGTAGCGCGACACTGGCCTACCAGCTCGGCGTGAAACGCCATGGCCACCCGGATGAACACTGGGTTCTCGCTCTGCCCTGGGACGACAAGTCCTGGGCCGATGTGCTCACCTCGCCCGCGCCCCCTCCCGACCGACTGCACCAGCTCGTGCATCTGGTCCATGCTCACCTCGAAGAGTGGTGGGATACGAAGGGGCACAACCGGAAGTCGGCAAAGCTGGGCCGCCAAGTCGCCTGACCGGAAACGCGACGGGTATGCCGAACTCGAGCCATGGTAAGCCGCTTGGCCGGGAGGCCACGCGGTGCCTGGCTGTCACACGCCATGGCGGGAAGTCATTGGGAACGTCGCCCTGTTCTGCCGGTACTGCAGGTTCTCCCCGCAGACTTACTACACCTGATACCGCCGCTATCAGCCCGAAGGCGTCGAGGGCCTGCGCACCCGCTTGAGGGCGTGGAAGACACCTTCCGCACACCCTTCGCGTTCTTGTGGACGTACTGCCTTCCCTGCACACGGAAAGAGAGATCGGCCCGGGCGGCGGGCTCTGGGAATATCTCCATGCCTTCTTTTCCGCCGTGATGAGGCTACCGTCCGGCGCGGAAACACGAGAGAACGGGCTGAATGCCCCTTACCCGCCCCTGTGGCGGCTTTCGCCACAGGCGGAGAACGCATGGAGAGGGCACCGTGCGGCAGACCTCGCCCGGCAACAGCCGGCGTACGAAACGAGCCCCTACCTCTGCATCGGGGCGGCGGTCGTCCACGCCGGCGCAGGCATGCGGAGAATGCTTCTCTTCCCCCTGAGCGGCGACGATGTGAAGAGCAACTCCTCGCGGCAAGAGCTTCCCTCCGCCGACAAACCGGTGCTCGGAGCCGGGGAGGACAAGCGCCGGCCGCTTCCGCGCACGTCCGCCGGTCCGGGCGCCGCGCCGACCCGCCCGGACGCCCCCGTCACGGCGGAGGGAACGGGAGACCACCGGCGCGGCAGGCAGCAGCCGTGACGGCAGGAACGTGCTGCCGCGGCAACGGCCGTCCGGACCGGCGTACGACGGCACCGGATCGTCCGCAGATGGTGGCCCTGTACCGGCATTGCCTGAGAAACTGGGCTATTGGTGACTGCCGATGGTGTATGCCGCGGAGGTGGTCTACGGGGGACGGAGGATCCAGGTGAGCAACTGGCACCAGCCCAAGGAAGCATGGCCCCGCCATTCCAAATCCTGGTGGCGCGAAACCCTGGAGTTCGCTCGCTCCTCTGGCTGGCATCTGAAGCCTTACGACGGCCATGCCTGGGGCCGGATCGTGTGCGACCCCGCCCTCGAGGAGCCGTGCGCCTTCCTCGTTCTCAGCACGGGCAACGGCGGCGAGGATGCAGCGCGCGATGCGCGCAAGAAGATCGAGCGGTGCCCCCACCTCGCGGCCGAGGCCGACGGACAGATAGTCGCCCGGGCTGTCGTCCTGCTCACGCAGGCGGACCGACTGATGGACGCCGCCGATGCCTGCCTGACGTCCGCGGACCGGCAGATGGAAGCTGCTGAGCTGCTGGAATGTGCGGATACCGCGGCGGCTGAGGCCGAAGAGCTCCTCGGCCGCGCCATCCACGCCCAGGAACAGTCCGACGCTCTGCTCATCACGGCCTATGAGGTGCTGCCGTCCGGGAGCGACCTGGGCTGCCCGCCCTCGGTCGGCGAGGTCGAGATGCTGGTGATTGAAGCCGGACACCGGTCCGACGAAGCAGGACACATGGTCGACGGCCTGCCCCGCCAGGAACCGGCCGCCGCTCTGCAGGACCGTATCGAGCAGGGCAAAGAGCGCAGAAGACTTCTTCTGCGGCGCATCCGGCAGCGCGGGAATGCGTCCGGATCCACTTGCGTTTAGCGTGTTGGATAAGTCCAACAACCGGGTATGGTGGAGTCAGGAGAAGGGGGTACTCCGTGACAACGTGCATTTCTCTCGTCATCCGAAACATCAACTTGGACGATGACGAGACCATCGAGCAGTTGGCACTCAGCCTCGGCGACCTGGGCTGGCAGGAGGCCGGCGGACTCACCACCGCAACCGTCTACTCCACCGGCTCCGATCCGGTGGCCGACGCCGTTGCAGCCGCCAACCACATCCGCCGTGTCCTGCCACACACGATCGTCGAACGCGTCGACGAACAGTTCGTCACACTCGCCGACATCGCAGCCCGCGCCGGCCTGACCCACGAAGCAGTCAGGCTCTGGGCAACCGGCAAACGCCGCACCGGCCGTGAGCCCTTTCCCGCAGCACGGACCCAGGTGGGCCAGGGCCGCTCCACATCCAAGATCTGGGCATGGCCAGAAGTCCTGATCTGGCTCAAGGAGCAGTACTGCCTCGACCTCGAGCCAGGCGTCACCTACCTCGACGCACGGCACGTTGCCCGCCTCAACGCCGCATTGCACGAGCCCAAGCAACAGCAGTGGCAGCGTACGAGCACCGCCGGGGTGACCCGTACGCTCGCCTCGCTCGAAGAAGTCCTGCAGGAGAACGCGCCCACCGCACGCCGGTTCGCCACCCGGGACACCTGCCCATGACCACCACGCCCGCACAACAAGAGGACCGGCTGCAAACGATCTCGTCACAAGAGGATCTGCGAGACCTGCACAGCCGGCTGCACCTGGACGACGTGCGTGTCCAGCGGCTGCGGGCCGAAGCGGTCCAGGACCCGCCCCTGGACGTGTCGACCATCGTCATCAGCGTCGGCCCCGGCGAAGTGCTCCTGGAACCGCCGCGCTTCGCCGTCCGCTTCACGCAAACGGTCATCCTGCGGGACGCAGAGGAACAGCCTCTGGCGGAGGTCGAGATTGTCGTGGTGGTCGATTTCACCATGGACGACGGCCCCTCTCCCACACGGGAGGCCATCGACCTCTATGCCGAGTACAACGCCTACTTCATCGCCCACCCCTACCTGCGCGAAACGCTGCAGAACGTCACCTTGAAACTGGGGATCGAGCCTGTGGTTCTCGGCGTCCTCAGCCGCGGAGAGGCCCGGCCCAGCGAAGTGACCATGGTCAAGCGGGTCACGTCCCACATCTGAGGCAATCCGGCACTCCAACGCTGCCGCCGGACCCCGTCCCGGCTCCACTCGGCGCCGGCATACCGGACTGCTTCCGGCCGGTCTGCGGCCGCCGTGGCGCGCTCCCGCCACCGCCTCACGCCCGCACAGGCCGGCCGCAGCCGTCCGGCGGCAGCCGGTGCTCCTGCAGTACTAGGCGCTGTTTCTCGGATCATGTGCGGAGCCAGATGATGAGTGCTGCGAGGGTGACGGTGCCGAGGTAGATGTAAGCCCGCTTCTCGTAGCGGGTGGCGACGGCGCGGAAGCCTTTCAGGCGGTTGATGGCACGCTCGACGGTGTTGCGTTTCTTGTAGTGATCGCTGTCGAAGCCGGTGGGTCGGCCGCCGCGGGAGCCGCGGTTGAGCCGGTGTCTGCGCTGGTCACGTCGCTCGGGGATGGTATGGGCGATCCCGCGTCGTCGCAGGTAGCGGCGGTTGTTGCGGGACGTGTAGGCCTTGTCGGCCAGGACGTGGTCGGGCCGGGAGCAGGGTCGTCCGACGCCGATGCGGGGCACCGCTATCTGCCGCAGCACGGGCTCGAGTTGGGGGCCGTCACCGTAGTGGCCCGGAGTCAGCAGGAGCGCGAGGGGCCGACAGGGTCCGTCGGCGGCGAGATGGATTTTGGTGGTCAGTCCGCCGCGGGAGCGTCCCAGGCACTCGCCGAGGCAACCACCTCCTCCAGCCGGACGGCCAGTCTCCGCAAAACCGGATCGGCCTGTTTCGTCCCCGTGCGGGCCCCCTTTTGAGGGGGCGCGGGCGGCGGCACTTTGCGGGCGCCAGCGGCGTGCTGGTGAGCCCGCACCGCGGTGGAGTCCACCGACACGTCCCAGTCGACCCGACCTGCCGCATCCTCGGCTGCCTGGATCTTCGACAGCAGCATCTTCCAGGTGCCGTCCGCTGACCAGCGGCGATGGCGCTTGTAGACGGTCTCCCAGGGCCCAAAGCGCTCGGGCAGGTCGCGCCACTGCACGCCCGTCCGCACCCGGTACAGCACCCCGTTGATCACCCGCCGGTGGTCACTCCACCGTCCTCCACGCGTCCCGCCCCGCGGCAGAAACGACTCCAGCCGATCCCACTCCGCATTCGTTAAATCCCCACGACCCATGACTCCAGCCTGACCACAACATCCCTGTCATGTCAGGAGATCCGAGAAACAGCGCCTAGGCCCAATGCCGTTGTTTTAGCTGCTCGGCGTAGGCTTCTGTGTACTGCTCCCGGGGGTGGTGCCGGTGTCTGCGAGTGTGTCTGACTTATCGGGTCTGGGGCTGTTGACCTTGGTGTATCCGCCGGGTCTGGTGGATCGGGTGTTGGCGGCCTGCGGGCGGGTGGAGCAACGCAGACGCCTGCTGCCGGCCCGGCTGGTGGTGTACTTCGTCCTGGGCCTGGCGCTGTTCTCGCCCGCTCCCTATCTGGACGTCATGCGGCACCTGGTCGAGGGCCTGCGGGGCCCGGGGCTGCTGGGTGACTGGCGGATTCCGGCGAAGTCCTCGCTGTTGAGGGCCCGTCAGCGGCTGGGGAGCGAGCCGCTGCGGGTGCTGTTCACCGCGACGGCGAAACCGCTGGGCACCAAGGACACGCCCGGAGTGTTCTGGCGGGGCCTGCGGCTGCTGGCGGTGGACGGCACCTGCTGGGACGTCGCCGACACGGTGGCCAACGAGGCCGCCTTCGGCCGCCCGGGCCACGCCCGCGGTGCGGACAAGAGCTCCTTCCCGCAGGTGTGGATGGCCTGCCTGGTGGAGACCGGCACGCACCTGGTAGTGGACGCGGAGCTGGCCGGCTGCCGCACCGGGGAGGTCACCCTGGTCCGCCGCCTGCCCCGCTCCTGCGGACCCGGCCAGCTTGTCCTGGCCGACCGCGAGTTCCTCGGCGTGCCGTTGTGGCGGGCCTTCACCGCCAGCGGCGCCGACCTGTTGTGGCGGGTGCCCGCCAATCGCGTCCTGCCCGCCGACCGGGTGCTGCGGGACGGCTCCTGGATCTCCCGCATCCACGCCAGCACCGACCCCGCAAAGCAAGACCCGGTCACCGTGAGAGTCCTGGCCTACCAACTCGACCACGCCGGCCCGGCGGCGGACGACTACCGGCTGGTGACCAGCCTGCTCGATGCCCGCCGCTTCCCGGCCCGGCAACTGGCCGCGCTCTACCAGGAGCGCTGGGAGGTCGAGTCGGTCCTCGGCGAACTCAAGACCCGCCAGCGCGGCGCCCACACCGTGCTCAGCAGCAAGACCCCGGACGGGGTGCTGCAGCAGATCTGGGCCCACCTGCTGGTCCACCGGGCCCTGCGCGAGCTGATGTTTCGAACCGCCACCTCCGGCGGCTCGGATCCAGACCGGCTCTCCTTCACCGAGACCCTGCGCTCGGCCCGGCGCAGCGTGACCGTCACGCCGGGCCGTTTTTCCCCCTGACCTCCTGGCCCAGGCACTGGTCCTGCTCGAACACGACCTGCTGGAGCGGCTCCTGCCGACCAGACGCCTGCGCAGCCAGCCCCGCGTCGTCAAACGCAAGATATCCAACTACCGGCTCAAACGGGCCGAACACCGCACCTGTCCCCAGCCCACCCGCGCCGCCGTCCGGGCCGTCCGCATCCAACGACCCCCACCCACGAGGACGTAAGGCAACGCATTGGGCCTAGTCGGCCTCCCCCAGGCAGCGCAAGGCCTGGCGGAAGTCGTCGAGGGCGGACCCGAACTCACAGACGGCGGTGTGGAAGGTCGATCGGTCGATCAGGATCCTGGCCAGTGTCCGCGGCCCCTCGGCCGGGTCGTGCTGAGACAGCCGACGAGCCAGGCTCACTGTGTCGTCGAACAGGGAGCGCACGCGTTCCGCGAACAGATGGGTGCGGTGTTCCCAGTAAACGGCGGAGCGGACGGTGAGGAGCCGATGCAGCCGGACCAGTTCGGTCAGATGCTGAGCCGGATCCTCGTGACTCGCGCAGCAAGCGTGTCCACCTCTTCACGGAGGGCATGAAGGCTGTCGAAGTAGCGCCGCTGGGCATCGGGCGACCACTGCAAGGGCTCCGCCCCTGAAGGCGGCCGCGGTCTATCGGAGGAAGCCCGATCGCTTTCGGCGCCGGAGAAGGTCAGCAGCACCGCCCAGAACGACGCCGCATAACCACTTCCAAGACTTCCGCTCACCGGTATCCGCCAGCTCCGTCAGCAGCGCGAGTGCCTCTTGCCGTACGAGGACCGCCTGCTCGCCCTGGCCATGGGTGTCGAGCATCTGCGCGTACCCGATGAGTGAGTAGAGGTGGCAGGCCCGTCGGGCCGCGGTCCGTTCGCGGCTTCGGCCGCTTCCATGCTGACGAGTGTCTCGAATGCGGCGAGGGCTTCGCCGGACCGGCCGGCGTCATGCAGAGCGCCGATCCACTCCAGCAGTGACCAGGCGAGAGCCCCACTGCGGGACCCGTCGGGCAGGACCGCCGCGACCAGCTCGGTCATGGCATCGGCAGCCTCGGCGTACCGGCCTTCCTCGGAAAGTCCGGCAGCCCACTCGCGCAGCCCTCTGACCATCGGTCCTTTGGACAGTTTCGGCCTGCGCTCGGCCGATGGCGAGCATCTCGGCGCGCATGGCGAGCCCTTCGGCGCGCCGGCCCAGGCTGTACAGCTCCCTTTGACACATGTCGAGAGCCCCGTACAGAACGTCCGCGCGGGCGGGTTCGGCCGGATCGATCGACCGCGCCACGGTCACCGCCTCCTCACGCAGTGCGAGACAGGCAGGATGCTTCTTTCCGGAGCCAGTGTCGTAACTCAGATGTTGCAGTGCCCGGGCCAGGAGCGGCAAGTACGAGGCGGGGCTGACCTGAGCGAGCACCCGGTAGGCGTCGACCTCCTCGCGCGGCGTGCGGCGGCCCGACGCGAGCAGTACATTCCGCGCCCGCACGATGTCGTCCTGAGCGGACTTTCCCCAAGTGACTCATGACGGAGATTCTGGCGTCCCGGAGAGGGCCGAACAAGGCTCACCACCTGTGCCGTTACTCCTACGAAAACGCCCCCCGGCCTGTCATGATGGACGTGACATCACTTTCCCGGGGCCCACTGGCAGCCGCGGCTGTTGAGGCTCGTCGGCCAGACCATGACCACGCCGCCCCGCTGCCTGAACGAGCAGCGGAGAACACCCGGTTCCGCCCTGCCGTGCGGGGGGAGCGCCCATACAGTGAGGCCATGGACATGAGCTGGATCGGCCGCGTAGAAGCTCGCCGCCTTGCACGAACCGTGACGTCGTCGCGCTGAGTGCGCAGGCATCCTGGGTAAATACAGAGCGCTGGATCCAGGGTTCTCATACGATCGCGATCGGGATGGGGCTCGTAGCGCAGCGGTTGTCGCGCCTTCACCGCATGTGGGAGGACGCCGGTTCGAATCCGGCCGGCCCCACGGCTACACCATGCGGCAGGACCTCGGTCAGGCCGGACCGGCACAGCGGTCCTACACCCGCGACTCCGACGGAACGCTCCTGATCTCCGACTCCGCGACCGAGACGATCCACGGCCAGTGGCTCAATCACTCGGGCGGAGCGGGCCAGGGCGAGACGCAGGACTACACCTACGACGGGATCGGGCGGCGGCTCACCCACGTGGCCGACACAGCGGAGGGCACCTGCACCCGGCGTGGCTACGGCTTCGACAACAGGACCAACCGCACCTCGCTCACCACGACCGTGGGCACACCGGGCTCCGACTGCCCGACCACGGGCGGCACGACCAGGACGTCGGCCTACGACTCGGCGGACCGCATCGTCGACAGCGGCTACGTCTACGACACGTTCGGCCGCACCACGGCACTGCCGGGAGGCACCGCCGTCACCTACTACGCCAACGACCTCGTGCGCCGGCAGACGGCGGGCAACAGCCGCCAGACGTGGACGCTCGACCCGGCCAACCGATTCCGCGGCTGGACGACCGAGTCGAGTACGCCGCAGGGAACCCGGTCACCAATGTCGACCTCGACGGACGCAAGGTCTACCGCTACAGCAAGCGTACGGTCTACCGCTCCTGGGGCAAGGTGGTCCTCAAGAAGTGGACGAACAAGCACAACCTGCGCCGCACCGACAGCACCACCTACAAGCTCAACAGACTGTGGACGGGAAGGGTCGCGGACTACGGCTTCGTTCCGGCGGGAATCGCGGGCATCGTAGCGATGATCTTCCCGCACCCCGCGGTCATCGCCGTGTGCGCCATCATCGCGGGAGCCTCCATCGCCATCCAGACGACGTTCGGCTGGACCCACTTCCTGTACTTCTACGGCTACGCCTATCCCTGGAGGGGAAGTTGCTAGGAGAAAAGATCTCGCTCGCGGTAGCCGGTGCGGTAGCTGCGTTGCTGGCCGTGGGCGGCATACTCGCAGTCCTCTTCTGGGGAGCACGTGAAGGAGCGGGCATCCTGCTCGTCGCGCTGATCTGGGTAGCCGTGGTCTGGCGTGCGCGCCAACGCGTCAAGACGGCCAGAACCGCCAACTGACCGGCCGACACAACGCCGGTAGCGTGCCGGCCGCCCGGCATCACCGTACTTGAGAGTGCCGTCCGCATCACCTGTAGCCGCGAGGGCTTCCTTCGTGGCTACAGTGCTGCGCGGACGCCACCCGGCACGGCAGTGAGCTTCGCGGCAGACAAGGCGTTCACCGCAGGCTGCACTTACCTGACTGGTGGAGCGGGAGCCGTGCCGTGCGCCGTCGGAGGCATGGCGGTCGGTGAGGCAACGGACGCCGCCTATGAAGACGCCACCACTTGACACACCCACCCAACAGTGAGGGAGTCCCCATGTACCCGACCGCCGATTCAACCGTGCTGGCCTACAAAGGGCTCAGTGGTGTACCCCTGTGGCTCCTGGTCGGCATCGCCGTAATTGCTCTCGTCGCGTTCGCGGTACGAAGTCGCCGAGGAAGGTAACCCCGGGAACTTCAAGGTGGACCGTCGCACCTGGGACGGTCCACCTCGTTGCCCTGTGACGGTCGCCCCGATCCGCGGACGCACCAGCGGTACCGCCATGCCCGGGACTGACACGAAAATGACCCGCAGATGCGTTGCTGATCAGCCTGAGGCGATGGGGGCGGGCACCCACTCGTCGCCCAGCACGGGGACACGGGGAGGGGGCAGAAGAAGCCTTCGGCCCGCTCCCCATGTCCCACGTCCGGTCAGAGCCAGGAGTCCCAGATGCCGTACGCCGTCGATCGGGTCTCGGCCTCGACGCCCAAGGCGTCGAACCGTACGACGCGGTAGTAGTACAGGCCGAGCCGGTCCTCGTGCACCGTGGTGTCCGTGTAGTACGCGGCGTCACCCATCGTGCCCTCCGCCAGAGCCACGTATGCGGATGTG
Organism: Streptomyces sp. SGAir0957; assembly: GCF_043523415.1. Taxonomy (NCBI): domain Bacteria; kingdom Bacillati; phylum Actinomycetota; class Actinomycetes; order Kitasatosporales; family Streptomycetaceae; genus Streptomyces; species Streptomyces sp. SGAir0957. The sequence goes on from NZ_CP027290.1 coordinate 459,828, forward strand.
ACGGAGTCCCAACGCTCCACGCGGTAACTCGCGAACCGGGAACAGTCCCCGAGTCCGGAGCTCTCGGAGCAGCCGACGTACAGCTGCGGGTACTGGCCCTCACCGACCTCGGACTCCGTCCAGCCCGGCGGGCGGGTGTCAGGCAGGGTGACCGAGACGTCGGCGGGGTGGAGGACGTCGAGTGCCCGGTCGTCGTGCATGAGCCGGCCGTCCGTGGCTGCCACCTTGTAGACGTGGGTGGCACCGTCGGCAACCGTGGGGCAGAGGATCTCGGTCCTGGCCAGGGAGCTGCCGGACCAGCAGTTCTCCTTCCAGACCGTCTCACCACTGTCCGCGTCGGTGACGCCCTGCCATACGTGGTAGCCGGTGACGTCCGCATCGGCGGGTGGCGTCCAGGTCAGCCGGACGCCGAGCGGGACACGCTCCGCGGTCAGGTCCTGAACCGGGGCGGGACGCTGCGTGTCCGGGGTGGTCTCGGTGACGGGCGGGCCGACCTGCGACACATGTCCGTACCGGTCGGTCGTCACGACTCGGTACTCGTACGTCGTCTCCGACTTGCCCTGGACGTCCCAGCAACTGCCGTTGACCTGCTTGCGGGCGGACAAAGGAGCGTCGTCGTCCGCCCAGGTCCAGTACGCGTCCGGGGCATCCAGCGGCTGGTCCACCGAGGTGAACGGCTTGCACCGGTCAACGATGTCGGTCTCGCCGGTCGCGGTGTCGGTTCGAATGATCTTGTACGTGGGAAGGGGCTGCTCGTCGACGGTCCACGGGTCGACGCTGCTCCACTCGACCATCACGCCCTCGTCGAACCTGTCGGCAGTGGTCTTGAACGCGGGGATCGCCTCCGGCCGGTCTGCCATCTCCAGAGTGACCTCCACCGGCGCGGCAGGGTTGCCCTTGGCGTCCAGTGAGCGCACCGCGTACCGGTATGTGTCGGCGACGGCGGCCGACTGGGTCGGCACCACGTCGGTGCGGGTGGTGGTGGCCTCCTCGGGAAGAGCGTCGGTGTAGCCGCCGGTCGCCGGGTCGTACTGGAGGACCTGATAAGAGGCGGCCCCGGTGACGGGTGACCACACCAGGTGCGGAACGCCCGACCTGTATTCGGCGCGGAGCCCTGTGACCGGGGCTGGCGGGGTCAGGTCGGGAGTGGTGAACGTCGTGGCGGCCGAGTACGCCGACCAGTTCCCGGCGGCGTCCCGGGCCCGCCCCCGGTAGGTGACCTTGCTGCCGTCGGCCCGGTAACCGGTGTCGCAGATCGCACCCTTGGTGCCGGAGTAGACGGTGCTCCAGAGCTTCGTGGCGGCGTCGAGCCGCTGCATCTCGTACCGGACGATGTCGGCGGCGTTCTGCGCGGTGGTGACCAGCTGCGGTGCCGCGTAGGGCTGGTCGGCCGGACAGGCGTCCTGTTCGACGAAGGGCGCGGCGGGCGGCGTCCTGTCGACGGTGGTGACGAGCTTGTCAGGGCTGCCGCCGGAGACATTGCCCGCCTTGTCGACGGCACGCACCTCGTAGTAGTAGGTCGCCCCGGTCTTGGGCAGCGCGCTGTCGGTGTACGACGTCGCGGTGGTCGTTGCGAGCTGCTTGCCGTACGGCGCGCCCTTAAGCCGGCGGTAGACCCGGTAATTCGCCAGGTCCATCTCCTTGCTCCTGGTCCAGGTGAGCTTGGCGGCGCCGGTGACGGAGTTGTACGAGACGGCCGTGCCCGTCGGGATGAGGGGCTTGACCTTGTCGTAGGCGGCGGAGGTACGTGGCGCATAGGCGAACCTGACATTCGCGGAACCCGTCCAGTTGACGAAGTCGAAGCGGATCGTGTGCTTGCCTGCGGGGATCGTCACGTTGACCGTCTTCTTGACGGTGGCGGAGACGTTCTTCCATACGTCGATCTTGCGGACACCGTCGACATAGACGCGCATTCCGTCCAGGGCGGATGCCGTGAACGTGAAGGGGCCACCGGAGCCGAAGTCGCGCGTCACCGACCAGCGCACCCCGAAGTTGTTGGACGGCACGCCGGAGACGGGTGCTCCGCTGCCCCAGTTCTGGTCGATCGTGGAATCGCAGTCCGTCTTTTCGGCGTGCCCGAGAACGTCGTGTTCGCGAAGAACTGCCGTGTGAAGACAGGGGAAGTGCAGTTCACCGCCGCAGAAGCAGGTACCGCGGTGGCGTAGAGCACTCCGCCTGCCGTGGCCAGAGCCAAGGCGGTGGCGGTCGTGCGTCTGGCTGGGTTCATCAAGTCAGTCAGTCCTGTTCGGCGGCCGAGGTGATTCAGACATCGCCGAACAAGACAAACAAGAGGGCCGGTTGGTTGTACGAGCAGCCGCAACAGCTCAGCCGCTGGGGCACACGGTTTTCGCGGCGATTCCCGTGCCCCACCCGTGCCCGGCGGAGAGTGGCGGTTATGTGCGGTGACCTGAGAGGGCGTTACTGACTTCGGCTCGTTAGGGTGCAGTTGCGGGAAGTGCCTGATGTGTCCGGTGTGTTGGCTGTATTCCGTGGTGTGTGAGGTATGCGGAGGGGGGCGGGTTGACCGCCGTGGGGCGTGGACGCCGGGAGACCGTGCGGGTGCAGGCCGCCAGGTTGTTGGCGCAAGGCAACACGCCGATGGAGGTCGCGCGGCAGCTCCGGGTGAGCCGGAAGTCGGCTTAGACGTCGTTTCTTATGGCGTGATCGTTCGTTGATCCGTGCATGACTGATCTCGCTGAGCGCCTGGTGCCGGACGAGTTGTGGGCATTGTTCCGGAGGGTGGTGCCACCGACTGAGGTGATACGCCCGCAGGGCGGTGGCCGACGCCGGGCCGGTGACCGTGAGGCCCTGGCGGCGATCATCTTTGTGGCGACGTCGGGCTGCACCTGGCGGCAGTTGCCGCCGGTGTTCGGCCCGGCCTGGCCCACGGTCTACCGCCGGTTCGCCCAGTGGAGCCGGGACCGGGTCTGGGCGAGGCTCTACCGCGTGATCCTTGACGAGCTCGGTGCGCGGGGTGAGCTGGACTGGTCGCGGTGCGCGATCGACTCGGTCAGTCTGCGGGCGGCAAAAGGGGCCTTTGACGGGACCGAATCCGACCGACCGCGGCAAACTCGGATCGAAGATCCACCTGATCTGCGACCGGAACGGACTGCCGCTGTCCCTGGGTATCTCCGGCGCGAACATGCACGAGCCAGGGTCTGGAGCCGCTCGTGCGCGGCATCCCGCCCATCCGGTCCCGCCGTGGTCCCCGGCGCCGAAGGCCGGCGAAGCTGCACGCCGATAAGGGCTACGACTACGACCCCCTGCGCCGATGGCTCCGCGAACGCGGCATCCGCCACCGCATCGCCCGCAGGGGCGTCGAGTCCTCGCAGAGGCTGGGCCGGCATCGGTGGGTGGTCGAGCGAACCGTGTCCTGGCTGGCCGGCTGTCGAAAACTCCACCGCCGCTACGAACGCAAGGCCGAACACTTCCTCGCGTTCGTCGGCATAGCCGCAGTCCTCATCGGCTACCGCCGGTTGATCAGGTGAGCCGGTCGGTCGGGAGCAACAGTCGGCCAGCACCGGTGATGTCAGTAGCAGCTCGTAGGGTGCGCTGGGATTCGACGAGGAGGTTCGATGGGCTTTTCCGGTCATCTGGTCTTTTTGCGCGCAGCGAGCGCCCACTGCTGAAGGCACCCATGTTCAACAGCACCGGTCCAGAGCTGAGGGACGACGTGCACGAGTGGCAGCCGCGACCGGGCGGTTGGCAGACCCTGCAGTTGGAACAAGGCATCTGGGAGGACGAGTACCTGTCCACTTTGGTCGAATGGACCGGAGCGCCGGCCTGCGTCGCCGATGTCTCCGACAGCAGCGTCGCCCTCGTGACCGGCCTGGACGCCGACGGGCACCGCTGGCAGGCGTGGCTCAACCTGGACAACGCCGCCGCTCTCCTCGTCGAGGAACCGGAGGACGTGGACGACGTGAGTCTGTGGTTGGCCACCCCGGAGTTCGAAGAAGCCATCGGACACAAGCGTGCAGAACTCGATGCGGAGGTGCCGACCGACGCCGAAGGCGCTCTCGTGTGGGCTTCAGCGGCTGGTGCCCAGGCCGCGGCGCAGCGGTCTCGGATCGAGGAACTGCTACGCACACAGGAGACCTTCGTGGAGGAGCTGTTCGACGCGCTGCTGGACGAGCTGGGCTTCCCTGAAGCCGTCCACCCCGCACCTCAGCCATAAGAAACGACGTCTTGGTCCCTCTTAAGGGCTGTCCCGTGAATGATCTCTGACGCCTCGGCGTGGTGGGCCGCCGTGCGGCGCGCTGGCCTATCCGGCGAGGGCGAGGTTGTGCAGGCGGGCGATGCCGAGTATGGCGTGGTGGACGCCGTCTCCTTTGAGGCGGCAGTCGCGGAGGATCTTCCAGGTCTTCATGCGGGCGAAGACGTGCTCGACGCGTGCCCGGACCTGCTTGTGGGACTTGTTGTGTTCCCCCTTCCAGGCTGGAAGTTCGGTCTTGCCGCGTTCTCTGCGGTGAGGGATGACGAGCCCGGTGCCGGGA
>NZ_CP027291.1:0-322518 GCF_043523415.1 Streptomyces sp. SGAir0957
GCCGGCGTGAGCGTGGGTACTTCGGGCGATGTCCTGCAATTCGCCGACGGTAAGCCTCGTACTGGTCGGGCGCAGGTCCGGGTGGCACGCACCGCCGGCGACCTGGCCAATGGTGTCGCTGCGGCCAGCCTGTTGGCGCAGTTGGAGGGTGAGCAAGGCGTCACCGCTCTCGGCGACTACTACGGGGTCGCGGACGAGCCGCCCGGCGTACCCGGCATCGGAGCGGACCGTGTGGGGCTACGAGCGGCGTGCTCAGGCGATCGGCAGCCCCAATGCCCTGAGTGTCCCCGGAGCGATGTCCGCGCCGTCGAGGGCGTCGACGAGGCGAAGTGCGTGTTCCGCGATCACCAGGTCCTGCGGCACGTCGGGAGCCGGTTCGCCGATGTCCCGTAGGAAGGCGGCGACGCCTTCCCAGGAGTAGAGCAGCGTTCCCTCGTCGGATTCGGGCTCGGGGAACCGGGGGTCCTGGGATAGGTCAGCCAGCGCGTGCTCGCTGTGCCCGCTGCGTTGAGCAGCTTCGTCGAGCGTCACGGTAGCTGGCAGGGTTACACCGACGGCCTGGAGCCCGTCGATGAGCCGGATGCGCTGTACTGCTTCGGCTACGGCGTCCAGGAGGGTCGGGGCCTCGATGTCGCAGCTCAGCTGGCGCAGCGCGTCTGGATCTGCGGGGTGAGGGTGAGCACCAGGGTCTTCGGGGGCGAGCGTGTACGAGATCGCCCCGTCCGCAAGGGCATCGCAGTGGTCGAATGCGTCGGCCTGCTCGCGGGTGAGCGGCTGCCTGAGCAGGAGGCCGAAATTCCACTCCACTTCGTCTCTCCCTAGTGCTGGTGGTCGCGGACGAAGCGGTCGATCTTCTTCGCTTCGTTGCCGGGGTTCTTGGGCGTGCCGGAGACGGGGAGGCGCGCTCCGCAGGAGCAGCAGACCACCCAGCCCCATCGGTGACCATTCTTGTCCGGCGTGACGGTGCAGCCTGCCCGCTTGGCGCGGTCGAGCGCATTCGCGACATCCGAATTCTGGTGCCGTCCCTTGGAAACCACTCGCTGACCGTACAGGTGTCTCTGATCACGACGGCGGGATCAGGTCACCCGTGCTTGACGCAGCATCAGCCAAAGACGGCGCCCGGGGCTGGCACGAGGCTTCGCCTGTTCAGCCAAGGCGAGTGTCCTGCGAATCGAGATTGTCCGGCGTTCCGGCGGCCGGAGCGTCAGTTGCGGAATCCGCGGTCAGGGTCGCGGGCATCGTCTGCCCGGAACGGCTCGAACCACTCGTCGGCTGCGAGGTTCACCATGCCCATGGCCTGGTGAACCTCGCTGTCCTTGTCCTCCATCCCATCGAGCCTGGCGTCGAAGAGCATCAGCACGTCGTGGTCCTCGAAGAGGTTGTCCGAGCAACCTTCCCAGTCGTAGTCGGCGTGGCTTCGGGGCAGATCGGCGACGAGGTCACGCACGGCGTTCGGCCGGTTCGTCGTGATCGACCGGGCGCGGTCGATCATCAGGTGGAGGGCCATCTCCTCGCCCGTGCATCGTGGCTCGAGGCCGTTTCGGTCCGCATCACGCAGGTCGCCGGTCAGGTCGTCGAAGGCTCTGGCCATCTGCCTGCGCCACTGGCCGTCCCGGCGCAGGGTGATGGTCGGGAGCTGGCCGAAGAGGCCTCCGGCGCCCGGTGACAAGGGCTCGTCGCCCAGCGCGGTCACTTCCTGCCAGGCCAGAGCGGACAGTTCCTCGCCCGCCAGACCCAGCACCGCAACCGTGCGGGCCGTCAGCACGCCTTCGTCTTCCTCTTCAGGCCATCCTTCTTCCTCGTCGTCGAGGTGCCAGTGCGGGTGCTGGACGCGGGTGGCAAAGCGTTCGCGGGCGTGGGCCGCGGCACGCTCGGGTGCCGCGAGGCAGGTATCGATGAGCTGCAGTTCGTCGCAGACGGCTTCGGCGGCGAGGTCGATGCCGGCCTGGGCGAGGAGTTTCGTGTCCGCGTCGGCGGCCGACGTCGCGCGTGGCAGGACGACGGCGTAGAAGTTGTCGGTCAGCCGGTCGATGACATCGGCGACGACGGTGGTGACGACCATCTGGTCGTTAAAGGGGGCGTGCACGTTCAGGGCGTCGATGACCAGGAAGTTGCCGGGCTGTTCGACGGCCTCTTCCAGTTCGGCGGAGAAGCCTCCGTCCGGGGTGAGGAGCCGACTGGCCATGATCGCGCAGAGCGTGCCGTGGTCGGCCATCCGCTCGGCCAGGTTGTCCGTGTTGTAGTACCGGCAGCGAGCTGCGCGCAGGCTTCCCACCTCGCGGTCGCCGTCCAGGATGCGGATGTGCCAATCCTGAAGGCCTCGATCGAGGTCGGCCAGGCCGTGGTGGTGACGGAGCTCGGTCCTCAGGTCGTGAGGTCGGGTGCTGTAGGGGCAGTCACCGTGGGGGTGGTCATCGTCTCTCCTGTCGGCCTGGCGTGGTGCGTGGCGCGTCACCCAGCGTAGTGGTCGCTGTATCGGGCGCGGGCGTCTCGACAACAGTGCGCTGCTGCAGTCCAGTTCGTCTTGGAGGGCCGACGTGGTGAGGCTGGTCGGTGCTGGCGCTTTTCGACGAGTTCTGGGGAGCGCGAGCGGGGACGGCGTCCCGGCGAGTGGGTCTCGGGGCGAAGGCCATCCGGCAAGGCGTTCCACCACGCGGGAGGCCGGGCGTCTTCAGGGACAGGGGTGGCGGGATGTGTTGCAGGCTCCGGGTCGAGGGACCTCCGCCCTCGTACGGCCTGGGCGGTCGACGATCTCGCCTGATCCCTCACTCCCGCCTGTCAGGCGGTCGGGCGCAGCAGGGCGATGACGGTGGCGTCGTCGCGGTAGCCGTCCGCGTCAGCTTGTGCGGCGGCGGTCAGGGCGTCGGCCAGGGCCTGGGGATCCGTCTCGTGCGCGCGGCACAGCCGCTCCATCTCCTCCGGGCCCACCTGGTCCGAGACGCCGTCGGTCACGAGCAGGACCAGGCGGACGTGTTCGGGGATCTGCGTCTCGCGGCACATGGCCGCGCCGGCTTGAGCGAGTCCGGTCCTGGACCAGTTGTCGTGGGCGGCGGCGAGGTCCACGGCCACGCCGTTGCGGCGTAGGTACTGGCCCATGGTCTGGTCGGTGCTCCACTGGGTGAGCGCGGCGCTGTCCCAGGCGTAGGCGCGGCAGTCGCCGATCCAGTGGATCGTGGTGGGCTGGCCCGGCTCCATGCGGGCGTAGACGGCGGAGGCATGGGGCGGGGTGTCGTAGGCGTGGGCCATCTGTCCGGCGGTGGTCAGTGCGGCCAGTCCGCCCATGGTCATGCCGATGTGGGTGATCACCGGCGGCACCGCCTGGGCGTAGCGGACGACTGCCACGTCGTGGCCTGCGCCGTCGACGACGGCGGCGCACACCCGCTGCCCGCGCCGCTGGAGGTCGTACCCGTCGGCGCACGGGGGCTCGGTACCCGGCCGCCGCGCCATCCCCACCGTGATCGCCTGCGTGCCCGCCGCTTGGCGGGTACTGGTCTCGGCCATCGTCACTCCTTCGTGTCGGTCGTCGGCCTTGTCGGCCCGCCCTGTACTCCGGCGGGAGAAGAACACGGTCAAGGAGTCCACAGGAATGGGGAGTTGTGGCTGCTGAGGCAGGAGAGACGACCGGGAGCGGCGCCCGGGAGAGGACGGTGGCGGCCGACTCGGGCAACCCAGCGGACATTCTCGTTATCCCGCGTGCAGGCGAACGGCGCTGCGCAGGGTGGGTGCCTGGTGCAGGGCGGAGGTGAGGGTGTTCTGCGCCCGGGTCGGCATCGCGGCCTTGGGGCAGGATGGGGTTGCCGAGCTGGCAAGCCGGCGAGGGATCGGTCGGGATAGTCGAGGCCATCCTGGGCCGCCTCGCCGGGCTTCGGTGATCTGGCTGGGTGGCCATGGCAAGCGCCCGAGGGTCTGCAGGGCCCTCCGTTCCGCCAGGACGGCATGAACCGTCGCCCTGCGCCGATAGGCTCGGTGTTGGTGTGTACCGGAAGGAGCAAGCGGTGTGCCGGCCCCTTTCGGAGAGTTCCTCGCGCAACTGCGCGGACGCAGAGGAGAGGTGCCGTGGAGAGCGTGGAGGAACTGGTGCGGGACATGGCGGACCTCGTCGCGGAGATGGCGGGCCAGTATGCCCGTGAGGACGGCGACCGCGGTCCCGCGCTGATGCCGCTCGGCGGCGTCGGGCGGCAGGAGGGAGAACGGGTCGTGGACCTGGACGCTCCGCTTCTGGGCCATGCCACCCGCGAGATCCGCGACCTGCTCAAGCGCGGCGATCCCTTCGGACTGCACATCCGCGATGTCCAGCGCGCCGTGCACCTCGACCGAGGCGGGTGCCTGGCGCTGTTGGCCGCGACCGTCGACGCCGGGTATTTGACCGCGCCCGAGGACCTCAACGAGGTCCAGCACTGCTACAACTGCAGGACCGACGACTGCGAGTACCACGACCACCGGACCTGGACGCTGACCCCCGCCGGGCGGACCCTGGCCCACGCCTCCGGCCGCAAGCCGTCCACCCGCAAGAACGCCGACGCGCTGGCCGCCAAGGTGGTCAAGGCCGCCCAGGCGCTCAACGCCGACCCTGACGCAACGCTGTGGTGGGTCAAGGAGATTCGTGCGGTGGGCCCGTACGCCGAGCCCAGCCAGGACCCGCTGCTGCACGTCGACCTCGCCGTGGACCTGCGGCCGCGCCTGGACGACCCGGCCGAGCAGCGCAAGGCCGAACAGCGTCTGCGCGATACCGCCCGCGACCGCGGGGAGCGTGAGCGGGTGTGGGACATGGTCGGATACGGCCACTGGCGTACCCGGCTCGCGCTCGCCGGGCGCAGCAAGGTCGTCCGGCTGTTCCGCCCAGAGCGGGAAGTTGAGGGCCGGCTGCTGTTTACTGAGGAACGGGACTTGACCGTGTCCGCGAAGGCGACCGTGCCCTATCAGCGGCCGGCGGCCGTACCGCTGAAGAGCTGCTCATGGTGCGGGCGGCACGTTCAGGCGGCGCGCGTCGCCCAGCGCGGTGCCCCGCTGGCCTCGTCCCCCATCGGTCTGTGCGAGCAGTGCCTGTCGCTGGGCTGGACCGATGATCTCCAATACCAGGGAACTGCTGAGGTGTGGCCGTGGCGGGCGGTCCGCGAGCTGCGCAGGACTCTGCCCGAGGAGGCGTTCCACTCATCCGGGTGCGCACTGTGCGGGCGCACCGATGCGGTGGAGCGGCCGTGGTGGCCGGGCGACGACCGCGACGGCTCCGGAAGTGACGGACACGAACCGATCGTCCTGCGGTTGTGTGACGTGTGCCCAGGGCTGCTGGAACTAGTCGACGCCTCCGGCCGTGAGGGCTGGTGGTGCGCCCGGCACCAGAACGCGTGCCTGGCCGGCATGCACGCCCTCCTGCGCCGCCGCGCCGGAGTCGAGGAGGTCCCCGGTGTCCAGAAGGCCCGCAAGGTGCCACGGCTGACCGCGCTGCACCGGGACGTGCTAGCCCGGGTGGCCGAGCACGGGGCGTTGTCGGCCGTCGACCTGTGCCGGGCCCCCTTCAGTCAGGACCACCAGGGTTCCCGTTGGTGGGAGGTGCGGCTGGGCCACCTGTTCGATCACCGTCTCATCGCCGCAGTCCGCGACGGGGGTGAGGAGGCCCGGGAGCTCGTGCGAGCGACCAGTGAGCTGGAGCGGGACCTGGCCGGGCGGCTCGGTGCGCTGTACATGCCGGGGCCGGTCTGGGACGGCGAGCGGGTGCTCGAGCCCGCGCCGCCCGCGGGCTGGGCCGAACTTCGCGCCCAGGCCGATCAGGAGGCGGCCCGGCTGGATCGGGACGCGCTGCGGCGGCGTACGGAGCATCCGGTGCCGGAGGCTCCCCGCGGCCGCTGGGGGTAGCTGACGCCACCCCGCATCGTCCCGGTACGTGTGGTGTTAGGCCAAGTTGGCCGAGTGCCGCTTCTCTGCGGCTCTATGCTCGATGCCCGGGCGTGCACGGCCGGTATGTGGCCGCCGCGCCGGATCTCAGCAGGTTCTGACCGACAGGAGTCTCCGGGCGATGTCCCAGCACGCATCCACGTCCCGGACCGGGTTGGCCGCCACGGCACTCGGAGTTGCCTCCACGGGGCGGGAGTTGGTCAGCGCGGTGTGCGCGTTCCGCAGCTATCCCGCGCCCGGCGACGGCCTCGCGGCACGGCTGGTGGCCGAGGCGTTCACGGCTCTGGATCAGGTGCCGCTGAAGGTCCGCCTCTACGTCCATGGCCTTCAGGACACGGCCGAGAAGTGGCCGGCGCTGCCGATCACGCTGCCGCCGACGCCGTGGCAGGCCGCCACCCTCGTCGACGACCTGGCCGCGCTGGTCACTGCCCTGCCTGCGGCCGAACTACGGGAGGCCGCCGAGGGCATGGCCCTCACCCGCGGCGAGGTCGCTCTGGCCTCCGACAAACCCGTCCTTGCCCGCATCTGGCGCAAGGAGGGGCCGCTGCCCGATGCCGCGACGCTGCCCCAGGCTCGCCGTGACCGGGAGGCCGAGCTGCTCGGGCTGTTCGCCCACGTGGATCCGCACGACTGGGACGCCGGGCAGACCGATGCCGTCCGCAAGGCCCTGCTGATCCGCCTCGCCGGCCTCGGCGACGGCCTGCTGCGCGTCTCCGCGCTCCCGCCGGCTCCTCTGGACTGGCAGGCAGACGGCGAACGGCTCACCGCACGCCTGCCCGTGTCCGGCGCGCCCCAGCCCCTGGAGGCCCAGGTCGTTGCGGAAACCGTCGATCGGCCCCCTCTCATCTCGTGGAACGATCCCGTGTGGGGGGCAACCGGGACGGCCGTCTCCCGCGAGTGCTGGCGGTGGCGCGTGGGCTGGCGTTCCGCCGATGGCACGTTCCACACCGACGCCGGAAGTACCGAGGCGAGCCGGGCCGCAGCGCAGTTCGGCGCGGAGCAGACCCTCGTCGAATACGCCGCGCGGGCACAGACCGTGCGGCAACGGGCGCGCTACCGGCTCCTGGTTCCGCGGCAACCCGACAAGCTGGTGATGAGCGACCCGGCCATCGTGGTGCTCGAGCTGCGGTCGCTGCTGGAAGCGGTATGCGCCGAGTACCGGTCCGAGACGAACTACCCCGAGTCCGCGACCGGGTGGCGCATCCTGCCGCACCAGGACGAGAACAAGGAATGCAGCCTCGTCGCGATCCTCCTCGACAACTGCTACGTTCCCTACCCCGAGCTCGGCGACCCAGCCAACGACGCCGAACCGGCCGATGCCACGTTCGAGGACTTCCTTCGCTCCCACGCCGTCATCCTCACACCACCCGCCCGCGCCTACCTGACCGGGCTCTCCCAGGTCGGGCCCGGCGAACGACCGCTACGCCAGCGACACGAGGCAGCAATGCGCGCGGTGTTCGCCGTCGGCGGTGAAGCAGCCGACCTGCTGGCCGCCGACATGGGCCCCTTGCCCGACGGCATGGCGTGGATCGACTTCCTGGATGTCGCGGCGCTGGAAGGCTTCCTCACGGCCACGGAGCATGATCCGCCCCAGTGACAGCCCGGGCCGGGCATGAACGGTATGCCGACCTCGCATCAAGGCCATGAGCGAAGGGCCGACCGGCCCCCGGCAACGTGACCAGGGAGAACACACGCGTGAGCGACAACCAGCAGGCCATCACCGAGGACCAGTGGCGCCAGGCCCAGATGATCTGGGACTACCACCAGATGCACCACGAGCTGCGGCCCGCCGACGCGGCGATCGGACTGGGCAGCCACGACCTCGGCATCGCCACGCACTCCGCCGAGCTGTACCGCGCCGGGCTCTTCCCGAGCCTGGTGTTCACCGGCAGCAACAGCCCCACCACCGCCAAGGTCTTCCCCCGGGGTGAGGCCGTCCGCTTCCGCGAGCATGCCATCGAGCTCGACGTCCCCGCCGAGGCGATCCTGCTCGAGCCGAACGCGGCGAACACCGGGCAGAACATCACCCTCGCCCGCGAGGTCCTCGCCGCTGCCGGCATCCACCCCACGACGGTGCTGCTGATCTCCAAGCCCTACATGGAACGGCGGTCGTTCGCGACCGCCCGCAAGCTGTGGCCTGACGTCGACGTCCTCTGTGCGTCGGAGCCACTGGAGTTCGACGACTACCTAAAGTCCATCGGCGACGAGAAGCTCGTGCTGGACATGCTCGTCGGCGACCTCCAGCGGGTCATCGAGTATCCGAAGCTCGGCTTCGCCATCGCCCAGGAGGTCCCGGAGGACGTGCATGACGCGTACGTGTCCCTCATTTGCGACGGCTTCACCAGCCGCCTCATCCCCTGACCGGCCGGCCGACGGGCTGTGTGCGATCCACCAGCCGATGTCTTTCCCCGGCTGAGCACGCTGGCCAAGCTGTTCGCGGCGGACTACTGGATCGTCCTGGACGTCCAGTTCACCCGCCGCGACTACCAGCACCGGGCCCGTCTCGTCGACCTCGACGACCCGGCCCGCCAGCGGTGGCTGACCATCCCCACCCGCCTGCCCAGCGGGCCAGCTGGCGCGGACAGATCCTGACCCAGCAGCGATCTGCCCGCCCGGCCGGGCCGCTCCCAGCGGCTCGCCGACCTGGCCGCCGCGACCGGTGCCCGCACGTACCTGTGCGGGACCGGCGGCATGACCTACCTCGACCCCGCTCCGTTCGATGCACAGGACATCGCCGTCGCGCCGTTCCAGCGGCCAGCGACCGGGATCTCCACCGGCCGCCGGGTCACCGCACTGTGGGCGGTGGCGGCGCTCGGTCCGCCGGCCGTAGCCGCCCGCTTCCACACACTCGCCGCAGCACCCGGGCCCTGCTGGAGACCGTCGCCCGACCGCGGCCGCCGCTTCCTCAAGCAAGTGATGTACCCCTGAATGACTTGATCCGGCCGTTCTCATGATCTGCGGTCCGGGGTGCCGATAGCGTGAGCCGGTGGACGACGACCTCCTGCAGCAGATAGAGAAGGCCCGGTTCCCCTCGCCGTGGGCCGGAAGCATCGCATGGGCGCAGGCCCTGATCCACTGGCATTTCATGCTCTTCCCCAATACCTGGGGCGAGACGGAGGAAAACCTCGGCGCCGACTTGGAGGAGCTGACGTCGGCTGTGACCGCCGTGCTGGCGGCTGCGCTGCATGCGACGGCGATCGAACAGGGCCTGGATGCCCCGGATGGTGCCCGGCTGCTCCAGGTTCCGCTCCAGCCGGTGGTCGAACTCGTCGCCTCCCCGGACCGGGACATCCTGCAACGGGCCGTTCCCGAGGGGGACATCATCTGGCCCCAGGCCCGGGAACTCCTGGAACTTCTCCTCACTCCCGAGGACCCGGACGGGCTGGCCGTGCAGGATGGGGTGACGGGGCTGACGAGCCGCGTGATCCGGGCTCACGCCGAGCAGGGCGAGACGGTCGGTGACCGGCTGCGCACCACCCCCGATCTGCACCGGGCGATCGAGCGCCTCGCTTCCCTCCCGTATCCGGTGGACGAGAGCGAAGCAGCGGCCGCGGCGCAATCGGCGCGCGGGCTGTCGCCCGAAGCGCACCGCCGGGTTACCGAGTCGCTCAAGGCCCACCACCGGATCCAGCAGATCATCGGGGAGGCGCATCCGGCCCTTGGCCGTGAACTGCTGCTGATGCGCGCCGCGTTGCAAGACCGGACGGTCCTCGCGTTCGCCGACTACGCCTCCCCCGAGCAGCAGGAGAACGCCCGCATCACAGCGACGGCCTTGCGGGAGCAGGATGCGAATTCCGGCCTGTGGCGTGGAGAACTCCCGCCCACGGACAGCCGGTGGGACGACCTCCCGCAGCGGTACGTCCGCCAGGAGTACACCGCCTACCTGTCCGGCATCGAGGCCGGGCGGCAGACCCCGGCGCTCGCCGGGCACGTGACATCCGTCCACCTGATCGAGGTCTCCGCGTACCACGCTCTGCCGGTACAGCTCAGGAACCAGCCGTGCGGGCAGGGCCGGCACTCGCACGACTACCGCGTGCGGATCGAGGTCCTCACCCCGGTGGACCTCCTCACCGAGGACGCCTCGGCGCGGCTGCGCACGGCGGCCGCCGCCCTGGAACACGCGGAAGGACCGCTGCGCAGCGAGGATTTGGACCAGCTCGACGGAGGCGTTGAGACCGGAACGGACGAACGGTGGCTGGCCGGATGGGTGCACCAGTGGGTGGGCGCTCAGCTCCCCCCGGGCCTGGCGGACCACCTCCTGGTCGAAGTCGAGGCCACCGACCTGGAATCGATCCCGGCCGTGCACCTCGGCAAGGCACGGTAGGACATCGCCTGCCGGGGCAGGTCCGCGCATTCTTAAGTCCGGCGTGTGAGGGAGCACAGGTGCTCAAGATCAGCCAATTCGGGCCCACCGTGCAGGGCGAAGGCAGTGCCGCGGGCCGGCACTGCCTGGTGGCCGCACTCGCCTCTACGGGCCTCCGGCCGCGCCCAGTCCAGCCCTCTTCGCACCAGTGGTTGAGTCGCGCAGATTATGGCATCACGGACCGGGCCGGCTGGCCAGGAGATCAGACGAGCCTGATGCGGTTCGGGCCGCTCTCTTCCATCTGCAACAGGTCGATCCGGCCGTCGGGCAGTGCAGTGAAGCCCCGGTGTGGTTGATCGAGGCGATGGATGGCCCCTTGCGTGGCGGGGCAGGCAACCGCAACGACGTCACGCTCGGCGGTGACGAGCACGAGCCTGCCGAACGGGTCATACGCAGCACGCGCGTTATCGCGTTCCTCCTCCCACAGCGCGCTGACCAGGAGCTCGGCGAGCTCCTGGTCGTTGTCCTTGGGCCCGTACCAGGCCAGGGTCTGCACATAGTCACCCAGCTGAGGATGCTCGTCATCAGTCAGCCGCAGCGGCCAGCCGCCATGCTTCAGGGCCGTGGCCCGCACGACGATCGGCAGCGTTGCGTCGTTCTCCGCGCACGCGGCCACCAACGACTCCCGTACCTGCTCGTCGAGGTCGGCGCGATGACACAAGGCGGCCGCGGCACGGTGCAGCCGAAGCCAGTGCGCGATGTCGTTGCCGCCGAAGTCAGCGGCGAAAGCGGCGAGTTCATCCCGCTGCTCCCGGCTGAGCTCGGGGCAGCGCCGGTCTACCGTGGTTCGCTGCTCCTTCCCGTAGGAATGGTGGTACCGCGTATTGGCCATGAGCGCGGCGTTCGCAGTGGTGGTCGCCGCGTCGACGGCCGTGGCCGCGTCGCGCAGCTCACCGGCTGCCTGCAGCTGCACGGCCCACTCGCGCAGCACCTTCGTACGCTCGACATGGGCAACCAGTTCGTCAGGGTCCCAATCGAGGGCGACGGGCCGTTCACCGCCCACGTACCGCTCGACGACCTCGTGTGTGTGGGTGCCGACCGGGTACAACTCAATGTCCTCGCCCACCAAGTGCGCGAGCTGAGTGAGCCGTGCCCGGATCACGCTCGCGCCGCCCGGGGCGAAAAGCCGCGTTTCCGGTCGACGCCAGCGCCCCAGCAGCCCGGACTGGGGCTCCGGCATGGCGAACGTCAGATACACCAGCGACTGCGGGTCCTCTTGCTTGGCCTGGTACGGCTCGGCGCGTACACCCAGGCCGAAGTAGAAGCACCGGCGCGCATCCTCAGGCGTGAGCAGTCCGGCCGCCACGATCTCTTCGGCGATGTGCTGCCCATGGGACGCCACCGTGGGGTACAAGGTGCGTACGTCCATCGCTGAGATCAGACACACGATGCGTTCCGCCCCGTCCACCGGACCGCGCCAGATCCGCACATGCACCGAATACTGGTCCTCCGCCCATGGGACGAAGACCTCCATCACCTGATCCGCCACCCGCGCCAGCGGCGCATCGAGCGAGGGCAGATCGATCCACATCGGCACCGGCAGCCGCCGCCGCGGACCATCGGCAAGCGCCTCGCCCCGCTGCGCGGCGAACAGCCGCACTTCCGCTGGCACCCAGAGCGCCGCCTTCGCGGAACCCGCATGAAAGCGAGGGCGCGGCGGCTCACCGCCGCGCAGTCGCCGCCCGATCTCCGTCGCTGAGACGTCAAGCACCTTGGCAACCTGGTTCGCGTTCCAGAGTTCCTCGGTCTCATCCAGCGCCGATGCCGTCAGCTCACGGTTTGCCATTCACCCCTCCAGGAAAGGTGGTTAGTGACATCACACACTACCGAAGTCGCGTTATGTACGTAACCATCTTGAGGAGACGGGTTGCGCTCGTGACGCATAGGGATCACAGGGGGGCTGCCGGCAAGCGGGCCACCCTCAAGGCCGCCAGATGCCGCAAGGTCTTCGTGAGCAAGAAGTCCGGTTCGCCGACGGCGACCCGGCTGGCGGGGCCAGGTGATGGTGGTCACTGCGGCTCCTGCAGCCCGCGCCCCACACTGGATTCGGATGATCCTCACCGATCCCGAATCGCCGTCAGCGCGTACGACTAGGAGCGCCGTTCCGTGGCCAAGCCGCCCACCCGGTCCATCCCCAGCTCCGTTAAGGCCGTCGTTCTCCACGACTCCCACGTGCTGCTTCTGCAGACCTCTTTCAAGGGCGAGGACTGCTACGTCCTTCCCGGCGGTGCGCAGCGCCACGGCGAGGATACGAGCCGCGCCCTCAGCCGCCACGTCTACTTTCAGACCGGCCTGGGCATCTTCGCCAGGCGATTCCTGTGGCTGCGCGAGTACATAGGCCCGGAGGAGGCTGGGCCCGTCATCGAGTCGGGTACCCACAGCATCGAAATGATCTTTAGGTGCTCGGTTGACGCACCCCCCGTCGGCCTCCTTGACGACCCCATCGATTACGCGGCGGGGATCCCGGAGTGGGTGGAACTGCAGCGTGTCCCGGAGATCAACCTGCTGCCGCGGTCGCTGCGGAACCCCATTGCTACGCTCGCTTCCGCTGAGCCTGCGACCGGCTACCTCGGAGACGTCGTCCGTTGACCGATGGCCGCGATGCGGGCCTGACACCTTCCTACGCCACCTACTCCGGAGCCGTAAGGTCTGCCAGTCCGGTATCACGCATGATGCGGTCGATGGTCTCGGCCAGAGTGCTGTCGGCGCCAATGACCGTCTCCATAGCGCGGGGCAGCAGGTCATGTTCCCGGTACCAGGAACGTAGCTGCGCCTCGCTGATGTGGGCGAGACCGGGCTTGGTGGCGTGGCGGGCCAGGGTTTCCGCGAAAGGCATGTCCAGGTAGTAGCCGTGGCTCACGCCACGGTGGTCGGCGCGTAGTTGGGCCAGTATGTCGCTGTAGTGTTCGGCGTAGAGGACGCCCTCAATCACCGCGTGATAGCCCGCGGTGAGGGCGTAGCGGGCGACGACGTCGATCAGGCCGATGTTCGCCGCCCCGGGCCGGTCGTTCTCGCACAGAACCACACAGCGGAGGTTGTCCTGGCTGACCAAGGCCAGTCCGTGCCCGAACCTCTCACGCATGCCGGCCGCGACGCTCGATTTTCCCGAGCCGCTATTGCCTCGCACGATCACCAGCCGTGTCTCTTCGGTGCCCACCATCACCCGCGTCACGCTACGCGAGCAGCGATGTCTGCGGATGCCGGCGACGCCACTACAGGCACGGATCCTTCCGTATGCGAAGCGGCCCGTGCCGGTTCTGCGGGTTCGAGTGCCGCCGGTGCACTCCTTCGGGCTCGGCTGGATCATGTTCGGAAACAACGAACGTCCACGACGTCCATACCTGCGGTCTTGGCTGCCTGTACGCCTTCGGCCGAGTCTTCGTAGACCAGGCAGCGGCCGGGTGCGACGGCGAGGCGGGCCGCGGTGAGGAGGAACAACCCGGGGTCCGGTTTGCCCCGAGGGGCGTCTTCACCGGTGATGACGTCGGTGAACAGAGGGCGTAGGCCGGTGGCGTCGAGGCCGGCGTGGACGGCCCGGCGTGCACCGCCCGATGCGATGGCCAGGGGCAGGCGGCCGTGCAGAGTCTCGGCAAGCTGGACCACCGGCCGATAGGTCTGCAGTTCGGCGATCTCGTCGAGGATCAGGTCGAGACACCGGGCGACAACCTCGTCGATCGGCACGTGGGTCCCTGTGGCGGCGGCCAGTTCGCTGATCAGCTCTGCACCGGAGGTCCCGATCCTGGACGTGTAGAACGACTCGTCCATGGTGAGACCCCAGCTGGCGCAGGCGCGGGAGAGGCTGCGGAAGTTGAGGGGATGGCTATTGACGAGCGTTCCGTCCCAGTCGAAGAGCACCGCGTCGTAGCGGTCCGGGTCCGGAGGATTCCCGTGGTCGCAGGTGCCGGGTGCCTGGCAGCTGGAGTCGGGTGGTGAAGCGACGCCGAGCGGGTCCCGTTCGTGTGGTGAGGTGGACGAGTGCTGGTCGGCCGGGGGGCCGATGTGGGGATGACGTGCCTGCATGGGGGCCTCGCTGTCGTCGTCAGGTGGCTTTCGTGATCAGGTCTCGCGCGTGGCGCTGGGCAGCCACGGGGTCGGGCGGGGTGGCGGTGACCGCTGACATGAGACGTCCCAGCAGGTGGACGGAGCGGTAGGCGGCCAAGGTCTCCTCCGAGTGCGGGATGCCGTGGTCGGCAAGGAGTCGGCTCAGCTGGACCAGGTGGACGGCGAAGACATGAGCGGCCCGGGCGTAGTCGAGGCTCGGATGCCCGTAGATCGCCAGCTCCCAGTCGAGGCCCGCGGTACCGGCTGGCCCGAACAGGAAGTTCCCGGGTTCCGGATCGTTGTGCAGGAGGCGAGGCGCGTCCGGCTCGGGCGGGAGTGCACTCGCAAGTGCCTCGGCTGTGGCGGCGGCTTCGTGGAATCCGT
This sequence comes from Streptomyces sp. SGAir0957, assembly GCF_043523415.1. Classification (NCBI taxonomy): domain Bacteria; kingdom Bacillati; phylum Actinomycetota; class Actinomycetes; order Kitasatosporales; family Streptomycetaceae; genus Streptomyces; species Streptomyces sp. SGAir0957. The sequence goes on from NZ_CP027291.1 coordinate 14,681, forward strand.
GGCGGCCGAGCGCGGCCTGATAGGAGACGAGCCGCGCGCGGAGGTAGTCTCCCCAGCTTGCGGCCACCGGGTCGCAGAGACGACCGAAGCCGGGACCAGTGATCTGGTGGACATGATGCAGGTAGGGGATGACCCGCCGCAGCGCCTCCTCGCCACTGCCTGGCGCCGTGCCATGCAGACGTCGCAGGATCAGCAGTCGGCGGCCCCGGACGGAACCGCCAGCGAGTACGGACGGGGCTCGTATGCCGGCCTCGGAAAGCCTGTGCAGAGCTGCCCTTTCGGTGTGCGCGCGCCAGGGTTCGCGGTAGACCTTGGCCACGGCGCCGGGCAGGCGGAGAAGCCGGTTGCTCGGGGGAATCACTGTGGCGCTCATCGGCGTGAAGCGGGGCTGCTGAAGGCCGCGCGCACGGTCTCGGTGACGGCGGCGTACGGGGTACGGGTGCCAAAGCGCAGGCTGACAGCCGGCCGGCCGGCGAGGGCGCCGATGACGCGGGCTCCGTTGCGCGCAAGGTCGTCGGGGCTGCTCGTCCGGATGCCGAGCCAGTCCCTGACGTAGATGTTGTCGCCCGGCGACATGCACTGAGCGCCCAGCAGCTCCCGGGCCGACTCGGGGCGCATGGCCTGCAGATGTAGCTCCTGGGAGCCCTGGATGACCTCCGGGAAGACGACGAGATCCACGGTTGCGGTCGTGGCCAATGAAGTGCCGGTGCGCTCATGCCATTCGGAGGGGAGGATGTGCAGTTTGTTGGAGCCGCGGAAGTTCTGCCAGTCGGAGTTCATCGTGGACTGGGGGCGCGTGAGGTCCCACTGCTCGGCGCTCGCGTATCCGAGTGCTTGCAGGGTGCCGCCGTTGAGCCGGATCGGGCCGGGCATGGCGACAGCCTGCGGAGCCACGCCTGAGCAAGCGGCAATCATGGTGCGGTCGTTGGAAAGGAAGGCGCCCTTCGCGGTCGCGGCCAGCGCGAGTGCGAGCGTGGACTTGCCGGCGCCGGAGTCGCCGACGACCAGGATGCCGCGGCCGTCCATAGTGGCGGCCGAGGCGTGAAGGCACACCCAGCCGTCGTCCTCGGCCCGCCGGTAGCCGATCTCCCGCAGATGCCGGGCGGCGTTCATCGTGGCGTCGGTGTCGTCGCAGGTGATAACGGTGAAGCTGCCGGGGTGGCGGACGATGAGCTGCGGCGCGATCCCGGCATCGGGATCGGTCAGGAGTACCGGGCCGCCGGGCATCTGGTGCCATGTTGCCGGGGCACCGACGTGCATCAGTGCAGGGCGTGGTGCTCCAGTGCCCCGTGAACGGACATGCTCGGCAAGGGCCGAGACGTGAGCACGGGGTAGGGCGAGACAGCGCATCGTCGCGGTGACGCCGGTGGCTGCGGCGTTGGGGCGTACGACGTTCCACAGGTTGCTGGGCGGCGTGAACAGGCGCTGTACGTAGGTCGTTGCGGTGCTGGTAGATGCGAGTACCTCGATCGTGAGACCGCTGAGCTGGACGGTGATCTTCTCGGTGCACCACGCGTCGAGGGAGACCGCATTGGCGTTGCCGTCGAGGAAGGCGTCGAGCATGGGTATGACCTGATCAGCGGCGGGCATCGGCATCTCCGGCTGCGAGGAAGTGTTCGATCTTGCTCTGGCCGTTGCGGGCGTGCGGGATGTGGTGAGCCGTCAGGACGGCGGCGACGGTGTCGGCGGTCTGGGCCACGGACTGCCGTATCTGGGAGGCGGTCGCGGTGACGGGGGCGGCGGTGAAGCAGGCCGCGTACTCGATCTCGACCTGCTGCAGGGTGTCGGGGTGCGGAGCGAGGGTGGTGGTGTCGACGGTGACGGTGGACCAGTGGCCGTCCGTGTCGGCGGGCGAGGGCAGGTCCCAGGTGGCGCGCTGGAGCAGGCCGGCATGAATGAGGCGTGGGTGGCCGAGGACTTCCGCGACCTGGGCCAGGGCCTCGTCACGGGTGGCGGCGGGGCGGATGGTTTTGTGGAGCTGGCCGTCCTTGAGGACTTTGGCCTTGGCCCACCAGGTTCCGTCGGAACGGGGTGTGAGGGCGGCGTATTCGCGCCGTCCGGTACCGGGCGGCAGATAGATGTCCGAGCGCAGGATGCGCCGGTGGATGGTGGGGGCGCTGACCGGCACACCGGTAGCGGGCAGGTGATCGCGCAGCAGACGGGCGACCGCGGTGGGATTGGCCAGGGCGGTGAGGGTGATCTTCTCCTCGGCCTCCGGACCCTGTCCGGAGCGCTGCCCGGGGCGGGGCAGCGGGAAGTTCACCGCAGCACGCTCATCTGCGATGAGGCAGGCCCACGCCGTGAGATCTCCGGACGCGTCGGCGGACACGGTGGTGCGGTGGAAGGCTGCCAGGACGACGGCGTCTGGACGCCATTCCACGGTGACGAAGAAGACGGCCTCACCGGTGGATTCGTCGGCATGGCAGGCCCATAAGGGGACGCGGACCACCCCGGGGGCGGCCTCCTTCGGCCGGCCGCCGCCTGGCCCGTGCCACCGCTGACGGCGCAGGGTCGGCCCGTCAAGGACGAGAGCGGGGCCGGACACGGGGACGCTGAGATGGGCGAAGGCGACGCCGGGGTCGGTCGGCGCATCGGTGGTGGCCGCGACGAGAAGCACGAGTGAGTCCCTTCGGATGAACTACGGCCGGGTGAGGATCGCGCGCCATACCGAGCGCTGCCCCGGGTCCCCCGCGCGGAGGTACTGCACGGCTTCCCCGCTCGGGACGAGTCCTGCGGCATGGATGAAGCAGAGCAGGTCCTCGGGGGAAAGGAGCGTCATGTACTGGCCGTTCGGCAACGCGTACCGGTCGTCACCGAGGGGAGTGAGGCACGGGTCGAGGTGATGGGCGGTGAAGAGGTTCAGCGACAGCGTTCCGCCGGGGAGAAGGACCCGATGCAGCTCGCGCAGCGCCGTGGCGAGAGCGTCACGGTGGTGGAGGTTGTGCAGGACGCCGTGGCACACGACGAGGGACGCCCGCCGGTCGCCCAGAGGGAGGCGGGTGACGTCGGCTTCGACGAAGGCGGTCCGGGGTCCGGCGTGGCGGCGGGCCTGGTGCAGCATGCCGGGGTGCAGGTCGATCGCGAGGACCCGGTAGCCCGCAGCGGCCAGGGCGGGCACGTTCCGGCCGGCACCGCAGCCCGCATCGAGCGCGAGGGCGGCGTCGGGCACCGGGGCGGTGAGCAGATTGGCGAGGTAGGGCGGCGTGGGCAGTTCGGCGAAAGCGGCAACCGTGACTCGGTCGTTCCAGTAGGTGCCGGTGGGTGCCGGTCCAGTCTCGGTCACTGTTCCTCCTGGCCGTGGAGGGTGTAGCCGCTGTTCCACGGCCGGCAGCGCACGGTCCGCAATCCCGCGTCGGCGAACGCCTGCTCGCACCGCTCGGGCGTGCGGGTAAGGGCAGCGAAGGTGGGACCGACGGAGGACAGGGTGAGGACCTCGGCGAGGCGCTCGGTGAAGATGTGCTCGACCTTCTCGCCGGTGGCCAGCAACTCGGGATGCGAGAAAGCGCAGTTGGCGAGGCTCCCCATCCGGAAGCGATAGTCGAACAGCAGGCTGCCGAGCGGACCGAGCTCCCCGTCGAGCAGGGCGGGCCAGGCATCGTGCAGCAGCCGGTAGGCGATCTCAGGGCCGTACGTGCGGCCGGTGGCGGTGAAGGCGTCGAAGTGGCGGGCCTCGGCGGCGAGGCTGTCGCGGGCGTCCCAGATCACCGGATTGTGGGGCATGCCGAGCACGATGCGCATGTCCTCGGGCAGGGCGGCCTGCAGCAGCGGCACGTGCGCGCCGGCGATCACCTGGACCGCGCCCGGTATGAGCCCGGCCGTCGCGGATCCGCCCAGACACTGGACCGGCAGAAGGTGAGCGTCGTCGTGGTCGATCTCCTCACCGTGATTGAGCGCCAGGAACTTGACGAGCCGGCGGGCGGGGACGGGATGTCCGTAGAGCTCGTTTACGGCCGCGGCCACGGCGGCGATCTGCCCGCTGCTCGAGCCGAGTCCGAGGTGCGCGGGCAGGTCCGGGGCGCTCACCCGTACCCGCAGCCGCTCTCGGGTGCCGAGTGCCGTGCGCATCAGCAGCGCGGCGTGCCGGGCAAGGACCGGGTGGTCGCAGTCGGGGGCGGTCTGGACGGCGGGTCCGTCGCCGACGATCTCGACCTCGACGCGGCGCATGAGGTCGCAGGCGAAGAGGAGTTCGCCCGCGAGGTAGGCACCCCGGCTGGGAACGATCTTGCTGGAGTCCAGGGCCATGGCGTTGATGCGGCTCGGGTAGTCCAGGCATACGTGATCCGCAACCGGCTGTGGCGGGTGGTCGGGCCTGGGGTCGAGCGCGAGCGGGGAGCGTGGGGCGCCGAGGGGGAAGGGCGGAAAGTCGCTGTCGATGGAGGCGCTCATACGGGACTCCCGGGGCTGAGAAGGGCGCGGGCACTTTCGGTGACGTCGAGCAGGCGGTCGAGGGCGCTGGTGGTGTAGCCGCCGCTGCCGAGGGCCCCGTCATCCCGGACAGCCATGTTGTCCCGTGCGAGTTGGCGGTGGGGCAGTCGGAAGCGCAGCAGGTCATCGATGAGCAGGGCGACGGCCCGCCGCAAGTGCGGGTGGCGGCGGGCGAGGCGGGCAAGACCCGGAGTCCGGCGGGCTGCGTCGACCATGGCACGGTGGTGCGGCGGCAGGTAGAAGACATTGTCGGTGAGGTACTGCTCGTACCAGGCAGCCAGGTTGCCGGTGGCGGCCTGGCTGAGGATCATCACGTCGAGGACGAGCAGGGGCATCTGGGCGCCGCCCGGCGCGTAGTAGGTGGTCCCGTCGATGTCCAGGGGCGGGTAGTACGGGCGCAGGAGACCGGTGAAGTACTCCGGTGTCAGCGTGCGTTTGACCGTCAGCAGATGTGCGGCGAAGGCTCGCAGCCGCTCGTGGACGGTCGCGGCGAGAGCGTCGGCCGCTTCCTGGTTGGCCGCCTCGGGCATGCCCGCGCAGTGCCGGATCGCGTCGTCGAGGGCGTGGCTGGCATCGGTGACCTCGTCGATGAAGACGTGCTCGCCCGGGGTGTCGGTGAAGGAGCGCCTTCGGGGACCACGGGGGTTGCGGGTCGCGTAGGAGTACACGGTCTCCCGGGGGACCTCGTCGGCTGTGGCGCCCAGGTGGAGCATGGCCGCTTCGACGGCGGGCGGCGGGATCTGGCGGCCGGTGTGGCGGGCGAGGGAGGCGGTGATCATGCCCAGGTCCCGTAACGCCGCCCGGGCGGGGGCGACGTCACGGATCGAGGCGGCGTGCCGGGAGAGGATCTCGGCTCGGGTGTGCAGCCACCTGGTGTCGGCCGCGATGTTGGCCTGGGGCAAGGCCCTCATCACCGCGTCGGCGCCGAGCGGGTCGAGTGTGGCCGTGATCGAGTCGAGGTCGTGGGTGAGCGTCATAAGTCCTCTCCCTGCTCCCGGTGTCCCGGGCGCGGTCATTCGATGGGCAGGTCGTCCCGGTAGGACCACACGCGGCCGGCGCTGAGGCTGTCGAGGTAGTCCAGCAGGGGTTCGATCTCGGGCCGGGTCGCGGTAGAGGACGCCAGGACGGCCCTGGCCTCGGTCAGCGGCAGCAGGACCGCGCCGGTCACTTTGCCGTCCGGGTCGTGCACCGCGATCTCGCCATCCCACTCGGTGCAGTCGAAGGTCAACACCACGGTGGAGGGGTACTTCTCGGTCGTGGTGTTGACCAGGTAGGCCAGCGGGCCCACCGCCCTCAGGTTCAGGCCGGTCTCTTCCTTGACCTCGCGGACCAGGGCCTCGGTGAGGAGTTCGCCACGCTCGACGCCGCCGCCGGGGACGGACCACATCTCCTTGCCATCGCGCTGTTCCTGGACGAGGACGATGTGGTCGTCGCGGCGCAGCAGTGCGGCGACGACCTGGACACCGGGCCCGGTGACCGGTGCGGGAGCCGGAACGGCAGTGGTGGCGGTGTCGTTGGCGGTCATGTTCGCTCCAGTTCGGTTCGCAGGGCCGCGGTGCACCCGGGGAGCTGGGTGGGGTCACGGCCGTGCCAGTACAGGAAGTACGACAGGGTGATGACCAGGCGGTGGAAGGCGAGTCGCTGCTCGAACAACGGGTCGGCCACTTCCCCGCGTTGGTGCCAGTAGGCGTCCAGCATCTGTTGCCGGTCGTGGGCGGAGGGCAGGCACCAGCGGTCGGGTTTGACGAAGTCGCTGGCGTATTCCGCTGAGGTGGCGTGGTCGAAGTCGAGCAGGGCGATCTTGCCGCCGGGACGGATGAGGATGTTATCCGGGTGGATGTCCTGATGGGTATTCACGCACTCGTGGTCGCCGAGTGTTTCGGCCAGACGCAGACCGCGCCGGCGGGCTGCCTCGGCGAGCGCGGTGGGAATCAGCCGGTGTCGGCGCAGGCCGTCCAGGAGGTCAGCGAGCTGGCGGGCACGAGAGGCCGGTGTCGCCATGAGGGGACGTGGTGGCTGGATGGAGTGCAGCAGGGCGATCTGGCGTCCGAGCCGCGGCCACAGGTCCGCCGTGATGGCGTTGTCCTGGCGGGCTTCGGCGAAGGTGCGGCCATCCAGCCATTCCTGGAGCAGGAAGGGGCCAAGGTCAGGGTCGGCGCCCACACGCAGGACATGCGGGACCGCGACGCCGCCCGCCCTCGCCTCACTCATGGCCGCGGCCATCTGACGCAGATGGGCTTCGCCCTCACGGTCGTTGAGCTTGAGGAGATAGGCGCGGTCGGAGTCGGCAAGGTGCCAGCAGCTGTTGAAGCGGCCCTGGGGCAAGGGCCGGGCGCTGAGGGTTTTGGCGCCGGGCAGGAGACGGCCGAGGGCCGTGCGGTCGAGCGTGGCTGTGGTCATCGCCCGGCTCCCGCGATGACGAGGCCGGCGGGCAGTCCGTCGCGCATGAACACCTCGTGGACGTTCTCGGCGAAGTCGATGACCTGCTCGACGCCGAGCTGGTCCGGGGCGCGAACGTCCAGGCGGGGCAGTGCGCCGTGCAGCCGGCGGCCGAGGTCGAAGGGCGCGGCGAGTTCGACGGCATCGGTCCTGGGCTCGGACAGAGCGGTGAGCGCCAGGTGCAGGCCGCTGTCGCTGACCCTGCCGTCCACGGTGCACAGTCCCGCGGTCGCGGAGCGTGCCGCCAGTACGGTGCCGATGCTGGTGGGGGCGAGAAGTTCCGCCAGGTAGGCGGTGCCGGTCCAGGCGCGGCCGGCCTCGATTTCCAGCTCGGTGTCGAAGAACCGGTTCGGGAAGCGCCGGAACTGCTCGCGCCGAAGGTGCCGGCGGCGCGGCAGCAGCACATCGGCGTTGTGACGGGCCATCTGGACGACGGGGGCGGCGGCGCCGTCGGTGCGGCGCACCCTGATCTCGGCCGAGGTGTCGATGGAGAAGGAGTAGTCGTCGCTGTGCGGGCGGAGGAATCCCGCCGCGTCCTTGCCGATCTTGGCGGTGATGGCGTCGGGGAAGATCTGCAGCTCGTCGGCTCCGGTCTCGCCCAGGGCCTTGTACTCGGCGGAGCGGAAGGTGCCGTCCGCCTCGAAGTTCAGCAGGACACGCAGGGAGCCCGGCAGCAGCATCGTCGCGTGGATCGCGCCGACCAGGGACAACTGCTGCTGGTGGAGGTCGAGGACTTCGAGGAAATAGCCCTCGGTGCGCACCCCCATCAGCTCATTGGCGAAGGGATTCTTCAGGTCGGGAGCGTAGATCCACAGGTCGCCGCCGGCCCGCGCCTCGCCCCAGCGGATGTCCTGCATCTGCTCGCCGGTGGCGCGCCGGTGGGCGAAGGTGTGGAAGGAGTAGCCCGGCACCTGCGGGTCACGACGTCCTTCGGGGTGGACGACGAAGTGACGGAAGCAGTCGGTGTGGGTGCGGGTGTCCGCGACCACCTCGGAGGTGATGCTCCGCCCGCTGCCGCGGTCGTCGGAAGCCGTCGCGCGGGCTTGGGCGGAGGCAGCGGCCAGGTACCCGGCGAACGCGGTGATCTGGGCATCGGTCAGGGAGGCGGAGGCGTAGAAGTGGTAGAAGAGGCGCGTCCCGCCGCCGTGCGGGTCCGGGAGGCTGAGGGGGACGAGGCGGTAGCGGTCGCACAATTCCGTCGGCAGCCGTCCGCCGGGGTGGCTGAAGGCGGCGGAGAAAACGGGCGCGTGCGGGGCGGGCACCAGCAGGGCGTCGGGGTCGGCGGCCCGTACGGCGGCGGCGAGCTGATCGCGGTGTTCGAGGCAGCGGGTGGTCAGGGCGGTGTAGCCGGTACGGCCCAGCGTGTGCAGCGTGGCCCACAGGGCTGCTGCGGTGGCGCCGGGGCGGGAGCCCAGCACGGTCTCGTCGGGGATCCGGGTGTGCGGGTCGATGCGGGTGACGTGTTCGAGCAGTCCCTTGCGCACGAGCAGGGCCCCGCACGCGTACGGCATGAGACCGGCCTTGTGGGGATCGACGGCCATGGAGTGCACGCCAGGGCTGCGGAAGTCGAAGGGAAGATCGGGGGCGGTGAAGGGGAAGACGAATCCGCCGTGGGCGGCATCGACGTGCAGGAAGCATCCCGCCTGTCCGGGGTGCTGGAAGGCGAGGTCGCGCAGGTCGGCGGCGATCTCGTCGACGGGGTCGGCGAAGCCGCTGTTGTAGTAGCCGGCGGTGGCCACCACGATGATGCCGGTGATCCCGGCCGTGATCGCCTCCTGTGCGGCGTGGCGGACCTGCTCGCGGGTCAGGGTCCAGGTGGGCCCGGCAGACAGGCGTACCAGGTCGAGGTCGAGGATCTCGGCGGCCTTGCCGACCGAGGCATGGCACAGGTCGGAGGTGATCACGCGGACTTGGTGGCCGTCGGCGCGCAGCAGGTTGCGGGCGATCCGCAGGGCGGCCAGGGTTGCTTCGCTGGCGCCGCCGGTGAGGTGTCCGTCGAGGGCGCCGCCGCGATAGAGGCCGGAGAGGAGGGCCAGGGCTTCCTTCTCCAGCCGCCGGGTGCCCGCCTTGCCCTCCCCGAAGCGGGTGTGGGTGCCGACGTTGTTGGTGTTGAGCGCGGACCAGTCGCCCAGGACACGTACCGCCTCCGGATGCGGGGCGGCCATCGCGAAGCCGAGCCGGGTCTGCTCGGGGTCGTCCCACGCCGGTATCTCGCCCCGGGCCTGTTCGAGGTGCTCGTCGATCAACGCGCGGTTCCAGCCGGTTTCGGGGAACGCGGTGGGCACGGACCAGCCGATGTCCAGGTCACCCATGAACGGTGCCTCCTCGGGTTTCGGGGGCGATCTCGCCCAGGTGCTCGGTCTTGGTGAACCTCAGTTCCCGGCCGGTCAGTTGGGCGGCACTCGCGCGCAGGCCCAGCAGCCACGGACCCAGCGCGCTCACCGCGGGCTGCAGCATGTAGGTGGCGACGGCCGCGGCGGGGGGCGGCTGCCGCCAGGTCCCGCCGGAAGGGCCGGCCGCTCGGAAGTCGTCGAGGACGCGTCCGCGCAGCCGGTAGGCCACCACCGGCTCGATCAGGCCCGCTGCCAGAGCGGCGGCCACCAGCGGCCCGTACCGCCGCCTCACCGCCAGGTGGACGGCGGCGGCGCCCATCACCGCCGGTCCCAGCGCCCAGGCCGCACCATCGGCCAGGGCACGGGCCGCCAGGAGCCGCTGCCCGGCAGCCGAGAGACGGGTGGGGTGCGCTTTGGCGAAGCGGTAGTCGTGGCGGGTCGCGGCGTTCGCGAAGGCCACGCTGCTGAACGCCCGCGCCATCGCCCCCACGCTCTGGTACGGCTCGACGATGTTGACCGAGGGCAGCACCGCGATCGGCTCGCCGGCCATGCTCAGGCGGTGACCGACCGCGAGATCATCGTGCGGTTCCTGGAAGAACCCGATGCCCTCGATCTTGTCGCGGCGCACGATGAGCCCGGAGCCCACCCCGTAGACCATCGGGCGCGCGAGCGCGGCCAGCAGCCGGGGGCGCCGGCCGGGAGCACACCAGCGGGCCACTCGGATACGGCGGTACTCGATGCCCAGGGTGCGGCGGAACGCGGCAAGATCCTGGCCGGACATCACCGCCGAGCGCCGCCCGCTGCTACTGCCGGGGAAGGCGGGCAGCATCGGCTGCTGGATCATCGCGGGCCGCCCCTTCGCGGCGCGGGCGAACTGGGAGGCAAGCCGGGCATCGGGGACCGCGTCGGCGTCGAACACCGCAACGTAGTCCCCGGCGGGCGGGGACAGCTTGTCCAACGCCGCCACGGCGTAGTTGAGCTGGGAGGCCCGGCGGCCCTGCCCCGGGTAGGACACGACGGCGAAGACCTCCCTGCCGAGCCTGGAGTTGTGCTGGTCAGCCAGGTTCCGGCACACGTCGTCGGTGGTGAGCCGGCCGCTGGGCGTCTCGGCAGCCTCGCGTGCCGCGGTGACGACCAGGACGCGCAACGTCGGCCACCGGGCGGCGAGCGCGGCGAAGTGCTCCAGTGAGCGGGGCATCACCGCCTGCTCCCGCAGAGCAGGAATGATCACCGTCAGGCCCGGCGTCTCCTCTGGAAGGTCCTCCTCGGCACAGTCGGCCTGGTCGCGCAGGCCCCGGTAGGACAGGGCCAGGGAGGCCGTCATGTAGAGGGCCCTGGCGGTGTAGGCGGCGGCGAGCAGCCGGCTGGCGCGGATCACGCTCTCTCCTGTTCGACGAGGCCCAGTTCGACCAGGCACTGTTCGGCGTCCTCGAAGTAGCGGGGGCGGGCTTGGGCACGGCAGGCCAGGATGCGGGACCGCGCGGCGGCGGCTGTCCATCCGCGCGAGCGCAGAATCGTGTAGGCGGCGGCCGGGGAGCGGTTCACGCCGGCCGCGCAGTGGACGTACAGCCGGGCGTTCCCCTCGCGTGCCGTCCGTTCGGCGAAGGCCAGGCAGGCGGCGTACCAGACGGTGCCGCGCGAGGCGCCGTCGTCCTCGGTGGGCGCCGAACACCACACCAGGCCGGGGCAGATGGCCGCAGGCGGTGGCATCGGGCGCGGGGTCCGGCAGTCCAAGACGTGCGTGACGCCCCGGTCGAGGAGCTCGGCCACGGCGCGTGTGCTGTCGGGCGCGGCGCCGAGCAGGAGCCAGCTCGTGACCGGATGGGCGTCGAGGCGGAGTTCAGCGCCCATGAACCGCCTCCCGGGCCGCTGGGCGGGGAGCCGTGTAGATCCTCTCAGCGGTGCCGTGGACAAGCCGCCGGGCGATGTCCTGGCCCATGGTGACGGCGTGGTCCATGTTGCCGATCTCGTAGCGCCAGGTGCCGAAGCGTCCCCGCGAGTAGATCTCGTGGCTCTCCAGCCAGGGCTGGATGCGTGCGAGGGCCGTGTCCCGGCCGGTAGTCGGGACCGGGTAGGCGTACGGGATCAGTTCCAGGTGTCCGCTGACGCGCTGGGCGCCGTCGGGAACCAGACCGCAGCGCCGCAGTGCCGTGTCGCACTCCTCGACCAGGGCGGCCTCGTCGAGGAGGGTTCCGGCGGGCAGCGACGTCTCGGTCATCCAGGCCGAGTACCGGCTCGGGTCGGAGCGAGGGACATTGGCCGGTGCGTACCGGGAGAAGTTCGTCGCCCGGTAGAACGGCGCCTCACGGCCGGGAAAGTACAGCCACGAACGCCGGTCGGTGGTCGGGGACTTGTAGCCGAGGCCCACCATAGCCACGGTGGTGTGCTTCAGGGTCGTGGCGGCCTGGCGTACGTGCGCGGGTGCCCCGGCCGTCATCGCGACGAGCTGGTCGAGCGCGCCGGTGGCCACCAGGCTCCCGTAGGAGAGGGTGCTGCCGTCAGAGGTCAGCAGGGTTTTCGCCGCCTCATCGATGCGCAGGACGGCCTGCCCCGTCCGGACATCGCCGCGCAGGCGGGAGGCCAGCCGCTTCCAGATCGCGCCGGTGCCGCCCGACGCCGGGAAGGCGAACTGTGCGTTGGGGCCCCACCGACTCGTTGACGTCGTTTCCGACGTCACCCTCCGTCGCGGCGCACTGGTGTCGGCGGGTGCGACCCGCTCCGCTATCCAGGAGGAGGACATCTCGCTCAGGGCGGTGGCCCATATCTTGTGGTTGTACGGGGCGAAGAACTCTTCCACCAGGGCCGGGCCGTAGGTGGCCTCCAGCCACACGCCGAAGTCCGTTCCCGACGAGGCCGGGCCGCGGGCCTGGGCGATGGCCAGATCGTCCAGGCACTTCTGGGCTTGTGCCACGGGGAGGTGGTGCAGGTGCTGCTGGAAGGGGTAGGGCACCCACCGTCCGCTGTGCCGGACGAACGAGGAGCGCTCGTGGCGCAGCAGCTCATGAGGCGCGAACAGCTCGTCCAGTAACGCGTCGAAGCTCTTCACTGTGGAGAACACGACGTGACCGCCGAGATCCCAGGTGAAGCCGGCCTCGTCGACGACCGAGGATCCTAAGCCCCCGACCGTCTGCGCGGCCTCCAGCAGTACCCAGTCGCGGTGACCGAGGCGCTGGAGTTCGTGAGCACACGCGAGTCCGCACGGTCCCCCACCCAAGATCACCACCGGGATGGTGGTGCGTGCTCTGGTGTTCCTCACGACACTCTCCTCCTCGCGCGGCCGGAACTCAGTCGGTGCCTGCCTCTCGGCCTGTTGTCCTCTTGGAGTTGATGGAGGCGACAGCCCGCGGACCACGGCCGGGAGGACGTCACCCATCCGGCAGGCGGAGTCGGTAGGTCTGGCGCGTGCCGTCCGCCGACAGGGGCAAGACAGGCGCGAAGCCGAGGTGTTCGTAAAAGCCGCGGGCGTCCCGGCCAGGGTGGTCCGGCCCGAACGTCGTCACCTCGACCGTGCCCGGAGCGACGGCGAGGTCGCGCAGAGCGGAGCGAACCAGCAGTCCACCAATGCCCCGGCCCCGCCAGGCGCCGCCGACCGCCAGCCAGCTGATCTCGTAGAGCGGGGGATGGACCGACATCAGCAGCCCGCCGGCGAGCGCGCCGCCGGGCACATCCGGCGTATCGCGTACGCACAGGGCGGTCCCGCGTTTGATGTTGCGTTCCACGGCCTCCCGGAACTGCGGATCGTCGACCATGGGGCCGAACAGATCCTCGACCTCGCCCGCCAGGCGCAGCCATGCGGGAAGATCGGCCTGGACGGCGGGAACAGCCTGCATGAGCGCTCTCCTGACAGGACGGGACCGGTGTTGCCGCGCGGATCTTTCGTGATCGCTCAGCCATGGTCCGCTTCTTCCTCGCCGCCGACGAGAGGGCGTCCGAGGCGAAACCACACCTGCTTCCCAGTGAGCAAGGGCTGGGTCTGCAGCTCCTCGGTGAGCGCGGCCAGCAGGAACAGGCCCCGGCCGCACTCGGCGTCGTCCAACGGCTCTTTCACCGCGGGGAGCGCGTCGTCGAAGTCGGTGACGCCGACCAGGACGCCGTCGGGCATCTCACGGATCAGGAGTTCGCAGTCGCCCGGAGTGTGTTTCCAGACATTCGTCAGCAGCTCGGTGACGCCGAGCTCGGCCACAAAGCTCAGGTCGCTCTTGTGCCACATCCGCAGCAGGATCCGCACGATCTCGCGCACGGGCTCCATCGCATCGGGGCTGATCTCCGGCAGCACCATGTGGTGCTGCCGGACCGGGCTGATCACCATCCCAGGCACTGGCCCTCCAAGCGGCGCGAACGTGCACCCGATCGCGGTGGCACCGCGTAACCGGTACGCCACCGTCCGAGTAGGCGAGACTCGATAATGGACCGCCAACTACCCTTGCGGCAAGAAGGCCCTTGAGGAAAGTCTTTCCCTTCAGGGATTTGGCATATTCCCGAACTGGCGCAGACGCTAGCCTGTCGCCCAACACAAGGAGGTGGGGATGCCGGTTGAGCCGACCCCGCGACGCCGACGCCTGGGCGCGGAGCTCCGGCGCATCCGCGAAGCCCTAGGCTGGACGCAGGAGGAGGCAGCTCGCCGCCTCGGGTATCAGTCCCTCTCCACCGTCAGCAAGATCGAGAAGGGGGTGCAGGGACTCAAGATCCAGCAACTGCCGCACTTCTTCGAGGTCTACCAGATCGACGACCCGGCCCTGCGCGACGAATTGCGCAACCTTGTGCGCCGCGCCGGCGAGGCCGACTGGTGGCAGCGGTACGAGGGCGTTGTCGACGACCCGCTCGGCGACTACCTCTCCCTGGTGGAGAGCGCCAGCAGCCTGTTCGTCTTCAACCCCGTCGCCATCCACGGTCTGCTGCAGACGCCCGCGTACGCCCGGGCCGTCACCGAAGGCAGCCGAGCCTGGAAGACCCCGGAGGACATCGACCGCTTCGTAGCCATGCGCCAGGAGCACCAGAAGAACATGCTGGAGCGCGACCCTGCGCTGAAGATATGGGCGGTCCTTCCCGAAGGGCTCCTGCGCCAGGAGGTCGGGGGCAAGGCCGTCATGCGGGCCCAGATCGAGCACCTGATCGGGCTTGCCCGCACGGACCCGAACATCACCATCCAGGTCCTGCCCTACCGGGCCGGCGCACACGCCGGGATGGACGGGCACTTCATGCTCATGTCCTTCCCGACGGGCCGGGACCTCGTGTGCATCGAGTCCATCCGGGCCCTGCTCCACCTCAACGAGCCGGAAACGGTGGAGGTGTACCGCACCACCAGCGACATGCTCAAATCCGACGCCCTCTCCCAGAAGGCGTCCGTACCACTCCTCACCACCATCGCCAAGGATCTTGCATGAACAAGAACGAGCTCGACCCGTCCTGGGTCGAGTCCCAGCTGCGCGACGCCCAGTGGCAGACCAGCAGCAGCGGCGGCCAGACCTGCGTCCAGGTCGCCTTCCTCGACCAGGGAATCGTGGCCCTGCGCGATTCCAAGAACACCGGCAAAGCCCCGCACCTGTTCACTGACGCCGAATACGACGCATTCATCGGCGGCATCCTCCGCGGCGAACTCCGACGCAGCTGATCTGCACCGCTTCTGACTGCCGGCCAGCCCAGATCGGGCTGGTCAGCTATGCCGGGGAGTGCTGTTCGCCGACGACGGCGTACAGGTGCTCGCCATGTGCCCAGCGCTTGAGCTCCGGCCGCCCGATGAGGACGATGTCGTGTCGCTCGGCGAACTCGGTTGCAGGCTTGGTAAATCCGTTGAGAGCGACGATGACGGCAACGTCCGCACCATGCTCGGGACGCGCGGTGCCGTTGAACTTCTGCAACGCCCCGGACCCGACCGGCGCGGCGTATTGCTTGCATTGCGCAACGATCTTGCGGCCCTCTCCGTCCCAGGCCACGACGTCCGCCCCCAAGTCTCCGGAGCCACCGACCCGGCGGGCCCGTACGAACCCGTCCCGGGCGAGCAGGTCGGCGCACGCCTGCTCGAAGCCGTTCGCGCTCATCGCGGTGAGCTGTTTCATCCGGAAGGTCAGGACCTTGGGCGCATCGGCGACCGGCGCGGTGGCGTGCTCCTCCTCCACGTCTTCGGTGTCGCTATAGGCGACAACGTAGCCGCCTCGATCGGAGAAGACCACGAAGCACAACAGCACCAGGGTGCCCAGGATGATCAGCGCGAACCACCAGGGATGCCCCATGAGCCATCCCCAGACGTCCTCCGTGAACCAGCCGCCCACATCGTCGCGCAACCAAGGCCACGCATCCTCAGTCAGCCACTGCCAGGCGACCTTGGCGATCGCCAAGCCGAGGATCAACCACAGGATGACCTTCAACACCGGGTCCAGCGACCCGTCCTCGTCGAACAACGTTCCCCCTTCTCTGCCCTCTCGGTGGCCCGCGCTACGCGGCTCGTCGAACCGCGGTCCTGCGTGCCTTGCGGGCGGGCAGTCGCAACAGGGTGTGCAGCGGGACTCCGTCTTCGGCCCACTGCCGCAGCCGCTCGCGATCGACCCAGTGGACCTGGTGCTGCTCGCCCCATGCCTTGGCGTCCCGTGTGAAGCCGCCGTTGGTGACCACGACCGCGACATCGGCTTTGTGGACAGGCCCGGCGGTCCCCTTGACCTGGTACATCACCTTCGAGTCGACCTTCCCACCCACGGTGGTGTGCTTGGCCTGCAGCACGATCCGCCCATGCTGGGCACGCTGGCCGATGACGTCGGCGGCCTGATCACCGGCCTGCCCGACCCGCTGTGCCGACCAGCCGTCCCGAACAAGGAGATCCCGCAGCGCGAACTCGAACTCCGCATCACCGAGCGAGTCGATCCGGTCGAGCGGGAGTCGCAGGACCGCGACGAGCGCGGCCTGAGCCCGCCGCAGCCGAACCCGCCGTATCTGCCACCAGGCGGCAGCCAGCAGGGCCGCCATTGCCACGGCGACCGCGAGCGGCCACCCGCGCACGATCGCGCGCCACAGAGCCGTGGCCGCCTGGCCCAGCATGGTGGCCACGGCCAGGGCGACGAGGGCCGCTGCTACCTGTTCGCGGCGGCCGCGTGGCGCGCGCAGCCGCATCCGGATGCCACCCATCACCGGCTCGGCGATGCGGACACCGACGGAGTGGAGGCCGGCTTGTTCGTCTCGGCCCCGCTGTCGCTGCTGCTGCCGAACCCGAAGACCTGTCCCCACAGCCAGACGAAGGCGACGATTCCCGCGATGGTCCAACCGCCCAGCTTCTTTCCGCGTGGACGAGGATTCCTGCGGATGTGGCGACGAACCTCGTGAAATCCCTCCGGCGGCATGCCCTTTCCCCCTCCTGTGACCTGGCAACTTGATGATGCTGCCCTGTGGTTATGGGTGTATCAGCGGGCACTGACAAAAACTGATGGATCATCACGAGGGTGGGCTCGCATCGATCACAAACCAGCCAGCGGGTGCTTCAATCGGCATCGTCGATCGCTGAGTTGAGCGAGCATCCCGCCTCTGACATGGAGGTTTCGGTGCCGTACGACCGCGTCAAGTGGGATGTACACCGCCGTGTCTCGCTGATTCGCTGCCGATCGACGGCAGTTCACCTGCGGGGGCACCGTGAAAGCGGCCCTGGGAAACGTCGCAGAGTTGGCGTGAAAACGGACCTGCTGGGCAGGGCCCGCAATCACATTTGGCCATCTCTTTTCGGCCCATCTGGAACGGCCCTCAGGCTGAAGTTCCTGAACTCGGCAGCCGATGCGGCACCGCGTTGGTGCGCCTGGATGAGTCCTGCCGACCTGGCGGTGGACACCGGCAGATGCCTGATCGACCAGTCAAGGGCTCGCCCTTCTGCCGCAGGCCCGCGACAAGACCAAGGCGGTGTTCCTCGCGTACGAGGCGGAAAGCCTGCTCGCCCAGGGAGACGTCGCCCAGGCCGCCGAGCTTGCACGCGACTCTCTGAGCCTCGCCCAGCAGATCGGCGCGTCCCGCTGTGTTCAGCAGATCCGCGACCTGTCCACCACCTTTGACCCGCTGAGTTCCGACCACAGTGTCGAACGCCTGCTTCATGACGTTGCCCTGGCGCACTGAGTCCGCGGTGGCCCGATCTACGCTTCGGCTGCCTACGCCTGGCACGTGGAGGCGCTCGATCAAAAGGCGTTGCGGGTGTCGCTGCGGGAATCGCCTACGGGAATGTGCTCGTCGTAGAGGCCGGTTCGGGCGATGCGGCGCCACGGGCGGGCGTGGCGCACCGCGATGTCGATGTCCGGGTCCTGTGAGTCGAGATCGATGTCCGAGATCGCCAGGGCGGGTTGCCCGTTGGCAGGGCAGCGCGCGAGCCAGCGTCCTCCAGGAGCCACGATCCCAGACGGTGCTGTGGCGCTGAACTGTGCCGGGACGGCGTAGCCGAGCCAGTAGTTGTAGAGGGTCCCGTACGCCTGGGCGACGCGGGCACGGGGAGCGTCGTCGACCATGACCGACAGCAGGACGCAGTCGACGTTCAGGCGCTCGTACTCGGCAAAGAGTTCAGGAAAGTTGGCCTCGATACAGAGCGCGCAGCCGAACCGGATGCCGTCCACTTCGAAGACGAGTGGATCCCTCCCTGGGGAGTACAGGTAGGAGATCTCGGTGTTGGAGAGGAACCGCTTGTCGTAGCGGGCAACCAGGCAGCCCTGGTCGGAGACGATGTAGAGGCTGTTGTGCGGCCGGTTCGGCGGCGTGAGCGGGTGGATGGATCCGAACACCGTCCATAGTCCGAGCTCCCCCGCCAGCGCCGCGGTCGACTCGGCTTCCTCTCGCAGGACATCCCACGCTGCTCGGCTCCAGTCGGCCGGCTTCGGGTAGCCAGCCGGGCCGGTCGCCATCACGTGCTTGCTCGGGTAGGTGATCGCTCCTTCGGGGAACTGCAGCAGCCTCACCCCTGATTGAGCGGCCCCAGCCATCAGTTCCCGGATCTCCTGCCCGGCCGCGCGGAGTGCTCCTCGGTCGGTCGGGTCTTCGGGCACCGTGCTCTGAGCGACCGCGATCCGCAATGTCCTCCCCACGCCGTGGACGGTACGGGATGCCCGGAATCCGCATCCAGCGTCTTGGCCGTCTTGGCCGAATATGAGTGACCTCAATACGCGGAGGTGTTGTCCCGGCGACGCCTCCCAACTCGAGGGCGCTGCACGGTGGACGAGCCGGACGCCGTTGCCACCGTGCTGGAGGACGGCACGGTGGGCGGGTCGCCCGTGTATCAGCGCGGAGGTTTGTGGAGGATGCTGCGCACGCCGTCGTCGCTCGGCTCGTAGGCGATGCCGCGCAAGATCACGACGGGAACGCCGCGGCCGCGCTGACCGAGGATGAGCCCCGCAGCGCCAGTGACCAGGTCGAGAAGCGTCTCCTCTTGGCGTTTTGTGCTCCCATCGGGGCCGGTGTGTTCCGTGACGCGCAGGGGGGCGATGCCGGCCGCGCCGATGGAGATGACGGTGGAGCCCCGCCGGTCGGCACGGCCGTCGGAGTCAGCGATGACAACTGCGATATGGGATCCGGTGCTCCTCGCCAGAGCGTTGCGAAGGGCGCGTGCGGAGCCATCGGGATCGGTGGGCAGCAGCCAGGCGCCATCGGGGCCGGCGCGGTCGACGCCGGCGGAGGTGAGCTGCAGACCGAGGTGATGCAGGGCGATGATCGGGCCTCGGTCGGTGGCAAGGAAGTGCTCACTGGACGTGTCGAGGATGAGCTGCACCAGTGTGGCCGGTTTCCCTGTGGCAGCGGCCAGTTCGAGGGCTCGGGGGCCAGGTGTGACGTCGGCGAGGGCGACGTGCCGGCCTTCGGCGATGGAGATGACCTTGCTCGCGACGACGACGATGTCACCGTCGCAGAGGGGAGTGTCCTGGTCGGCGAGAGCGCGGGTGATCGTCTCTGCGAGGTCGTCGCCAACCCCGATGGTGGGGATTTGCTCGACGCCGAAGGCGGTGAAGGTGTGCGTGGAGGTGCTCATGGGCGGATGCTCCGTACGCGGTGTCCGGTCCGGGCGAGGCCGGCGTGGGCGGCGGCGCAGTATCGGTCGGGGTGTGCCCATTCGGGTCGGGCGCAGTGGCGCAGCAGCTGGATCACCGCGCGGTGGGCTGACACGGGGCGGTCCATTCCGAGCGCGCGACCTGGGTCCATCCGTGATCAGTTCTGGCGTCGTCACGGGCCGCGGCCTCCACGACGAAGCCGTGCTCCTCCAGGACCTTCACGGCGTCTTCGCGCGGTAGGGCCGGTACGTCGCCGCTGAGGGCGATCAGGAAGCGGCCAGGGTCGTCTGGGTGAGCGGTGGTAAGAGTGTCTGCCACGCCAAGGTCGAGATTCGGTCCGGCCGCGATCCCCAGGTCCGGGCCGATGACGGACAGCGTCCACCGGCCGCGGAAGACGCCGGCTTCAGCACGGAACAGTGAGGGAAGATCGCGATGGGCGGGGTGCGGGTCGGGCACCGTACCTCCTGGGCAGGTGAAGATGGCGCCGGGTCGTCCGGCTCGTCGAAGACTGTAGAGGGACGCTCCACCACGCCCTGCACAGTGCGGCGGTCTGCCTCGGGCCAGGTCGCCGGCAGAATGACCGTGACAGGACCGACCAGGCTCGCATCGTGATCTCCGGCCACGTACGCGATTCCGGACGGACAGGGGCGGCCGTGCGGAAACCGGCGTTCGCTTCCCCAGGGCCGTCGGCGACCGCTACCGTAGTGCTATGACGCAGTTCCAGGTCGATATGAGCGACGAGTCGGGCAACACGGTGGCCCAGGCCGCCGCTGCCAGCGGCGTCGACCCCAACACGTACGTGGCCTCGCTGGTCGAGTCGCAGTTGCCCCGGCACCTGTTCCTCACCGGCGCGCAGGCGTGCATCGAGCAGTTCGGCGACGCCTTCGCCGAGCGCTTCGGGCCGACCCGTCCCGGCCAGCAGGCCGCCTGAGCAGAGAGACATTCGTGCAGCTCACGATCGACCGGGCCTGGCTGCTGGAGATCATCGAGCATCAGCTCAGGGACCAGCCGGACATTACGGACTGGGGAGCCACGGCCGCGGCCGTGGCGCGTCACAGCGACGCGGTGTTGGACCAGGCGATCTATCCGGAGCCGCATCACCGCGCGGCCGCTCTGCTGCAGTGTCTTCTGCGGATCCCGGCGCTGGCTCACTCCAACGAGATCTTCGCCCTCTCCGTGGCGTACGGATTCCTCAACCTCTGCGGGCTGACCGTGACGGCGAAGGCGGACGAGGTGGGCGACCTCATCGACGAGACCCTCGCGGGGGCCGTCGACGTGCGCCAGATCGCTGCCCGCTTCAAGAGCTGGACCAGCTGAGAATCTGACGCGTCCTGATCACGGCGGGGGCAATCTCGCGGGAGTGCCGTATGAGCAGCCCGTCCGCGATGTACGTTGACAAGCAGCCCGGGCGCCGTGTTCCCCCGTGCGGCGCCCGGGACCATGCCTCTTCCAGGCACCAGGAGTTGGACGCAACGCGGTCGACGTGACGATGCTCCGGCCACCCCCTTCGCCCCGCCTCATCAGCACCGCCATCTCCGCGCTGACCGCCCTGTACGTCGGCGTGACGGGCACCAGCCGACTCCCGCGGGAGCGAAGCATCGGTCGGGCGTCCTCTCTGATCGCCCGGTCTCGTGCACCACGCCCGGGTTGCACGGCCGCTGTCTGCGAACCGGGCACCAAGACCTGCGTGCGGTCGGGTGACGCACATCGTCGCGTGGTCAGGGGACGGGACGCTTGGGCCCATCAGAACGTTGCCGCCTTGCGATCATAGATGGCATATTGGAAATCCAATTTGGAATATGTGCAGGTGGAGGCTTGCTATGGCGCGCTATCCGAACCCTTTTGCCGCAATCCGGGCGGCCTGGCTGATCAGCCGGGCACGCCAGGGCAGTGACGACCTGGGCCAGACCGAGCTCGGTGAGGGGCTGGGGTTCGGGCAGGCGGCGGTGAGCAAGTACGAGAAGGGGCTGAGGGAGCCGACCTTCGCTGACCTGCAGCGCCTCATCGCGCACACCGACTACCGACTCGAAGTACGGCTTCGCCCCGAGCCTCGGCACGCGAGCGGGGCCCACCACTTCCATGTGTCGGACCCGATGCCGTTCGCCGTCTCCGACCTTCACCTCTCCCGCCGCATGCCGGCTCAGCTGAACCCCGAGACCGGTCGCCTGCCCTCCTCGGATCGCGATGGCCCCCTCCTGGAAGAGGCACTGCTCTACCTCTACGAGCTCCAGGCCCTCGCCGCCGACCTGCGCCGGCCGGAGGAGAGGCTCCAGCGGGCGTACGAGCAGTTCCACACCGAGCGGGACCGTGATCTGATCCACCAGATGCTGGCCCTGGGTGCGGGGGCCTCCCAGGCCGCGCGGATCCTGGCCCGGGCGATCGACCACGGAACCGACCGTCCCGCTGGCCGTCGCGCCGCTCGGCGTGAGCCGGACGACCCGCGGGCCTCCCGCCTGGTGTGGGCACACATCGTGTGCAGTCTGCGCGCCGAAGAAGGGATCTGCCGGGAGCGCATCAGCTGGCTGCGCCGCGCCCTGGACGCGGCTCGCCTCCGGCGCCGTGCCCAGATCAGGGTCGAGGACGCCGAGTTGATCGCCCGCAACAGCCAGCGGCCGGGCTCCCTCGCGGACGTCGACCAGGCCAAGGCCGAACTGGAAGCGGTCAATAGGGCCTGCGCCGACCACGGCCGCAACGGAGGAGCCGAGGATGTCGGGCTGGCCGGCGAACGTTATCTCATCGCCGAACTGGCCGAACTGGCCGACCGAACCCGTGCCCTGTACGACGAGCTCGCCAGCGAGCCAGCCTTCGCCGCCTGGCGTGCGGAACATGCCGCCACCGACCCGCTGTATGACGCGTGGCTCGACGGCGAGCTTCGCGATTTCCCGTCCCCGCCTCGCCTGTATGCGGATTGGGAAGCCCTCGCGAAGGACCGCACCTCACTCTTCGAGTCAGAGACCGAAGAGGGCGGG
Organism: Streptomyces sp. SGAir0957; assembly: GCF_043523415.1. NCBI lineage: Bacteria > Bacillati > Actinomycetota > Actinomycetes > Kitasatosporales > Streptomycetaceae > Streptomyces > Streptomyces sp. SGAir0957. Next base: position 36,839 of record NZ_CP027291.1, read on the forward strand.
CGAACGGTCGCCGACCACTTCGGACAGCAGTGGAAGACCTACCTCGTCGCCAGCACCGACACCTCCTCCGCCGTAGTCGCCCGGCTCATCTCCGGAGACCGGGCAACGGGCCCCCTCTACCTCCTCGCTGACCACGTGGACACCGTGCAGGCAACGGAGATCATCGCTTCCGGACCAGCATCCCTGGCTGCCGTCACTACGGCCCTACGCAGCGCGTAGGGCCGTAGTTCCGGAGCCGGGGCTCCATCCATCGAGGAGCTGCGAACGGGCCTGGACTGCCAGACTGAACGGCGTGCCGACCACACCTCTGCGGGCGGCTGCCCGCGTCATCATTCTCGACGACGAGCAGCGCGTACTGCTGCTGTACTACGCCCATGGCGGCTTCTGGGCCACCCCTGGGGGCGCCCGTGAGGTGGGCGAGGCGCCCTCCCGTACTGCCCGAAGGGAATTGCACGAAGAACTCGGTATCTCGGCGAACGTCGAATTGAGTGGTCCGATCGCGGAGCGCAGCCAGGAGCACCCTGTCGGTGGGCGGCTGGTCCGCCAGGTCGAGCAGTACTTCCTTGCCCGCCTGGCACCCACCGACATCAATCCGGCCCGCGCCACTCAGACCGACAACATCCACTCCAGCCGCTGGTGGCCTCTGGACGAACTGCACGCCACGTCCGAGACGATCTATCCCGTCGGACTCTCTGGCTTGCTGGCCCGCCTTCTCACCAGCGGGTTGCCCGACCGGCCCGTTGTCCTTGAGTGACCGCCGGGCCGTACGAACACCGTGCGAGGCCCGTCCTCCCGTCCTCTACGTCGGCGGGACGGGCCTCGGGTCGTTGGCGGCTGCGTCTTCCGGTTGAGCGAACCCAACTGCGCTCACGGTGAGTTGGGGTATCGGTGCGACAGAGGCGGTGTGGTCAGCCAGGTCTTGATCAGCGATGCGGGCATCAGGACTGGCTGGTACGGAACGAGCGCCGTGGCGATCGCCTCTGCGAGCTCGTCGACCGTGCGGACGACGTGCCCGGGCGGAGTGATCCAGATCCTCGGCTCGGCGTCGGGCCCATCTTGGTTGGGGATGAGCTGGGCGTACAGGAACGGGCCGTCCGCGCTCTGCTCGTACCCCCAGGTGCTGTACTTCTCCCAGCCAGGGAGCCAGAACGGGTGCGGACCGCCGCGCGTCAGATCGGGCTGGGCCGGCCGGGGCGTCGGAGGCCGGGTGTACGACGGGCCGTAGACGATCTCCCACACGCCGTCCGTGTGCTCGAGGACGTCCATCCGCACGTGCTTCTTCAGCTCGCGCAGCTGCTGGCGGAAGTCCTCCGGTACGAGTCCGGTCTGCTCGGCGAGCGCGGGGATGTTGTGGTCCTGCAGTTCGAGGCCCATGATCTCGGGGATCACTTCCGGGCGGTGGCGGTCCCCTTGCGCGATGGTGCGCTCGGCAAGGAGAAGGAAGACCGTGCGGGCGGTCTCGTCCGCAATCTCGAGGCCGCGTACGTACGCGGTGGCGTGCCGGCTCATCGTGTGTCCCTCCCCGGGGCGGGCCACGGCGGCCGTCGCCTGGTCGATCACGCTACCGGCGCCATGGCCGCGGCGGTGGCGCGATGGGGTCATGCGTCCGGCAGCGGCTGTCCGTCGGCCCACCGCTGGGCGGCGGCGAGGTTCGGGGCGGTCCCTTCGGGCACGTAAGCGAAGCCGTCCCAGGACTCCAGGACCCGGGGCTCGTCGGGCCTGACGTGTGTGGCGCCGCCGCCGGCGGGCCGGTGACGGCGGTAGACGTCCATCGGTGCCCGCCTGCGCCGCAGGAAGGCGGCGAGCGGGTCGGCGGGGTCGATCTGCGGCACCGCTCGCGACGGCTGGTCAGATGGCCCGGGACGGCTGTGCCTGCCCATGATCGTCCTTGCTCCTTCGCTCCGTGTTCAGATGTGGCCTTGTGCCGGAGACAGCACTTCCTCAACGGTGCCCGGGAGAACGCAGTGACGCAGCCCGTTCCCCCAGGTTGCGCGAAGGCCGCTCGATACCCTGGGCCTCATGTCGATGTACGCGGGGGTGCCTCCGGAGAAGGAAGGCCAGTTCGAAGCCTTCATGGCGGCCTACGCCAACACCCGGACCGTCCTGGACGCCGTGCGGGCGTGGACCGCGGAAATGCCGCTGCGCGAGGACCTCGGTCCACGGGAGATGGTGGCTCCGTCCCGTCGATGGCTGCAGGAGCGGACTCACCTCACGGACGGGATGATCGACGGGGCGGTCTTCGCTCTGTTCGCGTCCGGAGCGATCAAGCAGCACCCCTCCGAGCGTGAGGTGTGGTGTTGGGCGGACCCCGAGGCCCTCGACATCGCGAAGGCCAACGACCAGTTGCTCACCGTCCTGGACATCGTTACGCAGGCCGGGCTGCACATGTCCGGGCCCTCGGAGCCCGGTGTGGTGACGGCCCTGAAGCCGGATCTGCGGCGAGGCTGGCGCTGGCCGCGATGGCGCCGCTCCCGGCCTGATCGTGAGCCGTGATGCATGGAGAGGCCGACCATCGTGACCAAGCCGCTCGCCATCGGGCTCATCGGCATCACCGGCTCCGGCAAGACAACCCTGGCCACGGCGCTCGCCGCACGGGGCGTGGTGCGCCTCTCCGTCGATGAGGAAGTCCACCGCCGGCACGGCCGCTACGGGATCGACTACCCGGAGCACGAGTACGGCGAACGAGAACGTCCCGTCGTCGAGGAGGTGCTGGACGAACTCGTCGACCACCTTGGTGCCGGCCGCGACGTCGTCCTCGACCACGGGCTGTGGCTGCGCCATGAACGCGAGGAGTTGAGGCGCACCGTCGAGCGTGCGGCTGGCCGGCTGCTCCTGGTCTACCTCCCCGTGGGAAAGCCTGAGCTCCTGGCCAGGCTCGAGCGGCGCAACCGCCGTGACGACGCCAACGCGCTCACGGTCACTCCCAGCGCCTTGGACGACTTCTTCGACCGGTTCGAACCCCCGGAACCGGATGAGCCGGTACTGGTCTACGCCGGAGATCCAGACGCCGTCCTGGACCAGCTCGCAAGGGACACGTCACCCGAAGGTGGGGCTCCACGATGACCGTGTCCCATGCCACGGACGAGTGCCGTACCGTTTCCGGACTGCGCCTGCCCCAGGGGGTGGGGCAGGCCGGATCGGGGAGAGGACGGCACCACCGTGGTCGGGAACGATGGAGACTGGGGCGAGCGAGCGGTCTGCCGCACCACTGATCCGGACGAGTTGTTCGTCGAGGGCGCGGCCCAGAACCGGGCAAAGGCACTGTGCACCGGCTGCCCCGTGAGGCTGGAGTGCCTGTCCTACGCGCTGGACAACAGAATCGAGCATGGCATCTGGGGTGGTATGACGGAGCGGGAACGGCGATCGCTTCTTAGGCGCCGCCCCATGGTCACGTCCTGGCGGCATCTTCTGGAGGCCGCTCGCATCGAGCATGACCAGCATGCTGACGTCGGCTCCTCCGTCAGCCGCTGGTCGGCCGCGGGCTGAACGTACGACCCGGACCTCCTGCGGCATTGACCGGACTCGCACGCACGACCAGGGTTTCGGTTTGCGTTCGAGCGTGGCCGCCGCGTTGTCAGTGCCGACTGGCAGTCTGGCCGGACAGTCAGAAAACGCCCCGGACCAGCACGAAAGGCCAGCACCGTGGACCAGTTCAGGCTCTGGAAGAGGTACCCGCGCGCCATGGAAGGCGCCCTGATGCAGGCGGGTTACGGCGACACGGAGTTCTCGGTCCATCGTGAGGACACACGCGGCGCGGCCCGCGCCTGCTGGTCATGGCACAGCGGCGCCACGGAACTGACTCGTGACGAGTGGCCATCCGGATTGGACCTGGTGTGGAGCTCGGCGACAGGCTGGTCCTACCAGGGGCGCGGCGATGAGAAGGCCCTGGCCTTGCCGGTGCCGGCGCTCGCAGCACCGGAGGCGATCACCGCGCTGCTGCCGGCGCTGATGGACGGGCGCAGGAACCAGCTCCCCGCGTCCGAGGACCGCTGGGAACACGCCGCGCTGATCGAGAGCGGGGCCGAGACCGCACGCCTGCACGGGGACGACAAGTACGACGCGGCCTATCAGCGCGACGAGGAGGAGGCCGCCGGATTCTCCCGCTGGCAGGACCAGATGGACGGCGTGCAGCCGGAGGCCACGCCGCAATCCGCGAGCGGACACGGAGTCCCCGGCCCGGATACAGCGCACAGGACGGGGGACCGTGCCGGCCGGTCCGACGGCGTGAACACGGAAGAACTCGCCCGCCGTACTCACGTGAACGTGATCCTGGACCGCGGAGCGAAGGCTCTCGACGATCGGCAGCATCATCCGGATCCAGAGCTCTTCGGAGTCCTCACCGACTTCTTCACCCGGACCGTCGTGTTTCCAGGCAAGTTCGATCCGGAGGACGATCAGCGGCACACGAGCGACCCGTCACGGGTTCTGGCCCACCTCCTCCTCCAACACCTGGAGCGTCACGGACTGGACATGGACGACGTGATGGACATGGAGCTGACCGACTCGGCGATCGCGCCGGTCGGCAACTCCATGAGCGACTGCATCGCTCAAGTCCTGCGCGGCAGCAGGTGGTTCGACTTCGCAGCCCCTGGAACGGACCCGACAGGCGGCCGGGTGCTGTTCCGCACCGTGTTCGGAACAGAGGGCGTCCTCCAGGTCTCCGGGGCGCCGGACGCGGCCGACGGCAACCAGGCACACCCGTAGGGGCACGAGGGACGATGCTGCAGCAGGCGAACCTCCCGGTCACGGTCGGCATCCCAGTGCCGGCACCTGCGGGAGTCGATGACGATCGGGCTCTCGGACCCGAACAAGCCGCCCGGTACCTGGGACTACGACGGCGGGAGCTCGACTATCTCGTGGAGGCCGGTCACCTGTCGGCCGCGGGGCGCAGCACGGCCGGGGCGCTTCAGTTCGGTGCCGCGGCGCTCGACACCGTCCTCGGCCTGCCGCTCGACTGGGAGGCGGCGCGTCGTACTGACGCCCGCCGGCCCTCGCCCTGGCGGGAGCTCGCCGGACCCATGGCCGAGCGGGACCGACTGGTAGACGTGGTCACCGCGAGACTGAGGAACCAGGGGGTGGACGCCTGGGCCCGGTACAGCAGCACGGTGGACCGGTGGACGCTCGACTGGGCACCGTTGCGCGGCGGCGGCCCAGACCTGGAGTCGGTCAAGACGTTGCTGCCGCGCCGGCTCGTTCGCGCGGTCGACGCGCAGCGGCTGGTGCTGCTCGGCCCGGTGGGACGGACGATGCACTGGGCCCACCAGATGCTCCAGCCCGGCGTCGCCTGTGTCCTGGACGTCGAGACCACCGGCTTGAACGCTGACGACCGCGTCGTCGAAGTCGCCGCTGTCGACGCGTACGACGGCTCAGTCCTGGTCGATACCCTCGTCCACCCAGGGCCGGGCATGTCCATTCCCCTCGCGGCCAGCCGGGTGCACGGCATCACCAACGCGGAGGTCGCCGACGCCCGCCCCTGGAGCGCGGTGCTTCCTGAGGTCCTGGCCGCGGTCGGTGACCGGACCGTGCTCGCGTACAACAGCGCCTTCGACCAGCGGATGATCGTCGGCCATGCCCGGTCCGTCGGCGCCGACGCAGGTCGTCTGCGTTCGGCACAGGCATGGCAGTGTCTGATGAAGCGCCGCTCGATGTGGCTGAACACCACCACCCGCCTCCGGCTCGGCGGCAAGCACCGCGCTCTCGGCGACGCGCTGGCGGCCCGTGACCTCCTGCAGACGCTGCGGGACCGCCTGCCACACACCCAGCCAGCACCACGGAACGGCCGGCCATGCAGCAGCCCGGCGCCCCGATAGGGTGCGCTCGTCGAGAGGGGCGTCGTGCATCGCGTCGAGAGCAAGCAGACCTACACCACATGCCGAGGCGGGGCGACATCCGTCTACCCGGAGACGGTCGTCGTCGACGAGTACGAGCCGGGAAGCAGGTCCGTGCGGGTACACAATGCGCATCAACCCGGCCTGCAATATGACATACCCGTCAGCTACTTCCACGAGACGGTCCAGACGCAACAGGGCACGCGGCGAAAGACCGGCTACTACCTCATCCCGTCCTGAACCGGACCGCCGATCGGCCCAACTCGTCTACTCACAAAGCCAGTGCGGGCGCTCGGCAGCACACCCCCACACCCCATCGGAGCCGCTATGCCGGACGCCATCACGCGCCCCGATCCGCGCGACACCGCCTTCGCCTTGATCGAGATGACCGCCCGCGATGAGGCCGCTCATCACGACCGGACGGACGGAAGTCCCCCTCCGCCCGACGAGCTGTACCCCGCGCTGACCGCGGCCTTGGAAACGTGGCACGCCGCCGGCACCCTCCGCGTGGACTCGATGCTGCTCGTCGAGTGGCTGGCGACCGAGTGGTGCGCCTACCGCCTCCAGCAACTCGTGCAAAATCAAGACGCCTTCGATGCGTGGCTGCGCGAATTCGGCGATCAGGTCAGTCTGGCGCAGCGGCATGCGCATCCTGCTGGTCCCACCTGCGTGGAGATCATGTCCGTCGTCGCCACGCGCAGCCCGAGTACCGCGGCCGCAGAGCACGCAGCCCGGCTTGCCTCGCCGTATCTCGCCTATCTCCGCCCGGACTCCCAACTGGAAGACGCCCGCGAAGTCGCGCTGAGCTTCGCCCTGTGGGCGGGCCAGAGCCTGTCCGGTCTCATGCACCACGACGTCGACCGGATCACCGGCTACACGCAGTCGCGCTCCAAGTGAGCCGAGCACGGGCCGCCACGCACCTGCAGTTCCGCCAGGCTCGCCGGCGCCCGCCTCTCCTGCCGCCGTGCTGCGAAATGCGTGCGGTCGTCGACTCGAGACGCGGGCTAGAGCGGGGACACGGCCGACCGGGGATCGCTCTGCTCGGCGAGCTGGCCGCGGGCGACAGCTTCTTGCCGCAGCGCGGTCCTCAGGTGCCACAACGAGATTGCCGGCAGGAGGCTGCCGAGCCGGGCCACTGCCCGCAGTGCCTCGGCCGCCTGGGCCAGGAGCTCGGCGGCCGACTGCGACTGCTCGTTGCTGCGATCCCCATGCAGACGTTCCACGATCTCGTCCAGTAGCTGTGCCAGTTCACCCGCTCCTGGGTCCTCTGGCACATCGGCTCCCCACCGCTGGAGGGCAGCCTCCAAGGCCGTGAAGGCGTCCGTGCGGTCGAGCGGCGGTCTGTTTCCGATGTCCCCGTGCATCATGATCACCATCGTTCACTGTTTGGCTTCCCCGTGGGGCAAAAACGGAGAATCGCCTGCTTCCCGCGTCAGCCCAAAGGGGCGGGAGAGGGCGCGCGTGCCGAGGACTGCCGGGGGTGGCGCCCCTCCCTCTATCGTTCGTGAGCCCGAGCATCAGCGGGACTCGAAATGCCTCCCCGACGACGGCGGGCTCGGGGCAAGATGAAGCGGTGGACCGATTCGCAGATTCCTCACCGACGTTCTCCCCCATCACTGGAGTCCTGGGCCGTAATGGCTCAGAAGCAGGCTCCGGCGGGGCAGCAGCCGAGCGCGCAGACACAGAGCTGAGTGCTCGCTCCGCACACGACGGCGGCTTCGTCAGCCTGCGTGCGTACTTCGAGGACCCCACGAATCGGGAACCGCGAGCCACACCAGCCACGGTGCAGGACCAGCCGGCTGCCGGGCTCGAGCCGCCAGCCCCGTCTGTTCTCAATCCGGAGACGGGCAAGATCCGTGTGATGAGCGGGAAATGCACCACGTGCATCGGCCGCCCCGGAACCTGCCTGAGCAGCGAACGCCGCCGCGAGCTGCTTGGCCTCCGTCCGGATGGCACGTACGACGAGGGCTGGACCGTCTGCCACTCGACGCTCCCAGGAAACCCCGAAGGACTTGAGCCGGCCGTGTGCGCCTGGATCGCCGCACACCCCCAGGCAGCGCCCCGGTCCCTGGCCATGAGAGTCGGAGCAGCCCACGGGATTGAGTACGTCGATCCGCCCGCGAAGCCCTGACTCATGTACCCCGGGGGGGGTGCGAACAGCCCTCCCTGGACAGGGCGCGCATCGGGAAGACGACAGGAACCCTCGGTCGGACGGTGTTCTGCTGCACGGGCCCGCCGCCGGGTCGGCGGCTGGCAGGCTGGCCCCATGACTTCCGTCGACGTCGCCTTGGGACTCGTGTGGCCGACCGAGCTACGCACCGACCGTCTCCACCTGCGACCGGTCACCGTCGAGGACGCCTCCCTCGTACGCGAGCTGCTGACCGACACCAGGGTCCGCGCATTTCTCGGCGGCCCGGCCTCGGAGGAGCGCGTCGCCGCGCGGCAGGCCTCGTACCCGGCGACAGCAGGATCCTGGACCGTTGTCCGGGTGACCGACGGCCTGGCGGTCGGCCTGGTCGTCATCGGCCCCGACCACAGGTGCGACGGTGCTGCCGAGGTCTCGTACCAGATGCTCCCGGATGCCTGGGGCAGGGGGCTGGGGCGGGAAGCGGTGGCGGCGGCCGTCAGTTGGTGGACGGAGGCAGTGCCCGCCGATGGCCCTCTGGTTGCGGTCACTCAGGCGGCGAACGCCGCATCGAGGCGGCTGCTGGAGTCGATCGGGATGAAGCTCCTCGATGAGTTCGAGGAGCACGGTGAGCAGCAATGCTTGTACACCCCCGCCGGTGATGACACCGATCTGCGCTGGGCGCGCCTGGTCGCCGAGCGCGTCGACGCCGTCGAACGACGTCGCGGGGCGCAGGCGCGCGCGACCGCGATGGGCCAGGAGTTGCCGGACGACTTGACGGCGCTGTCTCCCGGTGAACTGGCCCGGCTATGTTCTGACCGGCACGGTGCCTATGGCCGGATCTGTGCACGCGCCGCTGGTCACGTGCCGGCACTTCACCTTGGTCGGGCCCCTGACGGTGCGTGGATCGCATGGTTGGCGAACCGCGAGGAGTAACTCTTGTCCGGCATAGGCGACTTCAGGGCCCGGGTGCCGGTGATCATCATGCGTTTCCGCTCGTCGGCGTGGTCAGGTGCCGTCAGCAGGCGTACGGGTCAGGCGCGCATCGACCGCATACACCGGTCTCTGGCCGGGGCGGTCGGGGAGGTGTTCGTTGATCCAGGTTCCGCGGACCCGGGTACGGCGCCGGGTGAAGGTGACGCCTTCGATGGCGTCCGGCCCGTAGACCGGTCCGGAGGGCCGGCCGTGCTCGTCGAGCAAGTGGACGCGGGTGTTGCGGGTCCAGTGAGCACGCCTCCAGTCGCGGTACTGAGCGGGCGCCCGGGTCGACTCGCTCGGCGGGGTGGGGGTGGTCTCGGCGACATCGTGGGGCGGAGCGGTGAAGGAGAGCACCCTCACGCCGAGGAGCGCGCCCGCCCGGGCCTGTTGGGTGCGGGCGGCCTGCTCGAGCTGCTGCCGACGGCGCTCCGCCGCCGACATCTGGTTTTTCTTGCTCTTGCCCGTGGTCCGGGCCTGGCCGGGGATCCGTGGCGGTGTGTCCCACCTCTCCAGCGCGTTCAAGCCGGCGTAGTTGCGCAACACGCGGGCGGCGGGCCCCGGGTTGGTGTCGAGCCGGTGGACCGGGTGCAGCGCCCACGCGTACCGGCCATCGTGCAGACGGTTGGCGATGATCAGCCACCCGACGAGCGGGTTGAACAGCAGCGCCTGGTCAGTGCCGTCATCCGGGAGGGCCAGGACGACTCCGCCCATCACGAGCGGGCTGCCGTCGAAGAGCGTGTCGTGGACGGTGTCGAAGCGAGCGGCGGCGTGGGCGTGGAGAGCCTCGTCGTCGGCGATGACTGTCGGGAGCGGGACGCCGTCGTGGAAGACCATGACGGCCTCGGCCGTCAGCCGCAGCTGTGCTTCGGGCTCCGGCGGCAGACCCGTGGCGGCGTCGAATGCTTCGGAGGCAGGGACGAAGTGCGGCGTGGCGGTGTAGGCCGCGAGCATCGCCTGCAGGTCGAGGAACCGCTCGACCTCGGACTCCCGACCGGGCGGCAGCGGCTGGCCGTCGGCGGTGGCCGGGTTCGTGCTCCTGAAGCGGATGCTGGCGGCGTCGCCCGGCTCCAGTCCGTGCCCGCTGGTGACCTGTTCCTCGCGCCGGGCGGTGTCCTCGTAGAACACGTCGCCGGACAGCTTCTCCCGCAGAACCCAGGGGATGAGCCGGACCAGGTCCGTGGTGCGCCCGCCCTTGGCGCGCAGCGACCGGCGCGGTGTCCCGCCGCGCCAGCTCAGGTCCTGCCCAGGGGCCAGCCACTTGGTCACCTCGGCGTTGCACAACAGCTGCTCCCAGATCCGGGAGAACTCCTCCTGGCAGCGCTGCTCTTCCTCGCGCGTGAGCCGGGTGGCATCGGCAAGGGCGGCGCCGTGCATGAGGCGGGCGTACGCCTCGTTCGCCGGGTTGCCGGGCGTCATGGTGCTGAACGTCGCGGGCACTGTGCGGTCCTCTCTTCAGCGGCCGAGCCAGTGCCGCTCGACGACCGGGTCGCCTCCTAGATAGCGGTGCCACAGTAGGGGGCCGACGCCCACCCAGGCGGGGATGCCGGGCGCGGACAGCGGTGGGCGGCCGGCCCGCAGGGCATCGTCGGCCAGCAGCCGGGCAAGGCTGGCCCGGTACTCCTCGTTGCCCCGGTGTCCGCGTTCGACGTCGGCGAGGATCTGCCGCAGCGGGTGGGTACGCACCTCGATCCGGCCGCGGTGGGTGGTGCGGGCCGAGTGCGTGAGGATCTCCACCCAGGACCAGGCGTCCAGCCCGCGCGCGAGCGCGACGCGGTCGATGTGGTCGGCCAGAGGCCCGCCGCCGTCGGTCCAGGCCGAGTACAGGCGCACCGAGCCGTCGGGCTGGGGGACGTCGGCTCGCACCAGGACTTCCGGGTCCTCCGCGCGGAGCGCGTCGTCCACGACGGCCAGCTCGACAGGGCGGCGATCTCCAGAAAGCACGGGCCCGGACGGCACGGTGGTGGCGGACGGGACCGTGAGAACCGGCACGGACAGCTCCACTTCACTTGCAGGCGGAATGACGAGACAGGCGACTCGCGTGTTCAACGGCAGGTCGGGCGACAGGTCACGGCTGGACGTGCCGCATGTGGGCCCGGGCTGCCTGGGCGATTCCGTCGGCGCGTCGCGGCTCGTCAGCGACGGTGACGCCAGTGCTGATGCGCCCTCAAGACCTCGTAGCCCCACGCGGCCCGCTGCTGCGCCGGGGTACGCCCGGTGGACAGGCCGAGCTGCTCAGCGATCGCCGGGAATCGGGGATGCATCTGCCGGTCCCCGACGGTGACGAGGGCGGCGAGCAGCGGCTCGCTGTCGCGGCGCTCTTCGTCGACCAGCCAGAGAACGACGCTCTCGTCGTCGCGATGGAGACGGGGAAGTCCCGGAAGACGCCGTCGAATCGTGGGCCAGGTCGTCGTGGCGCCGGCGTGCGCGACCTGCTCCAGATGCGACCGCAGCTGAGTGGCGATCTCCCACAGCGCCCCGGATTCCAGCAGGGCCGGCTCCGGCCCGGATGCCGGGCGCCGGGAGACGACGGGCGCGGGACCGGTCCGCGGCGCTGTGCGCCGTCGCGGACCGGGACTCGACGGCGTGGACTGCTCGGGCGTCTTGTCCGAAGACCACACCACCGCCGGGCGCACCGGCGCCGGCTCGGCCGCCGGGCGTGGTCGGCGCACCGTACGCGGCTCCTGCTCCGGCACCGGCTGAGACGGCCGATCCGCGGCCTGCCGGCGCTCTGCTTCCTGCCAGCGACGAGAGGCGAGGATCTCCTTGTACTCCGCCAGCTGAGCGCGCTGTTGTCGAGTCTCGCTCGGCGGCGCCTGTGCGGCCTGCTGCCAGGCCAGGGCGTAGAGGTCGGCTGCCCGGGCCACGGCGAGCTTGTCGATCGCCCGCCCCAGCTCCGTCAGGGTGTGGTTCAAGTCGCGCCGGATCGTGGCGATCTCCATGGCGGACAGCACCGGACGCCCTGTCGTACGGCGCCGGAAATCGGTCTGCCAAGACGATCCGCCACTGAGCCGTACGCGTCCGCTGGACAACTGTCGTCCCCTCCCCCATGGACTCCAACAGCTCTCTGAACCAACGATGTTGTGTTGCGATGGATTCCCGCAACCGCAGTCGCCCAAGCGCACCATTCGCATTCCCGGCGGCCTGCCGGTCGGCTTCCGCGCGGCACGCGCTATTCAGGCTTTGAGGGTGTCGTAGGGCTCGGGATGGTCGCTCGATCTGCCGGCGGGGAGAGGCGTTCTGCAAGGACGAGCAGCACCAGCACGGCGATGGCCCCGACGAGGATGGCAGACCATCCGATGATCCAGGACGTGCTGCTGGTGCGGAGCACGGTGGGTGTGAGTACCACCATGACGGCGATCGTGCCGATGGGAAGGATCCATTGCCGCCTCATGGCCGGGTCTCCGGAACCGTGTGCCCGTCGTCGGTGTCGGCGGGGTGCTGAGGATGGTCTCGCCACTGAGCAGCCATGTCCCACAGCTCGTGGAGAAGCCGCTCGGCTGTGCTGTTGTCGTGAGCATGTACGGCTGTGGCGAAGTCCTTCTCCAGGTCGTGGGCGGCGGTCCAATCGTCCGCGTATGTCTCGCGGCCGTGCGGATACTGCTCGCGCCTCCGCTCCTCAAGACGGTCCACGATGAACTGGTAGACGCGTACGCCGATTTGTAGGTCCAGGGGCATGCGGGGGTCTTTCGGATCGGAACGATTTGGCTGTCTGCCGGGCTATCGCCTGAGCGGGCGTGCGGCGCGGGCGCGCCGTGCTGCGCGGTATGCCTCGGCGGGATCGTCGCAGGCTCCGGGAGCGGGACGCCACTCGCCGGTGCGCCAGTGTGTGAAGGGGTGCCACCGGCCGTCGGGGCCGGGCCGGATCTGGACTCCGGCGGTCGTGTCGGTGAGTGTGCCGCTGTCGATGTCGATCGTTCCCAGGCCGACGGCGCGGGAGGCGAGGACGGTCGCGCGTGCCCGCTCGAGGTCATCGGCGGCGACGGGGGCCGCGGCGAGGGCGGCGTGGGCGCCGGCCGGGCCACCGTGACGGTATCCGATCATCATCGTCCGCAGGGTGGCCTCGGTGTGTCCGGTCGTCTGCGCGACGTGGGGCAGTCGCCTGACGCCGTCGGGGGTGGCCAGAATGCGTACGGTGTCAGCCAGTGCGTCGTGGGGCTGTTCCACGGTGCCGGTGAGCAGGGCGCGGGCTCGGTCGGCGGCGTCCTTTGTCATCCGTGTCAGGTCGTCTGCTGAGGGACAGGGTGCGGGTGGGTCGTCCAGGGTGGCGGTGAGCGGGGCGGTGGCGTCCAGCTCGGCGTCGGGAGCCGGTGGGAAAGGGGGGCGGTGGGCTGCCAGGGCGAAGAGCTGATCGGCGCGGACGGTTCCGTCCGTGCTTGGGGGGAGTGGGCCTGGTCCGGTGCCGTCCAGGCTGTCGCGCACGAGAGCGGCGAGTTCTCGGGCGGTCATGCCGCGGGCGGTGAGCAGCAGCGACGCGGCGTTCGCGAGGCGCTCGGCCACGGCATGACCGAGGGCGGCGCTGTGGTCGCAGACCCGGCCGGTGTGGCCGACGGGGCAGGAGCAGGAGAAGGTGATCTCCTCGGGGCGCGGGACGATGGCCATGTCGCCGGCGAGTCCGGGGTCGGCGACGGCGGCGGGGATGCGGTTGGCGAGGAGATCGGCGACGGCCTGAGGGATCTGTGTGAGCCTGCTGACCAGGGTGTCCCACTGTGTTGCGGTGAGTTCGGGCAGCAGCAGCGCGGTCTTGTGGGTGGCCTTCTTCGCTGCAACGGGGGCGGCGAGTTGGCCGGGGGCGGCGTAGATCTGGCCGACCGCGCCTTGGCGGTGAAGGTTGAGCCCCTTGTTGTAGGAGCTGGATCCGTCTGTGGCCAGGTGGAAGTGCTGTTTCCAGGCGGCGACGAGGGGTGCCATGCTGCGGGAACTTGCGGAGGTCATCGGGTCCCCAGGGTGACGAGAGCGGCGAGCTCGGTGTCATCGAGGTCGGCCAGGGCGCCTTCACCGCCGGTGAGGACGGCGTCGGTCAACGCGCGTTTGCGGGCCAGGAGTTCGGCGATGTGGTCTTCCACGGTGCCTTCGGTGATCAGGTGGTGGACCTGGACGGTGCGGCGCTGGCCGATCCGGTGGGCGCGGTCGGTGGCCTGGTCCTCGACGGCCGGGTTCCAGGGACGATCGTAGTGGACGACGTGCTCGGCTCGGGTCAGGTTGAGACCGGTGCCGGCGGCCTTGACGGACAGGATGAACAAGGGGGCGGGGTCGGGGTCGTTCTGGAAGGCGTCGACGAGGTCCTGGCGCCGGGCGGGAGGGGTGCCGCCGTGGAGGAAGTAGGTGGAGCGCCCGCGGGCGTTCAGGTGGTGCTCGAGGATGCGGCCCATCTGTACGTACCCGGTGAAGATCAGGGCTGCCTCGCCGCGGTCGGACAGCGTGGGGAGGAGCTCGTCCAGGGCGGACAGCTTGCCCGAGCGAAGGGCTAGGTCGCCCGGATCGGCGCCGTCGAGAGGCTCCTTGAGGTAGAGGGTGGGGGTGTTGCAGATCTGGCGCAGGGACTGCAGAAGTTTCAGGACCAGTCCGCGACGCTCGATTCCCGTGCTGACGGAGATCTCGTCCAGGGTGGCGCGGACGGTTGCCTCGTACAGTCCGGTCTGCTCGTCGGTGAGGGCGACGATGCGGTGGTGGTGCACCTTGCCGGGCAGCTCGGGGGCGATGCCCGGGTCGGACTTGCGCCGGCGCAGCATGAACGGCCCGATGAGCCGGGTCAGCCGTGCGGCAGCCGGTGAGGCGGGGTCTTTCTCCACGGCGGCGTAGCGCGCGCGGAAAGCGGTGCGGGTACCGAAGAGGTGGGGGTTGGTCCAGTCGAGGATCGCCCACAGTTCGGTGAGGTTGTTCTCCGCGGGTGTTCCGGTGACCGCCAGCCGGGCGTGGGCTGGCAGTTCGCGCAGGGCCTTGGCGGTGGCGGCGGCCGGGTTCTTGATGTGCTGGGCTTCGTCGGCGACGACCAGGCCCCATGTGACGGCGGCCAGCGTGGGGGTGTCGCGGCGGGCCGTGCCGTAGGTGGTGATGACGATGGTGTGGTGGTCGAGGCGGTCGGTGGCGAGCGCGCGGTCGGCTCCGTGGTAGCGCACGACAGTCGTGTCGGGGGCGAAGCGGGTGATCTCCCTGTGCCAGTTGGTCACCAGGGACGCCGGGCACACGACGAGGGTCGGTCCGGGTGCGGTGGTCTCAGCGCGGTGCAGGTGCAAGGCGATGGTCGTCAATGTCTTGCCGAGGCCCATGTCGTCGGCCAGGAGCGCGCCGAAGCCGAGGCCGAGGGTGTGTGTCAGCCAGGACAGGGCGCGTTCCTGGTAGTGGCGCAGCGTCGCCATCAGGCTGGCAGGAGGAGCGACTGGCTGGGGAGTTTCCGGGGCCTGGCGGAGTGCGTCGACGAGTGCGGCGAGGGCTCCGGCGGGCCGGGCGTCGAGGGCTTCGCCGTTGAGGGTCAGGCTGCCGGACAGGGCGGCTGTGAGTGCGTCGAGGGACGGCAGAGGCGGCAGGGCCCGGGCGCGGGCGCGCCGTTGGGTGTCGGGGTCGATCAGTAGCCAGCGGCCGCGGAGCTGGATAAGGGGCCAGGCGGCCTCGGCGAGGGTGGTCATCTCGTCGTCGGTGAGCGGGTCGCCGTCGAGGTTGATGTGCCAGCGGCAGTCCACCAGCCGCTCAAGGGCGAGAAGACCGCTGCCGGGCTGCGGCGCGTCCAGTTCATCGTGGGATCCGAGGACGGCGGTGGCGGACAGTGCGCCGGTGAGGTGGGCCGGCCAGGACAGGGTGATGCCGAGTTCTTCGAGCGGGGCCGCGGCACCGCGGTGGAGTTCGGCCAGGTCCTCCGCGCTCAAGTTGATGCCGTTGGGGTGGTCCTGCGTGGCGAGGGCTTCGAGTGACGGACAGACACGGGCGGCGCGGCGCAGCGCCCGGCGTACGCCGGGCAGGAGCGCGGGGGTGAGGCCGGAGTGAAGGGACTGGCCGTTCCAGACGCTGATCGCGGAGACGCTGCCCTCGGAGTTGTCGGGGTCGGTGGCCAGGTGCAGGGTGGCCGGTGCGTGGGGGGCGCCGGTGCCGGTGTCGGGCTGTTTGATGCGCAGGATCAGGCGGGGTGTGGGGTGCGGGTCGATGGAGTCCTCGATCGCGTCCGCCCACTTCCATAGCTGCGGGCGCGAGTCCGGGTGGGCGGGTCCGCTGTAGGGGCCGGGGCCGACAACGGTGGCGGCGCCGGGAGTGCGGAGCATGGTGTCCGCAACGGCATCGAGCAGATCCCACACGGCTGTCTCAGGGGCGCCGACGCGCACCGGTGTGGTGCCGGCGAGGAGGCAGTGGCCTTCGGGGGCCAGCTGGGCGGCGGCCGCGGTGACGGTGTCGCGCAGCGTTTCGGTGACGGGGCCGACGCGCCAGCAGTCCTCGCCGGCGGCGGTCAGAGCGGGGTGGACGCGTTGCTGCGCCACGCAGTGCAAGGCGAGGCGCAGCGCGTGGCGCCAGCTGGTCACCGAGGTGTGTTCACCATCGTGGGGGGCGAGCAGGACCGGCAGGGTGAGGCCGAGCGGGGCCGCGAGGCCGGTCGTTGTGGCGCGGCGCGGCATGATGCCGCCGGGCTCGGCCAGGACGAGGTCGCGGGTGAGGGCCTGAAGGGGCGGGACCGGCTTCTCGGCCTCGGCGAGGGGGGCGCCGTCGGGGCGGTAGAAGAGCCAGGCGGTGCGGGCGGGATGGCGGGAGGGGAGCAGGGTCAGGGCCGCGCCCTCGGCGAGGAGGCGCCGCAGGACCGCTTGGGCGCGGAACAGCTCGCCCGCCGTTGCGGGTGGGGCGGGTGGCGCCTCCTTCGTTCGGGGCAGTCCGGTCGCCGGGATGCTCGCCTCGGACAGGGTTGGAGTCGCTGGGAATTCGGGGGCGCGGGGTGCGGGGGGCGGAGCGAGGTCGGCGGCGAGCGCTTGCTGCAGAAGCTCAAGGAGTCGTTCGGCGGCGGTCGTCCGCGCGCCTTGCTTGCTCGTTCCTTCCCCTGTCGCCTCGAGCGGTTGCCCGCGGTGGAGTGCGGTGACCGTTGCGGCGAAGGAGGAGTCAGCCCCCCTGACGCGGAACACCGGCTTCGTGCAGTGCCCGGCCTGGGCGAACTCGTTGATGACCGAGAGGGGGCTCCGGCCCTGCGCGGGCTCCACGACGGGCGCCGGGGCCTGGGGCAGCGCCTCGGGGCCGGGGCCTTCCGGCCACGGTGCGGCGGTCTCGGTGAGCGGGTCGGGCAGCTCGGCGAGCGCGGCGATGAGCGTTGTCATGGCCTGCTGCCGCGCGGCCTTGCGGTTGCGGGAGCGCTGAGCGCTGCCGGTGACGGTCTTCTGGTCGATGGTGAGCGTGGCCTGGGCGAGGAAGTTGAGCGGATGCCCGGTGTCGTGGTCTTCGCGGACCGTCGCCGAGGGTTGCCGCAGCACCTGGGCGTGCATGGAGATGATGCTGGGGGCCAGGGCCGGGCTGGCGGCCACGGCCGACAGCGCCGACCGGCGCAGTGCGGACCAGGGGTCCGTGTCGGAGGTATCCAGCAGCAACATCCGCAGGTCGGGAACGTCCAGTCGGCCGCGCGCGAGTCGGCGGCCGGCCTCGGCTGCCACTGCATCGGCGGGCGAGAAGGCGCCGGAGATAGCCCGTTGCAGGACGCGGCGGAAGGCGTCGGTGCTCATCGCACCCAACGGCGTCCCGTGGGTGGGCTCGGCTGAGCGGGAGGGCGGGATCGCTGCTTGTCCGGGCGTGCGGGCGGCCGCTGCGGGGGCGAGGACGGGCTGCAGACGGTCGATGGACAAAGAGCACTCCCCCAGTAGCCGGTCGCCGTTGAGACCGCCTCCATTGTGACCTGCGGGGGCGTCAGCCCGGCGTCGGGACACAGATTCCCTTCTCCGTCACGGCTGGGGTCACTCCAGCCCATGCGTTGCAAATTTTAATTTCACTATGTATTGTAGCTGTATCGCGCCGGGCAGTACGGCGCTTCTCCCCCTTCTTTCGCTGTGGCCACAGCTCAAACATCCGGTCACCGGCCGCCACTTCGGCGGCCGCAGCTTCCGAGGACTGCCATGCACCCGTACCCGATGCTGTTCCGCTTCACCGCGAGCGGCCCCACGCCTCAAAGGGCCTTCGCCGCCTACGCCGCGAAGGACAGCGAGCAGCCCACCGACCCGTTCGCTCCCCGCGCCGACCTGACGAAGGTCACGACCGTCGCCGTCGTCGGCGACCGGGCCCCGCTGCGCGCCATCGATGTGGGCTACTTCAACGCCTCCTACGACCCGGCCGCCGGTACCGACGGCGCGCCGCTGAGCGAGGACGACGCCGAGTGGCTGGCCGACCGCCTCATCGAGGACGACGCGCCGTGCGTCCGCCCCGGCACCTCCGGAGCGCTGCTGCTGGCCGACGCCCCTGAGCCGAGCTGGCTCTTCTTCGGCTGGAGCGTCCGGGCCGCCGACTAGCCCGCGCGCCGCTCCCCCTCTCTCCCTCTCCCTCCGTCTTCTCCACCGGCCGGATTCCCACGCTCGTCCGGCCATGATGCGCAAAGGACCCACCGTGCACGTCTTGTCCTCTCCCGTCGCCGATACCGACATCCGGATCCGCACCGCGACGTCCGCCGACGGCGACACCATCGTCGAGCTGGCCTCGCTGGTTGATCTTCACGTGCCTTCCGAGGCGGTGCCTGCCGCCCTCGCACCGATGCGGTTCGCTCTGACCACGACCGACAACGGCCCGCTGTCCCACCGGGAGAATCACTTCCTGATCGCCGAGGACCGCGAGGGCCGCCCGGTGGGAGCCATCGTCTGCGGACCACCGAACTGGATCGCCAAACCGGGTCGCGCCCCCGGCCTGGTACGGCGTCGCCTCGTGCACCGTCTCTCGACCGTCCACGCGCTGGCCGTGCGGCCCGACCACCGAGGGCGGGGAATCGGCCGAGCGCTCCTTCAGCAGGCCGAAAAGACCTTCCACGACGCCGGATACACGGCGCTGACGCTGCGCCACGAGCGCGAGTTGACCCGGTTCTACGAACGGCTCGGCTACACCAGCTCCAGCAGACTGTCGCTGGCGCTGCCCACGGGCGAACTGCTCACGCTCGTGGACCGGGGCTGGAAGCACGCCTTCAAGGCCCTCTCCTCCTCCGCCTCGACCACCACCGTGCAGGGACTGCCCACCCTCACCGGCGTTCTGTCCGACTGACCCGCCCCTGGGCCTCGCCGGGAGACCGATCCGGCCCGGTGGGCACAGTGCAGTGGCGCCCGCCGATCCGGCGGGCGTCCCGCCGCTTCCCGAACCAAGGAGGTTCCCGTGACGCGCATGCTCGCGAAGTCCACACGGTGGCACGCCGGCCATGAGTGCCGCTTCGCCGGGCGCGGCTGCACCTGTTACCTCTTCCGCGGCGCGGTGACCCACCGTCGCCAGCACGGCAAGCTGCGTACTCTGCAGCGCCGTCGGGCGCGCGCCGTCGAGGCCCGCGCCTGGAAGTCCGGCCAGTCCGGCTGGCCGCGGGATGCTCGAGCGGTCCCGGCTCGGTCCATTCGCCGGGCAGGACCGAGCGGGACCACGGCGCGCGTGGGGCCCGATGCGCCGCCTCGCGCGGGGTTACGGCCCGGGCGGGCATCGGACGTCCGGTGCGCCCGGTGCGCTGTGTCGCCGTGCTCGATGCGGGTTCACGACGGCTGGTCGAGGTGGTGCTCATACCAGGCGGTCAGCTGGTCGGGGTCTTGCGGGATGGACTTGACCAGACGCAGCAGCGGTTCGCGGACGGGACGAACGTCTTGGCAGGCCAGGGCGGCCAGGTCTGTGGTGCGCAGGGCGGCGGCGCCGGCCAGGTGCCGCTCTTCGAAGGTCCGTACTCCGGGGAGGCTGTCGGCGGCGGTGAGGTAGCGGGTGACGAAGGGGTCGAGGGCCGTCCGGTGTGCGGCCAGGTGGCGGAGGTAGGGGGTGCTGTCGACGGAGGCGGTGTTGGCGTCTTCTTCGTGGTGGGGGGAGGGCAGGGCGAACCAGTCGCTGACGTGGGCGGTGAGGGAGCCGAGGTAGTCGTACGGGTCACCGGGGGCGGTCGAGTCGGTCTGCCAGTGCCCGTCGACGGCCCCCTGGGAGGAGTCAGCCCGGTGGCGCAGCTGTCCGAGGATGCTGGCAAGGGCGGTGAAGCTGAGGACGTAGTCGGCTCCGGCGATAACGCTGCGGATCGTGGGGTCGGACGGGGCAGGTGCGGGCAGCACGAGGCGCTGCTTGCGGTGCTCGCGCTGGAAGGGCAGGCAGACGGAGGCTTCGATCGCGGCATGCTCGGCGAGCAGGACGGCGGCGGACTGCGAGGGAGCGGCCTCGCGTTCCCATTCCACGGAGTCGCCCTCGTGGACGAGTTCGGTCAGGCCGAGGTCTTCGAGGCGTACGCGGTAGACGCCGGTGCTGCTGGCGGTGAGTTCCACGATCCCCTTGCGGCCGGGCAGTGGCTGGGTCGAGCGGAGCGTGGTGAGCAGTGACTCCTGGCTCCAGGAGGGGCGGTTGCGGGGGCGAGTGGCCGCGGCGAGGGCCCAGTCGAGGAGGTGGATGAGTTCGTCCTGGCCGGCGCTGATCAGACGTGTGTCGTCCGGTGCTCCGGCGAGCGCGCGGTCGCCGATGCGGATCAGGTCCGCGTCGGGCAGTGCGGTGACCTCTTCGGCGCCTGGCGGGATGCAGGGATCGGCTCCGTGGACGGAGCCCTCCGGGTAGGTGCGGCAGCTGCCGGCCCAGCCGCCCGTGTCGTACAGGCCGGCGTGTGCGGGGTCGGCGAGGATCCGGGCGGCGACGGCCAGTGCGTGCTCCGCGGCCTGTACGAGGGCGGGGTCGGGGCGGATGCCCGCCAGGTGGCACAGGGCGAGGGCTGCTCGCCCGTGGGTGGGGCGAGGCGGCACGGCGGCGGGCTCGATCGTGGTGACGACGTCGAGGACAGCGGCGTACGGGTCGGCCGGTCCCTGGACCGGAATCCGGCCGGTGGGCCACAAGGCCAAGGGCAGTGAGCGGGAGATCCACAGCGGCAGGACCGTGGGGGTGGCCTCGCACGCCTCGATCAGGTGAAGGGCTCCGAGGTGATGGGTCGTGAGCAGGTGGACGTGACCGTTGCGGGCGAGCGCGTCGACCAAGCGGATGCGGCGCAGGGTGGCGGAGAGG
Source organism: Streptomyces sp. SGAir0957 (assembly GCF_043523415.1). Taxonomy (NCBI): domain Bacteria; kingdom Bacillati; phylum Actinomycetota; class Actinomycetes; order Kitasatosporales; family Streptomycetaceae; genus Streptomyces; species Streptomyces sp. SGAir0957. Next base: position 57,917 of record NZ_CP027291.1, read on the forward strand.
TGATCGGCGATGTGGGCCAGCTCCGCCGCCTGGGTGGCGGAGAGGTCGGCCTCGTCCACGACCGTGGGGATCCCGTACGGCATCAGGCCGGCGAGGTTGTCGGTGCGTGCGGCGAGCGCCGCACGCCAGGTGCTCTCGTCGATCCCGTCCAGCACGAGCGTCATCCCGGGCAGCATCAGGGCTGTGCCTTCGCGATGCCGTGCCCAGCGCAGTCCCGCCACGCCCTGGCCGTCCGGCCGGTAGGCGAGCGCGTCGATCCAGCGGGGCAGCTGGGAGGGGGCGATGCCCACGACCAGCTCCTCCTCGCGAGGGGTGAGGCTGCGGATGCCGAAGGGGCCGCCGGCCAGCGTGGCGCGGTGCCGGCCGTAGGCGTGCATGAGGGCGTGGAAGATGCGGGCCTCGCCGCGGGCCTGCCCGGCGGTGGCGGTGGGGATCAGCCGCGCGCGGTCGGCGAGGCGGGCCAGTTCGGCGGCCGCGGTCTCATCGGTCTCGCCGGTAGCCATCTGGCGCAGCGCGGTCGGTGCGAGGGCCGCGTCAACGCGAAGGCCCCACTGTTGGCGGGGGGTGTAGGGCGTCAAGGTGAGGTTCACGTGCTGCTCCCGAGGTGGTGTGCGGTTTCGTCTGCTACAGGTGTGGAGACGGCGCACGGTGTGACAGCGGGAGTGAACGAGTTTTCGACCGGTGTAGGCGGCTTGCCGCAGATGTCCTGTGACAGCGAAGCCGGGACGGTTGTCACCGAAGTCGGGAAGAGCGCCGGTTCGTGACAGCGAACGTGGGATGCCGGGTCAGTTCGCTCGCTCGGTACTTGCGCAAGAGCGGTCGCTGACGCCTGGCGCGCCAGCAAGAACCGGCCCCAGAGACCGGAGTCAGGAGTTCCGCCATGTCCGTTTCATCGAAGCTGGCCCCGCGCCCGGTGGTGTATGCCGTCCGGGATCGCGACAACCGCATCGTCTACATCGGGCGCGGCCAGAGCGAGGACCGCCCGCAGAGCCACGCGGCCGGTACCCACAACGCCGCGCTCGCCTCCATCCTGGACACCCCGGGTTACACGATCGACGTTGCCGAGATGCCCGACACCGCCACCGCCGCGGTGGTGGAGAGCATGCTGATCGACGTTCTTTCCGCCGGCGTGAAGACGAAGCTCGTCAACGCCCGCCGAGAGAAGTGGCGCTTCACCCCGCTCGGTACACCTCCCGAGTACGCCCACCGCCTCGGCTTGGAGCCGCTGACGGTCTCCGACCTCGGACGGAGCCTGGACGGAGTTCTGATCGTGTTCCATAGTTCCAAGCCGTACCGAGACCTGAATCGACTGCAAGCCGACGCCGCCGGAACCGACCCGGCCGTGCTGGCCGAGAACACCGTCCGCTGGTGGCAGCTCGGCCCGTGGGCCCAGCAGTGGGCCGCTGCCCCGCAGACTGCGCCCCGCGCCGTGGTCGCGGTCAAGGGCCCCACCGCTCGGCGCTACGTCCGCACGGCCATCGCCACCGACCCCGCCGGCTGGCCCACCGCCACCCGCGACGGCGCGTTCTACCAGGTCCCCACCATCCGCGGCGGTGACATGTGGACCCACAACGACCTCGACCACGCCCAACTGCGCGGTCGGCTCGTCCACGACGCCCGGTTCAGCAACCGTGCCCAGGACCTGGTCATCTGGGTCGACGCTACCGGCACCGAGCACCGTCAGCCCTGACCCGCCACGGTGCCGCGGCAGGATCAATCCCTTCGGCGATGGACCGCTGGCGAAGTCACCACCGGTCCGTGATCCCCCAGGGCACGAGTGATAGTCGGTGGGGAGTGTCAGCGGAGATTCGTCATCAGGATGTCAGTCGATTAGGGGTTCTTGCTGCCGGCGGAGGAGAATCGCACCCGTCCGACGAGTCGGCGCACGCTGTCCCGACAGCGTCCTCGCCGCCTTTCCAACAGGAGGCATACGGTGCACGTTTCCCCCGAACCGATCACGACGCGGGAAGAGGCGGCGCAGGAGCGGGAGAAGCTGCTCGACTTCTTCGCGCGCGGGCTGTGTTGCACCCTTGAGCACGTCGCGTTGGGCGGCGGCAACGAGCCGAGCGAGGAAGCACTCACGAAAGCCAAGGTGGTTGCTGATGATTACCTGGCCGCCTACGAAGAGTGGTTGGTGCAGCTCGCCGCGCGCAACGCGGAAGAGGGCCCCCAGTGAGGCGCTCTGCCCACTGAGCCAGTTGCCGTACTGACACGAGCGACGGATATCCAGGTCCTTCTCACGCCGGCCATCACAAGAGCACACCACCGTCCCATGTTCGTTGTCACGAAGTACCCTGCTTCCCGCACATTCGGGTGGCTGTTCGGCAAGTGCCCGCGGGCGTAGGCGCCCGCGGCGGATACTCGCGACCATGACGATGAGCGTGGGCCTGGATCCGAAGACGCAGAAGGCGGCCTTGGAGGGCGTCATGCCATGGCTGGCGCCGGCCGGCGTGGCAGCGGAGGCGCTGGCGAAGCTGGATCGGCCGCTGATGGCCTGGATGCAGGATCCCGAGTTCCACATGTTCGACTCGGCGGCGCACTACGCCGAGTACGAGGACGAGCCGGGCGGCCTGTCCAAGCTGGAGCGGAAGATCGCAAAACTTCCGCCGCGCCCGGAATGGGCCATGGAACGGGTCTGGACACCGGACGAAGAGACCGATGAGAAGTACGACGCCGCGTATGAGAAGGGATGCGTGACGATCGCGGGCCGCCGGCTGCACCCACGCGATCTCGACGCCTACACCACCATCGCCTATGAGCTGGCCGACCTCGCCGACCAGGACGACGAGTTTGACCCCAACGATGTAGAGAGCCCGGCCGATCTCGTCCGCGGCGACCTGGAGGCCGGACTCGCCTGGGCTGCCGCGGGCATCTGCGTGCTTCAGCAGTCGCTTCCCTACCCCTTCAAGGACGTGCTGCCCTACGGGGAAGTGGACAACCGGCCGGCCCATCGCGCGGTGTACGCCTACGCGAATCTGCTGCAGCTCAAGCACCCTCGCAAGGCGGCGGCATGGTTCACGGCGCTGGTTTACCTCAATCCCATGGACAACATGGGCGCCCGCTTTCAAGCTCCGGGAGGGCCGTCGGGCAACCTGCCGTTCTGACGGGACACGTCGGCTGCATCCGGCGGTGGGCCGCGACCGGACGACGGTCAGTCGTACAGGCGCCCCAGCAGGGCGCCCTGACCGGACTGGAGGACGTGGGCGGCCTCGAGCGGGATCCAGAAGCACTCGAACCGAGTGGGCTCCTGTTCACCGTCGTGCTCCTCCTGGCTGGCCCACCGCTCCAACGTGGGCTCGGCCAGCTCCAGGTGGAAGACATAGCGGTGCTGGACCTCGAACCGGTACGGGCTGATGTCGTACTCGGTCTCACCGAGCTTCCGCACGATCTTGAAGCCCTTCAGGCCGGTCTCCTCGCCGGCCTCCCGCAGTGCTGCAGCCTCCGGGGTCTCGCCCGCGCGGATGGTGCCGGCCGGGACCTGGATGCCGACCTCCTCGTAGCTGTAGTCGGTGTGCCGGAGGACCAGCAGCTTCCCCTCGCGTACGACGTAGCACAGCACTTTGTCCTTGGTGACCTTCGCGGGCACGGGATCCATCCCTCTTGATGTCGTTGGAACCGGAGGCGCCCGAATCGATCAAGCAGTCCGAGCGCCCTTCATGCCCGGCTAACGGCGGTCTTGGCGTTGACGGCACAGCGGGATGCTGCGGTCGTGTCGATACTCGGGGCGAGTTGTACCAGTTGGTGGGTTAGTTGGGAGTTTCTGCGGGACGTGACCAGCGCGGTGATCAGTGCCGTGGTCGGCCAGAGCACGAGGCCAGCGGCCAGCATCGCGGGCGTCGAGAAGCCCGCGTGGTCGGCGGCGATGAGCAGGGCAGCCGTGTGGAAGGCCCCGGCGCTCGAAGCGAGTTCGGCTGGGCGGGTGGGACGGTTCAACATGTGCTGGACCGCGCGGCTCACCGTGATGGTGCAGGCCACGAGGACGGGGCCGCCCAGGAAGGCGATGGTCACCGCAGCCCACCACATGCTCGGCTGTGCGATGAGGAGCCCGACGGAGAGTCCGAGAGCGATCAGGAGCATGGTGAACAGGCCGACGGTGCTGACCCGCAGTTCCTCCTGACGGGCCGCCGGCTGCGGTGCGTCGAGGAGGTGCAGGGCGCTCAGGAGCAGGCCGGCAAGCGTGCCGAGGGTGGCCGGCCACGGGGACGGCATCGGGGTGGTCCAGGCGAGTTCGCCGGTGATCGCGGCGCCGGTCACTGCGCCAGCCAACCACCCGGTGACGCGCGGAGCGCCGCTGCTGCAGGGCGCCGCGTCCACGACGGTGGGGACCGGCCGGTGGTGCCGGGCGATGGTCGGCACGCTGGCATCGGCGACCAGGGCGGCGTGCAGACGGGCGAGCCGCGCCAGGACCTGGGCGGCGGTCGGGCGGCGGCCTGGGTCCTTTTCCAGGAGCTCCAGGACCAGGTCCTCGAGCTCGCGGGGCAGGCCCGGGCGCAGGGTGGACAGAGGCGCGGGGGCGGCGTGGACGTGCTGGTGGAGGACGTCCCAGCCGGCTCCGTCGAAGGGGGTGGTGCCAGTGAGCAGTTCGTGGAGCAGGCAACCCAGTGAGTACATGTCGCTGGGCGCGCCCAGGGTCTTGTCGCCGCGGGCCTGTTCGGGCGACATGTAGGCGGGGGTGCCGATGGCGGCACCGGTGACGGTCAGGGTGTGCCGGCGGGTGTCGGGGAGGCGGGCGATGCCGAAGTCGCACAGCATCGCCGCGCCGTCCTGGTCGATCAGGACGTTGGACGGCTTGACGTCCCGGTGAACGATCCCGGCGTGGTGGGCGGCATCAAGAGCCTGGCTGATCTGATCGGCCCAGATCAGGACGTCCGCGACGGGGAGCGGTCCGGTGATCCGGGTGCTCAGGGCCTGACCGTCGACGAGGTCCATGGCGAGGAACAGGACGCGGCGGCCGTCGAGGTCGGCGGTGCCGTGGTCGCGGACGGCGACCACGTGCGGATGGGACAGACGTGCGGCGACGCCGGCCTCCCGGCGGAAGGCGGCCTCACGTACAGGGTCGCCGTCCAGGGTGATGGTCTTGAGGGCGACTTCGTGGCCTTCATGGAGGTCCTCGGTGCGCCACACCTCGCCCATGCCTCCGCTGCCGAGGGTGTCCACCATCCGGTAGCGGCCCGCCACCGTAGTGCCGCGCATTGTTCCTCCAGCCCTGCGTTCCGGATCCACGCCCGGGCCCTCTGCCCGCGGCACCGCCGGCGCGAGCGCCCGCGGTGCCGCGGAGCATACGTAAACGCCCGGAGAGCACCGGTTGTGCAGGCGCCGGCGCCCGTACGCTGCGGGTCGACGGCGTCCTGCCCGCTGTTCTCAGCTGCGGCGGGATGCCGCGAGGACCGCGTTCGCGCCGCGGCTGATGAGGTCCTCGGCGACGGCGGCCCCCACCTCCTCCGGGACGCGTCCGGTCCGGCCGGAGTCGAGCACGATGGAGCCATCCGGGGCGTACACCCGGGCGGCGAGGCAGACCTCGCCCCGCGCGTCGACGGTCGCGTGCCCGGCGATGGGGGCATGGCAGTGCCCGGCGAGGGCGCGCAGCAGGGTGCGTTCCGCGGTCGCCGCCTGGGTGGCGGCCGCGTCGGTGAGCGGGGTCAGGACCGCCAGGGTCGTCTGATCGGCTTCCCGGGCCTGCATGGCCAGTTGGCCGGCGCCGAGGGCGGGCATCAGCCGGTGCATGTCCAGGGTTTCCGTGGCCTCGGCCTCCCGTCCGATCCGGCGCAGGCCGGCTCGGGCGAGGATCACGGCGTCGACGGTCTCGCCGTCTTGGGCCAAGGCGAGCCTGGTGTCGGCGTTCCCTCGCACGGGGACCAGGACCAGGTGCGGGTGAGATGCGGTCAGTTGGGCGATCCGGCGTGGGGCCGAGGTGCCGATGCGGGTGCCGGGCGGTAGGTCGTCCAGCTTGTGTCCGTGACGGTGGACGAGGACGTCGTGGACATCGTCGCGCCGCGGGTACAGGCACACCATGCCGTCGGGTTCGGGCGCGTCGCCGGGCATGCCCTTCGAACAGTGCAGTGCGAGGTCTGCGTGGCCGTCGAGGACGGCCCTCGTCACCGCGCTGGTGAACACGGCCTTGCCGCCGACCTCGGCCAGGGGGCCGGTCCAGCGGTCCCCTGTCGTGGTGATCGGTACGAATTCCGAGGTGACGTCCGGGCGGGTCCGGGTGATCTCCCCCATCAGCCACGTGACTTGGGCGGTGGCCATGATCGAGGTCCTGCTCGCGATCCTGATGCGCTGCGTCATATCCGAGGACCCTAGGGCTGCTGGCGGTGTGCTCATGCCGACATCGCGTCTGCTTGTCGGGCGAGGTTCTCGATGCGGGAGAATGCGGACGCCATCGACAGGACGTGAAACGGAGGGGCCAGTGAGCCGACGACCACGCAAGGCTGTGGCTCTGGAGCCGGTGGTGAACGGGCTGCGGCCGACGATCACCGAGCTCAATGAGGAGGAGGCCGACGGCCCGGACGTGTTCATCCTCCGGTGCCCGGAGTGCGGGGAGGTGGGGCGGTATCGCTTCGCCCTTCTCGCGAGGCGGGCCTTCGAGGAACATGCCGATGAGGTCCACCCGATCGTGGCCAGTCCGCTGGACCAGATCCGCACCCTCGTCGACCTGGCCGAGTCCGTGCCTGGGACCTGGGAGTGCGAACTGGGCGCGCAGAGCTATCGGGTGCGCGAGCAGGGCCCCGGCCAGTACGAACTCGAGGTCTGCGGTCGAGGTGTCGTGATCGACGCCGATCTCGGCACGCTGGACGATGCCCGGATCGTCATCGGAGGTCACGCCGGGGTGGTGAAGTCGGCCCTGGCGACCGCCGCCGCCGTTCAACTGCGCCACGGCTCCCCGGTCTGTGCTGTTCCTCTGGAGTGACGTCTCAGGACCCCTGGCGCCTGACGCTCGGGACAAGGAAGAGCGAAGGGACCCGGCTGGCGCCGAGTCCCTTCGTTTCGTAGCGGGGACAGGATTTGAACCTGCGACCTCTGGGTTATGAGCCCAGCGAGCTACCGAGCTGCTCCACCCCGCGTCGGTGGTGCCACTCTACACAGGGGCTCCGACGGAGGGTGCAAGCGCGCCCCGGTGTCAGCTGCGGACGATGTTCTCGGCCTGGGGGCCCTTCTGGCCCTGGGTGATGTCGAAGGTGACCTTCTCGCCCTCGGTCAATTCCTTGAAGCCCTGGCCGGAAATGTTGGAGTAATGCGCGAAGACGTCCGGCCCGCCGCCGTCCTGGGAGATGAAGCCGAATCCCTTTTCGGAGTTGAACCACTTCACGGTGCCGCTGGCCATACTGCGTCCTTCGCTGTCGCCGAGGATGCTCGGCTGGGGTGTCTGGGGGCCGCTGCCTGATGGCGGCGGCCGGATCCGTTCTACCCCGGGGCACGGCCCGGAATCCAGATCTTTCGCCCGGTGCCCGTGTCGTGCGGCGGTGGGCTCACTTTCCCTTGGCGGCGTCCTTGAGCTTGGAGCCAGCCGAAACCTTCACGCTGTAGCCGGCCGGGATCTCGATCGGATCACCGGTCTGGGGGTTGCGGGCGGTACGAGCGGCGCGGTGAGTGCGTTCGAAGGTCAGGAAGCCGGGGATGGTGACCTTCTCGTCGCCCTTGGCGACGACGTCGCCGACGGTCTCGGCGAGCGCGGCCAGCACTGCGTCAGCGTCCTTGCGGGTCACCTCGGCGCGGTCGGCAAGGGCTGCCACGAGCTCACTGCGGTTCATGATCTTGCTCTCCCAATCTGTGGATCCCCCTGACCATGTGACCTGGGCAAGGGCGCGACCCTCACATCCTGCCACTGCCCTACGACAGTGCCGTGTCGGCGACGTCGTGCCGCGGGCTGGCCAGTGGCCGGCCGGAACGAAATGGCATTATCGGAGCAATGTACAAAAAGCTCCGCCGCCGGTTCGCCTCGTCTCCTTCGTCCGTCGCCCACGCAGCGCCCGCTGCATCAGTTCCGGCGGAGCCTGAGGTCGCCGTGGCCGATGCCCTGGTGGCGCGACGCGCTGAACGGATCCGGACGGCGCTGAAGGGGCTGGGCCTGGACCTGCGCCACCTGGGTCCCGCACCGTCGTGGCTTCCGGCAGCCGTAGCGGGCCATCGCATCGCGCTGGGTCCCGAAGAACGCGCCGAGCTGAACGCCTACCTGGGCACCACCTCGACATCTCCTTGCGCCTCTGACGCCGCATGCGAGAGGACCGTCCAGCAGCTGGAGGCCTTCGGTGTGCTGCGGGATATGCGCAAGGAGGGCATCAACGTGAGATTGTGCGGCGGGCACATGTCCGCCTCGCACCTGCGCCGGATCCGCGAGGAGGTCCTGGCGTTCGACAGTGCACGGACCCCGCAGTCCGCGGAATCCTGACGGTGTCGTCGACAGCCGTGTCGGGGCGGGAGCAGCTGGCTCCATCCGCAGCGGTAGGTCGATGGGTCAGTGAAGGCCCGCTGGCAGTCTCAGCAACTGGGCCAGGTGCGCCAGGACGGTGTCGCGGCCGTCGGCGTGCACCGTGGTGATGCCGAGCGCGGCGGCCGGGACGAGGTTGTCGAGGCGGTCGTCGACGAACACGCAGGCGGAGCCGGGCAGTCCGAGTCGATCCAGGACAGTCCGGTAGATCGCCGGGTCGGGTTTGGCGATGCCTTCGTGTTCGGAGATGACGGTGACGTCGAACAAGTCCCACACCCCGAGTTGTCGGTACGGGTCGTACGGATCGAGGCCGAAGGAGTTCGACAGCAGAGCCACGGCGCAGCCGGCCTGGCGCGCGGCCCGGGCCAAGGTGATCATCCCCGTGGCCGGGCGGACGGTGCCCCAGGCCCGGCCCATCAAGTTCTGGTGGTCAGCGACACCAAGGAGCGCGGCGGTGCGGCGGTTCCACTCGGTCTGCGTCATCCGCCCGCTCTCCAGGGCCTTGTACAGCTCGCGGCCCTCGGGATGGTCCTCCAAGGTGTTCTCCCACGCGGACTCCGCCAGTCCCTGAGCTTGGCACCAGCTCCGGTGGGCGCTGTCCACTCCCTCGGTGAGTACTCCCGCGAAGTCCAGGATCAGTCCTTGGAACGGGAGGTCCTCGTCGCCTCGCGTCACCTCTGCTTGCCTCCCCCGCTTCATGATTCTGCCCACCCGCCCCTCTACCCGGCCCTGGCCGGGTGTCATGCGCGATCCCCGTCCGCTGGCGGGCAGTTGGCTGCTCGCCGGGGTCCGGGATGCGTCGGCGGGGTTCTCAGGGCGCCGGCGCGTCGTCGATCAGATCGAGGACCTCTGCTGTGGGGCGTACGTCGCCGAAGGAGCGGTAGATCGTGGCAAGTGTGGCGTTGTGGTCCTGGTCGCGGCCGGTCGCGTTGGCGTCGGCGACCATCACAACCCGGTAGCCGAGGGTGAATGCGTCGCGGGCCGAAGATTCGCAGCACACCTGGGTGACCGTGCCCGTGATCAGAACGGTGTCGATGCCGCGTTCCTGGAGGAGGTCCGGGAGCGGGCAGCGGCCGGGGAAGAAGGCGCTCGGCGCGCTCTTCTCCGCGAAGATGTCGTCCGGTGCAGTGGCGAAGCCCGGCCACAGCCGGCCGGGAAGCGGTCCGGTGCCGCCGGAGTTGCGGAACATCTCGGCGGCCTCGGGGCCGTGGAACTCGTCGCCGACCGGGGTGCGTTCGGTGCGCGCGGGCAGGACCCAGGCGACGGTCCCGCCGACCGCCCGCAGCCGGTCGGCGAGCTGCTGGATGTTCGGGGCAATGCCGCGGGCGTAGGGGTTGGCATCGACGAAGAACGGCACCATGTCGATGACGACCAGGGCGGTGCGGGCGGCTGTAAGGCGCGGGTAGGCGAAGCGGCGGCCGCGGCGCTCCTGCTGGCGCCGGTACTCGCGCTCCTCGATGCGCCACGCGTGGATGAAGGTGTCGGTGTCCTGCACGGTGGGGTCCTCGTCAGTCGTGGTCGGGGCTGAGTTTGCGGTTGGTCCCGGACCGGCCGATGTCGAGTTCCACCAGGGAGCTGAGGGTGGTTCCGCTGTTCCAGAAGCCGAGGAGATCGACGTCAACGAGGCACAGGCCGTGTCGCGCGGCGAAGTCCCGGGCCGGACGGGTAAAGACGCAGGACGCCACGAACACCGGTACGTCCGCGCCGTGTTCGGCGCGTGCGGTGCCGTTGAACGTCTGGATGTCGCGGCTTCCCACCGAGCGATGCTTGGCGAACCTCTTGCACTGCACGACGATCTTCCTACCGTCGGGCAGGTGGCCGATCACGTCGGCGCCGAGGTCGCCTGAGCCGCCCACGCGCTCCACCTTGGTACAGCCGTCGCGGCGGCACAGCTCGGCGACGTACTCCTCAAAAGCGCGGTCGTCCATCGTCCACACCGCAGCCAAGGAGCGCCGGGCTTGGAGCTGCGCGTCCTCGGCGAGCCGCTGCTTCTCCGCCCGTGCCTCGCGCCGCCCGGCGCGCACGAGACCCGTGACGACGACAGCGAGTACGGCTGCGACTAACGCCGCCAACAGCACCGTGCCCATCCTGTGCCCCCCTCCCCTGGTGGTTACGCCGCCTTCTCTCTCCCCCATCCGGGCCCCGCCTATCCTCCGGACGCAGGCGGGGCCCCGACGCCCGGCGGTGGTTACGGGGCCGGGCAGGTCACTGTCGTTGGGACTCCTTACGTGGCCGTGAGTACCGAGTGGGAACCGGCAGTCTCGATGGCCGGCAGCAGGAGCAGCAGGTGCTCGATGCCGCGGGGCGTGAGGGGGACGGTTGTCGCGACGGCCTGCTGCTCGAAGCCCGGGTGGCGGCCGAGCGCGCGGGTGTGGGTGATCGTGATCTGCTCTTCTTCCACGCTGATCTCGGCGGGGCACACCGTCTCTTCCAAGTCGTCTCGGTCAAGGACGAGGAACCAGCTGGTGTCGGTGGTGGTCCAGTCCGAAAGCGTCGACACCCCGATGCCGTGTCTCCAGGCGGGCCGGGCAGCAAGGAGAACGTTCAGGGCGACGTGAGCAGCGGGGAGCACCCGTAGTGTCGGAGAGGTCATGGCGCGAGTGTCGCTGCTCACGGTGACGGGTGTAGGACGCCACACCGTTTCAAAGGGTTACCCGGCGCTGCGAGCGGGTCCATCAGTTCTCGGTAGGCCCAGCTCCTGGCGTGGGAGCCGGCGCGTCCTGGTGCGCGTGCCGAGTCAGTCCTACTGCGGTGACGGCCTGGAGGTGGTGGTCGGGCAGGGAGTCCCAGCGCTTGCGGAGGTTGTTGACCCACTGGCCGACCTTGAACTCCGTGCCGTCGAGGACGACGGTGTCGCGCTGGCGGATGTGGAGGTGGCCTTCGCGGGCGCGGAAGGCTTCGACGGCCGCGAGGCCCTTCTCGAGCTGGCGCTGCTGGCGGGCGGCGCGGCCGGTGGGCAGCGCCGGCTCGTCGGCGGGTGGTTCGATCAGGGTGATGCTGAGGTCGCGGACGAGTTGGATCTGTTCGGGGTGGAGTTCGGCGAACTCGGTGCTCTGGGTGCGCACCCACTCTCCGAGGGGTTCGTCGTCGTCGGTGAGGAAGTCGGCGGGCAGGTCGTCGAGGGTGATGCTGGCCTCGGCATAGGTGCGGGCGGTGTAGTAGAGGCGCTGCCAGGTAATCGACCAGAGCGGGTTCCAGTACGGGTCGAGTTCGGCGAGCGCGAGATCGGTGGGATCGGGCTCCAGCCCCTTGTCCGCGCGCTCCCGGGCGGCCCGTCGGCGGTTGGTGAGCCACCGGCCGAATGCGAAGTCTCCGATCATCTCGCTGGTGGCGACGGCGAGGTGGCCGTGCGTGGCGGCCCAGTTGCGGGCGTGGAGCAGGCCCCGTTCGGCAGCCTGGGCGTGGAGGTTCCAGATCATGCCGATGTTCTCGAGGGCCCTGATCTGGGAGCGCTTGAGAGTGCCGGCCACGTACGCCTTGCGCATGCGGTTGATCCAGCGGCCGAGGGCGAAGGCGTTCTCGTCGTCGTGCAGCTGGGGGACGTCGAGGTGGCCGTGGTGGTCGTAGTAGGCGGTGGCGGCTTCCAGGCCGCGGCGGAAGGACGCGTCGCGGGGGTGGAGGACGCGCAGTTTGAAGGCCTGGGCGATGGTGTCCGGAGGGAAGGGCCGGTCGAAGACGACGTCGAGGGGGACGCCTTCCTCGTCTTCGTCGTCGGGTTCCGGGTTGGAGGGCTGCTGGGGGACGGCGAGCCGGTCGGCGATGCGGTCGTCGTGGGCGCGAAGGGCCTGCAGGACGCGCCAGAGCGGCTTGTAGAGGTTGGATCCGAGGAGATCGTCGGCGTCCTCGCCGGGCGCGACGTACACGGGAATGATCAGGGTGGCCTTCTTGCCCTGGCCGGGCTTTTGCCGCAGGGCGCGGCCGACGGCCTGGACGGTGTCGACGATCGATTCCTTGGGGTCGGCGAAGACCACGGTGTCGATCGAGGGGATGTTGACGCCTTCGCCGAGGAGGCGGGCGTTGGCGATCACGGTGCGGTGGGCGGGCGCCAGGTCCTGGCCGGGGCGGCCGTCGAAGCAGTCCAGGAGGTATCGGCGCCAGGCGGGGTCCTGGGTGCCGTCGAGCGCGGCCGCCCACAGTTCGCCCGGGTCGGGGCAGCCGGTGCCTGTCTCGTCGAGGGCGTAGAGAAGTCTCGCGGCTTCGGGCAGGGATGCGGCGAAGTCGTGGGCGTCGGCGATGCGGTGGTGGAAGGAGACGACGCGGCGCAGGTCGAGTTCGGCCATGGCGCGCAGGACCGCGATCTGGAGGGCGGCCTGGCGCAGCTCGGCCTCGGTGGCCCGGTCGGAGATGCCCAGGCGGGTGCGGATGGTGGCCTCGTTCACCTCCATGACGACAATGCGGTAGTCGGCGAGCAGGTCCATATCGATGGCCTCGGCGAGCGGGAGGCGGTAGCAGGTCTCGCCGTAGAGGGCGGGGTCGTCCATGGAGGCGACGAGGGAGGCGTCCTCGTCCTCGGAGGGTTCGCCGGCGGACCAGATCCTTGGTGTGGCGGTGAGGTAGAGGCGCTTGTGCGCGGGCACCAGTTCGTCGTCGTGGACGGCTGCCCAGCGTTTGCCGAGGTGGCCGCTGGTGCGGTGGGCTTCGTCGACGGCGATCAGTGACCACGGCGGCAGGGCGTAGTCACGGTGGGCTTGCCGGACCCGGGGCAGGGAGTGGTAGGTGGCGAAGACGGTGAGGCCGGGGTTCTGGTGGACCGCGGCGGTCAGCGCGTACGGAGCGGTGGTGAAGGCGACGGATTCGCTGGTGGTGTTGGGGCGCTTGGAGCACAGGGCGAGGACGGGGCCGGTCATGCCGGCGGTGCGCCAGTCGTCGATGGTCTGGGCGAGGAGTTCCAGGGTGGGCAGCAGCACCAGGCGGGTGCCCTGGGGGGCGACGCGCGCTGCGGTGCGTGCGGCGACGTAGGTCTTGCCGGTGCCGCAAGCCATCACGATGGAGGTGCGGGCGGTGTGGCGCAGCGCGGTGAGGGCGGCATGGACGGCCTGGGACTGGTGCTTGAACAGCCGCACTTTCGGGGGCGGGGCGGTGGTGGTCGCGGACACGTGGTGGTCGGCCTTTCAGCCCGGTGGTGGGCGATGGGTTCAGCCCAGCTGGAAGCGGATGTGGTCGACTGTTTTCAGCTCGACCTGCTGGAGGGTCTGGGCGCGGGTGCCGCCGTCGGTGAAGTAGTCGTCGCGCAGCCCGTCGGCGACGATCTGGGCGAGTTCGTCTTCGCTGGCGCCGGCCTGTTTGGCCTCGTAGAGGGCGCGTGTGGTGTCCGCGTCCAGGCGGCGGGACAGGCGCCGGTATCGGGGGTCGTTGGTGGTGCCGCGCGGGGAGGTGAAGCCGAACTTGCCGCGGACGTCGACCTTGATGCCGGCGGTGGTGATGGCGGCCTGGAGCTTCTTCGCCTTGACGATCGGCTGCCAGAGCTTCTTCACCTCCGCCTCGATGACGGTGGCGGTCTCCGGCTTGGTCGTCTTGATCTGGTCGTCGCGATAGCGCTCGACGGTGCGCTGGCTCTTGCCGATCTTCTCGGCGACCGCGCGGGCCGCTTCGGCGCGGCTGACGCCCTTTTCCTGCTTGAGCAGGAAGCGGATCCGCGCGCCGAGGGTCTTGGGGATCGGCTGGGAGTAGGCCGTCTCGGCGGCCTCCTCCAGGCGGTCTTCGATCAGTCCCACGATCAGTCAGTCTCTTTCGGGTCTCAGGCCACGCGGACGAGCGAGGCGTCCTTGATCTCGTTGGCGATGTTCACCTCGGCGGCGAGCAGGTCCAGCGCCCAGGTCATGGTCTGGGAGCCCTGGGGCTTGACGGAGCCGGGGTTGACGCCGAGGCGGAAGCCGCCGCGGATCGGCTGCCCGTCGGGGCCGAGCAGGACGGGCAGTGGGGAGAGGCCGTCGGTCGCGTAGACGACGCAGTCGTTGTTGACGGCGAGCGGCCAGCGGTCGGCGGTGTCGGCGAGGTTGCGCATCTTGCGGTGCATGTTGGTGCGCGCCTTCGACAGGACGGCGGCGCGGATGTCGGGCCGCCAGGTCACGCGCTTGAGCGCAGGCCACGGGTCGCCGAAGACGTGGTCGACGCCGAGGTTGGGGCGCTGGCGGAGCTTGCCGATGCCCGATTTCGCCGTCGCCTTGATCGCGTTGACCAGGGTGACCAGGGCCGGGTCGCCGTCCTTGTAGGTGGCCATGGCGGCGATGAACGCCTCGTCGTCGAGGTCGGCGGTGACGCCGAGATCGTGCATCGCGGACAGGTAGGCGGCGCGCAGCCTCTCGTACCAGAGCTGGAGGTAGGGGCTGTGCGTGGTGCGGACCCAGGCTTCGATCGGACGGACCTCGACGCCGAGTTCGATCGCGTAGGCGACCGTAGGGGTGGCGTACCAAGCGGGGCCTTCGGGCCGCTGGCCGCTGGAGGTGAAGGGGTTGGGCAGGCGGGGGTCGAATTCCGCGTGGGAGAGGTCCAGGTACCAGGAGCCGGGCAGGTCGGGGTCGAAGTCGGGGTGGTGGGGACGGTGGATGGCCGGGCCGGTCCCGACGTGGAGGCGGCGGCAGGCCGCGAGGAAGGCGACCGACACGTCGAGGGCGGCGACGTTGGGGCGGGCCCGTTCGTCGTCGGTGACCATGTGGATGGGCCGGATCCAGATGCAGGCTTCCTCGTCGAGGGCCTCGCTGGCGGGCCGGGACCCTTCCTCCGGGTAGTCGGCCGCCACGAGGGGGTGTTCTTCGGGGGCCTCGCACGGCGCCGGGTCGACGACGGTGTGCAGGGTGTCGGGGACCTTGGCCGAGACGTACTTGTTCTCCTCGTCGCTCCAGACGGCTTTGGTGGGCGGGCGCACCGCGGTCATGAGCTCTTCGGCGGTGACGGCGACGGTGCCGCGGGGCGTGATCACCATGCGGGCGAAGGTGCCCAGCAGCCGGGTGAGTTCGGGCGCGGGAAGGTCGCCGGCCGTCCCCCAGGCCCGGGTCTCCAGGGCGCGCCAGGGCAGGAGAGCGAGCTGGACGCAGTGGCGCTTGCCGTCGAGGCGCTTGAAGATCCGCGGCCAGGGGCCGAAGCCGGACTTGGTCAGCTCCCAGCCGGCGCGCGTGAGGTTCTTGACGACCTTGTGGTCGGCGGACAGGCGGAGGTCTTCCTGGTCCTCCAGATGGACCGGCAGGCCGAAGTGCTCCACGGCCGCGGTGGTGAGGACGAGGAGCGGGTCCTGGTCGAAGCCGTTGTCGTGGAGCTTGGCCGCGCCGAGGCGGATCTTCTTCTTGTCCAGGGACCAGGCGGCCAGGGCCTGGAGGGTCCTGGCGGGGCACGGCACGGTGCGGCCGTCGATGAGGTGTGCGGTCAGCGCGCCGTCGGTGATGTCGAGGACGGCGAGCGGACCGTCGGCGTGCTCGGGTGCCACCGGCTTCTCGGCCGGCTTCCGCGCGGCCTTGCGCCGGGAGGACGACGGTGCGGCGGCCGGGCGGCGGGCGGGGGCCGCCGGGCGGGCGGGCGCGGGGGCCGCCACCGGCTCCGGTTCGGGAGCCGTCGGTTCCGGGGTCGGCGCCGGCGCAGCGGTGACCGTCTCGCCGGATGCGACCGGTGCGGAGGGCGGTTGAGCAACGGCCAGGGCGGGGGCGGGAAGATGGTGGTCCGCGGCTGCGGGCGCCCGGGTGGCGGCCAGGTGGCTGCCGCATCGCGGCATGCCCATGCGGGAGTGGACTTCCAGGTAGACATGGCGGGGCTGGCCGTCGACGAGGAAGGTGGTGGGCCCCCCGCACCGGAGACAAGGGCGGGTGACGCCCTCGGGCAGTTCGGTCCAGGAGCCGGGGGCGTCGAACCCGACGGCAGACTCGGGGACGGCCGCCGGCACGGGGAGCGGGTCCCAGTTCAGGTCGGGCGGGTCCTCGATGTCGAAGCCGAGCTGGAGGGGCTGGTCCTCACCTGCGTCGGCCGGCGCCGGAGTCGCGGCTGCGGCCACGGTTACGGGCGCGGGCTCGAGCGGGGCCGGGACGGGATCTGCGGCGCGGGTGAGTTCGGCGGCGAAGTAGGCGAGGATCCGCGCATACAGCTGGCCCTTGGCGCCGCGGGGCGCGCGGGGCGGCTCCTTCTCCCAGGTCCACACGGTCTCGCGCGACACCTCCAGCGCCGTGCCGAGCTGGGTCTTGGTCCACCCGAACGCCTCGCGGAGCCGGGCGCGCTCCGCCGGGGGCGGCAGTGGCGGCACGGGCCCGTCCATGGGGAGCCGCGCGAGCACCGCCTCCACGGAGTCGAGCATCGTCTACCTCCAGTCACCGAATCTAACGCGAATCTAACGCACCCGCCGAGAGGGCGTCAATTCTTGATCTTGTTTCGCGATGTACTATAGCTGTTCCTTATTCTACTTTCACGATGTATTGTGCTTTCCCTGATTGTCCGAACGTCCCCTGGGAGGGGTCTCCTTGTCCAAGTCCGACTTCATCAACGCAGCGGCCGAGCGTGTGCGGGACGACGCGCCGCTCGGCGCGCGCACCCGCGGTGAGATCGCACGGTTCATGGCGCACGCCGCCGACGACGACGGACACATCCCGGAGGAGCCCGAGGCCCGCCGCGCTGCCGTGCGGATCGCCGAAGCCCTCGAACAGGACCGCGGTCAGGCGCAGAAGGCCGGCCAGACGGCCTGGTCCCGCCTGAACGATCTCCACCGGCAGCAGCGCGATGCGGCCGCCCGTGTGGCCACAGACCTGGTCGAGACACTGCAGGCCCTCTTCCCGGCGGCGCTTGCTCTGGTCCTTGCCGAGAAGCACGGCGGGTTCGTCGCCGCGCGTCTGGTCGGGGCCGGCGGCAGCACAGTGAGCGAGTTCGGGCTGGACACCGCGCCCCTTCCGCAGTTGCCCGCCCATCTGCAAGAACGCTGGCCCGAGGGTGCCCTCGCGCGCGTGAAGGAGCTGAACGACGTCATCGCCACGCTGTGGGCGTGCGGTATCGGCTTCGACGACCTCCCCGCCGATCTGCGCGGCGGCGCGGACGACACCTACTACGTGCCCGCGCTCCTGCTGACCGCGGACCAGGGCTGTGAGTGCGGCTGTGACTGACCACTCCCCCGCTTCCCCGAACGGTCAGCCCATGCCCTCGCGTGCGTCCGGCGCCCCGGGCAGCGCCCACCCGGCCACGGCGATCGCGTCCGCCTCGCTCCTCGGCGCGATCGGCCGTGCCGGCGCCACTGACCCGGTTTTCCTTCTGATCACCCCCGACCGCATCGAGGTGCACACGCTGGCCTGGTTCAGCGATCACTGGTCGCGTGAGGCCGCATACAGCAGGGCCCGCCGGCGGCAGCGGCTGTCCTTCCGGATCCTGCCGCCCGGCTCGATCCACCCCCAGGTCTTCAGCGTCCACGACGAGAGCCATCACGGCTACGCCTACGCCGGGGGACGCCGGTTCCTGAACTGCACCGCCACGATCACGACGGTCCCCGAGCACCCCGCGGACTCGCCGCAGCACTACCGCTTCCGCTACTGGCAGCACGACCCCGCTGCGGACGAGCCGCCCGTCGAGGACATCGAGACCTACCCCCTACCCGGCTGACGGCCGACCCCGGCCGGAACGGCGCGCGGCGCCGCCTTCTCCCCCGCTACGACCGCAAGGAGCCACACGACCATGTCCTTCCCGCCCCGCCCCGACCTTCCGGCAGAACCCGGTGAACCGGCCGTGCCAGGGTCGCGGATCCTCGTGGAGGACGGCGACATCCTCATGCGCCGGAGCCTTGAGGACTACGCCCGGTCCGCGCACGTCCACGTGATCGAGTCCGCCCAGAAGCTGGAGGACTTCCGGCTCGGTGGCGGCGACGGCTCCCTGGACAGTGCCGAGGCCAGCACCGACCGGGCCATCACCACCTTCGCAGCGCGCACCGGCGAGCCGGATCCCGCCTGCTGGCACGCGGCGGTTGTGTACATGGTCGAACTGCGGGCCACGCGCTACAGCCGCACCCGTGCGGCCGTCTTCGACCCCTCGCCCCGCTCTCCGTCGCTGTTCACCCCGGGCAGTCCCATGCGAGTGGAGTCGATCAGCCGCGAGGCCCACGAGCACATCCTGTCCGCCGGGAGGTCGCTGGGGCGGGCGCGGCGCGGCAGCGACACGATGGACATCGCCCAGGCCCAGCACGCGATCCATGAGGCTGCCCGACTCCTGGCCAGCGAACTCCCGGGGCTGTCCCTGCCGTTGTGGATACTCATCGGCCGCTACTGCGCCGAGACCGAGGCCGAGAACCTCCGAACGGCCGGCCAGGCCGGCACTGGCTGAGGCCGTGCAGGGGCAACGGCGCCGACGACGGCGCGCAGCGCCCGACGCACCCAACCGGACTTGGCTCCCGCCACGTTGAGGGACCGGCCGGTCCTATGCCGCCGGCGTCACCTGGGTGTTGCCAACGCGCCATGATGACCGTCCGGGGCGATGCCGCCATGATCGAAGGAGTTGAGCGATGCTTGTGCCCACCGACGCAGAGCTGGAGGAGCTCGCGGCCCGCGTGCGGTTCGATCTGGAGAGCGCGGGCTTCGCGCCGGTGCCGCCCGAGCGGCACGACGACGAGGAGGGCGGCGTACTCGTCTTCGTCGACTGTCATCAGGTGCACGTCGCCTGGCGCACACACGACCGGCTGGACGAGGCGGCCGCGGACATGAAGGACGCCGGCCGGAAGGCGGAGGACGTCATTGTGCGCCACGAGACCACGCGCGCGACGATGCACCTCGCCCTGGGCAGCATCCTGAACGCCTTCGGCTATCACACCCGGCCCCAGACCATGGGCTTCGGCCACGTGGTCGTCCCGGACCAGGGGTAGCCCTCGGCCGGGAGAAGAACTCCTCCTACGACAGAGCCACGACGCCGAACTGCACGCGGCGGCCGCAAGGCAGATGTCCCTCGCCGTCGATGCCGCTGTCGGTGCACCAGGTCCTGGGCCGGTCGAGGCCGTCGCCCGCGGCCGCGGCGACGGTCTCGAGGTCGCTGCTCGGTCCCGCCGTCGTCAGCAGGCGCACCGTGAAGGAGCCGCCGAGGTCCTCCACCCACAGCTCCGCCTCGGGCAGCAGTACGTGGTCCAGCCCGCTGGCCCAGGGCGCAAGGGACCGCAGGAGGTCCGCCGCGGCCCGGGTCGAGGTTGCACGGCCGGCCGTGCCGCCGCCGTCGACAGGTGGAGCGACGGCGGCAACGAGGACCAAGGATGCGCCGAGGTCGGCGGTCAACGATGAGGTCCCCCCGTATGGCGAGGCGTACAGGTCTGCGCCCGTCGCCTCGGCGAGCCGCACCAGGCTCGCCGAGGCATCCCGTTCCGTCCCGCACACCTCCGCCTGGACATCCCGCGCGCTCAGGCTCAGCCGCAGGGGCTCCATCGGCCCGCAGGTATCCAGCAGCCGGGCGACCGTCTCCACGGTGCTCGCCAGAGAGAGTGACATGACCGCCATTCTCTCCGGCAGCGGCTCTGCCCACTCCCGGCAAGCACATCTTGCTCTCCTCTTGTCGGCGCCCTCGGTGCGGTGAACGGCCATGCCCGCGCACGGTTGAGCTACCCCACTCCAATCGTGCGTTGCATAATCCATCTTCACGATGTATTTTAACTGTCGAGGTTTCGGGGCCCGCGCCTTCGCGCGTCATCTCTCCATGTCTTCGCTGCTGTTGGTGCTCGTCCCACCTGCCCTTATGCCCTCAGACGCACGCATGCCCCTGCGCGGGAACGGCGGACAGCCGTTCCCGGCCTGCGGCGCCTGACCCTTCCGCGCCCGGCTTCGCCGGCACGGCTGATCCCCGTTGAGGAACCCTGTGCCCATCTCCCTTGCCCAGCTCGAACGGCACCTGTTGGCCGCCACCGAGGTACTGCGCGGCGCGCTGAGCCCGCACGAGTACCAGGACTATCTGCTGCCGCTCGTGTTCCTGAAGCACGCCAGCGACGAGTTCGGCGCCGTCCGGAAGCGGCTGTCTGCCGCTGCGGCAGCCCAGGGCAGCGGGCCCGCACAGACGTCGCTCCTTGCCGACTCCCCCGAGGCCCACGCCCGGGCGGGAAGTCTGTACGTCCCGCCGCAGGCCCGGTGGGATCGGATCGCGGCCGCCACCGATCACATCGCGGAGAGCTGCTTGGCTCCCGCGCTTCACGCCATGGCGGCTGCGCACCCCCAGCTCGCCAGCGCGTTCGCGCACCTGGACTTCACGCGGCTGGGCGCTCGCCAGCACGGTCAGGCCGACCGGCTGCTGCGGGCCCTGGTCGACCGGCTTTCGTCTGTGCCCTTGCACAAGGCGGCGCTGGCGTACCCGGATGTGCTCGGCGCCGCTTATGAAACTCTCCTGGGCAGGTTCGCCTCGGCCGCGACCGGCGGCGAGTTCTACACCCCCGCATCGGTGGTCCGGCTGATGACGGAGCTGGCCCGGCCAGCCGCCGACGCCCGCGTCTACGACCCGTGCGTGGGCTCCGCAGGGATGCTCATCCAGGTCGCCCAGCACGTGGCCGAGCACACCGGTGACGCCGGCAAGCTCGCGCTGGCCGGCCAGGATGTCAATGCACGGGCCACCGCGATGGCGGCACTGAACTTGATGATGCACGGCGTGCGGAACTTCGACCTCCGCACCGGGGACACCCTGGCCGACCCCCAGCACGGCAGCGGCTTCGATCTGGTGCTGAGCAACCCGCCGTTCTCCTTGGACTACTCCCGGGCCTCGCTCGCCGAGGCCGGCGAACGCATGCCGTACGGGATGGCTCCCGAGAAGGGGCGGGCCGACTGGATGTTCGTGCAGCACATGCTGCACGCCGTCCGCGACCGCGGCGGCAGCGTCTTCACCGTGCTGCCTCACGGGGTGCTCTTCCGCGACCGCGCGGAAGCCGAGATCCGCGGTGCTCTCCTGGACGCCGACGTGATCGAGGCGGTCATCGGCCTGCCGTCCGGCCTGTTCACGAACACCGGGGTCCCCGCCTGCATCCTGGTCCTTCGCTCCCCGGGCACGAAACGCCCCCAGCTGCGCGGCAAGGTGCTGTTCATCAACGCCGACCAGGAGTACCGACCTGAGCGCACCCGCAACGTGATGCTGGCCGAGCACGTCGCGAAGGTGGCCGCCGTCTTCCACGCGGCCGCCGACGTCCCCTGCTTCGCCCGCGCTGTGGGCCGCCGGGAGCTGGCGGACAACGGCGACAACCTCAACATCAGGCGGTACGTCGACAACACGCCGGCACCGGAACCGCAGGACGTCCGCGCGCACCTGTTCGGCGGGATGCCGCGCGCCGAGATCGCCGCCCACCAGGATCTGCTGGACGCGTACGGACTGGCGGTGACGGATCTGTTCGCCGAGCGGCAGCCGGTGGATCCGGACTACGTCGACTTCCCCCCGCCAGGCGAGCGGCCCGACGCCGGCCGGCTCGATCTCCTGGCCACGGCCCGTGAGTCCGCCTTTCGCGACGCCCTTGCCGCCTGGTGGCAGCAGTCGGCAGGTGCCCTCGACGGCCTCGTCGGCGGTCCGGCGGCGGCCGGGCATGTCGGCGTCGTCCGCGAGGAGTTGCGCGTCTCGCTGCTGGAGCGCCTCGGTCCGGTCGGGCCGCTGGATCGCGACGCGGTGGTCGGCGCCTTCGCCGCCTGGTGGGACGCCTCGCGCCACGACATCTTCTCCCTGGCCCACCACGGGTGGGTGGGGGCGGTCGACGCGTGGCTGCAGGAGGTCTGCGGCCGGCTGGAGCCGGAGACGGATGCCCGGACCTCCAAGGTCCTCCGTCCGTCCGCCGCCGAGCGGCGGGCCGTGTACCAGGAACCCGTGGTGCGTGGCCTGTTGCCGGGATTCGCCGCTGAGCTGCGTGCAGCCGACGACGCCGTGACGGCGGCGAGCGGCTCGGGCCGCAGGGCCGACAAGACGGCGGTGCGGACGGCCCGGCTGCACCTGGAGCAGCTGGAAGCGGAGGTCCGCCCGCCGGCGGGCGCATTGCCGGGTGGGTCGCGTCTGGACCGGGCTCGTGCCGCGCTGGACGCGCGCGGCGGTGAGCGTCAGCTCGTCCGCGAGATCTTGCACGATCGGCTCCGGGACGAAGTCGAGCAGCGGCTGCGCACGCGCCGGGGACAGCTTCACGACCGGTACCGGATATGGGAGGAGAAGTACGCCGAGTCCCTCACCGACATCCGGGCCGCCTCGGATGCCGCCGGGGCCAGGATGTGGCGGCATCTGCGCGAGATGGGATACGCGGACTGACGCCCACCCCGGCCCGGCACTGGCCGCAGCGGCAGCGCAGATGCTCCGATCAGGAGCTGTCCGCTGTTCCGGCTCGGGCGGGACCAGCCGGTCTATACCGCCCTCACCGGACAGCTTCACCCGGCGTCGGAACACCTTCTTCCGACGATCCTTCGACCATGGCCGGACGACGCCGCGTAGGGGCCGGGTCCAGCGGCCTGGGTGCGTGCACGCCCAACGCCACCGGAGAAGTAGCGCACCCGCCGCACGTCCGGCAGACATCCAAGATCGCACGACCCGCACGCAGGCGTCACCTGCCGATCCCCTCCCAAGCTCCGCAGGGACGCGGTCGCTTGGGCAGGCGTGGACGAGAAATCCAGAAGCGTTGCACATTCTAATTTCAAAATGTATTGTAGTTCTTGTCGAGAGCGGGCCGCCTCCGGCCAACGGGCCGGAGCGCCCGCACCCCCTTCCCCATCAAAGCCTCCTGGCGCCGACCGTGCTCATCCACGCGCGCCTTGCTCGAAAGAGATGTCCATGTCTGAGAACGATGTCCAACGCGTCATAGCCCGGCTCGTCGAGCATGCCGACGAACGCTCAGTTCAGGTGATCTACGACCTGGCCTGTACGGCCGGATACCTGTGGCGCTGCGGCAACACCGGGTGCCGCGCCCACAACCACCGTGGCCGGCGGTACTGCGAGGGCTGCGGCTGGGGCCGCAAGGGGCGGCCAGTGGGTGACATCACGCCCAGCCTGTACGCCGTGCCCGAACGGAAGTGGCGGGCGCTGCGCCGCGCGGTCGCTGCGCATTTCGAGCAGCTCGGCACGCCGGTGCCGGACGCGGTGGTCTTCGACTACTACGGCGGTCCCGGCTGGCGCGGTGCCGAGGTCCGGGCGATGTACGGCGGCCGGTGCGAGGAGATCGCCGGCGGCTTTCGTGACCGCGACGCCTATGAGGACATCGCGGCCGCCCTGGACGGCCTGACCCGCTTCGAAAAGCCCGCCTTCGCCGAGCACATGCGTCTCGTCCTGGCCTCCTGACCACCGCCGTCTGCTCCCCGCACTCCGACAGAAGGGAGTCGCCCGACATGGCTGTCCTGCTCATCGGCCGGTGGGACGACAACGAGACCACGCTCACCATCACCGAGTCCCACCAGGTCCCAGACGGTGACCAGGACGCCGCCGACCGGCTGTTCGGTGAGGCGCTGCAGTCCGGGACCGGCGACTGGGCGTGCGCCTACGACGTGGACCGGCATCGCGACGCCGTGCAGCGCGCGTACGAGGAGGCCGCTCGGCTGGCCGGTGCCGACATCGAGGACGACGTCGAGCACTCCGAGCCCATCACCTACTGATCACCACTCGTGGGAGAGCGACATCGGCCTCCCGCCCGATCCTCTTCGGCTCTTCTCTCCACAGGAGTTCACATCATGAGCGACTGCCCCGGCCCGGCGCGTGCCACCATCTCGGTGCTCACCACCGAATCGATCATCGATCCCCTTCTCGACGCTCTGGACGAGCAGCAGCTCGACGAGCTGGCCCGGCGCATCAGCACCCGCCGTGTCGTACGGGTCAAGGCCCGGCTCCTGGCCGCGCTGCGCGCGGACAGCGCGGTGCTGCACCGCGACGGGCTCACCGACCATGCCGAGCCGGTCGCCCTGGTCACCTTCAGCACGCTGGACAACGACTACGACCCCGTGTGCTGGGACCTCAACGCTGTCGCCCGGCACCAGTCGGGGGCGAAGACGCCGGTCGACTACGGCGGGACCGACGTCGAGGGCGCGCTGCGCGACTACTCCAGCTTCACGTGTCCCGTCGCGGGATCGCGGCTCGTGGTGGACCTCAGCACCGGCCGGTCCACCGTCCGGGGCCCTGGGAGCCCGGGTGAACCCCAGCCTTGCCCGCGCAGGGTACGCCGCCGGGCCGCGCCCCACCCCCTTTCCTCTTCTGCTTCCCCCACTTCCGCAAGGACTTTCCTGATGAGTGACCGACTCGAATGGGCCCACGCCTCCAGCGGGGCTGAGCTGCTCTTTCCCGGCGAGGACATCGACGGAGCGGTGGTCGAGCCCGGCGAGATCGCCGTCGCCGTGTGGACCGGCAGCAACGGCATCGCCCTCCACGGCCCGAGAGACCAGGTGCGCGACCGGCTACTCCAGCTCGCCCTTGCCGTCCACGAGGCTCCCCCGGTGCCCTCCACCGACGCGTGCATCTCGGAAGAGGTGGACGAGAGGCGCTGGAAGCCCGGCCTTCCCCTCGAACAGTTCTCCATGAAAACCACCTTCCCGGACATCGCCATGTGTCGGAGGCCGCAGGGCCGGCCCGTCACCACCGACCCGCTCATGGCCACCTGTCCCGACTGCATCGATGCCTGGAACAGGCGAGAACACCTCACCCGGCTGAGCCTGTCCCACCCCATTCCCGCCCTGCCCTGACCCCCGTGGCCGGGCCCGTCCGATGCGGGTCCGGCTCCACACCCTGAGGACCACCGATGACCACCCGGAACGCCTTCACGGCCGCAGCCGAATCGCTCCTGGACGCACTCACCTCCGAGGCGTCCCAGTGGGCCGGCGACGACGCCGGGGACCGGCAGCTGCTCGACGCCGTCGACGCGGCGGCCCCCGGCGACAAGCTCACGCTGCTGCAGTCCTCCAGCCTCGTCCCCTCCCACCTGTCTCATGCGATCGGCGAGGCCCTGACCGTCCTGGACCCCGCCACCTACGCACCCCCGGCGGGCACCCGCCGGCGGGCGGAGGTGGCCTTCCTCGCCCTGGCCACCGTGATGGTCCGCGCCACCGGGACGAGCGTGGACGATGCCCGTGGGCGGGCGGAGGCCGCCACCGGCGAGGAGATCGACCCGGACGTTCCTCGTGCAGACGGCGTGCGTGTCAGCGCCCTGACCATCGAGCCGGGCACCGTCCGCCTGGACCAGCTCGGCGACGTTCCCGTCGCTGCGCCCGACGACCCGCAGGCCGGTGCGCCCGCCGCGCTGCTGCCGCCCGCGATCCGCGCCGCTGTCACCGACGTCGTCGACTACTGCTGGGCCAGCGAGGAGCGCGACTTCGCCGACCAGGACGACGACGGCCGCGCCCGGCACATCTTCACCGCGCTGCGCCTGCTCCGGTCCTACCTCGGCACACCGGCCGCGTAGCCGCCGCCCCCTTCTTTCGCGCGTTCCCGCCCGCCCTTGTCACTGAAAGGCCCTGGAATGGCCCTGACCGACCACAACGACGTCTTCTTCGGCTCGACCGACGACGCCTGGACCTTCGCCCTCCTGAACACGCCGGTCCCGGCCGGCCCCGGCATCCTCACCTCGGCCGGCTTCAGCCCGCGCGAGCACCTCGGACGCACCGTCTATCTGCTCGCCCCCGCAACCCCGGGCACCGCCGCCCGGACCGGCGACGCGATCGACCAACTCCTCCCCCACACACTGGACATCGTCGAGCTGGCCTGGACCTGCCACCACCGACCGGCCGGGGCCGACGCACCTCACGCCCGCATCACGGTCTGCGGCACTGCGGTGACCGCCACCACGACCTCACCCCGCGCCCACGCCGTGCTGGTCCAGGCCGGTTTCACCGCGTGCGCCGACGGGACACTGCGCCTGGCCGACGGGCTGGGCGAGGACGAGGCGGTCGGCCTGATCGTGCGCGCCGAGGCGCACCTTCTCGTCGAGGGCCTGCAGGTCCGCGTCGACCTCGGCATCGCCACCCCAAACGCCCTTCCCCCCGCACCGAGCCACTGACCCCGGCCCGGCCCTTCTCGCCCTGCCTTCCTGGAGACATGACGTGTCCGACCCCTATCTCCTGCGCGTCCGCGACGCCTCGATCACCGTCGTCGACGCCAGCCCCGAGGACGACACCCCCAGCGACGTCTACGAGATCGCCGTCTTCGGCGTCAGCGTCCTCATCCGCCGCCGCGCCCGGTGGGACGCCACCACCGACGTGCCCTACGTGCACATCGAGGACCAGAACGACGGCCCCGGCCTGCTGTTGGTCGAAGTGAACAACACGGGCGAGCACGAGCACCCCCGCCCCCGCCCCCGCCCCCGCTACGGAGTGATCGCATGAACTACACCGCCGCCCGCCAGATGATCGACCCGGACGCCGACTACGTCGTCCACGTCCGCACCGATGCCGGCTGGACCACCCCCGCCGATCCCGGTCATCGTCAACTCCCCGGCCTGGATGTCCTGGTGGCGGCCCGACGGGTCCTGCGGGCCGAGCCCGCCGGCACCGCCTGGTGCACGTCCGCCGAGGCGCTGCACCTGCGGTCCGGCGACGGCCGGTTGTGGCTGCGCTTCGTGCTCACCGCCGTCGCCGAGACCGACCTGTGCCCACGCCCCGGCTGCGCGGAATTCCTCCCCGACTCCGGCCGCTGCGCCTGCGCCGGCCGGCCCGCGCCCGATGACCGTGCCCCCGCCGGGCTGTGGCGGGTGCTCGGGCTGGCCGACTCCGCCATGGTGCCCCTCACGGGCAGCGATCTGACCGTGACGGACCTGGTGGTCCTTGCACGTGCCTGCCACCTGCTCGCCCAGCAGCATCACGCGGCGTCGGCCCGTACGCCGCTTCCGGCGGCGGCGCAGCCGCTGCTGGAGCGCCTGGCACTCGTCCTGGACGACCTCGACGAAGGCCGTCCGCACGCCGTTGACGTCGATGTCGCCTTTGAGCGCCATGAGTTGCTCACGCTCGCCGACGCTGCTCTGGCCCTCTACCGCGTGGGGGATGCCGGCGATGTCCTGGGCCGTCCATCGGTGTTGCTGCTCGCCCACCTCGCCTATGCGAGCGGACCGAACTGAGCGACCGGCCGATCGTGTGCCATGGGGCGAGTGGGTGCCGGCTGCGACGACCGCCGGTGCCCGACTCGCCCGATCCCCGCTGGGCGTCGGCGTTCACGGGTGCCGGGCACCGGTCCCCCCGGTCGGCCGGGTCAGGCAGTCGGGCTCCGTGACGCCCTGCTGGGCGGCCAGCTGCCGCCGGAGCTCGGCGAGTTCCGCGTAGAGCTCGTCGAGCGCTCTGTCGGTGATGGTGGACACGGTGTGGCGCAGGCCCGCGCCCGGTGCCTGTTTTCCGACGCCCTCTTGCGAGTCGTCCTTGCCCCGGGCGACGAAACTGCCCCGGCCGTGGACGGTGTGTATGAGTCCTTCGTCGCGCAGGACCTGCAGGGCCCTGCGGGCGGTCATGGAGGCCACCCCATAGCGCTGTTCCAGTTCGCGGCCCGACGGCATCCGTGTGCCATGGGCGAGTGCGCCCGTCGTGATCTGCTGACGGAGGTCGAGGGCAATCTGCTGGTACAGCGCCAGGCCGGGGGTGGTGCCGAAGGGATCGGCGGCGGCCGCAGAGGCGGGCGCCTTCTCGCGCCGCACGTAGGTGCCGCGGCCCTGGACGGTGTGGACGAGCCCCTCGTCCTTCAGCACCCGCATCGCGCTTTGCACGGTCCCGCTGGCGACGCCGAAGCGCTGTTGGAGTGCGCGAGCGGACGGCAGCAGACTGCCGGGCGCGATCGAGCCGCCCGTTATCTCCTGGTGGAGCCGGGCCGCGATGAGCCGGAAGGGAGGCAGGAGGCTGCGAGCCTGCGCGATGTCCTCGATCCACGACGGCGCGAAGCGCCGTCCGGTTGTCTCCGCGGACGCTGTTGCCGATGGTGCTGACGTCGACATGAGTGGTGTGGTCCCTTCTTCATCGTGGTGTTCATCTGCTACAGGTGTCGAACGCCGATGGCGTGTGACATGAAGCGGTGCGCCATCTCGCGGCCGCCGAGCGCAGGTGCCGCTCGGGCCGATGTGCGTTCCCTCGGTGGGGGTGGGCACCGCCGGAGCCGGACTCGCTGCGGCACGCCGGTGGGGGGCCGCCGTCACACGAGCACGGGTCACTGCGCAGAGTCGGCGGGCGGAGCGGGGGTCCAGGTGCTGGCTTCACGGGCGACGATGATCAGTGCTCGTTCCCTGACCAGGTCGTCGTGGACGCCGGGGTCGCCGGGCGGCAGCAGTTCCAGCGCGCGGTCGATGGTGGCCAGGGCCTCGCCGAAGCACCGCATCTCCCGCAGGGCGCCGGCTTCCCGGAACAGGGCCACCGGGTCGGTGCGCCGACGGAAGGGCGGCCGGGAGAGGATGCCCAGGATGTGCTGGTGGCGCTGGGGCAGCCCGTCGCCGAGCCACAGGCCGTGCAGCAGCGTGTGGAGCACCTTCACGTCGTCGCCGGCCTCGGCCAGGACCTCGTCCATCACCTTCAGTCCCTGCGGCTTGGACTGGCCGAGCAGTGCGAACGCGTACAGCGCCCGGGTGAAGACGTCCCAGGGGCCGCGGTGGGCACGCAGCAGTTCCTCCAGCGCGACGCGGCGGAAGTCGTAGCGCAGTGCGAGGCCCAGAAGATGGATGCGGGTCCGGACGATGATCTCGTCGGCGCCGCGGTCGGTGCTGGTGGGGATCTGCTCGCTCAGGCGGCGGCCGTCGCGACGGGCCTGCCAGGCCACGTCGGCGAGGAAGGCAGCCGATTCCTGCCAGCTGGTTCGGGCCACACGCATCCAGTGCTCGGCGCGCGCGGTGAACACGGTGTCGGGGGCGTCGCCGACGTCGACCTGGGCCAGCGCTAGCACGCCCGGCCGCAGCTGCGGAATGTGCAGGGCCTCCTCGAGCAGGGGCCGGATGCCCGGTTCGCGCAGCAGTTGGCGTGCCTGGGTGAGCCGGGCGGGCCGCGCGGCCGGCGGCTGCCGGACGAAGGCGAGGACGTCGGCGGGCAGGGTGGGCGTGGTCGCAACGATGGTCATCAAGACGCTCCTGGATCGCGTGCGGTAGCCGAGGGAACTTCCCTCTCACCGGCTACAGGTGCGAGTCCGGGCCGCGGTGTGACACCCGCGGCGGATTTCTCGCGATCCGGCCGACGACCCGCACCGACGATCCACGGGGCCGCTGTCTCGGTAGAGGTGGAGCAGTTCTCGCGTCATGGTCGGCGGATGCCTGTTCGTCTCGACCGCGGCGTCAGGTGCGCTCGGGCGGGTTCCGCCGGTACGTCGCCGCTTCCAGGCAGTGTGCCCAGTTCGCGAGTCCGGTCTCGATCCGCGCGAGCGCGGAGTACGAGGTGTGCTGGAGGATCAAGGTGGCGTGGTTCAGCTCACCGGCGGCAACGGCCTCGGCGGACTTCTGCCAAGAGGTCTGGAACTCCCGCTCCATCGCCGCATCGAAGTCGTTCTCGGGCAGCCCTGCCGTCAGGTCGTCGGGCAGTTTCAGCAGCGCCCGGGACAACAGCGCGTCCAGGGCGCGCTCGCTCTCGCTCAGGGACTTGGCGGTGCCGGTCGCCTCCGGGACCTCCTCGACGGGTATGGAGATGCCGGTGGCGATGGCCCCGTCCATGGCATCGAGTACGTCGGCGATGTCAGGGAGATCTTCGGCGAGGTAGCGGATGCGTCCCAGGGCTCGGGCCATGGCAGGCAGCAGGACCTCTGCGTGCTCGGACAAAGGGTTGGAGGACACACGGGCTCCGTCGGGTCGGATCGGCGTTGCAGGCAAGTGGTGTGCACCATAGGCAGGTTGAGCGTCGAACGTCTGGCAGTTCCCGGAGGATGCGGATCGACGCTCTCGACGGCCCGGCCCGGCCCGCGGGCGAGCTGGCCCGCCTCGTGATCAGGATGCTGACCGGGTCATAGCCCGATCGCGGACTTCGGCCCCATGTAGGAGCCGGCACCCGGGAACTGCTCCCGGCACAGCGTCGTGAAAGTCTGGCTGAACCCCAGCTCCGGCAGACGGTCCAGTGGCACGAACTCCACCTGCCGGATCGGGCGCGTATCCGCGCCTTCCGCAACGACTCCGACCTGCCCACCGACCCGGTGGGCCTCGAAGGTGATGTGGACGACATGAGCCGACGTCACGTCGCAGACATAGAGGAGACGGCCGACCTCGACCTCGACGCCCGTCTCCTCCCGCATCTCGCGAACCAGGGCCTCCTTGAGGGTCCGCCGTTCTCGACCTTGCCTCCGGGCAGGGACCACGACCGGGTCCCTTCGGTGTCCTGGTCCAGCAGCAGGATCGCGTCGTCCTCGACGACGACGCCTGTCACACGCGTATGCACCCCGCAACGCTAGCGCCGGCCGGAGGACGGATGAGTGACGATCACACCCGTGGTCGCGCCGGGCCGCCGAGCTCTACTGCGCGCCGGCGGTCGGCGCTCAGGTGCCGGCGGCGAGGAAATCGCGGGCGCCGCGGAGCGTGGTGCGGAGCCTGCTTTGGGTGGCGCGGCTGTCGAGGCGGACCTCGAGGGCTCCGGGAAGTGCCGTGTCCGCCCGCAGGGCCGGGACCAGCCGGGAGGGGTCGAGCCCGTCGCGGCGAGCGATGAGGAGGCCGAGTTCGTGCCGGGTGACGGCCTCGGCACCCGCGAGGTGGTGCACGCCGTGCGCGTCAGAGCCGGCCAACTCCAGCAGGGCGGCGGCGAGATCGGCGACGTGAACCGGGCAGCGGACGTCGTCGGTGAACAGCGCTCCCTCGCGGCGGCCGGCCGCAAGGTCATGGACCGCGCGTACATGTACGGAGTCGATGCCGCCGATGATGAGCGAGGTGCGGGCAACTACGGCGTCGGGGGCAAGGTAGCGGACGCTGGTCTCGGCCGCGGCCTTCGCGGCGCCGTAAGGGGTGATCGGGTCAGGGTGGCACGTCTCGTCGTAGGGACCGCCGCGGGCGCCGGAGAAGACCGCGTCGCTGCTGACGTGGACCAGGCGGCAGCCGTACTTCACCGCAGCCAGTGCCAGACGTGCCGGTCCCTCGGCCGTGACCTCCCAATCAGCATCACCGCTCGTCGTGTTGATGATGACGCTCGGGGCAGCCTCGGCGACCAGCTCGTCCAGACGGTCGGCGTCGCGCAGGTCCAGGGCGTACCAGGTGGTGCCGGGGAAGCTGCCCGGCCGGGTCGCGTAGGTCGCAGCGGTGGCGTGGCCGTCCGCCGTCGCCTGGCGCACCAGCTCGGCGCCGAGGAATCCGCTGCCGCCGACAATCAGGACCGTCATGTCGCGTAACCGTAGACGATGGGCCCCTGCTGCTGCGGCCGGTTGCGGATGCGCGTACCCGGCCGGAGCCAGGGTCCGGAGACGGGGCGGTGCCCGGGAAGGGGTCGGGGTCTGGCCGGGTGGCGTTCGCCGGTCCGGGGCTATGCCGCGGAGGGGTGGTCCAGGTCCCGGCCGGTGAATGCCTTCGCCTTCGTCCCGGCGGCTTGGAGGCGGTCGCGCGCGGCGGCTGCGCTTCCTGCAAGGCTCCCGCCGGAGTCGGCCTCGCAGATCGACTCCGCGGCCGAGCGCAGCAGCAAGCCGGCCTGGGCGCCGCGGCCGTGGCGTAGTTCTTCCTCGGCGCAGTCCACCGCGGTCTTGGCCCACTCGGCGGCCGCGGACCCCTCGCTGCGGACCGAGGCGGCCGCCAGCGGGCGCAGAACAAGCAGTTCCATCTCCGCGACCGGCTGCATCAGCACGTGCTTGCGGCACTCGCGCACGACGGTCGCCGTGGCGGACGCGAGCATCGCCGTCATGACGATGGCGAACACCGTGGTGAGGATCCAGGAGTTGCTCGCGAGGCCGCTGCCGCCCAGTTCCTCCCGCATCGCCTGCTCCACCCGGGGCAGCCCGCTCGCCGCGGCCACGAACACTGCCCATGTCGCGGCGAGCGCGGCCGCGCGCCGGCCGATCTGGGCTGGCCGGACCCGGAAGGCGAAGGGCAGGAGCAGCTGGACCGCACCGAGGACGGGAGGCAGCAGGACCAGGAGGTTCCACACGATGTACCGCCCGCTGATCACCTAAGGCCTCCTCTGGTGCCGGACCCCGGTGTCACACACGCCACTTCAGGGGCTCCTTGTAGAAGCCCTGAGAGTAGGTGACGTCGGTGATCTTCGTGTCCACGGGCAGCAGGTAGGGCTCGCAGACGGTGCGCTGCTCCCCCGGCTTCCAGATGTCGTCCGTGCCCAGCTCGGTGCGGCCGTTGTTGCCCAGGCAGTCCTTCGGCCGGCTCCTCAGATCGCCCATCAGCACCAGGAGCCTCTGGGCCGGGCTCCCGTTGACCTCCGCACCGACATCGCTCATCACGAGGGTGTCCTTGGCCGCCTTGCTGCCGACGTTCTTCGCCTTCACGTAGACCCAAGCGACCTTCTGCGCCTTGTACTTGCCCGGGTCATCGAGCTCCTTGAGGTCCTCGTGCGTGCCCTCAACCACCTTCACCGGCGTGATCTGGAACTTCGAGGCCGCCTGTCCCAACTCCTGTACCGGGCCGGGCTGGCCGAGAACGAGCTGCTTCGGCGTGGCCGAGGCGCTGCTCTCCGAACTGTCCTTCGCCGTGGCGCCTGTGCCGGCTCCGCACGCGGTCAAGGTGCAGACAGCTGCCGTCATCACGGCCGCCGACAACAGGTACGGACGACGTGTCGGCGCGGGCTGCGGGGGGTGCATGAAGAGGTCCCTCGGATCCTGTGTGCCCCGGCGCTGCTGGCCGGGGTACGGGTTTCTATCGGCGGCATGAAGGTGGCCGCGTCGGCATCCGGCGAGGTGCGCGGCTGACCAAGCGCGGCCAAGTCGAGGCGTCGGGGCCCGGGCTTCGGGCCCTGGCCCATCGATCAGGAGGAGACCTCGTTGATGATGTTGGCGAGGACCCAGATCGCCCAAGCCAGCGGCACCAGCGCCACCAGGGACGAGGCCCTCCGCAGGACCTCTTTTCCGGGACGCGCCCCGTAGCCGGGAATGCGTCCCGCCGGGTCGGACAGCCTGTTCACCCGGCCCAGCGCGACCCGGTTGGCGATCAGGGTGCCCGGGGTGAACAGGACCAGGCTCAACGGGGACCACCAGCCCTGCCAGAGCGTGCCCGCGGTCTGCTCCCGGTAGACCGCGGTGCCGCAGTCACGGCAGAACGGTCCATCGATCCGGTTGAACCTCATCAGGAACAGCAGCCCCTGGTGGCGACGGAATGTTGCCATCGCAGCGGGAGCTGCCCCGCACACCCGGCACACCGCCTGCACAGCGGCCGGCGCCGCGAAGCCGACGCCCGGCACCCCGCCCGCGCCGGGCGGCATCTGCCAGCCGCCCGAGGGCGTGCCGCCGCTCCCCTGCTGCGGCGGCACGCTTCCCGGCGGATACGGCAGACCCGGATGACCAGGCTGAGCGGACGAGGGCGGGACGGTCATACAGCAAGATCCTTAATCGGTGCGGGCGCAACAGCCTGGCTACGCGGGATGGGAGAACGGGGCCAACAGCCAGGCCGTGTCCCCCGTTGACACAGGACGCGGCAGGTCCAAGCGGAAGCCTTCGACGGCGTTCTCGGCGGAACGGAACACCGCGGGCACAGCGGCAGGCCGCCGCCGGGCCGGGACGTCGACCACGGCACGCTGCTGCAGAGCAAGGGGACGTTGCTGCACGAAGGACACCTCCATCACCCCGGCCGGCCCACCGGCCGGGCGCCTGCGAACACTCCGCGAACGGTTACTTCTTGGGGATCGGCGGGGTCGGCGCCGGGTTCGTGCCGTACGGGTTCGCGCACTTGTAGAACACGTACCCCCGCACCTTCTTGCCGTCCGACTTCCGCGTCACCGTGCCACGGGTGTACCACGTCTTCTCAGCCCGCTTGTACGCAAACTGGTCATACGCAATCTTGTCGCCCTTGTACGCCACCCCCACCGCAGTCGCGTTCTTCGCCGGCGACTTCCTCACCTTCACCGCCGAGCAACTGATCTTCCCGTGCCCCGTGTCCGCGGCCTGCGCACCAGGCGCCAGCAACACACCCGACGCGACCAACGACGCACCCAGAGCACCAACCGCAACAAGACGGCCAGCACGCGCACCTATCGGCATAGATCTCAACCCATTCCTCATCGACTACACAGACACGCACCCACGCCACCGAGCCCGACCATCAGGTTCGAGACATCCCCAGCAAGGCCGGTGCCCAAGGGCGACTCCAGTCCGACCCGGCTCGCTCGCGGCTCCAGCGAGGCAAACCAGATGCATCCACAACCAACCCCGACATCGCGCACCGGCCCGGTCGTCAATCCGATCACCTCACACCCCACTCAGCCAGGACCACCTTTTTCCGGTAGTTGATTTTCCGCAATATCACGGTCCTCAATATGCGGCTCTCTAGCCCTCCTTGAGGCTTGTTCCAATTTCAATCCCTCTTTCACTCCCCCCGCCCCGCGGGGCTACTGGAGGGGCTCAGGTTAGAACATCTCTGCCGCAGTGAGAGGACGCATTCCTAGAGAAGTAGAGGTCCTTGATCGCAAAGTTCGGCCCTAGCGAGACGTAAACGAAGAAGCAAGAGGCTCACGCTGGATCCAAGGAGGTCAAAGTGCCTTCGTGATGGCACGCCAAAGGGCCCGTCTGCTCATGACCAGACAGGCATCAAAGGTTGTTGTGCGATCCGGTTGAACTCAGGCTCGCTACTCAGGGGCTTCGGCGCGCACGGAGGCCGACCGGTGACTGCGGTGCCGCAACCGTTCATTCCATGCAGATAGGATGCGTTGAGGTACGGACTGCTCTACCCAGTCGGGGAATTTTGAGACCGAGTCAGCCTCTACGCGGGCGTTTTCCCGGAACCATCTGAATGCGGAACTCCAGAGGCTTCGGAGGGTGCTGCGTGCCTGACGGTTCTTAAGCAGCCTGTCGACTTGCCGTTCTCGCTGTCCTGATGTCCCTAGTTCGACGGCGAGGAGTTCCTGGTCAATGCGTTGACGTGTCCACATGCGGGCTCTCTGTGCCGCAAGGCCATACCGCTCGAGCTTCCGCAGGCGAAGCCGAGCAGCCGTGTGAGAGATGTTCAGGACCGCGGCCACCGATTCGACGGACTGTGGAGTCGAATCATCGAGCGCACGCCAGGCGAGCATTGCCGGTTTGCCGATGGCCTTCCAGCGAGCGATATCGCTTCCGAGGTCATCTTCCGCGTCGAGATCGTGAGGCAGCCCTGTGCTGACATCGATCGGCTTCGGCAGTTCAGGTGCCAGCTTCTCGCATTGAGCTTTGAAGCATTCTGGGATCAGGAGCCGATACCTTGTGGCTGTAGATGCTGTATGAGTCTCGATCACCTTCAGCCAACCGCGAGTGTGAATCCGCTTGAGCGACTCGCGAGCCGTCGCTTCGCATACTCCTGATGCAACGGCGATGACTGAAAGGCCCGCAGAGAAGTCGACGCCTCCTTGTGCATAGGCGATCCGCCCGATTGCCTCACAAACGGCCTTGTCTGTTCCTCCTGATGTGCCGCGCCAGACGTCGCACACCAAAGCGGAATTCCAACGCGCGACGCGGTCTAGTGCCTCAGCTCGGCTAACGATGCGCGGTTCGGACCAGGATCCTTGGCGCGACAAGGCCAGGGACCAGAGACGCTCTACTTCGGACTCTTGCCAGGCGGGCCTTCTGGCGCGAAATGTCTCCCCGAGTGCATTTTGAGGATCTAGCAGAGCGGTGCGAATGAATTCGTGGCCTCGCCCGGAAGAGACGGCGGCTAGGGCAAATGCCATGCGACCGTTGGACGCGCTCTCGTATCCCCCTGCGGTGTGACCCTCGCGGAGAACACGCTCCATCCGGCGAGACAGCGGTGTGACCCCCAACGCCCGTGCGAGGTTGACCACTTGGGCCCTGGTTGGTGAAGCCGCCCTGAGTACTGCATAGGCATCTTCGAGCGTGCCAGACACGGTGGAAGACGCACCTGAACGATGTGGCGCCAGGGGAGGCCGGACGCCGCGGGTGCGGATGTCCAGTCCTGCCTCTCGGCACTGACGTTCGATCGCGTCGCGGACTGAGGGCGCCGTTGAGCCGAGAACCAAGATCAAGTGCTTGTGCCCCGGCCGGCCTGACTGGACGAGCAGGTTGTCGATCTTGGAGGTGCAAGCCGCCCAGCGGAGACGATCAAAGGCGGTCTGGCGGAGCTGGGCGTCCCGGGAGGGGATGCCTGCAATGTCTAGGTCGACCACGAGGAAGCGGCGATCCGGCCGCACAGCGAATGCAGCTCCGCTCGACGCGAGGCTCTCAAGGTCGGCCCACCCCGCCGACGTGTTGTCCGGATTGATCTTGAATCCGCGATGGGCTCCGGACAGCGCAGCCGCGAACGCGAGGACCCAGTGCGACGAAGGTGAGGGATCTTGGAAAGGCCGGAATCTGACGTTTTGGGGGTACTTGAGTGTGACGCTGTCGGCGTCCGCTAGTGAAATCGAGGTCGTCACGGCTAAACTGGCTCCTGGAGCAATGAGGGCGTACTGAACTAACCGCTTGGCCGGACTTGCGAGGTCGGTGGCCAGCGGATTGGTGAACTGGTGGCTTCTCTGAGAGCTCCTTTCTGGGGGGTGTCCCCCTCTGGGTGTAGGGGCGGGCCTCGGGAGGGCCCGCCCCAACCATTCCTGGTCGTGATGTGCGGTCTGTGCGACAGTCCAGAAGCCGTCGGGAGTCGACTATCTGAACCGGCGTGGTGACTACGCGGCCGCTATCAGGGCATCGACATCGAACGCCTCAGGCTCCCGGCGCCGGAAGTCGGCTAGCCAGGCACCTACGCCAAGAACTCGGTAGTCGCGGAGACCTGCCGTCGCGTCGAAGCGCTCCCCCGGCGTGTGGGTCATTCGCATGTACTCGCCGGCCACCACGAGGTCTGTCGACTCGGTGATCTGCCCCGCTCGCAGGTCTTGCCGGATCATCTCGATCACTCTGCGGTCTCGATCGGCCTCGGCCTTGGACGCGCGAGTTTGGAGGTGAGCCAGGGCCTGGGCCACAACCAACTCGCCACCGGTGTACTTGAGCGTCGCCTGATCCCGCTCGAGGAACCCTTCATTGACGAGTTTGCCGAGGGTGACCCCGTGCAGCCCGGTGAGTTCGCTGACGCGACTGCCGGACAGGAGGCGGCGAGACGTGGGCCGGCCCATCTATACCCCTCACAACGGTCTTGGCTTCGGCGGTTCCGAAGGCATGCTTCACGGCCGCTGGAACGGCGGCCCTGTCTACCTGCCTTGAACATACACGACGTGTTTGGCAGTTTGCGGCCTTGCCCTGCCTTCGGTGTGTCCGTTTGTAGGACTGCGCGTGACCGAAGGCTAGGGGTGCCTGCTTCGCCTTCTGACGACCCGCCACCGAGAACATCCCTCCTAGTTCTTGCGCGCATCGTCCGGCCATCCCGAGGCGCGCTCGCGCGCCTGACCAGGGCGTTAGGTTGCTTTGGGTGATCACGATCGGGTCAATTTAGCCATTTATCGATGCATGGACCGCAGAGCGGCGGTGCCTCAGAACCTTGCGGAGCCCCCGAACAGGAGCCCGTGTTGACGGAGCGGCGAAACCGGATGCGGGGTCGACCTTGCTAGCGTGTCCCGTACACGACGTGTACGGCGGCGTCGTGTGGTTATCGGTTGCTGCCGGCCGCGGTTCCGGACCGAGGCCGCAGCGGGAGGCGGTACTCGGTGATGACGTCGCTCTGCGTGGACTGTGCCCCGTGCTACGGCCGCCGACTGTGCTGCCCGGGGGGGTGTCAGATCACGGGGGCTCTCCGGATCCGGGTCTGCGGAGCGGACGTCGAGAGTGCGTCTGGAGCGCCCCTCGTTGCTCTAGAGTCACGTACAGCGCGCTGCATCCGCGCGAAGGGCAGGTCTCTTCGGGCAAGATGGGCGCCATGTGGCCGGTGATCCACCAGCCGAAAAACCACAGACGCCCACCGGGGAAGGGGTCCCCGATGGGCGTCAACCGAGCCGACCCTCACCCAGCGCAAGGAGAAGAAGAGTCGTGACCACCTACGATAGCCGCCCTGTCGAGAGCGCACTGACATGACAAATGAAGCCCTCACCGAACTGGCTGCGGGGGTCGCAGCGGCGACCTCCGCTCCCTATGTCCCTCCCGTCCAGGATCCGGACATCATCGCCGTGGCCGGCTTCAAGGGCGGCGTGGGAAAGAGCCGCACCGCGAAGGAATTGGCGGCCATCTTCCAGGCCGTGCTCACCGACTTCGAGTGGGACTGGGGCGGAGTCACACGCGCATGGGGTTACTTCGAAGAGACACGCCAGAAGGCGCCCCTGCTTGAGGCCTTCCGAACGGGACGGACGCCTCGGCCACTGTCGGGCCAGGGTCGCAAGCCGGATCTGATTCCGGGGCACACGGACTTCGAGCGGAACCAGCCCAAGGCGCAGGTAGTAGCCGAGTCCCTGACGCGTTGGGCTCGCGAGCTCGAGCGTCGGCTCGTGGTCGACACCCACCCCGGTGGGAGTGAGTCGACGTACGGCGCGATGGCGGCGGCCCGTGTCACGGTCGTTCCAGTTGTTCTCGGTGATGACGAGCTTCGAGCCCTAGAGGGGCTGCTGCGCACGCTCACGGACTACCCGCTCTTGCTGATCCCGTACAAGATCGGTCGCAGCCCCGCGGCCTGGGCTCTCGACGAGCTCGAGCGCCTGGCGGTCAAGTACAAGGCACAAGTGGGGCCGCCGGTGAGCAACTACAGCTGGATCCCGAACAGGCGGACCCGAACGCCGATTTGCGCCAGCCCCCCGTCCGCTCGTACTTCCTCCTTCGTCGAGGAGATGCAGGAAGTAGCGAAGGCGGTTGATAGCTATGGCCGCTGAGCAGGAAGCAGAAACTCCTGAGTCTGCCGCACAGTCCGGTGGCATCGGAGCGCTGCGCGCGAGGCGCAGCGCCAACAGTCGGACCAAGTCAAGCACGAAGAAGTCAGAGACTGAGGCCTCAGACAGCCCGTCGACCGGCGGGCACGTGAGGCGGGAGGCACCCCGGCCTTTCCATCAGAAGGCAGTCACGTCGACCGATGAGGCGGCAGCACCTACAGCTCAGGCTGAGACGAAGAAGGACGCCCGTCCTGCTGAACAGCCCCGAGTTGCAGAGAAGGCCCCCCCTCGCGAGTCGGCGGGACCTGCAGCAGCTGATGGCCGGAACGATGGAGTTCCGTCTCAGGCAGGAGCGCCCGAGCAAGACGCCACAGCCGCAAGCCCTACGCATGGTTCTGCCGAGCAGGAGGCGGCGCCGACAAAGGTGAGCAGTGGCGACCTCGTCGTAGCGGCCTTCGCGAGTCGAGCCCCTGCTCTCTCGCTGAACGCTGCGACATGGGATCAGCATGTGGTGCCGCCTCATGCCAACTTCCCGCGAGCCGAGGAAGTACTCAATCAGCGCTTCGTGGATCGGGAGACGCTTAACGCCTCGGTGCCGAAGAAGCTGGACATCCCCTATCGCGTCGAGGTGCTTCGCGTCGTTTCGGGGATAAACCACATCCCGCCTGCCGATCTGGTGGCCGTCGCGGTCGACTGGTTCCTGCGAGGCGCTAAGCCCTCACCTGAGGAGATGCTCCCTCCGTGGAACACCTACGTCGGGCCGGGGACCCCCGACGGTTTGGTGCAGGCCGAGGACGCGCTACAGGAGCGGTTCATCGACCGGGAACAGCTCAAGTGGCAGACGCCTTCAGCTCTGCAGCTCGGCCAGCGGCTGGCCATGTATCGGGTGATGAACCGACTGACGAAGGTTCCCGTAGGCGACATCGTCACAGTCGCCGTTGATCGGTGGCTCCGGGTAATGCAGTACTAGCACGCCTCCCCACGGAAGCGCCGCCCTTCGCCCGCGTGGCGATCGGCGGCGCTTCCGTCGTACTGACGCTATGCTTACGGCTAGTGGCCTAGCCGTTTCTACGGCTCGCCGCCTAGCCGTAAGATCATGGATGGACGGAGTGAATCGTGAGCGAGGCGTCACCGCTGTTGCGGCGAGCTGAGGAGCTGGTAGCCCTCATTAAGGCGCAGGAGGATGGAGGGATCTCGTCGGGTGCGATCGAAGTGCACCCCGAGACTGCAGACCTGCTGAGCCGCAGCAGAGTCCCTAGGGAACAGTTGAACTACGCAGTCCCGGAGGTTCTGGAGCTCAAGCAGAGGCTTGCCAAGTACTGCCTAGAGAACGACGATGCCTCGACTCCAGGCAACGTCGTAGCTGGCGTAGTGGACGCCTTTCTCCGCTCGAAGGGATACCTGCCTCTCTCGTGAAGAGGCCGTTTCTCTTCAGGGCGACAGTGGAAAGGAAG
Organism: Streptomyces sp. SGAir0957; assembly: GCF_043523415.1. Lineage (NCBI taxonomy): Bacteria > Bacillati > Actinomycetota > Actinomycetes > Kitasatosporales > Streptomycetaceae > Streptomyces > Streptomyces sp. SGAir0957. The sequence continues at coordinate 98,482 of NZ_CP027291.1, forward strand.
CCGCAACGAGCGCTCGTAGATGGTTCGGCCGAACGAGCGTCAGCGCTAGGTTCCTGTCATCGCAGGCGGCAGCACCGCGGTCTTCGGCGCCGGCTTCCGCGATCAGGCCCCAGGGGCTAAGCCGGTGGGCAGCGATCTGGCCGGTGGTGAGATGCGCGGTGGTGAGAGCCCTCCGCGTTAGAGCAGCAGCACGTGGTCTATCGCGTGCACCTGGCGTGAACAGCGGACCCGTTTCAGCGCGCGAGGCCGGGTAGCCGGTCTGTCCGTACGATCGAGGCGCTCTGGCAGGCTGTCCGCGTCCCGCTAGATCCAGTGATCGCGGAGGTGGTGTTACGGCAGACCGCCGCCATGCAGGTGTTGAGCCGCCGGACCTCCCCCGAGCCTGACATTGCCACGGCCGATGTGTTGGCCCCGACTGAGCAGGCTCGCGCACAGCGCCGGCGGACTGCGTGCGCGGAGGCGCTACGCACGCGGCGGCCTGCGGGACGCCCCCGTCAGGATGTCTGCGCCTCTGCGGGCGTGGGGTCCAGGGAGTCGAGGAGCTGGCCGAAGGTGATCTTTTCGTCGTCGTAGTCGAAGGTCATGGCGGCGGCGAGGGCCTCCCACCGGTCGGTGTTGCGCCCGCAGTGCTCCAGCAGGATCTTCAGGGCGACGTCGGGTTCGTGGCGGGCGAGGACCTCGTCGGCGGGGATCTGGCGCAGGTGCTCCAGGGTGCGGTAGCGGGACTTCACGACGGCGCGGTAGACCTCGGAGCGGGAGAGGATCTCACCGGCGGCGGGGGAGTCGAGCCAGGACTGCAAGACGGCGGCGGGGTCGGGGTGCTTGCCGAGTTCATCGTCGTCCACCAGCCGCACCACACCGTCGTCCTCGTTTTCGGGCACCGGGACGGCGGCCGCCGCGGCCAGGAACCAGTCGGGGCCGCCGGCCTTCTCGGCGATCCAGGCCAGTTCGGCGGGGTGCAGCCCGTTCAGGACGTCCGCGACGCCGGTGCGCGGGGTGTATGGGTTGGCGGCGAGGGTGGCCAGGGCCTGGACCCGGCGGTGCTCGGAGTGGCGTTCCAGGAGCCGGGCCGGGCGGTCGCGGTCGGGATCGACGTTGTCCAGGACGCGGATCAGGGTCCGGCTCGGCTTGGGGGAGACGACGGCCGGCGGATCCAGCCGGGCGAGCTGGGCGCAGGCCCCGCCGAGGTGGCCGGGGTTGGCGCTGATGAGGGCCAGATCCTCGGCCAGGCGCAGGACGCGGCCCTCGAATTCGTAGTCGTTCTCCTGCTTGTCGGACCAGGTGAGCAGCTGGCCGCGGGTGACGAGCGCGTCGGCGGCCGCGTGCAGCTGGTCCGCGGCGAGGTCGGCCAGGCGCGGGTTGGTGTGGACGCGGTTTGCGAGGTGGTGCAGGGTCCGGCGGGCGGTCACCTGCGGGTTGGGCAGGTCGGCCAGTTCGGGCAGGCACAGGGCCGGGAGGCAGGCGAGCAGCAGTTCCTCGTTGAGCGCGGGCGCCGGGTCGGCGGGGACGTCCTCGCCGTCGGGGTCGGCGGCGCGGAGCCGGGCGTCCTCGAGGGCCTGCGTCTCGGCCTGGTCCAGCAGCAGGTGCTGGACGGCCGCCCCGAGTACGGGGTGCGCGGTGAGCTGCGCCCACCGCTCGGGGCAGCGGGCCAGCATCGCCCAGCCGTCGCGGCCGCTCAGCTCCAGCGACCAGTCCTTCGAGTGCGCGGACACGGCCTCCCAGCCCTCTTCGGGCTCCGGGTGAAGCAGGTACGCGGCGAGCGGGGTGAGGCAGGCTTCCAGGACTGCGTCGAACAGCTTCTGCGGCACGGGCGGGGCCGGCGGAGTGTTCTTGGTGCGGGTGTAGCGGTCGGGGTCCCAGTCCCGGACGACCCGCTCCACTTCGTGCTGGGGGAGACGGGGCAGGAGCGCGATGGCCGCCTCGACCTGGTGAGGGTGGCGTGCCAGTGCGGAGATGAGCCCGGCCCAGGCCCGGCGGTGCCGGAGGATGGCGGGCACGTCGGCGGCGGTCACTGTGCCGTCGGCCGCCAGGTCTGCCAGTGTCTTCTCGTCGGCGTGGACCAGGAGCCGGCCGCGCAGCCGTTTGGCAGGGGTCCGGGCCAGCAGCGCGGGCAGCGCGGCCTTGAGGGCTTCCTCCCGCCACCCGTCGGCCTGGGCGTCGAAGCCGTCCGGCGTCATCGCCGGAGTGCACAGGGCTTCGATCACCGTCTTGAGGGCTTCCTTGGGCAGGTCCTCCCTCATCGCGATTTCCCGCCACAGCGGGTAGGTACGGGCGTTGACCATCCTCGGATCCCCTCCACTCCTGACCCGGCGTCACCGCCCGGTTGCCATCCGTGGAACGACCGTACGGCGCACCCGGGCCCGAGCGGGGGGCGATCCACGAAGTCGCCTCGCCTCCATGCGCTGCGCCCGGTGCCTGCGAGGGCGCGGAAGGTCAGGGGCGCGGGATGAGCGCGCGAGTTCCAACGCTCCGATCGTGAGGCGACTAACCCTCGACTCGCTGGAGCGTGCCGTTTGTCCCGAGCGCGTACTCGCGATGGGTGTTCTTCTCGATCTTGCGGGTGACCTCGTGGGCCAGGTCGACGTTCTGCATCTGGGCGAGGGCGACGAGGTACAAGAACACGTCGGCGAGTTCCTCGCCGGCGTCGGGCAGGCCCTTGCGCCAAGCCGTGAAGGCCTCGCCAACCTCAGCGTTGAGCAAGCCGAACTCAAGTGCGATGTCAGTGGTGTTGAAGCCCTTGGTGAGCTTGTTCTCCCAGGCAAGCCTCTGGGCTTCGGCGATGTCCACGGGGTCCCCTTGACGGTGCTGTGCGACTTCTGGGGAACCTTAGCGAGGCACAGGGTCCTGATATGGGTAGACGGACGGAGTTCAGCCAGTGGACCGCCCCGCTGCGAATGGTTCGACGCCCGCCCTCCCTTCCGCTCTGAAGAGGTGCGGGTCGCCGGGCCTGCATGGAGCCAGAGCGAGAAGAGATGCCATGAGTAGTCCCGCACACGGTTTCACCGCGGTGGATACACAGCCCGCACCGGCGACATGGGTAGGCGTACTGGACCGCCTGGACAGCGAGCCGTTCTACGCCGACTACAAGAAGCGCCTCCATGAACTCCTCCGCCCGAGCGCCGGCGAGACGCTCCTCGAAGTCGGGGCCGGGACCGGTGAAGCCGCCCGCGCGGCAGAAGACCGCTACGCGGTTGACGTGGTCGCCGTCGACCAGTCCATCACCATGGCCGGCGAGTGCCGGGCCCGCGGCACCTCCCAGGTTCTCACGGCGGACGCGCACCGGCTTCCGTTCCGCACCGGACGTTTCTCGGGAGCGTGGGCAGACCGCGTTCTCCAGCACGTCGACGACCCCCACGCGGTCCTCGACGAGATGATTCGCGTCGTGCGCCCCGGTGGGCGCATTGCGCTCGCAGACCCCGACTACGACACCCAGGTCCTCGACATCAGCGACCAGGACCTCGCACGCCGTGTTCTGCGTTTCCGCGCCGACCACATGCTGCGCCACGGAACTCTCGCCCACCGACACGCTGGACTCCTCGCCGACCGGCGCCTCACCGACATCACCGTGGAGCCCCGCACACTTGTCGTACGGGATCCCCAGGCGGCCGACCGCGTGATGGGGCTCCGGACGTGGGCGCACACCGCCGCGGACCACGGGCACCTTGAGGTCGGTGAAGCCGACCGGTTCGTCGCCCTGTTCGACGAGGCAGTCAGCAGGGACAAGTTCCTCTACGCCGTCACGTTCTTCCTCACCGGTGCAACCCGCCCAGACACGCATGCGCCCGCAGCCGCCTGACCGACTCGCGCTGGGGACCGGTCGGCGACGGGTGGGTCTGGCATCCTGACCTTCATGGTCACCACTCGCCTGCACTGGTCAGACCTTCCGGCGAAGACGCGGGCCGCGATCGAGGCGACGACCGGCCCGATCCACCAGGCCGAGACCGTATCGGGCGGGTACAACAGCGAGATCGCCGTACGGCTCGACACCGCCCGTGGAACGCTCTTCGTCAAGGGGCTGCGCAGCGATCACCCGCGTGCCTGGACCCAGGGCCGAGAAGCCGCGGTCGCCCCGCACACCGGCGGCCTGGCTCCGAGCCTGCTGTGGCGGGTGAGAGAGACTGGCTGGGATCTCCTCGGCTTCGAGTTCGTCGCCGAGGGGCGTCATGCCGACTATTCGGCCGGCTCGCCCGACCTTCTGCTCCTGGCCGATGCCCTCACGCGGCTCGCCGAGACGACCGTGCTGGACATCGAGCTGAAACGCGCCGAGAAGCGCTGGGCCGCCTACATCCCCGAACCGCGGCACCGCGCCGCGCTGGCCGGCGAGCGCCTCGCCCACACGGACTTCAACCCGGAGAACGTGCTGATCGCTCACGAGCGGGCCTTGATGGTCGACTGGGCCTGGGCGACCCGCGCGGCACCCTGGCTCGACCCGGCCCTCGCCTGTATCTGGCTCATCGCCACCGGAGAGCAGACCCCCGCCCAGGCCGAGCAGTGGGCTGCGCGGATGCCGGCCTGGCACACGGCCCCCCGCGACGCACTGAACGCCTTCGCACAGGCCAACGCGAGGCTCTGGACCGAGATCGCCGAGGAGAACCCCGGACCTTGGTCCGCTTCACTGAGGGACGCGGCCGGACGCTACGCCGCCTTCCGCAGCACGACATGGGCCACGGAGCGATGAGTGGCCCTGACCGGGGCCGACCGCGACAGGCGCCCCGGCTGCGTGAGGAGCCACACCTCGGTGCTCGACCCGCTAAACGGCACCCGTCAACGAGCGCATCATCCCTTCGAGCGCTCTCGCGGGAGACTCACCGCCAACTCCACCGCGCGGGCCTAGAGTTGCCGCGTCCGCTACGCGCCCACCCGGGAGGAGGTCCCCGTTGCATCACCGATACCGCCCTGCCGCCGCTCCCACCGTGCCGTGCGCCCGGGTCTCTTCCTCATGACCTCGCCCCGCACCCCGCAGTCCTTACGGATCCTGTGGCTCGGCACCTCGATCATGGAACACCGCCAGGCCCACAGCCCCCGTCTGACCGACCCTGCCACCCTCGCCCAGGTCGGCGAGACGGTCCGGATCACGGAGCACCGCTCCACCGGCTACGTCCACCACGTCCACCTGGCGCTCCAGCTCGCCCACCCCCGCGTCTCCTTCATCTGCGACAACCGCGGGCAGGGCGGCGCCACCGCCCGTGACCTTGCCACGGCCGCCCACGCACTGCCACCGCACCCGCGCTACGACCTTGCGGTCTACGGATGCGGCATCAACGACGTCTGGCGCGCCCACCAGGGGCGCACGGCCGAGGCCGTGTCCATCCAGGAGTACGCCGAGCACTACGCCGCCACCCTCGCCGTCCTGACCGGGCGAGCCCGCCGCGTCCTGTGCGTCTCCGAGACCCCGTTCGGTCCGGTCGGCTCCCCGGGCAGCGTCGACTCCATGAACGGCGATCTCGACCGCTACAACCAGGCCGCCGCCCGGACCGCCGCTGCCGCCGGAATCCCGTATATCGACGTCTGGGCACCGTTCACCCAGGTCGCCCGCGAATTCGCGCACCAGTCAGGGCGGGAGCAGGCGACGCTGTGGAGCGACGGGGTCCACCTCTCCGACCTCGGCGTCACTCTCCTCGCGCAACACGTGGCAGCGCACCTGCGCGACGAGCGTGTCATCGAGCAGCTCCTGCGGGCACCAGTCGACCCCAGCGAAGGACGGTGACTCCCCGTGCACCGGCGGACGTTGATCACGGGCCTGGCGGCCACCACCGCCACAGCCTTCGCCTCCCCTTTCCCGGGGACCGCCGCACCCGCCCGGATGGAGCAGGCCGTCCTCGGCTCGCTGCTTGTTGCCCGCCTGCGCGACGCCATGCTCGGGGGCGGCCAGGCGCCGGCGGAGCCGCCGCCCCAGTCGCTCGCCGGACCCTTCGCTGGCGCGCTCGCCGACTTCGATGCCTGCCGCTACGCCCGACTCACCGTCAGCCTGCCCCTCCTGGTCCGCGCCGGCCACGTGCTCGCCCTCAGTGGAGGGGACACCGACCAGTACGCGCTGCTGGCCAAGGCCTACCTGCTGGCCACCCGCATGCTCGTCAAACTCGACGAAACCCACCTCGGCTGGATCGCCGCCGACCGCGCCCGCCAGTTCGCGAACGCGGCCGGCGATGCCCTCGCGGTCGCTGAAGCCGCCCGCCAGGCGGCCGTGCTGGCGAGGAGGGCCGGTCGGCACAACGAGGCGCTGTCCCTCGCCCTGTCCGCCGCGGACCAGCCCGACTTGCGCCGCGTCGGCCGGGCCGGCACCGCGCTGCGTGGCCTCCTGGTCCAGAGCGCCTCGTACACGCTCGCCCGCCGCGGAGACCGTGACGGGATGCGGGAACTGACCGATGAGGCCGCCGCGATCGCCAACGAGATCGGCCGCGTCACGCTGCCAGGCAACCAGGGCGGGTTCAGCCCGCTCACCGTTCAGCTCCACCGCATCAGCGCCGAAAATCACGCCGGCGACCCGCGGGCCGCACTCGATGCCGCGCACTCGCTCCCGCTCAGCGCCCTGCCCAGCGTGGAACGCCGCTCTCGCGCGCTCGGCGACATCGCTGCCACCTACGACCGCCTCGGCCGACGAACCGACTGCATCCGAACGCTGCTGGCCGCCGAACGGATTGCACCCGAGGAGGCCCACGCCCGCCCGGCGACGAAGGCGCTGATCTCCAGCCTGCTGCGCTCCGGACCGACATCCACGGACCTTCGCGGACTGGCCGAGCGCAGTGGCGTCCTCGCCTGACAGCCGAACTCCGCAGCATCAAGCGGAACTTGGAGAGTGGCGGCCCACCGGACGAACTCGAGGTCGGCCAGGTGCAAGGCGACAGCTAGAGTCCGTAGGCATGTCCTCGAAGCGCCCAGATCACCTTGTGAACGCCGCAGCGGCCACGCGCCTTGGGACGTTGCTGCACCTGCGCGGCCCGGAAGGCCGGACGGTGGTCGCCCAGAACATGGCACACGGCAGCTCGTACACCATGCCCGCGGACTGGCGCCGACTGCCAGCCTCGGAACAGGCCCGGGCACTGGTCAACGCCGAGGCGCGCCGGATCGCCGATGCCCGCGTCTACGCCTTCGACGAGACGGCCGTCAGCGCGCTGCGCGCTGTGGCAGACGATCTCGACGTCCTGATGCCGGTATCTGCAGATCTTGTGCCCTCGCCTTCCGGGATGATCTTCTTCGCCTCGCCCGTCTCCGTGTCGGCGGACGAGGGCATCATCACGGCAGCCACCTGGGGCCCTCCCATGGATGGGTTCGGAGACGGCGTCCACTTGACCTGGTGGACGGACACGCTGGCGTTCACCAAGCGTGAACTCGCCGCCGGCCGGGTCAGTCCCGGGGACGCCGAGTACCGCAAGCGGTTCTTCGGCCCGCTGATGCTCCACGTGGACATGCACCTGCCGTTCGTGCCCCTGGTGGATATCCGGCTGGTGCCGCTGGCCGAGCTCCAGGGGCCGGACCGGGACTCGGCGCCGGCCATCCGCGCGATCATCGCGGCCTGGTACGCGCTCAAACACGGCCTGGTGCCGGTGCGCGAGGAACGGGCCGATCCGGATCTCGGCCGGGCGCTGGCGGAGGAGAAGGCCAAGCACCGGGGGGTGCAGGTAGCGCGGGCTGAGGACGCGCAGGACCTCGCCGCCGCGGTCCGCGAACAGGCACATCTCGCTGCTCAGAAGCTCCCCCAGCAGGCCATGGGAGGACTGAGCAACCCGGACCAGGTCCTTCCTTGCGAACTCGACGAGGCGTTCTTGCCGGGCCGCGATGAGGAACTTGACCCGGGGCTGCGGTGGGCGACCCGTCTGTACCGGGACGCCGCCCAGCCGCTGGCCATTCTCGAAGAGGAGGCGCAGCAGCGCTACCCCGGCATCTTCGACCACCTGGAGGAAGTCCGGGCCCGCGAGTACGGCAACTGGCCCAAGTGGTGCTGGGTTCCCTACAGCCGCGTCGCCCGCGCCCTTGCTGACCTGGGCTCGGTGAAGGATGTCGACCTGGCGCTGCAGCACGCGGTGGTGATCGCGGGACTCGGCGCCTGGAAGGCCTGCGGGCGCAACGCCGTCGTCCTGGACTGGCTGCCCGACCCTGGGGACCGCACAGATCTCGTGCCAGCAGACATCCCGGCCGAACTGCCCTTCCACGGTGCGGCGTTGCTCCACACCGACGTCAAGGACGGCGTGCCCGTTTACAGCGGTGGCATGCTCGCCTTCCTCGACTACAACACCAACGAGCAGCGCGCTGAACTACTGTGCCTGGACCACAACGGCGGGCCCGGCATGAAGGACGTCTACGAATGGCAGTTGCTGTTGTCCGGCTCCACGGTGCCCGAAGCGGCTGAAGCGACCGCCGCCGTGTCCCTGCTCCCGGCGAAGCCGTCCGGTGAACAGACCACGCGCGAGGAACTCACCGAGCTCATCACCGGCGTGTTCGGCCGGTACTTCCCCTTCCTGGCAACCCTCGCCGATCCCACCGGCAACAACGCTGTGGTCGGCGAGGTCGCAGCGGCACTCGGACGCCGGCCCCCGCAGGCCTGGCCGCCGGCGGGCGGCGGCCGCCACATGACGCTCTGGTTGACCAGACCAGCCCCCACGCACTGATCCGGAGCCACGGGCAGGCGGCCTGACTCGCCGAAGCCGCGGCAACTCGTCTCACAGCCGTGGCCCGCAGCATGGTCTGCTGCTGGACCCGTTGTCAGAGGACGGCGCCGTGGACGGCCTGGGTGATGATGCCGATCGTCGTCCAGTCGACCATCGGATCGCCCGGCTGGAGCAGGTCGCCGACCCGCACCACCTCGACGTACGTGCGCTCGGTCTCCACGTCGTTGCCATGCCGGGCCTGGTCGGAGCGAAGTTCCGCGAGCTCGGCCTCGGTGAGTTCGACGGCGTAGACGGCCTGGATGTGCGAGGACAGGGTGCCCGCCGGCTGGCGGGCACCGACGGGCTGCAGGCGGGTGGGGGAGAGGCGCAGCCCGGTCTCCTCGGCGAACTCGTCAACAGCCATCTGCCGCACGTCTCCGGCTTTCGGGGCGGAGCCACCGGGCAGTTCCCGGATGAAGCCGTCCGGGGTGCGCGCGGGGGAGCGGAACTCGCGGACCAGGACGATCTCGGTGTCGAGCCAACCCGGGGCGGGGCGAAAGGCGACGACGGACGCCATGTCCGGTCGTCCGAGCACGACCTCGTTGTCCTTTACCCGCTGTTCGGCGGCCACCCACACCCGCGCCGCGTAGGCCCAGAACAGGACGTGCGAGCGGCTGGGGCCGACGCGGAAGGTCCAGGAGGTCCGGCCTCCGACCAGCACGTTACCCGCCTCTTCCTGAGCGGCGAGCCACGCGCGGAAACTCGCGGTGCGCCACAGCAGCAGCGGCACGTCGCGCTGTCCCGCGACGCGGCCGGCGCCGGGTCCGATGCGGTCCAGGGCGAGGGCGACCGTCTTGGCCAACGTGTCCGCGACGGGCGCCTTCAGCTCGTCGGCGAGTGCCTGAAGGAGGCGCACGTGCACGGCGTGCTCGGGGCAGCCCAGGACAGCGCGGCCGCTGTCCATGTCCTCCCCGAACTCGACGTTCGTGGACAGTCCCGGCAGCGTGTCCAACGCGCGCGGCACCCAGTACAGGATCTCGTCGGCACGCCCCCGGTTGACGCGCTCCCAGTCGAGCTGCCCCGTGAAGTCGCTGCCGCGTGCCCCGTCCCGGGCCTCGGGGACGAACACCACGAGCGTGCCAGGCTGCCTCCACTGCACGGTGATCTCACGCAGAGCCTCGGGCCGCCACGAGGGGACCTCGGCGGTCCGCGGAGCCGGGCCCGCGAGGAACACGCTGGCCACGTACGTCTCGGGGGGCTCCTCGCCGGCGAAGACAGGCTGGACGTCGCTGGCTGCGAGCACGCTTGTCGTCACTGTCTGTCCTTCATGTCATCCGCGTTTTCCGAGTGTCGGCAGGCCGCCTGACACCGTTCGTACGTTGTGCCCGCGGCGGGCCAACCGCTTTGCCTGCAGCAACTGGCGGGCCAGTGGGCGGCTTCGTCACCCTGTCCCGACGCCCGCAGCAGCGCTCTGGCCCTCAGCATCGCCGCCCGCGTCTGCCCGTACAAGGCGTCGGCCGGACTGTACCCGAGCCGGTCGCGGCTCATGGCAGGTCCCGGCTCGGGCGACTCCGGCGGCGCGGCAGGTTCTCCTCCGGTCAGCGGTCTCGCTTCGACCTCCGTTTGGGCTGGGTACGCTTGCCGACGGGGCGCACCGTGGGCGTCGTCTTCCTCTTCTGGGTGGCCAGGGAGGACTGCAGGACGGAGAGGATCTTCTCCTTGAGCTGCTGCGCCTGCTCGGGAGTGGTCGCTTCGGCCGGAGTTTCCAGCAGATGGGTTTTGACGACGGAGAGGATGTCCCATTCCCACGGTCCGCGCTGGCTGGGAGCGGGAATGGTCCGGGTGAAGATCTCACCTTCCTCGCCGTACAGGTCGGTGAGGAAGGCCAGCGCGTCCCGGTCGCTGATCTTGTTGATCTGTTCGCGCTCGGGGGCCCCCTTTGCGAGACTCTCGACGAGACGTACCTCCTCCAGCAGCTTCAGCCGGAGGGTCTCCTGCATCAGCATCCGGCCGCCGGCCCCGCGGTACAGCCACGCAGCGAGCGCCGCGGCGACACAGAAGTCGGCAGGTCCGACGTCGTCACCGCCGGTGAGATGCATCGGCTGAGTGCCGGGCGGGAAGGTCGCCAGCCGGGCGAGTGCGGCCTCCTTGTATGCCTCGGGTACGAGCTGCTCGACCAGCTCGCACACCCCGGGCACGACGGCTTCGTTGGGTAGAGGACCGTGGCGCTCTTCGATGGCAGTGAGTGGCTCGGAGGTGATGCGCAGGCACTCCTTCACCGGGAACTCGTAGCGCGGCAGCGGGTACGGTATACGCCCAGGTTCGTCGTCCCAGGTGCCGATCCTTTCGACCAGGGCGGCAAAAGTGGCGGGCTCCTCGTCCATGAGGGCGATGACGGCGCGCAGTGCCATCCCGCTTATCCGGCCTTGGCGTTCGCGTATCGGCTGCGGGAGCGCACCCATCAGATCTTCCACAACTCGTCCCCTCTAAAAGCCTGTTGACCGACGCTATCAGCGGTGTCCGTACGCGGGGCCGACCTTTCTATCAGTAGTCCCACATGTTGTCGGCTTCCGGCCGAGGTGGTTCGACTATCACGCCGAGCGGGTGCGCAGTGCGTTGGAGAGCAGGCCGCCGGTCGTCGACGAAGGGCGCGTTGTCGCCACATCCGCGAGACCAGTCTTCCCTGGGGTGACGCGAAGGACGAGATCTGGCCTGGCGCGCTGGGTCGCGGAGCAGGAGAAGCGGCACCTGCCGGCCGCGGGTTCGTGTCCCCCTTGGGGCCAGGTGGTGCCGGGGGAGAGCGTCGGATAGCGGGGGAGCGCGTCCATGAGCCGGCCTCCGAGGTCACGAACGGGATCTGCGGCGGGGCAACGGATCTGGGCGCCTGGTCAGAGCAGGAGTCCGGTGTGCTGCTTGGCCAGTGCCTTCGCCTCGGACTCCCTGGTGGCGAGACGACGGACGGGCTGTTCATCGTGCAGGTGTTCCGTGGTGAGCAGTTCCCAGACCTCCGCACGCCCCGCCGGGTCGTCCATGTACCGGTCGGTCAACTCGTACCAGTGCAGCAGTAGTTGTACGGTCGCACGCTGCGGTCTCGGGGCGGCCAGGCGCCTCATGTCGAGGTGATGGTGGCGCCGGGCGCCCCTGATGCTGCTCCGCAGGTCCTCGGGTACGGCCTCCGGGTTACTGGCTCCAGCCAGGAGGCGCTCCAGGTCTTCTGCGCAGGATGGCACCGGCGGCAGCGCGGCATTGAGTTCTGGAGGTGGGCCGGCCTTGAGGGTTCCTGCCGGTCGATGTGCCCACCGGAGGTCGGTTCCGGGGCGGAGGAGCTCGGCGTCGATCCGCTCGGTGCCCTCGGTGTCGTCCAGGTCGACGACGTAGCCTTCGGGACCGGTCACCTGCTGGTTCTCGTCGTCGAAATTCCAGCCGATGTCCCGCACGTAGCCGCCCTGGCCGGCGAAACTTCCGCCGTGCACGCGGACCCGATCATGCACGGCAAGGCCGCCTTGCTCGGCGCTGAAGGCGGCGCTGACCGCGGCCGCGGCCCAGTGCGTGCACACCTCGAGCGCGGGGTCCGGCAGAGCCTCGGCGATCCCGCGACTCATCCCCTCCCACCGCGGCTCCGGCAGGGGCCCGTCCGCCGCGTTGCGTCCCCGCTGCATCAGGGCCTCCCAGGGCGGGGACGGCACGTTGCGGCGCCGGATGGGGGCTTTGGGATCCCACGTCCGGTTCAGCCACCGCCATCGCGCGAGCAGCGGATCCGACAGCTCGTCAGCCGGTGTGGTGAGGGCCTGGCCTGCATCCGGGAAGGTGTCTTCCACGAGGTGGATGACGTGCTCGTCGTCCCACAGCCACCACAGGGCCTTCGGCCACGGCACCTCGCCGACCGGCGTCTCGTGGCGCACGTGCAGCGCGTACAGGACCACCGTGATGATGTCGCGGATGGCGACATCGTCCCAGCAGCCTTCGTTCATCCCACCGGGCCGCTCGCGGTCGGCGACCACCGTCGCGCGGCTCACGGCTGCCTCCCAGGTGCTGGGTGCCGTGGTCGTCTCTGCGGTCACCTTCTCCTCCGGTCTTCTCGGGTCGGCGGCGCCGTGAGGCCAGGTCTCAGAAACGGATGTTGTAGACGGAATGCGGGCCCAGGACTGCGGTGAGGCCCACCAACAGAGCGGGCTGTTGTTTGTCGCTGTAGGAGTCGACGTGTACGTCGGTGCGCAGATGCTGCCACATCCGGGCGACCGGTTCGTCGCCCGCTTCGAGGTCGTGGCCGAGGGCCTGAAGCCGCGCGCCCCAGCGGCGCGCCGTCTCGGCAGCCGCGTCGGCCGTGACGCCCGTGCCCTCGGACTCGATCAGGGCGAGGACCTCGTCCCGGCTGATCTGCTCGACGCTGTTCTCCCCCTCGCGGGCCAGGAGGTAGAGGGCGACGGTGAGGGCGGCGCAGCCGTCGCTCAGCCGGCCGCCGCGCACCTGGTGCTGCTCGAAGCGGCGGCCGGCGACCTCGACCGTGCGCGCCCACGCGTCCTGCCACGCCTGCGGCCCGCCTTCGTCCCGCCACTGCTGCAGCCGCTCCGGGACCGGCTGGCGGCTCGGCGCCCACCGGTCGCTCTCCTGCTTCAGGTCGGCCAGGAACGCGTGGACCGCCTGCGCCAGCCGCCGGCCGTCGTCGCTGTCCCGGACCACGGGGGCCGAGAGCGCGTAGATGACCTCAAGAAGGAAGAGCGTGAGGGCGTTGCCGCCGTGCCGCTCGGGCAGCCGCGGGGACAGGACCGCTGCCAGGGCCTGCGCGAGATCGTCCTGCTCCAGGTCGACCGACTCGGCGAGCGCGACCGTATCGGCCTCGGGACCCAGGTAGGAACGGAAGGAGCGACGGTTCTGCTCACGCTCTTGGAGTTCCGCGAGCGGGGGCATGAGCCGGCGGGCGGCGTAGGCGGGATCGGCTTCGCACAGGATGAGCCTCTGGAGGAGGCAGTGGCCCAGGTCGTCCGGGGCCCCGTCGATGGGGGACATGATCGTGACGCCGCAGCTGCAGTGGAGCGTGAGCGGGTCGCCCCAGCGCCCCTCGACCAGGAAGGACTCCTGGTTCTTGCAAGCCGGACAGGCGAACTGCTCCAGGCCCGTCTCGTGGTCGTAGGGAGGGGTGCCGCTGATGGAGGAGTCCTCGGAGATGCTCTCGTTCCACTGGGCGATACCGGCGTCCCACCGTGTCAGCAGGATCCGGTCGACGTTGATGTGCCAGATGTGATCGTCGGGGTAGGCCTCGGGGGCGCCTTCGGTCGGCCGGTCCTCGCGGTAGCCGATCCGGGGCAGTACGACACGGCGTCCCTCTCCCGGCGCACCCGGAGCGGGGGTGGACACCGGGGTCTGGCTGCCGCCGCTGATCGCCTCCAGCCGGTGGCCGACGGTGCACTCGTGGCCGCTCTCCCGCAGCCCGTACGGGCAGTGCTCGACATGCAGCGCAAGCAGGTGCCGGGCGTGACTGCACAGGTCGGTAAGGAAGGCACGGTCGCGGCGGGCGAGCCGTTTGATCGGCGCGATGATGGCCTCCGTCTCGGGCGGGGCCACGAAGAGGCGCAGGATCTCCTCGGTCCGCTCCGGGTCCTTCAGTACCGGCAGCGCGCGGGTGAAGACGAGTTCCCGGATCGTGTCGGTCGTGACCTCGTCGGTGCGAGCCTGATGGTGGAGGACCGCGCCGAGGAGCAGAGCCACCGCGTCGGCGCCGGTGCCTCTCAGTCCGGCCTCACGCTGGCCGAACTGGTACTGCTGCCACGCCTCGGTCAGCTCCCTCTCGGCCATCGGCGCCGCCTGGGACGACCAGCCGATCACCACCGCACCGACTTGGCAGCACAGCTCGGCCAGCGTCTCCGTCTCATCCAGGCCTTCCACAAGGGGGAGATGGCCCATCAACGCGTCGAGCGCGTCTTCGGCCGCGGCCCGCCGCTCCGCGGGCGTCATCTGCTCGAACAGCCCGAACAGCGGCTCGCCGGCGGTCATGGCCCGTACCAGGCGCTTCAACTCGGAGGAGGAGGCGCTGAACCTGTCGTCGTCATCGGTCATGTAGCCGGGCAACTCGCCGCGATACACGCGCAAGGCCGTCAGCCGGGAGAACGCCACCAGCCGCACGAGGCAGCCCGTGTCGGCGGCGACCTCATCCAGATGCTCGGCCACGCACTCGCAGTTCTTGAGCACGGCGCCCATCAACGCGCCGAGAGCCTCCTCGTTGACCGCCCGCCCTTCGGAATCCGTGTCCGTCACAGCCCTGGGCAATTCCACCGACCCGTGCTGGTGCGTGCCCATCGGGCCCCCTCCTTCACCCGCCCCGCCTGGACTGCGGATGCGCGGCCTTCTCTCGTCTCAGCAGATCACAGCGTAGGCGCCGCCCGCAGGCCCTTCCAACCGTCAACGACGGTCCAGGAAAGGACAGATGAACCTCGGTCGGCGCCATGCCCAGCATCCCCATCATCAACCATGCTCAGCCCACGACATCCGCCCACGATCTGCCCGTCGTCCAGAACCTCGAGCACCCCTGCATGAAGGCGCAGCTCCGCGGCGAGACACCCCGTGCGACCCACGCGGCTCCACGCACACTCATCAGCGACGCGACAGAAACACGGGAGAGCAAACCGCCCCATTCGGGGCGCTGTTACCGCCCCGGTCTGACGTGAATTCGCGGATCGGTATGGCAACGCTCGGCGAATCGCAGCATGATCGTGGCGACCCCCGAATCGGCATACGCACCCGGGGCGATGCGCCACCGCCCGCGGGGCCGTGAACTGTAGGGGGAGGAGCCGGAGGTGCTGACCAGAACCGGTCGCGTGTGGCAGATATCCGTACTGGCGGCCTGCGGGATCGTCCTGACCGTGGTGCTCGCCGGAACCGGGCTGTCCCTCCGCCTCTCGGCGACGGCGGGCCTCGTGCTGCTGGCGCTGCTGTGAGCCACCGCCCACGTCGTCACCGACCTGGAGCTTGCCTACCCGGTCACCCGGCGCGGCCGCCTGCGAGCAGATGCCGCGCGCAGTGAGCCCCTCCTCGCGTTCACCGGTGCGGCCCTCGCGGCGCGCAACGCCGCCGGCCGCGCCTGGCACACGGCCTACACCGGTGAGGCCGACCGTCACCAGAAGGCCCGGTCCGATCTCGCCGTGGCCTTGACGGCCCTCGACGAAGAGCTGCCCCGCGTCCTGGGCCTCGGCTTGCCGAAGGCCACGGAGGCCGCCACCCGACTGCACACCGAGCTGCACGCGCTCGGCGCCGGATGCACCCCGTCGGCACTCCAGAACGACCAGGACCGCCTCGCCGCCCAAAGCTCGATCGGCACCCATCTCGATGTCCTCCTCGACCTCACCGAGGAGGCTCAGTCGATCCGCCCATGAAGCCCCGGCGCCGGCCGACGCACGCAGGCGGAGCCGGCCGACACGACATGACGGGCCGAGGCGGGGCCCACCGTGAGTTCCGCCGACGAAAGGACGACACGACGTGCCTGACCTTCCTGAACCCGAAATGGCCACCGTGCGCATCCCGAAGGCCGCCCAGGAGGCGTTCGCGGCAGCCGTCGCCGCCGAGGTCGTCGCGACCTTCAAGGACGACAGCGGCCTGGACTGGTGCTACCCCTGGGGGACGCGCGAGGTCGACCACCTCGAGGTCGCCCTCCTGCCCGGCGGCGACGAGGTCATGCTGCGGATGTCCTCCGACCGGGCCGCGACCATCGTCTGCCCGATCGAACGCTGGTACGAGCTGGTCGCCCGGATGACTCCACCCGGGCAGGGCCCACAGGAGGCGTGACCCGGCGTACGCTGCACAGGCGACAGACATCAGAAGGGGGCTGCGACGATGGGCTGGCTGCTCGGCAAACGACGCGGCGGGGACATGCGACAGGCAGCCCACCGTGCTCAGTGGGCCATCGCGGTCAACACCGGCTACATGGCCTGGACGTCGGCGTGGAGCAAACAGCCCCGACCGTTCCAGGCCGACCCCGCCGAGACTCCCCGCTCCATCACCGGTCCGCTGCTCGCGCACAGCCAGGAGATCGACGAGGCGCTGGGCGCCTTCCTCGCGTGTACCTCGCCCCCAGAGGTCACCGAACTCGTGGACCGCACACGTCGCTTGCTGAAGCCGCTCCTTGATCTGCAACCGTCCTGGACCGCACACCTCGCCGCCCGTCAGGAGGGCCGCCGGCTCTCCGCGGAGGAGCGGGAGAGTGCGCTGGGCATGGATCTCGACTTCGGCGGCTTTCTCCTCAAGGACTGGCCGCACGAGGAGTCCGCGATCAGCGCGGCCCTCGCGGTCGCGCCGCTTCTCGATCAGGTGCACGACGCCCTCGTCCCCTACTCGGGCCGGAACTGGACAGCCCCGGTGAACCGTTGACCCCCCGCCCCTCCTGGGCTGGATGATGGAGCCGGGGGATACCCCACGCGGCTCCCGCCACCACAGAGTGCGGCAATCGGACCGTGATCGGTGGCAGCCGGACGGACATCGACCTGCCGCAGCGGGTCGGCGAACTACAGGAGGCGTTGCGGTGCAGCTGGAGCAACAGTCCGGTCGGCTCTGGGGCGGCGGCGTCGCCGCCCGCATCGATGCTCGCATCACCGCAGACCCGGGAGATGCAGAGACGGAGCCCGCGCCGGTCTTCCATCTGAGCCGGCATGACCCAGCTCCCGCGCCCGACCCGGACGACACGCTGCTGACCATGTTCCTCACCGCCATCGATGCCGGTCCGATCGGGGGGCCGAGCAGGACTGCCGCTTTCGAGCGCTGGGCACATACGTCGTCGGCGGTCGCCGTACGGGTTCGCGGGGACGAGGCGCCGGAACTCGTCGTGGACCGGATGATGGCAAGCGCAAGCCTGGTCGCGGTGAACACCGCAGGCGCCCTGATCGACGGGCGGACCTGCCGTGTGGGGCTGCGCTCGTCGATCTTCGGGGGGCGGTACAGCCGAGACGGCGTTCTCCTCACTATGACGAGCGAGACGCCCGACGCGCCGGTGGAGCTGTTTCCGTCGCTGCTGTACGCCTGGCTGTCGTGGTGGCGTCAGCGCGACAAGGCGCGGCATGCCCCGCAGACCCCGCCGCCTCCGCAGCGCGACAGCGCTGACATCAACGACTTCGCGGGGGAGGTCGCCGCGTGGATCGAGCGGGCCGCAGAGGTGAACCGGTCGCGCCCTGCCCCGAAGGTCACCGTGCCGCTGCCACCGGAGCGCCTCGACCTGATCGAGGACGGGCACCGCTACACCGTGCACCTGAGCGACTTCGAACTCACCACCTGGCCCGACCTGCCTCCCGCGCAGGACCGCGGGCTGTAGGTCCGCGACCGATCCCAGGGCACGCAGCACGCTGTCCACGGACGTCGCACCGCCAACTCTGCGCAGTGCGCGGACCGTTGCTCCGTTGCTGTCCGCCCGGCAGCCAGGAAGAATACGGTCCGTTGCTGATCAGCGCGGATCGTATGCACATTCCGGTTTGTGGGTGGGGATGACGTCAGGGAAGCTGTGGCCGCATCAGGCCGAGGCAGTCGAGTCCGTCACGCAGGCCATCGGCCGTGGCGGCCGGACGAGCCTCATCGCGGCGTGCGGAACGGGCAAGACCAGGATCGGCCGCGCAGCCGCGGCCGGCCTGGGCACCGTCCGACGGGTCCTGGTCGTGCTGCCCACGATCGAGCTGCTCGTCCAGACTCTGCGGGCCTACCGTGACGCCGGCGACGGCCCGCTCGGGATGGTGGCCGCGGTGTGCTCGGATCCCAGCGTCGCGGAGCTGGAGCTGCTGCACGACGAACCCGACATCACCGTCACGACCACCCCGGCCGTGCTCGCGGACTCCATCCGCGACGAGCACCGCGTTACGGTCCTGTCGACCTACGCCTCCCTGCCGGTGATCGCGGAAGCCCACAGCACCCACGATCTTCCCGCCTGGGACCTGGCCGTCATCGACGAGGCGCACCGCACCACCGGCAAGGCCGACGGCCCGTGGAAGACGGTCCACCGCGACGAGCAGGTTCCGGCACGCCGGCGCCTGTACATGACGGCCACGCCCCGGATCTCCGAGCGTGGCGGCGTCGACATGGTGTCGATGCACGACACCTCGATCTTCGGCGAGGTCTCCTACCGGCTGCCGTTCTCCAAGGCGATCGAGATGGGCCTGCTGGCCGACTACCGGGTCGTCGTCCCGGTCGTGACCGACGAGGAGGTGCACCGGCTCGCCGCCGACGAGACGCTCGCGATGACCCTCGGCGGCGCCAAACTGTCGCCGGGCACACTGGCCGGTCAGATCGCGGTCCTGCGCACCATGAAGGAATTCGGGGTACGGCGGGCCATCTCGTACCACCATCGCGTCGCCGAAGCCAAGAAGTGGGCGCAGACGCTGCCGGCGGCGGCAGCCCTGCTGCCCGGCGGGATCGACCTGTGGGCCGGCCACGTCTCCGGGATGCAGGCGCCCCACCTGAGACGACGCGTCATCGAACGGGTGGCCGACCCGGGCGGGGACACCGTGATGGTCTCCAACGCCCGGGTTCTCGGCGAGGGCGTCGACATCCCGGCCGTCGACGCCGTGGTCTTCACCCGGCCCCGCAAATCCGCCGTGGACACGGTCCAGGCCGTCGGCCGTGCCCTGCGCACCGGCGGCCGCACCGACAAGATCGCCACCATCGTCGTCCCGCTGCTGCTGGCCGCCGCGGAGACCCCCGAGGCCGCCCTGGAAGGCAGCGCCTGGGAGCCGGTGTGGCAGGTGATCCGGGCGCTGCGCGACCACGACGACCGGCTGGAGGACTTCCTTCACATCAAGCGCGTCCAGCTCGGCGAAGGAACCCTGTTCGACGAGGAGGGGCCGCGGGAGGCGAAACTGCCGCCCTGGCTCCACATCCGCGGGGTGGACGTACCGCCGGAATTCGCCCAGGCCATCACCATCCGCGCGCTGCGGGCCAGTTCTCCGAGCTGGGACGAGTACTACGGCGCCGCGCGCGCGTACGCGTATCTCCACGGACACGTCAACGTCCCCAGCAAGTGGGTCAGCCCCGGCGGCCTGAAGGTCGGCCAGTGGATCGGTGACCAGCGCAAGGCACGACGCGACGGCCGACTGAGTGCTGAGCGCGAGAGTGCGCTCGAGGCCCTCCAAATCGTGTGGAACACCAAGGACGACGGCTGGTCCAGCGCGCTGGAGCACGCGAAGAAGTTCCACGCGACCCACGGCCACCTCGACATCTACCAGGATGCGCGCGCCGAGGACGGCTATCGGATCGGTCAGTGGATCGGCTGGCAGCGCATGGCCTACCACCAGGGCAAGCTGACCGCCGACCGCATCGCCGCTCTCGACCAGCTGGGCATGATCTGGAACAAGGCCCTCACCGCCTGGCAGAGCAACTACGGCGAAGCACAGGCGTATTACGAGGAGCACGGCGACCTTCTCGTGCCGCACTCACACGTCACGGCGTCCGGGCGCAGCCTCGGGACCTGGGTCGGCAAGCAGCGCAAGGACCACGAGGCGGCCAAGCTGTCGGCGGAGCAGATCGTTCTGCTCGACGAGATCGGCATGGTCTGGCGGCCCCTGGACGCGGCCTGGCAGCAGGCGTACCAGCACGCCTGCGCATACCGGGAGCGCAACGGCCACCTCGACGTGCCCACCGCGCACGTCACCTCCGACGACTTCCGGCTGGGCACCTGGATCGGCAACCAGCGCAAGGCATGGCGGGAAGAGCGGCTGTCGCAGGACAAGATCCGTGCCCTGGAGGACCTGGGCATCGTCTGGGACCCGCTGGAGGCCAAGTGGGAGCGAGGCCTGGCCGAGGCCCGCATGTACAAGGACCAGTACATGGACCTGCGCGTCCACGCCAAATACGTGTCCCCCTCCGGGTACAAGCTCGGCGGCTGGATCGCCGACCAGCGAAAGGCCCGGGCGCGAGGCACGCTGCCCGAGCGGCGCGTCGACAAGCTGGATGCGATCGGAATGGCCTGGGCCGTCCCGGACGACACGTGGAAGGTCGCCTACCGCGAACTGTGCGCGTATCGAGAAGAATACGGAAACCTGGACCTGCCACAGGACTTCATCTCGTCCTCAGGAATCAACCTCTACAAATGGGCAGGAACTCAGCGGAGCGTACGGGCTACCGGAAAACTGTCCGAGGAACGGCAACGGCTGCTCGACCGCATCGGATTCCCATGGGACCTGGAACGAGACCGATGGATGCGCCGCTACCAGGAAGTGTCCGCAGCGATGGGGGAAATCAAGAGCCCCCGCAGTCTGGATGTCGGCTCGCCCGAGCGGATCTGGCTCGACAACCAAGCGGTCGCCTACCGCAAGAACCGACTGGACCCCGAGCGCAGAGAGCTGCTCGAAGCCCTGGGAATCACATCCGACCAGGTCTGGACGATGTGGCGCAACGCCTACGACGAAATCGCCGCGTTCCACCGAGAAGAGGGAAACTTCCAGGTACCTGAGGAATACCGCACCATCGACGGGACACTGCTGGCGGCGTGGAAGAACAATCAACGTACCGCACGCAACCAGGGGAAACTGTCCGAAGAGAAGATTGCGCTTCTCGACAAGATCGGATTCCCGTGGGATCCCTATGCCGAGAACTGGGACGACCAGTACAACGAAGCCGTCACGTTCAAGGAACGCAACGGCCACCTCCGCGCCCGGGACGGGTCACGACTGCACAAGTGGCTGTCGCGGCAATACCGCAATCACGAACGCGGAATCTTGAACAAGACGCATCTGGGACTGCTGAATCGACTTGATCCGCAGTGGGGTGAGGTCGCCGAAGCGTAGACCTCCGTCCCGCACGCGTCATCCGGCGGCCTTCCTGGTCGTCACGCTCGCTGGCGCTGTCCGGTCGACCGCATCCGACTCCCGCCAGGCGCCGAGGACGTGGCCCCAGAGCCAGTCCGCGGCGGCGAGGGTGCGTACGCCCGGACGCCTCCGGTCCGGAGCGCAACGGTCAACTGCTGCTGTCCTCGGGCCAATTCGCGACGGCGGCGGCCAGCTCGGCCGTGCTCATGCCCAGGTTCTCCTGGAGCCGCCGTTGGAGCGGGACGTGAAGCTGGTGGCGCGCCGCCAGCCGGACAGCGTCGTGCGCCGGATCGGCGGGAGCATCCGTGTCCGACGTCGAGGCGTCTTCGCCCGGTGAGGTCAGCGCGGTGAGCATCGCGTGAGCACGCCGGCTGGTTTCAGCGCCGAGCACGGCGAGCGCCCGCGGGTCGGTGCCCGGCACGGCGGGCAGCACCGGCTCGGCCGGAGCGCCGGGAGCTGTCGGCAGCGAGGGCAGGGGCGGTCGGGGCGAGTAGTCCCAGAGATCGTAGGCGGTCTGCGCGGAGGTGACCGGCGGGTAGGAGTAGTGCGCGGGCCGGTAGTGGGGGTCCAGGCTCGCGTGGCCGGGATCCATCAGGCCGGCGAAGAAGTCGCTCGCGGACCGGCCCCGGATCAGGAGCAGGACCAGGGGCATCGCGTCGAGGACCCGGGCGGTCTGGAACAAGGCGGTGGCGGCGTGCCGGCACAGTGAGCTGCGGCTGGAGCAGCTGCACGAGGCGTGGCACTGGTCGATGGTCGGCAGCAGCCGGATGCCGTTTCGGGCGCCCGCGTTGTTGATCTCGAACAGCACCTCGTCGGCGGGCAGGCTCGCCAGCCGGCCGACGAGGTGCCGGGTGATCAGCGTCAGATCGCGCCACTGCGATCCGTCCAGGACCGGGATACGGATCGTCGGGTTGGGCTGCGGCGTGTACGCGTAGGGCGACGGGTCGGGGTTGGTGTTCTCGTTGATCCAGCACCAGATGGTGCCGGCCTCGATCGCGAGGGAGGTCACGGGCGCGGTGCGCGCGTAGGCGCGGGCACGCAGGAGCGGGCTGGAGGTGCCCTTCGAGGCGCGCTTGGCACGTGGGGAGAGCGAGTCCAGCCAGGTGCGGCCACCGAGGCGCTCGCACATCTCGGTGCCCGGCAGGGCCTCGAAGGGGGCGAAGCGTACGTGGTAGGAGCCCTTGTGGGGGAGGGTCATCGCCTGCTCCTGAGCGCGATCAGGTCGAGCAGCTGCTCGTCGGTCAGTTCGGTCAGGCCGCTGCCAGCGTCGGCGAGGACCGTGTCGGCGAGGTCCTTCTTGGTGGCCAGGAGGTTCGCGATCCGCTCTTCGACGGTGCCTTCTGTGATCAGGCGGTGGACCTGGACGGGATGCGATGAGCCGATCCGGTGGGCGCGGTCGGCGGCCTGGTCCATCACCGCGGGGTTCCACCACTGGTCGATGAAGACAACGTGGCTGGCGCGGGTGAGGGTCAGGCCCGTGCCGGCGGCCCGCAGGGACAGCACGAAGACCGGGAAGTCACCGTTCTGGAAGTCGTCGACGAGGGCGTGGCGGTCGCCGACGGGCGTGCCGCCGTGCAGCATGCGGTGCTCGACGCCTTGTTGGGCGAGGCGGGCGCTGACCAGCCGGGCCATCTCGACGTACTGGGTGAACACGAGCACCGACTGCTGCTCGGCAAGCATGACGCCCAGCAAGTCGTCGAAGAGGTCGAGCTTGCCGGAGCGGCCGGACAGGCGCCGGGTGTCCTTCTCCTTGAGGTACTGAGCGGGGTGATTGCAGATCTGCCGCAACGCGGTGAGGAGCTTGAGGACCAGGCCGCGGCGCGCGATGCCCTCGGCGGCGGAGATCTGGTCCATCGTCTCGCGGACCACCGCCTCGTACAGCACCGCCTGCTCCCGGGACAGGGAGGTGTACTGGTCGGTCTCGGTCTTGGCGGGCAGTTCCGGCGCGATGCCGGGATCCGTCTTGCGGCGACGCAGGACGAAGGGGCGGATCAGGGCGGCGAGGCGGGCGGTGGCGTCCGGATCGCGGTGTGTCTCGATCGGTTTGGCGAGCCGGGTCCGGAAGGTCTTGAGCGGGCCGAGCAGGCCGGGGGTGGTCCAGTCCAGGAGCGACCAGAGCTCGGTGAGGTTGTTCTCCACGGGCGTGCCGGTGAGGGCGACGCGGGCCCGGGAGGGGATCGCGCGAAGGGCGCGGGCGGTCGAGGAGGTCGCGTTCTTGACGTACTGGGCCTCATCGAGGGCAATCAACGACCAGTCGACGGTGGCGAGTTGTTCGGCGCTGAGCCGTGCGGTGCCGTAGGTGGTCAGGACGAACGTGTCCTCGGCGAGACCGTCCAGGGTGCGGCCGGGGCCGTGGAAGCGGCGCACGCTCGTCCCCGGGGCGAAGCGGTGGATCTCCCGCTCCCAGTTCCCCAGGAGGCTGGCGGGGCAGACCACCAGCGCCGGGCCGCGGCTTGTCGGCGCTTCCTGATGCGTGAGGTGCAGCGAGATCAGCGTGATCGTCTTGCCCAGGCCCATGTCGTCGGCGAGGCAGCAGCCCAGCCCGTGCGAGGTGAGCTGACGCATCCACGACAGGGCGTGCTGCTGGTAGTGCCGCAGCGTGCCGGCCAGACGCTCCGGAACCGGTGTGGCGGGCGCCGGCCCGGTGAGCGCCGTGCGCAGGGTGGCGAGCCAGCCGGCCGGCTCGACCGGGATCGTTTCGCCGTCCACCTCGGTCTCGCCGCTGAGTACCGCGGCGACGGCGTCGATGGCCGACAGCTCCGCGATCTGCCGCCCGCGGGCCTTGCGCAGCAGGGCCGCGTCGACAAGGACCCACCGGTCGCGCAGCCTCACGAAGGGGCGTTTGGCCTCGGCCAGCCGGTCCATCTCGGTGTCCGTGAGGTCCTCGCCGTCGCCCAGTGCCGCCTGCCAGCAGAAACTGAGCAGCGCATCCGGGCCCAGCAGACCAGAGGGCGCGGTGCCCGGCTTCTTGGGCGCCAGGACGGCCCGCACCGTGAGGGAACGGACCAAGTCACGCGGCCAGTGCACCTCACAGCCCGCCGCGGTCAGGTCGGTGACGGCGTCCCCGAGCAGGTCCTCGACCTCCTCGACACTCAGATCGAGGGCGTCCGGCACCGCCACCTCCAGCAGGCGCTGAAGGGGCGGCCAGGCCCGTGCGGCGCCGCGCAGCGCGACCAGCGTGCCCATCTGCCGGGCGGCGTCCGGCGACCCGGCCGGTGCGGGCCGGCGCCACAGGACGCCGGCCTCCACCAGGTCCTGCGGCGGCTCGACGTCCCGCACCTGAAGGATCGCCCGTACACCGGTCTCACCCTCGTCGGCGATCTGCAGGCGCAGCGAGATCTGCACGCTCACCGGCGCCTCCGCCGGCCGAGCGGCCGTTCCGAGCACCAGCTGCGGCACGTGCTGCGGGGCGCGGGCGGCGAACGCGCCCGAGCCGGTCAAGTACGCGGCCCCCGGGGTGCGCGGGAGGGTGTCGGCGATCGCGTCGAGGAACGCGCCGAGCAGGAACACCGGCTCCGGGATGGTCGGCGGGTACGTACTGGCGCTGAACGGCAGCGCGCGAGCCTGCGGCGGCATCGCCGCGGCGAGCAGATCGAAGTGCTCCTGCTCGTCCGGCATGCCCGGCCCGGTGCGCCATGCGTCGAATCCCGTGGGCGTGATCTCCGGGCGCAGGCGGCCGGACGCCAGCAACTGCAAGGCGAACAGCGACGCCCCACCCCAGAACTGGCAGCTCTCATCCCCTTCACCGCCGGTGCGGCAGCGGGCCAGGACCGGCACGGCGGCGTCTAGGGGCATCCACCAGTACGGCACCCGTGCCGAGCGGATCCCGTCCCGCTGCGCGCGCACCACCGTGGTGTCCCGCTCCCCGCGCACCGCACCCTCGGGAACCGTCAGCTTCTCGGCCGGCCCCATCGTCGCCGTGGGCCGCCAGAACACCATCCGGCACTCCCGCGGGGGATCCCCGGGATCAAGCGCGGCCGCGTAGTCGATCAGACGGAATCGGCCCACAGCCTGCGAACTCCTCTCACACGCACCGCCCTTCAGGAAGCGGGCAGTCGACAGGTGGGAGTCTGCCTTCATCTGCGGCGGCTCCGCCCGGATCACGGTGTAACAGACCCGAATGAGCGACAGACGTGCTACGGAAGGTCGCTGACCGCGTAGTTGACCTCCCGGACGACACGAAGCCGGTCACCTACTGCGTATCCAATCCCTCCGCGTGCGCCCCGGCCCCGCCCCACAGACCGTGCCCGTGCGCTCACCGCCGTCGACAGGGCACTATCGGCTCCATGACGTCCACGCCCACCGCCACCGACGATCGGGCCGCGAATCACCTGACGCCCTCCGTCAGCGTCATGCCCTACGACCACCCGGATGCCCGCCGTCTTACCCAGGCCCTGCGCGCCGAGCAACTCGGTCTGTACGGATTTGCCGACGACCCGGGCATGACTCCCGAAGCCGACTTCGATCCTCCCCACGGCCTGTTCCTCATCGCCCGCATCGGTGACGACCCGGTCGGCTGCGCAGGAGTGCGCCTCCTCGACGAGCACACCGCAGAGATCAAGCGGATGTATGTCGCCGGCGACGCCCGTGGCCACGGCATCGGCCGGCATCTCCTCGAGCACCTCGAGCAACACGCTGTCAACCGCGGAGTCATGCGGATCATGCTGGAGACCGGGCGCCGCAACACCGCCGCCCTGGCCCTCTACCATCGCACCGGATACGTACCGTGCCCGCCCTACGTCCCCGGACGCGACCACGCCATCAACCGGGCCATGATCAAGTCCCTCAGCAGCGCCTCACCGTGACCTCGTCGGCGAGTCGGGCCGGTAGGTCCTAACAGCCCGGTCGAATATCTCGTCGACGCGTCCGCGCTCGTCGGCCGGCCCCTGGACGAAGAGCACGTGGTAGTGGCTGGCGAGAACGGCGGCCTGGTTGCGGGCGTACAGCGGTGTGCCGTCGTTGCTGGTGTAGGAGTACCGGCCTTCGGCCAGCGACTGGTCTGCTCCGATGTCGATGCGTCGCACGTGGTCGGCGGTGCCGTCGGGGTCCGCCCGGTACGACGCGAGCTCTGGCTCGTTCTGCTGATAGTCGAGTGGATCCGGATGCTCGCTGGAGTTGTCGCGGCCAGGTACGACGGTCAGGCTGAGGCCGTCGCGGGTGAACTGGACGCGGGATCGATCGGGCTCCGCGTGGCGCTTCCAGCCGCCGCCGATGTCGATCTGGAAGCCGGTCGGATCGTGGCGGCCCGGACCGGTCGTCGGCTGGGGCGAGGTCGGTCTTGTCGTCGAAGGGCGGTTGTCCCCGGGCGCGGCGGTCGGCGAGGGCGAGGCCGCGTCGTGCGGAGTGTCCGCCGGCCCGGTGCGCGTCAGCGCGAGAGCTGCGTAGGCCGTGACGCCCAGGGCCATGGGGAGCGCGGCCACAAGGAGAGTGCGTCCGCGTCGGCGCGAGGTCGCGCGGGTACGACGGTGCCGCCCCTGTCGTACGGCTGGCTGCCCAGCGGGCCGACGGCGTACGAGGTGGCCGCGGAAGCGCAGCACCGGCAGGCGGCGTGATGGCTCGGGCAGTTCAACGTCCGGATCGTCGGGGAGCGGCGTGGGTTCACGGGCGTCGCGCAGCAGGGAGACCAGCCAGCTGTCGGTCTCGGCGAGGGACGGCCGCCGTTCGGGGTCCGCGCGCAGCAGGCACTCGATCACGGGGCGCAGTTCGCCGCTCGCCTCGGCGAAGGCGGGCGGCTCCGCGCACACCATGGCCACGAGCGCGGCGGCATCCTCTTCCGGATACGGCGGATGCCCCTGGAGCACGCGGAACAGCAGGGCGCCCAGGGCCCATAGATCCGCGGCCGGCCCGACCGGCGGTGCGAGCCGCCACGTTCCGTCGGGGACCGGCGCGGCCTGTTCGGGTGCCCACCTCTCGACCACCGCGCCGATGCGCACCATCCGCGCGTCCCGTGCCCGGCGGGCCTCGAGCGGGGTGAGCGGCGCGACGGGTATGTCGTCCTCCGCATCTCGGGGAGCTTCCGGGCGAGATGGATGCGGGGCGCCGGACGAGCCGGCACGGTCCGGCCGGGGGCTGGCGGCTGTCTGGCGCTGCGCGTCGGCTTGCAGGGCATCCCACCCGCCGGAGCTGCGTGCCGGCAAGAAGCCCGGGGACAACGACGGCGAGTCGTGCCGGTCGGGTACCGAGTGCCTCTCGGGCTCACCGGGCGTGCGCCGGATGGTCTCGTCTTTCCGGTCGTACGGAAGCAGGCGGGGCGGGAATCCGGACAGCGCCTCCTCGGCGACGCTCTGGGCGAGGCCGTCGAGGACAACGCTGCCGTTGCCGCAGATGAGCAGCGTGCTGGCGGTGATGTTGCCGTGGAGCCAGCCGAGGGAGTGCAGGTGCCGGAGCGCGCTGAGGACCTCGCGCGCAATCTCTGCGGCCCGAAGGGGCGTGGGCGGCCGTCTGCCGAAGAGTTCCGACCGTGGGCGAACAGCGACGCGCTCACTAATGATCCACAGCGCCTCGCCTTGGACCACCACGTCGAAGACCTGGGTGAGACGAGGGTGATCAGGCAAGCGGGTCAGGGCCCGGACTGCGGCAACGGCGTTCTGCACGTTCCGTTCCGTCGACGGCATCCCGGTCGGGGAGTCGGATACGCCGTACGCCGCCGGGTCCGCGCTGAGGGTCTCAGGGAGCGCGATGCGGGTGACCTGCACCTGATGGCCGCTGAGCGTGTCCAGGCCGCGAGTGCTGCGCGGCTCGGCCGCGTCCGGGTGAACTTGGACCCCATCCAAGTCCACCCGGTACCGCTTGCCGAGCAGGAGCGTCGTCGGGGTGTCGTTCATCGTTGTCCTTCTCAGGCCGGTCTGTCCTCCCATGCCAGGAGTTGGGGGAGCAGAGCAGGGGATCGGCCTTATCTGCTGACGCCGAGGTCTTCGTCGGTACGCACTGGCGGCCGCGCGCCGCGCCGCGCCACCAGATCTGCTGCGGCGAGGACCGTGGTGATCTGGTAGGTCACGGCCTGGGCGACGGGCACCGGCTCCGGTTGCAGCACGGTCTGAGCCCGGCGGCACCACGTAACGAACTCGGCTTCCAGCGCGTCGTGTTCGGCGTGCAGGGCGCGGTTCCCGGGCTGGTCGGCGCAGCGGGTTTGGAGATGGCGCAGCAGCATGCCGGCGGCGCGCAGCGGCACCGTCAGCGTGAGCGGCTGGTTCGCGGCCAGGGCGGGGTGCTGCTGTACCTGCCCGATCATCCACGCCATGATCGCGACCTGGTCGCGTGCGGCTGTGGCGAAGATGCTCTCCCGGCCGTCGTCTGCCGCCAGGGTCCGGGACAGCGCCTCGCTCACGACCGTACGGGCGTGGTCCAGGACGGCGATGCTCTCCTCGGCGGGCAGGGTGAGCGGGCGGGTGCGCCACATCGGCACCTCGGGGAAGATACCCAACCCGCCGTGCCGGGCAGCGTAGTGGGCGCTGCTCATGCCGGTGGGTTCCCATTTGGCATCGGGCGGTGCCGGCTGCGGGGGATGAAGGACGAACACGCCGTTTCCGGGGCTCTCCAAGCCCGCGCAGTCGCTCGGCGCGGTGGCGATGGGCAGTCCGCCGCGGTCGGCTGCTGTGGCGAGCACGTCCACCAGCTGCTGCTCGCCTGGGGTGATCATGTAGTGGCAGTGGTCCCAGTTGCCGTTGTGCAGGGAGACGAGCAGGCGGGGCCGGACGGTGTCGATGACCGTCATCATGGCTCGCGTCTCGGGGAGCGGGGCGGTGAAGTGCTCGGTGGGGAACGTCCATTCGGGCTGGTCTGCCCCGGCTGGCCGGTAGAGCCCGCGGTGGTAGGACTCCATGGTCGGCGGCCACGCCGCCCACCAGGGCTCGTTGAGTGCGGTTCCGTCGGGGTCGGTGCACGGCACGAAGTGCCAGGTGAAGGTCTCGCGGGTCTCGGCGTGTGTGGCCACGTACGAGGCGAGGGCCTCGATGGTGGCCAGGCCGAAGGGCTCGTCCGGGTGCGGGGCGCCGAGGAGGAGCACGTCGACGGGCCCGCCGTGGACGGTGAGCAGGTCCACCGGCCGACCTGCCCGGGAGCGGCCGATGGTCTGAAGGCGGCACGACTGCGGGTGCGCGGCGGCTACCGCGTGCAGCCGCTCGTTCAGTTCTTCCAGCGTGGGCGGGCGGTCGCCGATGAGACGGGTCGCGGGATGCAGATCCACGAACGTCCTTTCCTCATAGGTGGTGTGGCAAGGGGGAGGGGTGCGGTCAGCCGCTGATGGTGATCTCCGCGACCGTCGCGCGGATCTGCTGGTCGTGGTGCTGGTCGGCGCTCAGAAGCGTGGTGACCAGGGCGCTGGCCTCAAGGGTTCGGCGCGCCAGGTCGGCGGCCTCCTCCGGTCGGCCGCAGCGGTGCAGCAGCACGGCGAGGTCGGCCTGTGCCCGCAGGGTGTGCGGGTGCTCCGGGCCCAGGGTCTCGTCGCGGGCCGCGGCCAGGGCGCGGACGACGTCGAGGGCTTCGTCATAGCGTTCCTGTTCCCGGAGCAGGCGCACCAGCAGGTGCCGCGAGGCCAAGGTGGTGCGGTGTCGGCCTCCGAGCACTCGGTCCAGGTCCTCGGACACCCCGCGCAGCACCTCCTCCGCGGTGTCCGCCCCGGTGCGCTGGAGCACCCAGGCCAGGGCCAGCCGCGCGGCCAGGGCTTCCTCGTGCGTGGCGGGCAGCCCCGACTTGGCACGCTCGACGGCATCGCGCGCCAGGGTCTTAGCCTCCTCCCACCGGCCCTGCTCACCGACGGCCTCGGCCAGCCGCGCCATCGCCCCGACCGTTTCGGCCGCCGTGGGCCCCGCGAGTTGCTCCCAGCCCCGCAGGACCTCCCGCAGCCGGGCTTCGCCCTCGGCCCACCGTCCCTGGCCGTAGCAGACCAGGGCGTGGCCGTGCAGCGCTGCCAGGTACGGGGCGGTCCCGGCGGCTCCGGACTGCTTCAGGGCGGTCAGGACGTGTCCGTACAGCACGTCGGCGCGCGAGAACGCCCCCTCGCTGAGGGCGCGCTCGGCCCGTGTGTGAAGGCGCTCCAGGAGCCTGCCGTCGAGGCCGGGCTCGGCCGCGGGGGTGGGTCTGGTCCGGGTGGGATCCGGCGTGAGGCGGATGCGGGCGTAGGTCCGGTCGTCGAAGCTGTCCGCGCCGGGCCTGATTCCCTTCGTGCCGGGGTTCACGCCGACGCGCTGGGGGTCCTGGCTGATGGCTTCCCGCAGCTCGTCCTCGGCGGCCGCCAGGGTCGCCGCCGGCGACAGGAAGCCGTCGGTGGTCAGCACGACCTCCTTCACGTCGCTGTCGAAGGGGATGATCTCCACGAAGTCGGCCGGCACGGGGGTGCCGTCGAAGACGCCGTAGCCGTATGGGCCCGGCCGGTTGGCCAGCCGTCCTTGCTCTTTCAGGATCGGCAGGATGACCGCGCGGCCCGGGTCGTGTTCCGCGATCTCGTCCTCGGAACGGCCGCCGGCGAGCAGGCAGTGCGTGTACGCGGCGCGGCTGCCGGCCAGGACGTCGTCGATCCGTTTCGTTGCGGGCAGGCGCGTCCAGGATTCTCCGCGCCGCAGCGCCACGTGGACATCGCCCACCCGCCAGACGAGACCAAGGGCCGGGACCACCACGGCCGCGACCGCGCTGGGCGCGACCGGGTCGTCGGCCGGGACGTTCCACTGCTCGCGCAGCTCGGCGAGCGCAGCCGTGATCTGCTCCACCGCTTCACCGGGCGTCGTGCCGGGCGCCATGCGGGCCAGGGTGTCGCGGACGCACTGCGCGGCACGCGCACCGCCGGTCAGCCCTCCGTAGTCCCGCCCGCTCTTGTCCGTGGCCCCGTCGATCACGGCCACCAGCTCATCCGTGATGAGGAGTTCGTCCTCGTTCGTGCTCGCAGCCCCCTTGGGGACCGTGACGTGCTCGACCACCTGCCAGGACCCGGAGCCGCCCTCCGCCGCGGCCGGCCGGGGCGCCGGCACCGCCGTGCCGCGCACGGGGAGGGGGAGCAGCAGGGTGTTGGTGAAAGGAACAGCGCTGTAGCGGGCGTAGAAGGAGCCGGCGTCGTTGCCGTCGATCACGCTGATCCGCAGGGACGTGGCGCCCCGGGCCCGGCAGTGATCGTCGACCGCCTGGAGCAGCTGTCGCCCCAGCCCGCGGCCGCGGGCTGCGGCGGCTACCACCAGGGTCTCCAGAACTCCGACGCGGTCGCCGAACCTCCACGAGCCGGCCGCCGCCACGATCCGGGCGAAGGCGTAGCCGAGGAGCCGGCCCTCCTCGCGGACGGTGAAGACCGTCGCGTCGGGGTCCTCCAGCCAGCCCTCGTACTGCGCCCGCCGGATCTGCCAGGACTCGGACGCCGAGCGGACCTCGCCGAACTTGCCGAGGTGAGGAGCACAGGCCACGTGGTGGTGCAGAAGTTCGCTCCACAGCGGGGCGAGTTCGTCCAGGGCATCAGACGGATGCTCCCCGACAACGAGCTGTGGAGATATCGGTGTTGACGACGACATCGGCTTCCTTTTATGGGTGGGACAGGCGAGCCAGGAGGCGCCGCGCCCCCTGGTGGGGAGGGCAGGGCTGGGGGATCAGGCGGTGCCCAGGGGGATCGCGGCGACCGGGTCCCAGGAGATCTCCCACGCCGTCGGGCAGCCCTCGCGCGGGCGCTCGTGGAACGCGACCTCCAGCAGGTGCGCGTGCGTGACGTGGAACGGGACATGGCTTGGGGTGATCTTGCGGAGCGCGCTCTGCAGCGGGTCGCCGTCGGCCGTGTCGTACGCGTAGCCGAGGGACATGTGGTGACGGCCGCCGTCGTGCTGGAGCACGCCCCGGCCGCGGGCCTCGACGAGCGCGTCCTGAACGTGCCCCTTGAGATCGACCAGCGGCTCGTCGGGGGACAGGTCCAGCAGGGCGCCGGCCTTGTTGGCAATCGGCGAGCCTGCGGTGACCTGGAACGGCGTCACGTCGTCGAGGTGCTTGCGCAGCGCCTCGACGAGGTCCTCGCGTTCGGCGGCCGAGATCCGGTCCGCGGTAGTGTCGGCGACCATCTCCACGGTCGCGTGCAGCCGCCCGT
The DNA here is from genome assembly GCF_043523415.1 of Streptomyces sp. SGAir0957. NCBI lineage: Bacteria > Bacillati > Actinomycetota > Actinomycetes > Kitasatosporales > Streptomycetaceae > Streptomyces > Streptomyces sp. SGAir0957. Next base: position 130,887 of record NZ_CP027291.1, read on the forward strand.
TCTCCAGGAGCGCGATCGGGTACGGCTCCATGGCCGCGTGACAGGCGCCGGCGAGCCGGTCGAGCTCGCGATCCACCGCCAGGTCGGGCAGCAGGTAGACGTGCAGGACCCGCTGCCCGTCCGCCCACGGCGCTCCCTGGAAGTGCGGGACGAACCTCTTCATGATCTTGTTTCCTTCCGCTGAGGGTGTTCAGCTGGTTCGAGGCGCTCCCGCGTCCCGGGGGCGCGCACAACGGCGTGCCCCCGGGGCAGGGCGGGGTTACTCAGTCACCCGGGCCGAAGCTGACGCAGGCCAGGGCCTTGTCGTCGGAGACCTTGTAACGGTCATGCTTGATGCCGTCCGGGTCGTCGTCGAGCTCGTAGGTGTGGATGGCCTCGACCACCTGCTGGGGCCCGATCGCGGTACACGCGTCGCCGAGCGCCTCCCAGGACCAGAGCCCGTAGGACTCGACGCCGGCCAGGGCGCCGTCCGTCATCACCCACATGCGCGTGATGTCCGAGACCGGCCAGGAGCGCACCACGGCGTGGCGGGCGGCCGCCGGCGTGGCCTCGGCCACCCAGTACGCCAGCGGGTCACCGTCCTGGTTGATGTGCTGCATCTGGTGTTCCCGCAGCTGCTGTACCACCCGCCGGTGTTCGGGGGCGGCGAACCCGCAGCCGCCGTGCAGCTGCTCAGCCATGACGGCCCGGTCGGGGGAGAGCCGGACGAGAGTCTCGAGACGTTCGTCGCGCAGCACCTCGATGCCATCACGCTGCTCGACGACCACGGGCGTGTCGCACAGGACGAGCGCGTCGACCATGTGGTCGTGGGGTCGGTGGCGCACGATCGCCACGGTGGCCGCCGGGGAGGCGCCCGGGACCAGGCCGTGCTCGCCGGCCACCTCGGCGAGGGCTACGTGGAGCGTGTCGCGCAGGTCGAGGTGCTGGGCTCGATCGTGCACGGCGATGACCGCCTCGCCGAGCGTCTGGGCGTACCAGCCGCCTCGGGGGGTGTCATCCGTGAGGGTGGAGACGCCGTCGAGGACGACCACCAGGGTGGCGTCGGCGTTGACGAGGATGCGGTCCTCGGACGGGCGGCCTCCGCCGGACAGCTCACCGGTTGCTATGTGCATGGGAAATATCTTTCGTCGTCGTACGGGGACTGGGGACGCGCGCAAGGGCTACGACGGGGCGTTGCCCTTGCCGAGGTGCAGTTCGTGGACGCGCTCGAAGACGTAGGTGTTGCGCTCGGGGACCTGGCGTTCCCACACCAGCCACACGCTGGAGACGGTGGCCCGGGTGCGGATTGCCGGCCGGATCGCCTTGCCGATGTCGGAGGCGAAGGCGTCCGACCGCGCGGCGGCCTCCGCCGTCGTGGCGTCCTCCACGCCATACCCGCAGGACATGTGGGGCCAGAAGTGCTCCTCTGGCGGCGGGAGGACCAGACCTGTGCTGAGTAGGCCGGCGCGGACCCGCCGGTTGAGGTCGGCTGGGCCGGTCTCGGGCCAGATCTCCACGATCCCCGCCGACCCGGAGGCCCGTGCGGGCCCGATCTCGATGTCGAAGGGCTCCAGGCCCTCGAGCTCGCGCTGCACGGCGGCCGCGGCGCGCGCGAGCTGCTCGCCGTCCACGCGCACGCCGTCCTCGTTGTGCTGCTTGACCGACTGGACCGTCAGGTGGAGGTCCTCGTCCGCGATCGGGGCGATGACGTCCGGATAGCGCTCGACGATCTCGCGCAGCCGCCGGAAGTAGGTCATCACCTGCGGCTCGTTCTGCGGCAGCCACAAGACGTGCGGCTTGACCCAGTCCTCGTCGGGGCCGTCGTCACTGCCCCACAGCCGCTTGGGCCCCATGAACCTGCGCATCTCAATGCTCCTTGCTCTGACTGAAGTTGACGGGCGGGTGGGTCACGGCACGGTGACGGTGGCGATGACCAGGTAGTGGTCGGACAGGACGGCCTTGCGGTCCTCGACGGTCTCGAACGCGACCGGGGACAGCCCGTAGGTGTAGACGCGGTCCAGGCGCCGCGGAGCGTCGGCGTGCAGGAACGCGCCGGTCTGCTGCCGCTCCGGCGGGGGGACCAGTTCGGCGGCCACGTCGATGAAGCCGCCGACCTGGAGGACCTTGCTGGGACGCCGGTCGAACACCGGACGCCCCTCGTCGTCGAGGACCGGGTCGCCGGCCGCGTCGAACAGGGCCTGCGAGGAGAGCATGAAGTCGGGCAGCAGATCGATGTCCGGCTCCAGGTCCGGCTCGGCCAGGTGCGCCCACCGCCCGCCGAGGGGCCGCCCGTGCACCGAGTTGAAGTCGCCCGCCAGGACGGCCCGCCCAGGCCCGGCGGCCAGGCGCGCCATGTGCTTGGCCTCGCTGTAGCGGACCTCGCCGTTGGCGTGGTGGGCGTGCACGGCCATCACGTTGACGTCGCCGATGCCGTCGATGTCCAGGCGGTGCTGGGCGAAGGTGCGGTGTGCGATACGCGAGTAGTCGTTGATGGAGCGGCGGCGGATGCGGCCCCGGCGCCACAGCAGCGCGGTGTGGCGGTGGTCGGCGCGGCTGCGCGCCGCGACGCCCTCCATACCCAGACCCTCGGCGTAGCGTTCCAGGACGGGGCCGGTGCCCTCCCACACGTTGGGGTCGTCGCTGTCCAGCCACCCGGTGCCGCCGCATTCCTGGACGCTGAGGATGTCGAGGTCGTGGGCGGCGAGCATCTCGATCTGCCGCGCGGCGAGGTCGCCGTCAGCCTCGTGGATGTTGTAGGTGCCGATCCGAAGCTGGTGCGTGCTCATGCGGTACCTCCGGCGATCCGGTCGCAGTCGAGGGTGAGGGAGACGGCGCAGTGGTCGCTGAAGCCCTGCTCGATGGGCTCGGTGTGCACCTCGTACGCGACGATGGCCTTAGCGAGGGCGGGGCTCAGCAGGACCAGGTCCTGACGCCGCTCGACATCGTTCTTGCCGAAGCCGCCGGTGGGACGGGCGTCTCCGACGTGGTGGGCGGCGTCGACGAACCCGGCGTCCTCGAGCACGTTCGCCGCCCTACGGTCGGCCACGAGCCGGCCGTCCTCGGTGCGCACGAGCTGCGTGTGATGCAGGTGGCGCGGAAGCGAGCTCCAGTCCGGCTCCGCATGACCGAGGCCGAGCGTGTTGGCGTCGCCGAGCACCAGCGACAGCCGGCCCGGCGCGGCCAGGGTCTGCAGCGGTTCGACCTCGGCGGCCCGGTGCGCCGGAGAGAACGGGTCGAGGTGGAGGTTCCGGATACTCCAGACCGCATCGCCGCTATCGACGCGGCTGTTCATCCAGCCCAGAACGTGGTGGTACTTGTTCCGCTCGGCGCCCTGCCCGATGGTCTCCCAGCGCGAGTTGGACAGCATGGCGGTGTGGAACCGGTGGCCGGCGGTGGTCGCATTCGCCTGCGCCAAGTACGCCGAGCTCATGCCGAGTTCGGCGCGGGCCTGATGCATGCGGCGCCCGCCGAGCAGCTCCCAGAAATTGCACTCCTGGAGTGCGTACAGGTCGGCCTCGAGCGACTTGAGGAACGGGGCGGCCGCCCGCCAGCGGGCGTCGTCGCCGAGGCCGTCGTCGTCCCGTCCGCCGAAGAGCGTGTTGTAGGAGACCACGCGCAACACGGTCATGCCGTCCTCCCATTCCAGGCGCGGCGACCGGGCAGGGCTGGCACACGGCGCGGCCCGGTCACGGTCGGACGGTGGACGGGTATGGGGTGAGCGATGGGGCGGGTGGAATGCACGATTCCCCTCCTGTTCGTGGCGGTCTGTTTCTGGCAGGCGCGGCCGCAGTCGGCCGCGGCCGGGGTTCTGAGCGGGCGTCGATCGGACAGGTGATCGGGAGGGGAGCGCTGCCGGGGCATGGATTCCTCGATTCGTCGGGGCAGCTCGGACGGTGCCGGGCTACCAGGTGATGGGGGTGCTGAGCTCGGTGACGGGCTGGGGAGCGGCCTCAGGAATGCCGAGAAGGACGCGTGCCTCATGGACCGCCTGGAGCTGGTCGAAGGCCGGTGGTCCCCAGTCGAAGAGGTCCAGGGCCTGCTCGGGTGTTGCCAGGATCCGGACGTAGGTACGGCCGGTCGCCGGATCAACGGGGGCGGGACCGAGCCTCGCGAGGGTGGCGGCGTAGCGGACGCGGGAGCACGGTTCGTGGGGGTCGGACAGGTACCCGATGTACTGGGTGCTGGCGAGCTTGGCGGCGGCCTCCTCGCGGGCTTCACGGATCAGCGTGGCCTCGGGGTCTGCGTGGTCCGTGGGTTCCGGAGTGCCGCCGGGCAGGCAGGCTGCGCCGGTGTCGGGTTCGAGGAGGACGAGAACCCGTCCGTCCGGGGCGAAGGCCCAGACCCAGGACTGGCGGACGGTGAGACCGTCGGGGACAGGTCGCGGGTGGAAGGGGAGGTGGTGGCGGGCCCGGGCGGTGTGCAGGACGCCGACTCGGTCGAGGACGGTGGGGGCGATCGGGAGCCCGTCCTCCAGGAAGGCGGGTCCGGCGCCGTTGATGCGGGCGCGGAGAGCGGACAGGGCGCGGCGAGCGTCACCGGGAGACATCAGGGCGGGAAGGTCGGCGGGTTCGACGAACTCGATGTCGTCGATCTCGCCTGGTGCGGGCCGGATCGACGCGATCTGTCCGTCGTCCCAGACACCGCCGTCGAAGACGTGCAGGAGCTCGCCGGGGAATCTCATGGCCGGGGGCGTTGTCCGGCCGCCGGGGGAGACCCAATCGACGGCCAGCCCTCGGGTAACGGTCGCCGCGACGCCGAGCTCCTCTTCCACCTCGCGGCCCGCTCCCTGGGCAGGGGATTCGCCCTTGTCGACGGCGCCGCCGGGAAGCAGTCGCGTGGCCCTGTAGCTGACGCGCTGGACCAGGACCTGACCGCGCCGGTTGGTGATCAGCACGGAGGTTCCGGCCCACAGGGCAGCCGACGCGCGCAGCGCCCCGTACGCCTCATCGCTCATCGCCACACCGGGAGGTTCGTTGGAGGCGGAAGTCGTGGTCATCTCTCTCCGATCAGCAGGGGCTCGCTCGTGGGCGGCGAAGGTGAGGTGGGGGTCAGGGAGTCAGCTGGGCGGGGTCGCCCTTCGCGGGGCCGGGGGCGAGGCGGGTGAAGTGTTCGGTCCGGATGATCTCGGCGCGGTCTGCTTCGGAGAGACGGGCGAGGATGCCGGGCAGGGGTCGCTCACGGGCGACCTCGCCGCGGTGCGCGAGGATCGCTGCCCACTTCACATCGGCCCACGGGGTGACGTCGACGCTGGTGGTCACGTACGAGTCCGGCACCGCAAGTACCTCCTTTCCCACCCCTTCGAGCAGCGGGCGGAGCAGGCCGACGCCGGACTCGGGGTGCGTGGCGGCGTACAGCGCGGCCGGCTGCCAGGGCGGGCCCGCTTCGGGATGCAGGTGGGCGAGTCCGGCGGCTTCGGCGGCGAGCAGGGTGATCTGGTGAGTGCGTACGTGGTCGGGGTGGCCGGTCAGCTGTCCGACCGCGTCGTGGGTTACGACGATGTCGGGCTTGAAGTCACGGATGTGGGCGACGAGTCGGCTGACGGCGCCATCAAGCGGCGCGTCGACGAGGCGAGGTTGTCCCGGTGCTGCTTCAGGGTTGCGGGCGTCGCCGTAGCCCAGCAGCCGCGGGGCGCCGGCGCCGAGGACGGCAAGCGCGTCGGCGAGTTCGGGTGCCCGACGGCTGTCTGGCGCCCAGGTCGCCGTGACGACAGCGGTGCGGGCGCCAGCGGCGTGATGCTGGGCGAGGACGCCGCCGGCGAGCAGCGATTCGTCGTCCGGGTGCGCGAACACACCCATCAGCGACGGCGGAGAGGACGGCACGTGGACATCCCTTTCTCGGGAAGACGGAGGCTGCGATCCGGCAGAAGCTGTGGCCAACTGGCCGGTGGCGCCGTGCAACGCGGCCAGGAGCCGCCGGCGTCCGGATACGTCGTGCTCCTGCCGACCTGCGTGAACAGGCGGGCGGATACCAACGCCACGTCCCTTGACCAGGAATCCTTCGCAGATGTGGCGGAGGCCGGGGCCCCGTGGCGACACGCGTAACGATGTCGGTCTTCATCCGGACGTGGGCGTCGAGTCGCCGGCGGCCTCGTCCCAGGGGGCGTCGAACCATTGTGCGACCACCGGCACAGGCTGGCCGGACGAGCCGAGGGCGGAGGTTGCTCCAGCCCCAGCCCCGTCAGGTTGCCTTCCTTGTCCCGTGGCCATGGAACAGCGGCGCCAGGTCGGATCATGCTGGGCCGCCAAAAGGGCCAACTGGGATCAGCGGCAGCAGCGAGCGAACGTCGCGCAGCAGGTTGCACTCGGGAAACGTGCGCTGCAGGTCCAGCACCGCCCTGCCCGAGCGATCCTCCACCCGCACGGTGACCCTCACCTCGCCGAGGCCGTCGCGGGGACCGTCCTCGGTGGCGAACTGCCGGTACAGGCGGGCTTCTTCGCGGCTAATGGGGCAGGTGTGTCCACCGGCGTATCCGCAGGGCTGCCCGCCGTGGGGCTCTTGGAGGCGCGAGTGGATGCGCCCGAAGGTCATGCTGTTGGAGATGTGTGCGCGGGGCGCGTGATCTTCGACGAGCACGGTGTCCTCGCGGAACCGCCCGGAGGGCACCTCCATGCGGATGAGCAGCAAGAAGTACGGGCGGCCGTTGGGGCCCGTCGCCGGGTGCTGGCGTAACCGCAACGGCCAGTGCGTGATGCCGCTCGGAAATACGGGGAGGGGAGCACCCTCGCGTGGCCGGAATCGCACTACGTTCGACGGGTACTTGGCGTCTTCATCCATCCGGCTGTCCTCGCATGCTCCCGGTGCAGGGAGGCTCGTTGTCCGTCGTCCACCGGACGGTGCCACGTGCCGCCGCCGCTTGGTCCCGCAGGGCTCATTGAAGGGCGTCACGCAGGACCTCCTTCACCTCGTCGAGCCGGTCCAGCAGCATCAGCGCCGACTGGTGGCGGGCCCGCGCGTATGCCTCGAGCGACGCGTCGACCGTGGCCGGGGCGTCCAATGGCTCGGCCAAGGGGTAGGTCGAGGCCAGCGTGTAGGCGCAGCCGACGGCGACGCAGCTGAGCAGATCGTCAACAGGTACCTGGGGGTGCTCGGCCCGGTAGGCGTCCAGGAGCACGGGCAGCCCGGTGAGCCACTCGTCGCCGAGCAGGACCGTCCGCGGATCGCACCCGATCCGGGCCACCTCCCACGCCAGGTAGCGCGGCCGTGGCGGCTGGAAGTCCACCACGGCCGCCACCTTGTCCTCGCGCAGCAGCAGATTCAGGGCCGACAGATCCCCATGGACGACCTGTTCCATCAGGGCGGGCAACTCGTTCAGGATGACCGCGACACGGTCGAGCAGGGCCAGGCGCTGCCGAGCCGCGTCCTTGGCCCACTCTTCGAACGAACTGAGTTCGCCGCGGCGGCCGTACTCGCTGAGCAGCCGCTCGTACCGCGCACGGGCCCGCTTCAGGTCACAGACCTCGGCACCGGCCCGCGGACGGGGCGCGGCGGCAGGGTGGTCGGCGAGATGCCGGTGCAGGCGCCCCAGGACGGTACCGACTGCCGGCCACCGTGCACCGACCAGACCGCGCTCGGCGGTCTCGGTATCGGCCACGAAATCCCACAGGGACATCGGCAACCGGCCCACATCCTCGACCAAGGCGCCCTCGCGGGTGGGATGAACGGCGGGCACCGGCACGCCGCCGCCGCGCGCGAACGCGGCAAGTTCCACCGCTTCCCGCTCCCGCGACATGGAGGCGCGGTCGAGGTAGACCTTGGCGAAGTACTGGCGCCCTGACCGGGTGGTCACCTTGTAGTTCCAGGTCGCGGTGCCGACCGGGATCTGGGCCACTTCTACCGGGTGCACACCGTACGCCAGGGTCAACGTCCCGGCGACGGCGGTGACCATCTCCTCTGCGACGCTCATGCTGACGCCGCGGGTGACTGGGCGGCATGCGGGTCGGGGGTGAGCTGGATGGCCATCCACGGCACTGCCTCTTCGCGGAACGAGTGTCCGACGGGGTCGATGCCGCAGGGGTCGTCGAGGCTGAACCCGGTCACCATGATCATCGTGTAGCCGTCGGCGACCGAGACGAGCTGGCTTCCGCAGCGTGGGCAGAAGCCACGGTGCAGGGTCGGCCAACTCGAGTACCACCTGGGCTCGCCGCCCGGTCCGACCCACCTCAAGGTGTCCTTGCGGAATCCGACCCACAGGACGGCCGGCCCGCCGGAGAGCTTCGTCTCGTGCTGGCACGAGCACAGGTGCGGGTCATCCGGATCACCCGTTACCTCGTACTTGATGTCGCCGCACAGACATCCTCCCGTCCGTACCCTGGGTGCCGGTTGAGCCGCACCGGGGACCAGGGCCTGGTGGTCACGGCCGGAGTCATCGCTGGAGCCGCCGGGTTCAGTGAGCTGGCCGGTGCCGGGGCGGGGTGCAGTGGACATGGTCTCCTCGTTCGACTTCGTCTGCAGGGGTTGAACTGGTCGGGTCAGATGACCGGTGGCCGGCCAGCTCGGGTCAGGCGCCACACGGTGCGCCAGTTCATCGGGTGCCGCTCCTGGTCGCGTCGGTGTGACCATCCCTCGCGCATGCCGCGCAGCGTCTCGCCCAGTCCGCCCGCGGATGCGGCGCGGGCGAGGGTGATCGTGGTCCACGCGGTGAGGTAGAGCGGGATGAGAACAGCGGGGAGGCTGCGGTGGGCGACCCAGATCCGGTTGCGGGCGGCGAGCCGGTGGAACAGCGCATGCCGGGCGGGGGAGGTGAGCGGGTGGTGCATCCGGATCTCGGCGGCGTACCAGCCGGTCCATCCGTCCGCCCAGCACTGCCAGGCCAGCTGGAGGCCCTCGTGGTACAGGAAGAACTCGGCTGGCCACCCGCCGACCGTGTCGAAGGCCTCCCTGCGGACGAGGACGACTCCTTCGGTCATCGTGGTGATCGTGCCGGGGCGCTCCGGACGGCTCGCGCGCAGCCGAGGCACCCAGCGGCGCGGCGTGGTCACGTCGTCCGGGCCGGTCAGTCTCGGCTGTACGTATGCGGCACGGGGCCTTTGCTGGGCTTCGGCGATGAGCTGGGCGAGGACGTCGGTGCGGGGGAAGGAGGCGTCGTTGTCGAGGAAGAACAGCCATTCGGCCGGGTCCGGTTGCCGTCCCAGGGCGTCGGCGCCGGCGTTGCGTCCGCCGGGGATTCCGACGTTGTTCGGCAGGTGAACGGTGAGCGCGCCGGGCGGCACGGTCTCGGGTTCGCATCCGTTGCCGACCACGCACACCCGCACGTGGACGCCGGTCTGCGCCAGGAGCGTCTTCTGGGCTGCGGCTTCCTCGGACGGTCTGTCGTTCATCGTCAGGACGACGACGTCGATGCGCGGGTCGGTCATGTGTTCCTCCAGGTCGGCGGCGACCGGTGGTCAGGGGGCTGGTACGGGGGTGCCGGTCAGCTGCTCGGCCCGGTCGGCGATGAGCGGGGCGAGTGCGGGATGGACGCCTCTGCTGCATGCCTGCAAGAGCTGGCCGAGCACCACGAGTTCCCCGGCCCGGCCGGCAGCCGTACCGAGGACGTGGTGGAACTCGTGGCGGATCCTTGCCGCGGTCGCGGGTGTGGCAAGGGAGTAGGCGTGCAGCAGGCCCACGTCATAGCCGACGGGAAGCCGCCCCCAGTTCTCCCAGTCGAGGAGGGCCAGGGGCGTCCCCGTGAGGTTGGCCCAGTGAAGGTCGCCGTGGCCGGTGGTGTAGTCGCGGATCTGGATGGGGTCGATGCCGAGGTATCGGCGGAAGTTGTTGTCGATCCACCGCTGCCGTACCGCCTCGCGGTCCGTGGGCACCGTGGCGAGCGTCTCCAGTGCGGCGCGCAGATCAGCCCACCAGACATCAGAGAGAATGATGTCCGCGGTGAGCGCGGGAGTGCCGACCGCGAGCGGGGCAGTGGTGACGTACTCGGTCAGCTCGGCGCGGTACGCGCGATCATCGGTGCTCCAGTCGAAGAGGCCCCAAAGTCGCGGTCGGGGTACGGACCGTGGCACGAGCTCGTCCGCGAGCGCTGTGCCCTCCCACAGCCGTCCGCTGGCCTTGTCCACGGCCGCGGCGACGACCCGCAACCAGCAGTCCCCGGCACGACGTCCCAGTGTGCGGCCCTGCCACCCCCACACCTCTGGCCCCGACGCGGGCACCTGGAACTGGCGCGCGGCGGCCGCGTGCGCGCGCCGCATCCGTTCCATGTCGTCCTGCTCGGTCGGCGCGGCGAACACCGCCTCGCGTGCTGTTGGTTCCACCGTCACACCCCCTCCGCCACGACGCCGGCCTCGGGGCGCTCAACGGGGCGGGGCAGCAGTGCGTCACGCTCCGGCCACCGGATCACCAGGCGGCAGTGCTCCTTGTCCAGGACGTGCCCGGCGGGCAGCCGGTCGTCGGGTGTCCCGGCGGGGTGGGCCGTCAGGACGGGATCGGCGTGCTTGCTGTTGTCGTCGGCGCGCACGTGCCGGTCCCAGGCCCGGACCGTGGCCGCCAGTTGCTCGGCGAGCTGCGGGCCCTGCTCCCCGAAGGCGTGGACGACCCACTCCCACTCCTTGTCTTCGGGACGTTTGCCGTCCTTGGTCTGGATGGAGATGAGGTAGGCGAGCGAAGCGTCGCCGATGATCGCGGGGGCGTCACGGTCCTTCGCGACGCCGGTCACGCCCTGCTCCGGGTCCTGGTGGGCGGCCAGTCGGCAGAAGGCGGGCAAAGTGGTGGCCGCGTACAACTGCAGGGACCCGAAGTAGACGCCCGCCCCCATGGTCACGCCGGTGGAGACCTCGTGCCGCTCCCCACGCAGCGCCTCCTCCAGGCCCTCCGTGTCAGCGGCGGTGCCGTGCTCGAAGCGGAGCGTTAGGCCGCCGTCGAGAAGGGAGACGACCGGAATGGTGCGCGCCTGCTGACCCTGATCGCGGACGAAGCCGCAGTAGGTGAAGTGGCGGGCGTGCAGCACCTGGCCGTGCCGCTCGAAGGTGATAGCCCGGGTGTAGCCGCCGATCTCCAACGGCAGAACCAGTCGTCCGCCTTCGGCCAGTTGCTCCCGCCAGGCCGGGGCGATGTCCCAGCAGTTGTAGGTGATCAGGCTGCCGTCGAAGCCGCCGCGGGGCACGAGGTGGGCGGGTGCGCCGAGGGCCGCGTCGGATTCGACGACGCTGATGCGGCCGCTGCCGGCCTCCGTGAGGAACCGGCGGGTGCGGCGCACGACCCACGGGTCGATGTCCACGGTGACCACGCGCCCGTCGGGCCCGACGACGTGGGCGATCAGCTCGGCGTTGTAGCCGCCGGACCCCGCCTCGAACACGATCGCGCCCGGCTTCAGACGGAGGGTTTCAGCCATGTCGGCCTGGAGCCACGCTGCGGACACTGAGCTGATCGATGCTCCGGTTTCGTCGCGCCGGGTGATCACGGCCCGGTCTCCGCCGTCGTACGCGTCCGCGAGGCTCACTTCGGGGGCGAAGCGGTGGCGGGGCACGGTCCGCAGTGCGTCGCGGACCGGCTCGGACGGGGCCCAGTCGCCGTCGATCACTGTCTCGGCCATCGCGTGGCGCAGCCGGGCCGCCTCGGTCGGCTCGCCCGGCACGGGCGGCTGCTCGACGGCGAGAGAGTAGGAGACCACCGACGGCAGGTCGGGAACGACTCCGGGCCACACGGCATCCAGCGCCTGGGCGGCCGGGACGAACACGGCGCCGATGCAGGAGAGAACGTGCAGGTCGACGAACTCCCAGCGGTCGAACTTGTCCGCCTCAGGGTTGGTCAGTGTCCCGGACCAGGCGGTGACGCGGACGACCGCGGTGAGCCGCGGGACGTCTCCGGCGGCGTCGACGAGCATCGTCACCACGTATGCGTTCTCGACGTCGGCGGCGAGTCCAGTCTCCTCGGCGAGTTCGCGCACCGCGGCCGCCTCGAACGACTCGGAACCGGCGCTCTTCCCGCCCGGCAGCTCCCACATGCTCCGGCGTGAACGCCCGAGCAGGACCCGGCCGGCCTCGTCGGTAACTACCGCGAGAGCGCCTGCCACAGCCAGACCGGTAGGCGGTCGCTTCCGCTCCACCGCCCGCGTGCCGGTGTGGCACGGGCCGCGCAGGATCAGAGCGGCAAGCTGATCCGCCTCCAGCCGTTCGACCGTCTCCCAGCCCTCGGTGAGCAGACCGATCTCGTCCTCATCGAGAGCAGTCCTGCGGCGCTCCTCAGGCGTGTGCTCGGCCACCGGGGTGATGACGACGAGTGCGCCGCCGGGCCGCAGCCGCTCACCGAGCGCGTGCACGACGCTCATCCGCCTGGCCAGGAACGGGTACATCAGGCGCAGCGTGATCAGGTCGTATCCGTCCTCGTGGAGCGGCTCCGGGTCGTCGTGCTCGAGGTCCAGGCTCAGCCAGCGCACGCCGTCGACTGCCGCGTGCTCCGCTCGGGCACGCTCGAGTGCGCCCTCGGCGAAGTCCACGGCATCCACGGCGTAGCCGATCGAGGCCAGGAACACGGCCAGCTCGCCGGTGCCGCAGCCGGCGTCGAGGGCCCGGCCGCCTGTGGGGGCTGGTGCGTGCTCGGCGAGGAGGCTCTTCTCCTTGTCGCCGAGCTGCCGGAAGCCCTTCCCGGCGGCGTAGTGGTTGGACCAGTCGGCCCGCGTGTATCCCACGTCTCTCTCCTGATGCGTCAGCGGCGGGTAGTGCCGTGCTGCCGCGGCAGCACAATGGGCCCATACAGGGCGGAAGACTGCCGGGATTGGAATGCCCAATAACGGTCACCGTAGGACCAATGCCAGTATTCCGTCGCATAGTTGACGAGCCCGGCCGTGGACAGCGCTGCCTTGAGGGTGGCCCGGTTCGTACGGGCCCGGTCGCTGAGGCCGACGGCGTCGGTGTAGCAGGCGCCGGCCGATTCCTCCGGTGACGCGTTGACCCGGACCCCCATGTCCAGTTCGCGGCCCCGGTGGTCGACGAGCGTCACGTCGACGGCCGCGCCGGCGGAGTGCGGCGCGATCTCCGGAGGCGACACGAACCGGCTGGCGGCCTCCCGGAGCGTGGCGGCCTGCCAGTCCGGATGGTCGCGGGCCAGTTCGTCGGAGTACTCCTCGAAGTACCGCCGCTGCAACGCGGGCGGCCGATACCCCTCGATGAACAGCAGTTCCACCCCGGTGGGCAGCAGCGACTGCGCATGCAGCAGCCGGGTCAGCACCCCCTGCCGTACGTGCGCGAAGGCCCCCGTCTCGTCCCGCTTGCGGGCATCAACCTTCAGACCGTGCGCCCGCACGTCCACGAGGTCCTCGCCGCAGTCCGTGAGGGGGATCGCGGCGACCCTCCGGTCGCACATCAGCACAATGCTGCTGCTCATTCGGTCTCCCAGTCCCAGGCGTCGAAATAGGCAGCCACCCCGGTGCGGCGGGCCTCGGCCACGGCGCTCAGGCGCGCGAAGTCCCGCGGCGGCATCAGCGCCTCCCACTCGGCCAGGGGAAGCACACGGGCTTCGTCGTGCTCGCGCGGATCCAGCGCGATGCTGCGAATCTGCTCCGCGGTGAGGCGGCCGCCGTCGAATACCGTCCCGACCGTGCTGTAGGGCCACTCGGCCCCGGGCAGCCCGTACACCGTCGCGAGCAGACGCGGCGGGCCGGACACCGTCAGCCCGGTCTCCTCCCGGCACTCACGCGCAGCGGTTCCGAACGGCCGTTCGCCGGGATCCATCGTTCCGCCCACTAGCTGCCACGGGTGCGCGGGCGAATAGACGGAGTGCAGCTGGAGGGGCCGGTCGTCCTCGTCGGTGAAGTACACGCACGCGAAACAGGTGGCCTTCAACACCGTCTCGGCATAGACCTCGGGTGGCATCCAGCCGGATCGCTCGCCGAAGTCCGGCGGGCGGGCCGACGGTTCGCTGACGGTGGCCGGCTCCTCCAGGCGCGTCATCCGCATCAGCGCCGCGTTGCTGGCGAACCCCAGGCCGCGGTAGAGCGGGGCGGCCGCCTCGCTGGCATGGAGCTCGAACAGCGTGACGTGCTCGGTGTGGAGCTGCTCGACGAGCGTGGTCAGCACCGTTCGGGCGTACCCGCGGCGCCGGAAGTCCGGATGCGTGGCGACGGCGTGCACGCGCGCCGCCAGACCCTTGGGATAGGCCGGCGCAGGGAGCACGGGGTGGATCAGGCCGAGGGCACAGGCGGCCATCGAGCCGCCCGGGGCATCGATGACGAACGCCCGAGCGTCTCCCGCCGCGGCTAGCCGGGGGATCAGCTGAGCCGTGCAGCGCCGGATCCACTCCTCGCTCAAAGGCTCGCCCAGGATGTACTCGGAGCGCATCCGTACGATGCCCTCGGCATCGGCAGGCGTCGCCCTGCGGACCGCCAGCCGCCCAACACCCGGTGCCCCGACGATGAGCGCGGGCGCCTCGTCGCGGTTCATGACGCTCCCTCCGCAGGAGAGTTGAAGGTGTGATCGGCGCGCAGGCGGGCCAGTGTCCGGTGTCCGCGTTCGACCAGTTCAGGATCACCGTGGGAGATGCCGAACTGGATTCCGCTCACCGCATCGAGAGCCGTGTCGATGATCAGGCGGGCCTCCTCGGCGGCGGTCAGGGCCCTGCCGTACCCGGCCATGAAGGCCTCATACAGGTCAGGCCGGCTGGCCCAGGCGTCGGACAGACGGACCATGTCGCGCACCGCAGGGCCGGGCTCGCTTCTCTCAAGGTCGATCACGGCCACGGTGCCGTCGGAGTCGTCGTGCAGGATGTTGCGAAGCTGGAAGTCACCGTGGGTCTCCACCCACTCCAGCGGCTCCAGATCCTTGGCCTGCCGCACCAGTGCACGGACGAACTCCTCGTCGCCGTCGGCAAGATGAGGGCGCGCCGCCTTCAGGTGCCGGTCGGCCTTGCCGACAGCCGGGCCGCTGCCTACGGGAGCCGGGCGTGGAGGCGAGGCCTCATGGATGCGGCGCGCCAGCTCACCGATCCGGCGGAAGATCTTGCGCTCCTGCTTAGGCCCGAGCACCTTGCCGTGCAGGGGCCGGCCGGGCAGGGCGGTGACGACGACGGCCCGCAGTTCTGTGTCGGCGGCCACCAGCCGGGGCGCAGCCGCGCCCAACGACCCGGCCCAGGTGCGCAGCGCTCGGACCTCCCGTCCGTGGAACTTGTCGTTCTGGTGGACCTTGACGTACCAGGTGCCGCCGCCGGCGTTCTGGATCCGCCACACGCGGCTGTTCTCTCGCGCCCATGAGGTATCGGTCCACTCGGTGATCGCGCCCACCGCCTGCTGCGCGAACGCCGCGACCATGGCGTCAGGCATGGTGCCGCATCCCGGGCCGGTCGCATCCGGGACCAGGCGCAGGCGGTCGGCAGCGGGGTCGTAGGCGATGGCGTCGCCGGGCAGCTGGAAATGCACGGCGAGCCGGGCACCGGCCCGGTAGGCGTCCAGGCCGGCCCGGCAGTACGCCACCATCCCGTCCGGCAGGGCATCCAGCCGCGCCCACATCATCGCGTCGCACACGTCCGGCTCGGCGATCCGCGGTTCGCCTGTCCAGTGACGGACTTCGAAGAAGTAGCCGGTGCGCGAGGCGCCGCCCGGGCTGCGGTGGTGCACGGTGACGGCGCCCCGCACGTCCTCCGGATCGATGACGACGCGGGTCTCCTCCCGCGTCTCACGAACCAGAGCATCGACGACGTCCTCGTGCGGGCCGTCCAGGTGCCCGGACGGCAGATGCCACAGCCCCGCCGCATACACCGTCCCGGCTCGCCGCGACAGCAAGACCTCCAGTCCCTCTGCACCCTCCCGGACCAGGATCAGATGAACGTCCACAGGCTCGGCGTGCCGCTGATCAGCATCCACTGCGACCTCCACCGCGCCGGGCGAGCAAGACCGTGAAGACGGCATGCTCGGTAAGAGGGCCGCCGGAGGCGTGGGCGTCGAGCAGCCTCCGGGCCTCGGCCTCGAACGCGGCATGCCGCTCGCCGAAAAGCTCCGGAGCCGCGAAGGACGTACTGCGCAGGTAGCCGATCACGTCCTTCGGCGCCCAGACACGGTCCACGGGAAAGCGGTGCTCGGTGACGTCGCTCCACGCTGATGCGGCGAGGTCCTCTTCGTACGAGCGGCGCGGCTCGCAATAGGCGGTCCCGGTGCCGGCCCGGCGTTCGGCGCCCAGGTAGCGCTGGATCAGTTCGCGCAGTGCACGAGTCCAGGCCGCGTCATGGGTCCACAAGCTGCCATCGCCCATGATGGCGACCGCAGCGTCCGGCGCGGTGTATCGGTCCGCCATCGCGAGTACGGCGGGCCGGTCCATCCAGTGGAACGACCGGCAGCAGGTGACCAAGTGCGGGGCGCGCGTCTCGCCCCCGGCGAGCGGCGTATACGCGTGGGCCGCAGCGTGGACGAGGCGGAGGGTGCAATGGCCGAGCACCGGCGTGAGCACATTCCGGGCCTGGTCCAGCATGGGCCGGCTGACGTCGACCGCCTCGATGTGCGCCAGACCCAGTTCGGCGGCCAGGAGCGCCCGTGGAACCTGCCCGGTACCCGTGCCCAAGTCCAGCAGCACCGGGTCCGGGCGGCTCCGCAAGGCGCTGGCCAGCAACTGCACCGCGGGCGGCGGAACGCCGGGCCGGAAGCGCTCGTAGTCGGCGGCCCCTGATCCGAACAGGGCCTCCTGCTCCGGCGCGAGCGTGTCGGGACGGGTCACGAGGCAACTCCCTCAGCGGACGGGCGGGGGGTGGGAAGACGCCAGGACAGGCGACCGCACGGCGACGCGACGCGCTGCCCACCGTCCGGCTCGAAGACGAGGCCGTAGCGTTCGGGCGCGCCTGCCGACCGCCACCGACTGGCGAGGTCCTGGATCTCTTTCCAGATGTCCCGCGGCCCTTGAACGGTCACGTTCCAGCGCCGGGCGCCCACCGGTTCGACCCGTAGCCAGGATCCGCAGCCGGGCGCGCCGATCACTAGACGCTCGGCGCCGAAGTCCCGTACGAGCCCACCCAGGAGATGATCGGCCGCCAGCCACAGGCCCCGGTCGCCGTCGGCCGGCGGGCGCAGCTTGCTGCGTTGCGTCCAGGTGCCCGGCTCAGAGGCGATGCGCTGCCGGAACTCCTCCGAGAGCCAGATCCTCTCCAGATCACGGCCGGCCTGGTGGGCGAACTCCACGGCCCGCAGCTCCGCCCGGACGTCTCCTTCGGCGGTGCGCTCGACGATCGCAAGGGCCGGCCACGACGGAGAGGCGCTGGTCACGTGCGCCAGCAGCCGGCCCCCGGGGGCGAGCTGCGCCACCAGGGCGGGCGGCACATGATCAACCGCATACGACAGGAAGATGCGGTCGAACTCCCGCCCGGATACACCCTGTTCCCCGGAGCCGCACACCATCTCGGGTCGGAATCCGAGATCGCCGAGCCGCGCCGTGGCCGCTTCGACGAGATGCCGGTCCCGGTCGAGGGAGACCACGTTCTGGTCGCCGCACACCTGGCAGGCCACGGCAGCCGTCACCCCCGCGCCTGTGCCGACGTCCAGCACCCGCTGACCGGGGCGCAGATCCAGCTCCTCCAACAGCGCGGACGTCAGGCTTATCAGCGTGGACGCCGACGTGATCGACGTCCCCGACCGGGGCCCGCGAGCCCGGCCCACCAGCCGCTCCCCGTCGTGCTGGACGAGCACACTGGCCCCGCCGTACAGAATTCCGAGCAGTTCGGGCCGGTCCTGCGGCTCAGCCCAGTCCAGCAGGTCCCAACGGCCCGGCCGTTCTTCCCGGCCGTTGCGCCGCACGTAGGCCTGCGGCATCAGCACTTCGCGGGGCAGGACCAGCAGCGCATCACGCACCGGCCCCACCCCCAGCACTCCCTCCGATTCCAGCCGGGCGACCATCGCCGTTCGCGCGGCCGCTGCATCGACCGGGACGGCCAGGAGCGCGCCCCGACCGGTGGACCCCGCTTCCGCTGTGATCGGGTTGCCTTGCGACGGGCTCGTGTCCAGGGTGCTCACCGCCTACTCGCCCCATCCCGTCTCGGAATACAGGCGCCCGGCGACGATCCCTTCGATCGCCTGGCGGGTGTACGGCACGACGGCGGCCGGCAGGTCCTTCGGGTTCCACCATCGCCACTCCACGCACCGGTCGGGCTCCAGGATCTTGGGCGTTCCGGACCAGGAGCGCGCCCGAAAGACGAGCCCCATGCGTGGCCGTGCGGTTGGCGAGTCGATGTGGTGGACCACGTGGACGAGCTCGACGTTTCCGGGATCGACGAGGAGACCGGCCTCCTCCTTCGCTTCTCTGATAAGGCATCTGATCGCGGCTTCTCGCTCACAGTGTCCGGCCAGGAAGTGCCACTCGTTCGCACCGAAAGAGGAATCAGTGTGGCGCAGACCCAGCAGGATCCGGCCGTGCTCATCCTGGAGGTAGAGGTGGACGCCGATGATGTGGAGCTCGGTCCCCTTGGGCGCTTCGCGCGGGACGCCCACACTGTCCAGGGAGCCAGCGGCGGCCGGGGATTGTCCGGCGGCATGCCGGCGGATCAGGTCGCCGAGTCCGGGGCTCAGAGGGAGCCGGTCCAGCATGTCAACGGAGAACCAGCGCAGCAGCACGCCTTCGCGGAGGTCCACGGTGTCGGGATCGCCGTTCCAGCGGCCTTCGTAGACCTGGATGGGCACCGCAAGGCCGTCGACGCTCGTCGCCTCCTCCACCGCGTACGGCGTCAGGTCAGTGAGTTCCAGACCGGGCGCCTCCTCAGCGAGTTCCCGGCGCAGTGTCCCCACCAAGCTGGAGTCGTCCATCTTCCGGCCGCCACCGAGAAGGGCGAACACTCCCGGAGCCCAGATGCCCTCACGCTGGTC
This sequence comes from Streptomyces sp. SGAir0957, assembly GCF_043523415.1. NCBI lineage: Bacteria > Bacillati > Actinomycetota > Actinomycetes > Kitasatosporales > Streptomycetaceae > Streptomyces > Streptomyces sp. SGAir0957. The sequence goes on from NZ_CP027291.1 coordinate 149,623, forward strand.
CCTCAGATGAAGCAGGTAGCGGCCGCGACCGTCGTGGATCAAGGCGGATGCGTTGACGGGCTCCGGCCGCCCGTCGAGCCCTTGGGCCGCAGCGTCCAGGAGCTTGCCGCGCAGCGTCGGGGGGGTGGCGTCGAAGAGCGGACGCCACTGCGCACCGGAGACCTCCTCGTCCTGGAGCACGAGTGCCGGGCGCTGCTCGGCGCTGAGGTAGAACACGAAGCGAACGTCGTAGTGCTGGTGGGCTGCCTCGTCCTTATCCGCGCTGGCGGCGATGTCATGGACGTCGATATCGATCGGCATGGCCAGGAACTGCGGCGTCAGGCACAGGTCTCCAGGGCGGATGCCGGCCTCCTCTGCGGCTTCCCGCACCGCGGCGCCGAGAAGGGTGCGGTCACCTGCTTCGACGTGCCCACCCGGCACGAGTAGCAGTCCGCTCCTGCGATGTGCGATGTGCAGCACCTGCTGATTACGGTCGATGATGACGGCACTGCAGGTGATGTGGCCGGGCAGTGCCGTGCGGCTGGTGGGCTCGGCCGTGGCGTCGAGGGCCGCCAGAAGCGCGGCCAGAGCGTCGCGCTCCTGAGGGTGGTGGTCCAGGTAGGCGTCGACGACTTTCCGGATGTGGGTGCGAGTGGGCGGCACGCTGGTTCCTTGCTCAGGCGGAGAGATGGCAGGGGTGTCTGGACGGACACTTCGGCTCCGGTCGGGACGGCGGCGGGGGGAGGACGTCATACGTCCTCCGTCGCGGACGTCTGGTAGCCGGCAGCCTGCAAGGCGAACATCGAGGCGTACTCCCCGTTGATGCTGAGCAGTTCTTCGTGGGTGCCGGACTCGATGATCTTGCCGTTGTCGAAGACGTAGATGTGATCGCAGTCGATGACCGACGCGAGCCGGTGCGAGATGAGCACGGTGATCCGGTCCGGGCGGCGCTTGCCGCGCAGGACCGTCTGGTAGACGGCGTGTTCAGCGCGCGGGTCCATGCTGGCCGTGGGCTCATCCAGCAGCAGCACCGGCGCATCCTTGTATTCGCCACGGGCCACGGCAACTTTCGCCCACATGCCGGCCGAAAGTTCCTGGCCGCCGCGGAACCGCTTGGAAAGAGTTGCGGCCCAGCGGCCGGGAAGGCCGGCGATGACCTGGTCGGCTCCGGAAGCGACGACGGCGTCGAGAACGCGCTGTGGTTCGGCGCTGGTCAGGGTTCCTCGGGAGACGGTGATGTTGGACAGGGCGGAGAACGGGTACCGGGTCGGATCTTGCAGGACCGAGGCGACCTGGGCTTGCAGGGATTCTGTGTCATAGCGGGTGGTGGGTACGTCGTCCCACAGGATCTCGCCGCCGGTCGGGTCGTACAGCCCAGCCAGCAGCTTTGAACAGGTGCTCTTGCCTGATCCGTTGGCGCCGACGAAGGCGACCGTCTGCCCGGCGTGCAAGGTCATATTGATCCCTGAAAGGGCAGGTTTGTCCTTGCCGGGATAGGTGTAGTGCACGTCGTCGAGGGTGATGGTCGTCATGGCGCCGGGCGCCGCGATGCCGGTTCGGCGCGGCAGCAGGCGTCGGCAACGTTCTTGATGTTCCAGCAGGTCGCCCACCCACAAGCTCGTCTCGTACAGCTGATGGGCGACGTCCACGACGCGGGTCATGGACGAGCGGGCGCTCTGCAGGGCCAGGACGGCGCCCGCGCCGGCGGCGAGCGGCAGCCAGCCGTGGATCAGCATCAGGCCGAGGATCACGTAGGTGATGCCGGTTCCGATCCCTCCGGCGCTCCTACCGATCAGCGACATACGGGCTTCTGCGAGGTTCAGGCGGATGTCCTCGGCGGTGATCTGCTCGGTGAGCCGCGCGTGTTCGTCCAGCAGAGCCTGCTGGGCGGTGTGGGAGCGCAGTTCGGCCGCGGTGTCGCGGTCCAGCATCAGCCACGAGAACACGTCGGTGCGCCGGGACATCTCGTTGAACCGGCGGAAGCTGTGGAACCTGGCCTTTGCTGACTTCACTGCGGCTGCGCCGACGGGCAGGACGGACAGTGGCAGCAGGAGCAACAGCAGCGGATGCAGGAGTGCGAGGACGCTCGCGGTGCCGATGAGTACGAGCGCGGCAGAGGCGAGCGTCACGACATGACCGATGATCTGCCGTGCGTAGTGCAGCCCTTGGTTGCGGGCTCGGTAGCACTCGTCCTGCCAGGTCGGACTGTCGACCGCCTCCAGCTTCACATGCGAGGTGAGTCGGTAGAAGTCGCTCTCCAAGGCGGCCCGGATCAAGGGGGTCAGCTTCCCCTGGGCGACCGTGACCCCGTACTCGAGGGCCGCTCGCACCGACAACAACACCACTACGAGGAGCAGTTGCGGTGCGGCGGCACGCACCCGGTCGGGGGTGGGGCCGTCGGCGAAGATGTGTTGGGCCACCCCCACCGTGGCCACGAGTCCGAAGGCGGCCATCACTGCTGAGGCGGTCTGCAGCACGCCCAGAGCGATGGTCGCTGCCTGATTCGCCCGCCAGGCGAAGCCGCCGACCTGCCGCACGGTGCGGGGCATCTCGGCCAGGATCTGCCACACACTGGCGCGGGCGGCCGCGCCTTGATGCAGCAGCCACCACGCCTCGACCATCTCCTCCTCGTCCCCGCTCTGCACGATGCTGGCCGTCGTCGAGGGAGGAAGCGGGAGGACCTCACCGCGCGGCTGCGGCACCTCGGCCGCCGCGGCACCGGTGTCCACATCGGTCTGCTCGCTCACCGGCGCCTCCCCACGGATACGCCCGCTTCGGCACCGGACCGTGCCGACAGCGCCACGTACAGGGCGCCGTCCACGGCCGTGACGTGCTCGCGTGCCTTCTCAGGCCGCGGGACCGCGTTCCGGCGCGTGCCGCAAGGGGCGGGGGGCCGGACAGGAGCGGGAGAGAGGCATCGAAGGCCGGGAGCGGGACGGTCGGGGGGGTACATGGGGGGCTGCCTCCAGCAGGTGACGGTATGGGCGCGCGAGGTCGAAGCGGCACGGATGTCGAGTGGTGTTCCTTGCTGTGGACGGGCTGAACGGGTGGGTCAGGGCAGTCGGGGACTCACCCGCTCGAGGATGCTCACCGCCCGGGCCACCTCAGCGCCGTCGGCGTTGCGGTGAGCCCACTGCAGGTCGTCGAGGGCAGCCAGCACCGAGTAGGCGTTCAGGGCGCGGACCTCGTCAGCGGAGAAGTCGCGGCCGTACCCCGCCTGGCACGCGGCCTGGAGATGGGGCTGTGAGGGCCAGACGTCGGCGGCCAGCCACACGAAGTCCTCGACCGTTATGCCGCGGCCGGAGTTCTCGAAGTCGAAGAGCCCCAGGACGCGCGCCGCGCTGTCCCACTGCCAGTTCCGGGCCTGGAAGTCGCCATGGCGAAATCCGACGGGCAGGTACGGGGCGAGCAGCCGCAGAACCTGTCCGGCCCGCTCGATCCCGCTTCTGTGCTGTTCGGACAGGAGATGGGAGACCAGCGAGACATGGGCGGCCGCCGCATCCACTTTCTCGTCGACATCCGCGATTGCGCGGGCACGGACCGCGGGACCAGGACGCTCCAGTTCATGCCAACGCCGCAGCAGGCCGCCGGCGAGCGAGTGCGCCGACCGCTCCTGGGCCGTCCGCAGCGTCAGCCCCTGAACCCGCGCGCCGGGCAGCGCCGACGTCATGATCACGCCCAAGCGGGGGTCCGTGTCGAGCAGCCGCGGGGCATGCCCTGCACCGAGTGCGGCGGCGGCATGCCGGTAGGCATACACCTCGTGCTGGTAACGGATCGCGTTCCGGCTCACCTTGACGTACACGGAGTGCGTCCGCAGGTGCACCCGCCACACTCGCGAGCTGGGCCGCCTCGGCGATGGAGCGTCGGCGATGAACTCCATGCCGGGAACTTTGCGCTTCACCCAGAGTTCCACCTCGGGCGGCATCACCGCGTTCCCGGTCATCGGCCTTCCTCCCGGCGCCCGCCAGCCGGAGGAGCCGAGTTGACGGCGAGACACACGGCGCGTTCGATTTCCTGACTCCACATCAGGTGATCGGGTCTGCACTGCATCGCACCCCTTGATGTCGAACGAATGAGTGGAACACCGAGGGAAACGACCCCCTCCGGTGTGGCGTCACGGCCATTTCCGGGCGATCTCTCGCACTGGAATTCGATTCGCGCCTCCCGGCCGTGACAGGGCAAGGGCGCCTCCCGCCGCCGCCGTCGAACAATCACCCTCGAGGTGGACGTGTCACCCGATTCGGCGATGGCGTTCGCGGCCGCCCTATGCCCCGGCCCGGGCCGTCAGGCCGCCGTGGCGAAGGGCGTTCTCAGAGCGTCGACCAGCGCGTCGGCATCCAGGCGCACACGCACGATGTGGTGGTCGGACAGGTCGAGCGGGACCTCGATCACATCAACGGACAGGACGGCCGTCAGCAGTTCCGGCGTGGCATAGACCCGGTCGATCCGCGAGTCTGAGCCGTGGGTGTCGCAGGCGTCGACGGTCCGCGCCACAGCCCTCGGGTCACCGGCCATGGCTCGGTGCCGGGCAACGTCCTGCAGACCCGCGGTGCGCAGTGCTTCGTCCGGGCGCGTATCCATTCGCCGGACACCGTCCGCGCCGACGTATGATCGGTGCAGGCGATGCGGCCTGTCCTTGATCGCTTCCAGTTCCGGAAGAGCCGGGTCGCCGGGAAGCCCCGGAACCGGATAGGAGTTGTTGTCGCCTCCCATCAGGGCGGGCAGGGTGACGGCGGGCCCGTCAGGAATCTGCCACTTCTTGTCAGCCCATGTGCTGAGCCACTCCGTCTCGGCGAGCCGGTGGGTCGTACTGGCGTAATTGAGGTGATAGGCCACCGCGACGAACGGAATCGCGTTCTCGCCAGCGGGGGCGTAGCGAAGGGTCAACGCGGTCGGCGGCAGCACGTACGGGAATTTGGTGGACCATTCCTGAACGACTGCGAAGTCGTTGCTCGCGAAGACGGCCGTGCAACTGGATTCACCGAGCCAGCCGCGCATCCCGAGCATGTTCTCCGCCTCGGACATGACCTTCTTACTGTCCTGGCCCGCATCCCACATCTCCTGGCGCAGTACCAGGTCAGGGTTCAGTCCAGAGAGCATCTGATAGCCGGCGCGTCGTCGTGCCGGGTCCTTCTTTCCGTTGTTCTCGAAATTCCAGTTCAGCACAGTGATGACGTTCATGGTCCCCCCTCTATCGAGGTCGGTCGGCAGTGCAGGAGTTCAGTTCTCGGGGAGCTCGGTGCGCCGAATTCCCCCGCGCGGGCGGAAGGTCACCCCGGCCTCCGAGAGGAGCTTGTGGACGAAGCCGTACGAGCGCCCGGATTCGGCCATCAGGGAGCGGATGCTGTGGTTGCTGTTGTAGCGCTCGGCGAGATCAGCGGCGTATTTCTTGCGCGCCTCTCCGGCCAAGCGTTCCTTGGGGGCAAGCGGCGTGATGGTCATGCCGAGTTGCCTTTCAAGTGTCGAAGGGACAGGGGCTACGGAGTGCTGCGCGGCTGGCCAAGTCCAGCCCAGGCCCGGCCGGTTGTGGGTCAGGCGATGAGTTCTCCCACGGCTAGCGGGTCGAAGGTCCGGCGCAGCGCTTCGACAAGCGCTCGTCGCGAGAGGATCACCTCCAGGGCGTGGTGGTCGCTGAGGCCGGTCATGTCGATCACGTTGACGTCCTGAACGGCCTGCACCGTCCAGGCGTCCATGTAGCCGCGGTCGATGCGCCGGCCCCCGCCCTGGCCGACGGCACGGTGACCGGCGGTCGCCCCCAGGGCCTCCGGTTTGCTGTGGCGGCGAGCGGCGAATCGGGCGGGGTCGTGCATGCCACAGTCCGTCATCAGCTCGTCCAGGAAGGTGCAGCTCTTCCAAGTCCCGTCGTCCTGTTTGAGTGCTCGGTGGCGCCGGTGCACGACGTCCGTGATGTCCGGGGAGGCCCAGTCGATCGCGGGTACGACCTCTCCGGTCGGCACCGGGTACTCGTTGGCGTCGCCGAACAGCCAGCAGCCGGCGCGGGAGCGGTCCGGGTCCCGGCCGTGCTGGGCTTTGACCTTGTCCACGAGGGCGGTCAGTTCTTCGTACTCCCGCTCCCGTCCCTTCGGTGAGCAGAACGAGCCGTGGAAGGAGGCGGTGACGATCGGTGTCTCGGGAACGTCCGGCAGGCCGATGACCACGTTGGTGGGCGGAGTGCGCCAGATGAAGCGGTGCTCGTGGTCGGCGTGGATGGTGAACGTGCTCTCCCGGACGAGCAGACCGGTCGGGTTGCGGCCCTGCCCCATCGGCGCACGGAAACCGTGCATGTCCAGGGTGCGTTGGGCGGCGTCCCACCGCCGGGCCGCGGCGGCGATGTCCTCTGTGCTCGCGCGGGGTCCGGTCTGGGAGTACGTCAGCTCGGTGACAGCCAGCCAGTCCGGCCTCCTGGGCGCGAGTATTCCCTCGTACGCCTGGCGCCACGGCTCCGGCAATACACCAGGGGAGGGTTCCGGACCACCATCGTGCTCGAGGTTGACCAGCATCAGACGCACTACGTCATCGTGCGATGTCGTCATCGAAGCCCTTTCGCTGAGTGCCGCATCCGGCCGCGGCTCGCCACAGCCAGGAGGGCCTGATGGCGAGCGCGGCACGTGGCCGCACTGTGAGATGGATGCAAGGCGTGCACGGTCATGAGCGGTGCACCTCCCTCGGGTCGGGGAGGTGCCGCGCGGTCGCCGCGTCCGGATGGCTCGGGTCCCAGGGAAAGAGGACGGTGGCGCTTGTCCTCCAGATCGACCAGTCCGGCCGGGGCGCACAGGAACGGTGGGATACGAGAACGGCTGTCTCGATGAGGCCGCCCTGGGCGCGTCCCGTTTCCAACTTGGCGGTGGCACGCTGCAATTCGGGGGAGCGGTCGCTGTCGCAGACCACCAGGATCCGGTCGGCCCGGTGATCCGGCAGCTCGCCGGCCTGATGTAACGGGACTCGATGATGGGCGGCCAGGGTTTCCGCCGGGGTCAACGCGCCCGAGGGACCGGGCACCCCAACCACGCAGGTGATGGGGCCGCCGGTGCTGGTGGCCGCGGCAAGCAACTCCAGTGCGTCGAGGCACTGTTGCACGGTCAGCCGGTACGGGGGAGAGGGGGCCAGAAGCGCCTGAAGACGCTGCACGGAGCAGCCTGGGGCGGGCTGGTCGCGCCCCGTTGCCTCGGCCAGGGACGGCGGCTCTGTCCTCATCGTGCCAACTCCTTCCGCACAGCCGTGGGGGTGCGCACCGCGGCAGCCGCGGTGGAGGCGAAGGCGTCCCGGGCCTCGCGCAGGCGGGCGAGGCTCGACTTGGGGCTGAGGGAGTTGTCCAGCGCAGCCTCCAACGTCCTATGCCGTGCTGCTCCGTGATGCTGCCCGGTGGAGTAGGTCGCGCCTTGCACCTCCTGTACGTACAGGCGCTGCCGGGTCAGGAAGAGCTCGCTCAAGGTGCCGAGGGGAACGACGAGGGGGGCGGTCAGGGGGACGATGCGCACGCGGATGGTGCCGTCTGCGGCGGACTCCAGGACGTGGGTGAGCTGGTCTCGCATGAGGACGGGGCCGCCGATGGCGCGCATGAGGACGGATTCGTCCAGCAGGACGGTCATGGTCTTGCCGCAGTGAGTCGGAAGGCGGCGGGCTGCGGTTTCGGCCCTGCTCGGCGGGTGTCCGCCGTGCTGGACGGAGCGCCATAGCGTGGCGTAGCCCGGAATCTGGAGAAAGCCGGGGATGAACCAGGCGCTGAAGGTGACGATCGCGTGGGCGGCACGTTCGCAGGCGCTCAGCCGCGACAGCCACCCGGGCCCTCCGTCGTAGCTGACCTCCCGCCCGTGGGCTGCGTCGTCGAGGAGCCGCATCAAGACCTGGGCGGCGTGGAGTGAGGTGACGCCGTAGGCATTCAACAGCGCATGGACCATCACCTCATCCGGACACAGAATCCCGGTCTCGATCTCGCGGGCGGTCGCGTACGACTCGTCGAGAATGTCGGCGGTGCGGCTCAGCGGCAATCCCTGATCCTGACGCAACGTGCGCAGGTACGTCCCCGCGACCAGTGCCCCGGCCGGCGCGAGATCCCCGGCCGTGCTCACGCAGCGACTCCGGCGGTGCGGCAAGGCGCGATGATCTGTCCGTCGGGCAGGAGTTCGCCGGTGTCGTCGAAACGCACAATGCCGTTGCACAACAGGCTCCAGCCCTGTTCCGGATGGGAGGCCATGATGTGGGCCGTGTCGCGTTCGGCGGTGTTGGCCGCGGGGCAGGGCGGCTGGTGCAGGCACATCTGTCGACGTCCTTGTCGTCTATCGGATAGGTGGGGTGGTGGTGCGCCGAGCCCGTCGACGGGGAGCGGGCGGCGGGGGCGTGCGGCCGTCGAGGGCGGCACGGAGGTCGTCCGGGCGGGTCGTGCCGCGGCCGGGCAGAATGACCCAGCGGACATCGCGGCCGGTGGTGATGAAGACCGGCGGGACCGAGATGATCGTGCCGGGGCGCAGCAGACGGCTCCCGCGGACCTCCCAGGAACCGGGCACCACGGCGCCGGGCTCCAGGAGGAAGAACCAGGTCCGCGTGTCGCTGTTGGCGAGGACCGGGCCGGAGCGGGGGCCGAGGATCTCGTGGGCGCTCACGGCGCTGTCCACGCCGACCCGCACGGCGTCGAAGTGCTGCCCGCACGGCAATCCCAGGGTTTGGACCCGGGGTACCCACGCTGGTTGCGGGGTGCCGTCGGCCCAGCCCCATTCGTCGTCGAACATCCTCGTGCCCCCGTTCCGTCAGGCCGCTGCGCCGGTGTTCCCGGCCTGGGCGGTGGTGAGGACGACGGGGAGTTCGCGGTAGTCGTTGCCGATGAACGACGGCTGGGGGAGCAGGCCGTTCTCGTCGGTGGCGAGCCGCAGGCGGGGGAAGCGGGCGAAGAGCGCCGGCAAGGCAACGCGGGCTTCGAGTCGGGCGAGGGGCGCGCCGAGGCAGAAGTGGATTCCGTGGCCGAAGGCGAGATGCTGCCGGTCGCTGCGGTCGATGTCGAAGTGGTCGGGCTGGGGGTTGGTCTTCGGGTCGCGGCCGTGTGCGCCGAAGCCGATCAGAATGAGGTCACCCTGGCGGATCGTGACGCCCTCGCCGAGGTCGATGTCGGCCGCGGCGTAGCGCAGTGGCAGGTGCATGATCGGGGGATGCTTGCGCAGCGTCTCCTCGGTGACGTCGTCCCAGCGTGTGGGATCGGCCTCCGCGGCGGCAAGCTGATCGGGGTGGGCCAGCAGTTCGACGACCGCGCGGTTGATCAGGGAGACCGCGGTCTCCGAGCCCGCCCCGATCATGAGGATGAGGGTGCTGACGAGTTCGTCCTCGCTGAGCCGGTCACCGTCGGCTTCGTGGGTGGCCAGCAGGATGCTGGTCATGTCGTCACCGGGGGTGGCGCGCTTGGTGGCGATCAGGGTGCGCATCGCGGCGAACATGTCGTCGCGGACCTGGGTGGCCGTCTCGTCGGAGGCGCTCGTGTCCAGGACGGAGTCGATCACCCGCAGCATCTCGGGCCGCTGCTCGTCCGGCACGCCGAAGAGGTCGCAGATCACACGGGTGGGCACCGGATAGGAGAAGACGGCGCGCAGGTTGACGGGCTGGTCCGGCTCCATGGCCTCCATGGCGTCCAGCAAGTTGGTGACGATCGTCTCCACGGCGGGGCGCATCGCCTCGATTCGGCGCGCGGTGAACGCACGGCCCACGAAGTCCTTCAGACGCTTGTGGTCGGCGCCGTCGCTGGTGAACATCGAGACGACGTCGACCCAGGCGGCCAGCCACGGTATGGCGAAGGGCTGGTATCCGGGCCAGCTCCTTCTGGCGTCCTTGGAGACGCGCGGGTCCACCAGCAGCATCCGTGCGATGTCGCCGCGGGTGACGGACCAGGCGGTCAGGTTGCTGGGCATCGTGACGCGGACCGCGGGGCCCTGCGCGCGGAGCTGGTCGGCCTGTGCGTACAGGTGTCGACCGCTGATGTCGAGGGTGATCGGCGAGCTGGTCACGTAGTACCTCCTGCGGATGCGGTGGCGGTGAAGAGATCGGCGGGCTGCTTGCGGAAGGTGACGTTCAAGGAGACGGGGCACTGGTGGAACGGGCCCGGCCGGTTGGGGACATCGGGCTCGGTGAGGTCCACGTCCCACAGGCGGTCCAGGATCGTTTCGATGGCCGTCTGGGCGATGACGCTGGCCTGGCCGTCGGCCGGGCAGCGGTGCGGGCCAGCCGACCAGGCCAGATGGGAGCGGTTGTCGTAGCCGAGGCCGCGCGGCAGTGCGGGGTCGGTGCCGGTGGCGGCGTGACTGATGAGGACCGGTTCGCCTTCAGGGATGGGGACGCCGTGCAGCATGGTGGCGTGGCGGGCGAAGTGGGCGCTGAAGTTCGCCATCGGACTGCGGGTCCACAACACCTTCTCCATGGCGCGGCGGACGGTGACGGTGCCGCCGGCGAGGTCTCCGGCGTAGGTGTCGTCCTCCAGGAGCAGGCGCAGGCCGGAGGCGATCCATGCCGCAGTGGGGATGGTGCCGGCGCCGACGAAGCAGAAGAGCTGGTGGACCATCTCTTCATCGGTGAGCCGGGCAGGGTGGGCGAGCATCCAGGACGTGAAGTCGGCACCGGGCTGTTGCTTCCGCGTCTGGATGAGCTCGAAGAGGATGCCGGCGAAGTCCTCGGCCGCCTGCGCGGCCGCGGCGCCGGCGCTGATGATGCCCTGGCAGGCGGTGACCATTCGCCCGGCCAGCTGGGTCGGGCAGCCGAGGATGTCGGCGAAGATCAGCAGCGGAAGGGTGTCAGCGAAGTCGACCATCAGGTCGCCGTGCCCGCGGGGGGCGATCCGGTCGATGAGCCAGTTTGCGTGCATCTGGGTGGTCTCACGCAGCATGTGGACGTCGACACGGGCCAGGCACTGCTCCAGGGCGATACGCAGCCGCTCGTGGCGCTGGCCATCGGCGTACAGCAGGCTGGGGCGGAAGGCCATGAGGGCCAGGACCGGGCTGTCCGGCGGGACACGGCCGTTGTTGAGCGCGGCCCAGCGGCGGCTGTCCTTGCTGTAGGTGGCGGTGTCGTTGAGCAGTCTGATCGCGGCGCGGTGGCTGGTGACGACCAGGGCGTACACGTCCTCCGCGATCTCAGCCCAGGCCACCGGGCCAGCGGCCCGCAGTTCGTTGTAGGCGTCCTGCGGCCGCGCGGCGAAGTCGTCGCCGAACAGACGAGGCGGGCACGGGGAAGCAGTCATCGGGCAGGCTCCAGGCGGGGACGGGAGAGGATGTCGGTGACCAGGGCGATCAGTCCCTCTTTCGCCGAATGGCGGAACCGGGCGTCCACCCACACCAGCGGGCGGTCGTCGGCCATCGTCAGGGAGTCGCGGATCTCAGCATCGCTGTAGCGGGGGGCGCCTTCTTGCGCGAAGTGGTTGACGGCGACGGTGTACGGCAGGCCGGCAGACTCCAGCAGGTCGATCGCGGCGAAGCTTTCCTCGATGCGACGGGTGTCGACGAGGACGAGGCCGCCCAGAGCACCGTCGAGCAAGGAGCGGACCATGCGGTGGAAGCGTGGCTGGCCCGGGGCGCCGAAGAGGTAGAGCACGATGTCCTCGGCCAGCGTGACGCGCCCGAAGTCCATAGCGACGGTGGTGGTGGTCTTGTCCTTCATGCCGCCGAGGTCGTCCACGAGTTCCCCGGCCTTGGTCATCTGCTCTTCGGTGTGCATGGGACGGATTTCCGAGACCGCGCCGACCAGGGTGGTCTTGCCCACCGCGAACGGGCCGAGGACTACCACCTTGACCGAGCGAGCCTCGGATGACACATAACGGTCAGAGCTTCTGTAGTCCATCCAAAACCCTCTTCAGGAAGTCTTCCTCGTGCTGCTCGGCAGCGGGAACGAACGGTGCACGGGCGAACAGGTGACCGCTGTCGACGAGACCGGAGACGATGACCTTGGTGATGGCCCCGGGCAGCTCGAGGTGGAAGGCGACCTCGGACACGGCCAGGACACCGGGAAGGCACAGCTCCATCACCCGGTAGGCCTGTGCACCCAGGCCGGCCAGCGGCACGTCGGGGTCGGCGATCAGCAGCGTGGCCTCGTCCAGGGTGGTGCGCGATGGCGTGGCACGGCCTTCCGTGGCGGTGTGGGACCGCACCATCCCGCGCCTCTGGCGCCCGTGCGTGGTCATGCGGTGCTGCTCCGCTCGCGGGCGCCGAGTACCGGGCGCAAGCCCTGGATCATCTTCAGCGTGGCTGTGATGGCGAGCGAGGCTTCCTTGCTGAGCGAGTCGCCGCGCACGGAGACACCGACTCCGGTGCGCTGTCCGGCCGCGAACAGCAGCACGGTTGCGTCCTTCAGATCGCTGACCACGTGCCGCATGACCAGGGAGCTCTTGTTCTCGTCGGGGTACCCGCAGAAGGCCCCGAGGTCGGACTGCAGGGACTTGACCCCGGAGAGGGCAGCAGCCGCGCGTTCGGCGTCGTCCTTCAACAGGCCGTCGGATTTGGCGATCACGAGCCCGTCGCTGGAGAAGAGGAGTGCGCTGATGACGCCCGACTCCTCGCACAGCCGGTTCAGGGTCCAGGTCATGTCGGTGGAGTCGGCGGTGTGCTGATCGGCGGTGGTCACTGCTGAAGTCCTTCGGTGTCGGTGGCCTCATAGCCGGTGCGGAAGGCCTGGCTCATGCCGTCGAAGCCCGATGTCAGGGCCTCGGGGTCGGCGGAATCGGTCAGGGCCTCTTGGGTGGGCCCCTGGGGAATGGGCGTCAGGTTCTGTGGAGTGCGTTTGGGTAGGCCCGAGACTGTGGTTCGCGGCGCCCGGGGCGCGGTGGCCTCCGCCGGCGCGTGCGCGGGGCGTTCCGGCGCTGGGACCGTGGGCGCTGCAAAGCGTGCGCTGGGCGCGACCTGGGCGTGCTCGGGCTCGGATGTCTGCGGGGGCTCGCCCATCAGGGCTCTGGGGACCAGGAGCGCGGCCTTGACCCCACCGCTCGCCGAGGGGGCGCCCACGTCGACCTGGAACTTGTAGTCGTGGGCGAGGCGCCCGATGACGGCGAACCCGAGCTTGCGCTCGTCCTCGAGGCCCGAAACGTCCAGCAGAGCCCGGTGGTACAACATCCTTTCGGCATCGCCGAGTTGGGAGGCGTTCATGCCCAGGCCGGTGTCCTCCACGACGATGCGATAGCCGGCCTGGACCTGCTGGACGTAGACCGTCACCTCGTCGCTGGAGTAGGTGGTCGCGTTGATCATCAGCTCGGCAAGGGCGACAGCAATGGGCTCGACGACCCTGCCCTCGACGTACTTCTCGCCGACGTCGGGAAGGTAGGTGTAGTTCACCCGGTCGTACGGGCCGATGCGGCCGCGCGCGCTCTCGACGATCTCGCGGAAGGTGGCGTTCGCCCGCTGCGTGCCGGGCCATGAGCCGGCGAGGATTCGAAGGCGCTGGACCATGTGCAGGGCTCGCGTGGCGAAGTGGTCGATTTCGATGAGGCTCTGGTGGTAGGTGCTGGCTTGCGAGTGCTTGCCCAGTTCCTCGTCGATCTTCATCTGGAGCTTGGTCAGGAAGGTCTGGACTTCGTCTGCGGTTCCACGTACGCCGGCCCGGGCCGAGCGGCCGATGCCCTCTCGGGTCACGGCTACGGCGTCGCACACCATCTCCACGACTGCCTGATGGAGCTTGTCGAACTCGGTCCCGGCCAACATCTCGTTGGCCAGGCCGGGGACGGTGATGCCCGGGTGGCGCCGGGCTTCCGCATCGACGATGGCCGGCAGACGGTGCTCCACGAGGTGGTGGAACTCCTCGCGGGCTGCCTCGTACCAGCTCCAGTTCGTGGCGAGTTGTTCCTGCAGCGTCTCCTGCACGGCTGCTGCCTGTTGGCGGACCTCTTTTACCTTGCGGTCTGCCGCGTCACCGGCTTCGGTGACGCGCCTCTCGGCAGCCAACCTGCCCTGGATGGCCTGACGCTTGCCGCGGACCTGGAGGGCGAGCGCGCCCGAGGCGACGGTGAGTCCACCGCCCAGCGCTATCTCGGTCACGACGTGCGGGAGGAAATTCATGACAGTCCTTCAGGTGCGGGGGCGTGGCGGGCGTCCAAGCCGCGGGGGTCCGGTCGGCGGGCACTGTGCGGGGGTGGGCCGCCGGGGCGGGCCTCCTCGAGCGCTGCGGCCACGGGGGAGGGCCTTCACGCTCGGGAGTGCGTACCCGCCCCGGCGACCGGTCTAGGGGGAAAAGCTGCTGATGACGTCCGCAACGCCCTGGACGGCCTCGCTGATGGTCGGGGCCAGCGTGGAGTCGCGCAGGTAGAACCCGAGCAGCATTGCGGCCAGTGCGTGCGCGGGCCTGAGCCCGGACTTTCGGATGAGCAGCACCACGACGACGCCGAGGACACCCACGAGCGGCACTGTGAGAACCATGCGGATCCTTCGTCACGCGGCCACCATCCGCAACCGGGCGCGGCTCGCGCTGAGTTGGTGGTGGAGACCGCCGGGCGAAGTAGTGGGAAACGATGTCTCGTACGGCAGTAACCAGAACCGGAGAGGACAGCGAGACCATCCCGATCCGTACGCCGCATCGCAGACCCAGGAGTCGTGCAGGCACCGGGAGTGCGCGGCACTCCAGTGGTAGATCGTGCCGGCTTCCACGGGGATGAACATGGATCCGTGGGCCGGACAGCAGAGGGCTGGGCCGACGGGCTCACCCTCGCAACGCAGCACCTCAAGGGCGGACATCCCCACACGCAGTGTTGTGACAACGACATCGACGCCCCTAGCAGCTATCGCTAGCGGCCGGGGGGTTTCCGTGAACTGGACGTGCCAGGGGAGGCGGGTGGCCAGGATCATCGGAACTCCATCAGCGGCAAGGGGGACGGTTCGACGGGCGGAGTGATCGTGAATCCAGCGTGATGCGTTTTGCGTGCCACCGATACGCCAAACTGCCGCCACTTCTTCGCCACTTCGTGGCTGCAGAGAGTGATCGACGAACGCAGACGGCCGGTGCAGGCGGAGCGAATCGGGCGTTTTTCCTTCGTGAGATCCGCAGCTGTGCATGAGGGCGACGTCGTGGCCACTTGTTCGCCACTTTCCGGGTTCCAATTGACGTGGTGCCAGACTTCCGGTAGTGCGCGATGTGCCTGTGGATCCTCAACTGCCTCGCCCTCCGGCACGATGGGGGGTGCGGGGAGAAGGGTGCGTTGGTTCATGACGCCGTCCCAGCGCGTAGGGCGGGGAGGTGGGGGACGCGCTCGGGGCCCGCGGAAGCGGGCACCGTCGTCAGTACCGCGCGCAGGACAGCCAGGTGGCTGAAGCCTTGGGGAAAGTTTCCCAGCTGGCGTCTGGTGCGAGGGTCGTACTCTTCGGCGAGCAGGCCAACGTCGCTGCGCAGCGAAAGCAGGCGGTCGCGCACTTCGGCGGCCTCTTCAGGGCGGCCGATCCTGTCGAGCGCTTCGGCCAACCATCCAGTGCAGATCAGGAAATGGCCCTCATCCCCGGATAGTCCGTCGACGCCAGCGTGCTTGCCTTCGGTCTTGTAGCGCAGCAACAGTCCACTGGTGGTGCCCAGATCGTTCTGGACTGCCTCGATCGTGCCGATGATCCGCTTGTCCTCTGGGGGCAGGAACCCGCAGAGCATGGCGTGCAGGAGGGAGGCGTCGAGCGCGTTCCCCCCGTAGTGCTGAGTGAAGGTGTTCCGCTCGGCGTCGTAGCCGTTCGCGCACACCTCACGGTGGATGGTCTCGCGCAGGGCCTTCCACCGCTCCAGCGGGCCCGTGGCGTAGCCGAGTTCAATGAGTCGGACCGCCCGGTCCACGGCAGCCCACGCCATCATCGCGGAGTGTGTGAACCGGCGGCGCGGGCCACGGATCTCCCAGACCCCCATGTCGGGCTGGTCCCAGAGCGTCTCCAGCTCCGTGACGAGATCGACAACGAGGGGGGCGATCCCGGGCGCCTCGTCCGGGATGGCGAGCGCGATCTCGTAGAGAGTGTCGGCAACCTCGCCGTACACGTCGATCTGGAGATGTCCGGCGGCGCCGTTGCCGACCCGGACCGGAGTCGAGCCCTCGTACCCGGGGAGCCAGGGCAGCACTCGCTCAGGAAGGTTGGGTTCACCGTCGATCCCGTACATGATCTGCCGACGGCCCGGTGTGCCGGCGCATGCCCGTACCAGCCAGTCCTTCCATGCGAGAGCCTCGGACAGGTAACCGCACCGAGCGAGAACACTGGCGATGAACGCGCCGTCGCGGAGCCACGCATAGCGGTAGTCCCAGTTGCGGATGCCGCCGAGTTCCTCCGGCAGGGACGTGGTTGGCGCGGCCACGATCGCCCCGGTCGGGCTGTAGATGAGAGCCGCCAGGGTCAGCAGCGAGCGGATGACCGTGCCCCGCTTCGGTCCGGTGTAGGTGCAGCGCGCTGCCCACTCTGTCCAGTGGTTGAGGGTGTACTTCAGCAGTGCGTCGGGGGCCGGCTGCGGCGGGGGGCTGTCGGTGCCTTCCCGCCACGACAGCACGAACGAGACCTGCTCTCCCTCGACGACGGTGAAGTCCGCGTGGATGTCGCCGTCGTCGGCCTGGACGGACTTGGTGGAGTCGAGCCATAGCCGTCCATCGCCGTCCTCACCGAGCTCGATGGCGAGTTGTCCTTCGGCGAGGTGTTCGAGGCGGGGCACGGTGCGCCCGTATCCGGGCCGGGCCCGCAGCAGCGAGCGCATCGCGACCTGCCCCTGCACTCCGGTCACAATGCGGACGACCTGGGGCGCCTCGTCGCCCGGGACCATGAAGTCGGTGACCTTCACGGTGCCGGACTCGGTGGCCCACTCCGTTTGCAGGACCATCGTGTCGCCTACGTACTGGCGCACTGGGAGGGGCGCGGAGACATTGTCCGGGAGGATGGCCGGGGCGACCTGCCAGAATCCGTGCTCAGCGGTGCCAAGGAGCCGGTTGAAGACGGCGGCCGAGTCGAACCGCGGCATGCACAGCCAGTCGATGCTGCCATCCAGGCGGACCAGAGCGGCTCCTCTCTGGTCGCCGAGGAGGCTGTAGTCCTCGATCATCCCCGCACTGCCGTGCACCTCCGGCCCCCTGGTGGCCACGTACAAGCGGAGACCGCCGGGCTCGCTCCGGCTCACGAGGAGACCGTCGGCGAGCAGCGGCCGGCACACCCGCGCCATCCGGCGCGCCCCGAGGCCATGCCGATGGGCGAGCAGCCCGATGGGCAGCGGTGTACCTGCTCGATAGCGCCCGAAGCGGATTCCGTCACGGATCTCCCGCACGAACTTCCTGTCCTTCGGGTGCGCTTCGTTCGGACGCAGGCGCCGAGTCGCCCCCCGGCGCGGGACAGCGATGTCGCCGTCCGCGTCCAGCTCACGCAACACCGCTCGGGTGACCCTCGCTGACTGGCCTATACGTCGGGCCAGTGCCTCAACGGGTGGCAGCGCCTTGTCATGCGGGTGTTGACCGACGAAACCTCGTAGCGCGGCGCACGCCTCGTTGAAGCCCTTATGCGCGGTACTGGCCGTCACGCGGCCACCGCCTGGGCCCGAACGGTGCCTTTGAAGTCCACCTGGCGCAACGCGGTGGTGCCTTTCGTCAGTAGAGCCGCCGTCTGCGCGACAGCAGGGTCCGCCGGCCGACGGCGGCGCAGAGCAAGGAACACGGTCACTCCGAGGGAGACGTGGGACGTGACGTTGGGGGCAGGCGATCACCGCGGTCGTGAGACGACGACTGACCGGGCGCGTCTGCCGCTGGCCCCGGCCCACTGATGCTCAGGCACTCGCGGACGAGCGCCTGGCTCTCGTTGCCACCTGACCGGGGAGCGATCACGCGCATGCAACGGTGATTTGCGCGGGCGGTGAATCGCAAGCCCCCGCCAGCGCACGGCCCCCGCCCAGGTGAGTGAGCGGAGAGGCCATGCGCTGGTCCACCTTTACGATGACGGTGATCTCTTCGCGCCGGTACGCCAAACCGTCGCCACTTCTTCGCCACTTGGGCGGAGCGCAGGACCAAACCGGACGCTCATTTATCCCTTTTGTCATGGGTTACCTGGAGCGGAATCCCGTGCCGGGCGACGTGAAGTGGCGAAGAAGTGGCGACGGTTTGGCGTACCGATGCCGCTCGTCTTCCGCCACCGTTGAGTCAGGCCGCGATCGTGGCCACGCCCCAGGGCGTCTTGAACACGAGGAGACGAGGGTGTCCTCAACAACCGCCGAGCTGATCCTTGACCGGAGCCTCGGAGAGCTGGTGAGCCACAGCAACGTCGAACTCGCCGGTCTCGATGCCCCGCAGCGCGTGGCCCGCGCGGCAGTCCACGACGCTCTGGAGGGCGATGCCGATGACGCCTGGTTGCACGACCTCGACATCGTCGCCAGCGAGGTCGTCACCAATGCCTTGAAGCACACACCGGGAGCGGTCCGCATGCGCCTGGAGATCTATGAACGGGGCGTGGCCATGGGGGTGATTGACCGCGGTGACGACTTCGACGCCCTCATCGTGGCCCCGGCTGACGCAGACCCGGGGGAGATCATCGAGGCCACCAGCGGCCGAGGTCTGCTCATCGTCAGCTGTCTGGCCCAGTGCCTGAAGGCGGAGCCGGCCGCCGATGGGAAGATCGTTACTG
Source organism: Streptomyces sp. SGAir0957 (assembly GCF_043523415.1). Classification (NCBI taxonomy): domain Bacteria; kingdom Bacillati; phylum Actinomycetota; class Actinomycetes; order Kitasatosporales; family Streptomycetaceae; genus Streptomyces; species Streptomyces sp. SGAir0957. Next base: position 168,162 of record NZ_CP027291.1, read on the forward strand.
CCGTCCTCGAACGTCCGGCAGGTGCGCGTTGACAGGCGCATACGCCCTCGCACCTCGACACCTTGCCAGGGGCCTGTGGGCTCATCCGCTGGGCGTCAACACCGGATCCGTCGGTCTGACGGAGGAGCGAGATCTCGGCAAGTCCTCCAGCGACGGGCGCGTGCTCGACGGCCTACGCCGTGCGGTAGAGCTCGGTGCCAACCTCCTGGACACGTCGGACTCCTACGGCGCAGGCCGTGCGGAGCGGATACTCGAGCGGATCCTGCGCGAGTACCGCAACGAAAGCATGATCGTGAGCGGCAAGGTCGGTCGCATTCGCGGGTCCGCACCGCACGCCTACGCCGACCGCAACATCCACCGGCAGTTCCAGCAGACCCGCGACAACCTGTACGTCGACGAGGTCGACATCTACACCCTCGACTCCTGGGACTTCGGCCCCCAGGACCGTTACCTGGGCAGCGCCATCGACCAGGTCCGCACACTGCAGCAACTGGGCGACATCAAGGCGATCGGCATGCGCGGCCCGTACGTCCATTACGGAGCGACACCGGCCGAGCGCAACGCCTGCGCGGAGCGCTTCCTCTACCTCTTCCGGCTGATCAAGCCGGACATCATCTGGACCCGTTTCAACGCCCTCACGCCGGTGATCTCCCTGGAAGGCGAGGACCTGTTCGCCTTCACCGCCCGCCACGGCGCCGGCGTCATCCTCGCCGCGCCGCTGGCCCACGGACTGCTCACCGGCAAGGCGCTTCCCAGCGCGATGCCTCGCCTGGGCCCTCCTGACGCAGCGGCGAGCACACGGTCCTTGGCCCCGCAGGCACTCGAGGCCATCGCTGCCGGCCTTGATGTACTGCGCGACCACTTCGGTGACGCGCCCGGCGTCCTGACCCGCCTCGCGTTGCGGTCGTGCCTGCAGAAGGCCGATCACGGCGCGGCAGTCGTCGGCTTCACTCGCGAGGACCAGGTCACCGAGAACTTCCGCTGCCTCGGCCCACCCCTCACTACCACCGAGTTGGCCCTCGTCGATGAGGTCTACGCCCAGATCCGCACAGGGATAGAGGAGTCAACCGAGCGTCAAGGCGCGCCAAGGGCCAGTGTCTGACCCGTCGCGCAACAGCCCCCCCCAGCGCCCACCCCGCATGGAGACACGCATGACGACGACCACCACCGGACAGGTCCCGGACGGGACCTTCAGCATCAGCAAGCGGTTCACCTTCGACGCCGCGCACCAGCTCACCAGCCTCGGGCAGGACCACGCTTGCGCCCGCCTGCACGGACACGGCTACCGCGTCGAAGCGGTCCTGTCCTGCGCCGAGGACGAGCTCGTGCCACCGGGCTTCGTCGCCGACTTCAAGGACCTCGAGCCGCTCGCGCGGTACATCAAGGACACGCTCGACCACCGCAACCTGAACGAGGTGCTCGACTTCGAGCCGACCTCGGAACTGATCGCACGCCATCTCGCCCGCTGGTTCCTCACCCACTTCACCCCTGTCGTCGCGGACCGGCTGATCCAGATACGCGTCAGCGAGACCGAGAAGACCTGGGCCACCTACACCCTGCACGGGAGGACTGCGTGACTGCCGACCTGCTGCTGGACACGGACCACGAGTCCGAGCTGATCATCGCCTACACCTTCGGCGACACCCAGCCCACCTTCCAGGGCGAGGGCCCGAGCGCTGGCACTCCCGCCCTCTTCATCCGCCTGTCGCGCTGCAACCTCACCTGCGGCTACTGCGACACCAAGGAGACCTGGGACTGGGCCAACTACGACATCAAGAAGGAGTCCCACAAGAGCACCGTCAGCGACCTCGCCACCTGGGCCTTGGGCCAGAACGTCGAACTGGTCGTGATCACCGGCGGCGAACCGCTGCTGCAGCAGAAGAAGCTCGTCCCCCTCGTCCAGCGCCTCCTCGCTGGCGGCAAGCGCATTGAGTTCGAAACCAACGGGACCATCGCCCCCGTCCCGGAACTCCTCATCGAAGGCGTGCGGTTCAACGTCTCGCCCAAGCTCGCCAACTCCGATGTCGCCGAGCACAAGCGCATCGTGCCGGAGGCACTGCGCGCCTTCGCCGCCAGCGGCCAGGCGATCTTCAAGTTCGTCACCCGCACCGTCGATGAGCTCGACGAGATCGCCTCCTACGCCGAGCAGTTCGGACTCGCCCCCATCTACGTCATGCCGGAGGGCACCACCGCGGAGGGACTGGTGGCCACGACCCGCGTGCTGGCCGACCATGTCCCCGCCCGTGGTTGGCACTTCACCCAGCGGATGCACATCTTCGCCTTCGGTGACAAGCGCGCCCGCTGACCCGACTCCTTCCCGCTTCGGAGGACACACGTGACCCAGCCCCTCGCCCATACCGGGACGGCGCCCGTGCAGCGCGTCTTCGAACGCAAACGCATATGGAACCTGGATCAGGACGCCTTCCAGGCGGCCGTCGCCCTGATCGCCGACCACGAGCCCCGCCCCGACGCCGTCATCGGGATCGCCCGCGGCGGCGTGCCGCTCGCCCGGGAACTGGCAGCACACTTCGGCGTCGCGGCCCTCGAGATCACGGCCCGGCACAACGCCACCGACGACCACTATCTGGAGGCCACCGGCCGCGTGCAGCTGCCCACCACGACCGCCGACGCCCTCGGCCGACTGGCGTCCGGGCAGCGGCTCCTGGTCGCCGACGACATCTGCGGCACCGGCGCCACCCTCAAGGCCGTCCTGCCCTTCCTCACCGAGCACCTGGCCCCGGAACAACTGCGCAGCGCCGTGCTGTGCCGCAGCCGGGCGGCCGACTGCACCCCCGACACCTGGGTGTGGGACACCCTCGACTGGGTCGTCTTCCCCTGGAACAAGCCCGCCGACCAACCCACCGAGAACCTCGCCGCGCCCGCCACCGTACGGACGAAGGAGTCGCTGTGAGCACGGTCGCGTTCTGCCTGCTCACCTACCGGCCCGACCACCCCTCGGGTATCGAGCGGAGCATCGCCGCCCTCGTCGAAGGCGTACGCCGGCTCGGCCACACCCCCCTCATCCTGGCGGCCGGCCCCGCCTCACCCAGCGACGCCGCCGAGCCGGGCATGGTCCGGCTGGAATCCGTCCGCCTGCCCCGTCCCGCCCTCAACGACGACGTCCTGCGCGCCCTCGCCGACCCGGGACCGGTCATCGAGGAAGTGCGCGACATCCTCGCCCGCCACCAGGTGGACGCGGTGTGCTGGGCGGACACCCTGTGGGGCCTGGGCTACCTGAACCCGGTGCCGGACGGCGTCCGTTCTGCCCTGATGGTCCACAAGATCCGCCGCAGCAGCGAGGACCGCTGGCAGCAGGCCCTGGCCGCCGTCGACGTGGTGTGCCCGGCCAGCGACTATCTTGCCGCTGAAGGCGCGCAGGCCGGACTGGACACCAGCCGCTGGGTGACCGTCCCCAACGCGCTGCTCACCGACCCCGCCCCCGTCCCCGCGGACCAGCGCGAAGCGTTGCGAGCCGCCGGACCGATCCGCATCGCCTCCCGCGTGGAGCCCGCCAAGGGTCTGGCCGAGCTCCTCAAGGCCATGCCCGCCGACTGGGAGCGGCCGATCGAACTCGTCCTGGCTGAAGCCGACTTCGAGTTCTTCCCCGGCATGCAGCGCGACGTCATCGCGGCCTGCAAGGAACAGCAGGCCGCGCGCCCGGAGCTGATCCGCATCCTGCCCGCGCTCGGCTGGCGCGAGGTCCCGCAGTTCCTCGCCGGAGCCGCCGCGACCGTCATCTCTTCCACCGAACCCGAAACCTTCTGCCACACCGCCGCCGAAGCCCTCTCCGTCGGCACCCCCGTGATCACCTTCGACTTCGGCAACGTGCCGGGCATGGCGGGCCCCGCCGGCCGCGCCGTCCCCCTCGATCACGGCGCGGACGCCCTGTGGAAGGCCCTGAGCGCCTTGCTGACCAACCCCGACGACTACCGGGCCTCCAGCCAAGCCGCCCCCGACCGCGTCGCTGCGTTCAACCCGGCCGCAGCCGCCCGGACGCTGCTCGCCGCACTGCAGATCTGACGCAATCAGTTTCCGCCTCGCCGCACGGGCGCGCCGTGCGGTCCCGTCGCTCCCTTCCCACGGACAAGAGGAGGGCCTTCATGTTCGGCCTGAAACCCGGTGACCGCGCCCTCGTGGTCAGCACCCATCTCGACGACGAGACCCTCGGACTCGGCGGCACCATCGCCAAGCTGACCGAGCACGGCATCGACGTCGATGTCCTCGCCGTCGCCTGCACCACCGCACCCATGTACGGCGGTACCTCCGACGCTGGCACCCGGCGTGCCGAATTCGACGCCGCCTGCTCCGTCCTCGGCGTCCATCAGCAGCATGTTGCCTGGGTCGACACCGACCGCGCCGCCTACCCCGGCTCGTACCTGCCCGAGCTGATCACCCTGATCGAGTCCGGGCCCGGCCCGTGCCTGCACAGCAGCCGGCCGCGCGCCCTGTTCATCCCCACCGTCGATGCCCACCACCAGGACCACCAGGCCGTCCACGCCGCCGCGCTCGCCGCGGCCCGGCCCGGCACCGCAGACACGCGGTGGATTCCGCCGCTCGTCCTCGGCTACGACGGACCCGAGGACCGCTGCTGGCGCGCCGCCGACGAGCCCCGGACCGTGGTGGTGGACACCAGTACCGTCTGGCCGACCAAGGAGAAGGCGCTGCTCTGCTACACCAGCCAGCTGCGCGCGGCCCCGCACCCACGCAGCACCGCCAAGATCCGCGCACTCGACGAAGCGGCCGGCGCCACGATCGGCACGGAGACCGCCGAACGGTTCCTCCCCTACCGGATGGCCTTCTGATGACCGCCCGCACCGACGTCCTGGTCGCCCACCAGCCCGCGTACCTTCCGTGGCCCGGCTACTTCTCCCGCCTGCTCGACGTCGACCGGCTCATTCTGCTCGACCACGTGCAGTACACCGAGCGCGGCTGGCAGAACCGCAACTTCGTCCGCAGCCCCCGTGGCGAGCAAGTGCGCCTGACCGTGCCGGTAGCGGGGCGGTTCGGGCAGCGAATCCGCAGCGCTCGCACCGCCGACGACCGCTGGCGCGCACGTCACTGGCGCACTCTCACCGAGTGCTACCAGCACGCCCGCTACTGGCCGCAGTGGGAGCCATCACTGCGCGCGGTCTACGGACGCTCCTGGACGCACCTGGCCGACCTGAACCAGGAGCTGATCCGGCTCCTCCTCGACGCGTTCGGTCTGCAGATCGAGCTCGTCCGCTCCTCCGCCCTCGCCCCCACGGGAGCGAAGACGGGCATGCTCATCGACCTGTGCAAGACGACCGGCACCCGTGTGCTGCGGGTGGGCACCGGCGCCGCCGAATACCTCAACGCCGGCCTTCTCGCACAGGCCGGAATCGAGGTCGAGGTCGCCACCTACAGCAGCCCCCCGTACGACCAGGGACGCGGACCCTTCACCCCCGGCCTCTCCGCCCTGGACCTGCTTCTGCACCAAGGACCCCAGGCCCGCGCGGTCATCACCGACAGCGCCCACCTGCGGCCGTGGACCCCGGAGATGGCGGTGCTCGGATGACCACCACCGACACCCGCCTGCCCACCGACGCAGGCATCGACGTCGACGAGGTCGAGGCGCTCTACCGCAAGCTCCTGGTCGCGCTCGGCCAGGACGTCGACAGCGAAGGCCTGCGCGACACCCCCGCTCGAGTCGCTCGCTTCTGGCGGGACTTCCTCCAGCACGACCCCGGCACCACCGACACCGCGTTCACGCACCAGGAATCCGGCGGCCAGTACGTCGTCGTCAGCGGCATCCGGGCCTGGAGCCTGTGTCAGCATCATCTCCTCCCGTTCCGGCTGGACGTCCACATCGGCTACGTGCCGACGGGACAGGTCCTGGGCCTGTCCAAGCTGCCCCGGATCGTTCACACCTACGCCCACCGGCTGCAACTGCAAGAGGCGCTGACCGCGCAGGTCGCTCACGAAGTCGCCCACCTCTCCGGCAGCGGCGACGTCGGGGTCTGGGCGGTGGGAGAGCACCTGTGCATGGCCATGCGCGGCGTCCGCGACCAGGCCGCCCGCACGACGACAGCTTGTCTCCTCGGCCGCCTCGAGAACGACGATCGACTTGCCGAACGGCTGCGCACCGCCGCTTTCACCCCTCTGGGGGCGCGGTGAGCAGGCAGATCGCCCTGGTGAACGTCGAGGGCACCAACGGGGTCGGCAAGACCCGACTCAGCCGCCAGGCTGCAGAGCGTCTTGGCCCCCGTTGCGTCCCGCTGGTCGAACTGCCCGACACCCCGCCCGCCGGACTGCCCGGCCAGGTGATTGCCGCGCTGCACCAGGACGGCGACCTCTTCCTGCGTACCGGGCACCCGCGCACCGAGACCTTGCTCCTCATGGGACTGCAGGTCCACCGCTTCGAGAGCCTGGGACCGGTGGCACCGGGACAGGTCGTCCTGGAGGACCGGGGCCCGCACTCCGTGGCCGTCTACCAGGCCGCCGTGCTCGCCGAGGCGGAGCAGCACTCCGACGAACAGGCCCTGACCACCGCCTGGCACATCCTGTCGACGATCGAATCCTGGCGCCCGCGGCCCACCGCCACGATCCTGCTGTTCGACGACCCTCGCCGCTGCCTCCAGCGATTCGAGCAGCGCATCGGCCGTACGGCCGCCGCCAGCGAACGCTCCCTGATGGCCCGGGTCGACCGGCTCTACCGGCTGCTCGCCCACACCCAGCAGGGCCAGTACTACGTCCTCGACCGCCAACAGACCGACGAACCGCACTCCGTCGCCTTCATCACCGATGTGTGCCAGCGCGCCGCGGACGCCGCCGCACCGAAAGGAGCCGTCTCATGTCCGACCGGAACGTGACCGTGCTGTGGGCGCTGCGCTCATGGTGCGCCTCCCACGAGTGCCCGCCGTGTTACTTCAACTGGCCCGAGAACGCCACGCTCCAAGCCTTGCCGGGGGCCGGTGTACTCGACCATCAGTCGCCGCACGACGTCCCCACCCAGCAACTGCTCGCCTTCGCCCGCACCCTGGGCGACTCTCCCGTCCGCCGCGTCTTCCTCGCCGGCGGCGAGCCGCTGCTGTGGGCCCCGGTCCTGAAGCTGATCGAGACGCTCAAGTCCCAGAGGATCGAGGTCGTGGTGTGCACCAGCGGCCCCGCCCTGAACAAGCCGGGCATGGCCGAGCAGCTGGTCGACCTCGGCGTTGACGCGTTCTCGGTCTCACTCGACTCCACCGACGCCGAGTACAACGACCGCTGGCGTCCGCCGCGCAAGCCCGGCTTCGGCTGGGAGGGCGTCGTCAACGGCATCCGCACCCTCCTGACGGCACGCGGTGACCGGCCGCAGCCCCGGGTCGGCATCTACAGCATGATCACCAAGCTCAACCTGGACGCCATCACCACGGTGCCCCGTCTGGCCGCCGATCTGGGCTGCGACTACTTCGTCGCGCAGCCCGTCTCGCTGCCCGCCGACCACAATCTCCACGACGAGCTCGTGCTCAACGAGACGGACATCCCGCGCCTGCGCCGGGAGTTCGGGCAGCTCTACGCCTCCGGCCTGCCGCTGACCCTGCCTTCCGTCGACTACCCGGGCCAGTTCGTCTCGGCCGTCCAGGAGTCGACCGGTCTGGTCCGCGACTGCTTCGGCGGCAACGACCTGTTCTTTGTCGAACCGGACGGTTCGGTGTGGGACTGCCCCTCCGCGCTGCGTATCGCCCAGACCCCGCCGCAGCGGCGCCGCAACATCCGTGAGACCACTGCGGCGGACGCGTTCCGTCCGGCGGGCTGCGCGGACTGCGCGCTGTTCAGCGTGGACTGCGTCAACATGTGGCCGCTCATGGGATTCGACCGCGTCGTGGACCCCACACCTGCCGGGAGCGCATCGTGACCACTGGAGTCGATCCCGCGCTGATGCAGGCCCTGGAACAGGTTCTGGCGCGCATGCCTGACCCGGCCGGGCGCCGCGAGGCCGAATCGCTGGAGAGCGAACTTGCGTCTGCCTTCGGCATGCGGCACGCCGTAGTCGTGGCCTCGGGCACGTCGGCGCTCCACACCGCGGTTGTGGCCTGCGGCATCGGGCCCGGGGACGAGGTCCTCATGCCCGCCGCCACCGTGATCATGACCGTCGAGGCCGTGGCCGCGACGGGCGCCAAGCCCGTCTTCGTCGACTCCACCCCGGGCGGAGACGGAATCGATCTCGAGGACCTGGCCGCCAAGACCACCCGCGCCACCCGGGCGATCCTCCCCGTCCACCTCGCCGGCCGCACCGAACACGTCCACGAACTCGCTGCGTACGCCCAGGCGACTGGTCTGCGCCTGATCGAGGACGCCTGTCAGGCGCAGGGCAGCCGCACCCGCGGCCGCCCGGCCGGCACGATCGGCCACATCGGCTGCTTCTCCCTCAAGGATGGCAAGATCATCTCCAGCGGAGAGGGCGGCTACCTCCTCACCGACGATCCGGAACTCGCCGCGCGCGCCGCCGCCTTCCGCACCCACTGGCACACCCCGGCTCCCGATGCCCCGGCCGGCAGCCGACTGGGGCTCGGCCTCCGGCTCGCCGAACCGCTGGCCGCCATCGCCCGCCACCAACTCGCCTCGTTCGATGACGCGCTCGCCCTCCGCAGACACCAATGCAGGCTGCTGCACGAACTCGTCGACGACACACCCGGCCTCGTCCCGAACCGTCCTCCGGACGAGCAGGAGCCCAACGGCTACAGCGCAGTGTGGCAGCTCACCCTCGACCGCCCGCGGGCGTTCAGCGTGCGCCTCGCCGAACAGGGCGTGACCAACAGCGTCGGTACCTTCGGCCTGCGCGCCGCCCCCGAGCATCCGGCGTGCCGAGCGTTTGGCCAGAATCCGTGTCCCAACGCGGCCCGTGCGGTAGACCGGCTCCTGGCCGTTCCCTTCACCGCCCGCACAGGCGACGAGGACCTTCACAAGATCGCGGCCACGATCCGCCGGGAGGCCGCACAGTGGACATCCTGACCAGCCTGCACTGCACCTTCGTCGTGATCGATTTCGAGGCGCTGACCCCGGCAGGCCGTCCCGCCGAGCCCACCGAGGTCGCTGCGATGGCGCTTGTCGTACGGGACGGGAAGCTGGTGGAAGACGGCCGCTTCGAGTCGCTGATCCGGCCACCGGCCGACGTGCCGGTGACCGCCCGCGACATGAGCCACGGGATCACCGAGGCGGCGCTGCGCTCCGCCCCACCCGCGGCCGCGGTGCTCGGCGTGCTGGACCGGCTGCTGGCGGCACCCCCCTACCGACTGGTGGCGCAGCACGCCTCCACTGAGGCCGGTCTCATCGCCCGGCAGGGGGAGCACTGCCCTGCCCTGGCCACCACGCCGCTCGTGGACACCGTGAGGATGGCCCGGAAGACCGTACGCGGCATGTCTTCGTACGGGCTGGATGAGCTGCTGCGCTACTACGGCATTCCCAAGCCCGTGCAGCGGCACCGAGCCATGCCGGACGTAGAGGTGACCGCCGAGGTCTTCCTTCGGCTCCTGGAGGAGGGCGCGGCCGCAGGCCACTGGTCGACGCTTCTGGAGCTCGACGCGGCCGCAGGGCTTCAACCGCGTCCGAAGCCGTCGGTGGGGGCCACCGTCCAGGACTCGCTGTTCGGGCTCGGCGGCGGGTAGCTCAGATGCGGTTGGCCTCGGCGATGTCACCGATCCGTCCGAAGAGCTCCTTGGCCTGCAGCCGGGAGTCTTCGGCGATGCTCGGTGCCTCGGCCAGTTCCTGCTCTGTGAACCAGCGGACCTCGTGCACCGGCTGTTGTGACGGTGTGGTGTCGTCGACCACGGCCACGAAGACGTGGTCGACGTGCCGATGCGGCGCGCGCGTGTGGTTGTCGGCGCCGGCCCGCATCTCGCACACGTACCACGGCGCGACGACCTGCGTGTGCGGAAAGCCGGCGGGCAGCGGCAGCGACGGCCCCGGCAGCAGTCGCGCGGTCAAGCCGGTCTCCTCGTCTACCTCACGCACCGCCGCCTCGGCGGCGCTCTCGTCACTCTCCACATGCCCGCCGGCGGGAAGCCACTCCTCCAGACGCGGATGCCACACCAGCGCGCAGCGCCATACCCCCTCCCGACCACGGGTGAAGACGAACACGCTCGCGGTGGACTCCTTGACGACCATCAGCGCACATCCCTCGGCTCGACAAGCACTTCGCGGCCCCACGGGGCACGGCCGCCCCAGACCCGCATCGAGCCTCCCACAGTGCCCAGAGCCACCACCGCAGATTCGCGCCACATCACCCGCACCTTTGTCGATCCGCCCCCCAGACCCCGGGAGGACCCCCATGGAACCCGTCTGGAACGGGATGCTGACCTGCGACTACGAGCGCAGCCGCCCCGCGAGCACGCTGCTGGAGTGGGATCTCTACACCACGTCACTCATGGACTGGCCCAGGGTGCTCATGGAGAATTCGACCCCGTACGGGCGGCTGCGGCGGCCGGGCATCGTCGACATCGACGAGCCCGTGCATCTTCGGCTCGTCGCAGAGCTGGAGAAGTTCCTGTCCGACCCCGACCGTGTCCGGGACTTGGCCTATCGCGCCGCTCTTCACCGGGAGCAGACCGCCCGCGCACTGGATCAGGCCGAACACGCCCTGACCGACCGGGACCTGAAAGCGGCGGACGGAGCCATCGCGGCGGGAACGGCGGCGTTCCTGAAGGTCATGTCCGCCCACATCGTCAACTGGCTGCTGCCCGAGCAGCAGTGGGAGGACCTCCTGACGCAGGTGCTTTCCAGCAGGGCCCGCGCCCGCGACTGCACTCTCGCCCTGGCCACCCCCAACCGCACAGGCCACCTACTGCAGGCGCACCGCCTCCTCCTGGAAGCTGCCACCAGCATCCGTGACGGACGTCCACTTGCCCTGGCCGCGGCCGACGTCAGCGCCCAGGCCGGAACTCTGTACGGGGCGGGTTCACCAGCGGCTGCCGCCATGCCGCTGGAGGACCCCGACCGCGCCGCCGACCTGCTGAGAACACTGTCGGCCAGTACGGACCCCGAAACCGAACTTGTATCCCTCACCGGTTCCCTGGACCGTTCCGCCGCCGTGCGCGAGGCATGGGAGACCGCGGCGCTGCTGGCGGCCGCCGGCCAGCCCGGCCAGCTCGCCGCGGTGCGCGCCCTGAGCACCGCCCTCGCCTGGGCCGCCGACAGCGAGGAACGGCGCAAGGAGTTACGCCACCGCTACCTGTCGCTGGTACGCCGCTGGTCCACCGCCGCCGACCGTGATGCCACCCGCGTCACCACACCCGACTTGCTCGCCCTGGGAGAAGGCCGATGACCCCTAACGCCCTGCTCGCCCTCGACCAGGCCCACGATCCGGCGCGCGTCGGCGGGAAGGCAGCCGCCCTGGCCCGGCTGATCCACCACGACCTGCCCGTCCCCGAGGGCCTTGTGGTCCCGGTCGGTACACCGGAGAGCGCGGTTCCGATCCTCGTGGAACGCATCCTGGCCTGGGCCGAGCAGCGCGCCCCGTACGGGCTGATCGTCCGGTCTTCCTCCGTCGCCGAGGACGGCGCTGCCGCCTCGTTCGCTGGGATCTACACCTCACGCTTCACCCCCACCCGCTTCGGCCCGCTGCGCGCCGCGATTGCCGAGGTCCGTGACTCCGCGCTGCAGCCGACGGCGCAGGCCTACGCACGTGCTCACAAGATCACTACCGCCCCCGGGATGGCCGTCGCGATCCAGCCCGCACTCCGTCCCGCTGCCGCAGGCGTGCTGGCTGCCGAGGTGCTCGCCGGCCGGTGCGTCCGCTGGCGAATCGAGGCCGTCCGTGGCCTGGCCGAGCCACTCGTCAGCGGCACGCAGACCGGCGAGGTCCACTCCGGCCTGCGTCACACCATGCACCCTGTCCAGCCAGCCGAGCAGCGGATCATCCTCATGCCGGGCACCCCCGACGAGCTGCGGCTGCCGCCGGGGGAGTGGACAGCGCTCACCGGCGTCACCCAGGACGAGACACTCGCGAAGATCAAGACATCACAGAAGGGCGTCCTGCAGCTCTACACACCGGCGTCGTGGGCGTCTGTTCCCGTACTGAGCGAAGAACACCGCCAGGCCCTCCTGGACAACGCAGTCGCCGCAGCGGTCGCGCTGAACATCGAACGTATCGACGTGGAGTGGGCCTTGACCGCCGACGGCACCCTGCACTTGGTGCAAGCACGCCCGCTCACCCGCCCCCTCCACGAAAGCCATGCGACCCGTCAGCACTGTGAGGACGGCTGGACCGGCATCCCTGCCGTCGCAGGCACCGGAGCAGGCCCGGCTGTTCGCATCGGCGACAGCACGGCGCTGGCCGGCACCGTCCTGATCTGCGGCGCCCTCGGTCCCGAAGCGGCCGGCGCCCTGCTTGAGCAGCCCGCCGCTGTCGTCTCCACCACGGGGGGCCCGCTCTCCCATACCGCGATCATCGCCCGCGAGCTAGGCATCCCCTGCGTCACCAACGTCAAGGCCGCGACCGAAATCCCGTCGGGGCGCCTGATCGAGGTCAACGGAACTGAAGGCACCGTGCGTCCCGTCACGGGCATCCCAGAACAACGGACGGACCGCGCCAGCCTGGACGGGGCGGCGGTAGTGGTCCAGCGCCTGCCGGCCACCGCCGTCCGCGACGGACGTGCCGCCACTCTCCTGCTGCACTCATCACCGGCAGGTCATCGCCCTGTGCTGCCCGCTCCCACAGCGTCGGGCGAGCTCGGGACGGTAGGGGTGCTGATCATGGACGAGGACATCGTCACTCCAGAGTCACAGGGCTTCCAGGTGGTTCGTCTGAAGTCGCTCGGACGCCTGCTGTGGCCGGTGGACAGCGGCGATGTGCCCGAGACCATCGTCGCCGTCGATCCGAGCGGCCGGATTCTCCACCATCGAGGCCTTCATGACTGACCTCCTGGACAACACCGACGGCCTCATCGTGGACTGGGACGGCACAGTCGTCGACAACGGTCGGCGGCGACTCGACGCCCTGCGCCAAGCGCTCGTGCCGTACGGACTCAAAGTCGAGGAGGACTGGTACACGGCGCATGCCGGGCTGCCAGTACGCGACCTGCTCCGAGTCCTGGCCGACGGACGCGAGCTCCCCGCCGAAGAGGTGGTTCACGCCAGCCGGCAACTCCTGCTGAACGGTCCTCCGCCGGAGGTGATCACGGCAACGCTGGACCTGCTCCAGCAGGCCTGTGCACGCAGGATTCCCCGAGCCGTCGCATCCAGTGCAGCCGCGGTCCTGGTACACACCGGGATCAAGCGCCTGGGACTGGACTGGCTTCTTCCGGTCGTGGTCACCGTCGAGTCCGTGGCGCGCGGCAAACCAGCTCCCGACGTCTACCTGGAAGCGGCCCGACAGGTGGGTGCGGCACCCTCGCGCTGTCTGGCAGTGGACGACGCCCCTGACGGCCTCGCCGCGGCGCGGTCAGCGGGCATGCGGTTGCTGACCGTGAGCGGCGCCACTCTGGTTCCGGTCACGTGAGCCAGCGCGAAAGATCACTGCGCCCCTGCCACGGCTCCCGGGACAGTCGAGGCCGTTCCTGCGGGGCGCAGCGGGACGGTGCGGACGGTCTCCCACCGGTAGGTTCGGCCCTGCCGACGGAGCTTCACCAGGTCCACTGACGTGACGTCGAGGGCTACTGGGGGGAGCGAACGCAGTTGCGAGACCATGTCGATGACCGGTGCCGCCGACCGTTCGGTGTTGTTGTAGGCCACTCCCAGATGCGGCCGGAAGGCGCTGGTCGGCTTGCCGCCGGGGACGCCGGCTTGAGCGCCGAGCGTGCTGAGCGCAGCGTGAAGACCGACGAGCGGACTCCAGGGGGTGAGGCTGAAGCGGACCGCGCCGCGCGAGCCCGCAAGGGGATGAGCCAGAATTCGGAACTCGATGACGGGCAGGTGCTGCGCCAGGTCGACCAGGCGCTGGAGCTGGGGAGGCGTTACGAGTTCCGTAGCACCGATCCGCACCATGGTGACGTGCAGGCCGTCGGCGGGGACCGGGTCCATGTTGAGGGGCTCAAGTGCGCCCTGGTAGTGCTCTGTGCGTCGTACCAGAGCGGTAGCGTCGGCGAAAGTCAGCATCCAGTAGTAGGTGTGCTGGTGTTCCGACCATCCCGGGCGGTCCCAGTGGTTCTTCATGCGGTCGACGGCTCGGAAGGCCTGCCAGTCGTGCTCGACGATCACGCGGGGATCGTCGAGATCGGCCGGAGGTGCGCAGGGGAAGGCCCTGGGGTCGACGGCCAGCTCGGGCGCCACGGATCTCCTAGGTATGTCAGGGCGCGATCTGAGCGCGCGAGCCGACCACGATCATTCCGGCCTGCGGCTGTGACTGCCACGTCCGCAGCTCCTCGGCATAGTCCCCCACATCGGGTTCGTCATGCCACCGCTCGGCGCATTGATAGAGCTCGTTCGCGCGTTCCCACACGGATCTGATGGGCGCGGTGGTGCCGGAGCGCAGAGCTAGCCGACCAAGTGCCATGGCCTGCTCGACTTCAGGAGACGGCTGCTGAAGCAGAGCCGTCGCCGTGTCGAGGCCTACCAGGGCGCGGCTCCAGTCGGAGTCGGAGTGTGCGATCAGCTCGTCGATCTGCTTGGCGTGCGTCAGGACCTCTCCTGTGTCGCCGAGCGAGAGGCGCGTGGTGATGGCATTGGCCAGCGTGCGGGCCATGGAGTATGGCCCGAAGCTGATGCAGGAGGTGAGGCCACCGGGCAGGGCAGTCTGCCGGTCGGAGAGCTCCAAGGCCTCGCCGATCGCCTGCTCTGCACCACGGCGGTCATCGAGTCGGGCGAGCGCGCGGGAGCGCCCGTTGACGAGCAGCCGGATCGCCTGCGGGTTGTCCGGGGCCAGAGCGATTCCGGCCAGGGCCGCGTCGTCGGCTTCGGCATACCGCTTCTGGTAGTAGAGACCCAGCGAGCGGGTACCGCTCGCCCACATCTCCATGGGGATGTCGCCGACCTCGCGTGCCAGGGACTCTGCCTCCGAGCAGTACGCATTCACCAGGTCGTAGGCCGCACCAGCGTTGACGGCCATGTACCCGAGAAGTCCGGCTGCCTGGGAAG
The DNA here is from genome assembly GCF_043523415.1 of Streptomyces sp. SGAir0957. Lineage (NCBI taxonomy): Bacteria > Bacillati > Actinomycetota > Actinomycetes > Kitasatosporales > Streptomycetaceae > Streptomyces > Streptomyces sp. SGAir0957. The sequence continues at coordinate 183,171 of NZ_CP027291.1, forward strand.
CGAGGCGGAAGAGTTCCGCGCGAACTCGTGGGGGCTGCTGGCCGGCCAGGACGCCGTGCAGCATCTCGCGCACGACTCGGGCTTCGCCCGCCAGCTGTTGGGGCCCCTGCGCCTCGTAGCGGTCGATGATGCCCGAGATGGACCGTCTCACCATGATCAGGACAGGGTCGTCCGCGTTGGAGCTGGTCAGCTTGTGGGTCTGGGCGACGACGGCCAGGGCGTCGTCGAAGCCGAGGCTTGCCGCCGGGGCACTGCTGATGTCAGCGCTGGCGCGGCGCGAGGCCAGTACTCCCGGTTCCACGGTCTCGAAGAGCCGCTCGGGGGCCATGTTGAACATATGCCGGAGTACGAGGTAGGCGTCCCGCCGGGGCGTGCTCTTGATCGAGCCGCGGCGGCCCATATACCGGTCGAAACTGCTGCGGGACACTTCGACGCGGGCGAGCCGGGGATCGTTCTCCTTCTCTGCGGCGCGCGCCGCGGCCCTGGCGAAATGGATGCAGAACTTCTCGTACGAATCCCACTGGTTTTCCTGGACCAGAAGCGCGAACCGAGTGGTGGTCGTGCTGGTCAACGGGTTCCCCCCTCGGGTTCGGTTCGGACGGTCGACTGCTCCCCCTCGTGCACGGGAGCGTGGCCCCGGTTCCAGAGCGGCTGCCCGTTCTGGAGATAGCGCGGGACGCTCTCCCTCAGGGCGATCAGGGCCTGCTCAGCCCGGTGCCGCTGACGGTCCCGGAGAACGGAAAGCGCCTGGTCTTCGGGGAAGAAGGCGCACTCCGAAAGCTCCTCGTCGTGCGGTCGCAGCGCTGCGCACGTGTCCCATGACAGCTGCCCGGCGTCGAAGACGAACGCCATGAGGTCGTCCCAAGGGCCGTGGGGAGACACCCAGTCGATGCACAGGAGTGCGTACAGCGTGATGTCGAGCCCGAGCTCTTCGGCGAGTTCCCGGCGCACGGCATCGGAGGGAGCCTCGTTGGACTCCGCCATCCCTCCGGGAAGGTCCCAGCCCGGCTTGTAGGTGGGCTTGACCAGGAGTAGTCGGCCGTCGGGATCGCGAAGCAGCGCGTCGGCGGTCACGCGCTTGCGGGCCTGCTTGGCGTTGCCCTCGGCCAGGTAGGCATCCCACTCGGGCGTCCCGGGGGGAGGGGGCTTCGTCATGGATGCCTGCCCGTTCCGGGACGCGCATCGAAGCTGGCAAGCAGGGCCGACCGGCGACGGTTGACCAGTGCCAACTGCTCTAGCATGTCCCGCACTTGAGGGACGTTGCGGAAGGGGGTCAGTGTTCGGCTGAGGGCGTGCAGGTGGTCGGTGACCCGGGACGAGCCGAGCGGCTCACAGGCGGTCAGAAGCTGCACCCCGGTGGCGCAGGCCGCTTCGAGGTCTCCGCTTTGGACAAGAAGTTCGGCGAGCGCGGACTGGCTGAATGCCCGACTGCGGGCACGGTTCTCTCCACGCAATGCCACGGCGCGCTCGGCCTCGGTGGTTGCGGCACTGAGCATCCCCAGGTCGCGTAGGGCGAGCGCTGACTCGCTGGCGAGCGCGGCCTGGTCGAAGGGGGCAACCCAATGCGGGGCCGGCGCAGTGGAGGCTGCTTCCAGAGTTACCTGCGCTGCTTCCAGCGCGCGCTGGGCGGCCACGCCGCCCCCGAGCCTGGCCTGAGCACGGCCCTCCATCGCATGAAGGCGGGCGGTGAGCACCGGGACGGGTTCGGTGGTCGCCATGCGTGCGTGCCCGCGTCGGGCTAGGGCCAGCGCCTGGCTGCCGTCGCCGAGTTGCAGAGCCAAGTGGCTCATGCTCGCCAGGACGTTTGCTCCCACAGACGTTTCGGGAGTCGCATGCGCGAGACCGAAGGCGACCCTGAAGTGTTCGGAGGCCTCCGTATCGCGTCCCAGGTCGTGGGCCATCCAGCCCGCCATTTCCGTGAGCACTGCTGCGGCCAGGAACACGTCGGTGCCGGGGGAGCGCCCCTTGGGCCCGAACAGATCGACTGCGATTGATGTCTGTAGGTACTGCTGGAGCGACGAGTAGACATGCCCAGCGCCGAGTTGACGGTCCGCGTGCCTGAACGACTCCAGCGCCCCCAGGTACGGAAACGGTCCCGTGCTGTCGGCCGGTGCAGCACCTTCCAGCACGGATAAGGGCGCGAAACCAGAGGCGGGTACACCCGGTCCGGCTTCGGCCTGGGGATCTTCCTCAAATGAGCGGGTGGAATCACCGGTTGGCGGCCCGAACAGTGCCACGGCCGGCTCACCGAGCAGATGCTCCAGCACGCGGCAGGTGGGAGGCCAGGGCATCCTCTTGAGATCCCCGGCCATCCACCGGTCGAAACTGCGGGACGAGACCGTGACCGCCGCCAGCCGCGGGTCGTCGTCGATACGGGCAACGTCGCGGGCAGCACGCTGGAAGTGGATGCTGAACGTAGCGAACACCGTCCAGTGGTTCTCCTCGATCAACTGCCGGAACCGGGTCGCGCGCCGCATCGCCTTCTCCTCGGCTCAGTTCGTCTCGCCGAAGGTGAGCAGGGGAACGTCATACAGATCCGGGTTCCGCAGCCGGGTCACCGCGGGGGCGGTCCACTCCTCGACAACGAGTTCGCTGATGAACTGCACGGTGCCACCCAGGAGGTGACTGGTTCGCCCATCGGCAGAGGCTCCTTTGAGGCCAGCAGAAACGTGAATGTGAGGCGCGACCCGGCTGTTCGCTGTGTCCCACGCGAGTGTGCCAGCTCCGAGCACTTCCAGCGTCTCGACCTCGATCTCGTCCCACAGCGGGCGCTCCGGATGCTCGAGCGGGGCGCACGAGCCCACCAGCCGGACACTGCTGAAGCCGCCGATAAACGTGGGGATGTGGCCAGCCCGGATCCCGGTGTTGCGGCAGAAGGCGTCCAGCGCAGCGAAGAAGTCCTCGCCGTGATCGAAAGCGACGGCGAATCGCCGGCCAGTGGTGACTTCGGTGGCACGCATGTGGCTCCTGGATCTACGAATCGGATCTTGTGGTGGGCATTCAGCGTCGACGGACGAAGGCGTCCCTGATCTCCGGCAGCTCCGCCCCGGAGCGCAGGAGGGCCAGAAGGAGAAGTCGGGCCTTGCGCGGCTCCAGGCCGCCGCCGTTGATGAGGCCGCGCTTGAGCAGGTCCGTCTCGGAGCCGGGACCGAAGTCATAGGTGCTGGTCAGAACGCTTCCCGCACCGGTGCGGGAGGTGAGGACAACTGGTGCACGGGCTGCCAGGTCACCCAGCGGCTCAGCCCACGTCTTGGGGGTGTGTCCGGCTCCGAAGGCTGCGATGACCAGGCCGTCGGCCAGGTCGGCGGCCTTCAGAAGGGCGCCGGAGGCCCCCATGGTCGCCTCGATCACCTCCACGGACGCCGGACGGACCCATGGCAGCCCCACCGGCGCCTGCCGCGGCACGGCGAAGTGGAAGCGGGGCTGGCCCTCCACCATGTACCCGACGGGGCCTGCTCCGGGTGAAGCGAAGGCCGACGTGCTGGTGCTATGAACCTTCTGCACATGACGGGCGGCGTGCAGCTCGTCGGCGAAGGCGACGAGTACGCCGAGGCCGCGCGCGGACGGGCTGGCCGCGGTGCGCACCGCGGCCATGAGATTGGCTGGACCGTCGGCGCCGGCCATCTCCGCGTTGCGCATGGCGCCTGTGATCACAACCGGGGCTTCCCCGGTGTACAGGAGGTCGAGGAGGAAGGCGGTCTCCTCCAGGGTGTCGGTGCCCTGCGTAATGACGAAGCCGGCCGTGCCGGATTGCGCCTGCTGGTTCAGGAGTTCGGCGACAGCGACGATGTCGTCGATCTCCAGCCAGGCTCCGGGGACCTTCCGGAAGTCCTGCATCTCCAGCGTCGCTGCCTCGGCCAGGTCCGGCGCGGAGGCCACGAGATCAGCAGCCGTCAGGCGGGGGGCCACCCCACTTCCCCCGTCCGGCGCCGACATGGCGATCGTCCCGCCAAGTGACAGCACGAGGACGGTGGGTCGGAGGGCCCGGGGGGTCGAGATCAAGGCGGCGGCCTTTCAGGGAAGTGGATCACGCAGTACGGGTCAGCGTCGGGATTCTCACCGGTCCGGTGCCAGGTCGGCGAGGAAATGGAAGACATCATCGAGCGCGTTCACGCTGAGGTGCCGACTACGTGGACGCACGATGCTCGCCGTTCCGCACTCGCTCAACTCCCGGCATCTGCGAACCAGCCACGGCCAAGGGACGTCCAGAAAGCCAGCCAGTGTCCGCAATCGAGCTTCCGGATCAGGGCCTGTCGCCACGCTGCGTGCCTGGGCCTCGGTGAAGGCCTCGTGATACGTCCGCAGCGCGGGGCGCTGGGTGACCGTATCGGCGGCCCAAATCGCCTCGGTGCGCACCCAGTTGGCCACGGCTGCCCGCTGCCTCGGGACCAACGCGAATCCGTCGACCTCGGAGTACTCCGGATCAGCAAGTACATCGACCTTGATTCCGTACAGTTCCATCAGCGCGATGGCCAGAAGCAGCAGAATGCGTTCGTACCGGCTGCTTCGGATCACCTCGCTCTCCGGAATGCAGAAGACCCGGACCATGGGCGTCGCCGCGTCGGTGTACGCGTCTGCCAGGGCCCTGAGGTAGTCGGCCTTGTGACGGAACCACAGCCATGGAGCGGCCTGCTCGCCGGTCTGTTCACGTGTCCAGAAGACAGGAGGCGCCGTCACCCCCTCGAGTCGCCGCACAATGTGCCGGGCGCAGAACGCGGATCCGAGCCACTGTGCTCCGGCTGTCGTGAGATCGGGCAACGCCACCCGGCTCGGAGCCGAACGCGGAAGCGAGAGATAGGTGTCGAGTGCCTGCTGTTCCTCCGCGAGGGCGAGATCGTCCGCCAGGAGCCCGTCATCGAGCTGCACCAGGGACCACAACAGCCCGTATGTGAGGTCGTCCAGCAGGTGCGCCGCCGGTAGGGCGAGCGTGTCGCCGTCGGAGGACACCGCCAGCGTGCGGCGAGCATTGGCCGCATCGACCACAAAGAGCTGGGTGTCGTCGCCCTGTTCGGTGACGCCGACGAGCACCCCGCGGCGAGCAGGTCGCAAGAACTGCTTCAGCGCTGGGTCGGCGACTTTGATATGGGCGGTGTGTTCCCGGAAGGTGGCAGTACGGAAGCCGATCGCGGCGGTTGTGCCGTCGAGGACCTGGCGACCGGCAAGCTCCCATGAGTCGGCGACTTCGTCTGAACCGGACAGGAACACCCTGCTGGTGGGCCAGCGATCGGTGATCGCGAGGGCCGCGCGTATGTCTCCGTGGCTGTGCGGTGAGGAACGCACCTGCATGACGGATGGTGCGGCACTGAAGAGGTCGGAGCAGGGGACCCCGAACAGTCGCTCCAGAACCAAAGCTGTGTCCGGCCAGGGCTGCCCGAACCAGTAACCCTTCGCCCACCGGTCAAAGGTGGAACGCGAGACTGAGACGGCCGCCAGGTGCGGCGAGTTGGTCTCCTTGGCTAGTTCCCGCGCGGTCCGCTCGAAGTGGGTACAGAAGACCACCCATCGGTCCCATCGGCGCTCTTGAAGGAGAACGCGGAACAACGTGGGGCGGGCGGGCATCTCAGACCTTCCTGGGGCGAAGGCGGGGGAGCGTGCATCCGTGCTACGTGAGCTGGGTCACCACGCAACTATGCTCGCTACTCAGCGCTGTTGGCAAGCCTCACTCTGCAGTCTGCATAGTTCGGGCTGCAGTCTGTTCGCCTCGCGGGCGCCGTGGCACACTTCAGCGAGCGACCGCTGCTGGCCGAAGAGGAGAGGGAACCGGCGTGAGTGAGCCGAAGTCGGCCCCGACCGTGCTGGCCATCGTCCTGGGCCGGCGTCTGGCCGCGTTGCGCGAGACGGCGGGCTTCACCGCTGTACAGGCCGCCAAGCAGCTGCGGATTGCGCAGACGACGGTCACCAGGATGGAGAAGGCCGAGACCTCCCTGAAGTTCGCCACCGTCAAGACGCTTCTTGAAATCTACGGTGCTCCCCAGGGCGAAATCCAAGAATTCCTTGCCCTCCTTGACCAAGCAGCTACGCCTGGTTGGTGGCAGACCTTCCGCGACGTCCTCCCGGGTTGGTTCGGAGTGCACGTATCGCTGGAGACAGCCGCGACCGAGCTCCGCGGCTACGAACCCGGAGTCGTCCCTGGCTTGCTCCAGACACCCGACTACGCACGCGCCGTCATGGAGCGGGGACTCCCTCGCATGTCACCCGATGCTCTTGAACGGAGTGTCGACCTGCGCATCAAGCGCCAGGAAATCCTCACTCGTAAGGAGCCGGCGCCTCCCCAACTCTGGGTGATCACGGACGAGACGAGCTTGCGGCGTCCTGCCGGCAGCACGGCTGTCATGCGCGAGCAGATCGAGCACCTCCTGGACGTGGCTGACCTCCCGAACGTGTCACTTCAAGTGTGCCCCTTCGAGGCCGGGCTCCACCCGGGTGCCTTCGGCCCTTTCACTATCTTCCGATTCGAGATTCCGGAGCTTCCCGACATCGTCTGTACTGACAGCCTGAGTCGCGCCGGATACAGCGAGGAGAAGGAAGAAGTCGCCCTGTTCCGCGAAGCGCTGTCTCAGATGAGCGTCTACGCATTTTCAAAGCAGAAGACCAAGACGTTTCTTGGTGATATTCGCAAGGAGCTGTACCTATGAGTCACGTTCTCCACGCCGCCACAGAGCTTGGAGCCGAGCAGTGGGTGAAGCCTTGGAGCGGTAGCAACGCCGGCAACTGCGTGGAGGCGAAGCCTCTCGGCGATGGGCGGGTAGCGCTGCGCCAATCGACCGACCCCGATGGGCCCGCGCTGATCTACAAGCAGGGAGAGATCGCGGCTTTCATCATGGGGGCCAAGGCCGGGGAAGCCGACTTCCTCCTCGCCTGAGGCCGGGTAGCGCTCGCTCTCCCAAGGCCGTACTTCCGACACGAAGGGGAAGCAGAAGAACAATGACGTTAGACCCCATTGACACCAGCCGGCCCCACCCGGCCCGCATGTACGACTACTACCTCGGCGGCAAGGACAGTTACCCGGTCGATGAGGAAGCAGCCGAGCGGGTCATATCGTTCCTGCCGGCCATTAGAATCGCCGCCCGAACCAACAGGAGCTTCATGAATCGGGCTGCCCGGCTCCTGGCCGACCGCGGCGTGAATCAGTTCCTCGACATCGGAACCGGCATCCCGACCGAGCCCAACCTCCACCAGGTCGTGCAAGCGGTCAACCCGCAATCACGCGTGGTCTACGCCGACAATGACCCCATCGTTCTCCGCCACGCAGAGGCTCTCCTGCGGAGCACCCCCGAGGGAGCGACGAAGTACATCGAGGCGGACGTCCGCGAGCCCGGGAAGATCATCGAAGGCGCCAAGGAGGTCCTCAACTTCGAGGAACCTGTCGCCCTCTCACTCGTGGCCCTCCTGCACTTCGTGTCCGACGAGTACGGCCCTTACGATCTTGTCGACGAGCTCTTGGCCCCGCTCCCCTCCGGCAGTTTCCTCATGCTCTCGCATGTGACGGGGGACTTCGATGCCGCCGGCTGGGACAAGGCCGTAGAGATCTACCGCAAGAGCGGTGTGCCCGCGCAAGTGCGTTCACGAGACGAATTCGCCCGGTTTTTCACGGGACTTGACCTACTCGACCCGGGTGTCCAGGTCGTCACCAACTGGCATCCGGAGCCTGATCAGGAGTTCGCCGACGAACAGGTGCCCCTCTACGTCGGCGTCGCGCAGAAGGCGTAGGTGTTCCGTGGTGTAGCGCATTTGCTTCGCTCTGGCAGCCGCGGGCCGCATGGAAGGATCACTTCGGTGCTGTAGAACCTGTCTCAGGTGTGGCCTGGATCCAGCACAGTGGTGCCGCCGTGCGGAGAGGGACTCCGCTGACTGCAACAGGGGGTTTGCGTGATGAGCGACAGCAGCCTGGAGGACGAGCGTGCCAACATGCTGGTCGCCGTCGACGAGCGTGATCTTCGCTTTGTTCCTCAGGCTCGTGGTCCGTTTTCCGCGTACTGGCGTGACGTTCATGACCGTGCGGTCCGCGCTCTGTCGGCCGGGGACCAGCTCCTGCTCGCCCCGATTGTCGATTTCGCCTACGTCAGAGGTTGTGAGGAAGCCGGACTGGATCCTCTCTCAGAGAGGGGCTTCCGCGCCTACGCGAGCCGGCGGTTCCGGAGGGCCGAGCTGTGGTCTTTCGCGGGTGAGACGGCCGACGAGATGCTGTTGCAGATGAAGCGGGAGCAGCATGCCTGGGCCATGGCGGTCCGCTGCCGGAAGGTATTCGACGCGGTGAACGCCCAGCATCCCGGTATGGAGGCGTGGGCGAGGAGGTACTCGGCAGGCGTCGTGACGGCTCTGGTTGAGGAGGTTGTACGGGGCGCCGCGGCGTACGGCGGTGAGGGCGGCCGGCTCGCCTTGGCGACCAAGGCGAGTGATCTGGAACTTGGCCGCTACGCGGTGCCGGTCGGCGTCGTCAGCCAGCAGGCCGATGTGCTGGATCGCGACCGGGAGCGCTTCATTGCGCTGCTGGGCGCCTCGCTGATCGCGGCGTCGAGCGGCGTTCTGACGCTGATGGTCGGTGACGACGGTCCGGTGCAGGTATGGACCGTGGGGCAGCAGGGCTTGGTGCCGAGCGAGCATGGCGAGCTCATCCTAGAGCCGAATGACGGCAGGGGCAGGTCGGCGACGTACGTGCCGGGGTTTCCGCTGCCGCAGCCGGTCTAGGGCAAGCGCTGCTCTATGGGCCATCGGAGGAAGGCGACACGGGGGCGTCGCGGATGCATCAGCATCCGGAGGAGTTCGGCCTGCGGCAACTCGCGCGCCTTGCCGTAGACGTGCTGGGCCTCGTCTTCCAGGACCGTGGTGGTCTGCGGCCTGTTGGTCGGACCGGCTCGATTTCTCGCGGCGCCCTACGGGGCTCGTGGGTCATCGTCGTGAATTCCGTCCGCCAGCTGGTGGGGGCGCAGCATTTCATCAGGCCGAGCCCACACGGATCGTGGGGTTGAGTCGGTTCAGCCGGCGGGGGCTTCACACATATGCGAAGGTCCGGCGGGCAGGGTTTACGGTCGGCTGCCTGATCTCTATAGCGGCCGATTCCTTGCCGAGCCTTCCGTGGCTGAGCCACTTCTTCAGTTCTGCGATTCTCTGCGCTCTTCGTTCTAAGGCGTACGAAGAGCAGCCGCCGGGTGCCGAGACTGTGCGGACGAGCGTGAACTGCTGCTGCTCGTAGTACGCGGCCAGGGCGGGAGAGGTGCAGTCCCGGCGGACGTAGCTGATGTTGTTGCGGGCGGCGCGGTCGACGGCCCAGTGGGCGATGAGGGTGCCGAGCTTGCGATGGCGCTCCGTCGGGTCGGTCACGGTGGCGTTGAGGTAGACGGCAGAGTCCGAGGCTTCGCTTCCCGTCCAGACCCAGGGGGCGGCAGTGGTGAGGATCGTGGTGCAGCCGACGATGCGGTCGCCGTTCTCGGTGAGCACCCACATGTCACCGAAGCGACCTGAGCAGTTGGCGGCGAGCGCCTGCACGTGCCTGCCCCAGCTGTGCCAGTTCGCCAGCTGCCTCTTCGCCATCCAGTCCGAGCGCGCCTGGATCATCACCTCGAGGGCGTACTTGTCCTCGGGTCTGGCTGGTCGCATCGCGAGCATGCGGTGTCTGCTCCTGTAGGTGCTCGTCCGCAGGTGGGAAGAGTGGGTGTGCCGGGCGGAACCCTAGAGGCCTACACCCCCGTAGTCGTAGCTTTCCCCTTGCTCCTTACCGAATTTGTGATGTTACTGACCCGGTAGGTGGCGGAATGCACTGAAAGTGATCAACCCGGGCGCGTGCTCGGTTGCCGGTCAGCCAGTGAGCCGGCCGGGCACGAGTGCGCCCTGATCCGATCTGCGGGGGCTGCGTGGCGAAGACGGGGCCTGCCGCCGCGGTGGCAGCCTGCCGTCAGGCGGCGGAGGGCACGGCGAGGCGGAGTCCGCGGGCCAGGCGCTGGGCGAGCAGACCGACCTCGGTGGTGCCGGCGGATCCGGGATGCGCGTCGAGGGCACGGATGAACGCGGAGCCGACGATGACGGCGTCGGCGAAGGAGGCGACGGAAGCTGCTTGTTCGGGGGTGGAGATGCCGATGCCGGCACCGATGGGCAGAGGGGTCAGGGTGCGCAGGCGTTCGACGAAGGCGTGGAGCTTCGGGTGGAGAGGGCCCTGAGTTCCGGTGACTCCGGCCGTTGCGGGGGCGTAGATCATGCCGCTGGCTGCTTCGCAGACGCGGGCCAGGCGCTGGTCGGTGCTGTTGGGAGCGACGACGAACACACTGTCCAGGCCGTGGTCGCGGGCCGCGTGCAGCCAGTCGGTGGCCTCCTCGACGGGGAGGTCGGGGATGATGACGCCTGCTCCGCCGGCGGAGGCAAGGCGATGGGCGAACCGGGCCGCGCCGTAGCGGTGAACGGGCTGCCAGTAGGTCATGACCAGCAGCGCGGCGGTGGATGAGGCAGCGAGTTCGCGGACCGTGGTGAAGACGTCTTCGATCCGGAAGCCGGCGCGCAGGGCCTGGGCGTTCGCGCGTTGGATGGCGGGGCCGTCCAGCATAGGGTCCGAGAAAGGCAGACCCACCTCGATCACGTCCGCGGCGGCGGCCAGGAGGTGGAAGGCGTCCAAGCTCTGCTCGCGGGTGGGGTAACCGGCCGGGAGGTAGGCGGCCAGAGCTGCGCGGGACTGGGAGCGCGCCGCGGTGAAGACGTCCTCGAGCCGGGAAGAACGGGGCAGGGGGACAGACATGGCGCGGTCCTTCGGCGGTGGGCCCGAGCAGAGTGGGAAGGCTGCTTGGCCTGGGCCGGAGTACGGCCCAGGCCACGTCGCGTCGTGACGGACGGGGGTGTCAGACGGTCGGCGAGGCCGAGAAGGTCGTGGTTCTGTAGCCCTTGCCGTCCTTGTCCCAGTCCAGCTGGAGGAAGCCGTCGGCGAGGTAACGGCCCGAGCCGGCCGAGTACTTGAGGACGCCGGTCGTGTAACTGCCGTTGCCCTTGTAGTCCCCGTGCTCAAGACGGGACTTGATGCCGGTGTAGTTGGCCCACTTCACGACCTTGTCGGGACCGAACACACTCTTCTTGGTCTGCAGGTGGAAGCGGGCGGCGTCGAATTCGCTGGGACCGTCCACGAACCAGGCCGGTCCGTCCCAGCTGATCTTGGCGTAGGTGTAGATGGTGCCGCTGGACCGCTTGGCGCAGAGCTGCACCGTGAAGTCGAAGTTGTCGGCGTAGACGCCGTTATATGCCGGGTTGTCCACCGAGTGCTTACTGGTGGTGCAGTGGTAGCTCGCGGCAGCGGCGGCCGGGCCGGCGGTGGCCACCATGGCGCCGCCGAGCACCGCGGCGGCGGCCACGGTTCCGGTGATCATGCGGGAAGTCGTGGTCACGGCTCGTCCTTCTTGAGGATTCCCGGCGGGAGAACTCCCGCGGGTCGGGCTTCGTGTCGGCGGCCCGCCGTCGACTGGCAGAAGCAAGGGGCCGTGCACGGCGGCCCGGCGTCAACGGGGGCCGGGCCGCCGTGGCGTCGTCCCGCGCCGTACGGGGTGACGGACGGGACGTGCGGGGGAGGAGTCATCCGTCGCGTAGATGCGCGGAGAGCCTCATCCTGCGGCTGGCTCGGAAGTCAGTCCAGCACCATGTGGATGGCGAGGTACTGGCCAGCGACCCAGCCCTTCTCGCCCTTGTGTGCACCGGAGGTCACCTTGATGTAGGACCAGGCGCCCTTCTGGCAGGGCTGGTAGACCTTTGTTCCCTTGGTGAGGAGGCCCTTGGCCGTGTACTTGGTGCTGGGGCCGGTCCGGAACTTGACGTTTGCCGTCTCGACGTAAGTGTGTACGTCGATGGCCGGCGGCTTCGAGGTGCACGACTTGCTGTTGGGCGCAGCGCTGGCGGTCGACGCCGTGGCGACAGCGCCGCCGAGTACCAGCGCGCCTGCGGTGGCAACAGTTGCGACGCGGCGAGTGAGGGTGTTCATATGCGCTCTTCCTGGTGTCGTCGTCGGCCCTCTTCGCTCGCCGGGCCTTATCACCGTCGTCCGTGTAGTCGCGGAACGGTCGCCGGGCGAGGGAAGGAACGCGCGGCATTCACTGCCGTCGTTCAGAACTCGATCTTCAATCGCGGAAAGGAGGCTGCGCCAGGCCCAGTTTCTTCCGCGAGATGGCCTTCCGGAATTTCGCGATCAGAAGCACGGGTTTCCGGAAGAGGGATGCCAGGAAAATGAATTACAGGAAAAGTAGATTCCGGTAGGCGGTGTCAGCTGGCCGTGACGGTCACGGCGAGCGCCCCGATGACCATGAACGGACCGAAGGCGAGCTGGGTGCTGCGGCCGCGCCCGGAGGCGAGCAGCAGCACCGCGCCGACCAGGCCGAGGAGGAAGCCGGCGACGGTGCCCCACAACACGCTCTTCCAGCTGGTCCAGCCGAGGAGCGCGCCGATGGCCGGGGCGAGCTTCACGTCTCCCAGGCCCATCCCGGCAACGAGTGCCAGCAGGAGGAAGGAGGCTGTGACGACTGCAGCGGCCGCCGCCGCGCGGCTGAGGCTGCCGGGCTCCCCCGCCACGGTGGCCGCGGTGAGCAGCACGAGCGTTCCTGCGCAGGCGGGCACGGTGAGGACATCGGGAAGACGCTGAACCGCGAGGTCGATCATCGCCAGCGTGATGCCGCACGCGGCGAGCCAGTACTGCGCGGCGGCGAACCAGCCGGTCGCGCCGCCCGCCGCGACCGCGGCGAACGCCGCGCCCATCGTCACCTCCGCGGAGATCGCGGCCGGCCCGATGGGCCCGGCGCACTTCGGGCAGCGGCCCGACGCTGGCAGCGGCCGGGGCCGGCCGAGGAGGCCGCGCCCGCAGTGCGGACACCGACTGCGTGAGGAGGCGGGCGAGGGCACCGACCGGGCGAAGACCATCGGTCGCGCCGCGGCGCCGACCAGGACCCCGACGACGGCGGACAGGGCGACGCTCAGGACGGACATGTGAGGAGGACTCCTTGCGCACGGCCGGCGGGGCATCGGTCGCGGCCGGTCGGCTTCGACCCTAACCCGGCCAGGATGGCTGGAAAGCGCAGGTATCCGCGGTGCGGGCAGGCTCGCTCCCGGGGTGGGCGACTGCCCCGTGGCGTCGGCCCATGAGCAGGCGGGATCCACCCGCCCGTGGCCCTGGCGGGTGGATCGGCGACCTTGCCGGCCGTGCCCGGCGACACTCAGGAACGCCGGCTGGCGCTGCTGACCAGGAACCACTGCGCGAAGAGCGCAATTCCGGCAACAGAACATACACCGGACAGGGGGAGTAGGAACGTGCGCGTGATGCGACCAGGACGACGGACACGACCACTGCACGAGGAGGAACACCGCCGCGGCGCTGATCCATCGCGGCCATGACGCGCTCCGGTGCGGACGGGTCAGCTGTACCGCGGGAACTGTAGCGGCGGCCAGCAGCGCGGCGGCAACGAGCGCCAGCCACCGTTGCTGGGTGCCGGTCGCTCCCAGCCACGCGAGCACAGCGCCGCCCGCCAGCCCGTAGAAGGCGGACCGGCGAAAGGCGTCTCGTACAGGTCCGCTTTCCATAGGGCCCCGATCTCATGACTACGCGGCGGGGCCGGGTGAAGTCGCATGGGAACGGCGCGAGCACGGCTGGCTGTGGCCGGCAGGGCGGCCGGTGCCGCCGCGGCAAGCCGTGTCCGTCCAGGGGGTGAGGGCATGATGGTGGCCATGGTCGAGAGCACTGGTGTACATCTGCCGCTGTCCGCGGACTCCATACGGCGCTGGTTCCTCGTCGCGGCGTGCGGATCCGTGGCGGGCAGTCTGCTGCTGGCCGCGGCCGTGACGCCCGTGGTCATGTGGCTCGGGGACTTCCGCTGGGTGGACGTCCGAGGATCTGACTGGCCGGTGGCCGTGCCACCGGCAGCGGCCGTGGGGTGGCTTGTGTGGGAGGCCGTCAAGGAGATCCGCTGGCAGCGGCGGGCGCTGTCGGCAAAGGCACGCGAGCTCGCTGCGTCGGCACGATCCGAAGACGGCACCGAACTGCGCATGCATGCAGAGCAGTTCATCCGGACGCTGCTGAACGCGTCCACGTTCTTCAATACGCGGATCCTCCCGCGCCGTGCCGCCCGAGGGTTCGCGCGTCGTGTCCGCGACGAGGCCGCGACCGGAGAGATCGACGCTGCCACCTTGCGCGTGATCGACGGCCTGGCTTCAGCCGACTCGACGTACTGACGCGACGTACCCGCGCTGCCCGTAGAGCGAGCCCGAAGCTCGCGCGCTCCTCGCTTCGGCGCGGGCTCCGCTCACTCATGAACATCGCCGGGAGCCATGTCGCCGCGGAGCCGGAGGTAGCGGACCGGATGCCGGTACCGGCCCAGATCCACGGCGGTGTCGGCTGCGACTTCGGCGACGAGTTCGGGAACGACGGGCTGGAACACCAGGGGCTCCCTGGTTCCCCATCCGGCAGAGAAGTGCCGATCATGCCAGGGGTGCTGCGGACCGGCGGGGCGCAGGACTGCGCTCAGCTCGGCTGCAGCGGCACGCGACAGCGGGGTCGAGCGGGCAACAAGCTGCAGGCGGCCCGACGCGTCGAGGCGGCCGAGCAGGAGACTCGTGGGCGTGCGCACGGTGCCGGTGACGGCTCCGACAATCGCCTCGGTCGTTGTACGGGCCCTCAGCTTCGACCACCCGCGCACGCCGGGCCTGTACGGGGACTCCGGGTCCTTGACCATGATGCCCTCGATCCCGGCCGTTCCCCAGGCGGGGTCCAGCCAGGCAAGGGCGGCATCCCGGTCCTCGGTCTGCGGGCACAGCGCCCACGGCGCCGACAGCCGGCGGGCGACGAACAGGTCCTCGAGCGCATCCCTGCGCCGGTGTAGGGGCTCCTGCATCACGACGTCGCCCTCCACCTCCAGGAGGTCGAAGACGACCAGGTGCGCCGGCTGCCCCTGGCCAGCGCGTTCCGCCGCCGCTCCCCGGCGGCGGGCCCGCTGCTGAAGCGCCGCGAAGTCGAGCCGGCCGGCGCTGTGCACCACCAGCTCGGCGTCGAGGACCACCTCGGCGCCGAGCTCGGCCGCGGCGCGAGCGATCTCCGGGAATGCGGGCGCCAGGTCGGCGCCGCGCCGCGACTGCACGTAGGGGTCCGGACCGGCGAACACGATGGTGCGGTAGCCGTCCACCTTCTGCTCGAACACTGCCTTCCGCGCGCCCGCCGGAGGGGGCGCAACAACGGAACGGGCCAGCATCGGGTCCAGGGGTGGGGACAGGCGCACCAGGCGATTCTCACCGAAGGTCGACGTGTGGGCAGGGCGAAACGCTCGAACAAGGCGGCGAAGAACTCCTCAAGCTCCGACCGGGTCAGGCATCCGACAGGAATACATGTAGATATCCCGGCTGTTTGACGGCGCATTAGCCATCGCGCTGCGCAAGCCGCATCGGCATATCGCTGCAGTTCAGAGCTATGAATAAGTCCCTAGGGCAGTCTTGATCCAGTCTAGTGCGGAGCCTTCAGCGAGTCTAATGGAAGTTTGTCCAGTGGTTTTTCTGGCCTGCATATGGAGCGCTGGCTCAGAACATCAGAGACTCGGTCGTACGCTCTGTGACGAGAACCCAGTAGTGCCAGTCCTTGGCGCGCTTTTCGAGCGTTTCGCCCTTGGCCGTGTGTTTCCTCAAGCGGACTTCCTTGGCCCACCCGGCTGACCACACCATGGAGACGAAGGAGTCGCCGTCGCGAAAGGTCGCGACCTCGCTGCCGTCGTTCTGCTCATCCCAGAGGTTGCTGTGAACAAGAGGCGGACGATGTTGGGAGGTGAGCAGTTCCTCCCACTCGCCGTAGGGCATGAGCGTCCGCCCTTCCCGACGGTATCGCTGTGCCGTCTTCCTTGCGTGCCGCTGGGCAAGCCGTGCCATGAGCTTCATCGTGCATTTCCTGATTCCGTAATGAACGTAAGGTGTCACCTCGGGCGACGTCGCCCAGCATTTCAATGGGCTAATTCTTCTGTGGTCGCTCCTGATTTCGGGACGAAGGCGTGGTCCTCCCGGTGCCCCGGTCAGCACCCGTACTTGTCGAGTTCCATCCGGGTCGCCCGATCGACGGGGCGCAGCGGGTGCATGCCGCCTTCCTCGGCCGGACCCAGGCGCAGCGTCGTACCGCCACCGATCGGGACGACGATGAGCACGCGGTCCTCGACACGGGACTGGGTGTTGTCGTCTCGGTACGGGCTGGCGGCCAGGCAGCCGTTGGTGTACTCGCGTTCGTACCGGTCGTAGGGGCCCGCGAAGAAGTGGTCGGCGACGGGCTGCTGCCAGTGGCCCACGAGGAAGGCGGCGAGGGCGGCGACGACCCCCGGCGCGGCGGCGCGGGCGCCGGGTGCCTGGATCAGCTTCGGTCCGAATCGGATAGTGGTAGCGATACCGAGGCCCGCGATGGCGCCGGCCGCCAGGAACAGCAGCGTGCCGTGGGAGAAGAGCAGGTGGGCGCTCATACCGAAGGTGAGCGGCAGGGCGGCGCATGCGATCACCAGCCAGGCCAGCCCGGCCAGGGTCGCAATCTGGAAGACATTGGGCTTGGCGGGCCAGGCCGGTCGGAGCGGGACGAGCGCGCGTTCGCGCCCCACCCATCGTCCGGCGCCGCGTACCCGGCCCGGCTGCGGCAGGATGCCGCCCGCGCGGTGTTCGACAAGCAGGGCCAGGACCGCGTCGCCGAAGGCGCGGGCGCGCTGGTGAACGGCGAACCGGTCGCTCACCAGCTGGTTGAACTCTTCCATTCGGTCGGGCTGGATGCGCGTCCCCCGGCCCCGGGGGAAGGCGCGGTTGAGCGGGTGACCGGGATCGGGGAAACCGGGCAGCGTGGGAGCGGACCGACCGGAACTGCCGACGGCCTCGTCGATCAGCAGGCCGCCTGGGGCGGGGATGTAGGACTCGTACATCCGGTCCCGTTGCCGGTGCCCGCGGAGGCTGGCCTGCAGGGCCTCCGCCTGTTCGATCACTGCGTCGAGGAGCGGCTCGGACGCCGCGCTGCGCATCTGCTCCAGAGCGGCTCGGCCGGGGACGGCCCGCCACACGCCGCCCAGCCGGTTCACGGTCTGGTCCTCCCACACATCACGGAACCACAGCCGCACCCGGGCGACCGGAAGCCGGCGCGGCGGGCGGCGGTCGGCGAGATGCGCACGCAGCAGCGCCAGGGCGCTGCGCACGTAGTCCGCCTCGGCCGCGTACTCGACCGCGACGGCAGTGGGGCGCACCTCGCGGGGGCTGTCGATGCCGATGTCGTCGACTCGCCGGGCGGCGGCGCCGGCCGCCTCGCCTTGGGCGCGCAGTTCGGCGATCGCCCGCTGCCAGCCGACGTCCATCCCCAACCCCCTCATCCGTCCGTGTCGTCGCCCCGAGGCTACCGGCACGGTCCGACACCAGGTTTCAGCCTCGTCCTCGCACCAGGCCAGCGACGGTCAGGCCGCCTGAGCCTGTTCGACGACAGGCTCGCGATCGTCATCCGGTCCTTCGGAGTCAGCCAGGGGGCCCTGCTGGTCGAGGCTGGACCAGTCCAGATCCACGTAAGCGGCGCCCTTCCGTTCCAGGATCGGCCCGTAGTGCCTCACCAGCCGCCGGTACTCGTTACCGCCCGAGCGCGGATTCGTATAGCCCGCCCACCTGGCCAGATCCGACTTCTCCAGCGGCAGGCCCGCGACCTGATGGGCGACATATATCCGCTCAGCCCGCTGGCGCGGGCCCTCGTCCTTGGGGAGCGTGGACAGGTCGATCTGGATCCGGGGATTGGCCCGGACCTCGTCGTCGCCCCTGGGCGGCGGCGCGTGCCCGTGCTCCGCGTCGGGCTCATCATCGTCCGGCTCGAGCTCGTCGTCCGGCTCCTCGTCCTCGGACTCGACGCCGTCGGTCAGTTCCTCGTCCTCGGACTCGTCGGCGGCGGTTTCCTGCACCCCGTCGTCAGGGATCTGGGCGGCTGTCTCGTCTTGCTCGTCATCGTGAAGACCAGATGTGTCGGCCTCCCCACCGGTTTCGGGGTCTGCCGATGCGGTCTCGCGATCCGGGTCCGGGGCAGCGGCGCGCTGGACAGGCGCGGGCTCGGCAGCAGAATCCACGACGGCAGGCAAGCCTTCGAGCTCCGAGGCGGTGGTCGGTGCACCGGAATCGACCACCGTCCTCTCCGGTGCCGGCGCGGCCGGGGCCTTCTGCATGGAGACCCCGACGCTCTCCTCGTCGGCCGGCGCGAGGTCTGCCGCTGCAGGGGCCCTCTGTTCGCCCTTCGCGGCCGCGGCGCTGGCGGGGAGCTGTCCGCTGACGGTCTCCTGGTCCTCGGCCGCTGCCGCGATGGCCGCAACGGACTTGTCGTCCGCCGTCAGGGGGCGCCGGGAGCCGGTAACGCGGACGTTGTCGACCGTGGAGAGCAACTCCTTCCTCCACGCCTTCCACATCTTCACGGGAGCGCCGATCGGCCAGGGCAGCCACAGCAGCAGGCTGTATCCCCGCTCGTGCTCGTCCTTGCGGCGCTTCTGCCGCCCCATGATCACTTGCTCGATCTTGGTGAGGAGCTTTTCCAGCAGCACGGCGTAGACCAGCGGCGGGACCACGGCGAGGAAGGCGCTTCCGGCGCCGGCCTCGGGGGTGTGGAGCAGGTTCATCACCGCGGAGGCGCTGACGAACGCCAGCAGCAGGACCCGGGTGCTGGCGGAAGAGCGCAGGGTGAGGGCCTCGAAGAAGCGGATCAGGGACAGGCTCAGGGCGCCGGCGTCCAGCAGCAGCGCGAAGCCGGTCGCCGCGTCCCAGTCGCCGCCGTTGTGCGCGTGGGCGTACTCGCGTTGGGCGCCGAAGCTCAGCCAGGCGGCGATGCCCGCGAGGACGAACATCATCACGCAGCCGACGGCGAGAGCGATCACGGCCAGCCGGCGCTGCCATGCCTGGCGGCGCTGGAGGACGAGCTGCGCGCGTTCTTCGGCCGTGGCGCTCTGCTCCGCAGCACGGCGGCGGTTGCCGAGCAGCATGCAGGCGACGACGACGGCGCCGACCCCCGCGACGGCCAGGCCGGCGGGCAGCGCCCACGGTGACAGGTCCATCACCGGTCTCCCTCCCGGGCGTGCCGGGCCGGGGCATCGGGCCCGGCGGGCGGGGCGGTGTACGGCCGGCGACGGGTCATGCGCGCGGTCTCCTTCGTCGGGTGGATGGCCGAGGAGGCTCCTCGCTCTCTACAGGTGTGGGGGAGCGGTTCCGTGTGACAGTGCGGGATGGTGGATCTGACGGTGCGTTTCATGAAGCGGCGGATCCCCAAGTCACCTGACCGCGCTCGCCCTTGAGGAGGGTGCGCAGCAGACCGACGGTCTCGGGAGAGGAGTCGATGCCCTCCTCGGCATTGATGCGGGCCAGTTGGTGGGCAGCGCGTTCCAGTCCTTCGCGGTCGCCCATCTCATGGCAGATCGTGAACAGGTCCCGGTACAGCAGCTCGCTCTGGCTGTCGACGAGCATGCCCTTGGTGACGGCCTGGGCGGCGGCGCGGTAGTCGCGCACCTGGCGGCGCCGTTCGGCGAGCTCGTGGGCGACGTCGACGATCGCGCTGATCATCTCTTGGATGTCCGCCTCGGCCCAGGTGTACTTGGAGGGGTCGACGTCGGCGAACGGCCGGCCGCGGACCAGGGTGAGGGCCTGGGCCAGCGCGATGTCGGCGTCCTGCCCGTCGTGGTGCATGCCCTGCTGGTACAGCTCGCGGAACTTGTCCCAGTCGGAGGTCACGGGGGTGTTGAACCGGTAGATGCCGCCCTTGATCGGGGGGAGGTAGGCCGCCTGGGGGTCCGAGGCGGCGAGGTGGGGGTCCTGGCCCATCCACGAACGCAGCCGGGAGATCGCGGTGTTGCGGGTCTCGGCGTTGATCCGCATCCCGGGCCAGATCGCGTCGTCGAGGTCCTGGCGGCCCAGGCCGGGGTGCAGTACGAGGTAGGCGGCGATCTCCATGAGGCTGTTGCGGCGGTTGCTTCCCACCCGGCCGCGGGCGCCTGTCAGGGCAACCGGGCCGAGCACCTGGACCTGGGGGGCGTCCGGCGAGGCCGGCGGTGTGGACAGTGCCGCAAGCACGGTGGAGGTCGCGGCGCTCGGGCGCGGGATGATGCGGGCCTCGCGCACCACCTGTTCCTGCTCGTTCGCGCCGAGTGCGGCTGCCGACAGAGCGGAGGCGGCATTCTCACCGTCGTCGCCCGGCGTGGGTGCGTCCTGTTCGGCGAGCACCTCACCGAGCACAGAGTCGAAGTCCCCGGCGGGCTCCTCCTCGCCCCCGTTCGCAGCCGGTTCCTCGCGGTCGAGGGCCTCGGCCGGTTCCTCGACGTCCCACACGCCCGTGGCCAGCGCGGGGGACTCCTCGTCGGCGTCCGGCTCCTGTTCGTCCGCGGCCGCGCCATGAGCGGTGGAGTCGAGGGTGCCATTCTCGGCATGCGTGACGAACACGTCGTCTGCGGCGGGCGCAGCACCTGCGACGGCGGGGGACAACGCGCTGTCGCCAGCCTCAACCGGGCTGCTGTCCTGATGAGGGGTTGGGGCGGGCGCGGATGTGTAGGCGGGCGCGAGGGAGTCGAAGCTGGGCAGGGCCGTGCTCAAGTCGCTGCTCTGGGCGGGCATGTGGGGGGCCGGCTGCGGGATCCAGGCCGTATCGGGAGCGAGCGCGGAGGTCTCACCGGTGGGGTCGACCGCGCTGCGGGGGCCGTTGTCGGCGCTGTGCCCGGTCCACGCCGGAGGGGGCACGTCGTCGGTGCGGCTGGAGGTGGCCAGGAGCTGGACGAGCCGGTCGTAGGCCGCGTCGTCCAGGTACTGCAGCTTCACCGCCAGGTCCAGTCCGGGCAGCTCGACCGCGGTACCAGGCTGTGTGGGCAGGGTCCAGGCGCCGTGCAGGTCCAGGTCTGCTCCGGCCGCGGTGACGACCGCGACTGAGGTGCGCGGGCGCGACGTGATCAGGTCCTCAAGCGCGGCGGCCGATGGCCCGGTGACCGGGTCGGTCGACAGCAGGATGCGGGGGATCCAGGTGTCCCCGCCGGTCTCCTCGCTCAGCCGCGCGGCGCGGAGGTGGTCGTGTCCGCCGTCGGCGAGGGCGTCGCGCTGGAAGGTGTCGTGGGCCTTCAGCTCGGCGGCGGCTCCGTTCAAGTCGGCGTGGTGGTCGATCTGGTCGGGGTAGAGGTGGTGGAGATCGCTGCCGGCACCGGCGAGCACGATCTGCGTGGCCGGGGCCAGCTTGGAGGAGGCCAGTTCAACAGCGAGCGCGAGCATGACCGCGCGGACGTCGGCCGGGTGGCCGGCCAGGCGCAGCAGACCGACGCTTTCCAGGTCGACGAGAACCGCGTCGCCCCCTTCCGTCTCGCCGAGGCTGACCAGCGCGGGGTAGGGCGGGGTGACGTCAGCAGCCTCCTCTGCGTCCAGCAGGGCGGCGCCACGGGCCGGGCACCACCACACCATCGGGTTGCCCTCGCGCTCGGTGAACGGTGCCACCGGGGCGGTGGCGGCGGACAGGTGGAGTTCCACTCCGCGTGCGGCGATGCGCATCGCTTCGACCTCGGGCAGCGGCCGGCCCGCTTCGCGGCAGTGGGCGGCCATGGTCCGCAGGGCGCGGTCGGCCAGCGCGGTGCCGGTGATGTCGGACGTCGCGCGCAGCTGCTTCTCGAAGTCGGCGACCGCGCCGCTGGGCATGGGGATACGCCGCTTGGCGCGCCGCCGGCGCTGCTGCCGTGCCCGGCGGGTGGCCAGCACGGCGAGGACCGCGGCCGCCAGGATGCTTCCGGCCGCCGCGACCGTCCGCACGCTCGATGAGTCGGTGCCCGTGTCGTGCTGCGGGGCGGGCTCGGCGGAGGCGTCGGGCGCGTCCGGCGCCGGTGCCGACACGTCCGGCTTCGCGGATTCGTGCGGCGCCGGTGCCTGTGTGGCGGGCGTGCCCGGCCTCTCCGTCGCCTGGCCCCCGCCCTGATCGTGCTCCTTGCCCTCGTCCTGCTGTTCACCGCCGCGGTCGTGCTCCGGAGCCTGGTCCTGCTTGCTGTCGGAGTCGTGCTCGGGGGCGGGCGTGTTCGCGGCGTCGTCCGGAGCTTCTTGAGCGGCGGGGATCTTCAGCTGCCAGCCCGGGTAGATCTCGTCCGGATCGGTCAGGGTACGGCCGTCGGGCTGACGGACGTTGTCATTGGCCTTCGCGATCGCGGGGTAGTCGTCGGCGTCGCCGAGCTCGTCCTCGGCGATCGACGACAGCGTCTCGCCCGGTTTGACCGTGTGCTCGGGGTCGTGGGCCGCCCTCCCCTCGGTCTGGGTGTGCACCCCCTCGCCTTCGGAGGCCGCGGCCTTGGCATCGGAGGGGAGCCGCAGGGTCCAGCCCGGCTGGAGGTCGGTGGTGTCCTCCGTAAGGTGCTGCCCGCCTGGCATTGAGATGCCTTGGTTGGCCTCGACGATCTCCCGCCAGCGCAGACCGTCCCCCAGGCGCTGCTCGGCGATGTCCCACAGCGTGTCGCCCGCCTTGACGTGGTGAACCGGCCCGGTGTGCGTGTTCTGCGAAGCCGACTGGTGCTCGGCCGTGGAGGGAGCCGGCGTACTGGCCGCAGGTGTGACGGTGGCGGTCGCCGCAGTCTGGGGTGCGGCGACGGCGGGTGCGGCGAAGGCGCCGCTGGTGGGCAGCAGCAGGAAGATCCCGCCGACCAGAATTCCGGCCAGCCGCTGGGTTCCGCTGAGCATCCGCATCCGCGGCGCCTTGCGGTGCCGGGCGATAGAGGCCGCCTCGAGCACGACGGAGAAGGCGAACGACACATAGCCGTACCAGCCGATCAACGTGATCGCGCCGAGGAAGAGCTGACCGGTGTCCTGCTCGGTCAGGGCTGCGGTGATCTCGCCGCCCGAGGGCACGTGGTGGGGCAGGACGCCGATGCGGAGCAGGGCGTACGGGACCGCCGCCAGGAGGATCGTCAGGGCGGCCAGGGAGAGCAGACCGCGGGCGAAGGCGGCGGACTTGCTGCGAGTCTTCATCGTTACCCCCGGTAGACCAGGTCGGCTTGGCCGGTGCCGGTGACGGACCAGTTACCGCCCGGCAGGAACAGCGGGGAGTAGTTCTCGTTCACGGTCACCTCCAGGGACGCTCCGTCGTCGCTGACCCGCACGCTCCCGCTCACCCCGGCGCGGGAGAGGTAGGAACGCGCGGCGGCCACCGCGGCGTTGCGGTCGACCGTGACCCCTTCACCGGAGATGGCCTTGCCGGCGTCGATGGCCTGCCCGCCCGCGCGCGCGGCCTCGCTGGCCACGCCCTCGGCGTTGTTGAGCGCGCGCAGCTTGCCGCCTCCGTCGACGACCAGGGCGGCGATCGCGAACAGCCCCACGATCGTCACCAGCGCGAACAGCGACAGCGCGCCGTCGTCGCGCCGCCACCAGCGCGGGTGCGCGGCGGCCGGGCGAGGGGAGCCGGGGGTGGGACGGGCGGCGGTCATGGGTTCCTGTTTCAGTCGCGCTGGCGGTAGGAGTCGATCGAGCTGGTGAAGCTGGAGGTCAGGGTCTTGGAGCCGGGCAGGCCCGGCAGCCCGATGTCGGACAGCCGCACGGTGCAGCGCACGGTGGCGGTCGTGGTGGCGGGCGTGCCCAGCGGGGCGCCGAACCCGGCGGTGCTGATGTCGACCGACATCGTGGTGCACGACAGGCCTTGGTTGCGCAGCCCCGCGCGGGCATCCTCGGTGCCCGCCGTGCGCGCCGCCCCGGCATCGCGTTCGAGGGAGGCGGCCCGGGCGGCGTTGCGCGCGGCGGTGTCGACGGCGTTGCCCGAGGACTGGATCCGGCCGAAGGCGATGACCAGCAGCAGCACCATGATCAGCACCGGGAAGAGGATCATGGCCTCCAGCGACAGGGCCCCCCGGTCGTGGGCGGCCAGTCGCCGGCGAAGGGCGGAGATGCTCACTACGGCTCCGTGATGCGTTCGGTCGAGGCCTGGGCGTGCTGGTTGATCGGCAGCGTCAGCCCGGGGATCAAGGTGTCGACATGTCCGGTGACGGTGATCCGCACGGTCTGGCCCTGGCTGCCGCTGACGTGGGTGCCGGAGATGCTGCCCCCGGCCCTGTTCAGGAAGTCCCGGGTCTCCCGCGTGCCGGCGTCCAGGCTCGAGCCGCGGCCGCGGGCCGCTTCGACCCCCTGCTGCGCGGCGGACATCGCCACGTTGCGCGCGTGCCACCACAGGCCGGCATGCACGGTCAGCAGGATGAGCATCAGCACGACGGGAAAGATGATCAGGAGCTCCAGGGACAGGGCCCCGCGGTCCCGGGCCGCGCTGCGCGCAGCGACGGCCCGGAGCCATCGGCGAACCCGCTGTCCGGTTCGGGTCACTTGATCTGGTCCGCCTTCTCGTTGACCTTCAGCAGCAGCACGCCGGCAGCGACGATGGCGATGCCCACGAGAGAGCCGACGATGATCATCGCTTCGATGGACAGGCCGCCGCGGTCCTCGCTGTGCAGAGCGCGCAGCTTGGCTATCTGAGCGCGGGAGCGCGCGACGAGGAGGCTGAGAATGGGGTCGTTGAAGTGCACGGTGGTTCCTTGTCGTTCTCAGGCGGACATGATCCGCGTCAGGGCGGGATAGCCGATGTAGATGGTCATGATCACGACGAGGGCTGAGACCGGCATGACCATTTTTTCCGAGGCGCTGTTCGCCTTGGCCTTGGCGGCGGTGACCAGGGCTCCGGACAGGGAGCGGGCCTGGGCACCGAGTGTCTCGCCGACCGCTGCGCCCTCTTCGCCGGCGATCGAGATGATGTCCGCGGGGGCGCCGAGCTCGGGCACGTCGAGTTCCTCCGACAGGCGCCGCAGGCCCTCCCAGGGGCTGATGCCCTCCAGTTCGGCCCGGGTGATTGCGTCGCGGATCTTGACGAAGACCCAGCCCTCGCCGACCTCGGCCGCGCGCTTGAGGGCCTGCGTCGGGGCCGCGTCGGCGGCGCGCTCGAGCTGGACCAGCCGCAGGTACGTCTTGATGGCGTGGCGGAAGTCCGCGCGCGCTTCGACGGCCTGCTGCTTGACGTGGATGTCGGGGACGAACCAGAACAGCACGCCCAGGACCAGGCCGGCGAGGGCGGGCACCGGGAACGGCATCGGGTAGCCGGCCGCTGAGGCCGCGGACACCAGCAGCGCCGGCAGCACCAGCCCGTACAGGCCCAGTGCCAGCTTGATGCCGACGTGCCGGGTGGGGCTGCGGCCGATGAGCTCCAGCTCCTGGCGCGGCAGTCGCAGGGTGCCTTCGCCGGCCGAGCGCAGCAGAGCAGCGCCGAGCTTCTCCAGGCCGCCGGCCGGGGCGGCGGTACGCACCGGCTGGAGGTTCTCCAGGCGGTTGGCGTCCATGCGGGAGATGACGTCGCCGACGTCGGGGCGGCCGGGGGCCAGGCCGCGGTAGGCGACGACCAGTCCGGCACCGACGGCCGCGCCGCCCAGGATCGCGAACGGCGAGATCATGCGGCCTCCTTCACGAGTGTCAAGGTGGTGTCGCCGCCCGCTCGGTCGTCGGCGGACAGGAACCGGGGGGTGGGCTCGATCATGGCCATCCGCCGCATCCAGACCTTCACGACGACGAACGCGATACCCAGCGTGATCAGGACCAGTTGGCCCATGACGGTGGAGTAGGGCACAGCCCAGGCTGAAGAGAGCATCGACAGCCCGAAGATCGCCAGGCAGAAGATCGTCACCCAGCGATCGTTCGTGCGGGGCTTTTGCCGGTCGGCCTCGATCTCGCGGCGGGCGAGGACCTCGTGGGACAGGCCCGAGGCGAGCTCGTTCATCGCCCGGCTGAGTCCCGCGCCGCGGTCCTCGACGTGCAGGATCAGCAGGGCGACGACCTCGTCGGCGGTGGCGTCGTTGAGCTCGTCGGCGAAGGCCCGGTAGGCGTCGACCGGGTGCCAGCCGGCGGACATGCGTGACACGAGCCGGGTGACCTCGTCCTTGATCGCGGAGGGCACGGTGTGGAGGCTGCGCTGGATGCTCGCCTCCAGGCTGACGCCGACGGTGTGGATGTCCGACAGGCGGCGCACCCATTCCTCGACCGCCTCCAGGCGGGCGATATCACGGGTGGCGTTGGCGCCGGGGTTGAGGAGCCAGGGCAGGCCGACGATGACGACGGCCGTGACCAGCCCGCCCATGGGCCAGCTGCTGAACAGCCAGACCAGCATGCCCCCGACGAGTGCGGCGGTGATGCGGGTGCTGGAGCGGGCCCACCAGGCGACGGGCCCGGGCTGGTTGTCCATGCCCAGTGCGGCGCGCAGCTTCTGCTGGGCGCGGCTGCGGCGGCGGGCGGGCCGGTCGGCCCAACCCATCAGGCCGGCCACGGCGATGAAGGCGCCGGCCACCGCGGCGACCGCGGCGAGCGCGGCGAGCAGGGCGTCCAGATTGAGGTTCACAGCGGCATCACCGTCTCCAGGCGCTCGGTCCAGGTGCCCCACGGCCGGGTCAGTTCCTGGCGTGCGAAGCCCGCGCGCTCGATGTCGTCGAGGTAGCGGGGGCTGGGCATCTGCTGGGGGACCGCCCGCGGTTCGCGGATGTCACCCTGCTCACGCGGGGCGAAGATCATCTGGTGGCTGGGGCGGTTGTTCTCGCCGATGCCGGTGATCTCCATGACATGGCTGACAAAGCGGTGCTTGCGCCCGGGCCGCCCGCCGGCGTCGACGAGTTCCGTCTCGTCGACGAGGCGGATGTAGACGACCAGGTCGATCGCCTGGGCAACCAGGCGGTAGGCGAGCGCTTCGGTCATGCCGATGCCCGCTTCCAGGCACAGGGTGACCAGGCGCTCGGCCGATAGTTGGGCGGTCTCGGCGTGCAGGGTGCACATGGAGCCGCCCTCGCCGGTGTTCATGGCGTGCAGCATTGGCACGACTTCCTTGGAGCGGACCTCGCCGACGATGATTCGGCGCAGCGACATGCGCAGCAGCTGCGGGAAGAGGTCGGAGAGGGTCAGCTCTCCCAGCGCCTTGCCGTCCGGGCCTCGTTCGCCGTTGCTCTCCCGGCCCTCGTAGGCGATGACCTCCGGTCCGTCGGGGTCTTCGTGCAGGTAGAGCTCGTACTCGCTCTCCAGGGTGCCCACGCGCTCGGTGCGCGGGATCTCCCGGGCCATGGCCCGCAGCAGTGACGTTTTTCCAGCGCCCTGGGAACCGACGAGGACGATGTTCTTGCGGGCCTTCACCGACGCGCGCAGGAAGGTGGCCAGCGTGCTGTCGATGGTGCCCCATTTGATGAGGTCGTCCAGGCCCTGGCCGCGGGTGCGGTGGCGGCGGATCACGATCTGCGGGCGCGGCGTGATCAGGTAGCTGGCTGCGAGACGGGAGCCGTCGCCCAGGCGCATGTTGAGGTTCGGGGTCGCGGGCGTGAGCGCGCGTTCCCCCTGCCCTTGCATGCGGGCGATGTGGTTGATCAGCCGGACGAGCTCGCGGTCGTTCGGGGCGATCGGGTCCCAGGACTGGCTGGGCCGGTCGGCGAAGTCGACACGGACCTTGTCACCGTTGATGAGGATGTTCTCGACGTTCGGGTTGTCCAGCAGCGGCTGCAGACGGCCGGCGCGGAACAGCTCGTCGTAGACCGCTTGGCGCAGCTGGGTCTCCTGAGCGTCCGTCAGGGGTGTGGAGGCGGTGGCCGCGTAGCGGGTCGCCCACTCGCTGACGGTCTCCCGGATGATCTTCAGGCCGAGCTGGCGCTGGTCCTGGGGGCTCATGGTGCCGTCGGCCGCGCTGGCCTGCCCGATCTTGGAGCTGGCCTGCTGGCGCAGGTCGGAGATCACCTCGTAGTCCACGGGCAGCAGTCCGAGGGCCCGGGCGCCCGAGGATATGGGCGCGGGCACGGCGGTGGGGGACGTCTTGGCCGGGACGGAGGCGCCGGCGTCGGGGGAGCCGCTGCGTTGCTGCAGCCGCTGCTCGAAGAGCGCGTCGAGGGAGTCCAGGGCAGGCGGGACCCGTTCGGGTCGGGTGTCGGTCATGTTCCTGCCCTCCTCAGGTCAGGGCGCTGTAGTGCGCGGGGTGGAGCTGGATACGGCGCCGGGTGACGACTTCGTGCAGGCGGTCGTGCGCGGTGCGGGCCGAGCGCAGCAGGCCCTTGGCGGTGCGGCGCAGCCGCGCCTGCCCGTGGGTGAACACATCCGCGGTGTCCGGGTCCCAGTCCAGGGCGCAGACCACGGGGGTCTGCAGCCACTGCTGCACGTTGCTGGTGGAGGCGCTGCCTTCCTCGATCACCAGCAGGCCCAGCGCGTCGGCGCCGGTGCCGTTGCTCGCCAGGTCCTCCTTGAGGACCTGTACGGCCGGTGCGGCGGCGACGACGGAGGCCTGGGTGGAGCGCACGACGAGCAGGACGGCGTCGGCGGCCCGCAGCAGGGGGGCGGGGTAGGAGCGGCTGCTGAGGTGGGTCTCGGACTCGGCCACGATGCGGCCGGCGTCGATGATGACGTCGAAGCCCTGGCTGTCCAGGACCGACAGCAGCTCGGCGATGCTGTCCCAGGTCCGGGCCATGGAGGGGGCCTGGGTGGGTGCGGTCAGTCCGGGCAGCAGCATGCGGTTGCCCGAGTGCTCCTTGTCCAGCGAGATCCAGTGGTGGCGGAACTCCCGGGCGAGGGTGCCCTGGCGGTCGGCCGAGGCCAGGCGGTGCAGGCCGACCTGTGCGGTGCCTTCCCCTCCGAGGTAGCCGGCGCGGATCGTGCCGCCCGCGGGGTCGGCCTCCACCAAGAGAGAGGGGCGCGGCGAGGACAGCGAGAGCGCGAGAGCCGAGCATGTGACGCCGCTGGACTTGCCGGAGGCCAGCGCGATGATGGCCATCAGTTGTCCGCCTTGAGCACGATCGACACGTTCCCGCCCGCAGCCCACGCGGCGAGCGAGGTGCTGTTGACGTCGGAGGCGGCGACGTCGACGACTACGGCGCCGTTGGCGTCGGGGGAGCCGACGCGGGCGACCACGGCGGGCAGGCTGTCGGGGGCTGAGCCCGGCTTGCTGGACGAGGCCGAGGCACTGCCGTCCTGCGGGGTGTGCACGACGGTGACCTTGTCGCCGGTGTGCAGCTTCTGCACGGGCAGCTGGCCGGGCTTGGCCAGGATGCCGACCACGGACTTGCCCGCGGTCACGCTGGAGCCCGAGCTCACCGAGTCCTCGGTGACCAGTACGCCTTCGGGAAGGTCGGAGGAGGCCCGCTTGCCGACGAGTTCGGAGGAGCGGGAGGCGGGCACGGAGTGCAGTTGCGCGTCGTGGGATATCTCCGTCGCGACCAGGTCGGAGGCCTTGATGGTGTCTCCGGCCTCGATGGCGTGGCGGGTTGCGACGACGGCGACCTTGTCGCCCGCCTCGTTGACCATCCACACCGACACGAGCGCGCCGACGGCCGCGAGCGCGAGACCGGCACCGACGACCACCGGACGCCGCCGGCTGCGCGGTGCGTCGTTGGTGATCGGCAACGCCGAGGTGGCCTGTGCGCGGCCCTTCTTGGGCGCCGCCTGCTCCTTGGTAAGAGACATCGTGGTGCGTTTCCTCGTGCTAGTTGACGACCTGCAGCTCGCCGACGCGCGCTGTGGTGGTGGACGTACGGACCTCGTCGGGGAGCGTTCCGCCCTCACCGGTCGAGGACTGCCAGGTGATCTCCCACGAACTGGTCGCGGTGACGGTGAACTTGCCGCCCGCCTTGCCGGTGGAGACCTTCGTGTAGCGGTAGCCGCAGTCCGGCGAGGACTTGCCGCCGTAGGACTTCTTGTACGGCGTACCGGCCGTGGTGCACGTGACCGAGCCGCCGTCACCCATGGAGTACGTGATCTTGGTGACGCGGGCGGTGGCCGTCACGGACAGCCCCGGGACGGCAGCGGTGGCGCTGTTGGGTCCCCAGGTGGTGTCGCTCTTGTTGTTCCACAGCCACACCGGCATCCCGACCAGGCCCGGCTTGCCGGGGCCGGGGGAGGAGCCGATGTCGGCGCCGCGCAGGGTCATCTTGTCCCGTGCCTGGCGCGCGAGTTCGGCCGGGTCGGGCAGGACCGTCGGCGGTGGTGTGGTCAGCCAGACCGTGCCGCCGACGTCGTTGACGATGCAGTCCTTCTGGTAGAAGGCGCCCGGCCCGCTGGTGTCGGCGCCGTTCATGTCGGTGTGCCCCGGGCCCGACTCCGGCTGCGGGTCCATCAGCTCGTAGAAGCAGCGGTCCTTCGGGTTGTAGCCGGGCAGGCAGGCGATCTCGGTGTCGTCGACGAGCTTGCACATGCCGTCGCCCTTGCCGCCGTCGCCCTTGCCGCCTCCGCCGCCGTTCTGGTGGGATCCGCCGTGGCCCGGTTTGCCGGAGGTGCCAGCGTCGACACAGACATCCACGTCCGAACAGCCGTGGGCGCCTCCGCCGGCGTAGGCCAGGCCGGCGGGCAGCAGGGCGAACAGGACGGCAAGTGCACCCGTTACGCGGGCACCGCGTATCAGCAGCCCTTCGTTCGGTCTGCCGTGATCTTCGTAATGAGCCATGTGTCGCCCTCCAGCGTGGCTTGGGACGTGACGGGGTACTTCAGGCGCTGCTTGGCCAGCTCGACGGGCTTGCCGGAGCTGGTGTAGACGGGCTTCCACTTGGTCGCGTCGAAGCAGTCGCTCAGCGTGGCGGTCTTCTTCTTCGTGTCGACCGAGGTGACCTCGGGGTCCGTCTCGGGCTGGCCGGTGAACTTGATGCCCATCGACCTGTTGCGCAGCACGGACTTCTTCAGGTCGGCCGCGGCGTCGCCCTTGGCGTACTTGGCCAGGTCCTGGGTGTGCAGATCGCCGTCTTCGGCCATCTTGACCTGAATGTCGCGCATGTTGTTGTACGCGGCGAGGACGTCGTCCTTGGCCGCCTGGTCCGGGTCACTGGAGGGCGACTTGGACGCGGCCGCGGGGGCGGAGGACGCGGAGGAGGTGCTCTTGGAGTCGTCGGATCCGCAGCCGGCCAGCACGCCGGCGGCCACGGCGCAGGCGAGCACCGATCCGGTCAGACGCAGGACGTGGATGCGGGGCTGGGCGGACACTGTCATGACGGGTCCCTTTCGGATGTCGGGTCGGCTGGCGTACGGGCCATGCGACGAGGCCGCGGAGAGGTGCTCCTCTACCGCGTCTCGGCGGACATGGCCGGGTACGTCGGGCCAGGACCCGGCGAGCTTACGATCACGGCCGGAAGGCGGGTGTCGCGTTCCGGCCGGTCGCAGCGAGAGGTGGCCGCCGATGCAGCGGGGCGCCGAGAGCCGGCAGCACGTGTGCCCGCGCCCGCCCGGTGAGGGACGGGTGCGGTCCTTGCCCGGGAAGCCGCGCGGCGGGCATGTGCCCGTGGACGGGCCGGGCAGGGCTCGGCTTCTGGCGGAGCGGATGCGGCTCCTGTGCGGTTCAACGCGAATTCCCCCTCGCGGTCGGGGACCCCGCGTCTCCCACAACGCGAGCGGTCCGAGGCCGATTCTCGGCCAGGGAGATCAAGGGCAGCCAGGCCCGGTTTTTTCCGGTAGACCACGTTCCGGTATATGCCTTTGTCCTGGGACAGTTGAATTCATGTAGGCCAAAGCCTCACGGACGGACAAGCAGGGCAGGGCCGGTGGCGCGCAGGGCCTTGGCGGCCTCGTGACGGTCGGGCCCCGTGATGGCCGTAAGTCGCCGTTCGACGAAGGCGCCGGAGGGATGGCCGGGGCCGAAGACCGACGGCATCAGCGTCAGGAGGGCGGTGCCGGTCCGCACGGCCTCGGTCGCATCGCTGACCGTGAGCCAGCTGGCCGCGGCGTTGCGCGCCTGGCGCAGAATCTGGCGGTGCCCGGCGGGCAGGACTCGCTGCCATCCCGCAGCGGCCTGCACCGCCGTCTCGGTGGCGGTCGCCGGATGGCCGGCGAGCTGGGCGCAGTAGGCGACGAGCTCGAGGGCGTGCAGGGCGTAGGGGTGCAGGGGGCCGTAGCTGTCGGCGAGCTCGGTGCTGATCAGGCGAGCACGGGCCAGGGCGCTGGCCGGCTGGCCCGCACGGGCGGCTTCCCGAACGGAGTTGACGCGCGGGGCGAGGAACTCGGGGACGGGGGCGGGAACGGGAAGGGTGACGGAGGGCATGAACTCTCCCTGGAGCGGGACGGCTGCGAGCGGGTGCCGCCGCCGGGGGGCCGGCGGCGGCATCCGGAATCGAGTCCAGCAACAGCTGCTGCTCGACCGCGCACGTCGACGGGCGTGGGAGGGCCCTCGGTGCCTGGGCGGCGCTCCCCGTGTGTGCACGGCGCGCCGACGCCAGTAGTCGACCGCGCCGGACGGCGCGGGGGCAAGCCGGACCGCCCTCCGAGGCAGTTCATATTTCAATGACCGGAATGAAGGCGGGGCCTGTTTCACCCGCTGGAACAGCGCAAGGAGCAAGCAGGGCTCGGGAGCTTCACCAGCTCGACGGCTCGGCGGACGAGCGGTCCCAGGCGATGCGTGCGGCGTGGTCCATGAGCTCCAGCAGGTCCGGCGCGGCCGAGTCCTTCTCGAGGTGGCGGTACTCCGTGCTCATGGTGATCGCGAGACGCTCGGGCAGGCCCAGACCGGTGTAGCGGTCCTCCTTGATCAGGATGCGCGCCGCCTCGACGGCGGTCCGGCCCTGACCGTGCATCACATAGGCCTGGTCGGCGAGGTCGTCGAGGTAGTCGACGTACGCCTTCAGGTCCTCGGGGCTCATCAGCGGACCGTGGCCCGGCACGATCCACTCGGGGTCGAGCGCGAGGATTCGGGCGCAGGCGTCGGAGACGCGTTCCAGAGGGCCGGCCCAGTGCGAGGGGTGATCGCCGGAGAAGACGATGTCACCAGCGAAGACGACCCGCTGCTCGGGCAGATGGACGATCAGGTCGCCGACGGTGTGGGCCGGGCCCACCTCGTGCAGCTCCACGGGTATGGAGCCGACCACGAGGTCGCGGCGTCCGGTGAAGGTGTCGGTCGGCGGGAGGACCTCGATGCCGGCGAAGTCGAACTTGCCGAAGTGCTGGCGGAAGTACCACCCCAGGGGATGTCCGGGGTCGGTGTCGCGGGTGAGGGTCTGCAGTTGCTGCGGGGTCGGCTCCAGGCACTGGTGCTCCAGGGCGGCCCGCGTGGCGAGGATCTCGGCTCCTGGCAGCCTCTGCAGCCCCCACGTGTGATCGCCGTTGGCGTGGGTGACGGCGACCCGGTCCAGACGGGTGCCGGGAGCCGTGCTCGCACGGGCGGCGTCCAGGAACGCGTCGGTCAGGACCGGCGTGTAGGGGGTGTCGACGAGAAGGGCCTCGCCCTGGGAAGTGATCAGGCCGCAGTTGGCCAGGCCCCAGGTCGAGGACTGCTGAGGAAGCCACCCGAAAACGCCGGGAGCGATCTGTCTCATGTCAGGTGCAAGTGCCATAGGCATGGATTGTGCGTGCTGGGGCGGCCCGGCGGCAATCGTGCCCGCCGGGCCGCGGGAGCAGGGCGGATCAGGGGCGTGTGGGTTCGAACACCAGGAAGAAGAAGCGGGCGCCGGGGCTGCCGAACGGCTGCGCCGCGCACATGGTGACGTTGCCCAGCTGCGAGGGAGCGTGCCGCTCGCAGCAGCGGTCCCGGCTGTCGGCGCAGCCCTGCGGGGCGCTGTAGCCGGCGTGCCGCATGACCCGGGTGTCGCCGTCGGGGTGGATGTAGGCGACGTTGCGGTTCCGGTAGATCGGGCCGACGACGGGATCGTCGTCGACCTCCTTGTCGAGCTGCTTGAGGTCCTCGCTCTCGGGGTGCGCGGCCACCGCGGCCCGCAACTGGGCCGCGACCGGCACGGCCCACCGCTTCTCCCAGTCGACCAGGTGGTGCTCGCGCGCGTCCTCCCGCAGGAGCATCCAGCGGATCAGGTTCTGCTCGGGCAGCCGCGGTGTCGTGCCCGGCTCCTGCGGGAACATCGCGATGAAGTCGTCGTTCGCGGCGAGGACGTTCCAGGCCAGGTCGTTGATGTAGCAGGGCTGCCCGGTGACGTGGTTGACCGCGTGCTGCCAGGCCGGCGCGACGTTGGTGCCCGCCATCGGGTCCATGGGGATGGGCGGCTCGTACCCCAGGGCGTAGACGTACAGCGCGGTGCGCTCGCGTTCCTCCATGCGCAGCACCCGGGCGACGCTGTCGAGGAACTCCGGCTTCGGCGCCTCCATGTCGCCGCGCTCCAGGACGGCGTAGGTGCGCTCGCTCACGAACAGCGCCTGGGCCACCTGCGCCTGGGAGAGGCCGGGCGAGCGGCGGCCGCGCCCAGTGCGTTTGGGCCAGCCGAGCTCGACGGGGTCTATCTGCCGACGCTTCCATTGCAGCAGCTGCTGCAACGCCTCCTTATTGTTCAACTTTGTACCCTTCCCCGTGGTGCTGGGCCGCTGCGGACGGCGAATTACCGGAAGCCCTCGCTCCTGAAAGTCGCGAACCGGAAAATTCCGAACCTGGTGCGCGAGATCTTGGCCGGGAAGAATCGGCCACCGGATCGAATGCGCGTTGTGGGAGACGTGACGGTCCTCGATTTCGCGAGGGGGAATTCGCGTTGCTGCATCCCGTTGCCGGACCGTCGGACCGCACTGGCGGCGCCGTGGCGCGCACCATGGCGGTGCTCCGGGCTCTGGTTCGGCTCGGCCCGGGGGAGTATCCCGTGGCCGTGATCGCGGAGTCGGCAGGGCTTCCCGCTGCCACCGCGCATCGATACCTGCAGGCCATGGTGCGAGAGGGAGCCGTTGAACAGCGAGGCCCGCGCGCTGGATATGCGCTGGTCGACGCGCTGCACGGTGCACCCCACTCAACTCCGACTCGCCAGCCGGCGTCGGCTGGACAGCCCTCGCCTGCCGTGAGGGCTGAGCTCGTCACACTACAGTCGAGAACCGGCCAGATCGCATTTGTTTACCGACCGCACCTGATCGGCACTCCGATGAGGATCTGCGCAGATCGGGCATACGGTGCGCACGGCGAAGCGCTGCTCACCGAGACCCCGGAGGCGCTGCGCACCCTCGAGGCCGCTCCCCTGCACGCCGACGCCGCCGGTCTGGCGATCCTCGCCTGTCTCGGCGCCCCGAACGGCTCCAAGATCGACATTTCTCGCATCCGTGAGGAAGGTCACGCCGTGGGCCCCGCCCCGCTGCCGGGCCGGACCATGATCGCCGCTCCCCTCTGGTACGGCTCGGCCGTCGCCGGCTCCGTAGCCCTCCTGGCCGGCGACTCCCAGATGAAGCGGCCGGCGACCTGCGCCCGCTACGTCTCCGCGGTGATGGACGCCGCCGCAGCGATGAGCGGCTGGCTGACCCGTTCGGGAGCCCGCCGGGCGAGCTGATTGACTGCACAGCACCGCAAAGCACCGCAGAAAGGCACCACCTCGTGTCCCGTTCAGTCCTGATCACCGGCGGCAACCGCGGCATAGGCCTGGCCATCGCCCGGCACCTCGCCGACGCCGGAGACCGCGTTGCCGTGACCTACCGCTCGGGCGAGCCCCCCGAGGGCCTGCTCGGCGTCCGCTGCGACATCACCGACACCGAACAGGTCGACCTCGCCTTCAAGCAGGTCGAAGAGCAGCACGGCCCCGTCGAGGTCCTCATCGCCAACGCCGGCATCACCAAGGACCAGCTGCTGATGCGCATGAGCGAGGACGACTTCACCTCGGTCCTCGACACCAACCTCACCGGAGCCTTCCGCGTCACCAAGCGCGCCAGCCGCGGCATGCTCCGCGCGAAGAAGGGCCGCGTCGTCTTCATCTCCTCCGCCGTCGCCCTGCGCGGCGAGAGCGGCCAGGCCAACTACGCCGCCTCCAAGGCCGGCCTTGTCGGCTTCGCCCGCTCCATGGCCCGCGAGCTCGGCTCCCGGGGCATCACCTTCAACGTCGTCGCCCCCGGCCTCACCGAGACCTCGATGAGCCAGCAGCTGAGCGAGGACCAGCTCGAGAACCTCAAGAGCCAGATCCCGCTGGGCCGTCTCGCCCGCCCCGAGGAGATCGCGGCGACCGTCGCGTTCCTCTCCTCCGACCAGGCCGCCTACATCACCGGTGCCGTAGTGCCCGTCGACGGCGGCGCGGGCATGGGCCACTGACCTTCCTGACCGCCCGACCCCAGGAGCCCGATGCGCGCATGACCTGACAGTAGGGCAGTCCCCTCGCGGCTGCCCCGCGGCGGCAAGCCACCCGGTGTGTCCAGCACCTCGGCCTGCCCCGCCGCACTTCTGCCACCACCCGGCGGGTGTCCAGCCCGCCCGGTGAAGAACCCGGTCCACGACCGGGCAACACCGCCCCTGCCAGGGCGGATCTCTTGGTTCCCGAAGAACCCGGCCCCACCGAGACGGGGCCGTCGCATGCCCGAAAGGAGGGCGTGCCCTGCCCATGATGCAGCATGCCCGCGCGCCGGTCCAAGAAGCCGACGCCCCGCCGCACCCACCGCGCGGACAACCCCGAATATCCACGAACAACCTGTTCGTGCCGATTCGCTCGCACGCGGACCAGGAGATCGGCACCACCGCGTCCCGACGCACCCGGCGCAGCGGCTTCCTGCGCGCCGCCACCTGGGCGATCACCGAGGGCCTGCACCCGAAGGCCGGCGACACCACCCTGCGCGTCGCCCGCGACCTCGCCGCACGCCTGAACGCCGACGGACAGGTCGCCTACTGCCGCGAGACCATGTGGCGGCGCCTCGGCATCAGCCGCCGCACCCTGGAACGGCACATCGCCGTGCTGCGCGAACTCGGCCTGCTCGTCTGGGCCGTGCACGGCAGCCGCACCAACACCCGCCCCGCCGGCAGCGGCGAATGGGCGGGCACCGCCACCATCTACGCCGCCGTCGTGCCCCGCGCCTGGGACACCGCCCTTGGCCACCGCGTGAGCGGTCACGGCTACCACGCCCGCCACATCGGATACACCGACCACGGCCGCGCACTGGCCATCGCCGACGCCCGCCGCCGCAGCACCAGCCACGGTCGCCGTGACCGCCGTGACACCCCTTCCTGTAGGCCCAACCACCCACGTCCTACAGCTGAGGTAGAGAGAAAGAAGAACAACACCCGTACGCCGCGACGGCGTCGGCACACCCGACCGCCCACGCGCCGCCACGACGTCCCGGAGCCCTACCGGGCCACACCCGAGCAGGCCGCCCACGCGATGTCCGTGGCCGCCTGGATCCGCCCCCGGGTGCCCTGGACCCAGGCCGAGGGCCTGCGCCGGCTCGCCTTCGCCCTGAGACCTTGGATCACTGCCGGCCGTTCGGCCCCGGACATGGCCGCCGAGCTCCTCGCCTGGCGCGTTCCACGTCGGCCCTCCTCCCCGGCCAGCTTGATCATGGCCCGTTGGCGAGAGCGCGCCGACCAGCCCCCCGTGGCCGGCACCGACACCTGCGGCCCGGCCGCAGCTGCGCCGGCGGTTCCGCCCAACCCGGCCTTCCGCCGGGCCACGGAGCTCCTGCGCGCCCAACACCTGCCCGCTGAACCGGATGCGCCTGATCCGCCCGGCTTCGTCATCCGCGACCGCATCCTCGCCTCCCTGGCCGAAGCCGAGCGGGCCTGGCGTGCCCGCACACCCGAAACCTGCCGCACCCTCGCAGACTGGGAAGCCGTCTGCGACGCGAGGGAACGATCCCCGTGGTGACCGGCACGACCGCCTCACGACTGCGCCGAAGCGGAAGCGGTGTCCACCCCTGCTGCCCCCTGCGGCTCCTCGCCGCCTTCGCCGGCGCCGTGCCGGCGCGACCGGGCAAGGGCCCGAAGCGTCCGCCACACGGCACGCACCAGCCGCCCCAGGGCGAACAGGGCGCAGCACACCGCCCCCAGGCTCGCGACCAGACGTACGGTTCGTTCCAGCCAGTCGGGCCACTGCAGAAACCCGACGGTCAGCGTCGTACCGATCAGGCTCAGACTGAGCACCATGAGAACGCCGCAGTGCCCAAGCACTCCGTAGGAGCGCTTGAGTTCCGCGTAGACGTCCGGGTTCTCGTCCCGCCACCGGGGCCGCTGCTCGTGGTTACCGCGCATGTTCCTCGCCCTTCCGCACGCTGTTGTCCGTGTCATCGTTCTGCGCACCGCGCAGAACATCCCGGGCATGGCGCAACCCATGGCCGAGTTCCTCCAGTTGCTCTCGCGCCTCGTCGAGCCAGGCACGAGAGGTCAATCCGTCCGGCAGCCCGGCTCCGGCGACAGGAAGGGGCGGCACAGCGGGCTCCGCGCAGATCGCGGACTCAACGGCCTCTGCCTGCCGCTCCACCTCGACGGCCTGCTCTACCAGCAGCGTCAGCGACTCCTCGTAGCCGAGGAGGACGTCTCGGGCCTCGGCGCTGTCCCCGGCAAGAACGACCAGAGCGGCCGCGTCCCACAGAAGGCCGGGCAGCATCGCCTCTGCCCGGGCCAGCTCGTGATGCCCGCTGCGCCGGACAAGCCCGTGCAACTGCTGCTGGCCGGCCAGCAGCCGGAAGAAGACCGGCGCGTACGCCTCACCGCTGTCCACGACGCGCACCCGTCGCCGGGTGACGTACCGCAGGAGCGCGGGGAGCCCGGCCGCGGCGACGGCGCCGACTGACACGGCCGCGATCAGCCGGAACGGAGCGGGCACCACGGAGGTCGAGGGCCCGAGGGCGGCCAGCATCGTGACCGCGAACACGGCGGCCCGCCCCACCGGGATGGGACGCGGCAGCTCGAGAGTGCCGAACTCCCGTATATACGTCGGCGACCGGTGCCCCCGTACGGCCCGGCACAGCCAGCGCCAGCCGCGGTGCTGGGCGGGGTCGAGGAGTCCGGCTTCCCGCAGGCGACCGTGAAGCTGTGCCTGCTCGTCAGCAACCACCTCCCAGCGCAGCCATCCCTGGCGCGTGCGTTCCGGCACCACCAGGTCCGTGCCCGCGTCCCAGAACAGGCGGTCCGCTACCCGAAGGGCGTACTCCCAGCGGCCGGGGTCGCCGCTGAAGGGCAGGGGGAACGGTGCCAGGCCCGTCATCGCCGGCCCGCTTCGCCGTGGCCGGCGTCCGGGCAGGACTGCAGTGCCGTCCGCAGCGCCGTCCGCTCCGCGGCGGACACCGAGAGCCGGTACTTGGCCTTCACCTTCACCTGCGCGGCGGCGTACCAGCACCGGGTGCTGCTGCGCGGCGGCATCCAGGCGGAGGCGTCCTTGGCGCCCTTGCCGGCGTTCGTCGGACCGTCGCTGGAAACCAAATTGTCCGGGTCGTTCGCCAGGTTCAGCCGCTGCCCGGCGCTCAGCTGGCGGGCTCCGGACTGCCAGGCGAGGGCCAAGGGCACGATGTGGTCGATCTGCACCGCCAGCGAGGTTCCGGGGCCGCGGTGGAAGTGAATGGTCTTGCCGGTGTACCGGTCGTGCAGGACGCCGGAAAGGACGGTGCAGCCGTCCTTGGCCCGCACCACGTCGGTCAGGTCGCGGGCCAAGACGTCCTGGCGGGTCGGGCAGTGGTTGTGCGAGAGGGCGACGGTGCCGTCGTCGCTCCAGGCCGGGCCGAACGCCTCACGGCTGTATCCGGCGAGGGATCCGTGGGGCTTGACCGGCAAGGTCTCCAGCTGCGCCAGGGCGGGTGCTGCCACGACGCCGGCGGGTGCCGCCTCGGCGCCGGAGGGCGCGGCGGTCAACGGGCCGCAGGCGGAAGCGAGAAGCGCGGAGACGATCGTGAGGCCGGCGGCGAGAAGGCGACGAGGGGCCATGGTGAGTTCCTGTTCGTGTCGTAAGGGAGCGCCGTCGCCTGCTACAGGTACGAGGACGGAGCCTGGTGTGACACGCCGCCCGGATTTCCTGCGAAGGATCAGCCGATACGGCCCTGGAAGGTGGTGATGCGGGCGCCGTCTGCGGCGACGGCCTCGATGGTCACCGGGCCGTCGGTGGCGGCCGCGGGAATGCGGAAGCCGACGGTCTGGGTGGCGGTGCGGTGCGGCGCGATGGCGGCGTCGTGGTAGCCATACGCCGGGCGGACAGTGGTGATCAGATGAAGGTCCTGGCCGCCCAGGACCCGCAGTGTGGTGCCGAGCCCGGGCAACGGGTCGCTGGTGCCGTTGGCCACGCTCAGCTCCAGGCGGGCGCGGCGGGAGGCGCCCTCGCCGGTGAGCGAAACCTCCGACAAGCGCACTCCGGCGTTCCACCGCCCCAGAGGCGTGACGGCCTCCCGGCGGTCGAGACCGCCGGGCATCTGCGCCGGTGAAGGTGTGGCCGGCCGGCCCGGTACGGCGCCTTCGAAGAACAGCAGCTCCGGCTCGGCCAGGCCCTCAGGGGTGGCCTCGACGGTCATGGTGACGCGCTGGCCCTGCGCCTGATCGGGGAGGACCAGACGCACGTCCTGGTCGACGGATCCGTTCGGGGTTACCCGCACGGGCTCGTCCGCCGGGCCGTGGGCCGGCATCACACGGGCCTCGTGTCCGAGATCGCCGTAGCGAATGGTCAGGGCGATCTGCGGGGCCATCGCGATCTGGGGCCGCGTGTTCGTCACGGTCATCCGGGTCCGGTAGGCGCTCGACCCGGCGGGCGTCTTCGAGGGGCCGGTGCCGGCCGGCAGGCGCTCGAGACGCTGGAGGGCGACGGTCCAGCTGCCGCCGTCGACGGGCTGCTGTGTTCCCGCCTTCGCGATGCCCTTGGGCAGTTCGGCGGCGGACGTCGGGTGAGGCGCGGTGCTGTTCGTGTGGGTGCCTGAGGGGTTGGGCGTGGTGTCGTGTCCGGCGGCGCAGCCGGAGGCGAGGAGTGAGACGGCGAGCAGCGCGGTGGGCAGGAGTCGGCGCAGTTGAACGGACATGATTTCCCCTGGTGTCGGATCTTGCTTCTTCGGGCGACGGGGATCCTGCCAAAACGCTGTCGGACGGCGGCTGGTGCAGCTGTGGCGGCACCGGGCTCCAGCCGCTCGCCTGCTGCTCGCAGCCGGCGGACGGTCAGGTCACAGCGTGATGGGGACGGGGACGAGGAAGTGCTCCTGGTCGCCGAGGCGGATCCGAAGCGGATGGCCGGGCGGCAGCGTGAACAGCCGCTCGTGTACGGCCTCCGCGGAGTCGGCTTCACAGAGGGCGGGCTCAAGTGCGGTGCGGACGGCGGCGCGTGAGGTGTCGGACAGAGGATTGCGCTCGGCTCTCGCGGCGCACTGGTCGAGCTGCTCGTCCGTCAGGTCCGGACCCCAGCCCTGGCGGAGGGCTTCGAGGGCGACGGCGGGAGCGAGGACTGCCCGATTGTGATCACGGCAGATGTCGCTGGAGGTTCCCTGCGGCTGGAAGTGGCGAGCGGTGTCGATAGACGTCATGTGTCTTCCGGTGGTTGGGCGGGGCGGCCGGATGGCCGCCCCGGGGGAGGCAGGAGCGGCAGCGCCAGGGGATCAGGTCGTGGCGAGGGGGATCACCATGACGCCGCACGGAAGGCTCATGTCAGACAGCAGCCGGGCAGGCCGGTCTCCCGTCAGGCCCGGGCCGCCGGGATCCAGACGGATGGAACCGAGGCGGGGGCCGCGCGCCGGATAGAGGTGGACCGTGGAATCGGGGCTGTCGCGCTCGAAGACGCTCACGGTGGCGTACGCGGCCTGGCGATGAAGGCCGGGGTGCCGTTCGACGACGGTGAGGGAGAGGGCGGCGACGAGTTCGGGGCTGGCGGAGGCGACCGAGAGCGGGAGCACCCGGCGGCGCCAGAGCGGCTGCCTGCGGTGGCCGATGAAGGCGATCACCGTGCCGGTGATGAAGCCGACGACGAACGAGACGAGCTGGAACACGGGTCCCCCGGTGGAGTGGAGTAGGGCCAAGTGGCAGGTGAGTGCTACAGCGCGGCGGTGGTCACGCTCGCGAGGACAAGGTGCGCAAGCCCCTCGCGCCGCGCCTTGTTGCTCAGCCCTGCGACACGCCTGCTGCCCTCGTGCCCGGCCGCTGCTGCGAGCGTCGCCACGAGGCTGTGGGCGACGGCCTTGGGCACCGGGCCGGGTGCCGGGTGCGGCACGATGGCGGCGGTCAGCACGCGGGCCACAGGCCGGGTGACGGCGGCGTACGTCTGCATGAAGCGGTAGTCGCTCTCGGCCGCGACGGCGGTCAGCACCCGCATGACCGGGCGGTGCTGCCTCCAGGCGTCCAGCACCGCGTCGACGAGGCGCGATGCGCCGGGCAGGCCGTCGGCCGCCCAGGTACCGTCCTCGAAGTCGGCAAGGGCAGCCGTCGTGTCGTCGACGAGTGGAGCGGCAGCTTCGAGGATGACGTCCTCGACGCCCGCGAAGTACAGGTAGAAGGTCGCGGGCGAGGTGCCCACGTGGAGGGCGATCTCCTTCACTGTCACGTTGCGGTATGAACCCGCGTTGAGCAGTGCGATCGTCGCGTCCACGAGCTTCTGGCGGGTCTTGAGGCCGCGCTGTCCAGGGATGCGGCCGTCGGCCGAGCGGGTCGCGAGAGAGGTGGTCATAGTCGTCTCCTGAGTCGTCACGGGGGAAGGCGGTCCGGGAGGGCATCCCGACCCGAATGACCATCACAGTACATTGCAAAAAGTGACTATGCAACACCCTGGTGGTCATGACTCGCGGAGGAGGCCACAGGCCTCTGCTCTCGCTTGCACTCCGCGCAATACGGGGCACCGTCCGGCTGGAAGCGACCATGAACAACCTGGTCGTGACCGTGCCGACAGACGGGAGCGGGCGTGGTGCCGCCCGTGAGGAACCGGAACTGCTCGCGCAGACGCCGACGTCCGGGCTCGTCCTCGACGTGGGCGGGCGCGATGCAATGCGGGTACCCGCACTCCGCCTTGACCTGGCCGACCGGATCCCGACCGGTCCGCTTCCGGAAAGAGACCGCGGCCGGGCTGACGGACTTCTCCCGGAAGCGCATGACCGGCGAGCCGCTGCGCGTGCTGCGCTCCCCCGTCCATTCCAGGTGCCCCTCCCCGGCCGGGCGGACGCGGTCGGGCCACTTCTCCTCGGCGGTCGCATACGTCGGCGGGACGAACCGGATGCCGCTCTCCCTGCGGATGCGGCGCACGGCGGCCCGGTCCACGCCCACTTCCCGGGCGATGGCCTCGCTGCTCATCGCGGCGAGGCGCGCGCGGATCTCCGCGTCCTTCGGATGCTTTCGGGGCGCGCGACGTCGAATCGTCGCCGGACCGAACCCGCCTTCCGCCCGGCGCCGGGCAATGGCGCGTACGTCCGCGCCCGTGCGCCGCCGGATCTCGGCATCGCGGTAGCCCTCGCGCAACAAGGCGCGGATCTCCGCCTCCTTCGGGTGCGGTCGGGTGTGCCGCTGGCGTTCGCCGGCCATCGGATCGGGTTCCTTTCTTCAGTGCCCGTCGCCGCGCGGATCCGGCGGGGCTCGCCGGCCGGGACTCCTCCCGGCGGGTGGGGCTAGGCGTCGGTGCGTGCCGGCCCTGCGGCCTTGAGGTGGGTGTAGGCGTGCGCCGCGATGAATACGGCTGCGCCGGCGAGCGCGAGGTAGTCGGCCGCCGAGCCGCGTGGAACGAGGACGGCCCCGTCGCCGCGCAGCAGCACCGCGCAGACCGCGAATGCGGTCACGACCAGCAGCGCGTCCAGCAGTCCGGCCGCCACACCCCACACCCGCCGGGCGAAGGCCGAACCGGTCTTGAGGACCACCTCGACTTCGACCTCCGTCTCACCGGCAGGACCGGAGACGGTCCAGGTGCGGACGAGACGGTTCACCTCCCGTGCGATGACGGCGAGCGGGAAGACAAACAGGAGCATCACCGGCTGCTGGAGAAGGACTCCAGCCCCGGCGAGCAGCGCGACCAGGCCGTAGACGGTGTGCAGCGGCTGACAGCGGTATGCGGACGCGCGAGAGTTTCGGTCGTCGGACATGGCTCTCCTCGGAGCAAGGGGACGGGCAGATGGAGCCCCGGCCGGGATGCCGGAGCACGGCGGGCTGACAGAGGCTCTGCCAGCCCGGCGCGACGGACTACGCGCTCTGGTCGCGGGAGGAGGGCGCTGCTCCCCGGGAACGGGCCCGCCGCATCCGGTCGGACCACGGCGCCCCGGCGGGCCCGACGACATGCTCGGGAATGGTGATCTCGTAGTGCGGGCAGCTCCCGGCCACGGTCGCCTCGCGCACCGCGTGCTCATGCGAGTTGGGGCACTGGTCCCGCTCGTGCTCGCCCCTCCAGTACCGGACGGTCAGCTTGTGGCCGGACCCGCTCCCACCACGGCGCTGGGCCCGGTACCGCTCGCCCGCGTCCGGGTCGACCCACACGTTCGTCACCTGACCGGAGTCGGTGATGCCCCGCCGCCGGTCGGAACGCTGCTCGCGCGGCTTGGCCTCGTGCACCTGCTCGGCCAGGACACGGACCGAGGACCGCTCATGCTGCGTCAGCAGCTCCCACAGGCTGCGGATGTGCCGGACCAGCATCTCGCTGCGGCCGATCGGCCCCACACCGTCCCGGTACCGCTCGGGGTTCTCGGGATCCCGCAGCCGCGTCTCGGCCTCCACGGTGTCGCCGGGGCGCAGCAGCAGCGTGCCGCTCGGGGCGAAGGGCAGCTTCAGCAGCGACTCGTCGCACGTCAGGGGGGTCACCCAGGTCCAGGACGCGTCCTCCTGCGGAAGGTCCAGCGGGCGCGGCCCGCCGTCGTCCTCCAGGCGCATCCACCCGTCCTCCGGGCGCGGGGACCAGGGGCCCCACACGTAGCCGACGATGCGGCGGCCGGTGGGCAGTCGGAAGGGGACGTCGAGGAACAACATCCCGCGCGGGGAGGGACGGTGACGCGGGTCGAACGGCGTGGTGGCCCGGTCACAGCGCCGCTGCACGCGCCGCAGCGCCATCTCGGCCACGGACTCATCGAGCTGCCATAGGCGGGCCGACGCCGCACGCTCGGCCTCCTGCCGGAGCTGGGTGACGACGGCCTTCGCCAGGTCGCCCGGGTGATCGTAGGGCGCCAGCGGTTCGCGGCACTCGCGGTACGCCTCGGCCTTCTTCACCGCCCAGTCGAGGCTC
Source organism: Streptomyces sp. SGAir0957 (assembly GCF_043523415.1). Classification (NCBI taxonomy): domain Bacteria; kingdom Bacillati; phylum Actinomycetota; class Actinomycetes; order Kitasatosporales; family Streptomycetaceae; genus Streptomyces; species Streptomyces sp. SGAir0957. The sequence goes on from NZ_CP027291.1 coordinate 227,903, forward strand.
CGAGTGTGCGCCGCGACGTACCGGCGGCGCCAGTTCCGGATGCGGTGCCAGTCCGGCGCCGCCCAGGCCGTGCTGGCGGCATCGGCGAGGCAGTTGGTGAACGGCGTGGCCGACTCGGCGTCTGGGGGGAGCAGTTCACGAAACCGCTGGACCTCGGACTGTGCCACGTCGACGACGAAGTCGGGGGTCATGGGCGGCTTCGGGCGGACGTCGCCGGAATCCAGGATCAGCTCCTGATGGACGTCGTCGGGGTCAAGCGCCCACTCCAGGCCCGCGAGCTGCCCCAGGGCAGCGCGGACCGTGTCCTGGTCCTCGGATGTCAGGAAGTGGGCGATGAGGAGCTGCACGGTGCGCACCGGGGTGTCCGCAGCCGCGAAGCGCAGCAGACGCTTGAGGAACGAGGCGCCCGCACCCCGCTGTCCGCTGGACAGGACGAGGAGCCCGTCCGCCGCGCGCTCATCCTCCAGTGCCGCGTTCGCCAGGTGCGCGTAGACCTGGCGGAAGACGGCGGCCTCCTCCCGGTGCTCCAAGATCCTGTTCAGCGCACGCGTCAGCCGGGACACCGCCAACGGGCGGGTGGCTGCCTTGACCGGCGGCCGTACCGTGTCGGCGGCTGCGGTATGCAGCTCTCGGTAGAGCTGGAACTGAAGCGAGCTGATGATCTTGAACTCGTCGTCGGGGACGACCCTCCGCCGCCGGGCGGCGGCGGAGGTGCTCGACAGCAGCGCGGAATCCGGCACATCGGGCAGATGCGAGAACAAGGCAACCTCACCTGGGAGATGGGGGAGAGAGGGAAGTCGCGGGCGCCGTGCGCCGGGCGATGACATGACAGTACATCGCGAAAAAGCAATATGCAACGCTTGATTCGTGCCCGGACTCCCTCAGCGCCGCTGGTGCGCCGAGCATGGGGCTGCTGCCGGCGCAGGGGGCAGCTTCAGCGACTGGTGGTCGGCGATGCGGCGGGTTCGTCGTGCCAGGGCAGGCGGATGCGGCGTTCAGGTTCGACGCTCCAGGACAGGCCGGGCAGGAGCCGGTGAACCTGCTGGCAGGCCCAGGGCCAGACCGTGTTCCAGGTGTCCTCCGTGGGTTCGAGCTCCGACACGTGCCAGCCCTCGGCGCAGTTGACCCCCTGCTCGCCGAGCAGATCGGCGAGGTCGGAGAGGGTGAGCTCGTCCGGGAGATGCGTTCCGTTCTCCAGGCGGCGGCCGTAGCGGTCGTACAGCTTCAACGCCAGGCTCTCGCCGTCGAGGTGGTGGGTGTAGCGGACGCGCAGTACGGCCCCTCGACCTTCCGGGTCGGGGACGATCGTGCAGACGGTACGCGGGGGCGTGTTGTTGATGGCCATGGGGAACTCCGGGAGGGCGGTGGCAGGGCAGGGACCTGTGGGGGTCAGAACGGCCAGAAGGGGGGCCGGGTCCTGGTGGGGTAGAGCACGGGGGCGTCCTTCAGGCCGGCGACCGCCTTCTCGGCGCGTCGCTGAACCGACTCCTCCAGCAGCCGGGGGTGGTTCAGGGCGTCGCCGCACGAGACCGTGACGTTCCGTCCGAGCCGCCACAGTTGGGCGTTGACGGCGCAGCAGGCCGCGTTGAGCGGATCGAGGTCGTTGAGCCACCAGTGGAAAGTGGCCGGGTCGGCGCCGTACACCCGCAGGGCTGCGGCCGCGGCCCGGGCCATCGTTCCGGTCCCGGCAGCAGGCTCGAGGAACAGGTCACCCGGCTTCCGGTCCGTGGCGAAGATGGTCTCGCCGACGTTGTCGGCGGCCATCGCCGGGGTGAAGAACTCCCCGGTGCTCTGCCGCTCGGCGTACGTGCGCATCCGCGTGATCAGGAGGCCGAGGATGTCGTCCGACTCGGCGCGGGCCACGTCGCTGCAGTACTCCAGCAGTCCCGCCCGCACGAGCACCCGCGCGTAGTCGGACAGGCCATGGATGTCGTTCGCGGTCGGTGCGCCGAGCCAGTCGTGCAGTGGGCGCGCGGCTTCCGCAAGATCGGGATCGTAGGTCCTGAAGGTGTTCCATCCGGCCCTGAGCGTGTCCACGAGGCCTTCGTCGCTCAGGGGAATCAGCAGGGGGCCGTAGTCGGGGCCGTCGGGCCGGCTCGGAGCAGCGAGGGCGAGCACGGCGAGAGTGCCGACCGCGATGGCTCGGTCTCCCGAGCCTCCGCGGTTGGCCACCCACCAGGCGTGCGCGGCGTCGGCGATGGCGTGGGCGTGGTCCCGGCCGCGCTCGGGCACCATGAAGCGGCGCATCCCGGCGGGCGGGATGCCGTACAGCGTCACGTCGAACTGCCCTGCGTGTTCAGCTCTGCGGCAAGCCGGTCGAGCTCGGCGGAGAACAAGGCGAGCGGGGCGCGCTTGCGGCCCATGCGGGACGAGCCGAACGGCCTTTGGAGGTCGGGGTGCCCGGTGGGGTGAAAGTCGGTGTCGATGATCCAGGTCTTGTCGGTCGGCATCCGCGAGAGCCGGAAGGCGGCCTTGTCGCTCAGACCTTCCATGCTGAACAGCAGCAGTTCGGCATACAGGCCGGTTGCCCCGCCTGCCGTGTGTTCTCCGATCACCGGCACCACGCCGGTGAAAGCGGTGGGGATGTCGTCGCTGGTGACCGTGACGGTGAACGCCCTGGCTGTGAGCAGGGGCTGGAGAACGGCCTGACCGATCTGGTGAATGGCGCGCCCGGGGGCGGACGCGACGACATGCGTGGCGAGGCTGAGCGGATCGTGGGTGACGGCGCTGGACAGGCCGAGCGGCGCGAGAGAGCGGAGCAGCGCCTCTCGACCGAGAGTGGCCAGGTACCAGGTCTGCTCGGCGTCGCTGCGGGAGGCGGGAGCGTTCATGGAAGGTGCCCTTTCTGGGTGCTGGGTAGCGGCGGATCAGGTCGCGGAGGGGACCTAGCCGGTGAAGGGACGAGGCCTGCCTTCGTGGAGTTCGAGGACGGTGCCGACAGCGAATCCGCGTGCCAGGCCGAAGACTTCGGTCATCCGCTTGCTCGTCTCAGCGCTCTGCCGCTCTCGTTGCGGCTCGTACCAGCCGCCGCGCGTGAGATGGGCGATGGTCTTCAAGCGAACTTCGACGCGGCTGAGCGCGACGTCGGCGACGCGACCGCGGGTTGTGAACCGTCCGGAATCGACGCCGACGAAGGCGCCGTCGGTGCCGATCGTGAGGATCTCGCCGGGGTCGGTCCAGGAGTAATCCGTGTCCGATGTACGGAAGTTGGAGTCGACGGCAGTGATGAGCAGCTTCATCTCGGGGCTTTCTCGTGGCATGGCGTGTTGCAGCACGGGCCGCAGAAGGGAGCGGGAGGTCAACACCTCGACCGAAATTCACAGTACATGTCGAACATGGATTATGCAATGGCTGTTTGGTGGGCTCCCGCTCCTGACGGGCGTCGATCCGCCTCCCACTTCGGGTAGGGGAGCGCAGGCATGCCGAAGACCGCCCTCGACCGCTCGCCCCGATTGCGGCCAACGGGCAGGGCATAGCGGTGTTCTGTGGACATACGCTGTGTTGCCTCATGTCGTGTTGCGACTGAGGGAGTCAAGTGGGCGACGAGTGGCGGCTGTTCTGGGTTGGTGACGGGGGCGATCCCGTTGGAGGTCGACCCGTCCCCGGCTGGGAGGGCTTGGCGGAGCGGGAGCGTGCGCTCGGGCTGCGCGAGCGGCAGCCGATCCTCGTCGCGCCGGACGGGCGCGTCGATCCTCGTCTGAGCGAGTGCCTGCGACGCTCGGCGTTCTCCGCCAAGGCGCAGGGCACGCAGGTCACGTACGCCCCGCTCTACCGCCTGTTCTTCACCTTTCTGTGGCAGCGCGGGCTGGACTGGAACGAGGCGTCGGAGGACGACGTCGAGGACTGGGAGGACTGGCGTCTGCGCGGGGCGACGAACCCGGCGCCGGTCGAGGGCGGCACGTGGGCGAAGGAGCAGGCGGCGTTGAAGCTGCTGTACGGCATCGCCGCCAAGCGCGGTCTCGTCCCGTCGAACCCGATGACGCTCGCCCCGCCGTCGGACGTGAAGACGTCCGACGTGAAGTGGCTGTCGCCCCGGGCCTTTCGGCTGTGGCGCAACGTCGGGCTCGGCGGCATGCTGCCGAGCGGCCTGGAGGACGAGGCGTGGCGCGGCCGTTCGGCCGGCCGGGACACAGCGTACGCCGACCTGATGTACTCCAGCGGCCTGCGGCGCCGCGAGGGCGGCACCCTGCTGCTGTGCGAACTTCCGGCGCTCGGGCGGCGGAACTACTACCCGGGCAAGGTGGGGCAGGGCGTGGCCAAGCGGGCCGGCTACACCTTCTACCTCGGCCATCCGGCGCTCCAGCGCGTCGAGGGCTACCGGATGAGCACGCGCGCTGCGGCGGTGGCCCGCGCGCGACGGCGCGGCGTCTACGACCGGCTGCCCGACCTGCGCATCATCCAGAAGGTCAGCCGGGCGGGCCGCGTGAGGTGGAGGAGCCCGGACGGGCGTACGGGCGAGAGCGCACTGGGGAAGCTGACGGCCGCCGATCGGATGCTGCTGTTCGTCGAGGGCGAGGACGGCCTGGAACCGGCGATGCTGTGGCTGACCGAGAGCGGGCTGCCGCTGCGGTACACGAGCTGGACGAAGGTCTTCGAGCGGGCCAGCGACCGGTGCGCCGCCGCGGGCCTCGACGTCTTCGCGACGCCGAAGATGCTGCGGCACTCCATGGCCCTGCGGACCCTGATCGCGCTGCACAACGCGTTGGACCGCCGGCTCGGGCTGACACCGGCCGAGCGCCGGCACTACGAGGAGGTGTACGGGCAGGTCTGGCTGATGGTCAAGGACATGCTCGGACACCGCAGCGACCAGGTGACGCGGGACGTGTACCTGGAGCCGGTACGCGGGCTGCAACTGGAGTCGCTGCTGGGCGACGACGACAACCCCGTGAACGCGGAGAAGATCGCGGAGCTGGCGGCGCGCACGGGCCTGATCCTGGACGCGGCGTGAACGGTCGGGGGCGCCGGGCGGCGCTGCCGCCGACGGACTACCGCAAGGCGCCGGTGCTGGACGCGGACGGCCTGGTCATCCGCCCGGTCAGCGGTGCCGGGAAGCCGCTGGGCGTGTGGGACTTCCGGGGCAGCCCCGGCCCCGTCGACTTCCGGCGGGCGCTGGTGGCCGCCCTGGCCGCGCAGGGCCGGGGCTGGGGCAGCCAGGACACCTACCTGACGAACGCCAGCACGCTGAAGCTGCTGTTCAAGGACGCGGCAGCGGCCGAGCCGCCCGTCGTCGCGACCGGGCAGATCACGGTGGAGTGGTGGAAGCAGTGGACCGGCGACATCCACGTCCGCCGGGTCCTGGCCGCAGTCGTCCGGCGGGCGCCCGGGGTACCGGAGGCGACCCGGGTGTTCTTGGAGACGCCGCAGCGCCGGCCGCCGGCCCGGCGCGGACGGCCGCGCAAGCAGGCCCACACCCGGGAGGAGCTGCGCCGGGTCCGGGATGCGGCCGCCGCGACGGTACGCGCGGGGCGGCTGCGGATCGCGGCGAACACCGCGGTCCTTAAGCGGTGGCGGGCCGGGGAGATCGAGCGCGGGGACAGCGACTGGGCGCTCGGGGAGGTGCTGGACGTGCTGGCCCGCACCGGTGACCTGCCGCGCTACCCCCACAGCGCTACCCGCGCGGTGACCGCGTACGCGGAGCGCGCGCTCGGCTTCGAGGGCAACGCCGCCTCGCTGACCCGGCTCTTTCCGTCGCCGGCGGAGATCGGGGCGGCGGCCGTGCTGCTGATCTCCCACGAGGCGTGGAACCAGTCGGTGCTCAAGAAGATGGACGTGCCCACCTGGTGGCCGAACGCCGACCGCGAGGACCCCGCCGTGCACCAGGTCGACACGGACAAGCCCCGGCGCGGACGGCGCCGGCACGCGAGCAACACGCTCGTCGACGTCGGCGAGGGCTCCAGCGGCCGCGCCCTGCGGCACGTGCTGGAGCTGACCGCGCAGGCCCGGACCACCCTGGAGGCGCTGGGCCGGCCCGCGACGAAGCTGCTGGTCGGCCACCGCGGCCTGGGTGGAGCTGAGAATCTCCGCGACCACGAGGTCGGCAAGGCCCTGGAGGGCGCGATCCGGCGCTGGCAGCAGCAGGTCCGCGCCAGCGGCGTCGACCTGCCCGCCCGGGTGCACGCCCAGGCCCTGCGCCACAGCGCGCAGGCGCACCACGGCCGGGCCCGCAACAACACCCAGGACACCCACGAGCGGGACTACCAGCTGAAGGACGAGGACGCCCGCGCTGCCTCGCGCGGCGCGGTGGAGCTCGGGCTGGCCCAGGCCCTGGCCTCCGCCCGGCAGACGCTCGCCATGCGCCTGGTCGAGAAAGCTGACGCCGACGAGGAGGTGAGCGCCGAGCTCGTGGCCAGGGAGACCGGGGTCGACGAGGAGGTGAGCGCCGAGCTCGTGGCCAGGGAGACCGGGGTCGACCTGGAGGTGGCGCGCCGGATCGTGGCCGGCCAGCTGCGCACCCCGGTCGCTTCGTGCGCGGACTTCCTCAACTCCGACCACAGCGCGGCCGGGACGCCGTGCGCAGTGTCGTTCCTGCTGTGCTTCGCCTGCCGCAACGCGGTGGCCACCGGCCGCGACCTGCCCCGCATCGCCTACCTACACCAGGCGCTGGAGTCCCTGCGCTCGGCCGTGACGCCGGCGGTATGGGCCGCGGACTGGGCAACGCACCACGCACGGATCGGCGACTTCCTCACCACCTACACCACCACCGACGCGCGGCCCCAGCTGGTCGCCGCCGTGGCCGACAGCGAGCGGGAGCTGATCCACGCGATGCTGGAACGGAGGCTCGACCCGTGACCGCTTCCCCGCCCCTGCCTGCCGGCCCGGAGATCGTCGACCCGGCTCCGGACGCCTTCGTCCTGCCGTTCAACCGGCTGAAGCCGGGCTTCGACCCCGAGCAGCTGCCGCGCTTTCGCGATCTGGCCTGGCGCCTGGCGCTGATCAGCCCCAGAGAGTCGAGCCGCTCCCTGGTCATCGACTGGAGCCGCTGCCCCGCCGGGCTGCGGCCCGGCATGATGCGCGCGGCCTTCGCCGAGATCCATGTCCCGACCCCGGCGGTGCTGCTCCAGCAGCGGGCCTCGCGCTCCACCACCCAACCGGGCACCCTGCGCCATAACTTCCAGATCTGGATCAACTTCGCCATCTGGCTCGGCGGCCGCGGCATCACCGAGCTCTCCCAGGTCACCACCGGCGACCTGGAGGCGTACGCCGAGCACCTGCGCCCGCTCGGCCGCCGGTGGCGCACCGACGCCAAGGCCCTGTGGGTGATCTCGCGGCTGTGGGCCTACGCCCCCTACCTGCCCGAGCGCGACCGGCTGGTCATGCCGCCGTGGGAGGACCCGGCCGCGGTCATGTCCGACTTCCTCGGCACCAACGACGACACCCCCAACGGCGAGAACAACGTCGCCATCGTGCACCCGGCCGTCATGGCCCCGCTGCTGGTGTGGGCGCTGCGCACGGTCCTGGACCTGTCCCCGGACATCCTGGCCGCCGCCCGCGCACAGCGCCGCCTGCTCGCCGCCATCCCCGCCCGCGCCCCGCGCGGCGGCACCGAAACCGCGGTGGCACACTTGCGCGGCCTACTCGCGGCCGGCAAGAAGCTGCCCTCCAGCGGCGCGCCCGGCGCCACCGCCGTGCGCGCCCGCTTCGGCGGGCCGCTGCCGCCGATGGCCAACACCTACCTGGCCGGCACCCTTGGCGTCACCACCTCCCAAATCGCCCGCGCCCGCGGCAACCTGGCCGACGAGCTCACCCCGGCCGACTTCGGCCCCGCCCCGCTCCTCGACCTACCTCTCACCTCCCGCATCGGCGCCGCACCCTGGCGCGAGACGATCGGCTTCGACGACGTGGACGTGCTGATGCTGCACCTGTCCACCGCCGCCCTGATCTGCTGCGCCTACCTTTCCGGCATGCGCCCCGAGGAGGTCCTGGCCCTGCGCCGCGGCTGCTGCACCCGCGTAGAGCGCGACGACGACACCGTGCGGTTCGAGGTCCGCGGCCGACACTTCAAGGGCGTCCTCGACGAGGACGGCAACACGATCGGCGAAGGCGAAGTGCGAGCGGACCCCTGGATCGTGCTGGAGCCCGTCGCGCGCGCCATCGCCGTCGTCGAAGAGCTCGAAGACGGCGAGCAGCTGTTCACCCGCACGCTCTACCGGTACGCCAAGGGCACCTGCATGCCCCGCACCGGCCTGTCCTCGGATACCGCCGTGGAGCGGATTAGGGCCTTCACGGCCTGGGCCAACCAGCTCGCCGCCGCCCACGACCGCCCGCACGAGCTGATCCCGGACGACCCGGACGGCGCCGTCGCGCTGCGCCGCTTCCGCCGCACCATCGCCTGGTTCATCTACCGCCAGCCCGGCGGCCGGATCGCCCTGGCGGTGCAGTACGGCCACGCGGCCACCGCCATGTCGGAGTCGTACGCCGGCCGCTCCCAGGCCGACATGCTCGAGATCCTCGACCAGGAGAAGGGCCTGGCCCTGGCCGAGACGCTCACCGAGGCCGGCGAGCGCCTCGCCGCCGGCGAGAAGGTCAGCGGACCGGCCGCCGACCGCTACCGCGCCGCGGCCACCGAGTTCTCCGACCGCTACGCCGGGACCTACCTCGGCAAACGCGAGCTCCGCGCGCTCGTCGACAACCCGCGCCTCCAGGTCTACGAGGACCCGAAAGCCTTCCTGACCTGCAACCACGACGCGTTCACCGCGCTGTGCGACCCGGACCGCGACCGAGCGCGCGATGGCGGCCGCAGCACTCCGGACCACTCCCGCTGCCAGTCAGCGTGCGCCAACATCAGCCGCACCGACAGCCAGATCACCGCTCTGCGGACCGAGATCGTACGGATCGACGACGCCGCCGAGGCCGGTCTCGACCCCTTCCCCATCGCGGCCCGCGAGCAGCAGCGCAGGGCCCACCTCGCCGACATCATCCGCCGCCACGACGCCCAGCAGCCGAGCGCAGCAGACCCCGAGGACCCCCGATGAGCACTCCCCACGGAGCCGGCCCCGGCCCGGGCGGCGGGGCCGCCCTGGCCCAGCTCGTCGGCGCGGCCCTGGCCGGCGCTCACAACGCCGACCCCGGGGACGCCGAGGAGGTGCGGGCCATCACCGACGCCATGGTCCGCCTGCTGATCGGCGCCCCGCTGCACTCCGACGGCAAGCTGACCGTCGTCTCTCTGGCCACCGAAGCCGGACTGCGCCGCAACAAGCTCACCCACAAGCACACCGGCCTCAAGGACCTGTTCTACGCCCTGGTCAAGGCCCGCACCCCGGTCCCCGACGTGCTGCCCGACTCGGCGCGGGCCCGCGCGCTCAAGCAGCAGCAGGACCTGGCCCGCGTCCGCGCCGAACGCGACGACCTGCGCGGACAGGCGCAGCTCCTGGCCCGGATCGTCCACGTCCTGGAGGTCGAGAACAGCAAGCTCAAGGAGACCAACGAGGCACTGAAACAGCAGATGGCAACCTATACTTCGGTCCCCGACCTCACGCAGCGGAGGCGCCGTCCCTGACCCACATCAGGCGTTGCCTAGGTGCCGGCGCCTTGCCCGACGTCGAAGGGGAGGACGGTCCATTGCCCTCGCGGGAGCGAAAGAGCGCGGGCACCTGGGTGACGATGAGCGTCGAACTCTTCCCATTCCGGTGAGGTGTCGTCTACGAGCGGTGCCGCGGCTGTGTGGTGACGAGTGCAGTGCTGGACCGCGTACTGGTCTGCAAGGACGTCAGGAACCCGTGTGGCGCGCACCCAGAGCAATCCACTCCCGGTGGGGAACCCGAGTAGGGCCTCTCCCCAGGTGGAGAGGCCCGGCAGCTTGGTCACACAACGCGTGCGGTTCTGGTTGCGTACGACGCAGCGGATGCTGGGGAAGCCGGGCATGAACATCAGCTTCCCCTTCAGCACGTAGAGGTCACCCGGTTCGGCGTCCGCGGCGGGAATCTCAGGGAGCTCCATCAGATCCTTTCTCAGCCCAAGCGGCCACAGCCGACCTGCGCCCATCTGGCAGCTACTTCGACGGTTCGGCTCCCCACGTGGGAGTGACACCCAGTACAGCCCACCACGTTGCCACTTGGGCGTTCGTGACGAGACAGGTGTTGAGCTCCCACTTCGGATGGCCTTGGGGCCGGATATGCGCGAGAACGTCCCGGAGCGTTGCCTCAAGGGCTTCGACTCGGGCGTCCTCAACAGTCTCGTGACTCACGGCGCTCCCTCCAGACGGTTTCGCAGATGGTATTCACCCGGGTTGACCTTCCCCGTCAGGCAGTTCCGGCAGGGAAGGTCCTGAACTCGGCAGACGTACCCCGGAGCTGGTTGAATCGCCACCTCGGCAGCACTATCACCAAGTGTCCGGCACCTTGGGGAAGGCGCCGACCGTCGGCAAGCCCAGTCGGATGCTCTCCCGCTCCCGACGGTTTCGGCCGAGGCGGTACACGAACCGGTGCACACCGCGGTGCCTCTGATTTCGGGCTCCCACGGCCAACAGCGCCTCCCGCAGCCATACCTTCGGGTCTACGCCAGCGCGAAGAGGCGGCGCCCCCAGCCCGATCAGTAGTCTTTCGGCATACTCGTGCCCTTGCTCCTGGCGGCGCACCTTCTGTGCCATGCGCTCGTTCAGCACGACGCCGTTCGGCAGCAGCTTCACGGTCCGCGGCGTCGCCCGGCCCATGTAGACCGCGTTCGTGGCCTGGTAGATCGTGCCGACGTGCCCGACAGCCACCAAGTTGCCGCAGGCGTCCCTGCGCGGCACAGGGTCGGCGAAGGAGACAACCCCGCGCACGCCGAGCACCAGGAGTTCGTCGAAGCAGCGGGCCAGGAACCAGCTCTCGGCGTTCGCCGGAACCTCGTCCACGAGGACGAACCGCGAGCACTCCAAGGACTCGACGTACGGCCGGAGGCCCGGCAGTGGTCGCGTCAAGACAGCCGCCGTGACCGGCACCCCGAAGACGGCCACCCCGCACAACTGCGCTTCTCCGGCGTCGATGTCGTACAGCCCGAACCGGAACCGCGCCGACGGGAAGGACCCGGAGTAGTGGTGCCCCACGACGAACTCCTTCGCCGCGGTCTCGGGCAACGCCTCGACCGCGTATCGCCGGGCATCGAACCCGCCCTCGCTGACATGCCGGAAGGAGTGCCGTCGGCCTCGCCACCGCTGACACCAGTCGGAGGCATTCGGGATCTCAGTCAAGTCGTCGAAGGGAAGGATGTCTTGGACGGGACTCAGCGGTCGGGAGCCCATCAGCCTGATACCGTCCTTGACCAAGCGGCAACACGCAAGAACCGTCCGCAGAACCTGTGGGTCCCCGGGTGCCGCTGGCGCCTGGCCCCGATCTGCTCCAGCGCGGTGCGCAGCCAGGCGCGCCGGTCGGCCCCCGCTGGGCGTTGAGACGCGCCCAGCGCCACGATGCGCCGTTCGAACCCGTCAGCGCCGCGGTCTCCGGTGACGAACTTGGCGATCGACCGCGCCGAAGCGCGCGAGTTCGCGGAATCCCGGAGACCCTGAGTTGCGAACCGGACTGTGGCTGCCGCCCTGGAGTCGTCGTGGCGTGTGGGTTCCGGTTCGGACGGGCTGTGGGCTGCGGTCGAAATGGCCGTCGTGGTGGACACACCATGGGGCGGCTGGCCTCGAAGTGGCGGTGCGCGTCAGTACAGGGTCTGGACGGTGTACAGCGCACCGAGGCCGGCTGCGAGTGAGCCGAGCAGGAGTCGAAGGGCAGTCTCCAGCAGGCGGGGTTGGAGCCGGGCCCCGAGGTAGCCACCGAGGAGACCGCCGAGGCCGCAGGCCACGCCCAGCAACCAGTCCGGTTCAACCGGGCCGGAGCTCGCGGTGGCCAGTACGGCGTAGGCGGCAGCCCCGGCTACGGAGGTGGTGAAGGTCGTGGCGAGCGTCGCTGGTGCGATGCGGGCCATAGGCATGCCACGCAAGCCGCGTGGGGTGACCGCTATGGACGCCGCCAGCAGCATCCCGAGCAGTGATCATGCGGGCCTGGGTCGGTCAGCCGAGGGCCTGGAGCAGTTCGTTGCACGCCTGTTCGCAGGAACGGCAGGCTTCCGCGCACAGGCGGCAGTGCTCGTGCATGTCGGCGTGCGAGGTGCACTCGTCGGCGCAGGCTTTGCAGGCGGTCGCGCACGCGGTGAGGATGGCGCGGGTGATGTTGGCGTCGTAGCCGGTGTGCCGGGAGAGCACGGACGCGGTGGCGTTGCAGATGTCGGCGCAGTCCATGTCGGTGCGGATGCACTTGGTGAGATCGCCGACCATGCCCTCCGACAGGCAGGCGTCCGCGCAGGCGGTACACGCCTGGGCGCAGGCGATGCACTCTTCGATACAGCGGGTGAGCTTCTCCCGGTCGCCGTCGCCGAGGTCAGCCGGGTAGGTGGCGAGCATGTCCTTCACGGTGCTGGACATGAGGATGCCTCCTTCACCGTGGGGCCGGCGGATCCGGTTGGTCGCCTCGCGAGCCCCCGGTACACCTCCAGCTAACTCCCAGCAGCGCGATCGCGCCCGGCGCACCGTGAGCTGCGCCGGGCGCGTGAGGTGTGAGTGGTCAGTGGTAGGCGTGGACGACGGCGTGGCCCTTGCCGCGGCCGATCATCCACTTGTTCACCGGCGTGGTGATCAGGAACGCGACGGCGAACCCGCCCAGGAGCGCCGACCAGAACAGCCCGTCCGACAGGTGGGCGTCCATCGCTCCGGGGGTCAGGGCGATGATGCCGTTGTCGACCAGCTCCATCACGGCGATCGAGACGGTGTCGGCGGCCAGTGCCACCTTGACCGCGCTCTTGAAGTCCAGGCCCGCCCGGCGGACCGCGAACAGCGTGAACGAGTAGCCGAAGAGGAACGCCAGCGAGATCGCCAGGACCATGGTCTCGACGTTGCCCCACAGCAGAGCGGTACCGATGACCATGCCGAGGATCTCACCGATGGCACAGCCGGTCAGGCAGTGCAGGGTGGCCTTCGCGGCCATCGGCCAGGACGCCCCGTGCGCGTGCCCACCGTGGTGATCGGCGTGAGCGTGATGGCCTGCGTGGGTGGCCGGGTCGTGTGCGGTGCCGGTGTGGTGACTGCTGTGGTCCATGACCTTCATCCCCATTCCCGTCCAGTGCGGTCCGCTCACCGGGCCCCACACCACAAACCATATACCCCCCAGGGGTATTCCTTCTAGTGGTGTTCCGTCGTCTGCGACGGCCGGTGGAGGACCTTCCAGGTCCGGCCGGCGTCGGTGGACTGGTAAACGGCGTCGGTGCTGTCGGCGGCCAGCAGCCGCTGCGCCGTCACGGCGGTCAGCACGGTGGGATCACCGCCTTGGGGCAAGCGGCCGCGCTCGGTCCACGTGCGGCCGTCCGGACTGCTGACCACGCGGCCGTCCGCAGCGAGGGCGACGAGCAGACCGGCTTCGGGCTCATCGACGGCGACCAGAGCGGGGGCGGCGGGGACGGCGCTGAAGGTGCGCCCGCCGTCGGTGCTGCGCTCAAGGCCCTTGCCCGTGGCGGCCCACACCGTCTCGGGGCTCTTGGCGTGGGCGGCGATGTCGAGCAGCGGCGGCTTGGCGCGCTTGTCCCAGCTGCGGCCGCCGTCGGCGCTGGCCCACAGCTGTCCGCTCTGGCTGTCGAAGCCGTAGAGCGCGCGGCCGGCCTGCTGTAGGGCGTGGAAGTCGGCCTCGCCTTCGGCGGAGAGCGTCTGCCAGGACCGGCCGGCATCGGTGCTGCGGATCAGGCCCAGGTGGGGCGAGCGGGCGTCGGTGTCGGTCGGGGAGGGGTGGCCGCTGGCCAGGAACGTGGACGGGCCGGTGACGGTGAAGCCCATGGTGTCCTGGTAACGGTCGGCCACCCGCACCGCCTTCCCACCACCACTGAGGCGGAAGACACCGAGGTGGCCCGCGGCGTAAACGGCGCCGTCAGCCGGGTCGACGCCCAGGCCGTGCAGATGCCCGGTCCCAGGATCGGCGGCCGGAGTGCCCGTTTCCGTGTCGGGACTGGTACAGGCGGCGAGCAACACGGCGGCTGCCGCAAGGAGTGCAGCGGCGCGCCGGCGGCGTCGGGGTATGCGAGCAGAGCTGATCACGGGAGGTCCAAGCTGTCGAGAAAAAGCGGACGGCGGAAGTGAGTGCCCGGACAGGGGCGGGTGCCAGTGGCGCCCGCCCCTGTCACGCTCCGGTCAGTTCTTGCCGAGGAGCTTGTTCATCTGGGTGATCTCGGCCGTCTGGGACGTGATGATCGCGTCCGCCATCTTCTTGGCCGGCTCGTAGGCGCCGTCGGACTTCTCGGTCTTTGCCATCGCCACAGCGCCTTCGTGGTGCTCGATCATCATCTCCATGAAGGCGGTGTCGAACGCATTGCCCGAGGAGTTCTTGAGCTGGTCCATCTCCTCGGCCGTCATCATGCCGCCTGTGCCGTGCGCGGAGTGATCCATGGCACCCTCCGCGGGTACTTCCTCGCCCCAGGAGGTCAGCCAGCCGGACAGCGTCTTGATCTCCGGGTCCTGGGCCTTCTTGATCTGCTCGGCGAGCTTCTTCACCTCCGCCGAATCGGCCCGGGACGGCGCGAGGTCGGCCATCTCAACCGCCTGTCGGTGGTGCGGGATCATCCCCTTGGCGAAGGCGACGTCGGCCGCGTTGTGCTGAGCCTGCGAGGCCGGCGCTGAGGCGGACGGGGACTCCTTGCTGTGGCCGTCGTGTCCGGCCGAGCTGTCGCCGTTCCCACCACAGGCGGCGAGGACGAGGGCGGCGGTTGCAGCGCCAGCCACGGCGGCGGTACGGCGGACGAGGGATCGCTTGCTGGTCATGGTGCAACTCCTTGTACGCGCGGCCACGACACAGCGGCGCGCGAGTGATCTGGGATGAGGGCGTGCGAAAGCGCGGCACCTGTCGCCGGAGCATCCGGGCAAGGGGGTGCCGTGCGGGCCGCTCTATATCCGCAGAAGTTGCAGCTCAGACAGGTCGGGCGGTGCCCGGCCGCTCTCGGCCGGCCCTGTCACGCTTGTCGCCGGGTCGGAAGCGGCAGGGGCGTCCATCAGGGCGCTGGTCAGCGCGGGCGGCGCGTACGCGGAGCCGATCCCGGCCGCCGCACACGTTCCGTCCGCGTGGTCCAGATGGTCGGTGCCGCCGTCTGTGTGGGAGCATCCCGCGTTCGCGTGCGGAGTGCCGGTGGTCGTGGCCATCTCCATGTCGTGGCCGGCATCCATGCGCGGTGACGGCGCCCCGGCGGGGCCGAGGGCGTGCATGCCCAGCAGGCCGGTCAGCACCGCCATCACCAGCAGCACAAACAGCCGCCCGGCGGGGCGGCGGCTCGATCCCGTGCTGCTGGTCATGCGCCCATCGTACGAGCAGCCCGGTAAGGAACCGCTCTTTACCGGGCCAGCTCCGGCGAGGCCCGGCCGGAGGGCGAGGGGTATCTCGGCGGCGAAGGCCGAGCGCAAGGGCTCGGGCATGACGGTGCGTCGCATCGGACTCCCTTGATAGTTCACGGTTCCATGGATTCAAGCATGCGTGTATCGTCGCTGCTGTGCTGACTCTCGCCACCGACCTCGACGCCCTGACCCGCTTCGGCCGGGCGCTGGCCGATCCGATCCGCTGCCGGCTGCTGCTCGCGCTGCGCGAGGCCCCGGCCTACCCCTCTGACCTCGCTGACGCTCTCGGAATCTCCCGAACCCGTCTGTCCAACCAGTTGGCGTGCCTGCGTGACTGCGGCCTGGTCGTCGCTGTCCCCGAGGGCCGCCGAAGCCGCTACGAACTCGCTGATCCTCGCCTGGGCCACGCGCTGGACGATCTGCGCAACGCTGTCGTCGCGGTCGAGGCCGACCGGACCTGTCCGGATGCCGATGAGAAGGGCTGCTGCTGACATGACGGCGATATCCCTCGGCCCGTCCCCCGCCCGCCGTGACGTCCTCGCCAGGCGAATACGCCTGCTGGTCGCCGCGACGATCACCTACAACGTCATCGAGGCGGTCGTCGCGATCACTGCCGGGACGATGGCCTCGTCCACCGCGCTGGTCGGCTTCGGTCTCGACTCGATCATCGAGGTCTCCTCGGCCGCCGCGGTCGCCTGGCAGTTCTCCGCCTCCGATCACGCCGTCCGAGAGGCGCGCGAGCAGCGCACCCTGCGGATCATCGCGATCTCCTTCTTCGTACTCGCCGCCTACGTCACCGTCGACGCGGTCCGGGCACTGGCCGGCACCGGTGAGGCCGACCGCTCCATCCCCGGCATCGTCATCGCCGCCCTGTCCCTGGCGATCATGCCGTTCCTGTCCGCCGCCCAGCGCAAGGCCGGACGTGAACTCGGCTCGGCCAGTGCCGTCGCCGACTCCAAGCAGACCCTGCTGTGCACCTACCTCTCCGCCGTCCTGCTCGCGGGCCTTCTCCTCAACGCCACCCTCGGCTGGTCCTGGGCCGACCCGATCGCCGCCCTCGTCATCGCCGCCATCGCCGTCAAGGAAGGCCGCGACGCCTGGCAGGGGAAGGGATGTTGCGCCAACCCGGCCGCCGCCGTGGTCCCGGGCGCTGGCGCCGAGGCGGACGCGTGCGGCTGCCGCCCCGGATGCGACTGCTGCTGACCCGTCCTCACGGCAAGGGAAGAGACATGGAAATCGAGATCCTCCTCGTGCCGGACTGTCCGAACGAGAATCCCGCGACCGAGCGCCTGCGGGTCGCGCTCGACAGCCTCGGTCTGAGCGACACGACGTTCACTCACCGGCTCCTTGCGGATCAAGCTGAAGCCGAGGAACTCGGCTTCAGCGGTTCCCCCACCCTCCTCATCAATGGCCGAGACCCCTTCGCCGAGGCCGGCCGTCCCCCGGGTCTGGCCTGCCGCGTCTATCCGACGCCGGAGGGCCTTGCCGGTCTCCCCAGCCTCGACCAGCTGCGCCAGGCACTCAGCAGCGCCGTCTAGGCTGGCCTGCGCATCTGGCACCGGCGCCGGCCGGGAGATGAAGGGGCGAAACGATGGCCGAGAGCGAGCAAGACCTGGCAGAGGCGCAGCGCCAACACTGGCAGGACACCTACTCAGCCCATCCCGGAATGTACGGCGAGCAGCCCTCCGCCCCGGCCCTGCACGCCGCCCGGGTGTTCCGCGCGGCCGGGGCCAGGGACGTGCTGGAACTGGGCGCCGGGCACGGCCGCGACGCTCTGCACTTCGCCCGGGAAGGCTTCTCGGTTCACGCCACCGACTTCTCCGGCACCGGCCTGGCACAACTGCGGCAGACCGCCCACGCCCAGGACCTCGATCCGCGGGTCACCACCGTGCTGCACGACGTGCGTGAGCCGTTGCCGCTGCCGGACGCCTCGGTGGACGGTGTATTCGCGCACATGCTGCTCTGCATGGCCCTGTCCACCAAAGAGATCCACGCAGCCGTCGGCGAGATCCGGCGAGTCCTTCGGCCCGGCGGGATGTTCGTCTACACGGTGCGGCACACCGGCGACGCCCACTACGGCGCCGGCACCGCGCACGGCGACGACGTCTGGGAGCACGGTGGATTCGCCGTGCACTTCTTCCCGCGCGACCTGGTCGACGCTCTCGCAGACGGATGGACCCTCGATGAGGTGCACGCCTTCGAGGAGGGTGATCTGCCCCGTCGCTTGTGGCGCGTCACCCAGAGCCTGCCCCGGTGAACTCCGATCTGTCGACTCACGATATCTGCCGGGTCTCCGCTGCTACAGGCCCCGGCTCAGATCGTCGTCGGTGGGCGAGGACTCCGAACGGGCGGCGTTGCCGTACGGCCCGGCGTGCCAGGCCGCGGCGGCGCCCACGGCCAGGCCGGCACCGAGCAGGGTCCCGGCGAGGGTGTCGGTGAGCCAGTGCACACCGAGGAAGACCCGCGTGAAGCAGGCGGCGGCAACGGCGGCGACGGCAGCCGCCGCAGCGAGACGCACCAGGCCGGTAGGCAGGTGGGCGACATGTGCGAGCCACAGCAGCAGCACGCAGGTGGCGGCCGCGGTCATGGCGTGGCCCGAGGGCATGGCGGCGAACTCGGCGGAGTCGACAGGGCGGTCCCACACCGGCCGGTCACGGCCGATAGCCCAGCGCAGCACTGATCGCAGCGCCCATTCCACGGCGGAAGTGCAGGCCACCCACCAGGCCAAGAGCCGCTGACGCCGGTGCCACAACCACACCACGGCTGCGGCGAGCAGCAGGCGCATGGTCCACGGGTCGACGACCCAGTCGGTGACGATCCGGCCGACATGGGTGAGACCAGGGTGCTGGAGCGCCGCCGCGTGCAGGCGCTCCGCCACGGCCTGGTCCAGGCGCAGAACGGGACGCGCGCCGACGACGACCAGGGTGATGGTCACAACCGCGCCGGCGGTGAGCGCCAGGGCGGCTTTGCCGGCCGGCTGGGCGAGCCACGCGGCCGCCGCTCCTCTGACCGCCCCTGGCCACCTGCCGGACCTGTCGGTGTCCGTCATCGCAGTTGTCTCCTCGAAGGATCGGGTCCAGGTCGTCTGCCCCGCACCTGGCTCGCCGATCATCGGATTCGCGCAGAGGGCCGGAATCCAGGGCGGCACCGGCCGTAGACTCGGTACCCGATATCGGTTTCGTCACTGCCTTGAGGGCGGGGAGGCGGGGTAAGGGTGCGGGAGTTTCAGCGGGGAGCGGTGCGGCTGCACATCCTGCATCACGCGGCCGAGGAGGAGATCCACGGCGCGTGGATGACCGAGGAACTGGCCTCCCACGGCTACCAGATCAGCCCCGGAACGCTGTATCCGACGCTCCACCGGCTGGAGGCGGACGGGCTGCTGACCTCGGAGCAGCGAGTGGTCGACGGCCGCACCCGCCGCGTCTACAAGGCAACCGAGGCGGGGAAGAAGGCCCTGGCAGAGGACCGCAAGGCCCTGGCGGAGCTGGCCCGCGAGGTCCTGGGCGACAACGCACCCTGATCAGCCGCGCGCCGTCGCCCCGGCGGGGACGGCGGACCGGACGCGGGCTAGGCGGGCGTCGAGCGAGTAGACACCGGCGCCGACAATGAGAAGGAACAGGCTGCCGCACAGCTGCGCGAGGTCGGTACGCGATTCATGGGCCAGATCCCACCAGCCGGACTTTCCGGTAAACAGCGGGGCGTCACCCCACAGGATCGGCAGCTTCGTGAGCAGCAGCGCGCCGAGCATGTTCACGATCATCGGCACGACGGCGAGCCGGGTCAGGAGGCCGGCGAGGATCAGCAGGCCGCACACGATCTCGAAGGCGCCGTCGAGGGGTGCGAGGAGGTCGGGGGCGGGGATGCCGGCCTTGTCGAAGCGGCCGGTGCCGAGCTGGTCGGGGCGCAGGAACTTCAAGACACCCTCCGACAGGAAGATGGCGCCGACGTAGAGGCGGATGAGGATGGCGGCGCCCGGTGCGCTCGTGCCCGTCAGCCTGGCCTGCCATTGCTGGAGCTGGGTCACGGGGGGCACCTCGCCTCGGCCGGGTATCGGATGCGGATATCGTCCTGCGATTCCGGGGCCGGGGACAACAGACAGCCCGGCCGTTCCCCCGGGCGGGGCAACGGCCGGGGCGGGGGGATCAGCCTCGCGCCGTGAGGGTTCGGCGTAGGGCGTAGACGGCGGCGCCCAGCGCGATCACCGCAACTCCGGAGATGACCGAGGAGACGGGCAGGGCGAAGGCCAGGGCGAGGCAGCCTGCCAGCCCGACGGCGGGGATCAGGCGGTGGGGGCGGCCCTCGTCGGGGGTGAGGGTCCAGGCGGAGGCGTTGGCGACGGCGTAGTAGACCAGGACCCCGAAGGAGGAGAACCCGATCGCCCCGCGCAGGTCTCCGGTCGCGGCGGCCACGGCCACAACGGCGCCGACGAGGAGCTCGGCCCGGTGCGGGACCTGGAACTTCGGGTGGACGGCGGCCAGAGCGTTGGGCAGGTGGCGGTCTCGAGCCATGGCCAGGGTGGTGCGGGAGACCCCCAGGATCAGGGCGAGCAGGGAGCCGAGCGCGGCGACGGCCGCACCGACCCGGACGACGGGGGCCAGCCAGTCGGCGCCCGCGGCCCGCGCGGCGTCCGACAGCGGCGCCGCCGCCTCGGCCAGCCGGTCCGGGCCCAGCACCATCAGAACGGAGACGGCGACGAGGGCGTAGACGGCGAGGGTGATGCCCAGCGCGATCGGGATGGCCCGCGGGATCGTGCGGGCCGGATCGCGGACCTCCTCGCCCAGGGTGGCGATGCGCGCGTAGCCGGCGAAGGCGAAGAACAGCAGCCCCGCCGCCTGCAGCACCCCGCCGACGGTGGCGTCCGAGCCGACGTCCAGCCGGGCCGCGTCCGCTGTACCGGAGGTGAGGGCCGCGACCACCACGGCGGCGAGGACCGCCAGGACCACGGCCACGATGACCCGGGTCAGCCACGCGGACTTCTGCACCCCGGCGTAGTTCACCGCGGTCAGCGCCACGACGGCGGCGACCGCGACCGCGTGCGCCTGCCCCGGCCACACGTACGAGCCGACGGTGAGCGCCATCGCCGCGCAGGAGGCGGTCTTGCCGACCACGAACGCCCACCCTGCCAGGTAGCCCCAGAAGTCGCCGAGACGTTCGCGGCCGTACACGTACGTGCCGCCCGACGCCGGATACCGGGCCGCGAGCCGCGCGGAGGAGGTGGCGTTGCAGTAGGCGACCACCGCCGCCACGGCCAGCCCGATCAGCAGGCCGGAGCCGGCCGCGCGCGCCGCCGGGGCGAGCGCGGCGAAGATCCCGGCGCCGATCATCGACCCCAAACCGATCACGACCGCGTCGGGCACACCGAGCGTCCGCCGCAACTCCCCCGGAATGCTGCCGGCGGTCGATGGCTTGCTCATGGGCACACTCCTCAGCGACACACGGCCGCATACTTTACGGTCTCCGATATCGGCACACGATATATGAGCCAAAGAGCAGTGCACATGGCCGCAGTCCCATGCTGCGCGACCCACATGAACGGCCCCTTTGCGCGAGCGGAAGCGCAGGCGGCAGACCGCGGCGCGGCGCCTGTCAACACCAGAGATGTGCGGACCTTGTCCGGGTGGCGGTGTACTCAGCGGCGTGATGAGTTGCGCGGTCCACCGGCCGGTAGAACAGGCGCCGGTCGGGCCGGAAGCACGTCATGATCACGGCCGGTGTTCTGGGCACGGGCGCCGGGACGGTGGCGGGGTGGCTGCCCGCCCTCGCCGTCGCCCTGGCCGCGGCTGCCGCCGGCACCTGGTGGCTCGGCCAGCGCCGCCGCTCCTGCTCCTGCCCGCCGAAGACGACAGGTCAGGGCCGGTGCGGCTGCCAGGCGTCCGGCGACCCGCTGAAGATCAGCGGCACGGGCCGCCGGTAGGGTCCACCCACATGACCGTCGCTCGTTCCGTCGCCCTGTTCGTCGTCGCCGCCCTCTTCGAAATCGGCGGCGCCTGGCTGGTCTGGCAGGGCATCCGCGAGCACAAGGGCTGGATCTGGATCGGTGCCGGCGTCATCGCCCTCGGCCTCTACGGCGTGGTGGCCACCTTCCAGTCCGACGACAACTTCGGCCGCATCCTCGCCGCCTACGGCGGGATCTTCGTGGCCGGATCGATCGCCTGGGGCATGATCGCCGACGGCTACCGCCCCGACCGCTGGGACGTGATCGGCGCGCTGGTGTGCCTCGCAGGGATGGCCGTGATCATGTACGCGCCCCGCAGCCACTGACCACCTCCCCGCTCGGGGGATCAGCGTGGCCGACCCGCGGCGCCGGGTGGCGAGCGGCACTTTCGGCCCGCTTCAGCCTGGCTCGTCGAGGGTCAGCTGGCGGTGGTGGAAGTCGAAGTGCTCGGTGGGGTAGCGGTAGATGTCCGCGAGGGTCATGAAGTCCTTGAAGAAGGGGTCCCACCGGACGGGATAGTGCATGCCGCGGGCGAAATCGGCCTCGGCTTCGGCGGCAAGGCGCCGCTCCAACGCGCCGGTGACCTTGTCGAACATGGCGCCCATCCGCTGTGGGCTGATGATCCTGGCGGCCCCACGGGGTCCGAGGTAGTTGACGAGGTCGAACGGCTTGGTACCGGCGTCCAGCAGCCGGGCAAAGCCTCGGCTCAGTCGCCGGGGCAGCCGGCTGAAAGCGCGTGCCAGGACAAGAAGGACGCGGGTGATGATGTAGCCGAACAGCATGTGCCACAGCAACTGGCGGTTGGTCCACAGCGTGCCGTCACTCGGGCGGTCAAGGCCGCCCTGCGAGGCATGGCCGAGGAGGGCGTGGAAGGTCCGCCGCGCCCGCGCGTAGTCGGCGTACACGGCCTGCCGGTCCATCACGGTGTGCTCGCCCATGGTGTTCCGCTCCAGCCGCGCTCGTGCTCAGGTGCAGATGATTCCCGCCCTGCCCGGGGCACAACCGGATCCCGGCTGCCCGTCACTCCCGAGCCAGGAGCGGACCGAAGGTCTGCTCGGCGATGCGAAGTGCTTCGGCCTGGCTGGTGACCCGGCCCTGGACCTCGGGATGCTGCCGCGCCCATGCCTCGGCCGTGGTGGGGCCGGCGAAGAAGTTCAGCGCGTCGCAGCACACGGTGGCCGCCGGGCCCGCCTGGTCCCGCTGTCCGACGAAGACGACCGCTTCGGCCGGCTCCCAGTGTGCGGTGCCGTCGGTGAAGGCGACCGTGATCGGCCGGCCGTCGACCGGGTCGCAGGAGCTGACCGCGACGTCCTGGTGGAGCATTGCGGCCACGCCGAGGGCGTCGATCGCGCACATCGCCCACGCCTCCACCCCGCTCGCCAGGCGCAGGCGGTGCGGGGTCGGCACCGCGCAGAACGGATACGCCGCACTGATCCGCCCGTCGGCGTCGAGGGTGAGGAAGTCTTCGCAGTCCAGCTCGGCCAGGACGTCCGCGGCCGTACGGCCTGCCGAAGCAGCGGCGGCAGCGAGGTCGGCCGGTTCCGGCGCGTGGCCGGTGGCGGCGAAGTGCCGCAGCACAGCCTGATGGACCGCGCGCAGACCGCGCTCGTCCGGGGCGCTGCGGCCACGGCCGGCCCGGCCGATCGGATCCAGCACATCACGGTCGTCCCGGCAGCACTCTTCGACAGGCGCGGACGCGGACACCCCGGTGCCGGCGAACGCCTGCCGCAGGGCCTCAACGCTCGGCGCTCCGCCGGGCCGGCCTTCCTCGTCCCGGTACAGGCGGCATGACACGCTCGCCGGAGCACCCGCCACGGCGAAAGGGTCGACGCCGTCCACCAGGACCGTGGGCGAGCCGGTCATCTGCCACCGGGCCGCCTCCGCCTCCTCGCGCACCTCGATCAGCTCCACCCGGGCGTCCCGCCCGCCCAGGGCTGCGGTGATCCGTTCGCGGACCACGGGGGCGTTGGGGCAGTCGGGCACGGTCAGCACGGTGATCCTCATGAGGCCGACGGTAGACCTTCCAGTGCACTGGAAGGTCTAGCCGTACGCTGGAGACATGCGCATCGGGGAGCTCGCCGCCGAATCGGGGCTGACCACGAAGACGATCCGCTTCTACGAGCAGGCCGGCCTTCTGCCCGCGCCCCCACGCACCGCCGGCGGCTACCGCGACTACCCGCCGCACACCGTCGCCCGGCTCTCCTTCGTCCGCGACGCCCAGGCCGCCGGGCTCACCCTCGCCGAGATCCGTTCGATCCTTGCCCTGCGCGACAGCGGCCAGGCGCCATGCGCCCAGGTCGGCATGCTCATCGAGGAACACCTGGCGGAGATCACCCGACGGATGGCCGAGCTCCGCCAGGCCCGCACCGTGTTGCGTGAGCTGGCCCGCCGGGCCGCCATGACCGGCCCGGACACCTGCTCGGCCGGCGACATCTGCACGATCCTCACCCGGCCCTGACGCCGGTGCGCGGCGTCAGCCGCTCAGCAGCTGCGCGAGGTCCCGTGCGGCGTCACGGGCCGGGCGGCCCACACCGATCAGGGTGGCGGAGGCCGGGCCGGTCCAGTCGCCGTACCCGAGCAGGTTCTCGCGCCGGCCGTTACCGGGGCAGCTGGGAAGTCTTCTCCGGATGGGCCACGCCGATGTAGTGCATGGCGGTCTTCTCCGTGATGCCGAACAGGCGCATCAGCTTCAGCGGATCGCCGGTCTCCAGCGCCTCGTTCAGGATCCGGTCCTGCCGCAGGCCGTCCAGCGTGAACCCCTTGGGCAGGTGTCTGTGAAGCATGGTCATGCTGACCGGCGGGTGGTCGGGATCGAGCGCGGTGCGCTGGCTGACGAGCAGGTGGGGGTTGGTCGAGGCGGGCCAGCGCCGGTGGCGGTAGGTGAGCCACTCGTCGGCGAGGGCCCGGGTGAACTCCTCGATGTAGAGGGTGTGGCGCAGCAGGCCGCGGCGGGCTTCGAGGGTGCCGTGGGCGAGGTTGAGGTCGCAGGTCAGCAGGGTGGGGATCTCGTGGCCGGGCAGCGCGTGGACGGCGGTCAGGGCGATGACGAGCCGGCCGAGCGGGGTCGAGGCGCGGTCGAGGAGCCCGGCCAGAAGGTCCGAGGGCACGGACTTCGGGATGCCCTTGAGGTCGCCGACGGGGAGGTTGCGGGTGGGGTCGCGGAAGACGACGCGTTCCTGGCGCAGGGCCTTGAACAGGCTGCGCAGGCTGATGGCGAGCTGGCGGCGGGCGCTCCCGGTGAGGTCGTCGACGGCGGTGGTGGCGTGGTCGATGGTGATCTGCCGCAACGTGGTGATGCCGCTGCTGGCCCAGGCGGTGAGGATCGGCTCGAGAGCGAAGAGGTAACGGCGGATGCCGTCGTAGCCGCGGGCCTCATGCTCGCGCCGACCCTGACCGCGCAGGACCTGCACCCACAGCCGTACCTCGTCGGCGACGGTCGGCGGCAGCTTGCCGATAGTGGCTTGGATCCAGACCTGGTCCGCGTCCCGGTGCAGTTCCGGGTCCTCGGCCAACAGGCCGCGAGCGGCCAGAAACTGGCAGACCCCCTTGGCCGCAAGGTTGGGGTCGAGCAGGGCGAGGTCGTGGACGTCGCGCTCCTGGAAGACCGTCTCGGCGCCGAGCCAGTACACCAGGATCGTCAGGGTGCGGATGTCCTTGCGGTACGCGGGGTCCTGCCGATCGCGGCGCAGCCGGTCCAGTTCCTCGGTTAGTGCACGGGACGCGCTGGTCAACGGCAGGTCCCTGTAGCTGCGGCGTCGCAGATGGACCATGACCGGCGACCAGTCGCGCCGCATGCCGAAGAGCGGCTCCTGCCCGCGGGCAGCATGAAGGGAGGACACCACCTCGTCCTCGTCCTTTGCCGGCACAGGTTCGGCGACCGGGATCAGCTGGGCCTGGCTGGGAGCCCCGTGGGGAAGGTCGATGACCAGCTGGGTGGCCTCAGCCGCTGCCGGGCCTGCGTCGTCCAGATGCCGGTAGAGGCGGCAGGTGCGGCACCGGCCGCCGCGCAGCGGCAGCTCACCCCGCAGGCACCGGCCGCACCGGCCCACTGGGTGCAGCTCGCGCCAGTGACGGCACGGACTGCAGCGGAAGCCTCGTTTGCCGCTGGCCATCCAGGCATCGCAGTCGCGGCATGACCGCGCCACGGACGGCGGCAAGGGTGCCGGGGCGGTGATGTAGGTGGTGGTGGGCTGGTTGGTGGTGGAGAACCGCATCGGCTCCGGCGCCTGGTCCAGCAGTCCGGCACGCAGCAGGACCAGGCGCACCGCGTCCCCATTGGACGGCAGGTCCCGCAGCATCGGCTCGGGCAGCCGTACGGCACCCTCCGCCTCCCGTACGGCCAGCGCGAGGCGGACCATCTCGGCGATTGCGCGCTGCCAGCCCACGGACAGGCCGTGCTCCGCCGCCATCACCTCGACCACCAGGCGGCATTCCTCCCACCCAGCGACCGGCCGGCCGACGATCGCGCTGACCGTGGCGTCGGTCAGCACCCTGGGCACCGTGAACAGCGCCACCTGGCCGCACACCTGCGCCTGAAGCACCGGCGGCCCGGCCGGGGCGGCGCGCTGCTTCCGTAGCTTGATCCACCACCCCTGCCCCACCTTGAGCCCCGTCTTGGTGGGCCGGCGCAGCGGCCGGGCGTCCGCCGACCGGTCGCCGTACATCCCGCCGACGATCAACTGGACCGGCCGCGGTCGCGCTTCGGCCAGGCCCAGGGCCCACTCCGCGTCGCCCTCCGCCCGGATCGCCATCAGACACGGCTTGCACAGCCCGTCCGTGTTCAGGTGCGCCTCGTGCCGGCACCGCGGGCACACCCCGACCTCGGGATACCTCCTAACCCAGGGTCGGCACCCGTCGCACACTCGGTTCCAGTGCACCACCAGCCACCCCAGACACACCGGGCAGCTCCGCGCTCGCCCCGCTCCACGCCCCACCACCATCAGCCGGCCGCTCAGTTCGGCGGGAGCGAGCGCGGCCCGGCACCCCGACGACTGCGTGGCACCGGCCGGACTGGGCCCGCCGCCGACTGCTCCTCGGCGCCGACCGCGCGCTGGCCGGACTCTGGCGCCGACTGGGCAGCGGCGAACGGCTCGGCTTGGAGCAGATCGGCGACCGTGCAGTCCAGCGCGGCGCACATCTTGTCCAGGTCCTCCAGGCGCACCGTGACCGGGGTCCCGCCCCACAACGCGGCCACCTTGCTCAGCGACGGGTTGAACCCCACCTGCTGGAAGGCAGCCAGCACCTCGGTCGGCCGCCACAGGTCCCGTTGCGCGGCCACCATCCGAAGGTTCCACTTCACCGTAGGTTCCCCTTGTCCATCACCAGTCGTTGCGCCGCCCTCGAGCTCGCGGTCAGGTTCGCGTGCTCAGGGTCGGCGTGAGCGGTCGCCATGTACCGAAGTGTCGTGGTTGCCCAGTCGTGTCCGAGGACTTTCTGCACTTCCCACAACGTCATCCCACGCTCGTAGTTGTGGGTCGCGCACGCGTGACGCAGCAGGTGGGGGAAGAGATCGGTGACCGGGCCGGTCAGGTAGCTCGCGGCCGCCGTGTGCAGCGCCTTGCGAAACGTGGACGGCACGATCGCCGGCGCGATCGGCAGGTTCAGCGAGGCGACCGCGGTCGGCTTGCGCTCCGAGGGCCACAGCGGCGCCCGCGGGTGCTCGCTATCGTCGCCGAACTCGCCCCGGACCTCCTCGATGTACCACCACAGGAGGGCCCGCCCCTCCTGGAACATGTACGCCTCCCGAGGCCGCGGCCCTGAGCCGTGCGCGCCCTTGCCCAGCACGACGAACCGGCCCCACTGCCCGTGCTCCCAGTGCAGGTCGCCCATGCACACGCCGCACAACTCCGCGGCGCGGACGCCCGAGAGGTAGGCGACTTTGGTCATCACGTAGTCGCGGCAGGCAACCAGATACTTTCGGGCGTTGGGCAAGTCCTCGCGCCACCGGCCGAGGAAGTCGCGCATCGCCGTCTGCGACGGCGGGATCCGCAGACCGAAGTCCCCGCGGTGCCGAGGTCGGTTGAACGGGTCGATCGGCGACTCGACGGAGGCGCCGAATCGCCGCATGATCTCGCCGGCGTACCGCTGCTCGAGGAACGCGAAGTACGAGTCGATCTTGTTGATCTTCCCACGCAACGTCGACGGCGCCCGCTTGCCCGGCCCGGCGAAGTAGCGGTCGACCTCACGAGGAGAGAGCTGCCATGGCACGGTGCCGTAATACTCGCAGACCTCCACCACCGGCTTGAGCAGGCCGTCGAGCGTCGTCGGCGCGAGGCCGGCCGCGTCCCGGGCCCACTGGTACTCCGAGAGCGTGTCAAGGAAGAAGCTCTCCTCGTCGGTGGCGGACATGCGGGCCTGTCGGCGGCGCTGCAGGGTGACGACGTCCGCCAACCCTGACTCCACCGAAACCGCGGCCGGGTCCACCACCGCGCGGGTGTCGACACCTGGACGCAGCAGGGTCAGGACGCGACTTTCGGAATCTGACACGAACGGTGAAATTACAGGGACTACTCGCAGAATCTGCGAGTTACTGCTGAGATCCCACACCAACGAGTGAATGCCACCTGCAGCGCGGTCTGCCTGCTGAAATGCAGCTTCGCTGGGTCAGGCAGCAGCAGACGAACACGCGCGCACTCCACTAGGGAGCACCTGGCCGTCCGGCAGCACGATGACCGTCCGCGCCGTGCTGCGGCCCGTATAAGTTGCGGAAAGGGCCTGGTAGATGACCCCGAGGTGCCCTCTCGGCGAGCCGGCCGTGCGCCCGTCCGGCAGGGTCCGCAGCCGTGCGACGGGGTCCGCGTAGGTGACCACTCCCCGAACGCCGTGGCCCGCGGCCAGACGCAAAGCCCCCGCGACCGCGAAGCTCTCCCCGTTGCTCGCCACCGAGGGGGACAAGCACACCCTCGACATCTCCAGCGCCTCCGTATACGGGACCAGCGATGGAAAAACCCTGGTCAAAGCACGGCGGCTCATCGGGACGCCCAGGACGACGACACCCACCAGCAGGTGGCCGTCGACCACCTGGCCGTCGCCGTCCCCTGCGGCCTGGAGGTCCACCAGCCCGAACCGGTGGACAGCCGGCGGCCACCCCGACAGGTAGTGGTTCGCCTGGATGTACTCCCGGGCGGGCGCCTCCGCCAGCTCGACCACCTCGTAGCGGCGCCGGTCAAAGCCGCCCTGCGAGGTATGAACCCACGTCGGCACACCGCCGCTCCACCGCTGCGCCCAGCCTCCATCGTTGCCGGATGCCATGGCTTCCCACCGCGCCGGAGCGGGTCCGTTCGGCGCGCTCACCGCTCCTGCCTGGCTTCGGCCCGCGCGGCGAGACGGATCTGGGAGAGGCGCTGTTTCATCTCCCCGATCCCGCCAGCCCCGGCGAGCGGTGCCTCGAGGTCCGGCCAGGACTGCCGTGCGAGGGCCACGTACTTGCTGCCGGCGAGCACCGTCACCTCCGCGGACTCGATGCCGCGTTCCCGGACCTGCGCCTGCACGAAGTCCGCGCTGACGCTGCCGGGGTCGCCCACGGTGATGTCGTACGGGTCGATCTCCGTGGACAGGTCGAGGAGCCCGTGGGCAGCCGACAGAATGTAGAGGCGGCCGCCGTCCTGGAGCAGGGCTTTGGCCGTTTCCCGGCAGGAGCCATGGAACGTGCCGACGTACATCGCGCCGGCCCTCACGCGGCGGTCCTGCTTGGCCTTTCCGCAGCCGACGACGACGATCCGGAACCCGCCCGCGCCCTCGGCGCGGGCCCGCTGCCAGCCGTCCTCGGTCAGAGCACCACCCCAGACGTCCAACTGGTCCCGGGTCGCCTCCTGCCCGCGAAGGACGTCGCGGCTCTGGTCCAGGCCGACGTAGCCGACGTCGGCGAGGGACGCCAGGGTCCGCAGGTTGACGGACTTGGGCAGCAGCCCGATCGGGTCCCTGGCCCCGGCGAGGAGGGCACGGCGCTGAGCGGGGGTGATGGGCGGTGCCGAAGCTCCGGCCGTACGCGGCCGGTCCGGTGCGCCGCGCGAAAGAGAAGTGCCCGCAACGCGGGTGCGGCGGTGGTCGGTCGTCATCGTGTTCCTCGTGATGGGATCGGCGCCGGCTGGGTGTCGGCCCAGCGGGCGGGCAGGGTGGTGTCGCCGTCTTCCTCGCGGCGCTGGTCTTCCAGGTCGGAGGCACGGACGCGTCCGCGGTGCCACTGCTGTGCGGAATGGCCGCTCGGACGGCGGCACCCCTGTCGGGGCGCGGCCTTGCACGTGGGGCAGGTCAGGGAGGCCGGGCAGGTGTCGCCGAGATCCTCGCCGTCGCAGTAGGCGCAGGGCTGGACCGTGGCCGGCAGTACGCGCCCGGCGACGTCGACGAGGAGACCGGCCGCGCGCCATGCGCGTTCCTCGGCTCTCGTCGACGGCGGCCCGAAGCGCTGGAGGTTCACGTCCTGTCTGTCTCTGCTGCCGGGTCCGCGCGGACGAAGGACTCGCCCTCGGGCCAGATCGCGATGATCTTGTGGTGGGACAGGAACTCCCGTGCAACCGGGCCCGGCTCAGCGGTGAGCAGCAGTGCGCGGCGGCCGGGGGAGAAGAGCCGCGCGCAGTCGCTGATCACGCCGTAAGCGGCGATGAGAGCGGAGTAGTGGGAGCGGTGACAGGCCAGCACCACCTCTCCGGCGGTTGCGTCGAAGAGGTCGGTGGACGCCAGGACGGGATCCGTGACGACGCGGTGCCGCAGGACACGGTGTCCCTTGGCCGTCAGGTGGAAGAGGTAGGCGGTCAGGACCGCGTTCTCCGAGCGGTCGGCCTCCTCGTCGTTGGCCCGGCCGGGCTGGGGGCGGGCCGGGTCGGACGGGGCCAGGTAGACGACATGCGGGCGGTCGGTGGTCATGGTGTGGGCGCTTTCCGAAGTCGGGTGATGGGGCTGCGGGGGCGAAGGCGCGGCGCAGCATCCGGGAAAGGGAGGGGCAGTTGGGCGGCGGAACGTGCCGTGGGGCGCATCCGCTGCGGTGCTGTGTGGGGGCGAGGCAATCCCGGCGCGGGCCGCGGGCGAGCAGACCCGAACTGGCCGGGGCCATCGCGGTGGGGACCTGGCTGCGAGGGACGAGCACTATCCCGGCGCACAGCTGCGGGCCGGGGGCGGGAGCAGCCGCGATGGTCCGTGCCCGGCCCGCCCAGAGCTGACGGAGGGCAGGCCAGGGCCGTCAGCTTCGATCACTGCTCGGGGGCGTCCTCTGCGGGCGGCGCCGCGCGGTCGAGCTTCGAGTACCGTCGGCTGAGCTCGCGCGCCGAGTACGTGACCGGACGCCGGTCCTTCTCGTGGACCGTGACAACGATTCCGTCCGGAGACTCCTCGAGCCCATCGACCCAGACGTACTGGAAGTACCCGCCGGCGGCGCTGTAGTGCATGAGGCGGTCTCCGGGGCCGACGGGGGCCTGGACCGTGCCGCCGGTGTACCGGTCGTAGTGCACGAGGACCTGCGGGACCCCTTCCGGCACGGCCAGGGCGCGATCGGTCGCCATGTCGGTGAGGTGTTCCCTGATCAGCGGGTAGAGGCTTCGAGACGGCGGGTTCTGCATCCCGAGCGCCACGAAGGCCAGCCGCAGCCCCTCGTCGTCCCGAGCGGGCGGGCATGCACGGGTGTCGGCGAGGGCGAGCACGTCTTCGGCGTACCGGTGGGCCAGGCGTCCGCGGTGCAGCTCTGCGGTGGCCGGGGAGTTCGCGGCGACGCACGCGGGACAGGACAGCGGGGCGTCGGTGACGCGCGCCGGATCGAGCTTCTCGTAGTGGTGGACGACCGAGTACCGGCCCGCGTCGCAGGCCACGTCAATCATGAAGCCGGTGTGGCTGTTGAGCAGGCCCTCGTGGACGGCGCCGTCGTGGCCGATGAGGTTCTTGTGGTCCATTTCGTCTCGGCCGCCCCTGGGGACGGCGTCGTCGCCTTCGGTGTGTATGTCGGTGGTTGGCTGGCGACTTGTGGTACGGCGGCACGGGTGCGTTGCTCGCGGCGCCCTCACGCCCGTGCCGTCCGGCTCACTTGCTCAGGTAGAAGTGCGCGCCGCGGCACACGACCAGGACCGGCCCCGTCGCGTTGATGATCAACTGGTAGGCCTCCTGCTCGGAGACCGAGCCCGGCTCCGTGACGATCTCGTCGAACCGGGTCTGGCCCTGGAGGTAGCGGATCAGCTCGTACTTGGCCTCCGGCCCGTCGAGCGGGATCGTCGACCCCATCGGGGCATGGGACTCGGTCAGGCCGCGCCCGATCCATCCGGCCGAAAGCCGGACCGGCGCGGGGAAGGGAACGCGGTGCGCGAGGTGCCGGGCGACGGCCTCGTGGGCGCGCTGGTCCCACATTCCGTCCCAGACACCGCCCGCGTTCTGTGCCTCCTCGTCGTACGCGGCCAGAGCCCGGCGCATGTTCAAGTACTCGTTGCCCTCGCGGAAGTGCCGGGACGTGGCCCAGTTGCCGTCCGCGTCGAAGCCGTCGTCCATCGACTGTCCGTCGTGCTGGCGGCCGACCACCCAGTGCCCTGTGGACTCCTCCACGCCGAGCCACACGCCCTCGAAGGAGCCGCGCCACTTCCCGCGCGCCTGGTGGACCACGGTCCAACCCTGATGCTGTACACCGGTCTTGATGCGCATAAGTGTCTCCTGGCCTGTCTCGTCGGTAGGGGAAGCACGGGGTGCTCAAGCCGAGAGGCGAGCACCATCAACATCAATCACAGTACACATTGAAATTGAAGTACGCAACGCATGTCGTGATGGGTGGAGCCTGTACGCGCCCGCGGCAGGCCTGAGTCCGTCAGGACATGGACGGCGAACTCCCCTCGTCCGCAGGACGGAGACGGCTGGTGGCCGACCGCAGTGCGGGGTAGGCACTGGCCAAGACGTCCTCGGCGAGGGGGACAGGCGGACGCGAGTAGACGAGCGTCTCCTCACCGTCGCCGGACTGAACGACAGCGATATCTGCATGCGCGTCAGCGACTTGGTGCAGGGCGCGACGGAGGTCGGCCGTGCCGGTGAGAAGGAGCCGGCCGGGCCCGAGGGGGTCGGAGGCGAGCCGCGCCATGCTGATGGAGCCGGCCGCGGGGCCGACGGTCCGGGCCGCGAAGTCCAGGCTCGCGTACGCCTGAAGGGACGCGGGGCAGTGGCGGCCGGCCATGCGGCGCAGCGCCACGAGGTGGCTGCGGTCGGCTGTGCGGTCGGCGGGCGGCTCGGGGTCGAGCAGGTGGAGGGTGCGGAACGGGTTGGAGAGCTCGTCCTCGATGTTCGCGGCGCTGGGGTCGCCGGGCGCGTACATGCTCACCAGGCAGGCGATGTCCGAGGCGAGTACCGACGCGGCCGGGATCCTGTGGCCGGCCGCGTCGGCGGCGACGGTCAGACGCCCCTGCAGCTCCGCGCGACTGGACCGGCTGAGCGGGGAGTGTCCGAAGAGAAACCGCCAGGCGGGCACGTGGCACGGCTCGGAGCTCACCAGCCACCAGTGCAACAGCCACAGGCTGGCGTCGTGTTCAAGGTAGGGGTCGGCGCCGGTTTCCTCGTCCAGGAGCCAGTGGGCGCGGCCCGTGGGCACCAGGTCCTGGCCGCTGCGGGCGGCCAGTCCGAAGGCCTGGGACCAGAACGCCATGGACGGGACCATGCTCTTGCCGACGCCGAGCACGACGGTCGCGTCGGGCCGGTGCAGGGCGGCCGGGTCCTGGAGCAGCGCGTCGTAGACCTTCCGGAGCCACCCGTAACGCGGTGGGTAGCCGCGGTGCCGGCCGAAGCCGGGCAGACAGCCGGTCAGGGGAGTGCGGTTCGACACGATGGTCCTTTGCTCAGTCGAGTGAGAGGGGGCTGCGGTCCGAGAGGGTGAGCCGTGCGATGAGTCGTGCGAGGGAGTGCGCCCAGTCGGCCGGGGCGTCTGAAACGAGGAGGTCCTCGCTCCAGACGGTGCCGTCACCGAGGAGCGGCTGGCTGGTCAGCCGGACCTGCCTCGGATGCCTCGGACCGGCTGCGGCGGGCGAGAGGTCGAGTTCGTAGGACCGGTTCTCGGTGTCGATGTGCCAGGACAACAGGCCCTCGGCGTCGGGGCATCCACAGGTCAGCACGTACACGCTGGTACGGCTGGGTGCGGGCATGACGCCGCGCAGAGCCCGGGCTACGGCCTGGCTCTCGCTGTGGTCGTGGGCTTGTGCCACGATTCCTCCTTCGGCCCCGGCCCACAGGAGGTGGGCCGGGGAGGGGGCGGCTACCTGCTGGCCGTGAAGGCGTCCAGCAGCCGGTCGGTGGTGCGCGTGGCGATCGCGAAGCAGATCAGTTTCAGGGACGCCGTCGCGATGGCGTGCCATTCGCGCAGGCGGGCGACGGTGTCCTCGGCAAGGTCGCGCTGTGCGAGGACGTCTCCGCATCCGACGACCACGCGCGGGGCCCAGAGCTCCCGGACGAGGGTGTCGACGGCAGCTTCGGCGGCGACCAGGGGCGACTGCACCCGGTTCAGAGGACTCCGCGGCGGGTCAGGTCGGGCTCGCACAGGGAGCACGTCCCGCACGGCGCGTGCTCCGTGCATTCCGGCAGCGGGATGGTGTCGACCTGGGTGTCCTCACGATGGACGAACTTGGGCCACTCGCGCTCGTACAGGAACTCGCCGGCCCACTCCCGGGACTGGAACCCGGCGATACGCGAAGCGTCGTTGGCCGTGTCGGGCTGGGCGACCCACGTGGTGGTGTCGTCCGACAGGGCGTGTTCCCACACGTAGCCGTACTCGATGGTGTGGTCGGTCTTGCTCACCACGAGGAACCCGCGGCTGTAGTCGTTGTGGGCGGGCTGGAAGTCGATGTGCTGGGCGAGGCCGGGCAGCATGATCACATCTCCGGGGTGAGGCGGATGCGGGGGCGAAGGAGAGGGAGACCTGACCCCGACCGGGTCCCGCCGCCTCTTGAGGCGCGGGACCGGCGTGGGTTCCGGCGGAGGGGACCCGGGCGCGGGGGTCAGGGAGATCAGGTGTTGCGCAGTGCGGCGGCCGCGGCGGCGTACTTCACGCACGCGGGCATCGAGTCGCGCAGATCGGGGCCGCGCCTCCTGCGCCTTCCGCGAGGCTGGAGTCCGCACTTGAGACGCTCTTGACCGTCGTCGAGCTGCCTCAACACCGTGTTGACGCAGCCTCCGCAGACGGCGGGCGGGTTGTCGAGATCGGCACCGAGGAGCGGCATCCGGGACGCGGGGTGCTCACCGCGGTCGAGGTACATCCGTATCGAGCCCCGGGGAGGGTACTTAGGGTCCGGGGCGGGAATCGGCGGCGTGGTCATGGTGAAGGTCCTTCCGACGGGATCGTTCGTTGGGCTCCGGCACCCGCGGGCCGCGGTGCCGGGGGCGTCCGGCTACTTGGCCTTGCGCTGGTCGATCCGGTGGGCCTGCGATGCCGCGCGCATGACCTCGTCGAAGTCGAAGCCGAGGTCATGCGCGTAGGCGCGCAGATCGTTGAGCAGCACGTAGAGCGCCTTCGAGAAGGTGGGGTAGGGGTCGTCTGCCATGTGCACGCGGAGGGCGGCAGCGGCGTCGCTGGCGTGCACGTACACGTCGAAGAGGTGGTCCCCGGCGGCCGAGTCGTCCGTGTTCTGGATCGGTTCGACGGACGGGGCGAGGTTCGGCATGGCCGCCAGGGGCCGTTCGTCGAGTCGCGCCTTCGCGTCACCGTCGAGGCAGCGTTCGACGTCGGAGCGCATGTGACTGGCCAGGTGCATCAGGTCGGTGGTGACGTCCACCAGGGTCAGCCAGACGTCGGCCCAGCCCCGCCGGTAGGCCAGAAGGGCAGCATCTACCTCGCGGACGACAGCAAGCATGGGAGGACTCCTGAGCAGTAAAGGGGGTTTGTGCGGCGTGGACTTGGAGGTCCGCCAGCAATGAAATCAATCTACATGGTGAAACATGAATAAGCAACGCTCGGGACAGTTGGGAGCGCCCGGGCCCCCGGGGGTGGCGGGCGGGGCGCTCACGCGATCGCCCCGCCCGCCATCAGAAGTTCCAAGTGTGCGGCGCGACGGCCGCGGCACCGCACTCCCGCTACTCGCCCCCGCCGGCGCCCCTGCTCGCCCGCTGCTGCGCCTGCGGCTGCCGCCGGGGCATCGTGCCGACGAAGACCAGGAGCGCCGCCATCGCCACCCCGGCCGCAACGATCGCGCCGACGATGCTGTCGGGCTCCACCACCCACACACTGACCAAGGCGACTGCCGCGCTCGGCGCGCCCCAGCGAAACGCCCACCGAGCCCAGGGGTGCGGCAAAGGGCCCCGCCTTTCGGTTACCGGCATCAGATCCTCCTTGGTTCTGGATGCAGGCCCGTACCTGCATCCGAGCACGTGCTCCATAGCCTGAACGAACGTTTCGCCCGGGCCGTCGGCAGTTCAGGGCCACAGCCGCTCGCCGTCGAAGTAGGTACCCCGGGGCAGGCTCGTGTTGGGGAGGATGCCCGAGACGACCGGAGAGGAAAGACCGGGAACGTCGACGAGCGAGGTGTAGCGGTCCAGCGCCCGCGCGGCCACCCGCGTGTCGCCCCACTGCTGCTGTACCGGGTTCAGCGGACCGAGGGACACGTTCAGGTCGTCCATGATCGAGAACCCGAGGCCCCGGTAGTAACTTTCCAGCTCCGGGAAGCAGTTGAGGGTCAGCAGTCCGTAGCCGGCGCGCGTGAAACGGCGCACCGAGTGCCGGACGAGTTCGGCTCCGATGCCACGCCCGCGCTGACGGGGCAGCACGGCCACCGCGGTGATGGTCGCGACCCGTTCTGCCAGGTGGTGCGCCAGCTCGGGATCAACGCCGACGTGGTTGAAGAGCCAGAGCGGAACACCTCCGATGAGGACACCGAGGACCTCGCCCTCGCCGTTTTCGGCCACGATCATCAGGGATCGGAAGTGCGAGAGGGGCCCCTCCTGCGGCAAGGACAGGTTCGGCCGGACGTCCTCAAACGCGTCGGGGTCGTCGGGGTTCACATTGGCGAGGAGGCGCATGACGGCGTCCGCGTCAGCGGGCGCCACATCGCGGAGGGTGATGCCGGGCAGACGTGTACGGGTGGTGCCCATGTGTGATGGCTCCTGGGGTGATACGAGGCAGGGTGCGTCGCCTCTGGGGTGTGGAAGGGGCGGCTGCCGGAGGTGGCCTCAACGGCGCCTTGGCCACGCTGGGCGTGGGCCGGTCCGGTCTCGGGGCCGAGCCGACCGGAGCCGAGAGAGCTGCCGGGCGGCCCGGGACGCTGTGCCGAGGGGCGTCAGTAGATGTGACGGCCGTCGGGTACTGTCCGGCCGATCAGGCGCCAGGGCGGGCCATCGTTCAGGACGCCCATCGGGCACCGATCCGGCTGGTGTGTCGACAGGTCGGCCTCGATGGCCGTGTACCAGTGCCGCGTGAGAGGGCACCGCGTCCCGCGTGCACATCCCGGCCGCTCGGCGACGAACACGTGGTAGACGTCTGGCGAAGTGGGGAGTGACCGGCGGAAACCTTCAGCGATGCGCTTGCCGTAGGCCGACGGGCTCTCGCTCCGGTACCGCCCCCATACCTGTCTGCCGTAGACGAACTGGGTCTGGCCGTCGCGGTCGAGCCGCCAGCGCAGCACGGAGCCGTAGCGCGGGTTGTCGGGGGCTGACTCGTCTGCACCCGCGGGCACCGCTCCGGTCATGTCGAGGACGGTCTGGCCGGTCCCAGTGAACGCCTGGGGCACGGCCAGCGCCCAGTAGGAAGTGGCGCTCTCCTGCCACTGGTACGGCCTCCGCCGCGCATGCTGCGTCCCGAACTTGCGGCGCTTTATGAGCGGCTTGTTCCGCTTCATCTGTATCAGTCCCCCGGATGCGCTGAGACGGGCGCGACGCCTGGAGCGGCGCTCGTCAAGTGGGTTGGTGTGACAGGGCGTTGCCCCGACTTGACGATGACAATACACATGAAAACTGGAAGATGCAACGCTCTGGGCGGTGGGGCCTCAACCGCGCCGCGCGAGGTCCGCACCCGCTTGGAACCGGTCCCAGGCAAGCCGGCTGTCGACAGCGTCCTCGATCGCTCTCCAGACCAGCCCTCGCGCCGGGTCCTCCGGAACGTGGGGCTCTCCGCGGTTGCCCCGGATCACCGTGACCGTGTCGCCGACCGGCGGGCGGGCCCGGTGCACGAGGATGCAGGTGGGTGTCCCGTGGCCTGGGATGTAGGCCCCGGAAGTGTCGATGATCCAGCGCGCGTCGATGAGCCGAAGCTCAGGAGTTGTCACCAGCGGGACCGGCTGAGCTGGTCAACTGGGGCGACCGAAGCAGCGCGGTTGTCACTAACGAGGCATCCGACTTGTCACAGACGCTCATTCAGCAGTCTTTCTGTCACCAGAAACGAAGATCGGAAGCCTGAGGATCTCCACGGCGCTTCGATGAGCTCATGGCCGCTATACGTGCTGGGTCGGGAAGGGTAGTCGAAGCCGCTGACACCGGGTCCGTCTGGTCGCATCAGTGCAGCTGGGAAGACCTTTTCGTGCAGACGGATGTCGACGCGGGCAGGTCCGGCCTGGATCTGGGCGACGGCTGGACGAGACGGTGGACGGTCTCTTGGCGGGCCGACGGGGACGATGCGTCCTGCTCGGTGCACGATCTCGTACAGGAGCCGGTGCTCACGAGCGCCCCGATGCGGCACTTCACCTGGCGCCGGGACCAACGGCACCGTCCTGGCCTGCAGTTCCTGACCAGCACCGGCCGGCACCACGGCGCGGAGAGCCTGGAGGAGAGCCGGGTGCTGCTGGCCCTGGACTTCGCCGGCGACTTGGTCGACGTCGTCTCGCAGCCGCTGAAGATCTCCTTCGCCACCTGCGGGAAGCGCCGTGCCCACACCCCTGACTACCTCGCGGTGACCCGCCGCGGCGTCTGGCTGCTCGACGTACGCCCGGAGCCCCTGATCAAGGAGGCGGACCGGGAGTCGTTCGCCGCGGCCGCCGAGGTCGCCGTCGCCTGCGGCTGGCGCTACGCGGTGGCCGCCCGCTGGCGCGAGCACGCCTTCGCGGGCCTGGACGCGATGGCGTCGCGGCGCCGGTTGAGGTCCGATCCGCTGGGGCTTCGGCCGGTGCTGCTCGCCGAGGCCGAAGGCGGGCGGAGGTTCGGTGAGCTCGCGGCGGCGACGGGCTGCGAGCCGGTGGCCCGGGCCCAGCTGCTGCACCTGCTGTGGTCCCGGCAGCTGGGCGTCGATCTGGCCGCCTCGCTGCAGGACGGCTCGCTCGTCATGCCCGCTGGGGAGGCGGGCCGGTGACCGCGGTGGCGGTGCTGGACCTTTCCCCCGGCGCCGGGCTGGTGCTGGACGGGACGGAGTGGACGGTCGAGCGGCGCGAACCGCACCTGGGCCGAGTGCAGTTGGTGAAGGACGACGGAACCCGCGAGCGGATGACGTTCCGGTTCCTGGCCAACCATCCGCAGTGCCGGCCGTCGTCGCGGACGTCGTCGGCGGGGGCCGACCGGGGCCGCCAGCGTAAGGCGTCCGAGGACCTGAAAGCGGGTCGGCTGGAGCTGACCGAGCTGCGGATGGCCCACCTGCTGGAAGTCGCGACCGGGTTCCGCTCCGGTGACCCGTTCCACCCGGGCCCGGGCGAGCCGAGAGCCGAGTACGACCCGAGGAGGACGACGCTCACCGAGCGCCGGCACGCGAAGGTGGCGGAGCTCGCGGCCCTGGATCCGCAGCACGCGAAGCTGCTCGGTTTGGGCTCGGTCGGCTACCGCACGCTGATCCGGTGGGAGAACGCCCGCCGCCGGTTCGGGCTGGTCGGCTGCGCGGACGACCGCTGGCTGCGCCGCAGCGGCGGAACACGGACGGTTTCCGAGGAGATGCGGGAGGCGGTCCTGGCGGTCCGCGAGGAGACGAAGCGGATGGCGAAGGTGTCGATGCGGACCAAGGACCGCATGATCCGCCAGTACGTCCGCGAGGAGTTCGGGCCCGAGACGAAGGTGCCCAGCTACGACACCCTGCGCCGGCTCTGGCAGGAGTGGTTCGGCCCAGGCGGCGCCCGGCAGCGCTATGCGCGCTCGGCCGATCTGCCGGAGTCGGAGGGGCACGTCCTGGTGCACCGGCCGGGGCAGGTCGTCGCGCTGGACACCACGGTGCTGCCGGTGATGGTCCGCGAGCACGTCTTCGGCGATCCGGTGAAGATGCACCTCACCCTGGCCCTGGACGTCTGCACGCACTCGCTGGTCGCCTTCCGGCTGACGCTGGTCTCCGACACCTCGGTGGATGTCGCGATGGTGCTGCGGGACGTGACGATGCCGCTGCCGATGCGGGCGGACTGGGGCGAGGACCTGGAATGGCCCTACCCCGGCCTGCCAGCCGCAGTGGTGGCGGAGTTCGCCGGGCACGCGGTGGCCGGCCTGCCGTTCTTCACCCCAGAGACGGTGACCACCGACCACGGATCGGTCTATCGCAACCACCACCTGGTCGAGGTCGAGCGGGTGCTCGGCTGCCAGGTCCTGCCCGCGCGGGTGCTGCGGCCGACCGACAAGGCCGCCGTCGAGCGGGCGTTCGGCGTGATCCGGCAGCTTTTGTTCGAGCACCTGGTCGGCTACACCGGCGTCGATGTCGCCGACCGCGGGGCCGACCCGGCCGCGGACGCGGTGCTGACGGCCGACCAGCTCGAGCACCTGATCGCGACCTGGATCGTCGGTGTCTGGCAGAAGCGCAAGCTGGGCGAGTACGCCCCGGCCTGGGATCCGGACGGCTCGCACAGCCCGAACTCCCTGTTCGCGGCGTCGTTCGCGCAGACCGGCTTCGCGATGGACATCCCCTCCCCGGAGCTGTTCTACGAGCTGCTGCCCGCCCACTACGTCCGCATCGACAAGCGCCGCGGGGTGAAGATCCGCGGACTTTGGTACGACGACCCGGACGTCCTGCGGGACTACCGCGGCGAGCTGTCGACGCGGGGCGGCAAGCACAAGGGCAAGTGGCTCATCCGCCGCGACCCGCGTGACCGGCGCCAGGTGTTCTTCCAGGACCCGATCAGCCATGCCTGGCACCCGCTGCCCTGGACGGGCATGCCCCGGGCCGGTCAGATGCCGGCCTTCGGGGACGCGCGGGCCAGCGCCCTGCTCGCGAAGGCCGCCGCGGCCGGGCTGAAGCCGAAGTCGGACGCCGAACTGCTGCCCGTGCTGCTGGAGCTGATCGGTTCGAACATCCCGGTCAGCAAGTGGCCGACGCAGCTGAAGAAGTCCCAGCGCACCGAGCACGCCCGCGAGATGCACCAGGCCAGGGCTGCCCAGGCCGACCGGCCGCCCAGCCCACCCGCACCAGCCCCACAGCCCGCTGCGTCTCCAGTTCCTGCCGGGGAGGAGACGGCGACGGTGCTGAGCTGGCCGGGCCGGGCCCGCGAGACGCAGGACGCGGTCGCTGGTGAACGGCGTCGGCGGCGGGAGGCCGCCCGGCCCGCACCCGTCCCGCCGCCCGAGCTGGGCCACAGCTTCCGGGCCCGCA
Source organism: Streptomyces sp. SGAir0957 (assembly GCF_043523415.1). Classification (NCBI taxonomy): domain Bacteria; kingdom Bacillati; phylum Actinomycetota; class Actinomycetes; order Kitasatosporales; family Streptomycetaceae; genus Streptomyces; species Streptomyces sp. SGAir0957. The sequence goes on from NZ_CP027291.1 coordinate 268,577, forward strand.
GCGTGTTCGTCCTGCCCGAGGATGACCTGGAGGAGGACCGTGGTGGACCAGACGACGCCCGATGAGCACGCGGTCGTCCCGTTCCTTCGGGCCGGTCCGCCGCCGGACCGCACCCGATGGGAGGGCTGGCAGCAGTGGCGGAAGATCCGCGGCACCTTCGTGCCCGCACCGCGGCTCACGCCGGCCGAGTACCAGAGCCTGAGCCCCCGGCGTCGGGCCCTGCACGACCTGCACCGCACCGCGACGCACGTCAACATGCGGCTGCAGGAGACGCCGATGAGCGCGCGGGTCGCGAACCTGATGCGCGGCCGGCTGCAGAACAACGCGGTGAAGTTCATGCCCGGCACCCGCGACGGCCTGATGATCAACGGCGGCGGGTTCCAGGGCAAGACCGAGACCGCCTGCGACGCGGCTGCGTCCTTCGAGGACGTCTGGCGCGAGGTCCACCACCAGCTGCTGCCCGGCCCCACCCCCGGCACCCGGGACGTGTTCGTGCCCGTCGCCTACTGCCGCCTGCCGGTCCGCGCGACCCCCAAGGGCCTCTGCAAGGCGATCTTGAACGTCTACGGCAACCCGCACCCCGGAACCTTGGATGACCTGGTCAGAGCGGTGCGGGACGCGATCCGGGACCATCACACCACCGCCTTGCTGATCGACGACATCACCCGGCTCCGGCTCCACCGCGAGGACGACCAGGACACCCTCGACCTGATCCGCGAGCTGATGGACCTCAACGTCACCCTGATCCTGATCGGCGTGGACATCCCCGGCTCCGGACTCCTGCGCGGCGCCTATGTCGACCAGCGCACCGGACAGTGGGTCTTCCCCGACCACGGGCGAGGCGGGCGGCACCACGCCGCGGCCGCTACACAGACTGGCCGCCGGTTCGACATGGTCGATCTCGACCCGTTCGACTACTCCACCCCGGCCAGCATCACCGCCTTCCTCGACCACCTCGCCGGCATCGAGGACCAGCTGCGGCTCCTGCGGTCCTTCGAAGGCATGCTCACCAGCGGCGAAATGCCCGAGTACCTCTTCGGCCGCACCCGCGGCGTCGTCGGCCTGCTGCGGCGGCTGATCGAGGACGGCTGCACCGAGGCGATCCTCACCGGCGAAGAACGCCTCACCCCCGAACTGCTCGCGAAGACCACGATCCACCTCGGCAACCTGGACGACCTCGACCCCGGCGCTGGCGAGGTCCCCGACATCCCGCAGAACACAGCCCCGCCCACGAAGCCCAAGCCCCGTCGCCGGCGCGGACGCAACACGGTCCTCGACGACCGCGGGAACAGGCCGGCCGCCGGTGACTGACATGACCATGAGCTCCGGGCGGCGGCCCTTCGGACTCAGCCTCGACCCTCTCAAGGGCGAGTCCCTGACCGGTTTCGTCCTGCGTCTGGCCCACCGCCTGCACATCTCGCCCCACGAGCTCGCCCGGCTGACCGGCCTGACCGAACAGGACCGGCTCGGTCGGGCCCGGGCGTCACTCTCCACGCGGCTGACCACCGCCGAGATCAAGAGCTTCGCCGCCACCACCCGCCTGGACCCCCGCGAGGTCCGAGCGATGACGCTGGAACCTCTCGCCTCCCGCTACCCGCCGGCGGCCCGAAGCGTCGCCAACGTGCGGGCCGGCAAGGTCTACTCCATGCACACGGACGGATGGCTGTTCGCCACGACCGCCCGCTACTGCCCTCGCTGTCTCGCCGGCGACGGCTCCGACATCCAGAGCGCCCACGGCGGGCCCTGGCAGATCCTCTGGCGCCTTCCGGTCGTCTTCGCCTGCCCGCTCCACGAGGTGTTCCTGGAACACCTCTGCCCCCACTGCCACAAACCGGTCAACTTCAGCAGCAGAGCCCAGCTGTTTCCCCGTCCTGCCGCCTCCGGAGTCCACCCTGCCCACTGCCGGTCTTCCACGGATCAGGACATCCCGACCAGTCGGCCCGGCGCCCCCTGCGGGGCACCGCTTGCGCACGACCCACTGCACCATCACCGGCCCGGACCCGCCCTGCTCGCGCTCCAGCACAAGATCCTTCAACTACTCCGGCCGGGCGGAGCGAAGCAGCCGGCCCAGCAGTACTTCACCGAGCTCATCCTGCTCGCGGGACTGGTCATGATCTGCTGGCCGCGCGTCCAGCCGGTCGGCACCACCCGCCAACTCGCCGAAGCCGTCGCCCAGCACCTCGCCATCCACGAAGGAACCGACTCCCGTCCCTACCGCTCCACTGGGGCACCCGTCGACGCGTTCGCCTGCGCCGGCCTCCTCCAGGTCACCGATCGCCTCTTGGCCGCCGACGACCTGCGCGAAGCGCTCTCCGCGCTCGCGCCCGAGGAGAACCGGACCCGCAGCGGGATTCCGCCCACACGGCACCTGATCTGGGACAAGAACTTCAAGAAGCACCGCAGCGCATGCTCCGAACGCTTCCAGCACGCCGCCGACACGATCGTTCCCACCTTCCGACGCACCGGCAAAGGCGGACTCCGCCTCCCTTCCACCGGTGCCGGCCTGCGACCCGAACACATCCCCGCGTTCTTGCCCCAAGCGCTCGCCGAACATCACCTCAACTTCCTCTCAGTTATCGTCCCCAAGATGCGCCGACGCAGTGCCTCGGTCTTCCTCGTCCGGCGCGCACGCGGCGGCAGCCTCGACGAAGCCGCCCAGTTCCTTGGGATCAACCCCCAGGGCAAGAGGAACGGCTACACACAGCTGCTGAACCGCCATCTCCGCACCAGCGGCACGGCCCGCGACTTCGAGCAGGCCCTCGACGCCATCACCGCCGACCTTCTCTCGGGCCCCACCATCGACTACCAGCATCGGCGCGAGGTCCTCGCTACCTGGACCCTGGATCCCGAGAGCTGGCAGCACATCCTCGCCCAGCTTCCGGTCCTCACAAGCCATCGGAAACCCATCAGCGACGACCGCAGACGCCTGGCCGTCAGCGCCTACATCTGGACCCGCGCCACCGAAGGCGAGCCTGATTTCGTCCCCTGCCCGCCGCACATCGCACACGACCCAGCGCTACGTTCTGTCTGGCTCCGGGAGCGGCACAACGTCTTCCACTGGCTCCGCACAACGGACTATCAGCCCTACTACGGCGCCCTCAAACCACTGCTCGAAGACCACGCCAGGCTCTTGGCCAAGGCGATCGACCGCACCGGATCTTCCACTCTCCCTGTCCCAGCAGCCCGCAGACGCTAGCGTCAAGTCCATGATCGTATGGCTCAACGGCACCCACGGCGCGGGCAAGACGACGACCAGCGCGCTCGTCCAGCAGCTGATCCCGGACTCCCGGGTGTTCGACGCCGAGAAGGTCGGCGAGACACTCATGGACATCAAGCCAGGACTACCCGCGACGGACAACTTCCAGCACTGGCCGCCATGGCGGCCCCTCGTGGTCGAAACCGCCCGACGCATCCTCGACTACACCGGCGGAACCTTGGTGATGCCCATGACCGTCCTGGTCGAGCAGTACTGGCGCGAGATCAGCTCGGGACTTGCCCGGCACGAGATTCCGGTCCGGCACTTCGTCCTCCATGCCGACCAGGACACCCTCCGCGCGCGCATCGCGGGCGACACCGTGCTCGGCCCCAACTCCCCCTTCCGGCTCCAATACCTCGAGCCCTACGCCGAGGCAGCCCGCACGTGGCTGCACGCCGAGGCCGAAGTCGTCGACACCACGCACCTCACCCCCGCCCAGGCCGCCCAGCAGATCGCAGAGGCCGTCAAGAGTTGAGAGGACGACTTTCCGGCGCGCACCTCGCAGGTGACAACAAGACTGCCTATGTGACAACTACCGTGCTTCGGCTCAGTCGAAGCGGGGAAGGAACTCGGTGACGTATCGCCGGCCGAACTCCCGTTTCATGAACGAGTTCGAGGTCAGCTGCGCCACGAAGCCGCCCGGGACGGCCAGGCGATCCAGCATCAGCGCGGTGAAGGGGAGGGCCAGCGAGTACTTGCCGCTGGCGACCTGCGGGTACGCGGCGCGCACGCGGTCGCGGACGACGGGGTCCTTCGGTGTGATGTACGGCGGGTTGGCCACGCAGGCGTGGTAGGTGCCAGCGGCCAGCAGGGGTTCGTCGCGCGCCAACAGCGAGTCGGCCGCGGCCACGTTGACCGACCAGTTCGACGGAAGACGCTCCAGGGGCGTGCGGAGCATGGTGGCGCAGCTGGCGAGCAGGCGATACGCCGTCAGTGCGGCGGCGTAAGGGTCGAGGTCGACCCCCGTCACCGCGGCCAGCGCGCGCTCGAGGGCCCGATGCCCGTGTGAGGCCGGGGCCGAGCCTCGCCCGCGGATGGGCGGGACCCGCGCCATGTGGAAGGCCGCCATGACGATGTGCCCCGTCCCGCAGGCGGGGTCGATCATCCGGGTGCTGGCCGGCCCCCACTCCTCCATCGCCGGCTCCAGAGACAGGCGGAGCAGCAGCCGGGCGATCCACGGCGGGGTCTGGCACAGCGCGCGGCCCTTGCGGGCATCGTCGGAGAGCAGCTGGTACGTGTCGCCGAGGGCGTACCCGTCGATCCGGTGCTCGTCCTCCAAGGCGGGGTGTCGATCCCAGAAGGTGCTGATGGACTCCCACGCGATCTCGCCGAGCGGCTGGGACCAGACCGGCAGCATGCGCGGGTCGGTCAGCGCCGCAAGGGCCGGGTGGCAGGAGGCCAGGATCTCCAGGGACTTGCGCAGCCCGTCTGCCCCGGGCGCAGGGCCGCTGTCCGGGAGGAGGCCGTGGTCCTGGGCGTGCCGGACAAGGCCGGCGGCGTGGATCCACAGGGCGGCGCTGCGCCGATCGCCGGTGTCCCGGGCGACAGAGGCGGTCAGCTTCTCGTACGCGGCCGCGGGCAGAGTGCGGGTGGTCATGATTGCTCGTCTGGGGAGGCTGCCTGCTGCTCGCCGACGGTCATCGCCGCCCACACCCTGGCGAAGCCGTCGCGGGCCTTGTCCTGGACGCCGGCGGGCGCCGTCACGTAGAAGTCCTCGACCGCTCCGTACGCCTTGGAGTCCGGGCGGGTTCGGGTGCGCACGCGGTCGATGCCGGCACGGTGGGCGCTGGTGGAGTGCTCGACCGGCCGATCCAGCGCCGACGCGGCGTTGCGCAGGAACGCGCCGACTTCCGCGCGGCTGCCGGTGCGTACAGTCTTCACCGACCGGTAGACGGTCCCCTTGATGCTGTTGTCGCGGCACTCCGGCTTGGCGCAGCGGTCCCCGTGCGCGGTGCGGCACTCGGGCCGGCGTCCTGCGGTGTAGGCGCGCTGCAACCGGTAGACGGCCCAGTCCTCGTCGTCCAGGCGCGCCTCGAACTGGCCGAGCGCCTCTGTGTTGCCGTCGTTGACGACGCGCCGGTGGAGGGTGTCGTCCTTGTAGAGCGAGCTGTTGTCGTTGAGGGCCATGGAGACGTACTCCAGGCGGAGAACGCGAGCGGCCAGGTCGGGATACTTCCGCAGCCGCTTCAGATGATCCGGCTGCGGCGAACAAACCCCCGAAAAGGGACAAACAGGGCAGTAGCTCTTGGACATGGCCACGCCGAGCCGCTCCTTGACGTAACCCTGCACACCCTTCCTGTCGAGCCCGAGCCGGATGAGGGGATAGTCGAGGGCGAAGATGCGCGTGCCGGCCTTCTTGTCCCTGCAGGCCTGGTGCCGGTTGGCCTCGACGGCGCGCTTGTGCTCGTCCGCGTTGTAGCCGAAGAGTTTGCCGACTGTCTGGCCTCCCGCCTGGTCGCGCTGGAAGCGCTCGATGGGGAAAGCCTTGAATTTCTGGGCGCATCGGTGACCGCCGGCGTACTGCGGGACGGTGCCGTTGGCCTCCAGCTCGTCCATCAGCGTCCACTGCCCGCGGCTGTGCATCTTCCCGGGATTCGTGGTGTCGCTGAGGACCTGGACGCCGGCGTCCTCCAGGTGGCCGGCGCGAGACACCTGCGCATAGCGGATGCCCTTCGCGCGGAGCCTGGGCAGGACGTGGTCCTGGACGTCGGCGACCGTGTCTGGAAACTCGAATCCCGTCAGGCCCGTGATCACGCTGAAGTCGGAGAAGTCTTCGGCGATGCCGAAACTGACGGGATCGTCGAGGATCGCCAAGAGCACGGCCGTCGAGTCGACGCCGAGGCCGTAGGAGAGTGACTTACGGGGTGCTGCGCGGAAGGCATCCAGTGCTGCCGGGGAAGCCACCTCAGCCTGATTTCCAGACGGGACTGGAATGGGAGCGTCGAACAGGGTCAGGGTCATGGTCTGGGCCAAACAATCGGGCGGTGCGGGCCGTACGGGCCGCACCCGCTGGTGGAAAAGGCGCAAAAGGGGGCCGCAGCGCTGTTGATGTCGGCTGGGGCGGAGCGGCCGGGGCTGCGCGCCGCTCGGGTGGACTCGGCGGCGCGCGATGACGGGCACGGCGGGTCAGGCCATGTGCCTTCGCCATGCGTGTGTGAGCTTCCGCTGGAGGTCGGCCTCGTACTCGTCGGCTTCCGACCCGTGGACCCTTTCGTAGGCGTCGAGTTCCGTGGGGCTGGCGACGAGCCGGCAGAAGTCCTCTGGGAACAGCTGGGCGAACAGGCGCATGTACAGGTAGGCGGCAGCGGAGTTGAGTGGGGCGGGCAGGCTGCTTTCCATGAGGACGCAGATCATCTCGGCGGCTGTCGCCGGCCGAGTGTTCTCGCCCTCGGCAACCCGGTCGAGGATTTCCGCGGCGTGGGCCCGGTAGAGCCGCTCGGAGGTGTGGAGCCGGCCGAGGGTCGGGCGCACGAGAGAGGAGGCGTGCCAGATCGGCCCCCGGCCGTTCTCGTGGTGGCGCTGCTGAGCAGCCTGGATTTCGTCTTCTGCCCATTCCCGCACGGTGATGATCGGGGCCAGCATCGATTCGAGATTGCGCCAGATGTCGGCCAAGGTCTCTTCGGAAGCGGTGCTCACTGCGTGTCCGTTCTGTTCTGCGGATCAGGGGGCGTTCGGCCGTCACGTCCCGCGGGGAACCCCGATCCCGGTGCGATGCCCAGCGCCGGCGGAGCCGTGACAGGCCTGCGCGGTCAGGCCGGCCGGGTGGCTGCGATGCCTGCCGGGGTGAGCCAGAGGCGGTGTTTGGGACCGGTGCGGCCGTCGTCGCCGTCGGTGGGCTGGGCCACGCCGTGGGCGTCCCGGTATTCGGCGAGTCGGAGCCGCACGAGCGCGTCGGCGGTCGGCCAGGCGACCTTCGAAGGCACGGAGCCGCGGTCGTCGGCGGAGTCGATGGCGGCGCGCTGCGAGTCGTTCAGAATGGCGCGCCGCCCTGCGCCGGTGATGACGTATGGTCCCGCGCCCTTGTCCTGGGCGGCCTCCGGCGGCAGCCGGTACCCGTCGGAGTCGTTGCGGTAGACCAGTCCGTCGTCCAGGTAGGTCTGAAGCGTCGCGCGGCTGACCCGCGCGGTGAGGTGCCCGTCCGGGTGCGCGGACGCGGACCGGAGGTGGTGAGGGGCGGGCGGTTGCGACTGGTTGCTCATCGCGGACCGTCCAGGGCGAGAGGTGGAGTTGATGCCGACAGGAGGTCGGCCGGCAGCTCGCTTCCGGCAGACGGAGCGATCGCGCGGCAGTTCTCGGGGCCCTCACAGCGCGTTGCGGCGTGCGGGTTGGTCCACTGGCATTTGGGGCAGCGCCACATCAGCCCGGCCGTGACTGCCGCCGCGTAGATCGCAGCCTCCTGGTCGGCGTCGGCACTGGCCAGGAGCTCTTCCAGCACTGGCGGGCGCGGGGCACGCGTGGGCCCGTCGTCCAAGACCACGGTGTCCTCCACCACCACGCGCAGCGGCACGGAGCCATCCGGCCGGACGACGTGCTCGGCGTCGGCGTTGTCCGTGTGCACCGAGACCTGCACCACGCCGTCCTCGTGGTCGAGGTAGGCGAAGACGAGCACTCCGACCACCTCCATGCACGGAAGGCCGTCATCGTCCGCCGCGTAGAAGACTGCGGCGCGATTGAGGACCTCGGCCTCCGCGGCGGCCGGGAAGTCGAAGTCCAGCGGGACGAAGCGGGAGCGCCGGTCGCGGACCACCTCAGCCGCATACAGCTCGTAGCCCTCGTTCGGCCGTGCGTTGCCGTCCGAGCCGTAGTAGAACTCGACGGCTTCGGTGTCGTCCGCCGGAGGGCGCTCCGGCACACCCGGCTCCCCGTACAGGTTGTCCCAGCATCCCCGTGCGTAGCTGGCGAGTTCGGCATAGGCGGCGGCTTCGGTGGAGTACGGGACGGTGGAGTCCTCGTGGCTGCTCCACATGCGCAGCAGCCAGACCTGCTCGCCCGGTCGAGGGTCCAGAAGTGCGGTGCGGGCGGGGGCGAGGCGGCCGGCGGCCTGAGCCAGGATTTCGGTCCGTGCGCGAGCTGCCAACTCGCGGTCCGGCGCCGACAGGTCGGCAGCGGCCGGCGAGTCGGCCAGGGCGCCGGCGATCCGGACGAGGCGCTCGACGTCGGGCGGGCTGAAGGTGGTAGTGATCATGGTTCTTCCTCGTGGCAGGCGAAGGCCCGGCAGGCTGTGGCTGCAAGGCACGCGGGCGGTGTGTGGTCGGAGTTCTGCCGGGGCTACAGGCCCAGTTCCTGGAGCGCCTCCAACAGCGCGAGCGCGCGCTGGCGGGCCGGGGAGACGCGGATGCGGCGGATGCGCAGCGGCTTGCTGGGGAGCTCGATCCCGATGGGTTCGCCCTGGGCGGTGTGTCGGAGCCGGTACTTTTCCAGCGGCAGCATCCACGCGTCCCAGTCATCCGCCGTGCTGCCCGAGCGCCGCTCGTCCTCCTCGCTGGGGGCGGTCACGGGGCAGGAGCAGCTGGGGTCGTCGCACGGCCGCCCTGCTGGGTGCCGGGCGATCACCCCGCCCTCGCGGTAGGTGGTCACGGCTCCGGACAACATGGGGCAGGCCTGCCCGGAGTAGATCATGCATGGCGGATGGAGCCCGGGCTCCGGCGCGTACCCGACGCTTACGTCCTGGGGCCGGAGCAGCACATAGAACCGCTCGTGCAACGGCCTCTCGCAGATCTGACAGAGGCGGTTGACGAAGGCACGGGTCCGCTTGCGCGGGTCGAGCGCGCCGAACGTGACCGCGTTGTTGTGCTCGAAGGACACGTAGGGAACGACCAGGCCACCGTGGCGGGGGCGGTGAGCGCACATCTGCGGGACCGGAGGCGCGCTCACTGTTCGCCGCCCGCCGGGGAAGGCGCCGGAGGCGTCGTGGACGTGGGGAGGCTGAGTCGCTTCAGTAGCTGCCGGATGCGCCGAGATCGGCCGTACTCGTCATCGGCGAGGGTGGTGCTGAACAGCTCCCGGGCCAGGTCGAGGTCGGTCGCCTCGGCGTCGACGCCGTACTTCGGGAGCGCGGCGCGGATCAGACGGTCGCCCTCTTCGCTGGCGGGCCGGATCTCATCCGTCCAGTCCCAGTAGTCGCACAAAGCCGTGCGACGCTCGGTGCGGCTGCCCATGGCTTCGGGGACCCAGACGAGGTGACCGGTGTCGTCTGCCAGGGCGAGCGCCGCCGTCAGCTTGTTCACGCCGTTGTGCGAACGGAACATCACCGCAGCGAGACACATGTGGTGTTCGGGAAGGGCGCGGGTGGGCACCCAAGTCGCAAGCGCGGATTCGGCGTTCTCGGCGCACGACAGCCGGGAGAAGAGGTTGAGCACGCGCATGTCGAACGCGACGGCGTACTTCGGAGCGGTGTCGGGCATCGAAGCTCCTTTGGACAGTGGTCGGGCGGCCGCGGGCGCGGGCCGGGACGCCGAGATGAGACGCGGGACGCCGAAGTGGCGCAGCGGCATGGGGTGTTGGTCGGTCAAGGGGGCGTAGCGCCTACAGGGCGCCGCCCCCGAGCCGGTACAAGTACATTACATAAAGAAACTCTAATGTGCAACGTCATGGACGTGGACAGTCCCCCGAGGGCCTTCAGAGGCACGGAACCAGGCCGACAACAGGTCCGTGCACAGCTGCCGGATCCCGCCCCGCTCCCAAAGGTCTCGCGTCTCGGGCATCGAAGCCGGCCACCAGTACACGGAGACCGCATTGGACACGACATCCACGGCCACGCCGTATCCCTCGTCCTTGCTCCAGTCGGCCATTCGAACGTGGGGGCTCAGTGCCGCAACGACCCGCTCGTGCAACCGGGCAGCCTCCTCCTTAGCGCCGCGCACGGCCACACGAATCGCCCGCGCCTCCTCCAGGGGCACGGGGCGGTAGACGGTCCCCCGCCCGTCGGAGTCGTGCTCGATGACGACCAGCGCCCCGCCCTGCGCCGGCAGGACCCGGTCGCGGCCGGCCTCTGCGGCGAGCTCGAGCAGCCGATGCCCGGAGACGGCGGTGTCCGGGCCGGCGGCGGGCACGGCCGACCCCCGGTAGTGCTCATGCCGTACAAGCCCCGTTGCGTGCCGCACGTTCAGCATGGCCCGCGCGAGCTCCCGCGAACCCGGTTGACCGCCTGCGGCGTAGTGCACCAGGAGGCGATGGATCTCTCTGGCCTGCTCCTCGCTGGGGGATGCGAACTCGCTGCCCGTCACGCCGCGCATGATGAAATCGATCACCTGCGGTACATAGCCGGCGGTGTAGGAACCCCGCCGCAGTAGGCGGAGTTCCGTCTGCGTGTACGAGCCGGAAACCGGGGCGACAAGTGCTTCGGACACGGGCAATCACCTCTTCTGGCGGACGGTGCCGGGTTACGGACGGGGCGGGTTCTGGGCACGGAGAACGGCCGTCCATGCGTCGTGCTCCGCCGCCGTGAGCACGGGCGGCGGGCTGATGGGCGCGCGGCCGAAGCACTGCTCGCACCGGCGCGCGGTGCCGTCGGTGAGGCCGTGACCGCCCTCCCGATCCGCGAGCAGCCCCCCGCACACAGCCCGCCTCTCCTGCGCCGGAGGCTCGAACGTCAGGTGCACGAGGTCGTCGGCGAGCACCGCATACACCTCGACGGCAGATTCTCGGCTCGTCGACGGTCCGAACTGGGCCGCGAGGAAACGTACGACGAGTCCGTGCGCAGTTGCCCGCCGGTCTTCCAGCGGCCGGGGGTCGATGGGCGCCTCACCGACGGGATGCAGGGGCGGCCGCAGGTCGGCCGTCAGACGCTCGACGAGTGCCTGAGCCTCGGCCCGGAACCCGGGATCGTCGCCACGGGGGTCGTGGCCGCGCATTCCGGCCCAGACCCACGAGGTGGGCACGAACATGGCCAGGCGATCGAGCAGGTGATACGAACTGCTGCTGGCCCAGGTGACGTAGGCGGCGCAGGGCTCGTGCCCGCAGCTGCCGGCGGGCGCCTGGCAGGCGCGCAGCTCGAAGCGAAGCCCGAGCGCGGTTGCCTCGGTGCGCACAAGCCCGAGCTGCGGCAAGGCGCCGTGGCCGCCGCGAAACCACCAGGCAGGCTCCCTGCCCAGGACCGGGCCGGGCTCGTCGCTGTGACCGGGCCCCTGCACCTCGGCCGCGCGGGCCAAGACCAAGGTGGTGTGAGCCGAGGTGACCCGGCCGTGTTCGACCACGAGATAGGTCATTGCGGTGTCTTTCTGTGGGACTGGTCGGGGACGACCGGAAGGTGGATGGACGGCCCGTTGCTGCGGGCGTCGGGATGGCGGTCCTGCCACGTCCACGAGCGGCGGACGGTGCCGTGGCCGGTGGCGTACCGGGCGGTCATCACGGCGTCGGTCTCACACACGGAGGGGAGGCCGATGAGCTCCCGGGCGATGTGCTCGGCGAAGTCGTGACGGACGGCGGCGCGCGGGCCGAGACCGCGGACGGCGGCCCACGACTCGCGGTTCACCTCCAGGCGCCAGGCGAGTGCCATGTGCACCCGCCCGTCGCGGACCCGGAGTTGAGACGAGCCGTAGCCGTACGCCCAGCCCTCGGCCTCATCCAGCGCCTTGATGTCGGTGATCGACGACGTGACGTACCAGCACAGTTCCCGGGGCACCTCGGCCGCGTCGTAGCCGCCGTCCTCGGCGAAGGAGTCCACCCCGACGCTCCACCACGTCTCCAGGCGGGTGATCACGTCTTGCCGTCGCCGGGATCACCGCATGGCGCGATCGGCGCATCCGCGGAGGTGCGGCACGCCGTTGCGGTGGTGTCGGCGTCGAACGGGACAACAGCCTTGGTCTGCGTCGAGTGGTGTGGGCTCGCGTATGGAGGCGTGCCGCCCCTCGCCGCGCCGGCCTTGAGTCCGCCGGACCCGGCGTTCACGTCGGACGTCCCTGCACGGGCAGCCGGTAGCGGTTGCACTCGCGGTCATGCGGCCGTCCGGGGCGCTCGTTGCCGTAGCAGTCACAGTGACGGGAGACGGGGGAGGTCAGCCAGTCTGCGACGGCCGCGGCGAGGACGGCGGAGTCTTCGGCGCAGTCCACCAGACCTCCGGCGCCGGTGACGAACACCGGGTCGCCGACCGGCTCGCCGCGCTCGTCGTGCAGGAACATGTGCCAGCCGGTGTGCGCCTCAGGGGCGTGCCGGACGGAGTAGAACCGGTCGGCTATGGAGAGCCGGCCCCAGAAGCCGTGGGTGAACGGCAGCGGAATGTCGAAGCGGTCGGGGCCGATCGACAGCCCGTCGCCCGGGGTGATGCCGTACTCGGCGAGCGCGGACAGCAGCATGAGCCCGGCCGAGCGGCCGGTCATCCAGGCGGCGACGGCGCACGCGGCCGCCTGCGCCTCGTCGGCGATGGGGCGAAGACGGGCGGTGCGGTAGAGCGCGCCCGCCTGGTGGTGGGATTGCGGCGTGCCGTCCGGCCGGCGGATCGTTGCCGTCACGCATGCGCGGTCAGCGTCCGGCTGCTTCGAGGGAAACGCTATCCACCCGAGCATCACGTGGACGTGGTTGAGTGCCTCGGCCCGTGGCACGTCGGCGGCGTGCGCGAGGATCGCGCGGTTCTCCCGGTCGTAGTAGGCGCAGACGCCGACGGCGGACAGGGCGGTCAACAGGACGGTCGCCGAGGGCGGCGGGCCGTGCGGCGTGGGGCTGATGAGCATCGTGGTCCTCGGGGCGGGAACACACACCCGCCACGGGAGCGCGGCGGGTGTGTCGGTGCTACGGCCGGGAGCCGGGGTGCCCGGCCGCAGTGGGGATGGATGCCTGACGTGATGTGCGGCGGCGGAGACGATCAGGCCGCGATCGTCTCCAGCTGCTTGGTAGAGCCGGACAGGGTTCCCTTGGGCGCCTTCTTCACCGCCACCTGCTCCGTAGCGGGGAGCTGCTTGGAGCCGTCCACGAGGTCCTTGAATCCCTGTCCCGCGCGGAATCGGGGCACCGAGGTCTTCTTGACGTGGACCCGTTCGCCGGTCTGAGGGTTACGGGCGAACCGGGCGGGGCGGTCGACCTTCTCGAACGCACCGAAGCCGGTGACCGACACTCGCTCGCCGCTGACAACTGCGCGGAGGATGGCGTCGAGTACGGCGTCGACGGCGTCGGCAGCCTGCTGGCGGCTGCCGATCCGGTCGGCGACGGCATCGACGAGCTGGGCCTTGTTCATGTCGAACTCCATGGAAAAGGGGGAGGGTTTGCGCCGTGAGGGGCGCGCATCCGCTTCGTGACCTGCCGCGCCGGACGGACGCGGACGGGAGGAGAGGGGGCCGGCCGATGCAGCAGCGGCGGCTGCTCAACCGAACGACATCGACAGTACATCACGCAACATGAACATGCAATGCATCTCGTCGGGTTGACGTTATGGCGGTGTCGTGTCAGGCTGACATAACGACAGCGGGTCGAGCGCCCGGCAAGTTCACGCCGCGCTCCCCGCCACCGTTCCTCTCAGGCTTCCCGCACACCACATGACATCGGGAGATACCCCGTGATGACGATGCTCACCGCCCTCGCAGCCACCCCTCAGCCCTCCGGCTCCCGGCCGCTGGACATCCATGCCGCCGACCGCGCGGCCGGTGTCCTCATCGGGGCTGCGTGCGGTGATGCTCTCGGCGTCCCCTACGAGTTCCAGCCGCGACTGACCGCCAGCCAGCAGCCCGTCATGATCGGTGGCGGCCTGGGCCCATACAAGCCGGGGGAGTACAGCGACGACACCCAGATGCACGTCTGCATCGCCGAGGTCGCCGCCACCGGAGCCGACCTCACCAGCCGATCCGCTCTCGACCAGATCGCCCGCCGCTTCCACGCATGGCGCGAGGGAGGCGCAAGCGACATCGGCTCCCAGACCCGGACGGTGCTGAGCGCGGCCAGGGCCAACAAGGCCGCTTCACCGTCAGAAGCCATGACGGCGGCCGCCGACGCCTACACCGCCCGCACCCGGTACAGCGCGGGCAACGGCTCACTGATGCGGACCGGCATCGTGGCCCTCGCCTACCTGGACGACCTCGACGGCATGGTCGAGGCCGCCACACGGATCAGCTCCCTGACCCACAGCGACCCCGAATGCGTGGAAGCGTGCATCCTGTGGTGCTCCGGCATCCGGACCGCCGTCCTCGAAGGCAGCTTCGACGGCGTCCGTAACGGCGTCGCGCTCCTGGCCCCGGACCGCCAGGACCTCTGGAACACGCGACTGGACGAGGCCGAGGCCAACCCGCCGCACCACTGGCCGACGAACGGATACGTGGTCACCGCGCTCCAGGCCGCCTGGTCAGCCATCACCCGCACCGCCATTCCGGAGCACGCACCCGAGCACGGCTCGTTCCCCGCCCAGCACTTCCAGCTCGCGACCGAGGCCGCCGTCCGAGCGGGCAACGACACCGACACCGTCGCCGCGATCGCGGGGGCTCTGCTGGGCGCACGCTGGGGCGTCTCGGCGATCCCGCTCGCCTGGCAGCAGGCCGTCAACGGCTGGCCGAACCTGACCGGCCCCGACCTGGTCCGCCTGGCCGTGCTGACGGCGCGCGCCGGAGCCGACGATGCCGACGGCTGGCCCTCAGCCGCACGCGTCCGCATCCCCGCCTACGCGGGCACGGAATTCGTCGCCCCGCATCCGGAAGACCCCGGCGTCCTCATGAGCAACCTGCCCATGACCGAGTTCCAGGGTGAGGCTCCGGTCGACGCGGTGGTGTCGCTCTGCCGGGTCGGTCAGGACCCGATCTTCGCCGGGACCGACGTCGAACACGTCAGGGTCTGGCTGGTCGACAAGGAAGGCGCGAACAGCAACCTCCACTTCGTGCTCCACCAGACCGCCCACCAGATCCTCCGGCTGCGCCAGGAAGGCAAGCGGGTCTTCCTCCACTGCGTCGCAGGCCGCTCGCGCACCCCCGCTGTGGCAGCCGCCTACGGCACGCTCCTCGGCGTGCACCCGCACACGGCGCTGGTGAACGTCTACCGGGCCCTGGGACGGCAGTGGACCCTCATGGCCCACCCGCAGTTGCACGACGCGGTGTACGAACTGGCCGGACTTCCGCCGCACCGGCCCCGTCCGCTGCGCCGATTCCTCCTCGACAGGCACATGCGTCGTTGAACACTCCGGCTCAACCGGAATGTCTCGCATATGAGTTGGGCCCGGTACCCCCACCGTGGGGGTACCGGGCCCAACTCATATCTCAGTCACGAGGCCGCTTGGGCTCGAAGTTCCCCGGTCCGCGCCGGCTGGTGATGACGTCGTACACCGTCTCGCGATACCAGTGGTAGGACAGCACCCGCGGCTTCTTGCCGTCGTCCGGAGTCCGGTCTGCGTATGGGATCTGCCCCCGGGTGTGGTACGACGTGACGGTTTCTCGCGCCAGGGGCTCGCCCCGTGTGGCGACACCCCACACCGCCGCGAAGTCATCCACGTCCAGAAGGTCGCGAGGGTCGCCTTCTGGCAGCGGGTTGAGCAGCACCGGGCCGGTGCCTTTGAACGCGGCCCACACGTGCGGGCGGGCCTCCCTCACCCAGTCGTCGACCTCGTCCTGGTCCCACACGCGCGGCGCTGTCCGCAGGGGGGCGGGGAACGCCTTGCGGACGACTCTGCCGTTCTCCCGCTTCTCCTTGACCCTGGTCCAGTTGGTGCCCGTCTCCGGGGGAACGCCATAGCGCGGGCCGATCTGATCCGCGGCCAGCTCGACCCCCTTCTTGTTCCGAGACCGTCGTCCCGCCCCTGCGGCCGCCGGCGCCTGCTCCTCCGGTGCCTCGGAAGGGCCGGCCGACTCAGCCGCCGCCGGCAGCCGCTGTGCCGCTTCCCAGGTGCGCCGCCGCTCGGAGCGCACCCAGGCGTCCACCAAGGCCGCGACGTAGTCGGCTCCGTCCGGTGCCGGAAAGCCCTCAGTGCGCGTCCACCTGCTGGCTGTCGGCCGGCTGACCCCGTACTTCGCGGCGATGCCATCCACATCCACGCGCGACGACGACTGCTGTGCGGCGCCGGACTGCTTCTTGGGCTGGCGCCGCGCCGGTGCCTGCGCGCCGCCGGCACCTCCATCGGTTTTCTTCTGGCGTCGCATGCTCCGCGGACGGTTGACCCAGTCGTAGACGGTCTGACGGAACCACCTGCGGTCCGTCACCTCGGGCTTCAACCCGTCGCCCGGCGTGCGGTCGGGCTTGGGCATCGTCTCCTTGGACAGGTACCCGCGCAGGGTTGCGGCCGGCACCGGCTCGTCCCGCCCGAGCGCCTTCGCCTCGAGCTCCCCGATGTCCTTGAGGGACAGCAGATCCTTGGGATTGCCCTCCGGAAGGCCGTGGGGGTTGTCCGATTCCTGGCCGCGCGCCCAGTGGACGGGCAGGTTTTCGTGGAGCCACTCGTCCACCTCACGAGCATCGCGGACCAGGGTGCGACCGGGGCCGTCCGGCCAGCCTTCGGGGAACCCCTTCATCTCGCTCCAGTACCCGACCTGCGGCACGTTGACCTTGTACTTCTCCGCGATCTCCTCGGAGGTCAGGACCTCTTCGTCAGCGTCGGCGGGGATCACCGTGATCACTCCTTGTCGGGCCGGCGGGGGTGCAGGCCGAGGTGGTGGCTCCGTGGCCGGAGCCGTTGGTGGGACGGACTCGGGATGACGCCGACACCGCCGGCTCCCTTCGGTGCCGGCCCCCTGATCGCGCAGGGGCAGGCGCTAAAGTACATGGCGCTAGAATGATATGCAACGTGGCGTCGGGTGTGGCGCTCTTCGGACTCGGCCTCGCCGGATGCGCGTGTGGGGGCCGAGCGGATATCCGCTCGGCCCCCACACGCGCATCCGGCGATCAGTGAACCAGGTCGAACTGCCGGCTCGCGGCCGACTTCTTCGCGGCCAGCTTCGCGTCCCGCGCACGCTGCAGACTTCCGAAGGTCTCCGTTCCCTGCCGCTTGAGAAGGTGAGGGATCCGGTTAGCCGGGATTCCTACGAGCGGCGACTCTCCGAGCACGGAAAGAAGGTCGGATTCCGTCTGGTCAGAGTACCCGGCAGAAATCAGAGCTTCGAGGTCCGGGAACACGTCCGCATGCCGATCGGCGCCAAGGTTGAGAAGGCGGTCCTCTTTGCCGCCGAGGCTGTAGCACCACAGAAAATTGCTGGGCGCATCATTCTCGACGAGCCGCTTAAAGCGGCTGATCTCCTTGGTGTAGCAGTAAAAGGAAACGCCAGGAGAGTTGCTCATGATGCGCAGCCACATCAGGAGGTATTCGTCCGAAAAGAAGTCACCTGAATCGTGCAGCCGGATCCACTTTCCAACGTACCGCTTGTGACTCAGTTCGTCCGTCATCTGCTTCTCGAATTCATCCGGAGAATCCCGGCAGAGAAGGAGGTTTCGGATGTGTGCGGCGCGTACGTTCTTGAACCGATAGGTTCCGACGCGAGCGTAGCACAATTGGGCGCAGACTCCGGCCTGAGGGCATACGTTGAAATTGCTGCCGTCGGGAAGTTTCACCGCGAAGGCGGGAAGCGTCCAATTGAAGACGCCGATTCGGCGCAAATCCGAATTCTGCGTGAGGAGCCACTTGCGCGGACTCTTCTTCGGCGTGTTGGTGGCCTCGACCATGTCTGTCACTTCTTCGCTTCCGGGGTGGGATGGGGTGCGGCGTTGACCCGGCCGGGGCAGCCGGCGTGCGGCTGGATGCATGCGTGGATCCCGAGCGCGGTCACGCCGCCCTCCGCCCGCGCGAGAAGCGCGAGACCTTTGGCAATGGCGGTGCGGGCACCGGACTGGTGGCTGCCGCCGTACTGGGCATCGTCGCCGTGCTCGGCGATCAGGTCCGCTGCCCCCTCGCTCATCCGGGCGGCTTCCGCGTCACTGATGTGCTGCATCTGCGCGATGAACAGCGGAACCATGAACAGCAGCCAGTCCGTCCAGATGCGGGGTGCCGCGCTTCCGGGCGAGGCGACCACCAGCCCGAAAGGGCCATGTCGCTGCGAGGAGTTGAGAGATTTCATATCGGGATCTCCGGGGTGATGCGCGCCGACGGCGAGCTGCGGCTTCATGCAGGGGCGCCCCCGGCTCAACAGAGCCGGGGGCGCCGCTTGGAGGGCTGACCGCTTCAGTTGCCGCGTGCGGGGCACGCAGATTCGTGGGCGGAGGAGCAGCGGAATCGCGGGGATCCGCCAAGGGCGTCGCGGGCTTGGAGGAGGTAATCGCCCAGATCCTCGAAGCAGTTGATCTCCTCGGTGGGGACCGGCTGCCGGCAGTGCGGGCATCGGTCGACGAGGTCGAAGACCAGGCGCCGGCGCTCGTCGTACGTGGCGAGGAAGTTGAGTGCACGGCCCTCGCTCGGGATGGTCAGTACGGCCGCGCGGTAGTACTGGCCGCCCGGCAGGAGTGGGTGGACGCGGTCGTGCTCGGTGTGGATGGCGATGGGGCGGCCAACGGAGCTGAGGCGGAGGCGGCAGCGGAGCACCCGCTCTACCCAGGCGAGTGCGTCGCCCGACCCGCGATGGAGGCGCGGGTCCGGCCCCGCCGGGGCGGGCCTGCCGGTGCGTGCGCGGCTCATCGCCGCAGTCACCGCGGCGAGTTCGAGAGGGCTGAGGGCAGGGGTGATCGTTGTGCTCGGCATGGCTTCTCCGGGATGGGATGGGCGTGGCACGACCGGCGCGGAAGCGCCTGTCATGCCCGAGCGGAATTCAGTGACCGCTGACGGCGGTCCTGGGCTGGGCGGTGTCCCCGCCCCAACGATGATTACAGTACATCGTGAAACAGAAAGTTGCAACGCATGGGTGATGTGAATCCCGCTCGGCCGCCGCGAGGGGCGGGCCGTCGGCGCACGGATACCGCCGCCGGCCCGCCCTCTGCGGCAGTTATGCCACGACGGTCAACTGGCCTACACAGTCCATGAGTTGCTGGGCGCGCGCGAACGCCGACTTCTTGTGTCCGTAGGAGGGCACGACCAAGTGCATGGTCTCGTGCGCGAGGGCGCGGTCCGCTTCCTCGCGGGTCTTGACCAGTGACAGGTTGATGGCCATCAGCGGCACGGCCAGCCGGGCTCCCTCCGGGCCCAGGTAGACCTGTGCCGCGTAGTGCGCGTAGAACGGCATCCCGGTGACAGAGGCGTACGCCTGAAGGTCGACCACCAGGTGGAAAGGCCGCTGGGAGACGTTCGCGAACTGCTTGGCACGCCAGCGCAGCCAGCCCATGTCGACCGGGAGGTCCCGCTCGTGCGGGGGCAACGGGCTGCGCAGAGCAGCGTGCCGGGCGTCCGTCACTGGGTGTCCTCGGTGCACGGTCACGGCTTCCTCCTTCCGGTCTGTTTCCGGCCGGCGTCGGCCTGCGCGGAGCGTGCCAGGTCGAGCAGGGCCTTGGCGGAGACCCCGAAGTGCGCGGCGAGGCCCTCCAGCACGACGCCCTCGAGGACCGGCGCTGGCTCGCCGGCGGCCCGGACACCTGCTGCGTGGGCCTGGACGACCTGGTCCTCGTCCACCTCCCACGAGGCCGCCAACCTGGCCGCGGTGCCGGACTTGAGAGTCCGGGTGAGGCCGTTCTCGAGCATGGCGTAGCCGCTGCGCGTCAGGCCCGCGACCGTGGCCGCGGCTGCCTGGTCCTGCCCGGCGCCGCACCGCAGGTCCTCCATCGTGGTGTCGTGCCCAGGGCGGAGTTCCTCGACCGTGATGGACAACGCGTCCGCGAGCACGGTCAGGGTCTTCCATTCCGGGATGCGCTGGCCGTCCTCGTAGGCGCAGACCAGGGAAGGGGGCATCCGCACGGCACGCCCGAGCTGTTGCTCGGTCATGCCACGCCTTGTGCGGGCGGCGCGGAGCGCGGCTCCGTCGAATCCGCGTACACCGCGACGTCGTGCTGCCACGCCACTCACCTCCCTGCTGTGTCGGGCCGGCCCAGGAGCAGGCCGGCGCCTCGTGGTCCGCGCTATCGGAGGGCCATCATGCCAATACGGCTGCCGGCACCCCTGCCGGCGGACGTCGAGGTGCTCACGCATAGCGGCCGTGCCAGGAGTCCGCGTCCAGACGACCCAGTGCCGCATCCTCGTCCGGGGTGAGCCTGTTCGTGAACTCGTCCCATCGGGCCAACTCGGCAAGCTCGGGCCCGTCCGCAGGTTCCACGCGTGCCCTCTGCCCGTGGACGAGCTCTATCTCGACCGCGTCGTCGACCAGCCGGATGGCTTTCCACTGCAGGGCGCGGCGACGCACGACGCCGAGGTTGAACTGATATCCCTCTGCGGTGTCCTGGCCGCCGATCAGTGGCCTGATCCATACCGTCTGCTCCCTCTTCTCGAAGCGGTGGTGCCGGGCGAGGGCGGCTCGGAAGGCCTCGCTGCCGTCTTCGTCGAAGACGATCAGGCGCGCGCCGGCGTCGATCGGGTCCCCCGTGGGGCTGTGGTGGCCGACGAGGAGGTCCGAGAACCGCTGCTGCCACTGGTTGTCCGATGTCACGGTGCGGTTCCTCATCAGTAGTCGTCGGTCAGGCACAGGACATCCTCGACCGGCTTGCCGCCGAGTTCGGTGATGCCCCGCGAGGCGAAGGACGCCAGGATCATCTTTCGCTCGCCGGCGGACTTGCACACGATCCGGCTGGGCGCCTCGGCGCCGAGGAGGTCGATGCCGTTCCTGAACATCACCTCGTTGCCGTCCCCGCCGAACTTGGCGATCTTCATCGGATCGCGGGTGATCGCGTTCTTGTTGTACTTGTAGTGGTCCGGGTTGATCGCCCCGTAGTGGTCGCTGCTGTAGCCGTAGTAGTCGCTGCGGCGCATGAGCACACTGGGGTCGTCCCAGATCAGGGCGCCGCCTCCGTGGTAGGAGGCGCTGGGCTGGACCCGCAGGAACACCGAGTTCGCCCCGCCGGTCATCTTGTCGTCCTGCTCGCTCATGCCCACGCCGCTGCCGATCCCCATGACGGCCCGCTTCTCCGTGGATGCCAGCACCCCGGTGCCCAGCAGACTCGCCAGGTCACCGCTGCCCAGGCTGTGGGTCAGCGACCGTCCCTTGAAGGCGGACTTGACCTCTTCCTGCTTCCCGGTGACGTCGAAACGGGACCATGACAGCCACTTCCCGGTGGTCGCGGGAGTCGGCTCGTAGCCGGGGCTTGCCGCGAGTTCGGCGCCGCTGGCGAACCCGGTCGCCTTGGCGACCGCGTCGCGCACCACCTCGACCTTCATCGGCAGAACCTTGTGGGCCGCTTCCAGATGGATCCGCTTCATCTGCGTCTGCAGGGCGTCGCTGTCCAGCCCCATCAGGGTCTCCATGCGCTGGTGCACGATCTCCTGGACCTGGAGGTCCTGAAGACCCTGGGCCGTCTCCATGGCCGCCTTCATGCCGGCCGCGTTGCCCAGGCCCTGCGCCTTGATGTTGTTCGACAGGTAGGTCCACTCGCCCTCGGCGGCGGTCATGGGCTTGTTCATGAGGTGCAGCTGTTCCAGCCGCTCCACGAGTTCCTTGCCGTGTCCGGCGCCGGGCGGCGCGTGGACCTCGAGCTGACCGCGCAGCGAGTACTCCGTGCTGGAGGGGTCGTTCTCCTTGTAGGGCCGGTAGACGGCCTTCCAGCCGTCCCCCATGTCGATCTCGTACTCGGTCCCCTGCGCGTGGCTGCGGGTCACTCCGTCCCAGGAGCTCTGCCCGGTGACCGGGTCCAAGGTGGCCTTGATCCGGCTGGCCTTGCGTACGGTCGCCGCGAGCGTGCCGGGTTCCGGCTCCGCGTCGGGCACCGGAACCTCCTTGGTGACCATCTTGGGCCCGGTCACCTCGTACGGAGCCATCCAGGGCAGCGGTGTCCCACCGTTGTCGATCTTGTCCTTCACCAGGTCGAGCTGGTCCATGTAGTGCTGGGCCATCGACTTCCCGTCATCGCTGACCGACGGATCGTTGAGCACCGCGGAGACGGCGTCGACGGCCGCCTGGTGCTTGGCGATCGATGCCTCGGACATCGGCAGGTCGTGCTTCAGCTTGTGCTGCACCGAGCTGACCGCCTTCGAGGTCAACTCGCCCAACTTCTTGTCCTTGTCGAGGGCCAGGCGCTCCTTGACCTCTTCCTCGACCTCCACCTCCTCCATGTGCGTGCCGGGAATGCTCAGCGCGTCGAGCAGTTTCTCCTCCGCCTCCTCGGAGACGTGCGTCAGGAGGACCTCCCGCGGACCGTCAGCGGAGTCGTATGCGACGAGCGCGGCCTCGGAGCTGATGAAGTCATCTCCGCCGACCAGGATCGGTGCGCCTGTCGGCTGCCCGACCGGAGGTTCCGCAGGGACGGGCGTCAGCGGCGGATCGGTCTCCTCCTCCTCGTCGTCCTCCGTCTCTTCGGCGAGCAGCTGCGCCTCGTCGCCTGGCTGCGCCTCGTCGCTGGCCTGTTCCTCCTGTCCGGGCGCGGGAGGCTCGAGTTCCTCGGCCGGGGCCTGCACGTCGGTCTCGGATGGAGCGACGGATCCGAGTTCCTGGCCGGCCTCAGTCTCTTGGAGGGGCGCTTCGGTGACATCCGAGTCCACGCCGTCTGTTGACTCCGCCGGCGCCTCCGGTGCAGGAGTCGGCAACTCCGGTATCTCGATCTCAGCGCCGCCCGTGGCGCCCGTGAGCCCGGCACCCTCGCCCGCAGCCGGCGCACCGCCGAGCTCGACCGGACCGGGCGGGCTCTCTGCGAGCGCGGTCGGACTGACCGCGTAGCTCTGGTGACTGGACTTCGACCCGGTGCCCATCAGCTACCTCCGTGCTTGAGTGAGGCGCCGGAGGGCAGCTTGAGCTGCTTGACGAAGAAGTCGGCGAAGTTCGGACGCAAGGAGTTCTTCCTCTCGACGGCGTGGTCCAGGAACGCGTTGGCGATCTGCTCGTGCGTGACCTGGGACTGGGGGATCTTCAGAGCCTTGGCGGCCCGGCTGCGCATCTGCGGAACCCAGGCCACGCCGGACTTGGCCCCTTCGTGCGCGGTGGAGTGCAGGACCGAGCGCAGCTGCGCATCCGGCATCGACTCGAACTTCTTGATCACCGGGTGGGCCGCGGCGGGGTTGATCTTGACGCCTTTGGCGAGGCCGCCGCTGAGGGCGGCCTGGTAGAGCTTCTGGTGAACGGGGGTGAAGCCGCCTCCGCCGCTGGGGGCGTAGTCGATCGACAGCTTGTCCTGCCCGAAGTGCTTCCACGCCTGGCCACGGTCGATCTGCACCAGGCCCCCGGACGGAGTCTCCAGCCAGTTCTCCTGATGACCGTCGTGCTCGCTGATGTACCAGGAACCGACGTGGGAGCGGACGATCGCGTCGACCTGGCTCTGTGTCCACTGGCTCGGGCTGGACGTGAACGGCTTCGCGCCCTGGAGCAGCGGCTGCATGCTGCCGGCCGTCCCATCCGCCTGCTTGTGGTGGTAGACCGGGACCGACGGGACGCCGCCCAACGACAGGACGTGGGACGCGGCGGCCTCCGTGTGGCCCAAGGCGCCGCCGTGGTTGTGATCGACCTTGAACAGCCACTTCGAGCCGTCGGGGGCTTCGTGCACGGTCTTGGCGTACGTGCCGCCGAGGTTCGACGCCTTGGTGCCGGGCCCGAAGGTCCACCCGGCGACCTCCTTGGCGTCGATGCGCGCCGGCACGTCCTGGCTGGTCGCCTTCGCATGCTGGACCTCGGCCATGAGCGCCTGGATGTTGGCGTTGAACGACCCCGGCTTGGCCGGCTTCGGTGCCTTGGTCGGCTTTGAGGCGGGGGGTGCCGCGGCCGTCCCGGAGCCGGCCGGCCCGCCTGCGGTGCTGCTGGCCGGCAGCTTGCTCGCCAGGGCCTGCACCGCCTCGTCGGAGGCCAGCTCACCACCCGACTTGGTCGCCGGGGCCGCGGCGGCCGCGGCCTTCGCGGCCTCCTTCTTCGCGGCGCTGGCTGAGACCTTGGCTTTGATTGCCTCCTGGTCGTACTTCGGATTGAAGCTCGCCGCGATGTAGTTCTGTACCTGGGCGCGTGTGGCCTTGTCGGCGTTGTCCATCCCGAGCTCGCCGGCGACGGTGCGCAGGTCGGAGAGCTTCTGGTCCTTGGCCCACGCCTTGAAGTCGTTGGTCAGGCCCTCGGGGTTCACGTACTTCGCCGCATCGGCGCCCGGGTGTTCGGCGAAGGGCTCCTCACCCGTGAACTGCTGGCTCTTGGCGTACCAGCTGTGGGCGGAGTGCTGCATGTCCTTGAGCTCGCCGGCGTTCTTCGCCCAGGAGGCGATCGTCTGCGGTGCCCCGGGCTCGCCCGCGGGCGGAAGGTTCAGCGGCTCCCCGTTGCCGGGGGCGAGGGCGGAGTGCGTGGCATAGGCGGCGTCAAGGTCCGCCAGCTGCTGCTGCCGTTTGACCGCCAGGTCCTTCAGGCCGGTCGCCTCGCTGTCCGGCGTCGTCGGCCGAATGAGCGTGACGAGCTGGTGGGGCGTGAGGTGCTTCGCCTCGGCCTCGGTCAGGTTCCCGGAAGCGACAGCCTCATCGACCAGGGGCTTTACGTCGCTGGGCAGCAACTTGTTGTGGGCGAGTGCCTGGTCGACCATGAGCTTGGCTTGGGCCTTCGCCTTGTCGAGGTCCTCGCCGAGCTCGGGGCAGTCCACCGTCGCCACCTTGTGCTCGGCGGCCAGCATGGCCTGCAGCGCCTCGCCCTGCGGTCCGCCGGCCGTGTACTTGGCGGCGTGGTTGTAGGTGCCGATGGCGCTGGTGAGGGCTCCGCCGGCGGCTTTTGCCTCTTCGGGCGTCGCCGACCACGAACCCCCGCTCACGGGCGGCTCCATGCCCTCGAGCTGGTGCAGGTCGGCCAGGGTCATTCCGCCCACCGTCTCGCCGGCGAGGAGCTGCTGGTACCGGTCGAGGGCGGCGGCCTGGATCTTCTGCTTGGACGGGATGTCGCCGGGGTACGCCGGGTCGAGCCAGTGGACCAGAGGGTGCTGGCCCTTGCCCGACAGCCCTACCAGTGCCGGGTGTTCGAACCCCTTGGCCTCGGCGATCTCGCGCAGGTCGTCCTCGTCGAGAGAGTTCAGGTAGGCGAGCGTCTGGGCCTTGAGTGCCTTGGTGTGCGCTTCGATCTCCTCGTCGGAGGCGCCGGCCTCCTTCAGCTTCTCGATGGCCTCCTGGACCTGCTCCACCTGGCTGACGAACGCGTTGTACCGCTCTACAGGGTCCTCGGGAACGGCATCCTCGATGTCGACCGCGAACGGTGGATCGGCGATCTCGCCCATGTTGTTCATGGCCATGAGCAGGTCGGCCTTGGCCTGGATCTCCTCGCCGGACATGGGCTGTTCGGGCGCCTCGGCCACGGTCTGCTCCGGTGCCTCGGCTGTCGCCGTGGGGCCCACCGCGTAGGAGGCGTGGCTGGACTTGCTGCCGGTACCCATCAGGCATCACCCCGGGACGGGAGCGCGGGGACGACTTCGGCCAGCAGCTCGTCCAGTACGAGGTCGGCGGCGTGGGCCAGATCGAGTGCGCCCTCGGGGGCGGCGGCGGGCTCGACAGCACAAGTGCCGGAGTGAGCGATCCAGCGCTCGACGTCCTGGGCCGAGGTGCCCTCGCCCAGACGCCCCCGCCACGGATCGGCCGTGTCGTAGACGAGCGGGACCCAGCGCACGACGCGCGCCGCCGGTTCCTGGCTGTGATCGAGGGCCAGCACGGCGACGGGGTCGACCGGAAGTCCCAGGGCAGGATGCCAGACGAGCAGGATCCATAGCTGCCAGGAGGAGGCGGCGGTATGCGATGCCGCGGAGTCGTCCGTCGTGGCGTCGGGCTGGGTGGGGTCGGTGGACATCGAGGGCTCCTCCCATCAGGGGTTTCACCTGCTACAGGTGTGGGAGGAGCCGCCGGTGTGACAGTCCGGGCAGAGAACCTTCAGCGGGCCGGCAGCAGCGAGGACATGTACCGGACCGTCGCGGCGAAGGCGTCCTCGGAGCGGGCGTGGACGTCCTCGCGGCCGTTCGCGGTCATGACAGCGCCGTGCAGGGCGTACTGGTGAGGGTTCTGGGAGATCAACGTCAGCCGGGTGCCGAAGAGCTCGACCATTTCCGCGATCCGATTGGTGCGCGACAGGCCCGTGAGGATGATCGGCATGTCGTCGGGAAGGTTCGCGGCCAGCCAGTGCAGACCGGGCCGCTCCCAGGTGTCCCAGGTGGAGTTGTCACGAACCGTCTGCACGTTCACGGCGATCGCTGCTGGGCGGGTGTCCTCGACCCAGGCCAGGTAGCGCTCCAGGTCCTCCAGCCGGAACCAGTAGACGTTCGGAACGACCGGCACACCGGCCTCGGCGAACTCCTGCGCGAGCATCAGGCTGCGGCGCATGTTCAGCAGGTGCTCGGTCCTGGGCCAGTCCCCGTAGATCGAGTAGTTGCAGGAGAGCACCAGGTCCCACTGCTGCTCCGCGATCCGTTCGACGAGATTGTCCCGCTGGCGGCGGGTCCAGAACGCCTCGACGAGCGGGTCCTCTCCGTAGCCGACGAGCACCGCCTTCTGGTGGGGCTTGAGGTCGAGCGCCTGGCGCGCCGACTGCTCGGTGAAGCGCCGGTACAGCGTGTGGGTGTCGGGAGAGAAGACCCGTCGCAGGCCGACGCCGTAGGCCGGCCAGTTCAGGCTGGCGTCGAGCTTGGTGACGGAGCTGCCGTCGGTCATGGGGATGAAGGACGGCAGACCGTCGGGCAGCGTCGTGTCGACGCTGATGTCATCGAAGGTGAGTGTGCCGCCCACGTCGGCCATCCATTGCGCGATGTCGGTCCGGCTGCCACAGCGGATGGGGCAGCCCCGGGTCACGCAGGCGTTCGCGGGAGCGTCGGCCTCGGCCGCGGCGCACCCGCAGAAACGGCAGTCGGAGTTGGTGCCCGAGCACAGGGGCTCGACGGTGGCAGGTCCGCCACGGCCGTCGGGCCCGGCGTAGAAGGCGCAGGCGTTGCAGTCGCAGCCGCGGCCCGGGAGGGGCACGCCGACGGTCGGGATGGGCAGGGAGACGCTGGTCATGCTGCTTCTGTTCCTTCGTGCTCGTGTGGGGTCATATCGCGGTCAGGATGGGCGGGTGCTTCGCCTTCGTCGAGGTGGTCGCTGAGCTCCTGGAGGACGAGACGCAGGGAGCCGCGGTCGTAGCGGGAGATCTCCTTGCCGGCCCGCACCTCAAGCAGCAGGCCGCGGACTCCGTCCAGCGCGGTGCGGACGACGCCCGCCTCCACGGCTGGCTTCGGCTGCTCGGGCTCGGCGTGCGCCTCGGGCTGCCTGTCCGCTCGGGGCCCGGGTGGCGGGAGCGGGGCGACCGGTGAAACGTCGCTGTCGGCGGATT
Source organism: Streptomyces sp. SGAir0957 (assembly GCF_043523415.1). Lineage (NCBI taxonomy): Bacteria > Bacillati > Actinomycetota > Actinomycetes > Kitasatosporales > Streptomycetaceae > Streptomyces > Streptomyces sp. SGAir0957. The sequence continues at coordinate 296,021 of NZ_CP027291.1, forward strand.
CTTCGGAACGGGAGCTGGGCGAGGTGACCGACTCCGGGACATCTTCGGGCGTGTCGGGCGTCTCGTCTGGGCCGGGGACGCGGGCCAGCGCCGCGCGCCGGCCAGCGTTCGCCGCGTCCTGGCGGTCCTCCGCTGTCGTGATGATCTCGTCCGGGCCGAGTCCGGGTTCCTCCAGGCCAACGTTCACCGCGGTCGGCAGGAGGTGAAGCCGCTTGGAGCTCTTCAACGCTGCCCAGATCCCCTCGGCCGCCTCAGCCCGCCCGTTGCGGAGCTCGGCGAAACGAATCCTGGTGTTCAGCCGGATCGCCGCCTCGTCCATCTCCTCGGTGAGCTCGCGGGGCAGCGCGCGGAAGGCGCGTACCATTTCACCGGCCTTGCGCTCGTTGAGCTGCAGACCCAGGCGGCTGAGAACTTCGGCCCACGGAGCGGCACAGCTGTGGTCGGTGCCGCGGATCTTCTCCAGAGCCTGGAAGCGCTCCGCCGGGTCGGGGATGGCGTAGACGTCCTGCGGGACGGGCTTGCCCGCCTTCAGCAGCTTGCCCACCAGGATGGCGCACCGCTGGTACAGAAGGGCGGCGGCCTGCTCACCGGGACGGAGGGGCTCTCGGGCGAAGTTCTCGACGAACCGCCACATGTGCCGTTCCTCGTCGGACAGCGGGCCCGGGCAGACCACGGCGGGCAAGGCCTGGAAGTGCGGGTTGTCCGGGCGGTTCGTCGCGCCCCAGCGCATGGCACGCAGCCGCCGCTCGCCGGTGACCAGCCGGATCGTCGGCGCCTTGCCGTCGACGACGATCTCCTCGGCCAGCACCGGCTCCAGGAGACCGACGACGGACATGGACGAGATGAGGTCCGCGAGCTCCGACGGCGGCAGCGAGTCCGAGGGGTTGCGCGCCTGGGCCTCGGTGAAGGGGGCGCCCGCGCCGCGCAGCGGCAGCATCTCGAAGCGACGCTGCCGCAGCTTGACGCTGCGGTGCAGGATCTCGGTGAGCCGGATCATGCTCCCGCCGTCGGGCGGAGCCTCGAGCGAGGTACTGGTCATCGGACTGCTTCCTTCAAGGCCGCCTCAGCGGCAGCTCACTTCGTGGAGAGGTAGAAATCGGTGGCGGCGGGCCGGGCGGACGGTGTGCCCCGCAGCAGGGGCGTGAAGATCGGGGCGCAGGGCCCGTGCTGCTGGAGCTGCTGCAAGGTGGTGACGCCGATCGCGATGTCACCCTTGAGCCGGCTCAGGCGGACATCCGCGGACGTCCGCGTGTAGAGGTCCTCCGTCCGCGCCGCCAGCCGCTCCGGCCGGCGGTCCGGCTGGCCCTCCCGGGGCGGGGCAGCGTCCAGGACCACCAGCACCCGGGGAAAGACCGGATAGTTGTACATCCAGGCCGGCCGGGTCGCGTTCGGAGAGCGGCGCGCACGGTCCTGCCCCTGCGGGACGTACTCGTACAGCCGGCCGTACGCCTGGAGCTTCGCGGCGAGCCGTGCGGAGGTCATCGTGGCCCGGTCCAGCTCGACGAAGAAGCTGAGCATGGTGCGCCGCCCGTTCTCCACGTGGACGTAGTTGAGCACGGCGTCGCTGATGACGTGGTCGTCCTCGAAGCGTCGCTGTCCGTCGCGGATGCGGTTGGCGACCTCGGGGGTCCAGTCCAGAGCTCCGCACTCGTGCCCGAGCCGACGGGCGTGCTCGACGAAGGCGACTCCGACGTCGTTGAGCGCGAGGGTGTGGGCCTGACGTGCGCCGGCGACCGACTCGGGCGTCACCCGGTAGGGGCGGATGGGCAGTTCGCCGGCTTCCTCGACGGAGTCGGCACCGAGCTCGGTCAGGAACCACAGGAACGGCTTCGTGCGGATCCGGCCCGGCCCCGCACCGCCCCCCTGCGCCCGGACCCGGCTCACCAGGCCCGCCTTGTGGAGCTCGGCGAGCTGCTTGCGCAGATAGTAGGGACGATCGGCCCGCCGCTCGGGCGGGCTGAGCAGCACGTGCAGCTGCTGGGTCGACAGGACCCGGTGCTGGTAGAGCAGTTCCAGGGCCTGGCGTCCGATGGTGTGGAAGCTGCGCGTGCGGGAGGGCGCTGCGGGAGCTTCGAGAAGGTGCAGGGTCATCCGAACCTCGACTCGTTGGGCTTGGTGTTGAGCTGCCGGACGTTGTCCGGGGTGTCGTCGGGCTGCGCGCCGCTGACGACGGTGCCCGCGCTGTCGTGGACGCGCGGCTTGTCCGCGCTCGCGGAGGCCGGCCCGGGGGTCGGACCGGCGGGGCCGCCCGGGTCGGGCGGGGCCGTCTCGTCGCCGTCCGGCTCTTCGGGCGGTATGTCGTCCACGGGGTCGTCATCGTCCGGCGGCACGTCGAGGGTCACGATGAACTGGCGCAGCCGCAGGTCCAGGCGGCGCAGGTCGGTGAGGATGTCGCGGACCGGGCGGCGCTGGAGGTTCTCGTCGATGGCCCGGCTCAGCCGCTCCTCGTTCTGGGGCCGGCAGTAGTCGGCGTAGAGGTCCTCGACCGAGGCGCCGCGCACGCGGAAGGGGTCGGTCTGGCCCTCGCCGAGCGTCACCGACATCACGTAGTGGTAGCGGTTGAGCTGGGCGATGGTGTCGGGCGACACCTTCTTGCCCCAGCGGCGGGTGACCAGGGTGGCCTCGTCGACGTCGGACGCCGTGGTGGAGAGGATCGACAGGTTCTGCAGCAGGCCCTGGCGCGTGGTCGGGCTCAAGCGCTGTGCCATCTGCGTCATCGCGAGGAGCTTGACGTTGAACTTCCGCAGCTGCTCGGTGATCTGGGCCAAGGTGCCCTTCGACGCGCCGTCCACGCTGGTCAGCTCGTCGATGAAGGAGAAGAAGTCGCGGCGCTGGTCGGCGGGGGTGTCACGCCGGGACAGCCCGGCCCGGAACAGGTCGTAGATCAGCAGGGAGCTGATGATGCGGTCCACGTCGCCCGTGCCCGCCGGGCACACGAAGACGATCTTGCCGGTGTCCATGGCGTGCCGGATGTCGTACGTTGAACGGCTCGATCCCAAGAACGCCTTGATCGCGTTGCTCGACGACAGCCGCTCGATGATGTTCGTGACGACCGGCACGGCCTCCTTGGAGTAGGAGGGGAAGATGTTCTCCCAGTAGTCGCGCACGTCCTTGGGCAGGTAGGGCAGCACCTTGGTGCGCCACACGGCGTCGGTGAGGATGGTCCTGATCTGGAAGACGGTGGGTGCCAGGTCGGGGCGGCCGGCGCGGCAGACGTGCCACGACAGGTACACCAGGGACTCGACCGCACGGGTCAGGATGGTCTTGGCACGGCCGGCGGAGTCGGACCAGTTCAGCGCGGCCGCGAAGCCCGTGACGATGTACTGGACGATGTCGGGGATCTCGGCCTCGCGCCGGCGCTCCATGGACAGGGGGTTCCAGGAGCCGACCATCTTGTCGAGCTCGGGGGAGGTCAGGTCGATCTCCCAGATCCGGTCGGCCAGCTCCTGGTGGGCGAGGTAGGGCCGCGCCCGCGCCCATCCGTCGCCGTGCGGGTCGAGGAAGAGGACGCCGAAGCCGTTGTGCGCCAAGGCGATCGCTTGAACGAGGCTCATCTCGGTCTTGCCGAAGCCGGACTTGCCGAGGAACAGCGCGAACAGCAGGTACTTCAGCGGCACTCCGGCCAGGCGCTCCCCGCCGCCGGACTTGGCCACCCAGCCCAAGGGCAGCAGGCCCTGCTGCCCCGTCCACGTGGGCAAAGCGGCGGGCGGCGGGGGGACGACCCCGCCCGAGCGGGCGATGTTGGCCGCGCTGTTGTGCTTGGTCGGCGGCTTGAGGAGGCCGGCGATCTCCTGTGCGGTCACCCAGGAGTTGCGGCGCGGGGTGAACACGCCCGTCTCGAAGCGGCGGTCGAACCTGTTCCGGTACATCCAGTGGTCGGCCCGTACGCGGGTGATGCCCAGGTGCAGGCCGACCGGGCGGAGGTAGTTGTCGCCGGACCACGGCTCCAGCGCGGCGAGGACCTGCTCGAGCAGGACCCGGGCCCGGTCGGCGTCCCGGGCGCCGGTACGGACGAGGAGCTGCAGGGAGAAGACCGGCTCGGCTCCGGGAGCGAGCTTGCCCATGGCGGCCTTCATGTCGGTCATGCGATGGGCGCGCTGTGTGTGGTTCTGCGGTCGGGGGCGCGCAGCGCCGCCCTGGTTGCCCTTCATCTCGGAGGCGATCTCGGACATCACCGCGCCCAGATCGAATCCGAAGCGGTTGGTGCGCTGCGGCATGCCCGGGATCGCCGGGCCGTCGGCGGGGTTGCGGCGGGCCTTCGCCAGCAGCCGACGGCGACGGCTTCCGACGCGGGACTTGGCGACAGGGACGAGGTCCAGGACGACGTCGGCGCTCTCGCCGAGATCCTCGCGGACATCGGCGACCGCGTTGGCCAGGGCCTCGAGCGGGTCGGGGTCAAGGGGCACTTCGCGCAGGGCGAGGTGGTCGGGGAGGGCCAGGGCGAGTTCAGCCCGGGCGTAGTGCATCTCCTGGGCGGGCTGCTCGCGGGGGCCCGCCTCGGGCTTGGTCAGGTCGACCGGTGTCGTGTCTATCAGGTCGGGAGCGGTGGTCATGATCTTCCGTTCTGCGGTGCGTCAGGAGGCGGACTGGGTGCCGAGCCGGATCTGGGGACGGTCGCGGGGACCAGCTCCGCCGGCCTGGACGGGCCGCATCTCGACCTGGGCGTAGCCCTGGTGGCGCAGCACCGACATCGCCTTCGCCGGGCCCTCGACCCTCATCGACAGGGCCCCGCCGGCGGAGGTGAAGCGGACACGGACCGCGGTGCCGCGGGGCGAGGAGACCAGCCAGCGCGAGACGCTCTTGTGGGCACGGGCCACCTGATGACCGAAGCGCACCACCTCTTCGATCTTGGGATCGAAGCCGGTCGTCGGCAGGACTTCCAGCGCGGTCCGCTCGGCCATCGGGCCCCGGGAGAGCAGCCAGCGGACGGCGGCGATCGTGCCGCCGATGCCTACGGCGAGCACGGCGACCCACCAGGCGTTCTTCAGGCCCCAGTTCGCCACCTGTTCGGCGTGGCCGGGGAGGTCCTGCAGGACCCCGATCGTGCCGTCGATGAGGTCGGTCGTGGTCATCGCGCACCATCCGCGCGCGGGCCGGCAGACGTCCGGCCGCAGGGCGCGGCGCGGTGGGGGGACAAGGGGAGCACGGTCGGCACCTCCGAGGCAGACGAGTCTTTCGCCTGCTACAGGTGTTGGGAGATCTCTCGGTGTGACACAGGTGCCGGAAAATCTTCGCCCGGCTCCACAGCTCGATCCCGTGGCCGATCCCCCGGGCGCTGTCGGCAGCGACCGCTATGCTCGACGCAGCGCACCTCGCCTGTGCGCGCCGCCCCGGGCCCACCCCCGGGATACCGGTGAACCGTGCTGCCGCGCGGGTGCGAGCGACGACCGGTGCCCTCTTTCGAACCGCGCACCCTGGCCATGCTCGTGGTGGGACGAACCGCAGCGCCAGGACGCGACGAAGGAGAAGCGATGGCCCCGTCCTCCGGCAACACCACCAACCAAGAGCGGATCGCCCGGGCGCTGAACCGCTCGACCGGCTGCGGCTACCAGAAGGCCCTGCAGCGCGTAAAGGCCGCGGCCGACGCGGGCAAGCTGCCCGCCAAACTCGACCAGGCCGGCCGCGAAGAAGCCGTGCGCATGCTCACCGAGAACCCCGCCCAGCCCGCCCCGGCCCCGGCCGGCGTGGCGAGCGGCCCGTCCTCCCACACAGAGACCCCCGTGGTGATGCCCGGGCTGGTCCGCGGAGGCCTGGACAAGACCGTGGCCGTGATCGACACCGGTGCCCTGGCGCAGCCGGGCTACCGGGTGCTCCCGGTCGACCTGCACGAGTCGCCGTCGCTCACCGGATTGATGGTCGAGACGCACCAGGCGATGGAGGCACACCGGAACTTGCGGAACAAGGAGCGAGTCGTTGACGCCATGCGGGCGCAGCGGGACCGGGGGCTGAACCCGTACCTCCTCCCCACTGTGCCGCAGGAACTGCTGAACCAGGCGGAACGGCTGCTGGAGCAGACCCGGCGGCTGCAGCGGAGCGACGAGCCGCAGTGAACCGCCGCCGCCGGCCGACCACGCTCAGGCCATCGGCAGGCGCTCGCGTCCGCAATTGGCGGAGATCTCGTTCGGCACCTCTCTCAGCAACCTGAGATGAGAAGGGCGGCGCTCCTGCATCCTTCGGCGAGATCTGCTCAAGGTTCCGGTGCGACCGGCGCCACCGTCCCGTCGGGGAAGGTGGCGCCCGGAGCGTCATTCAGATCTTGATGCCGTGACTGCGGAGGTACTTCAGCGGGTCGATGTCCGACCCGTACTCGGGACCGGTGCGGATCTCGAAGTGCAGGTGGGGCCCGCTGACGTTTCCCGTGGCGCCGGAGGTGCCGATGCGCTGGCCCCCGTTCACCTTCTGGCCCGCGGAGACAGCGAGCTTGGACTGATGCGCGTACTGGGAGTACTTTCCGTCCGCGTGCTTGATCACAACCTGGTAGCCATAGGCGTTGGACCAGCCGGCGGTGACCACGGTGCCCGGGCCGACCGCGCGGATCGGAGTGCCAGTCGGCACGGGGAAGTCGACGCCGGTGTGGTAGCCGCTGGACCACATCGAGCCCGATTCGTGGTAGGCCGTGCCCATGGTGGTGTCGGTGACCGGGGCCACCCACTTGCCGGACGTGCCGCTCGTCGACGGCTCGGTGTAGGGCGGGCGCTTCATCACCAGGATCTGTGACGTCCAGTAGGACAGGGGCTTGATCCGGACGGTCGCGCCGGTGTGCGGGGCATCAATGGCCTGGCTGTTCCCGATGTACATGGCCACGTGCTCGGGGGACGAGGCGCTGCCGCCGGAGAAGAGGAGGTCACCGGGGCGCAGGTCCTTCACGGACTTCACTTTGCTGCCGACGTTCACCTGGTCGTAGGTGGAGCGGGGCAGGTTCACCCCGATCGTGCTCCAGGCGTACTTGACCAGGCTGGAGCAGTCGCAGCGGTTCGTCCCCGTGAAGGGCGGCTTGCACTCGCCGCCGAACAGGTAGGGGGTGTCCAGGGCCTTCTTCGCCGAGGCGACGACCTTGTCGAGGCCGCCGGAGACCTTGCCGTCCGTGGGCGCGGCCCACTTCTCGGCCCGTTCCCGGATCTCACGGACGTATTTGCGGGTCTCTTCGTAAGGGGGGATCCCGGAGTACTTCTGCACGGCGTAGGCGCCTGCGTTGTACGCGGCGAGCATGTTGTCCACGACGTCGCCGGGGACCTTGCGCACGGCGTTGGCGAGCTTGCAGTCGTAGGACACCATCGCCGGGACGGCGTCTTCCGGCTCCAGCGGGTCCTTCTTCCTATCGTGGTTGCCGTCGATGCCCTCGTCTGCCCAGGTGTCGGGGATGAACTGCGCGATGCCCAGGGCTCCGGCACCGCCGTCGGGCGGGTTCTTGCGGAAGCCCGACTCCTGGAAGAGCTGGGCGGCTATGAGCGACGGGGTGACCTCGGTGCACCCGTACTTGGCGACGGCGTTGAGGATGATGGGCCTCAGCCAGTCAGGCACGTCCGCGGTGTCCGAGATCCCTCCTCCGAACCCCGCGTCCTCCATGGCGCTGCTGGTGTTGTCCTCGCCGATGGCGGAGGAGAGCGAGAGCACCGCGGTCATGAGGAGGCCGAAGACCAGCAGGAGGGCGAGCAGGAGGCCGATCACCAGCCGCCTGCCGAGTTTCGACTCCTTCTCCTCAGACATCGGGCAGCCCGACCACGCGCCAGGTGCCGTCGGTGCCTCGGCGGAGCTTGAGCGCGACGTGCTGCTCCGACGTAGTCGGTGCGCCGGCCGCCGCCTTCTGTGTCACCGTGTAGAGGACCCGCGCGAACCCGGAGTCCTGGGTCGGCGCGGGAGCGCCGTCCGGCAGCGAGACCCGCTGGACCGATGCGGTCACCTGCACCCGGCCGGACTTCCAGCTCTGCCACTGCTGGGCGCCGGCGCTGCCGCTCGTGCGGGTGCGCAGGTCCTGCGCGAGATCGCCCGCGGCGTGGTCGGCCGCGCGCCGGGACGCGTCGTCGTACGAGGTGTCCTTGCCGGGCCGTGCGTCGTGGCTCGCCCAGGCGACCACGAAGGCGCGGGCCGCGTCCTGCATCGGCTGCGGCACCGGCCGCGGCTCCGCCGGCGTGACGGATGGCGCGGAGGAGGACGACGCGGCCGAGGGGGTGGGCGCCGGCGCGCGCCGATCAGGAGCGCCACGGTCCGGAGTTCCGTGGGATGAGGCGGCCGCGGTGGGCGCCGGAGCGCTGGTGGCCGGACGCTCACCGCCGCCCGTGCCCAGCAGCAGGGTGGCGCCGACGACGGCCAGCACCGCCGAGGCGGCGAAGAGCGCGATCGTGCCGCGTCGGGCGCGCTTGTCGTCGGATTCGGGCATGGGAGTCCCCCGTCGGGTGGTTCGGATGCAGTGATCTGGGCGGCCGGGGCCCCGGGTGGCCCCGGCCGCGGGTGCCTACGGCCGTCGCTTGGGCGGGCCGGCCGGGCGGGTGGCGCGCCGCACCGACTTGGGCGCCGGCGTGGCCGAAGGCGCAGGGGTGGGCGGGGTAGGCATCGACGGCACCGTGGCGGGCCCGGCCGGCGGCGACTTAGGGGCGGCCGGTGGCGTGGTGCCCGGGACCTTCGCTGCGATGGCGCCAGCCCGGGTTCCGGGCGGAGCCGAGGACTTGGGGTTCGGCTGGATCGGGGCCAGACCGAGATTCACCTGGGCTTTGGTCCCGGTCTGCGCGACAAACCGGCCCGCCGTTGCGACGTTGCGCTTGTACTCGGCACCGAAGTCCTTGGCCTCCTGGACCTTCTTGTCGACCGTGCGTGCCTTGACGGCCTTGAGCTGCCCGCGCACCTCGTCGGCACGGGACTTCGCCGCCGCGGCGCCCCGCTTGGTCGCGGCGACGCCGCGCGGAATGCCCACCGGCGCGCCGACCGTGGCCATGAAGGCGAACTTGCCCGCCTTCGCCCCGTACTTCGCTGTGGCGGCGGCTGCCTTGCCGGTGGCCATGGTGGCGCGCCCGCCCCTCGTCTGGGACATCTTGTTGGCGGCGGCCGTTGACAGTCGCTTCTTCAGCGTCTGCTTGGCCGCCTGCTGGGCTGCGACCTTCGCCGCCGCGCTCGCACCGCCGGTACCCACGGCGGCCGCCGCGTTGGTGGCGAGCCGCGCCGCCGCCCGCACGCGGCCGGCTTTCCGGTTGGCCTGGGGCGAACCCACCCAGGCGTTGCGGGCGGACTTCAGCCCCTTGCCCACCGGCTGGGACACCCGCCGGGCCTCGCCCCGCGCCTCGCCCCACATCTGCTTGAGGCCCGGCGCGGTCTCGGCGTAGCGGCCGGGGCTGCTGAACACGGATCGGCGGCCGGCGCCACCAACGCGGGCGTTGGCGAGCTTGCGGTTGAGGTTGACCGCGATGCTCTGGGCCGTCTGCTTGATGCGCTTGTGACCGGCCAGTCCGGCCACGGCCGTGACGTCGATGACGATGAACTTGACGGCCAGGACGTCGCCGGTGTCCGCGTCGATGAGTGCGAGGACGATCAGGATGAAGATTGCCAGGAACAAGATGGCCAGGACAATGCCGAGGACCGCCTTGGTGATCGCGGAGAACCAGCGCCACAGCGTCGCACGTCCGCCGCCGGGCAGGATGCCGGCGGCCAGGGCCCAGTGGCCGCGGATGGCCTCGAATGCCAGCCAGCCCTGCGCGGTGAGGAATCCGCCGGTGACCAGGACCATGAGGATCGCCACGATGATGGCGGCGATCGCCACGAACAGGGCAGAGAAGGCCAGATCTGCGGAGGCCCGCTTGGCCTTGGGCTTCAGGTCACCGCAGGAGTTCTCGAACTTGTCCGACGCCTTGTTGAGGGAGTCGATGAAGTTCGTGTCGTAGATCGAGTCCATCATCGCGGCGTTCCAGTAGTTCCCGCCGACCTCGTTGAGGTTGAACTCGGCGAGCTTGAACTCGCGGAACGCCTTATCACAGGACCCGTCGAAGGTCTGCCCGTAGACCATGAGCTCGTTGGGCTTGACCACGAAGGCGTCGACGAGCGCGTCGGTGATCGGCTTCGCCACGTTGTTCGGGTCCGAGCTGCCCTTGGCGCTCGCCGGGTCGTCCGACAGCACGATGGAGGCGACTTCGAGAGTGAAGTCCTTGGCCTTGCCCAGCAGACCCTCGTCCGACAGGAGCATCGTGGAACCCTGCGGCTGCGGCTGGTTGTGCTGGCCGAGCAGGACTTGGGCGGGCGAGACCAGCACGGTGGTGGTCACCGCGGCGACGACCAGGGAGACGCCGATCTCCGCGAAGCCGCGCGAGCGCTCCTTGAAAAGGATCAGCCAGCCGGAGTAGAAGCCCGCGAACAGCAGGAACAGGCCGGGCAGACCGAGCCGGTCGATGACCTGGGTCTTGATCGTGGTGGAGATGTTGTCGACCGGTCCGATCAGGACGTCGGCCAGACCGAAGTTGAGCGCCCACCGGATCAGCCAGCAGGTGAAGCCGACAACCCACTTCGAGATGCCGAACAGGCCCTGGGCGATGATGTTCCAGATCTTCAGGTCGATGTCTTTCCATCCACCTGTGTCCGTTTTGACGGTGTAGGCGGAGATCGGGACGCCGTCGCGGTCGGTGACGTTGAAGGGCTGGAGGATTCCGTCGCTGCCGTCTTTCGGCTTCTTCGTCAGGTCCTTGGCCTTGGGGCCGCCGTCGGCGGACTTCCCCGGATCGGGGGAGGCCGACGTCCCCGGCGCGGGCGTGGGATCGGCGGACGCGGTGGACGCCGGGACCAGGGTGAACAGGACCAGGAGGAGCGCGATCAGCCCCAGGCTCCGCCGTCCGGCCAGCTTCCGTGCGCGGCTCATACCAGCGCTCCGTCCGCCACCGTGGCGAACTCCGCTGCCTCGTCGTCCTCGTCCTGGTCCTGACCGGGAGTGGTGGTGATCGTGGCCGCGGCGTCCTCGTCCGCGGGAATCAGCACCTTGATCCCCGCGATCCGCTTGCGGAGGTCTCGGTACAGGCCCTCGCCGGCCCGCAGGGCGCGCTCGGTCTCACTGACGTTGAGCGGGCTGAGGTTCTCCGTGATGACCTTGAGCATCTCGGCGTCAGCCGGGTCCAGGTCGATGAACTCCAGGCAGCGCGCCGCGAGGGCCTTGCTGCGGTGACGGAAGACGAAGATGTGGGACAGCAGCGCCCGGATCTTGTCGCCGATCTCGGACTTGGGGCCGATGTCGTACGGGTCGTGGCTGCCTGCGAAAGCGCCGGCGTTGTGCTTGCGGCCGTCGGCGATGAGCTCGAGCAGCAGGTTGGAGCCCTCGGCGGACGAGGTGAGCCACCAGCACTCGTCGAGGAAGACGCCGGCGAACTCGTGAGGGTCGGCGAACGCAATCTCCCTGCACAGCGCCGTCATGAGGTACATCAGCCGCCAGCCGAACCGCTTCTCGACCTCCAGGCTCGGGAGGCGGTGTTCGGAGAGTTCCTCTTTGGTGGGCAGGCCCAGCCGGTCGACGGCGAAGACGATGCTGTCGGCGTCCGTGATCCGTACGACCGGCAGCGTGGGGTCGAAGATGGTGCGGCCGAGGTCCTTCTTCGCCAGCGACCGCAGCTTGCGGACGAGTTCGGAGGCGGCGGCGCGCACTGCGGCGTCGTTCGGCTCGTCCGGGTCGGGGGTGCGGGCCCGGTCGGCGAGCGTGTCGATCAGCGCGGTCATGCTCGGCTGGGGGCCGAGACGGGTGGCCTCGATCGCCTCGGCGAGGGTGATGCCCTCGATGCTCATCGAGCCGATGTCCAGGAGCGGGGTGAGGAAGGACTCGGTGTAGCGGGCGGCGCGCGGGCCGCGGAAGACCCGAAGGGGGTCCAGGCTGACGCCGGCGTTCTCGTCGACGTTGATGATCTGCGTGGTGCCCGGGCACGCGCTCGCGAAGCGGGACCACTCCTGCTGCGGGGTCCGGTCGATGACCAGGGCGCGGCCGCGGGAGTTCCTCTGGCCTGCGCGGTGGCCGGTGGTCAGGATGCTGTACATCGCGCACTTCATCGCCACCGACTTGCCGGAGCCGAGCTCGCCGACGAACGCGGCGGACGCGGAGGCGTTGACCCGCGGGCCGTGGGAGAAATCGACCAGCACCGGCCGTACGCCGCCGCCGTTGAGCTGGAGGCCGAAGAGGCTGCCGGCGTCGTCGCCGAGGCCGGCACCGCAGAACGGCATCGACATGGCGAAGTCGCGGGCGAGCAGGAACTGGGTGTAGTCGAGCATCGGCCGGGGCGTCTTGGTGCCGGGCAGCATGCCGTGGAAGAGCGCGACCTGGTCGCCGGTAGGCCGCACCAGCGTGTAGTCGTTGCCGCCGAAGTGGTTGGCCAAGGAGGTGGCCTTCTCGTCGGCCTCCTCGGCGGTGGTGCCCCACACGCAGGTGGCGACGGTCGCCCGGATCTCCACCTCGGTCGAGGAGGCGGTGAGCCGGTCCCTGTACTCGTCCAGCGCGAAGCTCGCCTTGTCGAGGGAGGCCGGCACACCGGAGGTCTCACCGTCGTACTCACCCCGCTGATGGGCGAGTTCGCGCTGCTGGCGCCGGCTCTTCGGCTCGGCCTTGGCGCCGGTCTCCACGTGGAGGCGCACGGCCCAGTCCACGGGGAAGTTGAAATCATCCAAAGCCGCCAGATACTCGCTGCCGGGGAAGCGGAAGGCCTCCGGCATCTCAGAGAGCACGCAGAACGCCTGGTAGGAGTCGCCGTGTTCGCTGGTGGCGCGCAGGTAGCGGCGCTTGAAGGGGTTGGTCGGGCCCTTGGAGGGGCGGTTGCCGCGGCCGCCCTCGTCGAGGATGACCTGGGTGTGGGCGGTCACCGTGTGGCCGCGGCCGCGCAGGCCGCGCGGTGCGCCGTCCTCGGGAAGCAGGGGCTCGCTCAGGCCACGGCGGGCGCTGTGCCCGTAGATCCACAGGATCTCGGCCTCGGTCGCGGGCCGCATCTTGATGCCGGAGGGCCAGCCGCCGGCCAGGCGGGTCGCCTGCTCCAGGCGCTGGCGCTCCTCCGAGACGGATATCGGTGCCACAGGCAGGCCCAGGGTGTTCATCACCTCCGCCTGCAGGGAGGAGATGACCGCGCGGGTGCTCTGCTTGAGGTCGAGGTGGGGCAGGGGGACGGCGAGGAAGTCGACGCGGCCGGTCAACTCGAGATCCTGAAGCTGGTCCAGCACCTTGAGCGACAGGTCGACGTACTCCGGGGACTGGTCGAGGTCGACGCCGGCGGTCATGCGAGTGACGACCGACGCGGCGTCGACGCTCGGGCACAGACTGAGCAGCAGGGCCTCGCCCCGCAGGCTCTTGAACAGGGACTCCAGCGCATCCAGCCGCTCGCGCTTCGTCGACTTCGAAGCGTGGGTGTAGTTCTCGGTGTCGACGCGCCACACCGCCCACACGGTGGCGGCGGTGGTCCAGATCAGGTGGCCGCTGATGTGCCGGACGGGGAGACGCATGGCGTTCTGCTTTCTGTGCTGGGGGTGGCGAGCGGGCTGATCAGCGCTCGTCGAGAGAGGCGAGGAGGGCCTGCAGCCCGGTCTTGGGCGCCGGCCGTCCGGCGGGAGCGGGCGCTGCGGCGGGGGCCGGACGCGTCTTCCGCTTCGAGGTGACCGCGGGCTTCGTGACGGCCGCCGGAGCCGCCACGGCAGCCAGCGGCTCGGCGGACCGGATGCGCACCGTGCAGGTGGCGGAGGCCAGCCGAGTACGAACAACCCGCTGCGGCTTGCCTGCCAAGCGGCCCTGGGCCGGGGTGGAGGAGTAGATGAGCAGGCTCCGCACCGCCCGGGCCGGGTCCCGGCCGTCCAGGCGCGCGTACCGCAGTACCCAGGCCAGCCCCCACGGCACCAGGACCATCAACACGAAGTTCATGGCGCCGAAGTGGGCCCACAGATCCCGGGTCATCACGAGGAGCCCGAAGGAGACGACCATCGTCATGACCTGGGTGATCGTGTAGGGCCCTCCCGGGAGCCGGCCGGCTCCCGGGAGTTTGCCGATGACCAAGGGGTGCTTGCGGGCTCGCGTGTACGAGCGCCCGATGAGCTCTTCCTCCGAGGCGCTCACGAGACCCGCCAGCCCTCACCGGTCAACGCGGGAGCATCACCCGCGACGTGGACGACAGAGACAGAAGCGGCGTCGTCCACCTCGGATCCGACCTTGCTCTTCAGGACCGAAAGGTTGCTGATGCCCCACAGCACCAGGGCAGCCAGAACGAAGGCGACGAGCACGCCTACGAAGGACCGGGTCTTCCACCAGGCCATGAGCACGGCGATGATTCCCATGACTGCAGCGGCCGCGATGACGAACGCGCGGAGCTCGCTCAGCTTGGTGTTGGCCCAGTCGAAGACCTCGCCGGCGAGGACGACGTGGTCGGGGTTGGCCACTGCGTGCATGAACGTTTCCTCTTTCTCTTTCAGGAGCCCGACGGCGAGGGAGCGGCGCTCCCGGCGTCGGTGTCGGTGGGGGTGTGCGGCGCCGCGGAGGGCGCGCTGCTCTCGCGGATGGCCGGGGCGTCGTCGACGGACGCGACCTCCCAGCGGCCGGCGCGGGACTTGAGGGTGAGCGCGTAGCTCAGTGAGACCGGGCTTCCGGCCTGGTCGGTGGCGTCGACCTGGACGAGCTGGTGAAGCACCGTGCCGTCGGCGGGTACCTTCTGCTGTCCGGCGCTGGTGGAGTCGTCCTGGACGCCGGTGACCTTGACCTCGGCGTACGGCGCAGGGCTGATGGCCTTCAGGCGCGCGCCGGGTGAGGTGTAGCGGTCGAGCTCGGACGTGCCGGTCAGGTACGCCGCCAGGAATCCCTTCGCGGTGTCGACCGCCGGGTCCGTGCTGCTCGACCCGCGATCGGACTCGTACGCCAGAGCGCCGGGCTGGAGCGCCGAGGGCGCGGCCACCTGCGCCGGCAGCGACGTCGCCGTGTATCCCGCCGTCGCGGACGCCGACTTCGCGGTGCCGCCAGCGCCTTCCGGGCCAGCGGCCTGGATGCCGACGCGGAAGTACTGGACACCCAGGTGCCTGGACTTGCCCTTGTGGTCCTGGGCGGTGACGTCCGCCGCCACGGTGATGGACCAGTAGCCGGGCTGAACCTCCCGAGAGGCGATCACCGTCGACTGCGTGGCCGTCCGGCTGCCGGGCTTCACGGATAGCGCGACGGAGCCGGAGTAGTACGGCGCCAGATCACGCTCGGTGCCCTGCCCGGCCTGCAGGTAGGCCGAGACGAACAGCTCCGCGAAGCCGGCCGGCCCCACCGGTGAGGACTGCGTCGGCGCAGCGGTCGGCTTGGCGACACCCCGGGCCGGCCCCGAGGACCCGACGAAGGCCATCAGGCCGAGGACCGGACCGGACGCCACGAGGACCCAGACGCCCAGGCGGACCAGGCGAGTGATCCCGGACAGATGCGCCGTGCTCGTCTGCCAGCCGGTTTCATCCGACCCCGACTCCGCCTCCGGTTCCTCCTGCACCTCCTCGTCCCAGACCTCTGCCTCGACGAACTGCTTCTTGTCGCCCTTCCGCTGCCGGCGCGCCCGCTTCACGAGGCCCTCCGGAGGGCCTGGGCGGTCAGGACGGTGGAGATCCGTTCCTTGAGCTCGTCAGGGGTACGGGCGAGCAGGACTTCCCACGAGGCCAGGGCAGGCTCCGACTCACGTGCGAGGAAGCCGCGCATCTGCTCGTGCAGGGCGCGGTCCATCGGCCGGCTCACCAGCGCGGCGGCGATCTTGGTCAGGTCACGCGAGGCGCGCGCCACACGGGCCTCGTCAGCGTCGAGGAGCTGTCGGCCAGTGCCGGCCGGGGACATCGTGGTCACGTCGGTTCTCCCGGAGTCGAGAAGGGTGGAGGCAAGGGGGCAAGTGGGGCGGCGCCGCGGTTGCGGGGCTCTCGCGTGCTACAGGTGCCGAGGTGGCGCGCCGTGTGACAGTGCGGCCGAGGTTTTTCGGGTGACTTCTGCGGCAGCTCGCACGGCGGGCGGACCGTGCTGCTACCAGCGGGCTCAGGCGGCAGCGCGGAACTGGGCGAGGTCGGTCTTCGCGCGCAGCCGGCGCACCGCCCGGCTGGCGTGCTGGCGCAGCAGGGCGCCCTCATGGCCCATCGACCGGGTGGTCATGTGCTGCTGCTCCGGGCGGTGCGAGGCCGACAGGTAGTACCGAGCGATGCGCTGCGCCTCGGTCTCCGTCAGCGCCCCGATCTCCACCGCCCACAGCAGCAGGTCGAGGACTTCCGTCCGCGCCTCGTGAGGCGACAGCGCCGGCTCGTCGCCCTCGACGAGCTCCATCTGCGCCGCGCGCATCAGCAGGTCGGCGAGCTCGACCGTGCCGTGGGGCGTGCCCGGGTCGTGGCTGGAGACGATGTGCGCAAACCGGGTGTGTCCCTCGGCCAGCGCGAGCGGCGCGACACCGGCCGCGAACTCCCGCAGCTCCTCCGCCTCATCGACGTAGGTGGCCAGCGTGCGCCGGGCCAGCTGCAGGGTGTCGAGGGCGATGTTGTTGAAGATGCGCCGCGGCCGCCGCTCGAGCGGGTAGGTACGCACGACTTCGAAGGCAGCCCCGAGGACCGCCGCACAGACGTCGTCCCACGACAGCCCGGTGCGCCGCTGTGTCTTGGCCATCAGCACCGCTTTGGGCAGCAGGATGCGCACCGCGATCCGCCAGGCGAGGTGCCCGTCGAAGCCCTCGTCGCCGGCCCGCTCGACCAGCAGATGCATCACCTGGTCGTGGCAGTCGTACTGGCCGCGGCGGGAGTACTCGGCGATTTTGTCGACGATGTCCTGGGGGCTGGCTGCGCCGGCGAGCACCGGGTGCTGCCCGGCCCAGTCGGCCACGCGGTCGGCGGCACGCAGGTCGCGGCACAGCACGTCCCAGTCGCGGTTCATCAGGGTGATCGTGTTGTAGCGGGTTACGGACTCGGAGGAGTCGATTACCGGGGTGAGCTGGGTGGTGGCCACGTCCGTGTCCGTCCTTTCGCGCCATCTGATCTCGATGGCGCCGACACTTCCGAGGCCCCCCTTGACCGCGGTCTGACGGCGATGCCGACGAGCCGCGGTCAAGGGGAAACCGGACCTCGATGTCCGGGTGGACAACTCCGGTCAAGGGGAGTGGTCAAGGGGGCGGCGGGCGGGTCAAGGGGGCGTGCATCGACATCGACGGTGCCGACTGGGTTGAACTCACGTCCCCCTGGATGCATCGGCGAAGGCACCGATGCACTGAGGCGGCCGGCCGCCGAGGCCGACCGACATCAGGCGCGGCACAGTGCCCTGCCGAAACCTCCGGCACCCGGGTGCCAGCGGATGCCTGCATCGCGTCGAGGCATTCCGCACGGGCGAAGTCTTGGCGGTGCTGGCCCCCGGCATCCGACCGGCGCACTCCGGCAACTCACGCGCGCGGTCCACCTGAGGCAGCGCCGCGTTGGCGAGCCCCTCGTCAAGCAGAGCTGCCGGGCCGGTCCCTCCGGTCCCTTGCTCCGGAGCCAGCCTGTTCCCGGCATGAGCAGTCCTGCCGCGCGCTCGTGCGGAGAAGTCCGCCTCCGCGGGCTGGTGTACGGGCGGAGCGTTTCCCCTTGACCACGTCTGCGGTCAAGGGGAAACACGCTCCTGGCGGGGCCCTGGTCAAGGGGGTGGACTCGAGCCTGGTCAAGGGGGAGCAGGACCGCGGCCGCGCCAGGTGGATTGTGGTCAAGGGGGGACGCCGCGGCGGCGTCGGCCCACAAGTACGGTCAGGACCGAGGCCGAGGATCAGCACGGATGCGGTAACAGCGGGGGAAGACGCGGCGCGCATCCGCGGGCCATCTGGGCGGGTGCCCGTGCCAGCAGTTCGTACTGTGTGCCGGCCGCTGCGATGCACTGCATCGAGGAGGTTCCGGCATCCGCCGGTGCATTGCATCGAGTGCCGTGCATCGCAGCGGGGGCATCGGATGCGGTGCATCCGATGCCCGATCCGCGGTGCCGTGCATCGGCTGAGCGACGCGGACCGGCTTGTGCCCGGCATTGCATCCACCTCGATGCAGGGCACTCATCGCTCACCGACATCGACATCGCACGTGCCAGGTCGAGTGCGCCGGCACGAGAGCCGGGCGGTGAAGCGCGACCGCGGCATCGTGCGGCTGACGCACGGGGGCTCACGCCACGCGATCGAGCGGGGAGCGACTGCCGATCGACGGCGCTGCGAGAAGGTGGAGGCTCGCCTGTTTCCCCTTGACCGCGCGTCTGGTCAAGGGGAAACAGCGCCGCCCGCGAGACCTGGTCAAGGGGCGCGATCGAGTCGAGGCGCAGCCGGCGCTCGAGGGAAACGATGGCGCCCCGGGGCACGGTCGGACAGCAGCCACGCTCCGAGCACAGCAACGCCATCGGCCGACGCGATGCACGGGAGTCCGTCGGCGTGATGCCGTGCATCGCGTCGCCGCGGAGTGCAGTGCATCGCGTCGATCAACCGGCTGGTGCGAGTGGTGCCGGTCCGGGCACCCGCAGCGGGATGTGGTCACGATGCGGCGCATTCGATCTGGCGGCTGCGGCACCGCACACACCGGCCGGCCGTGCCGAGTGCGGGGCGGGTGCACCGGGCACCGCCCCACCCGATGCAGACCTGCGGCATCTCGACGGGCATCGGCATCGGCGGCGTGGAGGATCCTGCCTGGTCTTCCCGGCAGAGTCGGCACAGCCCGTCTTCGGCGGCACGCTTGATCCGGAGGATCAGGCACCCACACCCCCGGCACTCGCCGCGAGGAACACTCGGTGCTGCTGTGTGTGCCGTGACCGCGGTGCCGCGGGCGGCGGGCACGGGACGCGGTGCGGGCTCCGGCCGTGGCGCATCGGCGCGGCGCCGGTCCTGGACGATCTCCTCGCACACCGAGCACCGGCGGCCGCTGCTCCATAGGACGCCGGCCTCGCAATCGAAGATCCCACAGCCCCAGTGGGGCAGAGCTACGCCGAGGAGCCACCGGCCGGGATCCTTGATCTCGTGGCTCATCGTGCGGGCGTACCGGCTGCTGAGCCGGTGCCGGAGGCGGGCGTCGTCGATGCCGGAGCGCAGCTGGCGGCCGACTTCGCGGGCGATCCGTCGCTGGACATAGACGCTGGTCTGGCGGAAGAGCCAGTGCACGGGCTCCAGGACGTCGTGGATGCGGGCGCTGATGGTCAGCTCCGGTCCGGTGTACCTGGACGGGCTGGTCAAGGGGGGTCGGTTGTCATCCGCGCGCAGCGCGAGTCCACCCTGGCCCGCAGCGTCCGGCGGTTGCAGCGCCGGGTTTTCCACACCTTCACTCACCTGTACTTCGCCTACGGCGGGTGAGTAGAGGGCTCGCTCGTCATCAGGTCGGTCAGTTCTAGGTTCTTCCATAGTCGCGAGCGATCCCGCACCAGCCGACGAACCCGATCCCTCACCAGACACAGAGGTCGAGGGAGCTTCAGTTGCGTCCGAAGCCGGTTGTCCACAGGGCGCAGTCGCCGAGGCGGCCGGGGGGATGTCGTGGGCGATGAAGCGGTGACGGCCGCGCGCCCCGGCCCGCCGCTCGACGGTGACCCAGCGCGTGGCCTCCAGCTCGTCGACGATCTCGCCCGCGGCCGCCGTGGTCAGCGGCTGGCCGGCCCGCCGCCCGCTGTGGTGGTGCAGCGCCCCTGCGATCTCCGACTCCGTCAGCGGGATCCGCTGGACCTGGGCGTAGGCGATGAGGGCGTACGCGCGCAGCTGCCGCGGGGTGAGGTCCTCGGCGGCGGACACCGGGATCCAGACGAACCGCTCGGTCGACGTCAACGGCCGGGTGCGGCGCCGGGCGGAGGTGCCGCACCCGCCGGGCAGAGAGCGACGGGTCGAGGACAGCTCGATGATGCCGTCGGGGCCGGGGCGCCTCAGCTGCGTCATTCCGCGCTCGACGGAGGCCTTCGACAGGCCGAGGTACTCCGCGATGGTCGCGGTCGCGGCCGTACAGCCTTCGGGGCGAGAGCCCAGCGCGGCGATCTTGACGTACACGCTCACCGCGACATCGGCGTACTGCGGAGTGGTGATCAGGCGCAGGGGCACCTTGACCCGCTGGCGGCGCGGCGGGCGCGCGACAGCGCCCGCCGGCGGCGGGTCGGTGGGTACTGCTGCTGTGCGGGGCACGCTTCTCCTGGCACACCGGTGCCGCGAAGGCGGCGACCTGGGCGCGCTGGGTCTCGACGGCGTCCTCGGGGACGCGCGGTCTGGGATCTGGCCAAAGGCACTCGGGCGGAAGCTGAAGGAGCGAGGCCTTCAGCTGCTACGGGTGTCGAAAAGCCCGGCGGTGTGACAGCCGGGCCGACGAAATCCGCGAACGTCCTGTGACCTGCAGGTCAAGGGGTGCTCCAGACCGCTGCCGGCCCCCTTGACCAGGCCCCGGGAGCAGCCGACTTCCGGGGCCTGCAGCCGAGGAGGCGGCATCGCTGGTCAAGGGGTGCCGTGCAGACCTGGTCAAGGGGTGGCGGGCGCGCACGCGGTGCGCCGGTGCTTCCGCTGACGCGCGAGCCGACCAGGCGCACACATCACGTGTCGGTGCCGTCACGGACGGGCGAAATATCGCCGCGAACGCCCAGCAATGGGGGCGTCCGAGCTGACAAAGGGCATGCCTGTACTGCAAGATGGACCCCGTTCTCCCGGGTCGCCCCGGGAAACGACGAACCCCTTCGGGGGGATTGCTGCTGGAGGGCAGTGATCGCCGGACCGTTTCGGTCTGGCCTTCGCTCGGACTGGGCCGCTAACCCGGGACTGAGCGGTGACGGCCGGCAGAGGAGTTGCTAGCTCCGAAGCCGGCGGAGAGGGCGAGGAGCGGCCTTTGCTAGAGGCGCCCGCCCGGTGGTTGCTACGACATGATCGACTCCCCCTTCCCGGGGGACTGCTCTGCGTACTCGGACCGGACCGCACCGGGGGAGATCCGCAGCAGTGTCACGCACGCCACGCGAAACTCGCCCGGGGTGCGGAACTGCACGGTGCTGGTCATCAGGGAACCGCCTTCTCGGTTCACCGGGCCCTGACTGGGCGCTACGCGCCTGGGCCCCGGGGTGAGGCGTAGTGGATCAAGCGGAAGCCACCCTATCCCCTGCGAGGGGCAGCGCACACGTATCCGGACCGTTGTCGTCGGGCCGTATTCGGGGCACGGAAATAGTGCGACAGAAAGGGTGTGTTGGGAGTGAAAACGCTCAACTGCCGCTTTCCAAAATGAAAGTCGTCCGATCCGCCCTAACTACCGTCAGAAGGTAGGAATTAGGGCGTTCGTTGATGAAACCCACCCTCCGGACTTCCAGGACTGTGAGGCCGTGCCCCCTGAGCAGCCTGTTCTCCTCGGCCGTCGCGGGCCGCCCGGACCAGCGGCTGATGTGCTCCGTCTCCTGCGCCGTGGCGACGGCGACGAAGGGCTCCACGGCGGCGGTGTCACCGCCGCCGGGCGCGTCGATCGCGGCAGCGGTGAGGAGTGTCTGCAGCGCCCAGGGCGTACCGGCGTGGAGCAGCGTGGCCTGGTGGGCGAAGAGCCGCTTGCCAGGCGGGACGTGAAGTGCTTCAGCTGCCCGCTCGTCGACGGTCCTGGCGCCGGCGTGCAGGTCGGCGTGGCCGAGGCTGTCGACGTCGGTGGGTCGGAGGTGGCCATCAGCGGTCAGGCGGACCTCCAGATGGGGAAAGGGTTGCAGGACCCGCGTTCTGCGCCGGGGGGCCATCTCGACGAGGCCCTCGGCCTCAAGGAGTCGCAGCGCCTGGCCCAGTGTGTTCTGCGCGACGCCGTACCTGTCGGCCAACTCCCGCTGTCCCGGCAAGGCTTCTCCGGGTGCAAACGTGCCCGTCGTGATGTCGGCGCGTAGTGCCGCCGCGGCGCGTTCGTGCGGGTGATGGGACGTCATGCCCACATCTTGCCGTACCAGCCACTGCTCCCTGGCCATGCGATCCACCGCCTCCTCCTTGCTTGACGTGATCGGCAACGCCATGCATCATCTGACTCATCTGACGCAGTCAGTTAAGTCAGATGGGGCGTAGAAAAGCAAGCGGCCCCCGGGGCTGGTATCCCCGGGAGGCCGCGGCGCCTCATCTCGCACATCCGTCACAGGAGATGAGAACGCGTGAACACCATCATGGCAGCCCACGCGCTGCCCCCGAGCCCGAACGGTGAACCGGCCGAAGCCGGCATCGCCCACTTCATCGCCGAGGCCGAGCCGCTGGACAGCCTCGTCACCGGCGGCTTCCTCGACCGCCAGGACGGCCACTACGTCGCGCAGGAACTGCGTACCCCCCAGCTGCGCCGGGCCATGAAGTACTCGGTCTGCCTGGCGACCGACCCCGACATCGGCCACTTCTACCAGGACGACGGAGAGGCGGACACCGACTGGCGGCGCCGCCGCGCCCGGACGGTCCGCGACCACTGCTCTGTGTGCCCGGTGCGCGCCGCGTGCGCCGAGCTCGCTCTCCGCGAGGGCGACACCGCCGGCATCCGCGGCGGGCTCACTCCCGAGAGGCTCAAGCGACGGCTCGCCGAGGAGCGCCGGCGGCTGGACGCGGCCGTCACCGAAGATCACCGCACTGCCCAGGAGCAGCAGGAACGCATTGCCGCGGCCCACGAGGTACAGCGGCTCGCCGCCCAGTACCTCGGCGGATCGGTCCCCGCTGACAAGCGCGAGAAGAACCGCCTCGCGGTCACCGAGGCCCTCCACCGCCGCGACGAGCTCGTCGCGGCCCACCGCCGCGACGCCGGCTGGACGGAGGCCGCATGAGCCCCGCCGACGACGGGCGCGCCCTCACCCGCGCCCTGGTCAGCTCGCTCGCCCGCCGCGACGACGCCGTCTTACTCCCCGTCCTCGTCCCGGCCGGCGCGCAGGCACCGAGCATCCACCCGCTCACCGTGCTGCTCCTGGCCCAGCTCCGCCAGGTGTCCCTCGAGCGCGATGCCTACCGGGCGTGGATCACCCAGGACCCGACGCCGCCCGGCGGCGAGCAGCTGCACACCCGTGCCGCCGACGCGGCCGGCTTCCTCGCCAGGAGGGATTCCCCGTGATCTACGACATCGTCCCCCGTGGCGGGACGGCAGCCGAACTCCTGGGCAGCTGGCAGTTCGTCCTGGGGGCGCTCGTCCTCACCGTCGGCCCGGCCATCGCCGTCCGCCGGCACCGCGTCGCCCTGGCCGCGCTCAGCGACGACGAACGCGTGGCGGCCGCCGACCGTCGCGGCCGGCGCATCGAGGACGTCCTCACCGTCGTTATCGCCACCGCCGCGGCCGCGCTGTCGGCCACCGGGCTGCGCAGGGTCGGCCGCCACCAGATGGGCCTGACCGATCCCTTCGACCTCCTGCCCTTCGTCGCCCTAGACGTCGCTGCGATGGTCTGCGGACGCCGAGCGCGCCGCCGCGCCCGCGCCGGCGAAGGCCCGGGCCTGTCCGGAGCGCTCTTCTGGATCCTCGCCGGCATCAGCGCCGTGTTCTCCGCCTCCGAGGCATCCTCCCCGCTCGGCTCCGCCGTCCGCGCCGTATGGCCGGTGCTGGCTGCCGTGCTCTGGGAGATCGGCTCGCTCGAGGAACGCCGCGCAGCCCGTGCCGGCCGGGGCCGACCCGACCGCCGCATCGCCCTGGTGCGCCTGTTCCATCCCGTCGAAGCCTTCCGCGTCGCGCTGCTGCTCGCCGCCCGCCAGGACCTGTCGCAGGAAGAGGCCACCGCCGACGTCCGCGTCGGCAGAGCTGCCTACCGCTGGTACCGGCTTCGCCGCGCACAAGAGGCGGTCAAGCACGCCGGCGGGATGACCCGCTGGGCATACCGCCTGGCCGAGATCCATGCCGACACCCGTGCCCAGCGTGCCAGCGAACGGGCAGGATGCTCCGACACCCATGTCCTGGAGCAGGTCGTCGCACGGCTGCAGATGCGCGTCCTCCAGACGGACATGGCTGGGATGAACCTGCGTACCACCAAGGCCTTCGACCAGCTCCGCGGCACCCTGATCGGCACCATCCCGGTCATCCCGCAGCAGCATGGCGCACCCCATCCTCCGGGCCCATCCCACCCGGACGGTGAGAGGAACCCGCAGGTCACAGACGGGATGGGTGGGGAAGAGGACACCCCGGACACCAGCGACGACCTCAACGACACCGGGCCCAACCCGCCAGAGGACGCGCCGCGGGATGCCCCGGCACCGGCCCAGCACAAGACCGACGACGAGGTCATGGCCGCGTTCATCGCGACCGTGCCGCGTGAGGATGACGGCACCTTCGCCTGGGGCATCAACAAGTGCGCCAGCGCGCTCGGGATCGGCAACCCCCGAGCGAGGCGGTTCCTTGAGACGCAGCACGAGTGGCTGCCTGAGGCGCTGGCCCACGCAGCGGCCGACGGCGACGCCACCGCGGATGGCCCCGACCACTTCGACGAGGCCGTCGCCGTCGGCAACAGCTTCCAGCCGGCCGACGTCGCCCGCCCCCTCCTGCTCCCCACCCACACAGCCGCCGCCGAGCAGCACCTCCTGGACGACCTCCTCGACCCGGCCGCGGGCGACGGCTACGCGCAACTCGGCAACGGCCTCCTCGTCCCCGCCGGCGCCGGCGCCCGGCAGCCCTGACTCGACGCTCCGCTCCGCAGGGCGCCGTGTGCTGCCCGCGAGCACGACCATGAGGACCACCGCCCCATGACCACATTCGATGAGCACGTCAACGAGGCTCTCGCCCTCATCGCCCGGGACCGACGGACATCGGCCCGTCCGCGCCCCGCACAGCTCGCCCGCGCAACCCGAAGGAGTCGACACCTGGCTCTTGTGCCGCACCCCGACGCTGAGCGGAAGACCGCCCGATGAGCGACACCCCCTTCACCCGGGTCCGGAGCCGCACACGGCGTACGCGCCGCGCCTCGGCGGGCCGTGTGCCCAGCGCCGCCGAGCAGGGGCACCACCGTGTCGGTGCGGACGAGAAGCTGATCCGCCGCATGCTGGCCAAGGTCGGCGCGCGCCCGGTCGGCCATGCCGAGCCCCTTGCCGACGACACCCGTCCCGCAGACCCGGCCCCGGGCGCACCGCAATATCCGGTGACCGCGGCGCCAGGCCGGCAACCTGCCGACGAGCGTTTCCCGGACCGACGACGGGCCGCGAGCACGGCCTCCGCGCTCGGCGCCTCCCGCCTGCCGGACTGGCGCCTGCCCGACAAGCCCGAACTCACCATCCCGGACGAGCACGACGAGCCGGCAGAGCCAGAGCAGGAGAGGGAGCCGGAGGACGAGGCGGTCCAGGAAGACACCGTCTCCGACCGCCCGCGGCTGCGCGACCGCGTCCGCACGTGGGTGGGCAGCGCCGCGAACGACGCAGGCGATGCCGGCGCCGGGGCGGCGCCGGGAGACGAGGCCCCCGATCCTGGAGAGTCCGATGAGAACGGCGACGAGCCGGATGTCCCGAGCCGGCGGCGCAGGGCCGAGGCACTGACGAAGACGGGACACCAGCGCCCCCGGCGGGCCGGCCGGCCGCCGTTTGCCGCCCCGGCATCGCACGGGTCTTCCGGCCGGCGCCGGATCGCCGCTCGTTGATCGAGACGATCCGGTCCACACCGCCCCAGGTCGTCTGGCTGCTCTACTCCGGGAGCGCGCTGGGCGTGGGGCTTTGGCGCGGCTGGCCCCAGTGGGTCCGCGACGGCGTCGCCTTCCTGGTCAGGGAGCATCCCACCCTCAACGACTTCTACAGCTGGACCTGCTACGGCATCGCGGCAGGCGTCCTGCTCCTGGACTACCGAGCACGAAAGTGGATCTGGCCCCTGGCGTGGGCGGCCCGGATCCCGTCCGCCTGCCTCGTCGCCGGTGTGGCGATGTACGGCGACCCCACCCCCATCTCCCAGATGACGTTCTGACATCGCCGCACCGTAAGGAACGGAAACACCCCATGAGCTTCCTCACCGGCGTCGGCGTCTTCGGAGTCGCCGCCATCCTCACCGTCGTGCTGTGGTTCGGCACGAAGGACAACGAGAACGGGAAGGCAGGCCCGCTTCCGTGGTGGGCGTGCGTCCTGCTCCCGCCCGTCGCCGGCGCGGCGTTCGTGGCCGCAGGATTCCCCTTCGACACCGTCTCCTCGCTCGTCAACGACATCATCGGCCTGATCGGGAAAGCCTTCCCGAAGCTCACGATGCCTGCGCTGGCCGGCGTCCTTGTGGCGCTCGCCCTGTTCAAGAGGCTCAGCCGCCGGGGCTTCTCGATGCTCTTCCTCTTCCTCTTCTATGTGGCCTCCGGCGCCGCCGGCCCATGGGGACAGCTGGCGGACCGCATCTCGGCGATCGCCCAGAGCATCGGCTCATGACCGCCCCGACGCACCTGCGCCCGATCCCGGACGGCGACTCCGCCTCCGGGAAGATCCCGCAGGCGGACGACGCCGGCACAACGAGCTCTCCCGCGGCCGAGGCGATCGACGACGTCCTTCCTCAGGAACAGGACGCCGATCGTGCCGGAGAGCCGGGGGAGGACGACGCTCCCCGTCGCGCGCTGGCGATGCCGGACCTTCGCCCGTACGTCGTTGTGGACCGCAGCACGGCAGCGGAGTTCGGCTCGCTGGCGGCCGAGGTCACCAGCACGGTCGGCCGCCGCATCGTGC
>NZ_CP027292.1:0-302865 GCF_043523415.1 Streptomyces sp. SGAir0957
CTTCCGCGACTGCGATGAATCGGTCGTCGGTGAGCTGGGTCATGTAGTCGCGCCAGCCGCAGACGAAGGTGTAGGTGAGTTCGCGTTTCATGGGTGCGCCTCCGGGTTGTTGGGGGTGGTCTTTGAGAGCCGGGGTGGCGCGGCCACAGCGCCACCCCGGTCGGTGGGTGTTCAGTTGCTGCGGGGCATTTGGGTGGGGATGCGTCCGCCGGTGAGGTACTGCTCTACGAGGTGGGCGGCTTCGTCGGCGCTGAGGCCGAGAGTGTTGCCGTGGGCGTCGGCGCCGCCGGTGAACAGGGCGTGCCCGTGGTAGAGCTGGTGGGGCTGGCGGTGGAGGGCGTAGAGGCGGGTGGCGCCGAAGTTGGGGGCTTGGGTGTAGACGCCTTCGTCGTCGATCCACATGGTGAGGCGTTCGGTGATCTGGACGGCGTCGTAGGTGTCGCAGTCGCAGGCGGCGTACAGGACTTTCTGGTGGTTGTCTGCGGGCCAGTCGAGGAGGCGGAACTGGCCGTCAGTGCGGACGAGCAGGGCGAAACCGGTGGTGGTGCGGGTGCTGGGCATGGTTCTCCTTGGAAGTTGGGGTGTTGGTCTTTGGTGTTGGGGTCCTGGCCACAGGACCAACCAACGAGAAAAGCATATCCCATATAGATCCCGATCGCGAAGATTTCAGGATCTTTCCGGGCGTGTTTTCCCATTTCAGAGGCTGTGTCACGGGCCGGTGGGGGCGCAGCGTGGGGCGTGTCGGGGCTCCTCGACGCGACGCGTCGAGGGCAAGGAGGGCGGCAGCGCGGAGCGAAGGAGCGGGGCGCGGAGCGGCCCGCGAGTGTCTGCCGTCCTCCGCAGCGCGTGAGAGCGCGGAGCGCTCGGTCCGTCCGGGCGCGGAGCGGCCGGACGGCACGCGGCCAGGCCGGTGCAGCGCGGAGCGCTGCGCCTGCCGTCCGGCCCGGCCCGCGCTGCGCCCCCACCGGCACGGGAAAGGGCTTTGCTGCGCGCTGTACGGTCTGCTGGCGGGCGACGGCGGTGCGCCCGGTGCTGCGCCCCGGCGTTCACTGGTGCTGGGCGTGCGTCGGCCCGCTGGTTACGAGGAGACCAGTGGGCCGAAGCGCGCTGCGGTGGCACGCGGGCCAGGTCGTGGGCGGGTAGTTCAAGGTGGCTATCAGGCGGCCGGCGCCTCGGGTGGTGCGTGGGAGGCCAGGGAGCGGACGAGGTCCAGGGCGTATTCGCCCCAGGTGGCACGCATGTCGAAGTACGCCTCGTACTGCTCCGGGTCGAGGTCGGCAGAGCGCGGGTCCTGGTCCTCATCTGCGGGCAGGCGGTAGGCGTCGACGCGAGTGTCGTATGTGGCGATGAAGTCGGCTGCCTGCGCGGCCAGTTCGTTGTAGGCGTGCAGCCGTAGGGCGGGGTCTGCGTGCTGCGCGCCGGTCTCGGCTGCGATCTGTGTGGCGAATGCCCGGAGTTGACCGGGGGTTCCGGTGATGGCCGAGGCAGCTGCTGCCGGGTCCCCGATGATCAGTGCGTGCGTGCCGGTCGGCATGTCTTCGCCGAGTTCGTTCGCTGCGCCGGAGGTGATCATGCGCAGCGGGGTGGCTTCGGCGTGGGTGACTTCGTAGCGGGCGCTCACCGCAGTTCCTCCTGGAGGTGGCTGTTGGGCGTGCGGAGGTGGGCCGGGTCGAGGCCGACGGGGAGGTGTTCTTCGCGGTCGTCGGTGACGGTGACGCCTGTGGCCCAGGAGGTGGGCTTGTGGTGTCGGTGCACGGCGAGGGCGCGGCGTGCGGCGTTGATGTGGTTGTCGGCGTCTTCTACGTCGATGGTCCAGGTGATGGAGTGGTGCGGCATGGGGCGTCGCTCCTTTGTGCGGGGCGGGGCGGGCGGTGACCCGCCCCGGCCCGGTCCCTACTTCTTGAGGGCGTGTTGGTCAGGTGGCGAGGGCGGTGGCACGGGCCCTGGAAGCCGGGCAGGGGCCCAGGAGGCGTGTAAGGAGGGCGTGGAGGCTGTCCTCGTCATGGCGGCGCCGGGCGGTCGCGCACGCGGCCAGGAGTGGCTTGGCGGTCTGTGGGGTCGTGGGGTGCTGTTCGGCGCAGGGGCAGGCCGGGGTGGGCGCCGGTGTGATGTGGGCGAGGCGGTCGGGGTGTTCCTTGATGGGCAGGCATCCGTCGTGGCGGCACAGCGGGCGGGGGGTGTTGTCGCCGTTGCGGCCGCGCAGGTGCGACCAGAAGCGGGCGCCGGTCCATGGCAGGAGGTCCTGGCTGGCGCGGGCGTCGCTGCACACCAGGCAGCGCAGGAGCCAGCGGTTGTCGGCGCCGGGGTACCCGGCCACCGGCTGCCAGGCCAGTTCGTTGAGGCGTGCCAGGGCGGTGGCGGCGTTGACGATGGTGCGTGTCGTGGCGGCCAGGCCGGGGTCGAGCAGGTGCGCGTACGGGCTGGTGCGTGCGGAGGTGGTCGGCGTGGCGTCCGGGCTGGGCTGGCTGGTGGTGCTGAGGTCGGCCAGCTGCTGGGCGGCGGTGTGCCGGTCGGGGTGCCGGTGGGGCAGGGTCAGGCCGGTGGCGGTGGTGGCGTGCCAGATGCCGTGCCAGCGTGCGACGTGACCGGTCAGCGTGCCGTTGACGGTGACGGAGTAGCGGCCGCGTTCGTCGACGTCGCCCAACTCGTAGCGAGGCGGCGTCTGTTCTCCGTCCTGGAGCGTGAGGGCGGAGGTTGGGGTGTGAGCAGGCGTGATGGTGCCAGACATGGTGGTGCCTTCGGTTCAGGTGATGGTCTTTGGCCCGGGGCCGGGGGAGGCCACTCCCCCGGCCCCGGGGTGGTGGTGAGGAGCCGCCGCTCTGTCGGCGGGCTGCTGGCTCAGGACGAGGGAGCCGTTTCGGTACTTTCGTCGGTGGTGCAGTGCGGGCACTGGTGGTGGGCGTCGCCGCACGTGTCGTACTGGGCGTGCTCGCTGAGTACCGCCTCGGCCGTGCTCGTGTAGCCGTAGGCTCCGGTCAGCCGGGCCAGGGTTTCAGCTTCCTGACAGCTGAGGGTGCACTCGTAGTGCGGCACCAGTTCGTACGCCAGGCCCGAGCCGACCCAGGTGGCAACGAAGTCGTCGCACGCCTGGGCGAGTTCGCGTAGCTGGGACAGGCTGGCCTGCATCTGGTCGATGAGCTGGACTGCGCGGCCTTCGTCGGCCTGCTTCTTCTCGCTCATGCCGTCGTCTCCTGGTGCTCCGCGACCCAGGCATCCGACAGCCTCTGGTCGGCAACGGTTCCCACTTCGCTTTCGATCACGTCGTTGTAATCCGACCAGCACGCGTCCAGGTGGGCCAGCAGAGCTGCGTCGTCGACGGTGGCGGAAGCCGGGACGGTGAGGGTGAGGGTCGCCTGGTAGACGACTTCCTCGGTCACCTCGACCGTGGCGCGTACCTCGACGTCCACGTCGGGCACGGGAATCTCGTCCGGGCGCAGGCCGTCGACCGGGCGGACCGGGAGGATCGAGTCGTGGGCGAGGGGGGTGGGCCCGTCGATGGACCCGTCGAGCAGGACCGAGATCCAGCCTTCGGCATCGCTGGCAGGGTGGGCCTCCAGGACGACGACGAAGGCACCGGCCAGGACGTTGATCTGGTCTCCGGGCTTCAGTTCGCGGGCGTAGCGGCAGGTCTCGCCCTCGAAGTGGTAGTCGGGGCGGTGGGTGCAGATTTTGGACACAGGTGTCCCCTTCACGGAGGTGTGGATTGGTCTTTGGTGTCGGGGTCGGCCACGAACCCGAACAAGACAAGGATATCCCAATCAATTCACTTCATGGGGTGTTTCGCGGTATGTCGAAGCACTAATTTCCGCAGCTCAGACGGGGTTTGTGGGTGGGTGAGGGCGCGCGGCGACCGGGCCTCCGGGGCCCTCTCTTTCGCGTGTGCGTGGAAGAGAGGCAAGGGGACCGGCGGCGCGGAGCGCGGGCCTGGAACGCGGAGCGTTGTAGGCCTTTCCGCCGGTGCCCGCAGCGCGTGAGGGCGCGGAGCGTCCGTGCCGACCGGCGCGGAGCGCTGGGCGGACACGCGGCCAGGTGGCGGGCGGCGCGGAGCGGCGCCCGCCACCGTCCGGCGGCGCGGCCGCCGCGCGCCCTCACCCACCCCACTGCTGCGCCCATCCGTCTTCCGCGGTCACCGATGCGCTCGCCCCGCCGCAGACGCAGAGCGGCGGGGCTGATGTGACGCCCACCAGCCCCGCAGTGTTGCCGTCAGCTCTGCCCGGACACCCGCTTGAATGCGTCCTCGAAGTGGTCCAGCGTCACGTCATCGACCTGGTCGAAGAATGCCTGGCGGTGGCGCGTGAGTTCGTGCGCGGGTCCGACATGATCGAACGTGGGGGGCTGTCCCTGCTTCTGGCGGGTTGAACGGAGGCGCATGAGGATCGCTGTCGGGCGGTCTGTGGTGACCAGATCCGTCTCGGAGAGACTGCTGCTGGTGGCCTTGTTGTAAAGCCACAGGTAGTCCTTGACGGTGAAGAGGTCTTCGATATCAGCGGTCTCCGGCATGCCTTCCATCTGCCCGATGACCGTGATGTGGTCCTTGCTGATCCCTACGGTTTCCGCGGCGCTGTAGACCTTGGAGGAGACCTTGGCCGTCTCGGCGCCGTCGAGCAGGGCGCGTGCGTCGAGGCGCCGGCCCATCACGGCGATGAAGGCGGGCATGTTACCGATGCCCCCGACCGGGATGATGGACAGCCGGGGGTCCAGACCGCTGCGTCCCTTGCTGATGAGGTAGTCCGACATCCGCATCAGGAAGACGAAGTCGCTGCTGCCTTCCACAGCCAGGAGCGGGCCGGAGCCCAGGAACAGGTGCTGGGAGACGGAGTACCCGAGCGCGGCCTCGATCGGCAGGATCGTCTTTGGATCCGCGGACAGGCTCACCGGGGTGATGACTACGCCCAGGGCCGGGTTTTCGCGCGTGGCCTGGTCGTGGACAGCGCGCATGGACTCGTACCGGGTGGGGTCGATCATGTGCTGGGAGTGAGTGGTGTACAGGACCTGCTGGTGGGGGCCGAGCTCGTCGAAGACGTAGCGCAGGAAGTCGCCTTGGGCTTCGCCGTGGAGGCTGGTGCCGGGTTCGTCGAGGAGGACGACCACGCGCTCGTCCTGGTCGGCGTAGGCGCTGAACGCGGCGAGGAAGGAGAAGAACCACTGGAAGCCGGTGGACCGGGTCGAGAAGTTGGTCACCACCCCGCCGTGCCGGTCGTCCCGCAGCTGGATCTTCAGCATGCGGTGGTGGACCTCCGGCTGTCCTTCGGGGACCGGGATGCGGATCAGGTCCGTGTCGAAGTCGACGGTGAGCGCGTTGTTCTGCTTCCAGTACCGAAAGACCTGGTCGCTCAGCGAGAGGCTGGCGGCTTGGAGTTCGGCCTTGCGGCTGTCGTAGTCCTCGTCGAGGAAGTCTTCCGGGCCTTCGCCTGCCAGGCGCAGGAGCGAGATCATGGTCTCGTCGCCCTTCTGCCAGTACTTCGCTCTCGCGCGCTCCGTGAGCGTGTGCAGGTCGCACTCGCCAGGCAGGAGCTCGTAGGTGGAGAAGTAGAAGAACTTCGGGAGCAGCTCCGCCAGCGCGTCCCGGTCGGCGTCGTCGAGGGTGTCTTCGACGTAGATCCGGTACTTGCCCAGTTCTGCGCCGGCCTTGGTCAGTGCCTTGGCACGGGCCGTCTTCTTCTCTTCGCTCACGGTCTTGGACCGTGCTTTCGCCGCTGCGATCGTGTCCGCCAGGGTGGCGTGCCCTTGCAGGACCTGGCGGTCTTCCTGATGGTCCACGTCCAGATCGTCCAGGACATGCCGCAGCACGTCGTCGAGCGAGCAGCACAACTGCACCTTGAAGCTGTTGTCGTACCGGCGCTGCGCTTTGATCACGGTGCCCTCAGGGGGCCGAATGCCGAACTGCCCTTGCAGGTCGTCGAAGTCGTGATCTTCCAGCGAGAACGTGGCGCTCACCGGGGCGATTGTCGTCAGGTTCTTGCGCTTGCGGTCCGGGGCGAGGTGCCGGCGCGGGTAGTCGGTGGTGAGGTGGAAGTCTGGGTCTACGCTGTTCGCCGGGTTCAGCCGGTGCAGGGCCTTCAGGATTGTCGTCTTGCCCGACTCGTTCTTGCCGATCAGAGCTGTCACCTCGGGATCGACCGCCATGGTCTGCGCATCCGTGATGTTGCGGAACGACTTGATCTCTACTTCCGTGACCAGCATGGCACTCCCTCCCAAGGGCGACGTTGCCCCTGCTCCACCAGCGTCGACGCCCGAAGGCGGCGGTGCAGCACCAATATGGTGTGATCACCAGTATGAATCCGGACACCGCCTGATGCGCCTGGTTTTCGTGAGTCTGATGCGGCGCGCGCAGCGTGCGGGCGGGTACGTCAATTCGGAGATCCGCGAATGCCACTCGTCTGTGCGGCTGTCGAGTCTCTTGATGCTCCCAGCATCGTTGAGAACAGCAGCGGGTCTCATCCCGCCCAGGGGATGGGCTGGCGTCTGTTGAAGGCAGGTGACGATGGGCAAGGGCAAGCGGCTGCGCACGGGCAGTCCTGCATCGCGTCCGCAACGTATGGTCGTGGTCGTGGACGACATGGAGGTCGGCCAGCAGTACGGAATGATGACCTGGCGGATGGGGCACCAGGACCGGCCGCCGCTGACCGCGGCGTTGCCGTGTGAGGCAATGGATGACTTTCTGCCCAAACTGCACGAAGCGTCTCTGCATGCCGAGGAGTCCTACTGGGAGCTGCTCCCCTGGCTGCGGACTCAGACGTCTACCCCGGACGACAACGAGGCCTTCGCCGCGGCCAAGGAACAGTGGCTCCTCGCCCAGGACTGGGAGACGACGGTCTCCGTCGGGCTCGCCGGTGAGAACCTCCCTTTGTTCCTCGTATCGAACTTCGCTCACGTGGGCGTCGTCTTAGGGCCGCCCTTCACAGCAAAACCGTCTCTCGCCGTTCTGGACCCCCTCCAGATCCGGCGCCTGAACCGGTCCTTCACCTCCGCGACAGCGCAGGGCCTTCGGGAGATCGCCGCAAACCCACCCACTCCAGCAGGACAGCGCGCGGCACGAGCACTGCGCTTCCTGCGCGAGCAGCCCTGGCCAGTTCGCGGATTCATCCCGCCCTCCCGCACGCAAGCCGAACACGAGGCGCTCTCCAGGCACCGTGCGTTTCTGTCCCGCTCGCCCTACCTTCTGCCCGAGGAAAACACCGCCTCAGGACTCAGAAGCAGCTCAAAGAGCGCCGACAGCACGAAGGAGTAGATCCGGCCCCAACCATCCCCCGCCCAGCTGCGCCCGTGCTCAGGCGGCGGCTGAACCTCAGCCGCCGCACGTCATAGACGCACCGCGACCTCCTCAAGGCCACGCCCTTCCCCCTGAAACGGTGAGGCCCGGCCGACCCTGTACGTGCGAGCTGTCGAAGGAGCAGGCTCTTTCCAGTTGGTCAGTTGTCGGTGTTCCATCCGGTCAGCTCAGCGCGGTATTCGGAGGTGAGCCGCGCCAGTCGGATATCGCCTTCTGCTGTCAGGACGTGCGGCTCGCTGGCTCCCATATCGGCGAGCAGATCGCTGACCAGTCCGTAAGCTGTGATTACTGCTTCGGTCTTGTCCGTCGCCAGGGCTGCCAGGTCAGCCGTCAAGCGTGCCGGAACTGTCGGAACCGGGCTGACCGGGCCACGGTTGAAACCTTCATCGATTACCGACAGTCGCAGCGGTACGTTGTTCCCCTGAGAGTGGTGCAGAGCGGCGGAAAGCATGAGATCGCCTATCGCACCGGTCTCTGTGGCCCATGCGGCGGCGGCCTGGACGAGGGCGACCAGGCTCAGTTCGAGATCTCGCTGATGCAGCAGGAGGGGCTCCGTGGGTGCGTGCCGATCTGGACTTGTGCCGACCGCGACCGCCGCGAAGAAGGATCCGTCCTGGTGGAGTTGGCCGGTCGGATCGCCTTCGAATCGAACCTGCCGTCGGCCAGTGAGCACGGGCAGGTCAGGGCACATGACTGTAGTGATACCGCCGCACGCCAGAGCGTAGAAGCGCTGAAACGCAGCGTCCCGCTCTGCTCGGTTGGTCAACGGAAGATTGCCGCGGACGCTCGGCACGGCGGTCAGGGAGACCCAGGTCGAGTACCACTCCGTTCTCTGCGCGTCCAGCCCGCTCACAAAGGTGCCCAGGCGCTTGATGCCCTCGGTCTCGATATCACCGACGTGGCTGACGTCGTCGGCGGCGGTTTGGAAGCGGTCCCTGTAGCGCTGTGCAATTTCGGATTCGCTCAGCGTGCGGGTCGTGGTCCCGTGGCGCACGTGTACGCGGAAGTGGAAGTCGTTGCCCGGCTGAGCGACCGCGTGCGGGGCTAGCGGACTGGCCTGCACTGTGATCACGACGTAGACCCTGCCCGGTTGTTCGGCTGACTGCACAAACCGGATACCCACATGGGGCACGATCGGCTGGAGCCACGTCGCCAGGACTGAGCGCATCCACTCTTCCCCACGTGTTGACGGCAGCTCGATTGGCGCCAAGGCGTGGGCGTGGTCTTTCTTGCCGTCGTCGACGCCGATGACCACGACGCCACCAACGGTGTTGGCCATCGCGCTGACGTCCTTGGCCAGTTCCTTCTTGGCTGCGTCCCCGCCCTCGTAGAAGTCCTTCTTCCAGTCGAGGTCGGCGCCCTCGGGCACTTGCTCTTCGACGGCCCGCCGCAGATCCGCCTCGGTGAGATCGTCAGGATGCCTGTCGAAGACAGCAGTCAGTCGCGCCGGCAGGGCCATCGTCGCTCCAGGTGGTCACACGTACATCGTCTGCACACGCTAGCTCCGTCGGGGCATCAGCACCCCAGGATTTCCAGCGGGCACGCTCCAGAACCGCTGGCTGTCATCTGCACCGGCGCCGGCAGGTGGTGACGAGCGGCTGCTCAGGCCCGTGCTGCCGATTCGTGTTCGGTTCGGACCCTGGTGACGCGCTGCTCGATCGCGGCGAACACCTCCGTCTCGGCCCGCAGGCTGGGGTAGTCGAACTGGTCGTAGCGCACTTCAAGAGCCGCGGTTCCACCACCGCCCTTCAGGAACATCCGCCCTACGTGCTTGTCGGGGACGAGCACGCGGTGGCGGTCGGGCTCCAGCGGCAGACCGTCCGTGGGGTCGGTCAGGGCGTCGACGAACTCCTGAAGGAGAAACCCGTCGCTCCTGAGGAAGTCGAGCTTGAGCACCCAGGTGTCGCCGGACCAGCCGCGATAGCCCGTCACAACTTGCGGCACGGTCACGGTGTGCAGCAGGCCCACGCGGCGCAGCAACCCGCTGGCCAGCCAGGACGCCTTGCGGATGGACGGCATCAGGATGAGGGGCTGCAGGTCGGCTTCCCAGCGCTGCTCGGCGGCCGTCCAGTCCTTGCTGGTCCAGGTCGCTTCCCAGCCCAGCTCGTTCAGTCTCTGTCGGAGTGTGCGTTCGGCGTTGGCGAAGGCCCCGGCGGAGCAGCCCGTGAGCCAGATGCTGGTCTCGGCGCCCAAGCGGTGCAGTTCCAGTCCCGCCTCGGTACGCCGGCGAATACGCAATCCGCTCACACCGTGCACCTGGCGGTCCGGTTCCCAGCAGGGCAGCAGCCCGGTGAGGAGATCCTCGGCGCGCTTCCTGCTCTCCAGTCGCAGGCGGATGCCGTCGGGTGAGGGCACTACCGAGACGAGGCCGAGGGGGTACTGGGTGAACGCCCGGTGGGTCTCCAGCACCCAGTGCAACAGCTCGGTTTCCAGTAGTCGCTGCGCGCGCTTCGCCGCAGGGATGAGCGGCGCGCCGGGAGTGAGGAGAGCGACGGCCTCGGTGGCCGCCTGGCGTCCAGTCCCGGTGTAGCGCTGATAGGCGCACACGCGGCGGGAGAAAGGGCTATCGGACATGCACAACACCTTCCGACGCGCTCCGTCGGCCCGCGGAACGTAAGGAAAGAGGTGCTGCTCACAGTGATTGCATCAAAGTCGCAGGTGCGGTCGAGGCCGTGCCACTTCTCCCCCGCCTTGAGTCCTACTGGGCCGAGAACCCGCCGGGAAACGGTAGACCGCTACCGCTTCGCAGAAGCTAACGGCTCCTTCCCCAAGCTTCCCCGCGCCACGCCGATGGCGTCCAACTGCGCTGACTATGCGGGAGGACGAGACGTCCCGCGCCGCCCGTCGTAGATCGCGTCGAGCACGTCCGGCGCCGCCGGCTGCCGGTCGCGGCTCAGGTACCGGATGCCGTCCTGCTCCGGCGGCCGGCCCGTGTCACGGCCGAGCGGGTGACGCCGGCTGACCGCTGTGCGCCAGCCCCACCGTTCGTCCCACACCAGCGCCGGCACCGGCGCGCTGGCGTTCAGGACCAGTGCCGCGGCCACGACGTCGTCGGCAGGCTGCACCACCGCTACCTCGTGCCGCTCGGCCAGGCCCTCGTCGGCGAGCGCGTCGGCCACGCTTTGGACGTACGCCCGCAGGCTGCGGGCATGCAGCTCGGCGTGCGCCCGTGCCACGGCCGCCCGCTGCGCCACGGGCGGGTAGCCCAGAGCGTCCGCTGCTTGCTCTGGGGACAGCCCACTCTCTGCCTCGATCAGGTCGGCGATGCGCGCCCCACGCAGGCGAGGCAGAACGCGGGCGGCGGTGGAGTAGGCGATGCCCAGCTCCTCCTGCAGGAACGCGAGGGTCACCGCCGGGTCGGCGTCCAGGAGTTCACCGACGCGGTCCTCGAGCTGGTCGCGGGGCACCATGTCGCCACTGCCCTTGGGCCGGTGCCCGCCGGGACCAGCCGGCTCCTCGCGAAATGCCCGCAGGACACGGCGGGGGCAGTGCTCAACCCCTTTGACCTTCACCAGGTGCGGCGCCAGCCGGGGATCACGCTTGTAACTGTTCCAGGTACTCGGGGTCACCCCGAGCAGCTCTGCGGCCTCGATCCGCTCCAGCAGGTCCTCGTCATCATCAGTCTGCGGCAGCGCCGGGACCGTCCTTCCGGCCAGGAAGGCGGCTGTCTGTTCGCGGTCCCACAGCAGAGTCTTCGCGCCGGCCGGACTGATTGGCGACGGGAAGCCGTCCGCAGTGAACGGCTTGCGGTTACGGAATGTCCCTAGCGCCATGCTCATGGCCTGCGCCAGGTCGGCGCTGTTCTGGACCTTGTCACGCCGTCCCGCGCGGATCATCACTCACCCCTGGTCATGTCGGCGCCGCACAGCAAAGGAGGTAGGAAGAGTCGTCGATGCGGCCGGCGCCTGCCGCTATCGAAAGAAGACTACGCGACTTACATCACAAGCGGCAAGGATGTGCGCCCGGCTCGCTCCCCGCCACTACACTCGAAGACATCGCGCCCCTGAGGCAGAAACTCCTTCAGGTGTGTGGTCTTTGGAGGCCGGCGCCCTGGCCACCCCGCCCCGGCGGGATTGGGCGCCGGCCATTAACGCTTCTGGCGTTCCCCGCGCTCCGCGGCAAATCCGCGCAAATGCAGACCCGCAGTCGGTCGCTGCCTCCTCGCCTGCGTTGCCGCATAGATGGGCGAGCTGCCTGGGACCGAGCGGCGCTCCGTACGGCAGCCGGCGCTGGCCTCAGCCTCACCCGTGCAGGCGATACGGATGGTGTCCGGCCACGTGACGCTGCCCCGCAGCGCTATCGTCCCAGACGGCTAGACGCGTACTGCCGCTCACTGCTGCCCTGTACCACGCCTATCGCGGGGCACCTGGTGGTCAAGGTCCTCCGGGGCCCGCGCTTCAACTTCTGGACCGGGCTCGGCTGTTCACCGGGGCGGAGAGGCGTGGATCTGGCCCCAGGAAAGGGACACGATGCCCAAAAAGCAGTCCACCTCTGCCCGACGTGCCCGCGAGGACGCCATCAACGGCGCCAAGTACACCGCGGCCCTTCGAGAGCGCACAGCGATGAGCACCACCACCCCCGCAGCAACGGCGGCCCCACAGGAGCTCCCCGAACCGCTGCGCCGGGCGATCCAGTCCATGACCGCCGAAGCCGTCATGAACTGCGCGGACGTCCTGCGCTACACCGAACCGAGCCGCGCACGCGACTGGAAGCGCATGACTCTCTACCGGGCCACCGACGCCGCGGACGCGATGAACGCCCTCTCCCTGCTTATCGCCGCGTACTGCCAGCGCACCGGAACCAGCCCTCGCCAGCTCGACCGGTACCTGCAGGCCTCCTATCAGCACGACCGCACACCTGGCCCGACCGAGAAGCACCGAGCCCAAGTGGCTGCCCTGCTCGGGAGGACGTGCCTGAAGACCTCGACGGAGGCCTGGCCTCCTTCTTGCGCATCGCGCACGCCGACAGCTCTGATGCACACCGGGACGAGGACACTGACGTCGAGCGGGTGTGGACCGCGGCCTGCCTGCACGGGCTGCATGCCCGGCTGTGCGACGACGTCGACGCACTCGACAGCTACCTGCCGCCGCGCATCGCAGCACTGGCCAAGAAGGTCGCCCAGGTTCTGGAGAATTCCGAGCCGGACCTCGTCGGCGAGTGACGAAGGTATCTGCGGGGCAGTGCCAGAGGCCCCTCCTTCTCTGGCATTGTCCCCCGCTGCTGTCAGTTGGCCAGGGGTGAGAGCCCGTCCAGGCCGGTCTCTCGCATGATCTGCTCGACGGTTTCCTCGAGGGCGCTGTCCGCGCCGATAACCGTCTCGAGGCCGCCGGGCAGCACATCCCGCTCCCGGTACCACTTCGTCAGGTCCGCCTCCGTGACATGGGCGAGATACCCCAGGTCCTGCTTTGAGGCGTGCCGTTCCAGCGTCTGTGCGTATGGGATGTCGAGGTAGTAGCAGCGAGAGACACCGCGATGGTCGGCCACCAGGCCGCGCAGCATGTCGCCATAGCGGTCCGCGTACATGATTCCTTCGACCACGGTGTGGTAGCCGGCGTCCAGGGCGTAGCGGGCGACGGTGTCGATCAGGCCGATGTTCTTGCCGCCGGGCAGGTCGCGCTCCCGCAGCACAATGCGGCGAAGGTTGTCCTGGGCGACCAGGGCCAGGCCGCGGCCGAACCGGTCTCGGATCGTGGCGGCTACCGAGGACTTGCCCGAAGCGCTGTTTCCGCGCACGACGACCAGTCGAGTCTGCTGCGTTCCCACCTTCATCCTCGGCACCCT
This sequence comes from Streptomyces sp. SGAir0957, assembly GCF_043523415.1. Taxonomy (NCBI): domain Bacteria; kingdom Bacillati; phylum Actinomycetota; class Actinomycetes; order Kitasatosporales; family Streptomycetaceae; genus Streptomyces; species Streptomyces sp. SGAir0957. Next base: position 13,055 of record NZ_CP027292.1, read on the forward strand.
AGCCGCGGGTACTGACACCCTGCCGAAGTGGCTCAACGCAGGCGTGCGGCGAGCGCTGCACCGTGTGTCGCTGTCCTGCGTCGGACAGAAATGCCTCTCGCACCGCTGGGTGTCATCTTTGCCCCGGGGTGCGTCGTCCTTCGGTCCTGGCCACGAAGCCGCTACTGGGTCAGAGGGGATCGGTGAACGAGATCGGCTTGCCGGTGGCGTGGGCGTACGCGATCTCCCTGCTCGTGGACTCGCCGATGTATCCGCCGGGGTTGACGATCAGGACCCGCTCAGCCAGGTCGATCTTGTGCAGATGCAGAGCGGCCAGCGCGGTCTTCTGCTCCTCGGTGACCGGCCCGTCCACTTCGCTCGGGGCGACGACGATGACGCCTGCAAGAGTCAGGGCGCGGTTCGCCGCGCGCATCTCTTCTACGAAGCGGGTGGAGCCACAGATGCAGACGATCTCAGGCCGGTCGGTCATGGCTCAGTCCTTCGACCCCGCGGTGTGCCGGGCTGGTCACTCTGTCGGGTTGCCCGGTCGGCCAGCACGCTGGCGTCGGGGAGGAACAGCGGTTTCCAGCACCGGCTCTTCTTCTTCGAAAGCGTATCCGTCGGGGTAGTCGGGGGCCTGGAACAGGTTCTGCCACTGCGGCCGGGGAGCTGCCGCTCGCTGGCGGCCCACGGTCTCAACGCGCCGACGCTGTACTGCCTCACGCATGCACACACCTCACTGATCCAGGAACACATCGTCACCGCAGGGAACATCACGCGATGCCTTACACAGCAGCCTCAGCAGCTCGCCCCGGCACGATACCGAACTGACTTTCCATTCTGTGGCGCTGACGCACTACCCGGCCGTCCGTAATTCAGGCCGCCCGCGGGCTCTTTCACCTGACAGGCCGGGAATCGAGGGCCGGTCAGCTGCCCCTGTCGAAGCTTCCTGCGGGCTTGGGGCCGCTGTGGACCTTCTTGATCCTTGCCGCATCGTTGGTGAAGAATGCGTGAAGTCCGGCCTCGCCGTCTCCACCCCGTGGCGGCGGGGCCGGGCTCACCGACGCATCGCTCAGGAAACGGTGCGGGCAGCTCGGTAGGCACGGTGAAGTCGCTGGCCTACGCAGCAGCGATCAGGGAAGACCCGGTTACATTCCTCGCAGTTTCCCACGTGGTTGATGTAGGCCCGGTATCGGTCCTCGACCGACTCCTGCGACCTCGCCGGCCCGCTCACCGCCAGGCGCCTGGTACGAACTTTTCTCCCATTCCCGAAGCCTAGGGGTCGCCAGGTGGACGGGCACGTAGAACAGGCCCGCATCTGCCAGCTCTCCACACGGGATCGGCGGCGCTGGCATCGAGGCTCAGCGCTCGCCACCTGGTAAAGACAGGGCTCCCTTGGGGGGCTTGGGGCTCTAGCCTGCCAGTCGCAGTTTCGGTGACGCCGCCGGCAGCGGCACGTCCTCGCCCCCGTCGGGATCGGGGTCGAACATTGTGCCCGCCCTCGGATCCATGCGCCGCGGCGGCCGAACCCCCGATTCGTACAGCAGAGGCCAGATGTACGTCTCCGGGTCGTTCAGATGGTTCAGCATGTGCGCCGCCGACTCATAGCCGGCCAGCAGCGGATGGATAAGTAGCGTGCCGCGCTTGGAACGGCCTTCCAGGATCCCGATGTCCCGCAGCTGGCCGATGGCCCGGGAAACGGCCGCCTGGCTGATTCCCAGACGCTTTGCTAGGTCTGCCTGCGTGATCTGCACCAACCCGCCAGGGGCCTGGCGCGCCTGCAGCACGTCCAGGACGTCGCGGGCCGTGCCCGTCAGCTTCGCGTTCGGGAGGTCCTCCCAGATCGCGGGATTGTGGACGAGAGGTACGCCGGTGGAGGTCATCGGTTCCTCATCTCGGAGTCCTTGAGCGGAGGCGTGATCTGGCGCTCGGCAAGAACCTTCTTCAGCCTGATCGACAGTGCCCGGTGCTTTTCACTTCCCCACCTGTAAGCGTAGAGCGGGTTGAGCTGGTAGCGCTTCTGCCGGGCCTTCCAGGCGAAGTTGTGCTGGTCCAGCAGCTTGATGGCCCGGCTGATCTTCGAGTGGTGGCAGCCGAAGTACCTGCCGAGCTCCTGCTGTGAGGCGGTGACAATTCCGTCCTCGTCGTGCGCGGCGGTGAAGTGGTCCAGCAGGTGCCGGGCCATCGGCGTCAGCTCGAAGCGCCACAGGTTCTGATGCACCTCGTCGGAGATCGCCAGATGCGTCCCTCCGGGAAACGCATACGGCTTCGCCGGAGGTTTCGAGTGGAACGTGCCGCCGTTCCGCCCGATCTTCTCCAGCGCCTTCAGCAGTGCAGGCGACTGATCCTGCACAACCTTATGGGACGGGTCGGGAACAGGAGACAGCCGCACCGTCCTGCGCACGGCCGGGTCGACGGCATTCCGTCTCACTTGGGGCACTGACCTGCTCCTTCGCCGATCTTCAGATGCCGCTCAATATATCTAACGAGGTATCTAATTCGCGGAGTTGTGCACGCCACGGCGCGTTGCCCTTGCCGAGGGGCACTTGTGCGTGCAGCTGCACAAGCTCCGATGATCGACGCGCCCGGCATTGTGCACGCCATACTGCACAAAACTTTTGTATCTCTGCAGGTCACAGCGGTGGCGCCTTCTTAAAGACCTCCGCCGATTGCTCAGCTGCTTGCGTGCACCACTTCACGGGTGAGCCCTGCGGGTACCTCCGCCTCCGCTCCGGCCCCTCGGGGTGCCCCGCACTGTGACTGCTCCTGTGCTGGCCGTCAACGGCTGAGGACGCAGCAATGGGAAGGGGGGCTGGCGTGGGAGGTGGTACAGACGACACACGCGCACCGCCGTCGTCTGCGCTGGGCACGCTGTGGCGGGCTTTCGCGGGCTGATGCCGTATCAGGCTCGGCCGAATGGAGAGTCTTGTTGACGAGTGTCCTGTTTGCTCTCAGCCAGCGCCCCGTTTCCGTAACTGTGCCCCTGTCCACCTGACACCAGCACACCTTCTGCGGTGAGATCAGGAGCGCTTCGGCTCGCGGCTTGCTTGCAGCGTCGACCTGGCTACGCTGCGTCTGGCTTTGTCGACGTCAACAGCAGTTGTCGACACCTTCGGGAGGCACTCACCCCCGCCTGGATCTCGATGTCGACGAGAACGGGAGGCACCCGCCGGCACTCCACAACGGCGGGACGCGGGCAGCGCCTCCCGAACCGCCGATGACGAGAAGCGCTGCTCCTCGTCATCGACAGAGCCACTGCGTCAGGCTGCGAAACCGATGTTCATGACGTACTCGTAGGCGCCGTACTCGGATCCGAGGTCGGCGGTGATGTCGTCGAACCAGGCCGTGTCCATGGCCTCGTCATCGTCGGCGGCCCAGGCCTCGACCATCCGGTCCCAGTGCCGCACGTTGAGGGTGCGGAAGGAGACGTCACGCTGCTGAGGGCGGGAGACCTGCGACTGGTTCAGGGGATGGAATTCCACCCGCGTGCCACGACCGCCGCGGTTCAGGCGCTGCAGCAGGTGGCGGGCTACGTTCCGCCGGCGCACCCGCCGGTAGGCGGCGTCCAGCTGGGCCAGGCTCTTCGCCGACGGTGTGGCTTTCCCCTCGGCCCAGCGCCGCAGCGTGCGGTCGGTGACCGTGAGCCCCGCCGCACGCGCGGCCGCCGTCGCCCGCTCGCTGCGGGTCAGGTAGTGCAGGCGGGCAAGCATGCCGCGGCGCTGGGTCACCGGGGTGGCGATGAAGTCGACAAGCCCATCGAGCTGGCGGGCGGCGGCTTCATACCCCTTGACGCCTTGAGCGCCGAACTTTCCGAACTCGAGGTTGCGGTCAGGCATGAGCTAGCTCCGTCTCGTGGTTGATGGTCGCGAGCTGGTCCAGGCGCGCGGTGAGCAGCTGCTCGGCAACGCGCTGTTCGGCTGTCTGGGCGGCCTGCTCGGCATCAGCCTTGGGTGCGAGCGGGAACCGAGCGCGGTGCGCTGCGTAGGCGGTATCTCCGGCCTCAACTGCCGCTGACGTCCGGCTCAGCCGCGCCACGGCGGTACGCCTGCGCTCAGCACGAACCCGGCGCGCTACCTGCTCCTCAGCCTGCGCAAACGCGGCAGGGTCGTCCTCGCCTCCTGCGGTGCGGGAGGCAGCACGGACGAGCAGGGCTCGAGTGTCGGCGATGCACTGGGTGATCAGCCCGGCCAGCTCGCCGGGGTCGGTGGCGTTGGTGCGCGCGGCGACGGCCAGGTCGACGGCGTCGCGCAGTAGACGCGCGGTGCTCTCCCGGCTCACGCAGGTGGTGCAGTGCCCGGCCGACTCAGGTGCCCCGCAGGCCTGGCAGGGCTGCGCCTGCCGGTGGGCTTGGGCGGCTTGGGCCGCCGCGTCCTCCTGGTCCTGGCGGGCGAGGCGGGCGGCGTGCGCGTCCGCGGCCTGCTGCCGCTCTGCCGCGAGCTGGTCACGCCTGCGCTCCAGGGCCTGCGCGTGGGTGACGGTCTGTTCGCGCAGCCGCTCCTCGAGGATGCCGCGGCGCTCGCCGGGTGTGAGGTGGGGCAGCTGCCGGTCGATCTGCGCGGCGACCGATAGGCGGCGGGCGCGGCGTAGGTCGATGACGTTGCCGCAGGTCTCGCAGTCGCTGCGGGTGTCCAGCCGCATGCCGTCATCGCAGCGTGGGTCGGTGCAGGCCTGGCGCTGTACCAGGCCGCGCTGGGTTAGCCACGGGAACGGCTGCCGGATCAGGGCCTCGCCACCGGTCTCGCGCAGGCGGTCAGTCAGCCGGTCGGCGAGCAGCCTCGGCGCACCGTCAGCCTGCGCCAGCAGGCCCTTCAGCCGGTCCAACTCCGCTCGCGCGGCGGCCTCGACCTGCTGCTGCTGCCAGCCCGACAGCCGCGTCCACAGCCAGGAAGCCGGACCCAGTACCACCTGCAGATCAAGATCACCGGGCAGGGCCTGCCGCTGCTGCGGGGCCTTCGCCCACCCACCGGCCGTCAGCCTGCCACTGGTGCGCGAGCCGGTCTGGCTCGTAGCGGTTCCCAGCCCCACCACCTCAACGACCGGGGACTGCTTGGGCTTTTCCCCGCGCAGCGGGCCGTCCGGCACCACAGGCAGCTCGCTGGCGTCAACGGGGGCGTGATTCTCGCGCCTGCGCGTGTCAGACCGCATCTGGCCTGAGCTCTCGACAGCTTCGCCGGAAAAACCACAATCAAGCTGCACAGGAACGACGGGAGTAACCACACCAGCGTGGACTGCGTGGAGCTCTGCACCAGCAGGACGCGCCGGATTCTCGGGCTTTTCAGTCTCCGCGGTACCGCCGACCCCAGACGCCCCAAGGGCACCCGCAGTCCCAGCCGGACCCTGTTCGCCGCCTGCACCAACAGGACGCGCCGAAAACACCGTGTCGCCCCCCTGAACAGCCTGCACAGGAGCCGGAACACGGCGGCCGTACGCACGCGCCACCGGCACGACCTGGACCCGCCCCTTCCCATCCATCCCCGTCACGCTCGCCCTGCCCACCGACGCCACGACACCGGCCTCCTCCAAGCGGGCCAGCACCTTGCGGGCGCCCGACGGCGAGCACCCCAGCCACCGGGACAACGTCACCGCCGCCCGCCCCTCGCGCCGCTCACTCCTCTTCAACGGGCCGCGGCACAGCTGCAGCCACCCCGAAGCCGAGGTATTCAGCACCAACAGCAGCAGCGCGAGCCGGTCGGTCGCCGCGCCCCGGCCGGTGCGGCCGGCCAGTAGTCCAGGCGGCGTCGGCTCCTTGTCCTTCGGCGCCCAGCCGTGCCCGAACAGCGCCTCGCACAGATGCAACAGCACCGCGAGCTCCGCCTTGTCCAACGCCATCGGATGCCTCGTGCCGCTCTGGGCACGGGCCCGCCACAACGGCATCACCAGGCACTTCAGCCCAGTCGGCCGCCCCAGCCCACCGCTCCGGACTTCCTGCGTGTGCAGGCCGTCGGACGCACGCAACGGCGCTAGCACCTCACGGTGGACCGTGGACTCTCCCACTCCCATCCACCGGCCCAACTCAGCAGCCCAGATCGACGCCACGCTGTCATCGCTGTGGCCCTGCGGCGCCCGCGACTTCGCGAACAACACCACCGCCCCCAGCTTCGCGACGTCCTTCTGCCCGGAGACCGACGGATCCGCCAGCAGCGCATGGACCGCGTTGCGCAGCCGCAGCCGCATCGCGCGACCGAGCCGCAGCGGATCACCCGGACCACCGTCTCCCGCCTGACCACACGAGGGCACCGGCCCCAACGGCGTCCTCTTCTGGCCGAAGCGAGGCCCCGCAACCACGTAGGCAGCCCTCTCCAGCCGCGCAGCCGTACTCATCGGCCCACCCGCGCACCCGACGCGGCGAAGAACCCGCCGACCACACCATCGTTGCCCAGAGCATGGGATCCAAAAAGAACCCCGCAGCCCGCCGCGCACAGAAGAACGCCCGCCGGACCAGCAGAAAACAGAAGGGAACCCGCTCGACAACCGCCGCCAGCCGCACTGCACGCGGACGCAGTCTCTACGACCTGAACCCTCCCGGCGCCTACTACGAAGACTGGCACCGGCCGAACGGCACCAACGAGGAGGCGATGGACAAGATCAACGCCGCCTTCGGACCGGACTCCCAAGAAGCCACCGCGATGCGCCTCATGCTGGAGTACCGCACCTTCTACGGCCCGCAGGTTCCCCTGGCAGCCGCCGGTCACCTGGACGTAATCGTCCGCGACACCGACCTCGCAGCCGAACTCGCCGCATCGATGGGCTCCTCCACGGACAACGTCCGCGAATCGCTGCACTCCCTGCACGCCCAGGGCCTGCTCCTCGTCGCCGACGACGAGTCCCTCTGGATGACCATCCCCCCCGGCACACCCTTCTCCGCACCCGGCAACCAGTGGTCCTTCGTGGAACAGAAGGTGGCCGCGCCCACCAACTGAGCGCCTCAAGTCTCCGGAAGAACCGAGCTCACAGCACCGAGCGTGAACGGTCGGCAGGGGCCACTTCCCGGCCGATCTGTCCACGGCGCCCGCATACGAGCGTGCAGGGCAATCACAAGCCAGGGAGGCGGGCACGGCACGCGACAAATGATCACTGGCCCTCACCCCCCCCCAAAGGAAGCGCGAGGTCCAAAACGTGACCGCGGGAACGGAAGATTCTCTTCCTTCGGCGGCGGGGAGGCGTCCCGGACGTGGCCGCGACGGGTGATCAAGCGTCCTCATACCTAGTCCAAGTACGAGCAGAGCCCGATTTTGGACACGGAGGGCCCAACTTTTTTCAGATCGGCCCTCAGGGCCGGGCACCAGCGCGGCCGACGCAGAGCGGCGGCGCGGGTTACGCGGGTGGCACACGGAGTGATCTCCCCTGATCGGGGAGTCGCGACCAGCAAATGCAACCACGTCAGATAGCGCACATAACAGGCCTGCATGCGGACGTGCGCTGGAGTTTCCGCGCAGCATCCGTATCCTGTGGGTAGGTGACCACGCGGGCCCCTTCCCAAGGGCTCACGGGCATCACCCGGCAGACGAGGTCACCTCGCTGCTCACGACTCGAAGGTGCGTTTCAGGTTCGCGAAGAGTCGTAATTGCAAGGTGGAAGGCCGCTCCTGTTCCCGCAGGGGCGGCCTTTCTCTATGGCGCGCGAGGGCTAGTGTCAGCCACTGTCACTCTCCTTGCTGTTCGGTGCTGGTGAGCGCTTCTGGATAGCGCTCGGACCAGCCGCGCAGAAGCTTCAGGTAGGCCTTGCGCCGGTCGCCTCGGGGCTCGGATTTGCCGCTTTCCCAGGTGTGCACGGCCAGCCAGCGAACGCCGAGCGCCTCGCCGACCTGCACTTGCGTCAACCCGGACGCCTTGCGGAGGCGTGCTCGGACGGCTGGGGACGGCAGATCCTTCTCGCCAGCGAGCAGCCGGTCAACGGCATTAAACATGTCTGTCATGCGGCTGCTCTCCTCCTCCTCATCCAGTTCGTCAGAGCACAGACCATAGGTTGCACCTTAGGTGTACCGGTCTGAAGATCCAAGCCGAACTGGCGACCGCGTCTGCGTTCCTGATTCGTGTCACGACTTAGGTGGTTGTACGGGGGAGACTGGCCAGATCGCAGACTCGTCGCGCGTCAGTGTCCCCGACAGCTCGACGCGGTCTCCTGGGATTACGCGAACCGTCACTTCGATCGGCTTCTTGGTGCGGGCTGAAGTGCCGACGATTACGGACTCCAGCACGAAGATCGACGGCGAGATCTCCAGCAGCTTCGCTTCGTCGGGCTCAGGGGGACGGATGCGAGCGGTCTCATCCCACTCGATTGGGCCGTGACCGGCTTCCTCGAGTCGATCCAGGTAGCCACCAGGGCCGGGCGAGGCATCGGCGACGCGCGGGGCGTCCTCCACCGCGGCCGGACTGATCCAGGTGTCGACGAGTTGGAATGGAGGCTCGCCGACCGGACTGGTCACCCGACGTCGACGCAGAACGGAAGCACCGGCCTCAAGGTCGAAGTGATCCGTCACCTCGACTGGGGCGGGCAGTACTTTCCTGAAAGGGCGGCCATGCGCCTCCCATGGCTCGTCTGGGCGCGCCGCAGCGGGAAAGACGTACCCCCGCTCGGGATCACGAGTGACCAGCACGCCGCGTGTCAGACGGCGTCGAGGGGGAGAGCTGAGAACGACCGATCCCTTGCGACGGATCGACCTGATCAGCCCCTCGCGCTCCAAGGCCTTGTAGGCGGCACGAACCGTCTCGTGATGTACACCCAGCTCCGCTGCGTAGGGCTTGATCTGCGGCAATGTCGTCTCGGGCGCGAACTCTCCCCTCTGAATCCTGCCGCGTACATCGTCGGCGATCTGCCTCCACTTCGGCACGCGTGGCTCGCTCATCCGGCCGGTCTCCTCTGATTGATCGACATCACCCCCAAACACTAGGTGAGACCTAGGTTTTAGCCCGCATCGGCAGCCCCTGTCCATAGGGGGCGCAAATAGACCTAGGGTTATTGACGGCAGGGGGTGCGGCGTGATCTCATTCCAATCGAGGCGAACAGACCTAGGTCTAAACGGATTCTTCGTCTCGTGTGGCCACACTAGGTGCCCTTCGTGAAGGACCCACCGCGCTCCGTGAAACTGCGGGCTAGCGCGGGCGAAGGAGGACTCGCGGCGTTGAGAACTCCATACCGGACTACTTCGAATCCCATGACAACCACCCCAAGTGCCGCTTTTCTGGCGGCCACTACGGGGACCGGTCAGTCCTCTGGCTATTCGAGGGCATGCTCGTCGGGGCCTCTCGCGGAGGTCGGCGACGAGCACAGGCAACTGCGACAAGCCGAAGGCCCTGCCTGTGTCGAAAGCACACGCACGCACTTTGCCCAACGACGCAAGAACTGAACGTCGCTGAGGCTCATCACAGGTGATAAGGGCAAATATCGCAGCCCTCCTGGTTCAACACCGGGAACGGGCGATCACGGCCGTAAGCCGTACACGTAGCCCCGCGCTGCCCAGGCGCTCATCGCACAGCCCTCGGGCTGCTCGATGAGCGGTGGAGAGCGCCGGTGGAGACACCCGCTCAAATTCGCCGTGCAGGCGAAGAACCGAGACGAGGTCGGCCCGGGGATTACGGCCCTGGACCGACCTCTCACATCACCAAGACCACCACGGAGGTCTCAATGTCTGTGCTTGCCAGCATGGCACACCCCATCCCCCGCCCGGCCCCGCTGCCCAGCCGACCGAAGCCGCTGTCCAGCGTCGACGACCGGGCGATCCTTGCAGGCCTGGAGCGCGTGATCGACGCACAGATCGGTCCGCGCGGTGTCGGCGCCATCTACCGCAATGTCGACGGCGTTTTCGAGGTCGTCGCGGTCGTCCGGGACCACGGGATGGCCAAGGCACTGCTCAGGCGCCGGTGCGCGCAGTGGGCGCTGCTCGTGAAGAACATCCTGCAGGTCAACGCCGAGCCGTTCGCGGTGGGCAGCGCTTGGACGAAGAGCGACTGCCTGGAGCGCGAAGCCCTGGCGGAGGTGCGGTGATGGGGTGGCGTGACCGCGCGGCCTGCCGCGAGGAGGACCCGGACCTGTTCTTCCCGGTCGGCACCGGCATCGAGGCGCTGCTGCAGGCCGATGAGGCCAAGGCGGTCTGTCGACAGCGTTGCCCGGTCAGTCAGCAGTGCCTGCTGTGGGCGCTGGAGTCCGGCCAGGAGCACGGCGTGTGGGGCGGAACCGGTGAGCAGGACCGCCTCAACCTCCGACGCCGCGCGGCCCGCAAGGCGAAGGCAGCCTGACCGTCCGCCACGGTCCCTCTTCCGCCAATAACGGCGGAAGGCGGGCCGTGGCCGACCGTCCGGCCGGCCACAAAGCGACAGCCCCGGAGGGTCAGAGCTCCGGGGCTGTCCGTCAACGGACCTACGGAGGATCCCTTGACCACGACGATCATGGCACGCCCTGCGAGCAGCGGAACAGATGCTGAGCTGCGCATCCGAAGGCAGCACATGGTGCGCCCCAAGACCCGACTCCCCATCAAGCGCGGGCTCCGGCGGCCCCTTCTGCAGACAGGGCGCGTCATCTCCAACGAGCAGTGCCCACTGTGCCTTCGCTTCAACTGCGACCCCGCCGCGTGCCCGAACCCGGGCATCGCCCCACTGCCTGCACCGGCCGAGGCCAGTGGCGGTATGCAGTGCGACACGTGCGGTGGTGTTTTCGCGGCCGTCCCCGGACAGCCCGGCACCGTCACCGCCTGGACGTGCGCTGCGTGCCTGAACACCGGTCGGTGACGCACCAGCTCATACACGCGGCCCGGGCAGCACAGCACCGTGCAGCCCGGGCCGCGTCCAGCATCGGCGCCGCCCACCCTCACACCCGCCTGCTGCTCGCGGTCGCCTCCCTTACGGCGGCCGCGGCCTGGGAGATCGGTCATCACGTCACTGACCTCCACACACCAAACCCCCAACTCAGGCCGCTCACTCTCCCCCGGAGGGGAGGTGCCCTTTCCCGCTGAGACGGCACTTCCCCCTGAGTGCTGGTCCGGTCTCAGCCTCCTCCACCCCGCACAGCACGAGAGGTACTCACTGATGACAACCCCCCTGGAAGCACAGCCCCCGGCCCCCGAGAGGTCCCGCCGGACGCTCACCAAGGGACAGATGAAAGTCCTCATTGGCGCTGCCGTGCCGATGGTCGGTATCGGCGGCATCGGTGCCTGGGGCACCGCGACCAACATGATGGCGAACTTCCCCGAAACGGGAACGGCCTTCGGTGTCGTCGCCGCCGGTGAAGGCGTGACCTTCGTCCTGTCCCTCGTCTACGTCGGTCTGATCCTGCTGGGCCAGGCCGCACCCACCGCGGTGCGCGTCGGCCTGTGGGTCCTGCCCGCGGTGGCCGCGACCGTCGGAGCGGTCGTCGCCAAGAACACCACCGACTCCGTCGTCTACGCCGTCACCCCGATGGCGATGTGCATGTCCGCCGAGGGTCTGGGCCTCCTCGCCCGCCGGATCGTCGTCTACGCGACGGGCGAGGACAAGGAGGCCGAGCGACGCAACGCCGCGACGATTCAGAAGCTGCAGTACCAGTGGCACGTCTCCCAGAACCACCCCGACGAGGAGCGGCGCAAGAAGGCCGAACTCAAGGCGTGGGGGCTCCTGGAAAAGGTCGGCGCGGGCGACGTGACGCTCGGCACGGGCCTCGTGACGGTGCAGCGTCAGCGTATGACGCAGGGCGCCGACGCAGCGCTCGCCATGATGGTTGGCGCGCCCACCGTGACGCCCCCGGACGCCGTCACGGGCACCGCGCCCGCGCTCGCCGAGTCCGTCACACCCGCCTTGCCCGCCAGCGGGAACGAGCGTGACGGAGCGGAGGAGTCCGTCACGCCCGCCACGCCTCTTGTCGAGACCGTCACGGGCCCGAAACACGACGAGACCGGCAGCGTCACGCAGGTCAACGACGGGGGCGACGCGACGGACGCAGATGCCGATCTCGTACGTCACACACAGCGGCTCTACGTCAAGGTCGCTGAGATCGCCGTAAAAACGGGCGTCGAGACCCCTGTGCCCGGCGAGCAGCTGACCGACGAGCAGATCAAGGTCGTGCTGCGGGCCCTGCGCAGCCTGGAGCACCCGCCGCCGTCGTACCGGCAGGCCGGGATGGTGTTCCGGCAGGCCGGGTTCAAGGGCGCCGAGGACAAGACGCGTCCCATCTGGAGGCTCCTGCAGACCGAGGCCGAAGCCGAGGCCGAGCAGGGCGACCAGGCGGCCCTCTGAGGCGTCCGGCACCACCAGTGGAGTCCAGCCCGCCGCCGCGTTCTGCGGGGCTGGGCTCTGCTGCGACTGCCGGAACAAAAGCAGTCGAATCACCCCGCGCAGACCCGGCGAGTGAACAGGTGAGCAGACCGGCGAGCAGCCTCTGGCTGCAGACCCGCGAGCCGACCCCGCAGAGCAGACCCGGCGCGCACGGGAGACCCCGCAATCGCTGTCGACGACGAGAGGTTGGAGCCCTTTCCGTGGGCGGATCCAAGTACTGGAACGGCGAGATCAAGAGGGCCGATGCGCGGTCGCCGAAGGAGGGCGCGACCAGGCGCCTGGACCGGCTGCGCAGCGAGCTGCAAAGGCTCGACCCGGCTGTGGCGAACCGGGCCTGGCACGAGGTCCGCAGCGCCTTGCAGCAGATCACCGACCGCTACTCGCGGTGATCGTTCACCCGTGAATTCACCCCGCCGGTGAGTGAACTTGACACGGCCCTACGCGCGCACGTACGCGCACGAGGCCCTGCGTTCACTCCCGGCGGTCACCACCCGTGAAGGGAAAGCCATGGAACTTCTGATGGTCGCGGTCGCCTTGGCGTGGGCCGCGGGCGCTCAGAGCGAGCAGGCGAAGCTCAATGTGGGCCCCGCCGAGCGTGCCGCTCTGCGCGAGAAGGCACGGCACGAGAGGGCCGTGCAGAAGATCGCCGAAAGGCACAACGTGGCGCCGGCAGACGTCGATCTGCCCGCCACGTTCAAGAGCGGCTACCGCTCCCCCGTCGGCCGCATCAGCGACCTCATCCGCCGCCGCAAGGCAGCCTCCTCGGACGACGCCGGGCGACGCGCGGTCGAGGGGTACCGCGAGCGCGAGGTACAGGCAGGCCGGCCGGACCCGGCACCCCTGGTCGCCCCCGACCCCCACCACGTGGTGGTGGCGAGGCCGCCCGCGAGCATCCCGCCGCCCCCGGCCTACCCGCCGACCGTCGGAGCCCCCGCCAAGCCCTCCACGGGCCCCGAGGGCTCCCCCACGACAAAGGACGCAGGAAGTGATCCATCAGCCCCTGGAAAGCCTGCAGACGGCACTGCAGGCGCCATCCCGGCGCCGCGAAGCAATGCGGGGGCGGCCAAGCCGACCCCAGCCGGGCCGCCCGATGCTGCGACGGCTCCCGTGACGGCGGGCAAGCCCGTCACGGGCGGACCCGCTCCCGCTACGCCCCCCGTCACGGGCGGTGCGACGGCCGGTGCGACGGCCGCTGCGCCCGGTGCGACGCCCGCAGCCGCTGGTGCGACGACCTCACCCCCCGACGGGACGGGACGCGCGGCGGCAGAAGTGACCTACACGTCCGTCGCAGAGGAGAGCGACGAGCTCAACCTCATGTGCGACGACGACCTCGCCGTCTACACGAAGGTCCAGGGCGTCTGCGAGCGCGAGGCCTCCAAAGCAGACGATCTCGTCGTGCAAATCCGCGACGCCGGATTCGGCGAGCGGATCGTCGCATGGATGGTCAGCTGCAAGGAGAAGTACGCCACGCTCTCCGCGCAGCTGAAGGAGCTGCGCGGCCTGACGATGGCGCAGAGCGAAGGCGTGTGGAAGGCCAAGGGGCTCCTGCTGGCGGGACAGGGCGTCTACGCCTCCATCGCCAAGGACATGGAGTCCGTCGCCACCCGCGACTCGTACATCTCCGACCGGGTCGACACCGACGACTTGGCCGCGCACCACGAAAACTTCGAGACCAGGAGCGCCGCCTCGTGAGCTTCAAGGACAACGCGAAGACCGCCATCACCTACGTGGGCATCCTGGCCAAGTGCGGCGCCTACGGCGTACGCGCCCGCAGGATCTCCGCCCAGGTAGGCAAGCTACGCGCCCGCCATGAGGAACGTGCCGACTCGGCCCGCTACCTCTCCGACGCGATGGGCGTGCTCGACGTCGACCAGCCGACCACCCAGGCCTACATGGAGGTCGCCCGCCTCTCCTACGCCTGCGGCGGCGCGGTCGCCTCGATCCTGTCGACCGCGGACGAACTGTCCGCCTCCGCGCAGGGCATGGAGAACGACACCCGCGCCCTGCACGGACGGATGGCCGACGCCAACCGCACGCACAACGTGCAGATGGCCCAGCCGGCCTTCATCGAGCGCAACTAGGCAACTACTGCACCACAGCAACCGCGAAAGGGCGGGGCCGCGCGATGGCCCCGCCCTTCCTCACACCCGGACACTGGAGCGCACCGGATGACGGCCACGACCGTACCGAGGAAAGACACCCCCGAGAGCGAGAACACCGAAGAGCTCACCTTCCTGCAGGCCAAGGTGGCGCAGATCAACAACCCCGGCCTCTACCTCGGAACCGGACTCGGCGCCGCATCCGGCCTGCTGTCCGGCGACCCGCTGCTGTACACCACCGCTGGCGCGTCGGCGGCCGCGCTCGGGTGGGCTGCCCTCGGCCTTCGGCCCGGCCCCTGGCGCCTTCTGCCCGGTCAGGGCGAGCCCTGGGAGTGGATGTGCCGCTCTAGCCGCCGCGGCTACCGCCGCACCATCCGCCGTATGCGCCGCCGCCTGGAGAGCGACCACGAGTTCGCCCCGGTCGTCGGCCGCGACAACCTCCTCGTCCCCACGGCCGCCATCGGCCACGGCTGGTACGAGCACGACCAGCGGCCCCGCCTCGTCCGCAGCGCAACCGCAGATGCCCGCCGCGCCCGCTGCACCCTGCTGCGGGCCGTCTGGGACAAGGTCCTGCCCAACTGGGAGACCGGCTGGTGGCGCGTGTACAGCCCGACCGAGATGGCCCTGCGCGCGGGCCCCCTCGCCGCCATCCCCGCAACCGGCCTCGCCACCATGCCCTGGTGGGCCCACACCGCCGTCGCCTCCCTCAGCGCCAGCTGGGGCACCTGGGTATGGGACCGCCCCGATCCCGCCGCCGCGAGCAGCGCGCAGCTGCACGACATCGACTGGTACCTGGCCCGCTGGGACGAGTGGATCGCCGCCGAGCGCGGCGAACTCCCCTTCTCCACCCTGCGCGACGTCCGCATCGACGGCGACACCCTCACCGCGATCGTCCTGTCCACAACCGCCAAGAGCGCGCTCGCTGTCGGCCAGGACGCGGTCTCCATCGCCTTCGAAGTCCCTCCGCGCAATGTGAACCTCTACCGGCCCGACGACCTTCCGGCCAACCGCGCCAAACTCACGGTGCGGCTGCGCGCCCTGACCGAAGCCGAGCTGGACATGGACAACCTCCCTGCCGTCTGGAAGGAGTTCAGCCCCTGGGCCGGAGCCGAGCTCTACGACGTGGAGCACACCGACAACGGCCGCAAGTTCAAGCTGCTGATGCCGCGCCGTGGCTCCTCCGTCGCCGACGTCCAGCCCCGCGCCATCGCCCAGGCCCTCGACCTGCCCGGTGAAGACGCCGTCTCCCGGCTGCACCTGCGGATGCTCGACGCCCGCCGCATCGAGGTCAACGAAATGACCCGCAACCCACTCCAGGAAGGAGTCGAACTCGACCTCGACGCCCTGGTCATGGACGAGTACGGCTACGTGATCGTCGGCCGGGACGTGTTCGGCGAGCCCACCAAGTGGCGCCTGCTCAAGTTCGACCCCACCCGCCGCGGGCTGTCCGGTGCGCCCTCCGCCTCAGCGGTGCACAGCTTCGGCTCCGGCATCACCGGCGCCGGAAAGACCAGCCTCGAGGAAGACCTGCAGCTCGCCCAGCGCATCAACGGATTCGTCTCCTGGCTCGCCGACGGCAAGGGAGGCGCCGGATACGCGCCCTGGTTCGGCGACCTCGACTGGCTCGTGAAGTCCTCGTACGGCGCCATGCTCATGGCACAGAACTCCAACAACGTCAGCGACTACCGCTTCAGCGAGCAGCAGAAGCTGCAATGGCTCGACTCCGAGGGCTTCATCGAGAACGGCCGCAGCTTCTTCGTCCCCGGAGAGCCGTTCAGCCCCGTCGCCATCACCTACGACGAGTTCAACGAGATGGTCCTGAAGAACCCGCAGGCCGCCCACGTGAAGCCGCTGCTGCGCGGCGTGTCCTCCACCGGCCGCCTCTCCCGCGCCGCCGGCATGTCCGCCCGCATCTGGGTCCAGATCCCCAACCTCGACTCGATCGGCCAGGACAGCAACGCCAACGCGATCCGCGACATGCTCCAGTCCGGCAACATCGCCCTGTTCCGCACCGCGCGCTCCGACGTCGACATCATGAGCCTCGGCTCGCGCACCCCCGAGTTCCGACTGGAACCCATCCCGGAGCGGTTCCCCGACGGCTCGGACACGGCCGGCACCTTCTACGCCGCCGACGGATCCGCGCAGTACACGCAGTCCCGCGCAATGTTCCACACCAACCCCGCCCGCCTCTCACGCGCCTACGACCGGCCCAGCCTCACCCAGGCCGAGGCCGACGCGGCCGCCGACGCCAGCCCCGCCGGTGTCGCCTACCTCGCCCGCGAGGACTACCGCCACATGAATGCAGGAGATGAGGAGGAGTACCTGCGCGACCTCATCGAGAAAGAGAAAGAGGCCCGCAGGAAGAACCGCACCACCGTGGACACCGCGACCGCCCCGACCACGCCCACCGCACCAGTGAGCCCGGCCACCGACGAGGACGAACAGGACGAGGACGACGAGCTCGACAACCTCGTCCCCCCGTCCCGCTCCCAACTCGTCTGGCACGCCGTCGAAAGCGGCGCCCGCCGCAACAGCCAGATCGCCCACAAAACCGAGCTGAAGCCGACCAACGTCGCCGGCGCCACCAAGTCCCTCGCCCGCCGCGGCAAGTTGACGCAGCTCGGCCGCGACTGGCACACCCTCGAACCGCTCGACGAGCACGAGCCCGCAAACGCCTGACCCGCCACCACACCCCTTGGAGAACCCGTCATGACCATCACCACCACCGCCATCTTCCTGATCATCGCCGGCGGACTCGGCATTTGGATGTGGAAGGACTCCGGCTTCAAGAAGAAGGAGTTCATCGCCGTGTCCCTGTTCTGGATCGCCTTCGCCGCGACCCCGTGGGGCGCCGACCTGATGGACATGGTCCAGGGCCTGCTCGGCACCGGCGCCGAGACCGCCTCACAGACCGTGAACACCGTCTCCGGCCGCTGACCAACCCCGTAACTCAGCGCTGTTCGAGGGCCGCCCCGGCACACGGGGCGGCCCTCCCACATGCCCGCTCACCCGCGACGGAGCCCGCCCATGGACCACCTCACCGACACCGAAGTCACCGCACGCTTCGCCGAGCAGGTCACCCAGGCCCGCCCCGGCGTCCGCCCCGACATCGCCGAGCTGCTCGCCCAGCACCGACCGACCTCCTACCGCGACAACTCCCCCACCACGCCCACCGGAGCCCAGCCCGTGCCGCAGCACGACCCCTCGATCTGGGGGCACGCCCCGAAATGGGCCCTCGGCACCGCCATCGCCGCACCCGCAACCGGAGCCGGAGCCGTCGGCATCGGTTACGGCGCAAGCCTGATCTTCGACAGCATCACCACCGAGGGAGTTGTCATGGTCGGCGTCATCGTGGGCGGAGCCGTCGCCTTCATCGGCTCCCTGGCCGTCCTCGCCAAGCGCCTCGGCAAAGCCATGAGCGAAGCCCCGCCCCATGTCGAGACCCACCTCCACGGCCAGATCCACATACAGCAGACCTCCACACACATCACCGCGAGCGGCCTCGCCCGACAGCGCAACAAGATCGAGCAATGAGTAGCCGCCGCGCGCGTCGCACGACCAGACACGGTAAGCCGGAGACTGGCGGGTTACTGACGGGCCGATGCCGGATCCCGCGCCGGAATACGCCCTCCCGCACCAGATCCCAGGCCACATCCGCGCGCAGGGCCCTCCGCTTCCCCGATGCCGGCATCTGAACTGACGGGTCCCTGTCCCGTCCGTGCACCTGCACGGACGGGACAGGGGGCCGGACCAGCCGCCCTCGTCGGCGGCCCCGCTACCCGCACCGCCCCAACCGGCTGCGCGGCGCATGGAGCAGTTGATGCCGCGCTTGAAGAAGACGCGCCGACGCCACGGCGGACACCATGGCCGCTGACCTGCACCAACAAAAAAGCATCCTCGGAAGATGCCAATCTCTAGAAATGCATCCTCTAGGGATGCATTATTGAGGCGGGGGTTACCCGGTCCCCGCCCTTGCCACCCCTTCAAGGAGAAGCCTTGACCAGCGAACAGATCCACGTCATGAACACCACCGACGCCATCGAGCTGGACCTGTCGGTCTCCAACGGCGCGGTCAACGTCACCGTCGACCCCACGGCCGTCTACGGCCGAGTCCGCGTACACACCGTCGCCACCGAAGGCCCCGTCGCCGACGCGGTGAACAGCACGAAGTTCACTGAGCACGGCAACAAGCTCACCGTCGCCGTCCCCGACGACATCACTGGCGGGAACAGCGGCAGCAGCGTCGTGCAGTTCGGCGGCTCCAGCTTCAGCTTCGGCGGCGGCGTCGTGAATACCGGCACCA
The DNA here is from genome assembly GCF_043523415.1 of Streptomyces sp. SGAir0957. Classification (NCBI taxonomy): domain Bacteria; kingdom Bacillati; phylum Actinomycetota; class Actinomycetes; order Kitasatosporales; family Streptomycetaceae; genus Streptomyces; species Streptomyces sp. SGAir0957. The sequence goes on from NZ_CP027292.1 coordinate 31,678, forward strand.
TGACCGGCGTGACCATCAGGGACGGCGACGTCTGGGTCGGCGGCCAGCGCGTCGTGGCAGACGGCCAGGTCGTGGCGCAGCAGGGCGCCAAGGTTGGCGGCGCGACCGGCACGATCACCTGCGACATCATCCTGCCCGCGGGTTCCTCGCTGACCGTCAACACGAAGAACGCGGAGACGACCGTTCGTGGCGACCTGGAGACCATCCGCTTCGACGCCCGCAACGGCTCGCTCCAGGCGGGCGGCGTCAAGGTGCTCGAGGCGGAGACCCACAACGGCTCCGTCCTGGTCGACAGCGTCGACACCGAGCTGGAGGCCAGCACGCACAACGGCTCCATCACCATTGGCGCCTACAACGGCCGTCGCGGTTCCGCCCGTACGCACAACGGTGACGTGACGATCAACGCCACCCCGGCATCCTCCGGCCGCCTCGCCGCCCGCACCCACAACGGCAACATCCGAGTGCGCGGCACCGGTCACCTGGACCTGAAGACCTCTACCCACAACGGCCGCGTCTGGTGAACTCGCCCCGGGGCGGCCGCCATCCCGGCCAAGGTTCGCCGACCGCCCCGGGCCTCCGACCCGCTCCAGAAAGGAACAGGGGGCAGAAACAGTGTCCCCCAACTCCCCTATGGAGCCAGCCCCATGCCCCCACGCCCCGACGACCAGGCCCGCGCTGAACTGCGCGCCCAGGTCGCCCAGGCCAGCCAGCGCCGCGAGCAAGAACGCGAGCGCATCGAGACCGAGTTCTGGCAGGAGATCGACCGCCTCCAAAGCCGCTACCACGGCGCGCAGCAGGACATCGCCAGCGTCCTCGACGTCAAGCGCAACCAAATCTTGAGGCAGACCAAGCGCTACCGGGCGAGCCACGAGGCCAGTACTACCGACTGACCCCCCCGACCGGCCCAGGGCAACCCTGGGCCGGAACACTCCACTGCAAAGGAACCTCATGCGCTCCTCTCCCAGCACCCTCCGCACCCTCAGCCTCCACCTGCTCGACAGCACGGCCGCTCTCGGTGGACTCGCCGCCGGCGCAGGAGTCGGCCACTGGACTCACCGCCGTACCAGCGACGACCACAGCCCCGCCAGCCGCCTCGCCAGTGGCGCCGCCATCGGCCTGGCCACCGCCGTCATCACGGACGCTCTCCTCAAGGCCGCCCGGGCACAGCGACGCCACGACCGTCGCGGCACGACCCCCTGCTCGGCCGACACCGCCATGCCCAAGCACATCGCCCGCTCAGCCAGCTCACATGCCGCATCATCGGCCGTCTTCCACTGGGCGCTGGGCGGGCGCCAAGACCAAAACCCACTCAGCAAGCCCGAACTCTGGCACGGTCACGAGGACGGCACCGCCACCTTCTACCTGGCTCCCGGCCAATACCTGCGCTTCCAGCCCGACCACTACAGCGTCGGCATTAAACGAGCGGTCGACTGGGAGCAGCAGTACACGCTGGAAACCGGGCAGGGCAGCACCGTCGTGAACGGACCGGCCCACCTGCTCGAACTCCTTTCCTCCCGCGCCGACACCTCAACCGCCCAGGAGCGCACGGGAGACATCACAGCATGAGCGACCACGTCGTCCTGACCACCAGCCACGGCAGCGACTTCTTCGGCGTCGACACCTACAGCACCCAAGCGTTACGCGACCTCGCCACCCACCTGCCCTGGGCCTTGAACGCCGAGGAACACCGCCCGCTCACCGACCTCCTGGAGCACGCCGGGAGCAGTGAGCAGATCATCGAGCCCGCCCAGGCCGCGCACCTCGCCACCCTGCTGCGCCGCGCCGCCACCAGCAGGCGCCTGCAGCCGAAGTACCGCGAGACTGCCGCCCGTCTGCATCGCGCGGCGGCCACGTCCGCTGCGTCGCGCGAGCCCTGGGTATGGTCGCTCACCAGCGTCGCGCACGGCGGGACTCCTCGATGAGCATCGACAACCGCCTGGAGGCAGCGACCACCACGGTTCTCGCGGAGATCGCTCGCACGGACGGCAAAGCCGGTGTGCTCCTCACCGCCTTCAGTTTGCCCCTGGCAGCCCTCGTCGCCGCCATCCCCGGCCGTGACCTCCCCCCGGCCTCGGGCGTCCTGGTCGGCCTAGGCACCATCGGACTGGTTGCCGCGATGCTGACGGTGCTACTGGTTGTCCGCCCCCACCTGGGCAACGCCCACCGCGGCAGCTTCCTCTACTGGGCGCAGTGCAACCCCGAGAGCCTGCTCGACGACCTGCAGCAGCCGACCGATCAGGCAGGCCACGTCATCCGTCTCTCCCAGATCGCCAAGCGCAAGTATCTCGGTTTGCGCCTGGCTGGCGACATCACCGCTGCGTCCCTGCTCGTCCTGGCCGCCGCCCTGCTGTCAGCGCTCCGGTAATCCCCCATCCCCCGGCTGAGCTGCGTTCGTCCACCTCCGGCCCGGTTGCCGTGACAAGTCACGGCAACCGGGCCTCTTTGCGTTCATGGGGCTTGGTCTGTATTCCGTCGGAATACGACAGGTGCTTGCGGGAGGGGAGCCAACACGGGGAGATATTCCGACGGAATACAGACCAGGACGCAGAGCCCAGGTGCGATGTCGCTATGGTCGTGCATCTAACAGCCTCATGCCACAGGAGCGTTCGATGGCCGGTGCGTCCGGACCCACCATGACTTTTGGGAAGCGCAAGAAAAGGGCGATCTGGGATGACCCGGACGCAACGGAAGTCATCAGCATCCCACTTGAGCAACTACACCCCAACCCGTTCAACCCTCGCATCGTCTACCGCGATGAAGACATTGAGAGCATGGCGGAGTCCATGAAGGCAGAGGGCGGCCTCCTGCAGGATCTGTCGGTCGCTGAAGTCGGCCCGTTCCTTGAGTACTGGCGCGAGCGGCTAGCAACACGAGGCGAGACCGAACGGGCGCAGCGCCTAGAGGAAGCGCTCGGCAGTGCACCCGTGGAGGACTATGTCCTCCTGATTGGTCACAACCGGCGCGCTGCCCTTGAGCGCGCAGGGATCGCCGAGGCGACAGCAAAGGTCACAAACTCCAAGATCCCGCGGGCCCGGCTTCTGGGGCTGCCGGAGAACATGCAGCGCGTGCCGCTCAACGCCATTGAAGAAGCAACTGGATACCAGGAAGCCCTTTCCGACGGGCTCACACAATCTGAAGTTGCACAGCAGACGGGCTGCAGGCAGCCACACATCTCTCGCCGCGTGAAGCTCCTGAAGCTCCCTCACGAGGTACAGAAGGCAGTCATGGATGGCCTGCCCGTTAGCGAGGCGGAGGTGCTGCTCGACCGTCTGGATTCCACGGAGCTTCGGCGTGAAGCATGGAACATCATGCAGGCGCATGGACTCAAGGCGGCCGTCGCTTGCGCTCGAGCTCTCCAGCCGTCGGACGGTGCTCCAGGCAGTCCGCAGGGGGCAAGCAGCAATGCGGAGGGGACCAGCAAGCCCGAAGGCGAGTCCTTGGCAGAGGAGCCCAAAAAGATCGGGAAGGCCACGGCGCCCGTACCTTCACAGAAGCGTCCAAAGGATGAACCTGCTGAGCTACGAGCTGCCGCTAGCAGCTCGAGCGAGCCGGAAACGCAGTCTGACCCCGGACAGGAGGCCAGCCTTCGTCGACGCGCAGCGTGCAAGTCGCTTGTCCAGGCCGGGGTGCCGAGCAACCCCCGCGAGACGCTCCGCCTGGTCGCTCCTGCGCTAGTGATGTCTCCGGACCAGGAAGCCCGACGGACAGCGCACGCGTGGCTGACCGGAGTCCAGCCACCAGTTGGTCCGCAAGCAGCGTCCCCTGAGGAGTACTTCGCCCTCGTTGCCAAGTGGGCCGACTCAAAGCTGAGCGCGCACGTAGCCTTTGCGCTGGCCCTGGCAGTCTCAGAACTCCGAGCCACCTCACTGCAGTGGGATGACCTTGACCGGGAGTACCTGAGCTACCTGACCCAGGCGGCGAGCTATGAGCCTTCCGACTGGGAGCGGACCCGGCTCACTGAGGCTGCGCCTAAGTAGCTGTCGGCACCCAGGCGCCCCAGTATTCCGTCGGAATAGACCAGAGCCTCTCCTACAGGAGCCCACATGGCAGCACCATCCGCCGCACAGACCACGCGGATGCTGGCCTTCAGCGTCATCGCCGGAGGAGCCGGCAAGACCCAGGACGTCATCAACCTCGGAGTCGAACTCGCCAACCGAGGTTGGAAGGTCGGCGTAGCCGACATGGATCCACAGCGCACTGCATCGCACATCCTTGGCTACCAAGACCCTCCCGAGGGCCAGGCCACGATCTTTGACGTCCTCACTGGCGATGCTGTCCTGACCGAAGCAATCGTTCCGGCGCGCTACCGCATCCAGGCAGGAGAGGACGACGAGTGCTTCAAGACCATCCCAAACCTTGAGTTGGTTTTGGGTACTCCTGAGATGTCCAACGCCGAAGTCACCCTCGGGCTGGACGCCGGGGGAGTGCTCTGGCTACAGAACGTGCTGGACGAGCAACTGCCGGAAGGCCGGCTAGACGTCCTTCTTTTCGACTGTGGCCCCACCCTCGGGATCTTGCTCCTCTCCATCGCGATGGTCGGTCCTGAGATCGTCGGCTGCGTCTCGGACGAGTTCAAGTACGTCATCGGTCTACAGGACCTCGAAGAGACTCTGGAGCGAGGGAACCGCAAGTTTCGACGCTTCGGCTTCAAAGCAGAGGTCGATCACATCCTCGCTACGAACATCCCGTTGAAGGACGACGGGTCCGTAGACCGAGGCAAGGGCGCGGTTACGGACGACGTGATCCGCACCATCCGCGGCCACGAGGAATGGGGACCGAAGCTACTTCCGATCATCCGCCGAAGCATCCGCTTCAAAGATGTGATCGTCCGTCAGCGGCCCCTTCGGTTTCTTGCGCCCGCCAACAAGTCACTGCCCGACATCGCCGCGGTCGCAGATGCACTAGGGTTCCCCCGGCTCAACTCCACCCGGAGGAAGTACTGACACGGTATTCCGACGGAATACCGTGTCAGCCCCGCACGACAACGAAGCCGTCTTCCGTGAAGAACGGACCGTCGGGCGGGTCCGGCCTCCGACTACCGAGCCGCCCCAGCCCCTGAGGACTGCCGAGTTATCCGACGAGCAGGCTGAGGGACTGTGGCGATGGTAGGGGAGTGATGCCGAAGTCTCGCTCCCGTTGCAGCGACAGCGCCCGCCGAGCCCCAGCCCACCGGCCCAGCTCGACTCGGCGATCTGAGATCACGCTGCCCGCTATCCACCTGCACGGGAGCCGGAGCTGAGCGCCCCGGCGAGGAGACCCTCGAGCGGGCGACGTAGGAACGAGGAGATAGGGCCGGCGTATGACCACCAGCCACGTGGCCAGCGGACAACAGAACTCATGACCTCTATTTGGACCCCAAATAGAGGTGTCGGCGTTGGCCGAGGGCTTGCCCGCTGGGCCTGACCTGCGCAGATGCGTCAACTTGGGAATCGGACTGAACAACCAATAGTCCAACCGAAGGGCCAACTATGGAAACCACGGTTGCGCCAACGGAAGGGACAACCCTGCATCCAACCCCCGCTCGCCGTTGCGGATGGTCACGGTTCTTGCTCGGTCCGGAGCTACGGATGTCAGAGAGAGGCGCTGTGATCGCCGTACATGACAGGGTGGGGCGATCAGTTGTTCAGGTGAGGTGAGGAGATGTGGCTGACGTGGCCCAGGGCGAGGGTGAGGTGCCGAGGTTGAGTCGGCCGCTCCGGTGGCTTGTGGGAGCGGTGGTGGCTGGTGCGGTCGTCATCGCGGGGATCGGTTTCGCCGGTTCCTACGCGGCCGTCCGCGAGCTGGCCCTGGAGAAGGGGTTCGGGAACTTCGCCTACGTCTTCCCGATCGGCATCGACGCGGGCATCTGTGTGCTGCTCGCCCTCGACCTCCTGCTGACCTGGATCCGGATCCCGTTCCCGCTCCTGCGGCAGACGGCCTGGCTGCTGACCGCCGCGACGATCGCGTTCAACGGCGCCGCCGCCTGGCCGGACCCGCTCGGCACCGGCATGCACGCCGTCATCCCCATCCTGTTCGTCGTCGCGGTCGAGGCGGCGCGGCACGCGATCGGGCGGATCGCGGACATCACCGCCGACAAGCACATGGAGGGCGTGCGCATCACGCGCTGGCTGCTCTCCCCGCTGCCCACGTTCCTGCTGTGGCGCCGGATGAAGCTGTGGGAGCTGCGCTCCTACGACGCCGTGATCAAGCTGGAGCAGGAGCGCCTCGTCTACCAGGCGCGGCTGCGCTCCCGCTTCGGCCGGGCGTGGCGGCGCAAGGCCCCGGTGGAGTCGCTGATGCCGTTGCGCCTCGCGCGGTACGGGGTGCCGCTGGCCGAGACCGCCCCGGCCGGGCTCGCCGCCGCCGGGATCGAGCCGCAGCTGCTGCCGCCCGCGCCGGTCGCGGCGCAGCCGGAGCTGGAACCGTCGCCGGTCGCGGCGGAGGCGCCGGTGGTGGAGGAGGCCATCGCCGATGTGCCGAGCCAGTGGTTCGCGGCGCCGCGCGAGGTGGCGTACCAGGGGGACTACGACCCGAACGCTCAAGCTCCCTCTTCTGTCCCGGAGCAGGGGCGGCGTGGGCAGCAGCTGGTAACACTCGCAGCGGAGGAAGAGACCGCGGTCCTAGCCGGCACCGGAGAAGCGGTAGGGGAGGGCAACGGTGAGGAGCAGCCGTGGCCGCGGGATGCCGTGCTGACTGAGTCGGCTGTCTCGCATCGTCGTGCGCCCCAGCCTGGGCTTGCCCGGCTCGGAGAAGAGCTTGCCCAGGTGGGACGGGGGCTTGCCCACACGTCTGACGTTCACACGCAAGGCGATGCCCGGACCTCTGTGGGACAAGGAGCGGGCGAGCAGACGACGGCGGCGGCTTCGGCGTCGGCGAGGATGGCCGACGGCTCCGGGGAGGTGTCTTCGGCTGGCGCTCCGGACGTTGAGAATGGGGGCTCGGTGCCGCAGCCGCGTGCAGGGGAGGCGGGCGCGGATGCTGTGCCGGATCCTGAGCCGGGGTTGAGCAGCTCGTCTGCAGAGCAGTCCGCGGGCTTCAGCGCGTCGGTTCTCGATACCGGAGAGGCGACTGCCCGGGTGCCGGAGGAGGCTCCTGGAGAGGCGGTACTGGATCCGCAACAGCAACAGATTGTGACGATCGCCGGGTGGCTGGTCGAGGCGGAGAAGGCGGGGGAGAAGCTGTCGGGGGCCGAGGTGGCGCGCCGTCTGGGGGTGCCTGAGCGCACCGGCCGACGTCGACTGGCCAAGGCCGTGGAGTACGTGACGGAGCAGCGGCGTACGCAGGCGCGTGCGCATCTGCGGTCGGTCGGCAACTGAGATCCTGCTCGTGAGTGGCCGGTGGCCGGTGTCCCGATGGGGCACCGGCCACTGTGCTGTGTGGGTGTGATTGCTGCCCGTCTCTGGATGGGTGGCCGGTGGCCGGTGGCCGCTTCGCGGGGTGTGGCCGGTGGCCGTTCTGGATGTGGGTGGCCGGTGGCCGATCCGATGTGACCGGCCACCGGCCAGTGGCCGACCGCAGCTGTGCTGGGCAGGGGAGGTGCTTGTGCGCAGCTGCGCACAAGGGGTGGGCTGGAGGGTTGGTCGGCCCGGCCACAGGAACGCTTCCGCACGGTTTTGGGCGGGCTTGCCCAGCGCACTTCTTGAGGGCTTGCCCGGCAGGCGGAGGGCTTGCCCGAGTAGGTGTAGAGGGCTTGCCCCCTGAAGGGGCAAGCCGGTGACCTGCGCCAATAGGGGATTGGGCAAGCCGCCGGGCAAGCCGGTGTGAGGAGAGTTCAGGGCACGAGATCCGAGAGGAAGACGTGCCGTGAACGCATCGACTGTTGCCCCCGCTGCGAGTGGGGCGTTCCAGCGCCTGGACGAGGAATGGGCGCTGCTGTGTGCCGAGGACGGGATGCACAGCGTGGTGGCCGCCTGGCTGTCCGAGGCGGGGCTGGCCGGTGTCGTGACCGAGGTGGCCGGTGTGGCCGGTGTCCGGCAGGTGGGGTTGGCCGGTCTGCTGTCGGTGCTGCGCAGCCGGGTCCGCGAGGTTGCCCCGGTGGCCGATGCGATGCTGCGGATGCTGCTGCGGCGGGCGGCCACCAGCGGCCAGTCGGCCGGCTTGGCCGCCCGCGTGGTGGTGCAGGCGATGATCCCTGCCGCGGCCCGGATCGCCCGGGGGCAAGTCCGTGACTGGGGTGGCCGGTCCTTCGATTCAGTCAGCGCGATCACGGTGGCCGCCGTGTACGAGGTGGCGTGCTCGGGTCGGATCCACACGCGTCCTGGCCGCCCCGCCGCGAACCTCACGTTGGACACGCTGCGTCACGTTGGCCGGGAGCTCGCCGCGGACCGGGAGGCGTGGGGCTGCGACCTCGAGGACGCCGACATGCTCGCTTCCTCCTCGCCCGAACCGGCCGAGCACGCGCGTGCCCGGGGCGTGGAAAGTGCCGCGGCACGTGCCGGATTGCAGCCCCGCACCGAAGCCCCCGACGCCTCCCGTCTGGAGCTGCTTGGCCTCGTCCTGGACGCGCTGGAGGCCGGCACGCTGCTGCCCGCCGATGCTCGGGCGATCGCCTGGCACTACCGCACCGAGCCGCTCAGCGACAGCGCGGCCGCCGCCCTCGAGTCGACCAGCCCTGCCGCGTGGCAGCGCCGCCGAGCTCGCGCGGTCTCCCGGCTGCGGTCCACATGCTCCCGCATGCGTCTGGCCGCCTGACCCCCCTTCAAGAGAGGACTGTTCATGCCCACCCCTGTTGCCGTCACCGCAGTCGTCGACGTGGATGAAGAACGCGTCAGCCACGCGCACGCGGAACTCATCCGGTTGGGAGCGGCGCTCGTCTGCACCCCCTTCGACCCGCAGGTCCATGAGCGGCTGCGCGCCCTGCTGCACGACAACGACCTTGCCCCCGTACTCGACTCCCTTGAGGCCCTGCGTAGCCGGCCCGAAGCGCGCATGCGTCAGCGGTTGGCGGAGCTGTGCGGCCACTCGCTGCGCATGGGGGAAGCCGCATGATCCGCCTGCGCAAGCAAGAGCGAAGCGAGGTTCGTGACGGCCGCGGCCCGGTGCGCGGTGGCCGACGCCACGACGAGGACGTCATCGACGCGGTGCGCGAGGACGCGGCCGGTCCCGGTGAGGTGGCCGGGTGGTCGACTGGAGGCCGGGCCAATACGGCCGCGGTGATCCGGTGGGGGCTGTGGGCGTTGATCGTGCTCGGCCCGCTGCTGGGCATGCTGGCCTTCGTCTCCGTGCCTGCGGCGGGCAACGGTCAGGCGCCCCAAGCCCCCGCTCAGCAGCCAGCCACCGGCGGGCAGGGAGCAGCTGGGTTCGCGTCTTTGTTCGTCGGCGCCTACCTGAGGGCCGGGGAGGGCGACGAGCAGGACCTGGCCGCCTTCTATCCGGCCGCCTCCCAGACGCGCCTGGAAGGCAAGGCAGATCGCCGCCGGGGCGAGGGCCTGACCGTGGTCCGGCTCCGTCAGACGGACGTCGACGTGTGGTCCGTTACCGTCGCCGCCCGCGTCACGACGCCCCAGGACAACACGTCAGCTCAGGCCGCCCAGAAGGCCAGGGACCGCGCGGACGCCGAGCCCACGCACGAGGGCACGCAGCCCGACGCGGACACCCTGCACTACTTCCAGGTGCCGGTGGCGGTCGGCCCGGCAGGCGGTCAGACCACCGGCTACACGGCGCTGGCGATGCCCGCCGAAGTATCGGCCCCACCGCACATCAAGACACCGCCCTTGGTGTACGGGCCGAAGGAGCCGGCCCTGTCGACCGACCCGCGGACCAAGGCGATCACCGAGTTCCTCGGCGCGTACCTGGCAGGCCGGGGCGACCTGGACCGCTACCTGGCACCCGGCACACACATCACCGCGATCCGCCCCGCGCCCTATACGGCCCTGTCCGTTGACTCCCTCGCAGTGGAAGGTGAGACCGGCCAGGCGGCCACCGAGGTGCCCGCTGACGGCACCCGCCAGCGTGTGCTCGTCGACGTGCGGGCCACCGGAGCCGACCAGCTCCGTACGCCACTCACCTACGCACTGACCCTCAAGACCCGTGCGGGCCGCTGGGAGATCGCCGCTCTGGACGGCGCCCCCGCCCGCCCCACGCCCACATCCCCCGCAGTCCCCACCCCCTGAACCGAATCAGGAGTTCCTCATGCAGGAAATCACCCTTGCCGCCAGTTGGGTCAGCATCCTCGCCGGCGTCGGCAGCGACTTCAAAGAGCTCGTCTTCAAGGTGTTCATCCCGCTGCTGTGCGGCATCTTCGTCCTGGTCGTCGGCTTCAGGACCAAGGCACCCGGCCCCACGATCCTGGCCGTGATCTTCGCCGGGATCGTGTGGGGCCTGTCCGCCAACCTGTCCAGTCTCAGTGACATCACCGGCGAGACCGTCAACCAGTACGACGGCGGCGGAGCCACCGAAATCTTCGGTGGCGACCACTGATGGACGCCGTCCCCCACGTCGCCGAGGGCGAGCCGGTCGGCCGTTGCTACACCAAGGCCCGCCGCAGCCCGCTGGTCCACGGTGTCATCCGCGGCGTCAACGGGCGTGGCCTGCGCCTGCCGTTCGGCCCCTACACGATGACCCAGCTCGGGGTTCTGGTCGCGGCCACGGCCGCACTCGCTCTGACCCGGCCGCTGTGGGGCGGGCACGGGCCGGTCGACCTCGTCGTCATGCTGATCGTTCCGTTCGCCGCCGCGCTGTGCCTGCGCAGTCTGCACATCGACGGTCGTAACCCGGCGGCCGCCATCGCCAGCACCCTGCGTCTGCTCGCCTCGTCCCGCCACGGGCGCCTGCGCGGCCGCACCTGGCGGCCCCGCTCGCACCGCGCTCTCACCACCCGCACCGCATGCACCCTCCACGAGGCGCCAACACCCGGACCCGCAGGACCGGAGAGGACGGACCATCCCTCCGCCAGCCCTTCGGTCACCCGTCACACGTCCGCACCAGCGACGCCGCCCACGCACACGCCTGTCACCTCCGGCGTCCAGGCCCTCCTCGCCCGCACCCCTCACCGCCCCTGAACCAAGGACAGTTCCATGCGCCTTCCCATCCGGCACATCGCCAAGAACCTCCTCTTCACCACCCACGGCATGACCTGGGCACTGTGGCGGGTGGAAGCGGCCAACTTCTCCCACGCCCCGGCCGCCGCCAAGCGCCGCCGCCTGGCCGCCCTGGAATCACTGTTCAAGGCGCTCACCGGCGAGCCGATGCTGCTGTCGCTGTGCCCCCAGGTCGACCCGGTCACGGTGGTCTCCGCGATGATCGCCGACGTCGACCTGGCCCGCTCGCCACGCTACGAGCAGCTCGGTCACACCGTCCTGGACCAGCTCGGCGAAATGGAACTGACCGGCCGTACCGACTGGCTCGCCATCCCCCTGCCGGCACCCTCCCGAAGCGCAGGCCTCGCCGAGGCGTGGCGAGCGGCCCGCGCGGAACTCTCATTGCAGCTCGGGCTGATGCCCGCCCCGATCACCGAGACGGAGATCGCCGCGCGAGTGGAGCAGGCCAGGCGAATGCAGGCCCAATGGCCGGCCGGCATCGCCATGCGGCCCGCCACGGAGGCCGAGATCCTGTGGATCTACGGCCACAGTGCCCGCCGCGGCCTTGCCGAACCGCTGCTGCCCGACGGCAGCGAGCCGGCGCTGCGCGGCCGCGGCCGCACCGCCGCCTCACTGGGGGAGTTCGTGGTGGCCGAAGGCGGCACCGACTACACCCGCCGCACCACCGCCGACAATCCCTTCAAGCGCCGCTACCTGCAAGTGGCCAGCGAAAGCGGCGACTCCTACCAGGCACTGCTGGCCCTGTCGGAGATGCCCGAGGCGTTCGCCCTGCCCGGCGCCGCATACCTGCAGCAGCTCGACGACCTCGCCTATCCGGTCGACTGGTGCGCCCGGCTGCGCATCGAGCCCGGCCGCAAGGCCGAGGCCAAGACCCGCAAGCGGATCGTGCACCTGCGTAACCAAGTCGCCGAGTACGACGGCGACCTGGCCGGCCCGCCCGCGTCGATCGCGAAGAACACCGAGGACGCCGAGGAGTACCGCGACCGGCTCACCGCCTCCGCCCGCGAAGTCGAGGTCCGCGCCATGATCACCCTCGCGGTCTGGGGCGACACCCCTGACGTCGCACAGGACCGGGCAGCAGCCCTCGTCAGCGACTTCGGCAGCGGCGAGTACACCTTCTCTCGGCCCCTGGGCGCCCAAAGCGAGCTATGGCAGGCCATGCAGCCCGGCTTCCGCACACCGCGGGTGACGCTGGAGTACGCCCAGTACCTGCTCGCCCGCGACTTCGCGATGGCCATGCCCTGGTGCGGCAGCGCCCTGGGAGATGACCGCGGCGGCCTGTACGGACTACAGATGGCCTCCGGCGGCGCCCGCCCCGTCCTCCTCGACCCGGCCCGCGGCCCGCGGGACGCCAACACCAGCGCCTGCATGGCCTTCCTGGGCGAACTCGGCGCGGGCAAGTCCGTCGCTATGAAGAGCGCCGTCTACAACGTGCTCTCCCGCGGCGCCCGACCGGGCGAGCCGCACTCACGTGGGCGCGCCGTCATCGTCGACCGCACCAACGAGGAGGAATGGGTCCGCTTCGCCAAGGCATGCCCGGGCACCACCCAGGTGATCCGCATCGGGCAGCGCTCCGAGGTCTCCCTCGACCCGCTGCGCCTGTTCGCTCCGCGCGGCCCGAAGATCGCCGCACGCTTCACCGAGTCCTTCCTCACCCTGCTGCTGGGCACCAAGCCGATGGAGCTCGAGGGCGTGGCGCTGTCCGAAGCAGTCGAGACCGTCCTGCAGCATCCCCGTCCCAGCATGCGTGCCCTCATGCACGAACTCACCGCGCGCGGCGAGAACGACCCTGCAGCTCACGGCCTGGCACGCAAACTGCGCGCGGTCTCCCGCAAGGACCTCGCGGCCGTCGTCTTCGACGAGAACTTGCCCGTCGTCGACGCCGACGCCGACGCGGTGGTCTTCGCCGTCAACTCCCTGGCCCTGCCCAAGAAGGCCGAGCTGGACAGCGCGCACCGCATCGAGCGCTTGGAGTTCGAGAAGGTCCTCGGGCGCGCCGTGATGTACCTGATCGCCGCACTGGCCCGCGACATGGTGATGGCGAACAAGGACGAGTTCGGTGTCGTCGTCATCGACGAGTGCTGGTGGCTGACCAGCAGCGACGAAGGCCTCGACCTGGTCCTGGAGCTGCTGCGTGACGGCCGCAAGCACAAAGCAGCGGCCTACCTGGGCTCCCACGACGCCGACGACATCGGCCCGTCCAGCAGCGAGAAGGGCCTGATCATCCGCGGCCTGATCCCGCACAAGCTCGTCTTTCGCCAGACCGACCGCAAACTCGCCGCCCGCGCCCTGGACTTCATCGGCCTGGACCCCGCCGACAGCGACCTGCTGGACCGAGTCACCAGCCACCTGTCCCCGGTCAACCTCACCGGGGCGGAGAAGCAGGCCCGCCTGGGGGAGTGCCTCTACCGGGACTTGGCCGGCCGCATCGGCCTGATGAAGATCCTCATCCCTGCCGACGCCAAGCCTGCCGCCAACATCCACTCCACGCCCAACGCCGCCTTCCGGGGCGCCGCATGAACCGCCCCCGAATGCTGCTGCTCGGGCGCGCCCGGTTGCGTACCGGGCTGCTCCTGGCCGCGATCGCCGCAACTGTGCTGACCGCGCTGGGATCCTTGCCGGCGGCCGCTGACCCCACTCCCACCCCCAGCACCAGCCAGAGCGAAGACAGCGACACCGGCGCCGCTCCCGGCCCGGGAGAGATGCCGCAGTTCGGAGCGGAGCAGCCCACCAAGGAGGAGATCGAGCAGGTCCAAGAGCTCGTGCGGGAGCAGTCCCAGAAGTTCGGCGCGGCCGCACAGCAGGAAGCCCTGGACGAGATCGCCGAGCAGACCCGCAAACTGCTGCCCAACGAGGGCGGCATCCTCTCGGTCTTCAACGTCACCGATGCCAACAACCTGCCCATCAGCGTCTACAGCGTTCACAGCGACACCGGTGGGCTGACCGACTGGGACCTGGGCGTCATGAACCTGGTCACCGAACTCACCTTCATGATCGTCAAATGGCTCATCGCGTTCTGCTGCTGGCTGATCGGCTGGGCTCTCTCTTTCGGCCTGGCCAAGATCCTCCTCGCCCCCGCTCTGACCATCGCCGACAGCATCCACGCCAAGGTCATCATGGAGATGGGCCTGCCCGGCGTGTTCCTCTCCGCCTGCGCTCTGATCTGCGTGACCCGCATCTTCTTCGGCGACCGCGCCCGCGGCTTCGGAGATGCCGCCGTCACCATCGTCCTGGCCGGGCTGACCGCCACCGTGCTGGCCTCACCGCCGCAGACCTTGCTCGGCACCGACGAGGGCGCCGTCGCCATCGCGCGCGGCCTGGCCCTGCAGGTCTCGGGCGCCATCCTCGACGCCGATCCCGCCACCACCTGGCAAAGCGATGGCCGGGCCGCCGACGAGCAGCAGCTCTCCCGCCCGATGACCGACGCCCTGACCGACGCGTTCATCGTCAAGCCCGCCATGCTGCTGCAGTACGGGCGAGTCTTCAAAGGCGAGTGCGCCGAGAAGTACGGGGACACCCGTCTGCGCCAGCTCGCCTTCGACCGCCGCGTCCAGGACTACGCCGACCGCGCCAACAAGCTCCGCGACATCGCGCTCCCGCTCTCCGTCGCTCCGACCCGCTGGGTCGCTGACTGGGGAACCGACCAAGCCGTCAAATACGGTGCCAACCGGTTCGGTGGCCCTCCCATGGAGGCTTTCGAGAAGGACTGCGTCCACGGCGACGTCGCCTCCGCGAAGAAGGCGTCCCTGGACAAGGTCGGGGGCGCGATCTTCCTCCTCATCGCCACCCTCATCGTGACCGTCCTGGTTTCCGCCCTCGCCGGATCCTTCCTGACCGCGCAGTGCCGCATCGCCTGGGACGCCATCCGCGGTGAACCAGCCCTGCTGGCTGGCACCGTGCCCGGCGCAGGCCGCGGCTACCTGTGGGACTGGGGCGGATCCATTCTGCACTCTCTCGCCCAGATGATGTGGTCCATCACCGCGCTGTCGGTGTTCATCGTCATCCTCGACGTCGTCCTGGACCCGACCTTTACCGACTGGGGCCAGGAACTCACCATCCGTTTCCTCGCCATCGACGTGCTGTGCATCGCCGCCGTCACGAAACGCAAGAAGATCAACAACCGGACCCGGCAGATCGGGGACAGCTTCCGCTCCAAGATGTACGGCGCCAGAATCGGCGGCACCCACGGCTCGATCTTCACCCCGCCCGCCAGCACACCCGCCGCCAAGGACCCGCAGATCGCCCGCAAGACCATGCGGGCCCTGGTCCGCACCGCGATGGTCGGCACCGCCCTGGCCTCCGGGAACGTCGCCACCGCCGCCGCCTACGCACTGCCCCAGGGCATGGGTGTAGTCTCCCTCGCCAACCGGCTCTCCGGCCCCAAGTCCCGCACGGGCACCGCCCGGCCTTCCCCTCCGGCCGCACGCGCCGGCCTGCGTCCGCCTGCCGGTGGAGGCAACCAGAGGCCCGGCACACCCCCCGGCCCGCGCCCCGGCGGCACCCCCGGCCCCGGCAGCACGCCCAACCCCGGCGGCACTCCCGGACCCGGTGCAGCCCCCCGGCCCCGCCCCCGCCCTGGTGGACCGCGGCCCTCGCCTGCCCCGGCCAACGTCCCGGGAACGCGTAGCCCCGCCCCCCGCGTCCCGAGCCCGGCCACCGCACCGGTGCGCCCGCGCCATCAGCCCCGCCACCCCATGCCCACCCAGCCCGCAGCATCACCACGACAGCAGCAGCTGCGCCAGCGCCTCGACCGCACCCAGCGCCGTCCCGGCGGAGGCAGCCGGTGAGCACCAACGAACCCATACCGCGGCGCGGCCTGAAGGGCGGCATCGCCGCCCTCGGCGTCGCCCTGGTCCTGGCCCTGCTGCTGGTCTGCGCCGTCGCCGCGCACGTCGCAGGCGTCGCCGACTTCCAGTTCCAAGCCCAAAGTGCCGCAGCCCAGAACGCTCAGCAGTGCACCGACGCCAGCGACGTGGACACCACACAACTGACCAGCCAGGTCAACCGGCTCCTCGAGGGCAGCAACGACATCCACGTCAGCGGCCTGAGCGAACCGAAGGAGCAGCTCGGCAACGCCAAAGCGATCGTGGCCGTCGGTGTCCAGCTGCACGTCCCCGCACGCGGCCAGATCATCGCGCTCGCCACCGCTCTCCAGGAATCCGGACTGCGCAACATCAGCTACGGGGACCGCGACAGCGTCGGCCTCTTCCAGCAACGGCCCTCACAGGGCTGGGGCACCCGCAGCCAGCTCATGACCCCCATCTATGCGGCAAAGAAGTTCTACAGCGCCCTCAAGTCCGTGAAGAACTGGCAGCAGATGCCGCTCACCGTCGCCGCACAGAAAGTCCAGAAGAGCGGCAGGCCCAGCGCTTACGCCCCGCATGAACCCCTCGCCACAGCCCTGCAGAAGGCCATCGCACCCTCGCTCGGCGCGGCAGCCGACACCGGCCAGAGCACCCTGGGTGCGACCCCCGTCTCCCTGGGCTGCGCGGGCGGCGACCCTTCCGACGGCACGCAGTACGCAGCCATCAAGGCAGGCACCCTGCCCAAGAACTACACGATCCCCGCCACCACCAAGCCAGCCGCCCGGACCGCCATCCAGTGGGCCCTACAGCAACTCGGCGGCCCCTACCAATGGGGCGGCAGCTGCACCAGCCCCCGAGGCAACCAGCCCCAACAGCGCTGCGACTGCTCCTCATTGATGCAACGCGCCTACGGCGTCGCCGGACGCACCATCTCCCGCACCACCTACACCCAGATCCACGACGGCACCCCGATTCCACCCCGCGCAGATGCCTTGCAACCCGGCGACCTTGTCTTCACCGAAGGCACCGCTGCCCGCCCCGAGCACGTCGCCATGGCGCTCGGGCACGGCCTGGTCGTCCACGCCCCACGCCCAGGACGCGTCATCGAAGTGGCCGCCCTCAAAACCCACGGCCGGATCCTCGCCGTCAGCCGCATCGCCTGATCCCGTACCCCATCGCGGAGCAGGAGGCCGGATCAGCGCTTCTGGCTACCACGAGGCCCATGGGAGAAGCCAAAAACGCGTGTAAGGCCCCCTGGCCGCCTCCCACCCCACGCAAGGAAGGATCACCTCAGGACGCCGGAGATCGGCGGTCACAGGCCCCATTCTGCGCGTCGTACTTCTGCTGATATGCCCGTGAGGTCACCATTTGCCCTGTCGCGTACAGCAGGTGGGCGTCGGCGTGCAGCGCTTCTCAGTCGGTCAGGTCGAGGGCGATACGCAGCGTGCGGGAAACAGAGCTCATCTCCTCGGACGGGACGATCCCGCGATACTTCCCCGCCTGGATCGCGGAGGCGGTGAGCGTCATGATCTGCGTACCGATGACATCCCCCGCAACAGGCGCGGAGATGCGGCTGGACAGCAAGGTGTCCGGAGCTGTGCCGGTCGTGTCCACCAGCACCGTCACCGCCGTGCGCGGGAACGCCGACAGCGCGGGATCCGCCTCGACGACGAGCAGGGTGTGGCCGGCGCGCCGACCGGGGATCTCCCAGACCTGGCCCCGGCGCAACGGGGGGAGGCTCTCACTCACGCGGCGGCGCCGCCGTTGAACTCGTCCAGGGCGGCGAGCTGCAGCTCATCAAGCTCCTCGAAGGTCTCCCGGCGAGACTCCTGCCAGACGGCGAGTCGCTCGGCGGAGTCCCGCACGGCCTGCGCCATCAGGGCTTTCGCTGTGTATGCCGACAGATTCCCATCAGCCTCGGCGCTCACCGCCTCCAAGACCTCAGCAGGCAAGCTCACTGTCAGGCGCTTACGAGTCGTCATACTCCCAAGCATACGCTCTGGCGTACTCCCCCCGGGCACCTCCGCCCTTCGGTAACGAAGTGGTAAAGCCTGGAGAGGTGATGTCTGAATCGGGGCTCCGCCATGACTTGGACCAGGTGAAGGAACTCACCGCCGGATATCCAGGAGAACCCGAAGATGAACAAGCACCACGCCACCGCCCTCCGGAGCGCCCGATGACAGCGTCCGAGGACCTCCTGCTAGCCATGACGCACACGGTCCTCTCCGCCGCTCCCTACCTCGCCGCAGCAAGTGCTCTCGCCCTCGGCACATGGCTTCTGGTCTCCCTGCGCCGCGGCAGGGCAACACGGGAGGCACTGCGAGGCCGGGTGCGGGTGGAAGTCGTCCCCAGCTCGACCTTCAACCCCAGCGAGGCCGAACTCCGCCGCTGGGGACACCACTTGGGACGCATCACCTACGCCGCCCACACCATCCCCACCCAGGCCCGCGCAGCACGCCTGAGCTACGTAGCCGACGGCGGCCGCATGCGCTGCTACCTGGAAGGCCCCGGCGAAGGCGCCGCCGTCGTCGCCATGCCCGGCTTCGCCCAGGTGGAGGTGCGGCCCGTGGACAATAGCCACTCCCGCATCGAACCTGTCCGCTTTCCCGCCCACCGTCTCACCGGGGAGGGCTGATGACCGCCACTGTCGACCTGGCCAAGCCGCCTCTGCCTCAGCCCCTCGCTACCGAGGGCCGCTATGTAGAGCGAGTGGAGCTCACCCTCGCCCTGCCCGACCAACGACCGCTGGCATCCCTAGGCCTCAACCCCGACCCGCTGCAGCAGCTGGCCACTGCCCTGTCCGGCGTGCAGACAGCAGCCGGAGAGCGCGCCGAGGCCGTCATCGACATGATCCCGGTCTCCGAAAAGAAGCTCACCCGCAGGCGACTTCGTCTGGTCCGCGCCTCCCGCCGGCGCGGACCCACCGCATTCGGATTCCGCCTCACCCAGAGCGTGGGCGGCGGCTCGGGGACCATGGCCGCACTGCAGTCCGCCTGGAGCGGAGGCAAGAGCCGGACCGGACACAGCGAGCGGTTGCCCCGCATGACTGACCTCAAGGACGGAGTCGGCAAGTTCACCCCGACGGCTGGCCCCGTCTTCCAGGTACAGCTGCTCCTGCGCACCCAGGCCGGCCACCCGCAGCGGGCCCGCGAACGGATGCACCAGCTCTTGGCGGCCTTCGCGCCCACCAGCGAGCAGAACTTTCTCAAGCCTTACCGCCCGCGAGGACGCCGGGCCGTCGCCCGCTTCGAACACCGCTTCCGCACCGGCCAGTTCCGCCCCTACCGACGGCAGTGGCTGACTGCCACAGAACTGGCAGGCTTCCTCAAGCCCCCCACCATGCGGTGCACAGCAGCCTCCATCGTCCAGTCCGGCGGTGTGGTCCCGCCCGCCCCCGCCGACCTTCCCGTCTACACGGGCCAGCGCGACCTGGTGCCGCTGGGCGCCGTCACCTACCCCGACGGCCACGAACGGATCGGCGCCGCCCGTGTCAAGGACCTGCTCTTCGGCCTGCAGCTCGGAAAGTCCGGCCACGGCAAGACCGAGGCCGCCCTCGTCCAGTGCATCGCGCTGGCCCACAGTGGCTACGGCTGCTGGTTCCTGGATCCGCACGGCGAGGGATGGGCCCGCGCCAAGCCCTACCTCGCCCACCCCCATATCACCGAGCGACTCTGGGAGATCAACCTCGCCCACGCCGAGCCGGACCAACTAGTCGCCTCCTGCAACCTGCTCTCGATGGAGGGACGCAAGTCCAGCGAGGTCAAAGACATCGTCCGCAGTGTGACCGAAGGCATCGCCTCCGCCCAGGACTGGGGCGACAAAGCACCGCGCGCCCGAACCATCCTGGCCCGCACCACCCAGACCCTCGCCCTCCTCAACCAACAGGCCGTCGCAGCCGGACACCCCGAAGCCCAGTGCACGCTCTTCCAGATCCGCACATGGCTGACAGATGACGACTGGCGCGAAAGCCTCCTGCCCCGGCTGCCGGAACGAGTGCGTGCCTACTGGACTAAAACCTTCCCCAAGCTCGCCTCCGACTCGGTCCCCACCGTCACCTACGCCATCGACCGCCTCGACACCAGCGAAGCCCTGCAGGCGTTCTTCGGCAGCGCCCGCTCCGTCTACAACATCCGCACCGCCATGGACAGCAACCGCGTCGTCTTCGTCTGCCCCTCCGGCAGCGAAAGCGACGCCCTGGTCTCCTGCCTGCTCATCCACGACCTGCACCGCGCCGGCCTCTCCCGCCAGGACACCGCCCGCGACGAACGGAAGACCTTCTGGGCCTGGGGCGACGAACTCACCGCCCTGGACTCCTCCTCCAAGGGCTTCCTCGCCGCCATCGCCGAGCAGCTGCGCAAGTACGAGGTCCGCTTCATCGGCATGACCCAGATGGCACTGCGCCTGTCCGCCATCACCCGTCAGGCACTGCTGCAAAACCAGTCCCTCCTGTCGACCTGCGCAGCCGACTACGACGAAGCCGCCTTCGTCGCCCGCCGCTGGAACGGACACGTCACCCCCGAGACCATCACCGACCTGCCTCAGTTCCACCAGATCATGTCGATCAAGCTCAACGGCCGCCCCACCAAGCCTTTCCGCGTACGCGGCCTGCCTGTCGAGGAAGTCTTTGCCCACTACAACAACCCGGACGGCATCCCCGACCTTGATGAGGCCATCGACACCAACCTCAGCCGCCGTCCCGTCGCCGAAATCCTCGCCGACCTGGAGAACCTCGACCAGACCATCCGTGAGCACCACACCGGCCGACGCGGCAAGGACGGCGATCCCACCACGCGCATCGCCTGACAACCACCCCATCAACGCAGGAGGCACCCGTGCCGCATGTGTCCGAACGACCCGCAGGCCTGGGCCGCATTGCCCAGGATGCCACCCAGGTCCTCTACCAGCACCGCCTCGTCTCCACCCGCCAGCTCCACCACCTGATCACTCCCCACCACACGTGCAACGAGTACCTGCGCCGCCAGCTGCACGCCCTGCGGGAAGCAGGGTTCACCGAAGCTGTCGGACGCCGCCAGGCGGGAAAGACCGAGCTGCTGTGGTGGCTCACCGACAGAGGCGCCACCGCCGTCGAGTCCGACGGCCTTCTGCCGCAGCGTCCTTATCGCATGAGCACCGAAGCCGCTCTCGGCCCCCTGCAGGGTCACACCCTCGCCACCGTCGAAACCGGGCTCGCCTTCGTCGACTGGGCCCGCCGCCTGGACCACGAATGCGGCCCCCTCGACTGGACCCCGGAAATCGCCCACCCCTACCGCGACGAGGCCCGCCCCGGCGAGGACCTGACCCTGGTCCCCGACGCCGTCCTCAACTACGTCCACACCGATCAGAAGGCACAAGAACGCACCCTCCTCACCTTCTTCGTGGAGGTCGACCGGACCCAGATGACCATCGCGCGCCTCGCCGCCAAGCTGCACGCCTACGCCGCCTACCAAGCCTTCGTCCCGCAGCCGCAAGTCCGCAGCAGAAGCGTCACCGCACACCGCACCGCGCCGGCCTGGCGCTCCCGATACCCCGTCTTCCCCCGACTCCTGATCATCCTCACCGGCGCCTCCGAGCGCCGCCTGCAGCGCCGCATCTCCGACCTACGCAGCCTCGCCGCTGCAGACCCCGCTCTGGCGGCCACCGCGCTGCGAGCCGGCGTCACCACCCTCGAACTCCTCAAAAACGAGGGGCCCTTCGCCCCCATCTTCACTCCAGTACTCGGAAGCACTCCCGAACCGACCGACGCCTGGCTCCAGCCCCAGACCGCCACCGCCTGAAGGAGACTCCCTCATGCCGTTTCCGACCCAGCGCACGCCGCTCACGCCCTACCCCGAGCCCGCCGGCGCCTTACCTGCCTGCCAGGACTCCGCCGCTCTGCCCCGCATGTTCCCGGCCCCCGTAGCAGAACTCATGGCCGCCTTCTGCCACACCCGCGGCCTGCCAACGCTTGCCACCAACGAGGCCTGCGCCGATGAGTACCGGATGGTCGCGCGCTCCGTCATCCAGCACATCCTCGAGGGCTGGCAAGAACTCACCCAGGGACACGGAACCATGGGCGACCTCGTCATCAACGCAGCGCTCCCGCCCGTCGCCTACCCGACCTCCCGGCCTTCAGCCGATCCCGCCTGACGAACGCGGAAAGAATGACCATCCGCTTAGCCACGAATCGACATTCTCGGTACGCGAATGGGCGGCCTATCCCACCGGACGGGATATATACACGGCACATGTCCAACACGTTTGAAATGTCCTAATTGGGCCCTGGATTGACGTCCTGAGCTGCTGAAACGGGCTTGGGAGAACAGGGGGAGACCGCGTACGGTATGTGAAAGGAGTGACCACTGTTTGTGGTTGAAGACGCAACAGGGTAATTCTGCAAACGCAACACGACCGAGATTTCGCACAGTTGACCAGTAAACGGGGAGGCGCAGTGCCAGCGTCGACATCACGACAGCGAACCCACCTCGGCGCACGCAACTTCAGGCGGGCCACTGCGCTGCTCGTGTCGGGCTGCGCCCTCGCCGCCGTGTCTGCCTGTAGCTCGGATGACCCGAAAAGCACCGAATCCTCCGCCCCCGCGACAGCATCGCAAAGCGCCTCGCCCACCCCTCTGTCTGCCAAGGAGAAGGCGAAGAGGGAAGCCATCGCGACCTACCAGGCGCACTGGAAGGGTATGGAGCAGTTCTACGCTGACAGCAGCGGCTCCTCCAACTACTTGGAGAAGACGACGGCTTACTCCGCACTCGAACAAGCGAAGACCGACGTTAGGGACCTGCACGGCCGAAACGTCATCTACACCGGCCACGTTGAAGTGGGAAACCCCACCGCCACGAGTGTCGATGTAGACCGCAAGGTTCCCAACGTCATCATTTCGAGCTGCCTCGACATCTCGAAGTGGTACGCGAAGAACTCAAAAACCAACAAGCCCATCGCGTTCCCGTCCGACAGGCTCACGAAATACGTGATCAAGGGAACGGTTGAGCAGCTGCACGACGGGTGGCGTGTTACGAGGGATGAGCCCCAGGACACGCGGTGCTGACCCCTCGGCGCAGCCTCGGGGCGACAGCGGCCTTGCTCCTGCTGACACTCTCCGCGGCTGGAGCGGCTTACGCAGACGATCACCCTGGCCAGGCTGGCACTGCCTGCGGCGGATTCACGTGCCGAGCCGAGGTCGAAGTGCCTGGTTCAGCGGACAGCAGCGGAACTGACACGGCTGACCAGAACAAAAGCGGCGGGGGCGGCAAGAGCGGCAAGAAGAGCCGCTGGTCTTGCACCTACGAGAAGGCTGACCCCCAGCCGGACGCGGAAAGTCTGGACTGGGAAGGCCACAAGCCCGGCGACGGCGCCGTGTACAAGCAGACCTGCAAGTTCGACGGCTCCTTGAACACGGTCGTCCGCAACGTATGGGCTGCGGATCCCCCTGAAGCAGACGTGGACCCGGCGCAGCTGGCGCAGCAGGCCGTAGACAAGATGACACTCCTGGGTCCTGAGATCGGCATCACGCCCAAGCCTGGTGGCAAGGGAGTGGTCGGCATGCCGGTCTATCTGTGGACTGCGAAGAACGCGGAGACCTTCGGCCCGAACGTGGCGTCGGCCTCGGCTGGCGGGATCACCGTCACCGCAACGGCGAAGGTGCAGAAGATCGTGTGGACCATGGGGGACGGTAACTCCGTGACCTGCACTACTGCAGGTACGCCGTACAAGCCGGAGTACGGCAAACAGCCGTCACCGGACTGCGGCTACCGGTACAACTCCCCCTCGTCGACGACGAAGTCCGGGCGCTTCCATGTGTCGGCCACCTCTACGTGGTCGATCGGATGGGAGGCGACCAACGGGCAGACCGGTGAGCTCAACGAGGTTCGCGATGCCGCCGTGGACATCAACGTCGCCGAGGTCCAGGTCCTCAACTAGCGCCCCTGAAATACGAGGTACGACTTTCATGGAATCCCCTGTTGCCCCGCAGGTGCCGCGCCCGGCGCCGCCTCGGCCTGACGTGCCGATCACGACGTCCACACCGGTGAAGCGGGAGCGGCGCTGGTCCGCCGTCGCGTTGTGCGCGGCGCTGGCTGTCGTGTGTGGGCTGGGGGCGGCTTTCGCAGTCAGTTCCACCAGCGATCGCAGCAAGGTCCTGGCTGTGGCGCACGACGTTCCGGCGGGGCAGGCGCTGACAGCGTCTGACTTGACCGTTGCCGAGGTGTCTGCGGATGCTGCGCTCTCGCCAGTTCCAGCCGGGCAAAAGGGAGCGATGGTCGGGAAGCGGGCCGCGGTCGATCTGAGAAAGGGTGGGCTGCTGACTGCCGCGCAGGTCGCCGCAGGCACCGGTCTGGGAGACGACCAGCAGCAGGTCGGCGTGCAGGTCAAGCGGGGCCAGGCACCGGCGGGTTCGCTGGCACCGGGCGACAAGGTTCTGGCCGTGACCACCCCCGCACAGGGCGAGCAGGACACCTCTGGCAGCAAGGCCGAGGCCCCGCCGACGTCTGTGGACGGCACGGTCGTCTCTGTGTCCCGCCCGGACGCCTCCGGCAGCGTGGTGGTGAACCTGGCCGTAGCGGAATCCGACGGCCCGCTGCTGGCAACCCGCGCCTCGCAGGGCCGGATCGCTCTCGTGCGCGAGCCCCGGAGCTGACCATGACGATCACTGCCCTGGTTTCTGCCAAGTCCTGCGGAGTGACCACATCGGCGCTGGCCCTCACACTGGCCTCGTCGGCGCCGAGCGTGCTGGCCGAGTGCGACCCCGCCGGCGGCACGGTACGCGCCGGGTATCTCCAGTCCACGGTGGGCGCAGGGGTCGGGCTGTACCACCTAGCCAAGGCGGAGCGAGCCGGAGCAGAGGAATTCGCTCACGCGTTTGCAAGCCATCTGTGGTGGCTGGACGAGGCCGGGCACCGCAAGCTGCTCCCGGGCCTGACCGATCCAGGGCAGGCAGCGGCCATGACCCGAACCTGGCCGACCCTGGCCGAAGTCCTGCACGCCATGTCCGAGCCGCCGCGCGACGAACACGGGTACCCGCTGGAGGGCACGCAGGAGCACGACGTCTACATCGACGCTGGCCGTCTGGCCCTGGACTCCGGCCGTCTGCATCCCGTCCTGACCCCGGCTCCGCTGTTGTACCAGGCGGATCTGGTGCTCTTGACGGTCCGCGGCACGGAGCAGTCCCTGTCTTTGGCCCGGCACGTGATCGACCCGCTGCGCGTCGAGCTGATGGAGCGGGGCCGGTGCGGAGACTCGCTGGGCATCATGCTCATCGAGGACGGTCCCTACCGCTCCCACCAGGTCGCCGAGACCCTGAAGACGCCCGTGATGGGGGTGCTGCCCTTCGACGCGGAGGTCGCTGCGCTGTACGCGCAGGGCGGTCGGCCCCCGCGCGGATACGGACACCGGGACTTGCTGACGCATGCCCGTTCCACCGCTGACAGTTTGCGGGCCATCGTCCGCCACCGCACCACCCAGCGCGACTACGCCTCACGCCCCACCCATCACCGGATGGCCGGCGTGCTGCAGCGCATGACCGACAGGGGCCGCCGCCATGGCTGACACGCACCCCCGCCCCCACAACGGCGCGAGCGCGATGAACCGCGCGGACATCGCCGACCTGGTCGCCCGCAGACTCGCCTCCTCACGGCCCGCAGCGCAACCGCCCGTCGCCGCCCCGCTGCCCCAGGACACGACACCGCCCGCGTCTACCGCCCCGGCACACCACCCGGCGGGCGCTGCGGACGTGCCCCGGCTCGTGGACCTCCCGGGAGCCGGGCCCGCGGAGTGGGACGTCGTCCGGCAGTTCTGGGACGTGGTCCAGGAGCTGCAGGCGCAGGTGTCCGACCAACTGTCCGCTCAGGATCCCAATCGGCAGCTTCTGCAGGAGGCCGACCGGCGGGCCCTCGCCAAACGCCTCGTGCGGAACGCGGTCGCTGACTGGGCCACCCAGTACGCCCAGGGCATCGGCAACCAGCCGCTGACCGAGGAGCAGGAAGCCGCCATTGGCACCGCGGTGTACGACGCCATGTACCGCGGCGGCCGCCTGCAGTCCCTGCTCGACCAGGACGGCGTCGAGGACGTCATGGTCGACGGGCTCACCGCGCACGTGGAGTTCTACGACCGGCCCCGCCAAGAGGTCGAACGGGTCGCGGACAGCCACGACGAGCTGATCAAGTGGGTCAACCGAATGGCCGCCCTGTCCGGACACGGAGAGCGCGCATTGACCCAGGCCAGCCCCAACGTCGGCTTCCGTATGCCGGACGGATCCCGCGTCACCGCGTCACTGATGACCACCAGGCCCTCCGTCGTGATCCGCCGCCACCGCATCAAGCAGCACGGCATCGACGAACTGATCAACTGGGGCTCGCTCAACCAGATGCTCGCCCTGTTCCTGCGTGCATGCGTGGCCGCCAAACTGAACATCCTGGTCGTGGGCGACATGGGCGCCGGCAAGACATCGCTGCTGCGCGCGCTGGGCCGGGAAATCCCGGCAGGGGAGCGGCTGGTGACCCTGGAGTCGGACCGCGAGCTGTACCTGGACGAACCCGTCCCCGACAAGCCCGGCCCGCTCACCTTTGCCTTCGAAGCACGGCAGTCCAACGGCGAGGTACGGGCCAGCGGAGATGGCGGCGCCGGCGAGATCACCATCTCGGATATGTTCGCCACCGCGCTGCGGTACAACGCTAGCCGCGTCATCGTCGGTGAGGTCCGCTCCACGGAGATCCGGCCGATGCTGCAGGCGATGTCGGCAGGTGGCTCCGGATCGATGTGCACCCTGCACGTGCGGCGTCCGCACGGCATCGTCTCCCGGCTCGTCGAACTGTGCACCGACGCCGGAATGCAGACCCAGGCCGCCCACCACCTGATCGCCTCAGCAATCGACGTCGTCGTCTACCTCACCTACCTCGACGAGACCGCGATCGGCGGGAAGAAGCACCGTTTCGTCTCGCACATCTACCAGGTCGAGGACGAAGTGGGGGAGACCGGACGCCCCATCATGACCAGGGTCTTCGGCCCCCAGGCCGGAGAGAGGCGCGCCATTTTCGAGCAGATGCCCTCCTTCATCGACGAACTGGAACTCACGGGACTGATGAAGGCCGCCTACCTCAACGACAACCCCTTCGGAGCGTGGCTGGGACCGCTTGAGACGGTGAGGCGCTGATGGCCGCCGACCTGCTCCGCTCCGGCATGGCCAGCCCCAGCCTGGACCGGTTCCTGGACGCGTGCGTGCACACCCGCCAGACCATCCTGGTCACCGGAGCCGCGGGCGCCGGAAAGACCACCGTGCTCTCCGCGCTCGCGCGCCACATCCCCTCCCACCACCGCGTCGTGACTCTGGAGACCAAGCGCGAGCTGCGTCTCGCCGAGGACACCTCAGGCGACAGGCCCAGCGTGGTGGACCTGTACGGGCCGGACAGCAACATGGAGCAGATGTTCGCCGCCGCTCTGCGCCAGAGCGCCCATCGCCTCCTTCTGGGCGACATCACGACCGCTACCTTCGCCCCCTGGATGCGTGCAGCCGCCTCCTGCGCCGGATCGATGGCAACACTGCGCACCCAGGGCAGCGATCCCGATGGGGCCTTGAGCACCTTCTTGCAACTGGCAGAAGACAGCGAGTCCGTCTTCTCCACCCGGCTGGCCTCCGCCATGACCGCGACCAGCATCGATCTAATCGTGCACGTCACCAGCACTGGGCACCCGGGGGACGGAAAGCGCCGGCACTTCATCTCGCACGTGAGCGAGATCGAGAACGTCTCCGGTATGCCCGTCCTCACCCCTGTCTTCGCACCCAGCCGTGAAGATCCCCGAGCCGTCTTCCAGATCTATCCGACCTTCATGAGCGAACTGACGCGAAGCGGCCGCACACAGCGCACCGACCTGGTCGATCCCGGGCAGGGCTGGCCCACGCCGTGGAGCGGAGACACACCGGCATGAACACCGCACAGACTTCACTCATCGCCGCCCTGCTGGCCGCCCTGAGCGTCGTCGCTGTCTTCCTCGCCGTCCGCGAGGGACGCGGCCGCACCCTCAAGCCCGGCAAGCCGCAGTCGTCCATGGCCGACCGCATGCAGCGGGCCAAGGCCGAATTGCCGGACAAGTGGCAACGCCGCTGGAGGCCGCTGCTGCTGACCGCCGGCCTGGTGACCCTAATCGTGTGGGCCTGGACCGGCTGGCCCGTACACGGGCTGCTGGCCGGCGCCGCCGTCCTGGCCGTGCCCTACATCCTCAACCCCGGCACCCCCGCCCTGGCCCGGATCGAACGTCTGGAAGCACTGGGTCAGTGGCTCAACAGCCTCGCCGGAATCCACCGGGCCGGAATCTCCCTCGCCCAGACCATCCAGTCCTCGGTGAAGACCGCCCCAACACCGATCGCGGAACACGTAACGGTCCTCGCGCAGCGCCTGCGCGTCGGCATCGAGCCATACGACGCCTACGCGCTGTTCGCCGACGAACTCGCCGACGGTGTCGTGGACCACGTGATGATGCTCTTCCAGTCGCACACCCAAATCTCGGGCCAGGGAATGTCCGACGCGCTGGAAGCACTGGCCGCCAACATTCACCAGCAAGCCGCTGACGCCCGCGAAATCGAGGCCGACCGAGCCAAGGTCCGCAAGAACAGCCGCCTGACCAGCACCGTCGTCTGCGTCGTCGTGGTCGGCTGCATGCTCAACGAGCAATGGTCCGGCTGGTACCAGTCACCGCTGGGCCAGATCGTTCTCGCCGTGCTCGGCGCGCTGTTCGCCTACTCGCTGCGCTGGCTCCGCCGCATGGCCATCGCCAAGCCCGACCCGCGCCTGCTCAACCCCCTGCCCACGACCACCCGCCACCTCCCGGAAGGCGGGCAGCGATGATCCCCCTGCAGGCCGTCCTGCCCGCGACCGTCGCCGGCGCCCTTATCGGGCTCGCCGTCAAGGCCGCCATGCCCGCCCGCCGCGACCTGACCGCGGCCCTGGACCATCTCGACGTGACCAAGGCCCGCAACCCCCTGCTCACCACCGGCACCTCCCGGACGTCGAACGTGCCGACCCGCGTCGGTGAACGCCTGATCGCCGACCTCGGCAGCCGCATCACCTTGCCCGTCAAGGACCTCAACCTCCTCGGCATCACCCCCGCCGAACACCTCGGCCAAAAAGCCGTCTTCGCCCTGTACGGACTGGTGTTGCCCCAGCTGCTGACCATCGTGTGCGCCCTGGCCGGCATCAGCTTCTTCACTCTGCCCCTGGTGCTCTCCCTGACCATGGCCGGCCTGTTCTGGTTCTGGCCCACCAAGGAAGTCAGCAAGAAGGCCGCCGCGGCACGCCTGATGGTGCGCCACGCCACCGCCTCATACCTCGAGCGCGTGGCCCTGGCCCGCATCGCCAACCGCGGCGCCCCGGACGCCCTCGTCAAAACAGCCCAGGTCGGCGACGGCTGGATCTTCGTACGGATGCGGCAGGTGTTCCACCAGGCCGACCTGTCCGGCGTCAAAGTCTGGGAAGCCCTGCGCCAGCTCGGCGAGGAATTGGACATTCCCGAACTGACCCGGCCCGCCGACACCGTCGAACTCGCCGGAGAAGGCGCCGCCGTCTACACCACCCTGCAAGCCCAGGCACGCCAGCTGCGGGTGGCCTTGATCGCCGACGCCAAGGCACAGGCCAACGAGAAGTCGGCGACGATGATCCTTCCCGTCGCCTTCGGCGTGATCCTCATGCTCATCTTCGTGATGATCCCCCTGGCTGCTTCCATCCTCGGCAGCTGAACAACTCAAGGAGAACCCCGT
This sequence comes from Streptomyces sp. SGAir0957, assembly GCF_043523415.1. Classification (NCBI taxonomy): domain Bacteria; kingdom Bacillati; phylum Actinomycetota; class Actinomycetes; order Kitasatosporales; family Streptomycetaceae; genus Streptomyces; species Streptomyces sp. SGAir0957. The sequence continues at coordinate 61,233 of NZ_CP027292.1, forward strand.
GATCGACCCGCTGCGCACCCTGCTGACCCACCGCTGGAACCTGCTCAAGCAGAATCGCGACGAGGGCCAGTCCGTCACCGAACTCGCCATCATGGCGGCCGTCCTCATCGTCGTAGCCGCAGGCCTGGTCGTGGCCATCAAGTCCAAGGTCGCCGAGAAGATCGGCATCATCGAGGGCGGCTGACCCATGTCCCGCACCGCACGAGAGAAGGGCAGCAGAGGGTGAAAGCACGTGCGCGTCGGTGGATGCGCCGCATCACCACACGCGTCACCAACGATCGCGGCGCGGCCAGCGTCGAGCTGTCCGTTATCGCGATCGTCGTGCTGCTCCTGGTCTTCTCCGCCCTCCAGGTCGGCCTCTGGTTCCACGCCCGCGACGTGGCCCGATCCGCTGCGCGCCAAGGCGTCGAACAGGGACGGCAGACCGGCAGCAGCCCTGCGGAAGCCGTGGCGCAGGCCGAAGACTTCCTGGCCAAGTTCGGCGGCAGCGTCAAAGCCCCCAGTGTGTCCTCGGACGGAAGCACCGCCGAGCAGATCCGCATCACCGTGCGCGGCAACGTCGCCACCCTGATTCCCGGCCTGACCCTGTCCGTCAGCCAGCACGTGGACGCACCGGTGGAAAGGTGGACCAACCCGTGAAGGCCCAACGCCCCCCGGCACGCGGCCGGATACGGCGCCTGGCGAGTAGGGACCACGGCTCCGTATCGCTGGAGACAGCGATCCTGGCCCCCGTGTTCATCATCCTGCTGCTGCTCATGGTGGCCTTCGGACGGGTCATCGCAGCCAACGGCGCTGTCGACTCCGCGGCACGCGCGGCCGCCCGCGCCGCCTCGCTGGAACGGGACGCCGACAGCGCGCAGAGCAGCGCCCAGGCCGCAGCCGAGCGCAGCCTCAGCGGAGAAGGCATCACCTGCACCGCCTCCAGCGTGGTCGTGGACACCAGCGGCTACGCCATCGAGCAGGGGGTCGCGGCGACCGTGACCGCCTCCCTGTCCTGCACGGCCAACCTGTCCGACATCGGCTTGCCCGGCCTGCCCGGCGCGAAGAAGCTCAGCGCGTCATGGCAGAGCCCGATCGACACCTACCGAGGGCGGAGCCAGTGACCCAGCGTCGACAAACCCTCAGGGATCCCGACAGCCGAGCACACGTCCGTGCCCGCCCCCGGCGCGCACCCTGCACCCAGGCACCGCGCGATCACACGACGCCTCACCCCAGGCCAGCAAAGCAATCTCTCGCTCCGGTCGCACGCAGCACGGTCCGTTCTGCTGCCACCGTCCGGCACAACGCCCTAATTGCGCAAAAGGACCGGGGCTCCATGTCCGTCTTCTTCGCTCTGGCGACGGTGGGCCTTCTGATGGTGATGGGACTCCTGGTCGACGGCGGTGGCGCCCTAAACGCAGCCAACCGCGCCACCTCGCTTGCCCAGGAGGCCGCCCGCACGGCCGGTCAGCAACTTGACGACGCGCAGGCCGTCCAGGGAACAGCGATCATCGTGGATCCGGACGCAGCTGCCGGCGCGGCACGCGACTACCTGGCCAACGCGCACGCTCAAGGCGACGTGCAGATCATCGACGGTGGACAACGCCTGTCCGTCACCGTCACCAGCGAGTACCACACCTACTTCGCGCAGCTGGTCGGGAAGAGCACCATCACAGTGAACGGCACCGCCACTGCCCACCTGCAGACCCACGGAGACTGAGTCCATGGCCCACCCCGCCCCCGCCCCGCTGCGAGCGCTGGCACGCATCGTCCGGGCCCTGGCCAGTATCGCCGCGCTGGCAGTGATCGTCGCCGGTATCCCGCTCATGCTGCTGGCCACCGGACACCAGCCCACCGAACTGGCCGGGCACACCGACCTGCTGGCTCAGGACGACGGCACACTGTGGCTTGTCGTATTCACCTGTATCGGGTGGATCGCGTGGGCGGCCTTCTCCTTCTCCGCGCTGGTCGAGATTGTTGCGCTCGCCCGCCGCCGCTCCGCCCCCAGGATCAAGGGACTGGGCAGCATGCAGTCCCTCGCATCGTTCCTGATCGGCGGGATCGTGCTGCTGATTCCCACCGCGGCATCGGCGGCCACCACCCCAGCCCTGGCAGCCACGGCAGTATCAGTGTCGGCGCAGGCACCCACATCCGACTCGGTGAGCCACGCCGCACCCGCCACCTCCGATACCGCCACCGTGCAGCAGGACGCGGGACCTCAGCACACGGTCACCAAGTCGACAGAACTACCCTGGGACCTGGCCGAGGAATACCTGGGCGACGGCACCCGCTGGAAAGACATCGCTGCCCTCAACCCGGCGATCCCCGAACTCGCAGCCGGCGATCAGTACTTGCCCAAGGGCGCCGTCATCACCCTGCCGGCCGACGCGCACACCTCGGCCGAAGCCACGGCACCGGCAAGCTCAGACCGCGCAGACCACGGGCCCGGGGCGAAAGGCGCGGCAGGGCAGACGGCCAGGGACGACGCCGACGGTTCCGGCTCCGATTCCACGACCCATGACGAATACACCGTCCGCGCCAACGACAGTCTTTCGGGCATCGCGCAGAAGGTCGGCGGGGGAGTCGAGTGGAAGGACATCTACGACCTCAACAAGGGAAACCCCCAGCCCTACGGGCAGACCTTTACCGACCCCGACCTGATCTATCCCGACCAGGTCCTCGCCCTGCCCGCCTCCCGCACTGACGACTCCACCAAGCCGCCAGCACAGCGCCAGGAGCATCCCGGCCACAAGTCCACCGCCCAGAGCCCGGACACCGCCACCCCGGAAGGACACGAGCCAGCGGCCAAGACGCCACAGCGCGACACCGGGTCTGAGCCTGCGGCCCCCACCACAGCACCGTCCCAGGCCGCCCCCACGACGCCTGCCCAGCAGGGAACACCCACAACAACAGCGCAGCCGACTGCCGCAGGCGAGGACGAGACCGGCTCGCTGCTGGCCTCGGCCGCCGCATGGGAAGGCGCTGGCGCACTTGCCGCCGCTGTGATCACCACCCTGGGCACCCGACGCATCCTGCAGCAACGGCGCCGACGCCATGGCCGCCGCATCCCTATGCCCCAAGGCCGGGCAGCCGCCACCGAACAAGGCCTGCGCGCGGCCCAGCACCCCGGCGGATTCGCGCTGCTCAACACCGCCCTGCGCACCCTCGCCCGCAACCTGGCAGACCTCGGTAAGGAACTCCCCGACCTCCAGGCGGTCGTGCTGCACGAGAGCAAAGTAGAGCTCCACCTCTCCCACGACCAGGCTGCCGTGAAACCCTTCACCGCAGCTGCAGCCCGCCGGGATCTGTGGGTGTGCACCGCCGCCAGCACCGACCTTGCCACCCCCGAGGAACTCCGGGACACAGACGCCCCCTACCCGGCTCTTGTCTCCCTGGGCTGGGACGGACAAGGCCATCTCGTCCTCGTCGACCTGGAGCACGTCGGAATCCTTAACCTGAGCGGTGACGCCGACTTCGCCAGGCACGTTCTGCAGGCCATCGCCATCGAGCTTGCCAACACACCCCTGCCCGGGCACCTTGAGATCACCACGGTCGCCGCCACCGCCCCGCATCTGGAGGACGCCGTGCCCGGCCGGGTAGCACACCAGGCAGAGGTCAGTGCAGCAGCCACGGAACTCGCCGACCACAGCGCCGACCAGCGCCAGGCACTGGCCTTGCTGGGAGCCCCCAGCCTGCGCAGCGCGCGTCTCCTTGAGGACGCCGGCGACTCGTGGACCCCACACATCGTGCTTGCCCACGCCCTCCCCGACACCGCCGACACAACCGAGCTCCTGGCCACACTCGCCGAGGAACCACGCACCGCGGGCGCCGTCATCACCGCCAACGCATCCCTCGACCTGCCCGCGCACACCTGGTCCCTGACCTGCCAGGGGCCAGAGCACACGGTCGTGCTCCCCGGTTCGCAGCTTCCCATCAAGCTGCAAGGCCTCAGCGATGACCACTTCGCCGACGCGGTGGACATCCTTACCCTGGCGGGCAGTGATGCCGACGTCCCCGCTCCCGAATGGACCGAACCCGACGAGCAGCACGAGGGAGCGCTGGAGGACGCAGCACTGCCTGTTGCTGCTCTCCACGCCCCGGCCGTGGAAGACGAGGACGTCGACGAAGACGGCTTTCCCACCGAGTACGGTGACCCGGACATGGACGATGCGGAGGCCAACGACGGCGACGAGCCGACCCCCGCCGCAGCTAACAGCGCACCGGTGCTGACCAAAACCGCGCAACCCGACGGCCAAGCGTCCGATGAAGACCACGAGCAGACCAGCGGTCAGTCGCTGGCAGACGTTCTGGCGGCCGAGCAGCACATCGACAACCCGCCCACAGCCGCAGAGCCCCCGCAGCACTCCGCCACCGCCACCCCCTGCACCCAGGCCCCCGCGCGGGACACCATCCACGTCACCATCCCGAAGCTGTCCACTCCCACGCCCGTCACCGCCGACACCCGGCAGAGCACCGACGCAGCGCCGAAAGCCGAGGGGCCCGCCATCCAGGTGCTCGGACCAGTCACCATCGAAGGCGCCACCGGACGGATCGACACCAGCCGCCGCAGCGTCGCCGTCGAACTCATCTGTTTCCTGGCGCTCCACAACGGCGTCGACCGGCACGCCATCGACGAAGCCCTGTGGCCGGGCACCCGCGTAGGGAAGAAGACCCGGGACCCGTGGATCACCCGCGCACGGTCCTGGCTCGGCAAAGACGCGGACGGCAATCCCTACCTTCCCCCCATCCAGGACAGCCACGACCGCCTCTACCGCGTCAGCCCCGCCACCAGCTGCGACTGGGCCAGCTTCCAGCACTTCGCCCGGACCGGACTGGCCCGAACCGACGAGGACGGAGACCTGGCGCTTCGCCGCGCCCTTGCCCTCGTCAAGGGGCGCCCCTTCAGCGCCATCAACCCCTTGCGCTACGCATGGGCCGAGCCTTTCGTCCAGGAGATGGTCTCCGCGATCGTGGACGCAGCCCACGAACTCTCCGTACGACGACGCGAAGCTGGGGACCCTGCCGGAGCCCTGTGGGCAGCAGGTAAGGGGCTGCTGGCAGCCGAGGAGAACGAAAGCCTCCACCGCGAAGTCTTCCGCGCGCACCACAGCACCGGAGACATGGAGGCCCTGCGCGCCGCCGCTGCCCGGCTGGCCCGCATCAACGAGCACTTGGGTGACGAGGAGCACGGCGGCGTCGACATGGATACCGAGACCGCCGCTCTCCTCCACGACCTGCTGCCCCGCCCCACCGCACGCGCCCGATAACAACACCGAGGGGACTCTCACCGGCATGAGCTCACACACCGAACCGGAGTTCGTCGCCACAACCGTGCTGCGCATTGCAGACAAAGACATCCGGCTTGAGGTCGCCAACACACCCGCAGCCCGCGCCCGCGGCCTACTCGGCCGCGACAGCCTCGACGGAGCACTGCTCATCACCCCGTCCAACAGCGTCCACACCTTCGGAATGCGCTTCACCATCGACGTCGCCTACCTCGACCGAGACCACCGCGTCCTCGACGTCACCACCATGAAACCCAACCGAGTGGGCCGCCCCCGCTGGCGCGCACGGCACATCATCGAAGCCGAAGCCGGACGCCTGGTCGAGTGGGGCCTACGAGCAGGATCCGTCGCGGAGGTCATCTAACCTGACGGCCGGAACTGCGCCCGGTCCACAGCGGGCAGGGCCGTGCTGGCCTCCGGATTCCAGCTGGCTTCCCGGGCGCGTCACCACATCCCGGGCAACGTTGCGCCGCGCCCCTAAATAGTGTCCAGCCTGGACACTATGGTGAGCGGGTCCCGCAGCTGGTGCCGTCAGCAGCGCCTGACAGAATCACGGCATGTTCGCACGCCTATTCGCCCGTCGGCGCATTGCCGCCGACCCACCTCGGCCGCGTCCGCGTCTGTCGCCGCCCGAGCCGGAACTGGAGATCATCGACGGCCCCGGCGCGCAGCGGGCGGATGCGATCCGTGCCGCCTGGCTGGCAGCCGGCCTCGACGAGACGTGTCTAGGCCCAGAGTTCCCGGCCCTTGAGCGCGCTCGGCGGGGAGAGCGTGTGACGCTCTGCGAAGAAGACCGCAGCGCGTTGTCGGCCTACGCTGGCGTCGAAGGCACGTCGCCGTTGACCTCCGACGCCGCGCGCGCAGCCTTCATCGACCAGATCCAGGTCTTGGCCCTGCTGCGTGATCTGCGTGATGAGGGGATCACCATCCAACAGGCTTGCCGCGGCCCCATCACTGCCGCCAATGTCCGGCAGATCGGCGAGATCGTACGGCAGACGCAGGCGGAGATAGCGGCGGATGCCAGCCATACCTCGACGCCGGCAGCGGGCAGCAGCTGACGGGACCGAGGCCGTTCGTCACCGCCGTCGGACCAGTCCGTGTAGAAATCCCCTCAACCCCCTGCGTTGCTGCTCCGGGATCTCTGCGCGCGGCGTCGGCGGGGAGGCCGCGGGAGGATATGGCGGCGGAGGCGGAACGAACGGTGGCTGAGCCGGCGAGGTTGTCGCCCGGGCATTGTCCGGCCCGGGGATGGCGGGGCCGTCAGCTGCTGCGGGTCGTTCAGCACGCGCGCCGTCGTTTTCAGCCCTCTGCCTGGCAAGGGGTTGCGAATCATCGGGGGTTGCCTCGGGCGGTGCAGGGCTGAGCTGGCGGTCGAACTGCTCGCGGGCACGGCGCCGCGACGCGGACCACCGTGCCGGCTGTGACCGCTCAAGGCGCTCCATGACGTCGTAGGCCTCGGCGGGGTGGAAGGCTACGCGGCCGCGCCGCAGCGAGGACAGTCCGATCGGAACCAGTCCCCACCACTGCGCGCCGGGCGCGGGCCGCGGGTGGCTGATTTTCCAGTCGTAGCGGTACCGGGCCGCTTCGCCGGTCCAGTCCTCACCGCGGCGTGGAGGATGCTGGAAATCGTGGCCGCCGTAGGGCACCAGCACCTCGCCCCCGTTCAGCCAGTACACCGCGCCGCCCGCCTCGATGATCTGCAGTTGCCGCTCGGTGGGGCGGACGCGACGGTGCCGGATGGAGCGCTGGGCACCGTGCGGACGCACGGCCTTGTCTTTGAGATCCCCCTGCCGGAAGTGATGGGGGTCCTCGGCGAAGAACCAGACGTGAGCGGCCTGGGCACCGAACTGGTCGCGTACGGCCTTGATGCGGTAGCGAACTGTCGGCTCGTCCAGTGGGCCGTGAGGGCAGTCGATGACGATCACCTGGTCCCCGTCCCGGGCCACGATCACGGGAGGCGCCGGGCTGTCGTGCCCGGTGGGTGTCAGGCATTCGATGAGTGTGGACGTCCCTGGCCAGGCCTTGGCCAGCCGCTCTTGGAGGTCGATGACGACCTGGACGTCGGCCTCCACCTGCTGTTGTACGGCAGCGCGCGCCACGCAGGTATCGGTGGCTCCGTTGTTGCGCTGGCCGTGGTTGAACCGCGGACGGTACGAGGAGGTGCTGTTCGTCCGCCGGGAGAGCGACATGGGCTGGTGACAGCTGAGACAGGCGTAGCGCTTGTTCTCCAGCGTGCCGGTAGGCAAGTGGTCGGCACTTGCGGCGTCGGAGAGTGAGAGCGTGACGAGCTGCCGAGTGACGGTGTCTCTCGCGTGCAGGGTCATACCGGCGATCATGCCGTTCAACTGCGCTCTTGGGAGGTGATTGCTGCAGTTCGTCCGGAAGAGCTGCCGAGCGGGGGCAGAAGAAAGGCTGTGGCACCTCCCATCCCTTTGAGGAGGTGCCACAGCCGGGAACGCTGCTTAGTTGTCGCGCCTGTCGGTCCGGACGCTGGCTACAAAGGCAGCCATGGCGTGTCGAGAAAGGATGAGAGCCGGTCCGCCCGGGTATTTCGAGTCCCGGACGGCGTGCAGGCCAGCGAATGGCGCAGCTGTCAGGGCAGCGACCTCGACACACTGCCCCTCGTTTCCTCCGCTGTACGAGGACTTCTTCCAGACGGCGCCTTTCAGCTCCGGAGCCGTGTGGGCGTGCCGTCCGTAATTCGTGGTCACTCGCGAGTTCCTTCCAGGTACTGATTGAGAACATCCCGTGACTTGTCGACGGGAAGTGCGACAGCGGAGATGGCTGCAAAGTCCTTCTTCAGGAAACCGACCTGCTCCGCCTCTTCGGTGTGGTTTCCGCCCATGGGGCTGTCGACGCTCGCTACCTGGGACCACGGGTGCTTGAACGACATGATGGTGATCGCGCCGTTTGACCCGTACGTCGGGTGCACGGTGAGCGGAATGAGCTGGAGTTCGATGTTCGGCATCTGTGATGTGTCGAGGAGCTTGCGGATCTGGTCACGCAGGAGTGCAGGCCCGGAGTCGAATTGTGCGTGCAGGGCCGATTCCGGGACGAGGGCGTGCAACCGAGCCACCTTGGTCAGTACGGCCTGGCGCGCTTGCCGGATCGCGACGAGCATTTCGGCGTGCTCGGGTGAGACCGCGGTTGGCGCGCGAGTGATCATCTCTCGGACGTAGGCGGGTGATTGAAGGAGGCCGGGCACGATCGCCGGGTGGTGAATTTGCAGTTCGTGCGCGTCGGACTCCAGCTCGATGAAGTCGAGGTAGTTCTGGCCGATGCGCCCGGTGTACGCGGCCCACCAGCCTGCGCCCACAGGCTCCTCGGCTACGCGGGCGACTTCTTCGACTCCCTCGGGGTCGTCGATGCCCACGACGGCGGCCAGTTTCCGGACGTCCTCGCCGGAGATCCGGTACGTGCCGCGCAGGATGCGGCTCAGACGGGTGCCGTCCCATCCCATGTGCTTGGCGACCTCACCCGTTCTGGATGTTCCGATCCAGCGACGCAGCTGACCGCCAACTCTGCGCCGTTTGATGGTCGGAGTCGCCCGCTTCTGCGTCATGGACGCAGTTTGGCACGTCGGGAACGCGCAAGGCCACGCGCACGCATGTTCGCTCATTTTGGCAATATGAGTGACAGTCTTGCGTATCGACCGCCAAAAGGAGCAAGCTGGGTGGAGACGGCGTGACGGATCGTCATTTCATGATCCTTTGTGACGTGCGGTCACCGCCGTCGTGATCCGGACCTGACGACCGGTCCGGCGGAGGCCCGGCCCCCGATCCCCCGCGGGGGCCGGCCTTCGTTGTTCCCTTCCGAGAAGCCGAGGCCGCTGATGACGAGCCAGAGCAGCACCCGAGTTTCCAGGCCGTCCACCAGCTGGATGGACAGCGACAACGACGCTGACCGGATGTTCCGCCCTGGCATAGATCGGGTGACACCCGACCGGAACGTCCAGCTGATGCAGCTCCGCACGGAGCAGCTGCGCGGCAGACTCGACGTGCTCAGGGGTAGCGGCCGTCCGATCCGTGTGGGCGCTTACGCGCGGTCCATCAACGGCCTGGAACAGCCCTGGTCCCTCATCGCCGCGCGTGAGTGTGCACGCAAGCAGGGGCTTGAAGTCCCCGAGCACTACATGTGCACGGACTGCCGGAGCCTGCCGGTCATCGAGGACCGGCCCGGCTGGAGCCGTATCAAGCGGGCGGTGCGAGGCGGCTTCCTGCACGGGGTCGTCGTACTGACCCGGGGAGTCATCAGCCAGGATCTGGACGTCTACGCCGCAGAACTCGACTTCTTCACGATGCACAGCGGTTTCATCTCACTCGTACACGCGGAGAACGTGGTGCCGGAATGATCGTCGCCACCGTCAACGAGGTGCTGGATCACGCCGAGCCGGTGCGGGATGACCTCAGCGTGCAGCTGACGTTGTCGCGCCCGCCAAGGACCGCCGGGCAGTCCATTCCCGATCATGAGCGTCGCTGGGTCGGATACCTCCGCAAGATCGGGGCGGCCAAGCTGAAGAGCTGGGGCTACCCATGTCTGGTGGACGACGCCAGCTGCGTCATCAGCGAGCTGGTCACCAACGCCCTCCTGCACGGGGCCGGCCGCGTCACCTTCCGCTTCCTGGTCATCGCGGACGTGGTCGTGATCGAGGTCACCGACGGATCACCGGTGCCGGCCCGCGTCACCGAGGCGGAGGACCTGGACGAGAGCGGACGTGGCATGTTCCTGGTCAGCGCGCTCTCCACCGTGTGCGGCGTCACCCCGGACGGCACCACGACCTGGTGTCTCTTCCGGATCCCTCACATCCCCCGGAGGCAGACATGATCGCCCCGCCAGATGCCGCCACACCTATCCCTGCGGCCTTACCGGACGATGCCCCCGCCTACCGGTGCCTCCAGGTCGTGCACCACCAGCAGCGGCCCCCGCTGACACTGGCCATCCATCTCTCCGCTTCCACGGGGGACGCCGTGGCATGGCTGATTACCCGAAGCCGCAGCATCGCAGAACAGCTGGACCCCGGCCCACGACGCCAGCTCCATGCACGGGTTGTGGCACCCGACTTGCAACACCACATCCTCCGGCACGTGCACGAAGGCCGCCACGTCCATCTGGAGATCACCGACGCGGGGACCGTGTACGAGTTGAGCGTGCGGCCCTGGCCTGCTGAGGAGGACGCATGAGCGCGCCCCAGCCGGGCTGTTGGGCCGAGTGCGTGGTGCGCACCCCAGAGACACAAACGCTCGTTGCGTCCTATGACGCGCAATCCGCACAGGCGGCGCTGCGATGGGTTCGGGTGCTGGTGCGGATGCTGCAGCCGGTGCTGAGCGAGGACGAGGCGGAGCCGCTCACCGTGTGGCTCCTGAGCGGTCACCTGCGCTCGCGTGAAGAGCTGGAGAGCGGCCACCCCTTCAGCATGGTTCTGAAGCCGGGCCAGCGCCCCGGCCTCCAGCTGGGCTTCTCCATAAGGCCCGTGCTCTTCCTTCCCCTGGCCGACCGTGATCCGCACTCGCTGCCGCCGTGCAGCCAGCAGTGGGCACAGCCGATGGCCCTGGCCACCGCCCTCACCCCGTACCGCTCCTCGCCCTGCACCGACGAAGGGCAGTGAAACCGCACGTCCCTCAGAGCAACTCCCTGCGCTGGGCGGAGCGAGGAACTGCCCGCCGAGGCAAGCCCTACGCGCCGACCGCGCCAGACGAATCCGATGAACCCCTCACCTCTGGAGGCTCTGCATGGCCGAAACGCCTTCCGCCACCGGACTACGCGTCAGTGTCGTCACCGCTGTGCGCGGCAACAGCGGCTGCCTGCCCGGCCTGTTACGGGCCCTCGCCGCGCAGAACCTTGAGGGCGGCCTTGAGGTGGTTCTGGTCGACAACCATCCTCGCCCAGTGCTCACGCGCCGATCCTTCCATCAGCCGGGCCTCGACCTGCGCGTCGTGCACGAGGCACAGCCGGGCCTGTCCCGGGCGCGCAACCGGGGCCTGGCCCACGCGAGCGGTGACATCACGCTGATCACCGATCCCGACACCCGGCCGCGGCCCACCTGGGCGGCTGCACTCGTGCACGCGATGGCCACGACGGGAGCAGACGTAGCCGGCGGCCGGGCCGAGCCCCGCTTCACCGGCCCGGACCACCACCGCCCGGTCTCACCGGAACTCCTGCAGTGGTTCGTGCCGCCGCACTGGCCGGCCGCCACCACCGCACTGCGTGCCCCGTACTGGGTCATCGGCTGCAACCTGGCCCTGCGCCGCAGCGCCGGTTTCACCTTCGACACCCGGCTGGGCGTGCGGGGACGGCGCCACCTCAGCTGCGAGGAGCTGGAACTGACCATCCGCGCCCAGCGGGACGGCCATCACGTGATCCTCGTCCCTGACGCCGTCGTGGACAGGGCCATCCACCGCCGCGACCTGCGGCCGCCCGCGGTCGGCGCCCGAGCCTTCTGGCACGGCGTCTCGATCGCCCGGCTCTTACAGCTCCACCCGGACGCCGACATCTACGACAGCGCCCGGCTGCGCGACGCACTGGCCTGGGCCCGCCTGAAACACATCACCGCCCACCCGGCAGTCCTCACCGACCTGGCCCGCCTCAGCGGATTCCGCCTGGAGCAACTGCGCCACACAGCCAGCCGGCGGCGGCGCGGACTGAATCAGGAGCCGGCCCATGCCTGACTGCCTGCCCCCTGCCCGGCTGCGCGTCTGCGTCGTCTTCGACACGGCCGGCTTCCAGCGCAGCCTCCCCCTGACGGGCGCGGCCGCCCGCACCCTGCACCTCAACCGGCACCTGGCCCAACACGGCGCCGAGGTCACCCTCCTGCTCGGCGACCTCAACCCGTCCTCGGCCCCGACCGCTGCCTGGCCCTTTCCCGTGCACTACCTCACCTACGAGGACCTGTACGAGGACACCGCCGCCCTGGTCGGGCACGTGCGGCGGCTACGCCCGCACGTGCTGGTCATGTCCAACACCCAGCTGGCCGTGCGCTACGGCCGCCTCCTGGCCCAGGCAGGCGGGGCGGCCCTGCTGTACGAGATGCACGACGACGAGGCCGCACTGGCCCGCAGCCTGAACAGCCCGGAATGGGAGGTGCGGCAGGCCTCGCTGCTACAGGGCGCCGCCATCGCGGCCGCCGACACCGTCATCGCCTTTACCGCGCGCGACGCCGATGCGGCCCTCGCCCTGAACGCCGAAAACGTACACATCGTGCCGTGCGGAACCGACACCAGACCCCGCACCCCAGTGCGCCGCCAACGCCCGGGCATCGCCGCCTTCTTGGGCAATCTGTACTACGCGCCCAACCGGCGCGCGGTCGGCTACCTCCATACCGAGCTGGCGCCCCGGCTGGCCAAAAACGGCGGCGCCATCGAGGTCTACGGACGCTACCCCCCAACACTGCGGCACCTGCACACCCCCGCCAAGGGCCTGCGCCTGCACGGGCCCGTACCCGACCTGCACACCGCGCTGTCCACGGCCCAGGTCGCGCTGGCGCCCCTGGACTGCGGAGGCGGAATGAAGCTGAAAGTCCTGCAGTACCTGGGCGCGGGCCTGCCAGTGGTCGGCACCGCAGAAGCGTTCATCGGACTGCCCGACCCCCAAAACTATGCCCTGGTCTCCACCAGCCCGGACATGTCAGATCTTCCCGCCCTGGTCGACCGCCTCCACCAAGACGCGGACCTGCGCGAACAGCTCGGCGCAGCCGGACACCACCTCGCGCGCACGGCTTTGTCCTGGAAGACGGCCGCACGCACAGCACTGAACGCCTACACCGCTGCCGCCGACGCCGCGCGCACCTCACACCCCCGAAGACGGCGCTCCGAACCGGCCGGGCAGCTCGCCCGGAGGCCCCCATACTGGCTCCGCGAATGGCGCAAAAACCAACAAGAACCCGCGAAAGGTTCCTTCATGCAAGACCCTGTCCTGGCTGCGGCAGAAGCCAGCCCTTACCCGAACCTGGCCCGCCTGACCCCACAGATCGACTGCGCCCGCCACGCCGCGGAATCCGCGCTCGGCATCACCTTCGACCAGGACGTCATCGTCGGCTACGGCGGCCGCTCCATGGTGCTCATGGCCCACGATGCCGTGCTGAAGATCTACACGCACCGGCCCGCGGAACGCGCCGGGCGAGAAGTCGCCGGGCTCACGGCCGCGGCCGCCGCTCCAGCGCTGCGCATCCCCCGGGTCCTGGGCCACGACAGCGTCAACGGTGCCCTGTCCTGGGTCAGCACCACACGCCTGACCGGCTCCGCCCCCGACAACGGTCCAGACGCGGCCAGCACCCAGGAACTCGGCGCCATCGCAGCACGACTGCACACCCTGACCGCCACCGATCTGGCGGACCTGCCGGTGTTCCGGCGCAACATCCGCCCCCTGCCCGGCGACCAGTACCACCTGCGGGCCGAGCTCACCCAGGCACTGGAAGCGGCCACACCAGCTCACCAGACGCGGTGCGTAAACGGCTTCGTCCACGGCGACTTCTCCGCCCGCAACATCCTGACCACCCCCACAGCCGACCCCGGCGTCATCGACTTCGAAGGCTGCGGCACCGGCTGTATCTACGAAGACCTCACCAACTGCTACGTCCACAACTGCCTCATCGACGGCCGCGACGCCAGCCAACTCTTCTTCGCCTACCAGGACCAACGCGCCCAGCTGGCCACACCGCTGGATCTGGACACCGCCCACCTGCTGTTCCACACCGCGCGCTACTTCCGATGGGTCCTGCAGTGGGCGCCGGAAATCGACCCCCAGCTCACCGCACGGATCACCGCACTGGCACCGCCCATCATCAAAGCCCTCACCACCAACCCCCGACCCACCCTGTGATCGCCCTCGACGGCATGCCCGGCGCCGGCAAGACCACCCTCCTGAACAACCTGCGCCGCCGCCAGCCCAACACCACCGTCATCTTCGGGGAAGCACAACCCCCTGACGGACCCCTGCCCGAAGCCCACAACACCGCATACCTCCTCACCGAGGCACTCTCCCGCATCCGCACCGCACGCCGGCTCAAACGCACCCACCCCTGCCTGACCGTCGCCTCCGACCGCTGCCACATCGGCGTCCTCGCCTACCGCTACGCCCGCATGCGTACCGGCGCCGCCCCCGCCGACGACTTCCACCACGCCCTGGCCCTCACCCACCGGCTCGGACTCACCGCCCCGAGCGCACACGACCACATCCTCGTCCTGACCTGCACACCAGCCCAGTCACTGCACCGCCGCCGGGCCCACAGCGACAACCCCCACTACCGCACATGGTTCGACCCCCACTTCCTCGACCACTACCACTCCTTCCTCACCCACCTCAGCACCTGGATCCCAGCCACCACCTTCACCCTGCACGACACCACTCACCACAGCGCCTGGCCCGACCTGCTCAACGCCCTGCCCAGCCAACCCACACCTGCCCCGGAGCACCCATGAGCCACCCCGCCGCCACGACAACCCGACGCCTGCTGCGCGCCCTCGCCGCCCCGCCCCCCGCCGAAGCAACCGGCCCCACCGTCAACGAGCTGCACGAAACCACCCTCACCATCCACACCCACCTCACCAACGCCGACCGCACCAACGCACCCACCATCACCGCACAGACCCTCCTCACCTGGCGCTCCGCCCTCGACCGGCTCCACCGCGCCCTCGAACACACCACCCCACGCCAATGGGCGCAGTGGCGCGCACCAGGAACCTGGATCGACAGCCAGCTACGGCTGCGCTCACTGATCACCCACGAGATCGCCAAGGCCTACTGGAACGAGACCACTGAGATCCGCTACGACGCCATCGACATCGAGCGCTACCTGTGGGGCGCACGATGACCAGCACCCCCAACCCGCCGCAGCCCGACCTCTACCACGTCACCGCCTCAGCCTTCCTCGCCCTCCTCGGCGGCCGCCGCAACATCCGGACCCTGACCAACTGCGTCACTCGAATCCGGGTGACGCTCAACGAACCTGATGCCCTGCACCGCGCCGAACTGTGCGACCACCCCGCCGTACTGGGCCTGCTGGAGCGCGACACCCTCCACATCATCGTCGGCCCCGCAGCCGTCACCCCCCTGACCGCCGCCCTGCGCACACTGCTGCAGCAACCCTGAGCCGGAAGCGTCACCACCTCGGCAGACCGCGTGACCACCACCCGAACGACCGGCAGCACCGGCCCGCGACACCATCGGAGACAGGACATGGAACCCACGGCCTCATCCACCGCCCTGGCCATCGCCGCACTGGACGCACTCGGCCTGGACGGGCCGCCCAAGCACATCAGCGGCCGCAAGGGCGCCCACACATGGAAAGCCGACGAGTGGATGATCAAGACGGCGGTGCCCGGCGCCCGCGGACACCTCGGCCACGAAGCAACTGTGTATGCCCTCCTGCAACAGCAGCGCCTGCACTCCGGCAGCATCCACCAGGCGCGTGCCAAGGACGGACAGTGGCTCGCGGTCCCCTGGATCGACGGCCGCTCAGTACGGGAGATTTTCGCCCCCGCCCACAAAGGCCAGACCACGTACGAGGAACGCTTCCTCATGTGCCAAAGCGCCCGCGCCGCGCTGTCCGCGCTCATGCACTGGCACGAGGCCGGATGGACCCACGGCGACATGCAGAGCGAGAACATCATCTACACCGGCACCCGGGCCACGTTCATCGACTTCGACAACGCCCACCACCCCGAGCTGCCGCTGACCCATCCCTACCGCGGCGGCCTGGTCCACGTCATCGCCCCCGAACTCGCCGCCGAACTGCTGGCAACCGGCGAGGAGCAGCACATCCCGCTCACCCCCGAAGCCGAGCTCTTCGCACTCGGCGCCTCGCTGTACTGGGCCTGGACCGGCGAGCGCCTCACCGACTACCAAGGCGATCCGGCCGGCCCGCACCCGCAGCTGTACGCAGACATCGCTGCCGGCCGCTTCCGCAGTCTCGCCGCCGACCGGCCCTATGCCGACGGGGAGCTGGAAAGGCTCATCCGCGCAGCCATCCGGACCGACCCGCGCGCCCGCAGCTACAACGGCTAATCCCTCGTCCAGCACCTGAGCTACTGACCGATCCACACCATCGAGGAGAGCGACCAGTGGGGAAGACGACGACGGCAGGGCCAGATACGACGGCCACGCCTCCCGTCCGCATCGTGATGGGTCTCTACCTGCGATGCCTGCGCAAGGCGAGACGTCTACATCTGGAGACCGTCGCCCGTCAGGTGAAAGTCGCCATCTCGACGCTCAGCCGGTGGGAACTCGCTGAGGCTCCGATCCCGCCGCAGATGGTTCCCAGGCTGTTGCGGATCTACGGCGTAGCGGACGATCAGGCCCGATTCCTCGAGAGGAGCCTGCCTGAGCAGCGCTATTCCCGGGACCCGGACTCCGGGCAGGGATTCGACCGGAGTGATCCTTATGGCTGCTGGGTTGATGTGGCCGGAGCTGAGGCCTCGGCGCGGCGGATCGCGGTCATGCGCGCCGCGGAGACGACCGTCGAATTCGCCGTGACGGTTCCGCCCGGACTGCGCACCCCTGCCTACATACGCTGCATGGGGCGCTCCGAGACGGCTGAATTCGCCGACGAGCCGGTTCTGGGGCAGCACCCGTCCTGGGTCCACGGGATCGACCGGCCGGAGGAGCAGACACGAACGGTTCTCCTGGATGAGGCCGTGCTGACCAGGGCGGAGCTGAAGCCGCCGTGATCGGTGAGCAGCTGCGGCATCTGGCCGGCCTCGTACGCGAGGAGCCGGCAACAGGCAGCACGCTGACCATCCGGATTCTTCCCTTCAGTTCGGCCCTGTACGTTACGACCCGCGGCGAGTTCGCCGAGGTGACCCTGCACGGTCACCGCATGGTGGCCATCCGAAGCCTGTCCCCGGTCTACGAGTCGGGCTCCGGGATCGCCCGCGCGATCCATGCCGGCCTCCAGGACGCTCTCGCTGCCGCGTGGGGCAGAGACGAGACGCTGAGCCGCCTCGACGATGCAGCGGCCGCCATGGAGCGGAGGGCCCCTGCATGAACGCTTCCTTCCTGAACACGCTTCGCGCTCGGCGCCTCCTTGTACTGGGCCTGGACCGGCCGACGCATCACCGACTACCGGGGGGCAGCGGAAGGACTCCTCTCGAACCCTTGCCTGGCTCGCGGCATGATCTCTGTCAGAGGGAGGGGTAGGCGGCGCGGAGTTGGGCGAGCAGGTCCTGGACCTCGCGGGGGGAGAAGGCGGTCACGTCGGCCTCCTCCACTCCGTAAACGGCCAGGCTCCATTCACCGGAGCTGGAAAAGGTGGCCCTGATGGGTGGCTCAGCCATCCACATCACGTCGATGCCGCGCCGGACCACCACTGCCACGAGACCGGGCAGGAACGCGGTGGCTCGGGCGCCAGGGTCCATCACGAGGTGATCGGCAAGAGCCTCAACAGCGTTATCGCCTCTCAGGGCGGCTGAGGCGAAAGTAAGTCCCTCGTCACCGGTTTCAACGCAGGTGACGGCCGTGTGGGTGCAGTCCTCGTGGCGTTCCCACGGCGGAGTCGTCCAGGTGAAGGTCATCCCCGCATCGTGCCCAGCACCTGAGGGTCTGACTGCTGAATGAGCCATGTTGTCCTGTATTCAGCACTTTCTGGCTTTCGATTGTCCGCCCGCCGAAGAGCAGGAGAAGCTGCTGACGGACGCTGGGCGGTTGTGCGTGGGCGCCACTCCCAGGGCACCGTACGGTCCGTCGCCCGCCGTTCGGGACGGGTGACGTCATCGTTGTGCGGTTGCGGAGGGTGGGTGAGGGCAGGAAGCTCGGCTCCCTCCAGTCGCGCAGGTACCGGGACGGGGTCGTCCTCTGCTTGGCGCCGGGCAGCGCGGTCCGCGTGAGCTCGGCCGGCGTTCTTCTATGCTTGGACCCCACCCGAGCAGGTGAGCCCGTGGAGGCCGGTATGGACGATGCGATTACTCGCCTCGGTCTCGATCCCAGCCTCCTGGACGTAGCGCCCTTTACTTCGCCGCCGTCCTGGCTGAGCCGTGCACGCCTTGCCCCGCCCACGCCGGCGCCCTGCTCGGTCTGCGCGAAAGCGTCGATCGCGACCCGCGTCGTCAGGCTTGCTGCTGAGCAGCCGAGGTGGCTCGATGTGTGCCGCGACCATCTCCTTGAGGCCGTCGGACGGACCGGATGAGTGCGCCGCCGCCGGGCAGGTACCACGTGGCGCTCTGCATCGGCCGCTCAGCCGTGCTGGACGGCTGGTGGGATGATCCGGACATCGCCGACAGGAAGTACGAGGGCATCCGCGCCGAGCACGAGGACACCGCCGATGCCCAGGTGGCCCTCACCGAGTGGCATGCCGGACAGGAGTGGCCCCTACGCGAGTGGCCGCCTCCAGCGTGAGCGTCGCTTGCGCGCCGTACCCGGGGGACACCGGGGCGTACTGGCGGGGCCATCACGCGGGCTCGCGGAGTACGGTGGAGCAGCTGCCCGGCTCGTGCGGCAGTAAGCCCCAGGAAACGGCACATGGGCGTCGAGCTCGGCTGACGCCCCGCCCCTTCACCGCATCGGACATTCCGGCACGGTGCTCGTCTCATCCCTGACAGTGCTTGGGACAACAGGCGCGTCGACTCGACCGCCCCCTTCGCGGGCGTCGCCCTCTTTTCAGGAGCGATCATGATTGCGCCCTCACCGTCTGCCGCACGTGCCCTGCTCGCCCGCTACGCATCCGCCCGGATCGCACATGCAGAGAGCCCGGGCCCGCGAACCGCCCAGGACCTGGCCGACGTCACCTACACCCTGTGTGTCCTGACCGGCACCCGCAGCGTGGCGGAGGCGATAGCAGCCGCCGAACTCTTACTGACCAGACAGGCCCCACAGAGCGCACGACGTGCTGAGCCCGAGGCAGCGGGTGACACCGCTCAGCTGCCGCAGTGAGGCCCTTGGGCGGAGCGGCTCCTGGCCGCCATCGGCCCCGGCGCCCTCGAGGAAGAGCATGTTCGCCCCACGGCCCAGATCGCCACAGTGGTCAGTCGCCCACAGCCAGGACCTCACAGGCACCGCCGCCAAGGCCGTCCTCGGCGGCTCGACCTCGTCGGGCTCGGCGCCGCCTTCGGCCCCATGATCGCGGTCCGATGCTGCATTGCACCGACCCGCGTGAACGCGCAAAGCCGGGGCAGCCCTCCACTGCCACCGCCGAGCGGCTTTTCAGCCTGTGCCGTTGTGGTCACTACGGATGTACTGCAGGTCGACGGCGCGTAGACGCCGCTGTTCCTGGCTGCGGCGGTGTTCCTGGTAGAAGGCGTGAGCTCCGCCCAGACCGAGCAGGAGCATCAGCCCGCCGGAGACATAAGGATGCATCCCGTCGACCGCGGGCCCCGAGTTATCCGAGGTAGCCACCGTAGTCGGGGGCGAGGCCGCGGTGACCACGGCCCACGCGCACAAAGCGACTACAGCAGCAGCGGCCCACCATGCGAAGACGAGGCCGGGGTGCAGCATGTGCCGCTCCACGGGCAGACCGAGCTGCTCTCGCAGAGCCCGGGCGTGAGCGGTGTGACGGCGCCGGGCGATCGCGCTGGCCCCGCTAGCGACGAAGAAGGCCAGCCACAGGCCAGCGGATACCAGGAGGGCTGCCCTCTCCATGGTGCCGGGCAGCAGCGCTGCCGTGCACATGACGGCGAAGGCGGCCACGGCGAAGGTGACGCACGCGGATTTCCATCGCGCGTCCCACAACTGGTCGGCGCCGGCCCGCCACGTGCGCACACATTGCCGACCAGCCCATGCGACGCCGAACCAGGCCGCTACCCCCATGCACACCATCAGCGCCACACCAGCCCCCTGTCCGTAGCGCGACCGTCACGCACAGACAGAAAGGCTAGCGTCCCGCTCGCAGAGGAGGCAGCGGTCAGCGCGAGCCGCTGTACTTCGTCGTCTGGCATGCCACCCGGTCGATGCGAGCGAACCGGACGCAAAGCTTCGTGTGCGAGCCCGTGTTGAAACGGCGCCAGGAGTAGCTGATCGTTTTGCCCACGCGCTTCGCGGTCGCCCGGCCGCCGTGGCGAACGCCGTCCATGGTGAGGACGACGCTGCGACTGCTGACGGAACGCGGAGGATTCGCCCAGAAGCCGGTCACGGCGTTGGCGCCATTGTGTCCGGTGAGTCGGATACAGATCTGCGGGCCAGACCAGGCGTGAGTGCATGCGCTGCTGTCCGCCACGGCAGGAGTGGCGGTGGACAGCAGACCGGCCATCATGAGCAGGGCGGCGGCAGCGGCAGTTCCGATTGTCTTCATGCTGGGGCAACTGACGTTAAAGACCCATAGATACGCAAGATCATCCTCAAGGGGGGCGGACCCCCCGAGGCATGACGCTGCTGCCAGCATCAGCACGACTCAGAAGCTGTGCGAGAGCCTCGGGATATCGGGAAAGCCTGTTCGCACACCATTGATTGTGTGGAGCATGGCTCCATGACAGAGCTGCTAAGGGACCCGTTCGACCCTCGTAGGGACGGCACCGAGCCGGTTGATGACGCGGCGGTTTCGCTGGAGCGCCGCGCCCTCCTCCACGTCATTGCGACGGTCGCAGATCTCCTTCAGGAGGCTTCAGACCAGGGCTTCCGCCTCGACGTTGAGAAGGATCGACACCATATTGCCCAGGCGGCTGTCGCCGCCGCGATCACCGAGATGAAAGCCCAGGGAGTCGTCTGGGACAGCTGACTTGGACCTTCGAGTCACAGGTTCTCGCACAGCTTCTCAAGGAGATGTGCGCAGCGTTGAATGAGCTTCTTCAGCGTTGCAGCTCCAGGGTGAGGACGGCCTTGGCGATTGACGTCATGCGGTTGGGGCTGCAGCGGGACCTGCGGAAGATCCGCCAGGACTTCAGGCGGGCGACTCCACGTTCGACAGGGGCTCGTGTGGCGGCCAGGGCACGGTTGCGGGTCTTCTCGGTAGGGGTCAGTTCCTTCAGGGGCCTGCGCTTGATGCCCGTGGTCAGCCACGGACCGGCGCCCTGGTAGGCGAGATCGGCCACGATCGGAACGCCCTGGCGCTCGCAGATCCGGATGATCCGGTGGGTGCGGGCAGCGGTGAGATCGTGGGTGCGGCCCGGCAGGGCGGGCGAGAGCCACAGCAGGCGGCCGCCTGGGTCGGTGACGACCTGCACGTTCACACCGTGGCGCCGGTGTTTGTGGGAGTAGTCGGCCCGGCCGTCGCCGACCCGGTCGCATTCGGCGAGGGTGCCGTCAAGCAGGACGAAGTCGGGATTGTGGTCGCGCAGCGTCTTCAGCAGACCCGGTGCACGTTCGGCGAGCAGGTCGACGACCGCGCTGGTGTAGGCGTGGGCGGTGGACTCGCTGATCCCGAACCCGGCGGCGATCTTCGCCAGAGTGATGTGTTCGCGCAGGTACACCAGTGCCACCATCGCGCGCTGGGACGGGCGGAGCTTGCAGCGTCGGTCGCCCTCACGGGTGACGATCAGCATGGTGACCCACTCCACGAGTGCATGCGGAAGGTCGAGTGCGGCAGGTTGGATGACCAACGAGGCCCCCGAGCAACGTGATTGAGACGTCAGACATCTCGATCAACAGCCCGGGGGCCTCGCTCGTTGCGCTTCACGGCCCATCACCCGATCGGTGGCCAACTCGAAGAAGCTCAATGTGCGCGGCCGGCCGAAGGGCGTTCGTGCGCCGCGTCGCCTTGCCAGGAAGTGGAGGGCAAGGTCAGTCCGGGGATCCTGGTTCACGCACGTTCAGCCGTATCAGGCGCACCCCATTCGGCTCCGAAGCGTTGTAGCGGCCATGGATGCATATGAGCCCACTGCTGTCACTTCGCTAATTCCTGCACAGGACTCCCTCACGCACCGGTTGGAGCTGCTGACCCTCGAAGAGGCCCATGATCTGCTGCGGCTTCTGCAGCTGATCGCCGCTGAGGGAGAGGAGGAGCTGTCGAGGGAGGCCGAGTGGTTCGCCCGCGAGATCACCGCACGCATTCCCTCGGAGAACTGAGCCGCAGAGTGCGGGTTCAGCGCTCCGGTCAGGCCGCTTCGGTTACATCGCCCCTGGTCTCACCGGGGACCGGGACAGCGGGCTGAGTGCCAGGCAGGTGCTTGAGTTCGCTGCGCTTTCGTACGAGTTCTGGGCCTTCGTACTGCTCCCAGTGCGGGTGGCAGACGATCCGGGTGGCCAGGTCGCGTTCTCGCTTCTGCAGCTCGTCGTAGGCGGCAGCCTCGTCCGCAGTCCAGCCGTCGGTGGCGGGCCGCTCGAAGGGCCGCCACCCGTCGATCTTCAGGGCGCCGCTCGGTTCGCGAGACCAGCTGAGGCGCTGCTGCAGGGCGTGCAGATCGGCCTGTACCTGGTGGAGCTCGCGCTGATCGGCAACGAGATCGGCGGGGAAGTCGGGTGCAGCGGCCATGGCGGAATGGTAGGCGGAACGCCCCGAGGGTCTGCGCGCGGTACCGGGGGGCGGGGCGGGATGCGGCCGGTACGCGCCGTTGCCGCACTCTCACCTCAGCGTGCAGTGGCGAGGGTGCGGCGGCGCAGGACGAGAGCCCGCCAGCGCTCACGCACCCGGTGTTCGTCGGCGAGCCAGATGGGGCCTGCCCCGGAAAGGTGCAGGTTGGGGCGGTCGTCCATGAAGCGGACGAGGTCTGCGAAGTAGGCGTGGTCCCCGCTGGCGCTGACCTCGCCGAGGTGGGCCAGGACGGCGTCGACCTGAATGTGGTTGCCGAGGACGGCATGGTGGAAGCCGAGGGCGGCCTCGAGAACGGGGCGCACCGAGGTGAGGCCGGCGGTGGTCACCTCGGTGACCACCGCCGGCCGCGGTCCTCGATGTCCGTGGTGAGTCCGGCGTCGCGGACCAGGGCTGCGACCTGCACGGTCAATGCGGTGGCGCGCAGTGTGCGGCCGTGCAGCAGGTGGCGGGCGAGGTCGATCTCGTCCGCGGCCTGCTGCGGGTCGGTGAAGGCGAGGGTGAAGGCGCGCAGTGCTTGGTTGTGTGCGGCTTCACCGCTCTTGCCGTGCTGTTCGGCCTCGGTGCGCCCGGCGAGGTAGGAGGCGGCCGCCGAGTCCATATGTCGGGTATGACCTCCACCAGTCCTCGCGCCTTCGCTCGTCTGGCCAGCCTCAGCGCCACCTACCGGGAAGCGGAAGAGGAGCAGGAGAAAACGCGCCAGGCCCTGCACGAGGCCATCGTCCGCCACCTGCGGGCACGCAACGCCAGGCCCGGAGCGATCGCCCAGCACACCCCCTACGACCGTGTCTGGATCGGGGCGCTCGGCCGCCAGGCCACGCCCCCCGTGCCCCCGCTCAAGGGGCCCAACGCCACCGGACCGACACCCACCTACAAGCCGACCGAGCAGGCAGCAGCCCTCACCGAACTCGACCGGCTCACACAGGACTTGCAGAGAGCCAGCGCCGCAATTGACGAAACACGCCCGCTCATCCACGCGGAGATCATCAGGCACTACACAGCGGGCGTGAGCCCGGAGGAGCTGTCCGTTCACACCCCCTATGACCGCAAGTGGATCGGGGAAATCGCCCGCGCCGGCAGCACGGTCCGACAGCGGCAGAAGTCCCAGTCACCACGTAAGGCTTCAGAGGCAGGCTGACAGCGCCGAAACAAGCCTTCAGAAAGGGCCCGTACGTGCAGGGGCCCCACCGCTCGCGTGAACGCTGGCGGTAAAGCGGTGTGAGCACCCCCGGCCGACCGTGAGTCGAAATGGTGTTCTATTTGGTGGTTGGTGGGGTTACGGTCCCTTTACGCAAGATCGCAAGGGGGACACCATGAGCACCACCCACGCCCTGCCGGGACGGCCTCCCGGCGTCCGCACGGGTTCTGACGGGCTGACCGGCCGCCAGCGGGCCGTGGTCGCCTGCATCGCCGAATCGGTGGAGCGCCGGGGATATCCCCCGTCGATGCGGGAGATCGGGCTGGAGGTCGGCCTGTCCAGTACGTCCAGCGTCGCGCACCAGCTCCGTGCGCTGGAGCTCAAGGGGGTGCTGCGGAAGGATCCCTACCGGCCCCGCGCGTACTGCCTCGCCCGCCAGGAAGCCGCACCCGAGCACGGCCCCGCTCGCGAATTGGTCGAATCCGTTGCCGAGACGGTGGCGGTGCCGGTGGTCGGCCGGATCGCGGCCGGCGCACCCATCCTCGCCGAGGAAATGGTCGAGGACACCTACCCGCTGCCCCGGCTCCTCGTCGGCGAGGGCGACCTCATCGCGCTGAAGGTGCTGGCCAGAGCATGGTGGAAGCAGCCATCTGTGACGGCCACACGGTCGTGGTCCGCCGTCAGCAGACGGCTGAGCCCGGCGACATCGTCGCTGCCCTGCTGGACGGCGAGGCCACGGTGAAGCAGTTCCAGCGGGACGCTGCGGGCCACGCCTGGCTTGTCCCCCGGAACCGAAATTACAGGCCCCTGGCCGGAGACGATGCGCAGATCGTCGGCAAAGTCGTCACCGTCCTGCGCGCCCTCTAGCGAGCATTCCCGGGCGGGAAGCACAAGGAACCGCGCTCTCACCGTTGTCTCCCCGGACGCTACCGCTGTGTCAGAAGGGGCGGTTGGAGCCCATGGGAACCTCCGTGGGGCCGATCTAATTACAGGTGGAGCTTTGCCCAAAGCTTCCCTGCGGAGCGCTATTGTCAGCGGATGTCGGTGACACAGCAGGAACCGGCGGGGGACCGGTCGGCGGGAGATTTAAACGCGCGCATCCGCGCGCTGATGATGCACAGAGGCGGCCTTCTCAGTGAGGAGCAGCGCCGGGAGTACACCGAGTTGCTATCGGCATGGGCCGACGCGATGCGTGGCAGGTGAGCCGGTCAGAAGCGGGTTTGTCGATGGTGGCTGGCAGTATGGGGACTTTGATCCCGCCCCCGTCCAGGGGCCGGGGCTTCTTCCCTTGAGTCCTGTGGAGTTTTGAGATGACCCGTACTGAATTGGTTGCTGCTCTGGCTGAGCGAGCCCAGGTGAGCCGTAAGGATGCCGATGCTGTTCTGGCGGCCTTCGCCGAAACGGTGGGTGAGGTTGTCGGCAAGGGGGAGGAGAAGGTGACCATCCCCGGTTTCCTGTCCTTCGAGCGCACGCACCGCGCTGCCCGGGAAGGCCGTAACCCTGCTTCGGGCGAGGCCATGACGATCCCGGCCGGTTACAGCGTCAAGGTCTCCGCCGGCTCGAAGCTCAAGGAGGCCGCCAAGGGCAAGTGAGCCCACGCGGTCCTGGGAGAGGGATGGCTTCGGCCAGGAAGGCGATGGTTCTTCTGTGCCGCCCCTGGCCGAGGCGGGGCGCACGCGTGCGAAGCTGACCGGCCGCGGTGGAGCTCCCGTCTGACACTGTCCTCGATGGCGAACTGGTCAGGCGTGACGGTGCGACTGACTTCGGCTCGGTGAGTGCGCGCGCTGCGGCCCGCGGTCGGCGCCTGGCCGACTTGATGCGCCGCTACCCCGCCTCGTATGCCGCGTTCGATGCTCCGGCATTGCCGGCAGGGACCTGCGCGATTGCTCGTATGCCGAGCGGCGCGCGGCCTCCTGGACGTGCTCGAACGGCGGGAGGGACGCGGGTATGGGCGGCACGCCGGGGCGGGGGCTGGGCTCGGCGTCCCTTCCGCGGCACCGGTGCGGGTGGGGCGGCGTGGACAACGTGCAGGGTTGTGTGGTCTCTGCGGTGTTGCAGCGTTCTTTCTACCTACAACGGTCCGGAGATCACCAGGGCGCCTTATCCGGAAAACGCGGTCGTTTTTCGGCTAGTCCACGGTGCCGTGCTCGTTTGCAGGGGCTGACGGTGGCGGTGCCGTCTGGTGCTTGGCGAAGGGCTGGTTCTGCACCCCTGGGCGGCCTTTCGGGGCGTACGCGTGGGGGAGTAGCGTGTTGGGCAGTCCGTGAAGATGCCTCGTCGTTAGCGCGGCGGGCGCTGATTCGGCGATCTCTCGGGCCCGCCGGGACGGGTCCCCTGCGCCAGCGGCTGCCGTGCGGGACCGTGTCGCCCGCTTTATACGCACCGCATCGCCCGTCTGCCGTGAACCCGCAGTCGCCCTTCCCGCGTGTCTGCCGGCCTCCCGTCACTCGCCCGCGCAGTGGTGCCCTGTCCGCGAAAGCGGGGATCCGGCCGTGCGCGCCACCTTCTTCGTCGACGACCTGTGCCTGATCACACCCCTGCGGCACGAGCAGGGGGTGCGCCTGTTCGGTGAGGTGGTCGGGGCGCACCAAGTGCCGCTGGCCACCGCGGTGGCCGACTGCGCGAAGCGGGCCGTGGAGGTCACGGTCGACCTCGTCCAGGTGACTTACCTGTCCAACAGTGCTCTGGCCACCCTGGTCGGTCTGGCCCGCGCCCTACGCCCGACCCAATTCCTGTGCCTGCAGGCCGGACCCGAACTGCGCCTGCCCGAGCGCCTGCGGGAGCGCGGCTGGGACGAACTGCCCTCCCTGCGCCTGCACGAGGCGTGACCTGGCGGGGGTTCCCGCTGTCGCGGGAGGCAGCAGGAACCCCCGCCCCACCCTCCGCCTACCGCAGATCCATTCCGGCTCTGCTTGCAGGCTTTTGTGCTGCCCGGCTTCTTCATCGACGACCACTTAACGATCACCCCGCTCCACGACACCGGCGGGGTACGTCTGCGCCTGGAGGGTGAGCCACGCCTCGCTCACCACGAACCGCTCACTGAGGCGGTGAACGCCTGCATGCGCGCCGCCGACGAGGTCACCATCGACTGCCGCCGCCTCGCCTCTCTCTCCGACGGCATCCTGCACACCTTCGTCGCCCTGGCCGGCGGCCTCCGCCCGCCACAAACCCTGTACCTCAAGGCCGCACCGGAACTCGCCCTCGCTGAACGGTGCGCCAGCCAGGGATGGGACCAGATCCCCACCCTGCGCCTGGTCTTGATCTGCGCGTGAGACGGCGCTCCAAGTCCACGCCAGGCCCAACAGCCCCTCGAACTCCCACTTGAGGGCAGGCTGGCCGCGCCGTCCGTTATCCCCGAGATGGCGCGGCCTACCCGCCTCGACCACGAGCGCCCGGCCAGCGGGAGGACGGCGGGTGCTCTGGGAGCGGGTGGACCCTTCCAGTGTCGGCGCCGGATGCGATCCACAATCGAAAACTACCCGGAACCACGCGGTTGTCACCTTTGGGGATAGCTGGTGTGCCATGGTGTGGGCTCTGCTGTGTGGACCCGCACGTGGTCCTCGGCGAGTGGGGAGGCCTTGTGGATGTGGCTCAGTACACGAGAGTGGCGGTCGGCCGGGCGCGGCGGCGCCGGCGCGGGCGCCGGCTTCCTCCTGCGGAGCCGTCCTTCACCGTTGCCGAGGTGGTGCCTGAGGTGGTGCGGCCGCGTCCCGCGCTGCCGCGGCCGCACACGTGCTGCACCGTCGAGCAGGTTCGCGGATTCTTCGGCAGTACCGTCGTGGTCACCACCCTGCACGCGGGGGACTGCCCCGTCTGGTCCGCCCGTAGCTGACCGGTGGCAAAGGGCCGCCGCACACCGGGCCCAACCCGCTGGGAGGAGCGAGATGGACTGGCAGGGGTTTGCCGAGCAGATGGCGTCGATGGCCCGCACGCTGCTGGCTCAGCCGACGGTGGATGCCACCCTGAAACAGATCACCGAGTCCGCCCACGACCTGGTCGGGGGCTGCGATGCGGCCGGCATCCTCCTTCTGGAGAACAACCAAGCCCGCACCCTGGCCCCCACCGAAGCGCGCGTGGTGGAGTGCGACCGGCTCCAGACCCAGCTCGGCGAGGGCCCCTGCTTCGACGCGGCCCGGCGAACCGATGGCGAGCGCGTCTACCGCATCCGCGACCTCGGTGAAGAGCCACGCTGGCCCCACTTCGTCCCTCAGGCCCACCGCCTGGGGATCGGCAGCATGATGGGCTTCCTGCTGTACACCGACGACGAGGACTACGGCGCCCTCAACTTCTACTCCCGCCGGCCCGGCGCCTTCACCGACGTCGGCGAGGCCGCCGGCTGGCTCCTGGCCTCTCACGCCGCGGTCGCCCTCGCCAGCGCCCGCACCCACGCCCAGATGGAACAGGCCATCACCACCCGCCACCACATCGGCGAAGCCATGGGGATCCTCATGGCGCGCCACCACGTCACCGAGGACCAGGCCTTCGACGTCCTGCGCCGCTACTCGCAGGAGAAGAACATCAAACTCCGCGATATCGCCCGCCTGGTGTGCGACACCGGCGGGCTGGGCCAGCCCTGACCTTCGCCGCCAGACAGCGGTGCCGCGGCCCTCGCCCCGGTCTGCTGCGGCTCGCGTGCCGCAGCAGAGCGGGTGAAGCTGGGGATGTGAGGGAAACGCTGTTCGTCGTGCACTGGCCGTCCTCCTCGGGCGGCCGGCGGGTCACGGTGCGCAGCGACGGGTGGGACCAGGTCCTTGGCACCGCCTACAGCGATCACGACTTGGTCGTCTTTCTCGAGGGTGCAGGCGTCGCGGATCCCGAGGCTGTTCTGGACGATCCGGAGTGGGTGCAGTGGTGTGGCCGCCCCCCTCATGAATTCGGCGTCATGTGACGTCCCCGTGGGTGTTGCAGAGGGTGTCGGTCATTCCCAAGGGGCGCCTTGGCGTCAAGAGCGACTCTCGTGACGGGCTGTGGGTCCTTCACGCAGGTCTCAGCGGGTCAGGCGGTCAGCGCTTGGGACGCGCCTGGCGGGTGCCCCAGAACACGGTGCGGGCGGAGCGGACGCGTGCTTCCTGGCGTTCCTTGTCACAGGCGTGCTGGTAGGCGGCCTGCAGACTGTCCGCCGTGGCCAGGCGACCGCTGCCGTCGGGGGCGGTGCGCCAGATCCGGGAATGATGGTGCAGGCCGCTGGATCCTGCCGCGGGGGAGGGCGCTGGGAAGACGTCTCCCGCTGTGAGCACAGCGGCTTCTTCCAGGGGCTGCAGATACGCGGTGATCCCTACCTCGGCCAGCAGGTAGAAGACCGGGCGTGGCACCAGGTGATACTCCAGCACCGGCACCGCCCGGGCTTCATCGCCCATCTCCCACAGCAGGTTCAGCGCGAGCGGCTGGGTCAGGCACACGACATCGAAGCGCGCCCCGCACGGGAACACCGTTAGATACGGCGGTTGTTCCCACTGTTCCTGCGCCTGCCGGGGGCTGGGGTGGCAGGCGGCCAGCCATTGCTGCCCGTCCATGAACCGACGCTAACCCCGCCGCTCTACACGCGTCATACGAACGTGACAAGCCACCCCTCAACTTGCTGTATATGGCCGGGAATCGACGCGGAGCCCGCCTGCAGCCCCACGCCATTGAAGTGAAGGGCTGCCTGTATGTATTGACAGCCACTCGAATGCCGCGCACCTTTCTGCCCCGGGGTCCGGTTGGGTGCAGCATGAAAACTGCGCAAAAGAGTGATTCTGCGGAAGGTGTCGCCGTGGATGCATTCTTCAGTCGGACTGCTCCGATTCGCATGGGTGTCTGGTTTTTTACACCGCCAAGCCCCGATGCCGCGCCGGTGATGTCGCAACCTGGCGGACGCGTTGTTGACGTGCGGCACTCTGCCGGCCCGCTGCTCGAACTCCTGGCCCGGCTCACTGACTTGGAGAGTGCCTACGGCGAACGGTACGAGCGCCCTGCTGCTGTGCCGGCGGCGTGGGCACGGCGTGCATGACCTGCCTGGCCGCCACCGCCGGTCCTTCATCCCCAGCCCCGCCAGTGCCAAGGCGGAACCGGCCCGGCCGTCCACGCCATGGGGCCAGGCGGTGTCCGCTCTGGAACCGCCGGCCGTGTACTGGGATCCGACCGAGGAACTGGCCCACCTGCTGGGCGAGGCCATCGAGGAGACCCACGCGCTCTTGGACCCGCCAGAGCAGGTCGAGCCCATTCCGGATGCCGCAAACACATCCCCCGAACTCGCGGACCATGCTGGCAGTGGCGCCGACGGCGAAGAAGCCGCGGCCGGAGGCGTCAACGCCGCTGACCTCAGCCCCGTGCGGCAGGTTGGGTTACCTCGCCGGACTCGTCCGCGGCGCCGTCGCCCGCGCTACCGCCTGCCGGGAGGGCTGCTGCGGCTGACCAGCTTGCTGATCGCCGCAGCCGCAGCCGCTCTTGTCTGCGGTGTATGCATCCTCAGCGGCGTCGTCAGCTACCAGCCCCTGCGCGAAGTGGCCGTGCGCCACACGGACCCGTTCTCGACCGACGCCTGGCCGCTGCTGGTCTACGGACCCTGGACCGTCGCCTCCCTGTCCGTGCTGAGAGCCGGCCTGCACCGGCGCCGCGCAGCCCACTCCTGGGCAGTGGTGCTGCTATCCTCACTCGTCGCGATGGCGCTGTGCATCACCCAGGCCGCCCCCCATCCGCTGGACGCCGCCACCGCCGCCCTGCCCGCCGTTGCGGCCCTGGCCTGTTTCCACCAGCTCATGCGCCAGATCACCCTGAGCCGCCCCCCGCGCCAGACCCGCTCGCGTCACCGCACCCGCTCCGTACCCCGGCAACGACGAGCTCCCAAGCCTCCGTGACATGACCAAGCTGTCGAACCGGGCCGTCGGACGAAGCGGGGGCGGGCCGGTCGGGGCAGGATGGCGGCGAAGTGCTCCGTCCGGAGCGCTCCTGGACGCCGAGTTCCCGCTGCCCGGATGTGGGCAGCTCCGGCTGATGTGAAGGACGCAGGTATGGCCAGCGGCACCGTGAAGTGGTTCAACAGTGAGAAGGGCTTCGGCTTCATCGAGCAGGACGGGGGAGGCCCGGACGTCTTCGCCCACTACTCCGCCATCTCCGGCAACGGCTACCGCGAGCTCCTCGAGGGCGAGAAGGTCACCTTCGACATCACGCAGGGCCAGAAGGGCCCCCAGGCCGACAACATCGTCCGGGCGGGGCAAGCCGCCCACTGACCGGGGCACGCAGGCCAGGTAGCAGCCCCAGTCCGGCCCTGGCAAAGAGCGTTACCGAAACGCCAACCGCGTGCTGCTTGCATCGTGACCGGGCAGCGTATGCGTCGTTGATGTGATGAATGGCGGGTGCACGCCGACTCCGGCTGGCCCCGGTCCTCGAACCCCGGGGCCGGCCGGGCATCAGGCCCCAGGCCAGCTCGCGTGTGGAGGGCGGGCCGGGCATGGCGTGTCTCCGGGCCCGGCCCGCCGGGTGGAAGCGACAAGCCCGAGCGTGGAAAGGCTGCCGCGACGGCTCCAATATTGCGGCAGGACCCCCTTTGGCGGCGAGCAGACGCGCCGCTGCGGTACGCCGTACGGCCCAGGCGCCAGGCTGTTGGTACTGACGGACTCCGTCCCGCTCCTCCTGGAGCGGTGGCTGGCATCCCACAGCCCCCAAGGTGATGGGCGATTGACGGCCGCGGCCGGGCGTGCGAGACCGGCAGGCCGGGCCGGTCCTGATCTGCGCCGCCAGGTAGCGGTGCTGCGGCTCTCGCCCCCGGGTGCGGTATGCGGGGCCTTCTTGGCCCTCCAGGCACACCGATCCGCAGGTACGACGGAGCGCGGCTATGCTTCACGAACCGTGGGCACATGCTGCTCGTGACCTGGACCCTGTCGTCGCGTTGAACCGCTCGCCTGGCAGGCGCCGGGTGTCGTACGCCGCTCTGGTTGGGCCCGGTGTGCGGCGCCCGGCTACCGCTTCCCGTTCTGTCACCAGGGCCGGGGCCGCATAACAGGCGCCATTGCAGGGGTCGTCGGTAGCGGCGAAGTGCTCCGTCCGGAGCGCTCCTGGACGCCGGCTTCCCGCTGCCCGGATGTGGGCAGCTCCGGCTGATGTGAAGGATGCAGGTATGGCCAGCGGCACCGTGAAGTGGTTCAACAGTGAGAAGGGCTTCGGCTTCATCGAGCAGGACGGGGGAGGCCCGGACGTCTTCGCCCACTACTCCGCCATCTCCGGCAACGGCTACCGCGAGCTCCTCGAGGGTGAGAAGGTCACCTTCGACATCACGCAGGGCCAGAAGGGCCCCCAGGCCGACAACATCGTCCGGGCGGGGCAGGCCTCCTACTGACGGCGGTATCCCGGCCTGTGCTCGTCCCGCTCCCAGGAATTGACGCGACGTCAACCACGCGATGACGGTGATGTGACCGGGGCGCGCGGGTGTCGTTGATGTGATGAGCGGCGGGTGCACGGCCGCCTCCGGCCGGCCCCGGTCCTCAACCCCCCGGGGCCGGCCGGACATGAGGGCTCTCCCCAGCCCGATACCGCATGTGCATCGGCAGAGCAGGGTCGGCTGGCTGTGCCGGGCGTGTTCGTCGACGACCTCTGCCTGATCACCCCTGAGGCATAAATGCACGACCTGGATCGCGCACAGGGGCACTTCTCCGGCCAGTGCGCCGAGCCCGGAAACCCAGCGATGACCCCCTCGGTCTCCTCGCATGCAGATCCTTTAGGACCAGAGGACATCTTGCTGTCCTCCACATACAGGCGTTGCATCATCAGTGACGCGCCGCACGTTGCCCATCACGGGGCGCCAACCGCTCCTTTCTGCAGGTCCGGTAGGTTGTCAAACATGCCTAACGTCGCATCGTCATCGCCTGCTGAAGCGTTCGCCGCTCTGCTGGAGGGAAATGATCGGTTCGTCCGGGGAAACCTCCTGCACCCCAACCAGGGCGCGGAACGGCGTTCCGAATACGCCCAGCAGCGCCCCTTCGCGGTGCTGTTCGGCTGCTCGGACTCCCGGCTGGCCGCAGAGATCATCTTCGACCGCGGTCTCGGTGACCTGTTCGTAGTGCGCACGGCCGGTCACGTGGCGGGCCCCGAGGTCCTGGGAAGCATCGAGTACGGCGTCACCGTTCTCGGCGCCCCCCTCGTCGTGGTCCTCGGCCACGACTCCTGCGGCGCCGTCACCGCCGCCGCCGAAGCGCAGCGCAACGGCGTCGAGCCGTCCGGCTACGTGGGCGACGTGGTCGAGCGCGTCATGCCCAGCGTCCTCGCGGCTCGTGCCACAGGAGCCACCGAGGTCGACCAGTTCGTCGACGAGCACATCCGCCGCTCCGTCGACGGTCTCGTGCAACGCTCCGTACCGCTGGCCCGGCAAGTGGCAGAGGGGCGCTGCGCCGTCGTGGGCCTCTCCTACCGACTCACCGAAGGCACCGTCAACCGGGTTGCCAGCCAGGGACTCCTCGACTAGACCGCCGGACTGCAGCCGCACACCCCCTTTTCTTCACGGAGTAACTCATGACCGATCCGGCGGCTGACGCGACCGGCTCCCCGTTCGCGGGCACAGTCGCCGTGATCAGCAACGACGACCACAACGAAGCAGCTGAGCCACTCAAGGACTGCGTGCATTGGCTGCGAGACATCGCCGGGATCGACGCCGTTGCTGTATCCCTGAGCCCCGGCAACCTCGCTGAAGCGCCCGCGGCGGTGCGGGCCGCCGCACCACGCGGTCCGCTCGCCTGCCTCCTCCTGCACACCAGCCCAGGCTGCCCTGAAGCCCTGCGCCAGGTCCTGCACGACGAGAATCTGCTGGTCGTCACCGACGACAACCTGCGAGCGGTCACTGTGGCAGCGCAAGTCCTGAACGCACTGCGCAGGACAGAACGCCCGGCCGGACAAAGCTCCGTACTTCTGGCCGGCAGCGACCAGCTTGCCGAACTCGGACCCCTCCTCGTCGCCGTCGGCATCTTCGACCTCATTTTCTGGAAGAACGCCGATGCCCCGGCCTTCCCGCTGGGCCGAGTTGCTGCCAGCGCCAACATCGTGGTCGACCTCGTAGGAGCGTACGACGATGCCCGTGGCACGCTGCCACAAGATCCACCGCAGGTGATCCGCAAGCCGGCGCTTGCCGACTCTCTGACGGCGCTGCCCGGCCTCCTCACTGCAGCAGCTGACACACACAACCTGGACATCGACACCGACGTCCTGGCAGCCGTGGCCCAACTCCTCGCCACCACCTCGGAAACGCTTCCACTGCAAACCCCGGATGAAGCGCTGACCAGCAACATCGAATGGGTTGCCCGCCAAGCCATGCGTCACCCCCGCGGAGCCTGACCTCCGAGCACACCAGAACAGCGCCCTGGGCCACGAGACGATGCTGCTGACTGCCCGGGCGTCGACCCGGCTTCCTGATCCAGGCGCATGACGTCCTCGGCCACCGGCCGCCGGGGTCCGTCAGCGATATTGAAGGTGACCGCTTCGCCCTCTATGAGGGGCAACCTGTCCGGGACGGCTTCAGCGGCGACGAAGACGTCGGTGTCGTTGCTCTCCAGGACGATGAAGCCGCACCCCCGCTCGGAGTTGAACCACTTCACCGTGCCACGGGCCACGACGGACTCCTTAAAGAGTGGTCGGCGTTGACGAGTTGGGCCCGCTTCCGGCAGCGCAGTATGGACTGTCTGCCTGGTGGCGAGGGTCTATATGCCGTGGTCGAGGCCGGCCCTGTCCGGTCTGCGCCACAGCGGCGGGCGCGGCGAACTGGCCGCCCCGAAAGAAGAAGCGGTGGGCAAGAACCCATGCTGGATCTCGACGGCCAGTAGAAACGCGCGGCGGTGCGATGGCCTTCGTAGAGGGCGGGAAGCGGCGGTCGGGGACCACGGTAGCCCCGGCGCTGGAGCTGCGGGCTGGGCGCAGGCCGCAGCGGGCGGGCTTCCGGCCGGACATACACCCCTCGCCGAAGCGGGTCAGGCGAGGGCAGCCTGCATGGTGGGGTAGATGGGGACGACGGAGTCCAGCCCGACGATGGTCAGCACGCGCAGCACAGGAGGGCTCACCCGGGCCAGACGCAACCAGCCGCCAGCCGCGGTGGCGCGGCCGTATGCGGCCAGGAGAATGCTCAGGCCGCTGGAGTCCAGGAACGCCACGCCACCCAGGTCCACCACACATTGAGGGGCAGTCCCCGCACAGGCCGACGCGAGCGCCGCCTGCAGGGGCCCGCCCGTCTCGTAGTCGATCTCGCCACGCACCTCAAGGACAGTCGCCCCGCCCTCCACGCGGGGAGTGACCGCCAGATGACCAGCTGTCTTTTCCGACACGGTTTCCGTTCTTTCTGGGCCCGCAGAGCACGCTTGTCGTCGCTTCAGGATCGGGCATACATGCGGCCGGGGCAGCACCGACCGCGAACAGTGCTGCCCGACGCTGTCCAGCCAACGAACTCGAGTCCGGCATCCGCCAATACCTTGAGGACAGGGGAACGGCCTGCTGGAGTCCGGACGCCAAGCTGCTGACAGGCGCCGCCGCGCGCCGATGCTGTACCCCGGCAGGGCCCCTGGCCCACACCGCCGAGCTCGGGCCGGGCCAGCCGCAGGGTGGCGCGGCGGTCAGGGAAGCTGGACTAGGAGACCTGCTGCAGACGCCGTGGTGTGGGCCGGGCCCGGCGGGCCGTGTTGCCCGGTTGGTGAACTTCACGTCAGTCCTTGGCCAGGTCCCACCTCTGCACGCCGTACCGGTCCTTCCCGGCCGGTGTCAGTGGCTGTTTCGTCGGCCGGCCAGGGCGCGGTGTTGGATGTTGACAGCGGCGCCGATGCCGGCGTGGGTGCAGGTGAACAGGTCACGGGCGCGCCGGATCTTGGCGTTGACGTGGCCATCGTCTCGGGCAGCAGCGCAGGAGGCCGAAGATCCTTGGCCGGGAAGGATTCACGGGTTGCTGCATTGGTGGTCCGCGTGTCTAGAGGGATTGCGCTACGCGAGCTGCTG
Source organism: Streptomyces sp. SGAir0957 (assembly GCF_043523415.1). NCBI lineage: Bacteria > Bacillati > Actinomycetota > Actinomycetes > Kitasatosporales > Streptomycetaceae > Streptomyces > Streptomyces sp. SGAir0957. Next base: position 96,958 of record NZ_CP027292.1, read on the forward strand.
CAGGGGCAGGGGCGAAGCGTCTGCGATGAGCGGAGTCAGCCAGTGGATCTCCAGATCCTCACGTAGGTAGTCCATGCGAGTCTCCTGGAACTGGGCAAGGTAGGGCTGGGCCAGGTGGTTGCGTAGATCAGCCCGGGAGCGCCACAGCTCGTAGAAGACCAGTGTGGTGGGGTCGGCGGCATCGCGGTGCACTTGGTAATGCCAGGATCCGGGCTCTCTACGGGTCGGCTCGACGAACGAGAGCAGCAGACGGGCCAGCTCCTCGGCTCGCTCCGGGCGGGGGCGGGCGAATCCGTAGATGCCGATGGGGCCACTCCCCGAAGGTATGACGAGTTCCATACCTGCGACGGTAAGGCGTCCCGAGGTACGATACAAGCCATACCTGGAGGAGAGTCGTGGAACTCGGAAAAGTGTTCGCCGCGCTTGCAGACGATTCCCGGCGCAAGGTGGTTGCCGAACTCGCTACCGATCCCGAGGACAGGGAGCGCGCTTGCGGGTCGTTCGACCTGCCGGTGAAGAAGGCCACCCGCACTCACCACTTTCGCGTTCTGCGGGAGGCGGGTTTGGTAGCGCAGCGCAATCGCGGTAACGGAAGCGCACTGAGGCTGCGCAGGACAGAAATTGAGGAGGGCTGTCCTGGTCTGCTGGAGCTCCTCGTGGCGGAACTGAGCCGACGGAGTGAAGGCGAAACCATCTCATGATCCGGCGGTCGCTCCCGGTGCTGGAGCTGCGGACCGAGTGCCGTGGCCCGCTCCGCGGGCTCGGCCCCGGGCGGGGTGATGCTCGAGGGCACGGTCGAGTCGGTCACCGCCCCCTTGGGCGCTGTGGCGTGACGGGGCGTACTGTGCGTCTCTCCTCTCGGGCTCCTACCCACCGCGCCAGCGTGGGTCGCGTCTCGATACTCCGGTAGGACGGCAGAGGCCACCCGAGTGGGAAGGGGCCGTGTCATGGCCGTTCTCTTTTATTCGCCCGCCGTCGTCGCTGCGGCGATCGGGCTCTTGATGATGGTGCCGAGGTATGCCTTGAAGCGGCACGGCAAACCCGTTGTGGGGGAGCGTGGAAGCGCGAGCGTCGGGACCGGCTCACTCAACGTTGTCATTCACTACGCGGACCAGCTCGGCACGAAGAGACACATCACTGTGGACTTCTCGGAGATCGACAGCGAGGAGCACGGAGACCCGGTCGCGCTCGTCTACGATCCGGGCAGGCCGGGGCGTGCCATGACTACGAAGGCGTTCACCACTGCCTGGTGGCGCACGGACGGTGGGTTTCTCGTGCTACTCGGGATGATCTTGACTCTCGGAGCGACCTCCCTGTGGACCTTCGCCTGAGCTCGTTTCTCGCCCCGGCCCGGCCGGAATGAGCGGAACATCCTGAGCGACGGTTCCGCTGACCCCGCTGGCGGCGCGTACAGCGACAATTACCCCGCCGCCTACCCCGGGGTTATCTGCGGCGACTTCCGCTGGCCGACGGACCTCGCGACCTACCGGCATAACGTCACGGTCGATCGCATACGCCACCCGATGTACGGCGCGTTCACCGCCAACATGCGGCCGTGTGCCTTCTGGCTCGCCCCCCGCGGAGCCGAAGGTGAGGATCACAACCGGGGACCCTCCGACGTGGCGCAAAACCTTCGCGATCCGGCGACCCCGCTGTCCGGGGCGCTCCGCACGCGTCGGGCCCTCGGCGAACGGGCCCGGATGATCACAATCGACCAGGGTGGTCACGTGGCCTAACTGTCGGGTGCCAACGCCTGCGTGAACGACTACCTGGTCACAGGGAAGCGCCCCGCACACGACACGCACTGCCCTGCCGCGCAGCCGGTTCGATGACGCAAAACGGCACCGGTGCCCGAGGCCGGCCCACCCCGTTTGCATCGTGTCCGGAGCGGCGTGCGGCATGGCGGACGGCGGCAAGCCGACGGGGACTGGCTCTAACCCAACGGTGTGAAGGACCAATCCGCGTACGCCTCCAGGACGGATTCCGGTCATGGATGACCACATGGGCCCCCAGCCGCTACGCGGCATCAAACGTCTGTCGCTCGGAGCCCTGAGTGGCGTCCTTGCAGGCTACGCGGCCATCGCTGTGGCCGAACTGGTCTCTGCGGCCGTGCGGCCGGAATCGGGGCCGGTCATCGCGGTCGGCGGGGCGGCGATCGACCGCACGCCTCCAGGGGTGAAGGACTGGGCGATCAGGCATTTCGGCACGAACGACAAACTCGTTCTCGAGCTCGGCATCCTCGCTGTGTTGACTGTCCTCGCTCTGGTCCTCGGTGCGGTGGCCGCCCGCTGGCGGGTGATCGGTTCGGCCGGCGTGCTGGCTTTTGGTGTGGTGGGCGCCGTGGCTGCCACGAGTCGGCCCGACTCGACGAGTGTCAGCGACGCGTTGCCGTCCGTGGTGGGAGCCGTGGTCGGTGCCGCGCTCTTGTACTGGCTGGCTGGGCGGCTTCGAATCTTCCGCGCGTCGGCCGATCAACCGCACGAGCAGACGGGGACGGCGGAGGCCGCCTCGACGGCAGCCGGCGCGTCAGTGGAGAGCACGACTCTCACCGGTGCGAGGAACGAAGTGCAGGAGTCAGGATGGGATCGGCGGGGCTTCATCCTGGCCGCGACCGCCGCCGCGGCGGCCTCCACTGGTGCAGGTCTGGCGGGCCGTGCGCTGAACGGATCCCAGGCCCAGAACGCCGTCGCCTCCCGCAAGGACGTTGTACTGCCCGCCCCGTCGTCGAGGGCCGCTGCCGTGCCCAAGGGCGCCGCGCTGCGGATCAAGGACATCAGCCCGTATTTGACGCCCAACGGCGACTTCTACCGCGTCGACACCGCGCTCGTGGTGCCCAGGGTCGACGCCACCTCCTGGCAGCTGCGCATCCACGGAAAAGGGGTGACGCGTGGACGAACGCTGTCCTTCGACGACTTGTTGAAGATGCCGTTGATCGAGCGGAACATCACCCTCACCTGTGTGTCCAATGAGGTCGGCGGCCCCTACGTCGGCAACGCACGCTGGATCGGCGTCCGCCTGGCCGACCTTCTCAAGGAGTGCGGGGTGAAGCCCCCCTCGCAGGGCGGTCCAGCGGATCAGCTGGTGGCGCGGTCGGTGGACGGGATGACCATTGGCAGCCCTGTCGAGGATGTGATGGACGGCCGCGACGCGATGCTCGCCGTCGGCATGAACGGCCAGCCGCTGCCCTTTGAACACGGCTTCCCGGTCCGCATGCTCGTGCCCGGACTGTACGGGTATGTATCTGCATGTAAGTGGATCAAAGACATCGAACTGACCACCTTCGATGCCTACGACTCCTACTGGGTCAAGCGGGACTGGGCGCAGAAGGCGCCGATCAAGACCGAGTCGCGCATCGATACTCCAAAACCGTTCGGACGTCCCAAGGCGGGCATGGTCATGGTGGCGGGCGTGGCGTGGGCGCAGCACCGCGGGATTGACAAGGTCGAGGTACGAGTCGACGACGGACCATGGCAGGAGGCACGCCTGGCCGCGGAGGACACCCGCGACACATGGCGGCAATGGTCCTACGAGTGGTCTGCCACCAAAGGCGGTCACACGCTGACCGTGCGAGCCACGGACCGCACCGGTCAGACACAGACCGACAAGCGCACGCCGACGATCCCCGACGGAGCGTCCGGCTGGCACTCCGTCGTCGTCACCGTCGACTAGATCGCTCAGGAGAAGGAGCAGAAAGCGACGAAGATGACCCTAACGGTGATCGGGCCGGCCGCGCATCGGTTACTGGTGTGGTCACCCAGTTCACACCGCTTTCCAGCGGTATCCGGAAGGCGGCGCATGACGGAGAGCATCTCGATCGTCCCCAACCCAGCGCACGGCCCCGACCTGCCCACGCTCATCAGCCAGGTCGGCGCGGGAGACCAGGAAGCGTTCGCCACCCTCTACGACGCCGCCTGCCATTCGGTTTTCGGGCTGGTCCACAAGGTGTTGCGCGACCATGCCCAGGCCGAGGAAGTCGCCCAAGAGGTGTGGGTCGAGGTGTGGCGCACGGCCGCCCGCTACCGTGCGGAGCGCGGGTCGGTGCTCAACTGGATCCTCACGTTGGCCCACCGGCGCACCGTCGACCGCATCCGCTCCGTAGAGTCCGCGGCCGCTCGCGATCACCGGGCCGCTCTGCTCGACCGGACTCCGGAGTTCGACGAGGTGTCCGAGCAGGTCCAGGCACAGCAGGAGCGAGAAGAACTGCGCCGGTGTCTGCGTTCGCTCACTGAAATTCAGCGTCAGTCGGTCACGCTCGCGTACTACCAGGGCCTGACTTATAAGGAGGTCGCTGAAGAACTGTCGGCGCCTTTGGGCACGATCAAGACGCGGCTGCGGGACGGGCTCATCCGGCTCCGTGACTGCTTGGGGGTGACGGCATGACCGTGGACATGAACGACTTGCACACGCTGACAGGCGCGTACGCGCTCGATGCACTCGACGACGATGAACGCGGGGCGTTCGAGGCGCACATGGCCCGTTGTGCATCGTGCGCGCTGGAGGTGCGGGAGTTCTCCGCCACCGCCGGACGTCTCGCGCTGGCCGCGACGAGCCGCGCACCGCAACACCTGAAGTCACAGGTGCTGCGGCACATCAGTCAGGTTCGCCAGGAGCCCCCTGGCGCACAAGTCAACGCGCCTCCGACGAGAACACAGCGCGGTAGGACAGTGCGGTGGACTCTGGCTGCCTGCACGGCAGGTATCGCCACGCTCGGCGCTACTACCGTATGGCAGCACCAGCAAGCCGCCGCCGCCCGACAGCGGGCCGAGGTCGTACGGGAGCAGACCGACGACATCACCGCAGTTCTCGCCGCACCTGATGTCAAGACTGCCTCGGCATCCCTGGGTGGTGGATCGCTCGGTTCCGTGGTTGTCTCGCAGAGCAGCGGCAAGGCCGTGTTCATCGCATCTCACATGGCAGCCCCCCCAAAGGGCAAGGTGTACCAGCTGTGGTTCGCCGACGGCGGCCACATGCGCCCGGCTGGTCTGATGGACGCCTCACGCGCGAATCAGAGCGTGCTCATGAACGGCCGTACGGGCGAAGCCACCGCAGTCGGCATCACGCTGGAGCCCGCCGGTGGCTCACACCAGCCGACCAGCCCGCCCCTGGCGACGATGGCCCTGCCGGCCTGACAGCTCAGCCCGGAGCCCGGAGCCCGTAGGCCGGATGGCGCGGGGAGTACTACGGTTGTGATGCTCCCCGCGCCGTCGCGGGCGCCCAGCCTGGGCCCGTAAAGGCGACTCCCTCCGCGCGCGTTGACGTCTGGCCCGGGATGCGCCACCAGGAAGCGTGCAGACAGCTCACTTTTTCGGGAAGCGACCAATCCGCTGTGCCCGTTGCTCCGGATTCCGTGCGATGGAGGCGAATGGCCTCCACGGATCTGATCGCTGAGGGATTGTCATGCAGACTCGAGTCCGTCGTGTTGCTGTCGCTGTTGCTGCCGCCGCGATGTTGCCGCTGGCCCTGACCGCGTGCTCCGACAGCGACTCCAAGGACAAGGCGTCCGACAGTTCGTCGGCCGCCGCCTCGAAGGGCTCGGACATGGCCAGCCCCTCGGACGACATGACTGATTCCGACAAGCCCTTCGGTTCGGCGTGTGCGTCGGTGCCGAAGGATGGTGCAGGCTCCTTCGACGGTATGGCCAAGGACCCGGTCGCGACCGCGGCGTCCAACAACCCGGCCCTGTCCACCCTGGTCACCGCCGTGAAGAAGGCCGGCCTGGTGGACACCCTTAACAATGCCAATGACATCACCGTGTTCGCGCCGACCAACGACGCCTTCGCCAAGATCCCGAAGGCCGACCTGGACAAGGTACTCAACGACAAGGCCCAGCTCACCAAGATCCTCACTTACCACGTCGTGGGCCAGAAGCTCGCGCCCAAGGACCTGGAGAACGGCTCCTTCGACACGCTGGAGAAGTCGAAGGTGATGACGTCAGGCTCGGGCGAGTCCTACAAGGTCAACGACAGTGCGAACGTGGTCTGCGGAAACGTCAAGACCGCCAACGCCAACGTCTACATCATCGACTCCGTCCTCATGCCCAAGAACTGACGGACTGCGAGCTGACGCAACCGAGCAGAGGTAACACGTGAAATCTGCGGCGCTCCCCGCGCCCCTGCCACGTTGAATGGCAGGCCGGCGGGGGCGGGGAGTGTTCGGGAGGGTGTGAGCGGCGGCCTCCCGACGGTTGCGTCCGGCGGGCGAGGCGGACGGCGATGCGCAGATGCAGTCACCATCCCTCTCGCCCGCCTTCCCCGTCTCCTTCGTTCAGGGGCATTCGCAGCAGGCATGCCGTCCCTGGGCCGCAGCGAGCGCGCTAAGCGTCGAACTGGAGCAACATCCGTGAGAGGCAGGGAGGCCCGGTTGATGCCCAGGTCGACGGCGATGCTTTTGTAGGTCGCCCCGGGTGCGGGCTCGTACAGGCCTCGGCATCGGCCTTCAACTTGTCCGGGTCGTCCTTCATCGCCACCGGCCGTCTTCTCGCTTCCTCCAGATCAAGCCGCTCCAGCATCAGCGTGTCCACCACTCAGGGGACCGCCCCGCACCACAGCCGTGTATCCCCGTCCCACACGACGCACCGGACCCGCCACCGGAAACGGCTTCATCATGCGTTGCGCGTGTGTGCAGCATCCCTGGCGCCGAGTGATCGCGCGGCACCAGGGATGCGTACTACGCTGGCAGACCGCGAGTGGATCAGCCATCAGTACCTGTAGGACGACGCGCTACTTTCACATGCCCATGTGACCGCTGTGGTTCCTCGATCCGTGGTGGCCCATGTGGCTCTCATCCCAGGCGTGCCCGCCCCAGTTGGCCGAGCCGTTGGCGCAGCTGTTGCCGAAGGCCGGGTTGAGCAGACCGATGACGTTCACGGTGTTGCCGCACACGTTGACCGGGACATGAACCGGGACCTGGACGAGATTGCCGGACAGTACGCCCGGCGAACCCACTGCGGCGCCCTGAGCACCGGCGTCCGCGGACGCCGCGCCCGCCCCGGCCAGAACCGAACCGCTGAGGGCCACCGCGATCGCCGCACTCTTCAGCACACGAGACATGACACATTCCTCACTCACTCACCCAGTCCTCGCCCCTCGGACGAGAACAAGAAGCAGTCCACTTCTCACTGGCCATCCGGAACACACGGGGCAACTGGATTGGCCGCACAGCACCAGTTCACTCGTCCGGACCACCTGCCCGCCGGGGTGCTTCTCCGGGCGGCCTGCGGTCGGCGACTGGAAGGCTGGCTCAGGCAGCAGGGGGTCGAGGACGGCCCGTTCGGTGACGGTGGCGTCAATGGGGTACGTGTGTCTGCGTGCCGCGGATGTGGCCGGACACCGCCCAGATGGTCACCACCGGGAGGACCCACTCGGCCTCGGACTCCTTTCCGCAGCAAAGCCGAAGACGGCTCCCCTCTTCCGAAAGGGGAGCCGTCTGGTGAAGTGATGAGGGGCTGTCAGGCGTGGTGCCCGTTTCCGGTGATGAGGCGGTACAGGGCCAACAGGACCAGCGAGCCGACGATGGCGGCGATTCAGGTCGACAACTCGAAGAAGCCGTCGATGGAGTCGACATATGTGTGTGCTCCGCCTCATCGCTCACAAATTCGGGTCCTGTGCTTCTAGCGACATCTCGAGCGCCGTGTCACCGGTGCCATGCACGCCCCGGCATGCGCAGCGGACCCCTGAAGGTGGTGGTCACCAGCCCCGCCGTCAAGTCGCAGACCTCAGTGGCCAACTTTTCCCTCGTCCCCGACGGCATCGCCCGCACTGCCGCCTACGCGATCGAGCAGTCGTCGAACGTCGACATCGTCATCCGCCCCACGGCATAGGCCGACCCCGCACAGGCCGTAATAGGCGAACTTAGAAGCCGTATTCCTATCGACCATGGGAGCGGTTCTGATCGAACGGGACCCCTGGTCGGGTGATCTTGGCCGGGTGGGCGCATGAAAACAGGGCCTCCGGTGCAGCACGAGAGTTGCGAAGCCAACTCGAGGCAGGGAGACCCTGTTGTTCCAGTCTTAGGTGATGTACCCGGTCGCGTTCAACCAGCCTGGCACCGGCATCAGAGTCATGCTGCCAATCGCTCAGACGATCAACGCCTACGAAAATCTTGGAAGAGCCGCTCGTTTGACAGCCCCCCTTGGAACTCAGGCGTTGCCGGGCGGAGTGGGAAAGCGCGACTCGCGGTCCGTGTGCGCGTAGACCTGCCCCGAGTGGTTGAGCAGGGCGATGTACTCGCCGACCTTCTCCAGGGCCGAGCCGACCTGGAGCAGTGCGCGCTCCATCGCCGGGTTCATCTCGGCGGCGAACTCGCGGCCCGCCGGGGCGAAGGGGTTGTCGGAGTCCTCGGCCGGGGGTTTGTAGCCGCTGGAGAGACTCGTGTGCCCCTCCCCGTTGTCGGCCTTGTCCTTCGCGGTCTGCCCGAAGACGGTGTCCTTCACGGAGGCGACGTGCGCGCGTACCTCCTCGTACTTGGCGACCATCGCCCGCGCCTCCACGAGCATGGATGCCTCGGCGGTGCGCAGCGAGGCGAGGTCCACGGCGAGGTCACCCGAAGGCGGACCCGGTTCCTTCATGTCCGGTCCGCTGCCGCCGTCGCCGACGTCCTGGGGATCTTCGTTGAAGGAGGGGGCGGTCGTCCACGCGACCTTGTCCTCCGGGACGAGGCTGCTGAGATCCTTGCCGTAGTCGGCGCTCTTCTCCGAACCGTCGTCCGACTCGTCGGACTCCGGCAGCGGGGTCTTGTCGTAGGCGGACTCTATGGCGCCACTCATGCTCGCTCCCTCGTCTGTCCGGTACCGCGTTGGCGCTGCGGTGACCGGGGGCCTGCTTTCGAATAGCACTGTCAGCTCTACCCCGAGTGCAGTCATTTACCAGCACCGGTGTGCTGTCGAGTACGGACACAATTCCCCTACTGGACAGCGTCTTTCATTCGAAGGTTAGTTATGGCCGTTCTCTGGAGAGGCGCCGACCGTAATCATCCGCGACCTCCACGGGAGCGACGAAACGACGATCTATGACTCCCGCCCGGACGTCACTCCTGCCAATGAACAGCGGAAACGCAGTCATCATGCACGGAAAGACAACAACCTCTTAGGTACGGAGAATGGTCGCAGCGCGCTCAGGTTGGAGCGCTTGGAGAGGAGCGCAGCCCTCGTTCAGACCACGATGTGGGGGCGGTTGCCTGCCCATTCGCTCCTGGGAGTGGCCCGCCTCTGCCAAGGGGTAGGGAGCAGTCGAGCCTTCAGGCCGTGGACAGGTCTGATGGCTCGACCAGCTCTGATATGGCGCCGAACTCTCTTGCGTGAGCAACTGGGCCCTTCCGTGACGGTGTGGGCTCAGCCCAGCAACTGCCATCGCGCGTCGCTCTCGGCGCACGAGCCGATGATGAGCCGCTGGTTCGGCTTCTTGACGGCCTGGCCCTGCGACTGGAGGCACTGGTCGTTGCTCAGCACGTTGTGGATCTTGAAGACATCGGCGCCGGACGGCTCCAGCCACCACAGCTGGTTGTCGTCCATGCTGTTGTGGCAACCGGCCTCCTTTATCGTGGTGCCGACCGGCTTGGGGCCGCGGTCGGGCATGTCCAGGCAGAGACCGTCCTTGACGTTGCTGAAGATGACGAGCTTCTTCCCACCGGGACCGGTGTCCCCGACGTGGACCCGCATGTTCCACAACTGGTTGTCGCCGTCGGAGCCGTCACAGAAGTAATGGTTGACCGGCTCGCCGACCTTGCCGGGCCCGTAGTACGGGACATCGGCGCACATGCCGGTGGCGACGTTCTTCAGCAGCACCCTCGACCGGTCGGTGACGGCCGGCACGACCGCCTTCTTCACTTCCTTCTTGACCGTCGGCGTCGGCGACGGCGACCGCGTCACGGGCGGGGCGACCGGCTCGATGCGCGGCGCCTGCGTCGTCGGCTTGGGCGACTCCTTCGGCGACGGCTTCACGGTCTTCGTCGGAGTGGGACTCGGCGCCTCGGTCAGCTTCCGCTCCGCCGCCGCCTGCTGCGCCGCGATCTTCTCCTTCTTGGCGTTCTCGTCCGCCTGGTGACTGCGCCACGCGCCGATCCCCATGGTGCCGCCCGCGATCAGCGCCAGGACCGCCACGGCCCCCGCGATCCGCACCCCGGCCCGGGAGCGCTCGCCCGGCTGCTGGGCACTGGTCGTCAGCGCCTCGACGAACCGCGCCCGCTGCCGTCGCTTCGTGTCGTCCTGCTCGGAATCACTCACCGCATGTCCTCAACTCACAGAGAAATAGCCAATTCGCACGGACCCGCCCACCGGGCCCTACCTCACGACCCCGCCGTACAGGTCGCGCTCCCGCAGCAGTTCGGCCGCCTTGGTCAGCGCGGCCGACAGCCTTCGCCGATACGTACTGAAGGAGAGTCCGAGACGGCTCGCGGCGGCCTGCTGGCTCCGCGGCCCGCTCAGATACGTGATCTCCAGGACCGCCCCCAGTTGTGCGGTCCCCGGCGCCGTGCGCAGCCGCTCGACGGTCTGATCGAGGACCGTGCGCAACGCCGTCGCGTCCGCCCCCGGCTGGACAAGCCGCGTGGTCAGCAACGCGTTCTCGGCGAGCTCCCCGGTGTCCCCGGCCCCCACACTCCGAAAAGCCTGCTTCACCGCCTCCGCGAACCCGGGCCAGGGCAGGGGCGCGGGCGTCGGCTCGGCCTCGGCGACGTGCGCCGCGCCCGGTTCGTCGGCCGGCAGCCGCGTCCGCAGCGCGGCCATCCAGCACGGAAAGGATTCGATCCGCCAGTCCTGCGCATACGACACGAGCGCCCCGCCCCCGCCGTCGGGGACCGGCGTCGCGCGGTGGCGGCACAGCGCCAGCAGCGCGGACAGCTCACGGTCCTCCGGCGCTGCGACCGTCCAACTCACGGCAATACCAGGCGTCGTGGCCCACAGGGTGACGAGCGCGGCAAGGTTCGCCGGTGCGTTGCCGCAGCTCCAGCGCGCCAGCAGCAGCCGCTCCGTGCGCCGCAGCGGGGAGCCGGCCCGCACCGCGTCGAGCGCCGCAAGCGCCACCGGGTCGTCGGGTATGTGCGGGCCGTCGCCCTCCAGCGTGGGCGCGACGAGCACGGCGACGAGACGGCGCCGGTCCTCCGTGACCGTGAAGGCCGCGGGCTGGTGGTCCCACCACTGGGCCGCCAGCTCGGCGGCGCCCTCCCCGTGCTCGGCGCGCAGCAGCTCCAGCACCTCGTCGCGCTCGTCCGCGCGTGCCGTGCGCAGCCGGAAACGGGCCACGCCCCGCCAGTCGGTCGCCGTCCGCACCGCGCGGTTGACCCGCGCCAGGGCGGCGAGACCGACGCCGGACGCCCAGCGGTCGCCGGTGCCCTGCGCCAGCCGCTCCGCGTAGTGCCCGCCGATCCGGTGGACGAGCTGCTCGAACCCCTCGGTCCCCCGCCAGCGCAGGTCCGCCACGAGCGCCTCGCGCATCAGCTCGTGCGGGACCAGACCGTCGGGTGTGGTGCGCACGAACGGCAGCTCCCGCAGCCACCGGCAGAGCTGGCGGGCCTCGGTGGGCGACACGTCCAGGGCGTTGCGCACCAGTTCCTCGGTGGTGACGGCGGCGAGCGCCAGAACATGCAGAGCGTCGGCCTGGGCCAGGGTCGGCAGTTCGCGCAGGGAGAGGCGCAGCAGTTCGCGTACGACTTCGGGCAGATCGCGCAGCTCCCACTGGCGCGGGAGTCCGGCCGTCTCTTCCTGACCTATGTGGGCGTCGGCGAGGAGGACGAGCGCCAGCGGAAGCCCGTATCCTGCCCGGACGATGCCCGGGATCGCCGATTCGGGCACATCCCGGTTGCGCAGCAGCACGGCGGCCTCGGCGTCGTCCATGCCCTGGAGCTCCACACTGCGCAACGCGTGCCACCACTGGGCGTCGGTGCGCCACTCCGCGGCAGGAGGGTGCCGACCCGCGACGACCACCAGCAGATGTGTGGGCATACTCGGCAAAAAGACGTCCCGCAGCCACTGCTCCAGCGGGCCGAGCGACTCCCCCGAATCAATCAGCAGCACACTCGCCTCGTCCAGCGGGGCCTGCGCGTCGAGGGCCGCCCGGAAGGCCTCCGGGCTCGGCTCGGTGCGCCGCAGGTCGACCGTGCGGCTGGTCAGCCCCTGGGCCTCCACGTCGTCGGCGAAGCGGTGCAGCAGCGCCGTCTTGCCAAGGCCGCCCATGCCGTGCAGCCACACGACGAAACTGCCGCGCTCCTCGCTGAGCAACAGCTCACGCAGCAGCCGCAGCTCGGCGACCCGCCCGGTGAACACTCGTCGCCGCAGAGCGACCAGGGCGTTCCCGTGGGAGTCGACGCGCGTGGGCGTGGGGGGCCTCTGCATCGTTGTGTCCGTCGTTCCGCTCGATTCCACCGGAGTCGTCAGTGATCAAGTACCTTACGCGAGGTCGAAGATAGTATGTAACGGCAAACATCTTGGCTACAGGCGTTCCCGTTACGGACAGAAACGGGCAGCGGCTCCGATCACCAGCGACGAGTTCTCCGACAGGCTGTTGTCGGCGGTGGAACGTAAAGCGGTAGGACCGTTGTGACTATCTGTCGGTGATCAATGGTCCACTGCTTGGCCCACACCGGGCGGGCGATGGAAACGGAACATGCGCGCCGCTGCCAAGATCGCAGACCAGCTCGCCAGACGGAGCGAAGCCGGGAGAGTGCACCGCTTTGTCGGGCCAGAGACGTGCTTGGCGGAAAACTGCGGGACTTTTCATCGTGCGGCATGAACGCCTACGGCGTGTTCGGCTCCTCCCTCCAGTGCGTGGGGCCCGCGCGTAAATGAGGTGGCGCCGGAAGCCGACCGGAGGCGTGTGCCGCGATCGATCGCGGGTAGTCGCCCGCCCACGCCGCCGCTGCGCCGGACCGTCAAGTCCGCCGTGAACGGCACCGTGCCGCCACCTGAGGAGCGTCTGTGATAGAGCCTGTACCCGCTTCTGCACCCGGAATTGCGCCCGCCGCCGACCATGCGCCGGCCGACAGCCGGGACATGTACGCCGTCCACGCCATGCTCCGCCGCGAGTTGGCCGAGCTTCCCGAGTACGTGATGAACGTGGAGGAGGGGGATGGTCGGCATGTCGAGATCGTCGCTCGGCACATCGACTTCGTCGCCCGAATTCTGCACGTACACCACGAAGGTGAGGACCTGCTTGTCTGGCCGAAGCTGGCCGAGCGTGCCCCGGCAGACACCGCGGCTGTGCTGGACGTCATGCGGGCTGAGCATGCGGGGATCGATCGCGGGCTGACCGCGCTGACCGATGCAGCCGCGTCCTGGCGGGCGAACCCCGATGTGGCGCGTCGGGAGGCCGTCGTGGACGCGCTGCGTGAGCTGACGCCCGTCGTGAGCTCGCACCTGGCAGCCGAGGAAGCCGACGCGCTCGTCCTCATCGACGCCCACCTGAGCGCGCCGGAGTGGGGTGAGGTGGGGATGCATGGCATCGCCCACCTGCAGCCGGAGGAGTTCCCCTTGTTCTTCGGCATGCTGCTGCACAATCTGGATCCGGATCTGTACAAGGTGCTTGAGGCCACCCTGCCTCCGGACCTGTTCGCGGAGCTTGCGGTCAGCGGCCCGCAGGAATATGCCCGGCACCGCCGAGAGCTCGCTGCCGCGGCCTGACGGCGCTGCAGGATACGGGCGTTACGGAGACAGCAGTCATGTGCTCACCGGATTGCCACCAACTGGGGGCAGCACATGAGCAGAACCCGCTGCCGTACCGCCGCTAAATCGCACTCCTACGGTGAGCAGCCGCGTGATTGCCCCGAACGGACTGCGCCACCATCCAAGTTGATGGAAGTCTGATGGAAGGCAGAATACGAGTTGCCTAACGTCCTCATCATCGGCGCCACACAGGGCACCGGGCGAGAACTAGCCGCCGCCTATCTGCGCGACGGTGCGAACGTAATGATCACGGGGCGCGAGGGTGCGCGGGCCGCGACCGTAGCCGCTGAACTCACGGCCGAGGCAGCGGAGTCCACGGCGACGGTGGCCGGACAGCTACCGGCCACCACCGGCGAGGGCTCGCCCTCTGTCGGCGCGGTCACCGGCCTGGCCCTCGACCTCAGCCGCCCGGAAACGGTCGCCGCAGCGCTCGCTTCTGTCGAGCAGGTCGACCGGCTCGTCCTGGTCGGCATGGTCCGCGATCGCAACACTCTGGCCAGCTTCGACGTAGCGGCCGCCAGCCAGTTGGCTGTGACGAAGATCGTCGGGTACACGGCCGTCATAGCCGCTCTGGCCGAACGCCTCACGCCGAACGCCGCGGTGCTGCTGTTCGGCGGTGGCGCCAAAGACTATCCGTATCCCGGCTCGACAACTTTGACAGCCGTCAACGCCGCTGTGACCGGGATGGTGCGGACGCTGAGTATCGAACTGGCTCCCGTGCGGGTGAACGCCATCCACCCCGGGCCGATCGAGAACAGTCCCTTCTGGCAGGGCAGGGCGGAGCTGGCCGAAACCCTGGCCAAGTTTCGGGCGGAGACGCTGACCGGCGAGCTCGGCAGCATGGCTGACATCGTCGATGCCTGCCGGTTCCTGTTGGAGAACCGATTGGCCAACGGCATCGACCTGGCCGTCGACGGCGGACATCTATAAGTCCGGACGCGGCGCACCACTGTTTCTCGTCAATCCCAGGTTGACCATGCGTCCTATACCGCTCAACACCCCGGAAATGTCGAAGAACTGCATGCTCCGCATGGGAAATTCATGCGGTGAAAGTAACTCGCTGAGGAAAACAACTTTCACAGAAGGAGAACGCTCGTGAAGATTGGTATCGGAATTCCCAATCAAATACGTGATGTGAGAGCGGACGTCATTCCCGAGTGGGCACGGCGCGCCGAGGACGCGGGATTCGCCTCCCTGGGCAGTGTGGGCCGTGTTGCTTACCCGGGGGTGATGGACACAGTCGCGCTGGCGGCGGCGGCAGGTGCCACGCGCAGTATCGGGCTCATCAGTAACGTCCTGCTCGGCCCGGTCTGGCCTGCTCATATGCTGGCCAAGGAGGCACAGAGCATCGACGGTGTTTCGGGCGGCCGTCTCACCCTCGGAATCGGTCTCGGTGGGCGGCCCGACGATTTCGTCGTGGAGGGCCTTGGCCCGCGTGGCACGGGTAAGCGTCTCGACCGTGACGTCGAGACGTACAAGAGCGTGTGGCGCGGCGAGACGCCCGCAGGCTGCGACAACCCGCTGGTGCCCAAGGGCAGCCGTGAGGTGCCTCTGCTCTTCGGCGGTATGGTCCAGGCTTCGTTCAACCGCGTGGCGCGCTCCGGCCGTGGTTATATCGGTGCGTCCGTACCGGCACACATGATCGCCGGAGCCTTCGACGGCGTACGCACCGCCTGGAAGGAAGCTGGACGGGAGGGCTCTCCGTACCTCGTCGCCATCGCCTACTTCGCCGTTGCGGATACCGAGGGCGGCCGGGCGAACGTCTATGACTACTACTCCACAGCAGGAGCGGACACCGCCGGCTTCATCGCTTCCGCAGTGAGCGGAGGAGGCGAAGAGATCAAAAAGACCGTCAGGGAGTTCGAGGAGATCGGAGCCGACGAGCTGATCCTCAATCCGACCAGCGACGACGTCGACGAGATCCTGCGCGTCGCCGATGTTGTTCTCTGACACGTTGGCTGTCTCTTGATGTCGTCGCATCTCTCCCAGTAAATACACAGGCGGTGGAAGCCATAGCCTCAGGCGATGATGCGCTTGACGACGCAGCGGAAGATGCCCAGGCCGCTGGCAGGCAAGCTGGTGGACTGGGCCGCGGTGCAGCTCGGATGCGTGCTGCAGATCGTCAGACGCAGCGACGACATGGCCGGTTTCGTCGTGCTTCCGCGCAGGTGGATAGTGGAGCGCACGCTGTTTAGATCTTCCAGTGCCGCCGCTGCGTCCGCGATAGGCCCATTCGCGGGCTAGCGTTCCGTTGTGGCGTTCGACCCGGCCGTTTGTGCGCGGGGTGTAGGGCCGGGTCGGCTTGTGTTGTGTGCCGCAGGCGGCGAGGGCGCTGGCTCAGGTTGTAGATCGGTAGCAGGAACCGTTGTCGGTGAGACAGTGGCGAATCGGGGTGATGCCGTGCGCGGTGAAGAAGGCGACGGCGCGGTGCCAGAAAGCAACCGCGGTGATGGCCTTCTCGTCGTCCAGGGCTTCGGTGTAGGCGAGCCGCGAGTGGTCGTCGAGAGCCGAGTGCAGGTAGCTGTAACCCACCTTGCCGGTGCCCTGGCCAGTGCGTTTGGAGGTGCGGGCGGCCTCGGTGCCGACGCTGGAGAGTCCGGTTGAATTGTCTGCTTCGAATGCATCGATACAGACTGCAAGCGACTTGCCGCCGAGTCTCTCGTGCCGGTACCGCCTTCGCGCCGCGGATGTAGGGCGTGTCGCAGGCTTCCTTGACCACGCGGGGCCTGTCTAGCCCCGAGCGACCTCAGCGGTGTGCGCAGGCGTGTAGCGCTCGCCCATCACCTGATCGCTCAGCGGGTCCAGCGCGGCCAGCGCCTCGGCATTCAGGGTGAGGTCCAGCGCGGCAGCGTTCTGCTCCAGCCGGGCCGGGCTGCGCGTGCCCGGAATAGCGGACACCGCCACCCCGAGCCGCTCGGCCTGTGCGTGCACCCAGGCCAGCGCCACCTGGGCGGGTGTGGCACCTAGCCGGTCGGCCACCTCACGCACGGTCTGCGCGATCTTCTCGTTCGCCTCACCCGCCTCGCCCGCGAAGCGGGGGTTTGTGCGTCGGAAGTCCTTCTCGTCCAATGTGGCGCGGTCCAGAGTCCCGGTCAGGAACCCTCGTCCCAGCGGTGAGTAGGACACCAGCCCGACCCCGAGCTCGGCCATCATCGGGGTGATTGCCTCGACGTCGCGGGTCCACAGTGAGTACTCGCTTTGCACCGCGGTGATCGGGTGCACCGCGTGCGCCCGGCGCAGCAGTTCGCCGTCAACCTCGGACAGGCCCACGTGGCGGACCTTGCCGGCTTCGACCAGTTCCGCCATCGCCCCGACGGTCTCCTCGATCTCCACATCCTGGGGTGGGCGGTGGGCGTAGTACAGGTCGATGACCTCGACGCCCAGCCGCAGCAGCGAGGCGTCGCAGGAGCGCAGTACGTAGTCCCGGGCGCCACGGATGCGGCGTGCCCGGTCACCAGCACTGCGGTCGATACCGAACTTGGTGGCCAGCTGCACCTGGTCCCGGCGGCCGTGGATGGCCCGGCCCACCAGCACCTCGTTGTGTCCGGTGCCGTACGCATCGGCGGTATCCAGGAACGTGATGCCCAGCTCCAGGGCCCGGTCGATGGTGGCCAGGCCGCCGTCCCAGTCGGCGGCGCCATAGCTCTCGCTCATCCCCATGCACCCCAGGCCCATAGCGCTGACTGTGAGACCGGTCGAGGCGAGCGTTGTTCGGCTGATCATGTGCGGCCACTCCCTTTTGCCCGGCGGAGCCGGCATACCTTGAGCACGGATGAACGCTTTGGAACCTAGGAGTTGGAGCGCACTCGAAGTCAAGCTGGGGCGGGCTGGCCCCGCCGAACGGGCAGGCACGGTGTGAGCGGTGGGAGTGAAGCGTCCCCGGCAACAGGTCGCGACCACGGGGCGGGCCGCCTCCAGGAACGCCAGCCGGTCGTCCTCCAATAGGTCGTGCACTCTTTCGCCAATGGGCAGCTTTCCCACACCGCCCGGTTGAGATCGAGGCAGAGTGCGCGCGATCGTGCACGGGCAGGGGGAACTGGACGCGGATGAGCCGCGCCGCGACCCATATCCTCCTCATGGTGTTTTGGGTCGTGAGGAACTAGGCGTTGATGTCCCTCGCGAGGCCCGACTGAAGGCGGACCGTTCGGGCTCGGCCTCCACCTCGATGAACCGCTCCAGCAGCGGCCAGTCGTTTTCCTTGCCGGCCAGCGACGAGGCGGTCTGCCGTCGTTGTTGTGTAGCGCGCTTGGCTGAGAGTGGAGTCCCGTGTGGACGGGGGAGGCCGGCCGACGTTGTGGCTCGGCTGAGGCAGACGCAGCGGCGCGGGGCGCCGCCGCCCGGGTCCAACCAAGCCGTTTCACGCGCGCACCCTGTGGCAGTGGTGAGGGCGCCTTGAACAACGCACGTGCATGTGGGCCGGACAGCGGCAGGGATGCGGCGTGTTCGCCGCTCTGGCGTGCGGTGCGGGTCAGGGTTTGATGCCGACACCGGCCAGCAGGCTGATGTCGGCGTCTGTGGGTTCGGTGCCGTCGGGGGGTGTGGTGGGGCGCCAGCGGTGGCAGCAGCGGATCCCGGGAGTGATCAGTTCCAGGCCGTCGAAGAAGCGGGCCACCTCGCTGCGGGAGCGGAAATGGACTGGTGTTCCTGCCTCGGTGTAGGCCTTGGCGACGTTGTTCCAGGTCTCGGGGTCGAAGTCGGGGGTGCAGTGATTCATGGCCAGGGCGCTGCCGGCCGGCAGCGCATCGAGAAGCTGCTTCACGATGGCGTAGGGGTCGTGCGGGGCGGTCACGAAGTGCATGAGCGCGTTCAGGGTCAGCGCGATGGGAAGTTCGAAGTCCAGAACGTCGGCATCTCTCACGGCGTCGATCAGAGTGCCGGGGTCGGTGACGTCGGCCTCGATGTAGGCGGTCTGTCCCTGGGCGGTGCTGCGCATGAGGCGTTCGGCGTACTTGAGGACGAGGGGGTCGTTGTCGGCGTACACGACGCGCGCATCGGGGGCGACGGACTGGGCGATCTGGTGCAGATTCGGCTCGGTGGGGATACCGGTGCCGATGTCGAGCCACTGGCGGATGTCGTGTTCCTGCGCCAGCACCCGGGTGGCCCGGTGCATGAACGCACGGTTCTCCCGGGCGGTCACCGGCAGGCCGGGGTGGGCCTTGGCGGCGAGCAGGGCGGCTTCCCGGTCGACGTCGAAGTGGTCCTTACCGCCAAGGAAGTAGTCGTACATGCGCGCCGAGTGCGCCCTGCTGGTGTCGAGATCCCGGCCGTCCTGCCTGTTCATGTGTGCCCTCTCACGTGGCTGGTGGCCACTTTGCGGTTCAGGGGAGAGGCACGCGCCGCCTTGCGTGCCCGTGTGTGCGCTGAGCTATCCCGTCATGAGGTAGTCGGCCAGGCCGGCTTTGACGCCGCGGACGAACGCGGCGATCTCCTCGGGCGTACAGATCAGTGCCGGGCCGGCCGGGTCGGTGGACTGGCGCAGGGCCACCCGGCCGTCGGCAAGCTGCTTGGTCTCCACGCACTGGCCGCCGTTGGGCCCGCTCCAGGGCCGCAGCCAGCCTCTCTCGCCGAGCTGCAGGGCGGGCATCCCGTTGTAGATCACCTGGCCGGTGGATGTCACGCGTACTCCTTGCGCATGCGTAGCAGAAGCTTTCTGCTGACCTCGGAGGAGGTGAGCAGCGCCAGCCGGGAATGCGCCTCGAGATGGGCGACGACGTCGGGGCGCTGGTCCAGGTATACGGCGGCCGACAGCAGTTCGCTGTAGACGATGTCGGGCAGTTCTGGCTCGGCGAAGCGGAAGTACGTGAACGGGGCGCACGCCCCCACGTGCGCTCCTGCGGCGAAGGGCACGATGTCCACGCTGACGTGCGGGAACTCGAAGACCTCCAGTAGCCGGTCGATCTGGTCGCGCATCACCTCGGGTCCGCCGACCTCTCGGTGCAGAACGGCTTCCTCCATCACCACCCACAGCGTCGGGGCGTCCGCACCCTTCAGTAGCAGCTGGCGGTGCAGCCGCAAGTCCACGCGGCGCTCGATCTCCTCATCACTGCCGTTGGGCAGCCCACCCCGTAGTACGGCTCGGGCGTAGTCGGGCGTCTGCAACAGGCCGGTGACGTAATGGGGTTCATAAGTGCGCAAGGTGCGGGCGCCGGTCTCCAGGCTGACGTAGGCGGTGAACCAGCCGGGCACCGCATCGCGATAGGAGTGCCACCAGCCTGGCTCGTTGGCCTGCTCGGCCAGGTCGATGAACTGCTCGATCTCAGGGCGCGGCGCACCGTAGGTCTCGAGCAGTTTTTCCACATACAGCGGCTTGAGGGCGACCTCGGCCTTCTCCAGACGGCGGATCGTCAGGGTCTTCACCCGCAGCGTCTTCGCCGCATCCTCCAGCGTGGCGCCGGCCGCGAGGCGCCGCTCCTGCAGCCGACGGCCCAGGATCATGCGCAGGACGGTCGGCGCGCTGGTGCCGGACCGGGCTTCGCTCACATCCCACCTCCTGAGCGCTCATCAACAAGCTGATTGTCGCCTGGACTTGACGGCAATACCAGAGCGATACACGGTCTGCTGAAATTATCAGAGAGGAGGTTGCAGCATGAGGTGATCACGCGCATAGTCGGCATATGCGCGGCCACGCTCACTGCCCCCACGCGGCCTCCGGCTCCCCAGCCCCAGGCGGCCGGATGGCGCCTGACGCCAACGGCATGTCCGGTCGGTCGGGCACCCGCCCAGCCCGCGGACCCTCGCGCTCGCGCCCCCTGACCCGGCCTGCCCCGCGACAGACCTGGAAGGCCCTTACTGTGATCCGCCCCGCGCCCCAGCCCCCGGCCGTATCCATCGCCTTACCTGTCTCCCTCTTCGAGCACTGGTTCGCCCTGCCCGCCCGGCCCACCAGCGCAAGAGCGGCCCGCGACACCGCCCGCGAGAGGCTCCGCACCTGGCAGGTGCCCGACGACACCTGCTGCGACGCGGTCCTGCTCATCTCCGAACTGGCCACCAACGCCTTCCAGCACACCGATAGCGGAAGTTTCCTGTGCGGCCTCACGCTGGCGGGCGGCCAAGCCCGCCTGCGTATCGAACTCCACGACAGCGGTACGGCCGCGCTCCGGCCGCCCCAGGCGCCCGGCGGTCCCTGCCAAGAAGGCGGCCGCGGCCTGTTTCTCGTCCAAGAACTCGCCGACCGCTGGGGCACCGCGCCCTCCACCCGCGTCGAAGGCAAAGTCATCTGGGCGGAACTGATCAGCCCTCGCTGACCGGCAACCGGCCCGTCCGCTCCGCGGCGCCGCACACCACCTCACCATGGCGCCCGATATAAACCCACAAAGAAGGCAGCCATGAGCTCCCACGGCCCAAGCACACCTGCCGCCGCGCCGCCCCGGACAGGACGAACGCCCGAGAGCAGGCGACGGGCGGCCACGCGGCGGGTGGGCACACGCCACCACGCCTACACACGGCACGGTGGGGCTGCCCCGATAACCATCACTTGCAGCCGACCGGGAACCGCTCGACACACGACGGATGCCCTCGCATGAGGGGCGACGGCACAGCAGGATGCCAGCAGGGATCGGCCCTGGGGCTATGGACACCCCCTCAGCAGGGACAGCGCGCGTACTGCACCTACCTGGAGCACCTGATGGCCTGCGCGGAGTGCGCCAGGCTGGCTGGCCGGTGTCGCGCGGGACAGACACTGCACCGCGCCTATCGCACCGCCCGCAGCGGCGAGCAGACCTAGGCCCAATGCCGTTGCCTTACGTCCTCGTGGGCTGAGGTCGTTGGATGCGGACGGCCCGGACGCCGGTGCGGGTGGGCTGGGGCCAAGCGCGGTGTTCGGCCCGTTTGAGCCGGTAGTTGGACATCTTGCGTTTGACTACGCGGGGCTGGCTGCGCAGGCGTCTGGCCGGCAGGAGCCGCTCCAGCAGGTCGTGCTCGAGCAGGACCAGCGCCTGGACCAGGAGGTCAGGGGGAAAAACGGCCCGGCGTGACGGTCACGCTGCGCCGGGCCGAGCGCAGGGTCTCGGTGAAGGAGAGCCGGTCTGGATCCAGGCCGCCGGAGGTGGCGGTTCGAAACATCAGCTCGCGCAGGGCCCGGTGGACCAGCAGGTGGGCCCAGATCTGCTGCAGCACCCCGTCCGGGGTCTTGCTGCTGAGTACGGTGTGGGCGCCGCGCTGGCGGGTCTTGAGTTCGGCGAGGACCGACTCGACCTCTCAGCGCTCCTGGTAGAGCGCGGCCAGTTGCCGGGCCGGGAAGCGGCGGGCATCGAGCAGGCTGGTCACCAGCCGGTAGTCGTCCGCCGCCGGACCGGCGTAATCGAGCCGGTAGGCCAGGACCCTCACGGTGACCGGGTCTTGCTTTGCGGGGTCGGTGGTGGCGTGGATGCGGGAGAGCCAGGAGCCGTCCCGCAGCACCCGGTCGGCGGGCAGGACACGATTGGCGGGCACGCGCCACAACAGGTCGGCGCCGGTGACGGTGAAGGCCCGCCACAACGGCACGCCGAGGAACTCGCGGTCGGCCAGGACAAGCTGGCCGGGTCCGCAGGAGCGGGGCAGGCGGCGGACCAGGGTGACCTCCCCGGTGCGGCAGCCGGCCAGCTCCGCGTCCACTACCAGGTGCGTGCCGGTCTCCACCAGGCAGGCCATCCGCACCTGCGGGAAGGAGCTCTTGTCTGCACCGCGGGCGTTGCCCGGGCGGCCGAAGGCGGCCTCGTTGGCTGGCGTGTCGGCGACGTCCCAGCAGGTGCCGTCCACCGCCAGCAGCCGCAGGCCCCGCCAGAACACTCCGGGCGTGGCCAGGGTGCCCAGCGGTTTCGCCGTCGCGGTGAACAGCACCCGCAGCGGCTCGCTCCCCAGTCGCTGCCGGGCCCTGAACAGCGAGGACTTCGCCGGAATGCGCCAGTCACCCAGCAGCCCCAGGCCCCGCAGGCCCTCGACCAGGTGCCGCATGACGTCCAGATAGGGAGCGGGCGAGAACAGCGCCAGGCCCAGGACGAAGTACACCACCAGCCGGGCCGGCAGCAGGCGTCTGCGTTGCTCCACTCGCCCGCAGGCAGCCACCACCCGATCCACCAGACCCGGCGGATATACCCAGGTCAACAGCCCCAGACCCGATAAGTCAGACACATGCGCAGACACCGGCACCACCCCCGGGAGCAGTACACAGAAGCCTACGCCGAGCAGCTAGAACAACGGCATTGGACCTAGGCCGTGTTTTAAGTAGCCCGGGAGGCCAACCACTTGATGAGGTCGCCCGCGATCTGATCGATGCCTGTCTCGACGGCGACGGCGTGCTCGCGGCGGCTGGTGTCACGCCGGACGATCTCGTAGCCGCCCGTCTCCGAGACGGCGACGGACGCGAACCAGGCGGGATCGTCCTCGTCGGGCTGGATGACGACGAAGGTGTTGTCTATGCCGTTCAGGTCGCTGACCAGCTCGAACAGGGCGTCTTCGGACGGGTCGTCAACGTGGTCGCCGTTCTCGCTGTCCGCGCAGTAGTAATCAGCGGCCACGAGACCTCCCCATGCGTGTGCTGCTCGAAGTGCCGGTGGCCAGCATGACACGGCCGCAGGGCCGCCCGACGGCTCACAACCACTGGCGGATCGCCGCGACGTGCACCGTCGCCTCGTAGCGCACCGCGAGCTTGTCGAACCGAGTGGCCACTGCCCGGTGCTGCTTGAGACGGCTGATCCCGCACTCGACCGCATAGCGCTCGCGATAATCGATCTTGTCGAACGTCGGCGGTCGGCCGCCTTGCGAACCACGCTTCTTGCGATTGCGGACTTGATCGGCCTTCTCCGGGATCGTGCACCCGATGGCGCGTCTGCGCAGGTAGGCGCGGTTCGCGCGGGAGCCGTAGGCCTTGTCCGCCCGCACCTTGTCCGGCCGGGACCGCGGTCGGCCAGGACCGCTCCGAGGCACCCGGATGGCCTCCAGAACCGGCTGGAACTGCGGGCTGTCGTGCCGGTGCCCGGCGGTGACGAGCAGCGACAACAGCCTTTGACCCTGCTCACAGGCCAGGTGGATCTTCGTGGTGAACCCGCCCCTTGACCGGCCCAGCCCGTGGTCGTCGGGCTCGATGGCGACACCACCAGGCGCCTCCTTCTGCCCGGTGCCGTCCCGCCGGGCACCGGCCGCATGCTGGTGAGCCCGGCAGATCGTGGAATCGACGCTGACCTCCCACGTGATCAGCCCGGCCTTATCGGCCCGCGCCTGTAACAGCGTCAGCAGCCGGGCCCACACCCCCTGCCGCTGCCATCGCCGGAACAGCCTGTACACGGTCTGCCAGGGCCCGTACTCCGGCGGCAGGTCACGCCACGGAACACCCGTCCGTACCCGCCAACGCACACCATCCACCAACCGTCGCCGCCCCGGCCACCTGCGACTTACCCCGCCGCCGGCAGCAACGACTCCAGCACTGACCACTGTTCATCAGAAAGATCCCCACGCCCCACACGGTGATCATCACGGCCTGAGGCATGGAACGGAACCCGCACCTGAAACACGGCCTAGTGCGCAGGAGTGCTGAGCGGCGGGTTGTCAGTGAGGGCTGGCAGTATGGGTCCTTTGATCCCGCCCGCCCTCAGTCGAGACCGGGCACCCCTGCGCGCTGTGGAGTTTTGAGATGACCCGTACTGAATTGGTTGCTGCTCTGGCTGAGCGAGCCCAGGTGAGCCGTAAGGATGCCGATGCTGTTCTGGCGGCCTTCGCCGAAACGGTGGGTGAGGTTGTCGGCAAGGGGGAGGAGAAGGTGACCATCCCCGGTTTCCTGTCGTTCGAGCGCACGCACCGCGCCGCCCGGGAAGGCCGCAACCCTGCCTCGGGCGAGGCCATGACGATTCCGGCCGGTTACAGCGTCAAGGTCTCCGCCGGCTCGAAGCTCAAGGAGGCCGCCAAGGGCAAGTGAGCCCACGCGGTCCTGGGAGAGGGATGGCTTCGGCCAGGAAGGCGATGGTCCTTCTGTGCCGCCCCTGGCCGAGGCGCGGCGCACGCGCGCGAAGCTGACTGGCCGCGATGGAGCTCCCGTCCGACACTGTCCTCGATGGCGAACTGGTCACCTGGCGTGACTGCGCAACTGACTTCGGCGCGGTAAGTGTGCGCTGCGGCCTGCGGCTGGCCGACTTGATGCGCCGCTACACCGCCGCGTATGCCGCGTTCGATGCTCTGCCGTTGCGGGCAGGGACCTGCGATCGCCCGTATGCCGAGCGGCGCGGCCCTCCTGGACGTACTCGAACGGCGGGAGGGACGTGGGCGGGGGCGGCACGCCGGGGCGGGGGCTGGGCTCGGCGTCCCTTCCGCGGCACCGGTGCGGGTGGGGCGGCGTGGACAACGTGCAGGGTTGTGTGGTCTCTG
Source organism: Streptomyces sp. SGAir0957 (assembly GCF_043523415.1). Taxonomy (NCBI): domain Bacteria; kingdom Bacillati; phylum Actinomycetota; class Actinomycetes; order Kitasatosporales; family Streptomycetaceae; genus Streptomyces; species Streptomyces sp. SGAir0957. The sequence continues at coordinate 121,943 of NZ_CP027292.1, forward strand.
CGGTGTTGCAGCGTTCTTTCTACCTAAAACGGTCCGGAGATCACCAGGGCGCCTTATCCGGAAAACGCGGTCGTTTTTCGGCTCGTCCACGGTGCCGTGCTCGTTGCAGGGGCTAGCGGCAGCGGTGCCGTCTGGTGCTTGGCGAAGGGCTGGTTCTGCACCCCCGGGCGGCCTTTCGGGCCGTACGCGTGGGGGAGTAGCGTGCTGAGCAGTCCGTGAATATGCCTCGCCGTTAGCGCGGCGCAGGCTTTTTCGGCGATCTCTCGGGCCCGTGGACGGGTCCCCTGCGCCAGCGGCTGCCGTGCGGGACCCTGTCGCCCGCTTCATACGCACCGCATCGCCCGTCTGCCGTGAACCCGCAGTCGCCCTTCCCGCGTGTCTGCAGGCCTCCCGTCACTCGCCCGCGCAGTGGTGCCCTGTCCGCGAGAGCGGGGATCCGGCCGTGCGCGCCACCTTCTTCGTCGACGACCTGTGCCTGATCACACCCCTGCGGCACGAGCAGGGGGTGCGCCTGTTCGGTGAGGTGGTCGGGGCGCACCAAGTGCCGCTGGCCACCGCGGTGGCCGACTGCGCGAAGCAGGCCGCGGAGGTCACGGTCGACCTCGTCCAGGTGACTTACCTGTCCAACAGTGCTCTGGCCACCCTGGTCGGTCTGGCCCGCGCCCTGCGCCCGCCCCAATTCCTGTGCCTGCAGGCCGGACCCGAACTGCGTCTGCCCGAGCGCCTGCGGGAGCGCGGCTGGGACCAACTGCCCTCCCTGCGCCTGCACGAGGCGTGACCTGGCGGGGGTTCCTGCTGTCGCGGGAGGCAGCAGGAACCCCCGCCCCACCCTCCGCCTCCCGCACCCACTTGGCATGCGACGGTGCACCGCACCGTTCCGGCTCTGCTTGGAGGCTGTTGTGCTGCCCGGCTTCTTCATCGACGACCACTTAACGATCACCCCGCTCCGCGACACCGGCGGGGTACGTCTGCGCCTGGAGGGTGAGCCACGCCTCGCTCACCACGAACCGCTCACTGAGGCGGTGAACGCCTGCATGCGCGCCGCCGACGAGGTCACCATCGACTGCCGCCGCCTCGCCTCTCTCTCCGACGGCATCCTGCACACCCTCGTCGCCCTGGCCGGCGGCCTCCGCCCGCCACAAACTCTGTACCTCAAGGCCGCACCGGACCTCGCCCTCGCTGAACGGTGCGCCAGCCAGGGATGGGACCAGATCCCCACCCTGCGCCTGGTCCTGATCTGCGCGTGAGCCGGCGCTCCGAGGTTCACTGCCGGTTAAGACGGCATCCCGGCTTCCCTGGGTGCAAGGAGCGGCAGGCTGGCCGCGCCGTCCGTTATCCCCAGGATGGCGCGGCCTGCCCGCCTCGACCACGAGCGCCCGGCCAGCGGGAGGGCGGCGGGTGCTCTGGGAGCGGGTGGACCGTTCCAGTGTCGGCGCCGGATGCGATCCACAATCGAAAACTACCCGGAACCACGCGGTTGTCACCTTTGGGGATAGCTGGTGTGCCATGGTGTGGGCTCTGCTGTGTGGACCCGCACGTGGTCCTCGGCGAGTGGGGAGGCCTTGTGGATGTGGCTCAGTACACGAGAGTGGCGGTCGGCCGGGCGCGACGGCGGCGCCGCGGGCGCCGGCCGCATCCCGCGGAGCCGTCCTTGGCCGTTGCCGAGGTGGTGCCTGAGGTGGTGCGGTCGCGCCCCGCGCTGCCGCGGCCGCACACGTGCTGCACCGTCGAGCAGGTTCGCGGATTCTTCGGCAGTACTGTCGTGGTCACCACCCTGCACGCGGGGGACTGCCCCGTCTGGTCCGCCCGTAGCTGACCAGTAGCAGGGGGGTCTGCTGGGAGGAGCGAGATGGACTGGCAGGGGTTTGCCGTGCAGATGGCGTCGGTGGCTCGCACGCTGCTGGCTCAGCCGACGGTGGATGCCACCCTGAAACAGATCACCGAGTCCGCCCACGATCTGGTCGGGGGCTGCGATGCGGCCGGCATCCTCCTTCTGGAGAACAAGCGGGCCCGCACCCTGGCCCCCACCGAAGCGCGCGTGGTGGAGTGCGACCGGCTCCAGGCCCAGCTCGGCGAGGGCCCCTGCTTCGACGCGGCCCGGCGAACCGATGGCGAGCGCGTCTACCGCATCCGCGACCTCGGTGAAGAGCCGCGCTGGCCGCACTTCGTCCCTCAGGCCCACCGCCTGGGGATCGGCAGCATGATGGGCTTCCTGCTGTACACCGACGACGAGGACTACGGCGCCCTGAACTTTTACTCCCGCCGGCCGGGCGCCTTCACCGACGTCGGCGAGGCCGCCGGCTGGCTCCTGGCCTCTCACGCCGCGGTCGCCCTCGCCAGCGCCCGCACCCACGCCCAGATGGAACAGGCCATCACCACCCGCCACCACATCGGCGAAGCCATGGGGATCCTCATGGCGCGCCACCACGTCACCGAGGACCAGGCCTTCGACGTCCTGCGCCGCTACTCGCAGAAGAAGAACATCAAACTCCGAGAGGTCGCCCGCCTGGTGTGCGACACCGGCAGTCTGGGCCAGCCCTGATCTGCACTGCCAGACAGCGGTGCCGCTGCCCTCGCCCTGCTCGACGATCCGGCGTTGGTGAATTGGCGGGGCGGCCACGCGCACGACTACGAGGCGGCGTGAAAGGAGCATGTACCCGGAGGGTGGCGAGCCGCCGCTATGAGCCCGGCACGTGCTGCTCGTGACCTGGACCCTGTCGTCGCGTTGAACCGCTCGCCTGGCAGGCGCCGGGTGTCGTACGCCGCTCTGGTTGGGCCCGGTGTGCGGCGCCCGGCTACCGCTTCCCGTTCTGTCACCGGAGCTGGGGCCGCATAACGGGCGCCATTCCAGAGGCCGCCCGTGGGTCGATGACTTCGTTGGGGGTGGTTGGTCGGGCGGCGCCGTTCCCTCCGGCTTCCCCTGTGCCTTCTCCAGTGGCGTCGCCCGACCGGCTGACGATGAGCGGGTCGATTCTCATCGTCACGCCGCATCTTCAGGTGGTCTACGCATGCCCCCGTCACAGCACTTTGTGGCTACACGTTTAGGTGAAGCACCGGTCATGTGTGTGGGTTCCGGGCCGTGGTGGCGGGTGTTGTGTCACCGGTTGGGGTGGGGCGTACGGCGGTTTCCCTCGAACTTTTGACCGGTATCGGGGTGTGGTGGGTGAGAGGGCGTGTTCCTGGCGGAGCGTGGGGGAGGGGGTGCAGGGATGGTTCGGGCGATGGTGTGGAGGCGGTTGTGGCTGGGGTGGCGTCTTTGGTGTGTGCAGAGGGTCTGTGGGTGATCGAGGTGGGCGGGGAGGTCGACTGCACGCAGACCAACGAGCTCACCGACACCGTCGCCGAGGCGCTCCGCTGCACGACGGGGCCGCTCGCCTTCGACCTGGGCCGGGTGTCGTTCTGCGACTCCTCGCTGCTGAACTGTCTCCTGCACGCGCGCCGTGAGCGTCCTGTGCTGCTGGTGGGGGTCACGCCGCAGACGCGGCGGTTGCTGAAGGCCACTGGTACTGCCTCGGTCTTCACTTTCCACGACACGCTCCGCACCGCTGCCGCCGTGCGAAGCTGAACTGGGCTGGGCCCCGTATTTTTCGTGATCGCGGTCTGCGGCTGTCGAAGGCCCAAGCCCGGCGGGTGTCGGGTGGTAGCAGGTGCGGCCTGGTCACAGGCTGTGCTGGCGCGGTGGTGGGCGGCGGGTTCCTGTCCGTGTGAGGTGCCGGTCGGGCAGGAATCCGCCGCCCGGGCCGGCCAAGGGCGACGGTCCCGGCCCGGGCCGACAGTCCCCTGCTTGTCCGAAGGGACCGGTGGGCCGTGCGGCACGTGTTGCCCGTTTGGTGAACTTCACACCACTCCGTAAGTAGATCCGGTATCTCCACGCTGTGGTGGCACCAATGGCCGTGGCGTGGCTTTCTTGTCGGCGGCCGGGGCGCGGTGTTTGGTTTCCCGACGAAGTAGTCAGCGCGGCCACGCTGAGGCGTGCGGGTCTGCGGGCAGGGACGGCTGACTGACGTGAGGAGCCTCGTGAAGTGATGGGCAGGTCGCGCGCCGTCTTGTTCCGTGAGCTGGCCGCGCGGGGTTCGGCGGCAGCCAGGCAACCGTCCCCCTCTACGTCACCGAACACCGCGAAGCCCTCGACACCGGCCTGCCGCCGCCGGCCCCGGACCACAGCGCGTTCGAGACCTCCCGGCTGCTGATGCGCCGCCCCGACCACCTGACCGATGACCAGCGTGTCTTCGTCAAGGACCTCCTCCACCGCTGGCCGGAACTGCACACCAGCCACCAGCTCATCCGCTCCCTCGCGCCCCTCTTCGACCAACAGCGCCCCGCCCCGCTGCACGACTGGATCCGCCGGGCCCCACACCTGCGGCATTCCCCAACTGCGCGGCTACGCCGCCGGGTTGTTCGACGACCTTGACGCGATCACCGCGGCCGCGCCTCTGCCCTACAGCTCGGGCGTCGCGGAGGGAAGGATCACGGACCTGAAACTGATCAAAAGCCAGATGGCAGGCCGCGCCGGCATCAGCCTCCTGCGCAAGCGCGTCCTGTTCGTCGCACACTCCCGACGCACACCACCCCGGGACATCACCGAAGACCTGTGGACGATCAACGCCCACGAAAATCTTGTATGAGCCACGAGCCGCACCCGTAAGTGATTGACAGGGTTCAGACAGTGATGACACGGTGCTCCCGCGTCTCACAGAGGCGCTCCATCCAACAACTCCCCGCTGACCACGGGGAACAAAGGGGGAACACATGCCTGTCACCGTCCCGATCAAGGCAGCACTGACTGCTACTGCGGCCATGTCAGTCCTGCTCGTTCCAGCAGTCGGCCCGGCGTCCGCCGCGTCGCAGGGGCCTGCGGATGGGGCCGTCGCGGCGGCAGCCACCAGCTTTGACGCCAAGTGCAGAAGCCACAGCCGTACCTACGTCCTGAAGAAGTACTACCGAGGCCCCAAGGTGATCACGCTCCGCTGCGGCACGAGCACATGGGGCTGGAAGCACATCAAGGCTCGGCACGGCTGGAACAGCACGATGGACCGCAAGATAAACGCGGCCATATGGTCCGGCGACGCCAACGGCCGCGGCGGCTACTCCACGTACCTCAACCAGTGCCCGCGCGTGGAGAAGTTCCGCACCATCATCGGCACCCCGGCCGGGACCAACGACCTTCTGACCGCCTACAAGGTCAACCAGACGGTCGCCGCCAGCGCGCCTCGCTGCTAGAAACAGGTGAGGGGACGCGGGACGAGATAGGAAGGGTGTTTCGACCATGGCAGAACAAACACCAGCCGAAAAAGCACTGAGCAGTTCATACGTGACTGCTGACGGGGTGCGGTTCGATGTCGAACAGCTGTCGGTCGAGCAGCATGCGGACCGTAGCGCGACACTGGCCTACCAGCTCGGCGTGAAACGCCATGGCCACCCGGATGAACACTGGGTTCTCGCTCTGCCCTGGGACGACAAGTCCTGGGCCGATGTGCTCACCTCACCCGCGCCCCCTCCCGACCGACTGCACCAGCTCGTGCATCTGGTCCATGCCCACCTCGAAGAGTGGTGGGATACGAAGGGGCACAACCGGAAGTCGGCAAAGCTGGGCCGCCAAGTCGCCTAGGCACTGTCGTCAAAAGATCTTGCCCGAGGGATGTGGACAGCAGGCATGATGTGCTGGTGGGACATCTACCTGTCGACGTGCGTGCTTCGCTTCGGTTCTTCGCCTTTTACTTGGCCAATGGCACCATCGACGTTGACCTGCTCGACGGTTTTGACTACCGACCGGCTCTCTTCGCGTTCGGTTCGTCGTTGGAGCAGGTCTTCGCGATCTATGGCAATGTGCTGGAAGTCGACGCAGACGGCGAAGTGCTGAACGACGGGGACGCGCAGTACCGTGCCGCCCAGTGGATTCGCCGTTTCTGCGACCCGACTTACGAGGTCGACCCGCCGTTCCAGGCATGGGAGACGGAACTCCACGGCCCGTGAACGAGCGGGCGGTCCTCGCAGGACGTCACACCCACATCAAAAGCGATGCGAGGGTGACAGCCGCCTGGTAGGACTCGGCGGTCTTGTCGTGTCGGGTGGCGACGCCCCGCCACTGCTTCAACCGGTTGAAGCAGCGTTCCACCACGTTGCGCCGTTTGTAGAGCTCACGGCCGAAGGCCGGTGGCCGGCCACCGCGGCTACCGCGCCGGGCCCGGTTTCGGACCTGGTCAGCCCGCTCGGGGATGGTATGGGTGATGCCCCGACGCCGCAGCCAGGTGCGGATCGCGCGGGAGCTGTAGCCCTTGTCACCAAGGACGTGAACCGGCCTGGTGCGGGGTCGCCCGGAGCCGAGGCGGGGCACCCGTATCGTCTCCATCACCTCGGTGAAACGCGTGCAGTCGTTGACGTTCCCGCCGGTCAGGACGAAGCCCAGCGGCCGGCCAAGACTGTCGCACGCAAGGTGGATCTTGGTGGTCAGACCACCCCTGGACCGTCCGAGCGCCGGGTCGAGGGCCCCCCTTTTCGGGCTCCGGCGGCGTGCTGGTGAGCCCTCACGACCGTGGAGTCGACCGACACCAGCCAGTCGATGCCCCCGGCTGCGTCCGCCCTGGCTTGCGCGGCCTGGAGCATCCTCGCGAACGTGCCGTCCTTCGCCCATCGGCGGAAACGGGTGTGCAGCGTTGCCCACGGCCCGTACCGATCGGGCACGTCCCGCCAAGCCGAACCCGTCCGGAACTTCCACACGATTCCGTTAAGGACCCTCCGGTCGTCCACCCGCTTCCGGCCCCACAACGCTAGTGGCAGCAACGGACAGACGAACTCCCACACTGCATCGGACAGTTCATGACGACCAATCACCCCGCCATGATCCACCACTCAAGATCATTTGACGACAGACCCTAGGCCAGGCCTAGGCGCTGTTTCCCGGATCTCCTGACATGACTGCCTTGTTGTGGTCAGGCTGGAGTCATGGGGCGTGGGGATTACTGAGTTTGTGGGCGTGATGTCGTGAGGGTGAGGCCGGTTGCGGTGAGGCATGCGTCGATGAGATCGGGGCGGTACTGAATCTCGCGGAGTGTGCGGCGGAGTGACCGGATCAGGTGGTCCGGGTCGCTGAACGCGGTGTTGCACTGCGCCGAGCGCCGGACCAGTGACCAGACACCTTCCACGGGATTCAGATCGGGTGCATACGAGGGGAGTTGGAAGGAGGTGATCCAGTCGTGGGCGTCGATGAAGGCCCGCAGTCGGGCGTCCAGATGCACATTCAAATTGTCCCAGACCAGTATCAGCGGGGCGCCGAGCTGTTGATGGGCGGCGACCAGCAGGTCGCGATAGTCGCGCCAGGTGAAGCTGCGCCGGCCGCCTCGCTTGTGATCGAGATGCTGTTTGGGCCGGAAGATTAGACGTGTTCGTTCGCCGGGCTTGTAGCAGGCCAGGGCGGCGATGGAGAAGCGGCGCTGGGAACGGCCTCGCACCCGGACCACGGGCGTGTGCCCCCGCCTGGACCAGGTGCGGGAAGTGGGCGGCGTCATCGAGAATCCGGCCTCGTCTTCGAAGACGATGAAGGCGTCGAGCGCCGCCGCGGTGCTTCCACCTGTGGCCATGTGTCCTTCACCCAGCCGGTCACCTTGTCCTCGTCGCGCTCCAGGGCCCGCTTGGCCGGGACTTGGTGGCTCCAGCCGTGGCGCCGCAGCATCTGCGCGATGGTCGACAGGGTGATGGTCTTATGGAACCGGCGCCCGATCAGCACCTTGATCCGCTCCAGGGTCCATGTCTGGTCCTGCCAGCCGTGCGCAACAGGCCCCTTGGCAAGTTCCTCCTCCAGCACCGCGAACAGCTTCTCGCTCAGCTTGGGCCGGGCCGCCGAGCCCCTGGAAAACAGGAAGCCGTCCCCGCCAGCCTGCCAGGCGCGGCGCCAGCGCTGCACTGAACGAACGCTGACTCGCAGCTGTTTCGCCACCACCGTGTTGCCGTCACCTGCGGCGAACATCGCGGCTGCTTGCAGGCGGACTCCCTCGCGAAAGGCCCGCCGCTCGGCCGTCAGGCCACCACCTTGCGGATACCTCATGGTTCCGGCCTACCGCGACTGACTTCCTCTGTCAGCCCTCCCGACATCACGCCCACAAACTCAGTAACGAATGCGGAGTGGGATCGGCTGGAGTCGTTTCCGCCGCGGGGCGGTACGCGCGGAGGCCGGTGGAGTGACCACCGGCCTGTGATCAACGGGGTGTTGTACCGAGTGCGGACGGGCGTGCAGTGGCGGGACCTGCCCGAGCGGTTCGGGCCCTGGGAGACCGTCTACAAGGGTCATCGCCGCTGGTCGGCGGATGGCACCTGGAAGATGCTGCGTCGAAGATCCAGGCCGTCGAGGATGCGGCAGGTCGGGTCAACTGGGACGTGTCGTGGACTCCACCGCGGTGCGGGCTCACCAGCACGCCGCTGGCGCCCGCAAGGTGCCGCCGCCCGCGCCCCCTCAAGCGCGTCGGGGGTTAAGCGGGCGTACGCGGCGGTGGCCGCGGATCTCGGGATCACCGGGGAGACGCTGCGCACGTGGGTCCGCAAGGACGCCGGAATGCCTGCGCCCGGGCCGCCGGGTGGCACCGCGCTCAGCCCGGCCGAGGAGCTGGACCGGGTGCGGGCCGAAAACCAGCGGTTGCTGAGGGCGGGCACGCGCCACGCGTCAGGCCGAGCAGGCCGCCGCGGTCGCTGAGATCCGGCAGATCCATGCCGAGCACCACGGCGCCTACGGCGCCCTGCCGGACTCCGGGCCCGGGGTCGCAAGGTGGATTCTGGGCGGTTGACGGAGGGGGCTCCGTCGGCGGCGCGTGTGGTCGGGTGCGAGGACGCCGAACGTGAGCCCCCGGATAGGATCCAGTCCGGGTCCTGACCATAGGTTCCGGGCCAACAGCCGCTAGTGCGACATGATGTGCGGCTGTCTGCGCTGTCGCGGCGCCGGAGTTCCGGGCGGCGGCCGGACTGCCCGGAACACTGAGTGAGTGGAGTGCCAGTCGTGCGTGGAGGCAGCATCGCCGTTGTCGGCGGCAGCATCGCGGGATGTGCGGCGGCTCTCGCCGCACACCGCGGCGGGGCCGAGCGGATCACCGTTCTGGAACGTGCCGATGACCGGCTCCGCGACAGAGGGGTGGGAATTGCCCTCCAGAACGACCGGTACGACGAGCTGCGGGAAGCAGGCTATGTGGCGCCCGAGATGCCTTGGGCCCCGTTGACCCGGCGGCTGTGGAGCGTGCGCGACGGCGAGGCCGAGCATGGCCGGGTCGTCGGCGAGCAGCCGTTCCCGTTCCGCGCCTACAGCTGGGGATCCTTGTGGAGCGAACTGCGCCGCCGGGTGCCCGAGGAGGTCGTCTACCGGTCCGGCGCGGTGGTCACAGGGGTGGAGCCGGATGCTGGCGGCGTGACGCTGCAGCTCGAGGACGGCCACGAGGAGCGCTTCGACATCGTTATCGGGGCCGATGGTTACCGTTCCGTCGTCCGCGAAGCCATGTTCCCGGGTGCGGACGCCGCGTATGCCGGATACATCGGCTGGCGCGGGACCTCGTCGGACGTCGCGGACCTTCCGTCGGACGGCGAGGACGCGCACAACATCGTCTTCCCCGGCGGCCATTGCATGATCTACCGCATCCCGGACGGTCACGGCGGCCATCGTCTGAACTGGGTGCTCTACACCGCTCCCCCCGAGGCGGGCGGCCTGCACCCGGACCTCCGGACGCCCACCTCCCTGCCGCCGGGCCAGCTCAACTCCGAGCTCACCGAACGGCTTCGGGCCCTGGTCGCCGACAGCTTCCCCCCGTACTGGGCCTCCAGGGTGCTCCGCACCCCCGCCGAGGCCACCTTCATCCAGCCCATCTACGACTTGAAGGTGCCGCACTACGCCTCCGGTCGGATGGTGCTGGTCGGAGACGCGGCCAGCGTCGCCCGGCCGCACATAGGCGGGGGCAGCGTGAAGGCGCTCCAGGACGCCACGGCGCTGGAAGCCGCCTGGAAGGCCGGGGGCAGCTGGGAGGAGATCCTGAAGCGCTACGACGCCGGGCGCGGGGCCGTCGGGGCCGCGATGGTCGCGCTCGCCCGCCGGATGGGCGACGCGCAGGTCGAGAACACCCCCGACTGGACCGCCATGGACCAGGCCGGGTTCGACGCGTGGTGGCAGCGGCAGAACAGCGGCTCCGAGCGGCGCAGTGGGTTCGGCGGCCACAGCATGAAGGCCGGATAGGCGCGAAAAGCACGGGGGCGTGACGTCTCGGCCGCCCCCGCACAGGCCCCGGGTCCGGTCCGGCTACGGGGGTGCCGCTCAGCCGCCGGTAGCCGTGCCCGCCGCCGTCAGCTCCAGCGCCGCGTGCAGCGCCGTGGCGTCGGCGCGGGCGTTATCCCCGGCCATGCGCAGCGTCATCCGCCCCGAGGTGAGCACGGTGAGAGTGCGGGCGCACGCGACGGCCTGCGCGGGGCTGGGGGAGACCAGGAGGACGGCGAGCCCCTCGGCCGCCAGCGTCACCACCAGCTCGTGGACCTGCCGTACGAGGACCGGGGCCAGGCCCTCCGTCGGCTCGTCGAGCAGCAGCACCCGGGGCGAGCCGAGCAACGCCCGGGCCAGCGCCAGCATCTGCTGCTCGCCGCCAGAGAGATCCGCACCCCGGTTCGTCCGCCGTTCGCCCAGCCGGGGGAGCAGTTCCAGGACCCGCGCCGGGGTCCAGACGCTGGGGCGCGGGGTGTCACCCCGGCGCGGCGGGCGGTGGGACAGCCGTAGGTGCTCCTCCACCGTGAGCCCGGCGAACACCCGCCGCCCCTGCGGCACGAGCCCGATGCCGGCGCGCGCGATCCGGTGCGCCGGCCGGCCGGTCACCTCGCGGCCGTCGAGGCGTACGGTCCCGGCGCTCGGGCGTATCAGCCCGGCGACAGTGTGGACGAGGGTGGTCTTGCCCGCGCCGTTGTGGCCGACGACGGCGTGGACCGAACCGGCGGCGACCGTCAGGTCGAGGCCGTGGAGCACGGTGCCGCCGTGGTAGCCCGTGGTCAGGCCGGTGAGCTCGAGCATTGGGCCCGGTCATCCTCTCGCGTCGGTGGGGGGCGGGCAGACGGTCGGGACGTGCCCTGCGCCGGGGCTGTCCGATCCTCCGGAAGCTTCCGGGACTGCCGCGGACGCGAAGCCGTGGTACGCCGCGCGGACATCGGGATGCGCCAGCACCTCCTGAGTCGGGCCGGTGGCGATCACCTTTCCGGCGGCCAACACCGTAGTTTCGGTCGCGAGTTGGGATACCACCTCGACATGGTGCTCGACGAGGACGACCGCGACCGTCGGCGGCAGTCCGCCGACGATGTCGAGCATCCGGCCGATGTCGGTGTCGGTGAGCCCCGCCGCCGGCTCGTCCAGGAGCAGCAGCCGGGGGTTGCCCGCCAGCGCGGCGGCGAGGTCGAGCATGCGGCGCTGACCGTGCGAGAGGGCGGAGGCCGGCCGGTGAGCGAGGTCCGCGAGGCCCACCGCCTCCAGATGGCGTGCTGCCGCCTCCTGGCGCAACCGGTAGCGGGATGGCCTGTGCCAGGCGCCGCGGTGACGCGGGCGGTGTGTCCAGCCGGCCAGGACGACATTGTCGAGCACGGACAACTCGGCGATCACCGTGGGCTGTTGGAAGCTCCGGGCGATGCCGAGACGGCTCCGCGCCGCTGTTCCCCTGCGGGTGACGTCGGCGCCGTCCAGGGCGATGGTGCCGCGGTCGGGCCGGTCCGTGCCCGCGATCAGGTTCAGCAGGGTGGTCTTGCCCGCGCCGTTGGGGCCGATGACGGCGTGCCGGGCTCCCGAGGGGAGGCGCAGGTTCACCTCGTCCACGGCGGTGAGCGTGCCGTACCGGCGGGTGAGCCCGTCGAGGACGAGGAGCGGAGGATCCGCTGTGGGAGCGGGCGTCATGAGACAACCTTCCCAGCGGAGTTCGGGGCGGGAGCGAACGGCGGCCGACCCTCGCGTATGAGTGGCCCGGATGCGGGCCGGTCGTTACCCATGAGAGGCCCGGGCGCTAGCCGGTCGCTGCTCACAGGAGGCTGACGCGGTGGTGGGTCCTCGCTCCCCGGAGGCGCCGATCGCCGCCCGCCCCCGCCGCCCGGCCCGTCCCCGCGCAGCCCCGCCAGGCCGCGCGGCAGCAGGTACACCGTCGCGACGAAGAGCACGCCGAGCAGCAGCGGCCCGTGGCCCGGCCAGGAACCGGCGACCCAGTCCCGGGTCGCCACGATGAGCCCCGCGCCCAGCAGCGCGCCGACCACCGACGTCGTACCGCCGATAACCACGGCCAGCAAGGCGAACGCGGCGATCTCGAACCCGACGTCGGCGGGGGCGAGGTACTGCTGCACGGTCACCATCAGCGAACCGCCCACCCCGGCCAGCGCGCCCGCCCCGATGTGGGCCACCAGCAGGTAGCGCCCCACCGGGTGGCCGGAAGCCCGCATCCGGTCCTCGGCGCCCCGGGTGCCAGTTAGCAGCTTCCCCGCCGGGGAGCGCAGGACGAGCAGGGTCAGCACGACGGCGACGACGACCACGACGAGCGCGTAGGTGTACAGCTCGCTCTCCTCGGCCATCTCCGGCCCGCCCCACCACGCCCGCGTGGCCGGGAAGCCGACGAGCCCGTCGGCCCCGCCGGTGACGGACTTGAGCTGGTTGACGACCGCGCCGGTCAGCTCCCCGATCGCGAGCGTGATCATGAGGACGGTGGTGCCGCGCGCCCGGATCACCGCCGGCCCCACCACCGCGGCGAACACGGCGGCGGCGAGCGCGGAGAGGACGATCTGGACCGGGCCGACGGTCCGCCCGGCGTCCGCGAGGTTGGCGGTGGCGTACGCGCCCACGGCGAACGGCGCGGTCTGCCCGAGCGTGGGCAGCCCCGCGTAGCCGGTGAGGACGGTGACGCTGACCGCGAGCAGCCCGAGCGCCAGCGCGGAACCGGCCAGCGAGATGCTGTACGCGTCCAGCAGCGCAGGCAGCGCGACGAGGACCGCGAGCAGCACGAGCAGCGGTGCCGCCCGACGCCACGCGGGCCCGCCCGGCAGCCCGTGGGACCAGGAGGAGAGCGGGGCGGCCCAGCCTGACAGCCGCTCCCGGAGCCGCGTGACCGGGCCCGGCGACGACGGTCCGGAAGTGTGCGCCGCCGCCGGTTCTACGAAACGGGAGCGGAGCACCAGCACCGCCGCCATCGCCGCGAAGAGCAGGTACGGGGCAAGCGCGGGCGCCAGCGCGACGCCCAGGGTCTGCACCTCGCCCACCGCGATCGCCGCGAAGAAGGTCGCCCACAGCGAGCGCAGCCCGCCGAGCACGACCACCACGAGCGAGAGCATCAGCACGTTCTCGGAGGTGCCGGGGCCGGGGCCGATGATCGGGGCCCCGAGCACCCCCGCCGCCCCGGCCAGCGCGCCCGCCGCCGCGAGGACGCCGGTGTGCACCGCCCGGGGGCTGTGGCCGGTCGCTGCGAGCATCTGTGGATCGTCGGCGGCGGCCCGTACCGCAGCGCCCATCCGGGTCCGGGTCAGCACCCACGTCCCGAACGCCGCGAGCACCACGGCCATGACGATGAAGCAGAGCCGGTACGCCGGGTAGCGGTGCCCCAGCAACGACACCGAGGAATCGAGCATCTCCGGTACGCGGACGGGGAGTTCGTCGGCACCGAAGAGCTGGATGAGCAGGTCGCCGCCGATCAGGGCAAGCCCGAAGGTCAGCAGAGCCTGCGCGAGATGCCCGCGCCGGGCGAGCGGAGCCGTCGCTGCGGAGAGGCCCGCCCCGGCGAGGCACGCCGCGGCGGTCCCGGCGGCCAGCGCGAGGGCGAGGCCGCCCCACGTGCCGTCGCTCAACTCGGCACCCGTGTAGGCGCCGATTGCGTACAGCGTGCCGTGCGACAGGTTCAGCACCCCGGCCGTGCCGAAGGCCAGGCTCAGCCCGGCGGCGACCACGAACAGCAGCAGCCCGAAGGCCACCCCGTCCACCGTCGGTATGAGATGGGCATCGAGGAGGTCCACGTCAGCTGCCGAGCGTGGCCAGGTCCTGGACCATCACGTTCGCCAACTGGGCGCCGTCCGGACGCACCTGGCGCAGGTACCACGTCTGGACCGGGGAGTGCGCCTTTTCACCGAACTCCCAGCCCCCGCGCGGGCTGTCTATCTGGCCGAGGCCCGCGATGGCCTTGTTGATGGTCTGCGGCGTCACGGCGCCGTCCTCCGCCGCGTCCGCGATCGCCTTGTCCAGCACGGCGGCCGCGTCGTACGAGGCCATCGCGTACGTGGTCGGCTGGGTGTCGTGCTTCGCCGTCCAGTCGGCGGCGAACGTGCGGTTCGCCTCGTTGTCCAGATCCGCCGCGTAGTTGAGGACCGAGTAGGTGTCCTTCGCCGCTTGGCCCTGCGCATGGAGCACGCTGCCTTCGGTCACGAACGCCGTGTACAGCGGAAGGTCGGCGATGTCCGACTGGGCGTACTGCTTGGCGAAGTCGATCGCCGCCTTGCCCGCGTAGAAGCAGTACACGGCCTTGGCGTCCGTCTTGGCGATCTCCGCGAAGTACGGCATGAAGTTGGTGGTCTTCGGGAACGGCGTCCAGGTGGTCTTGCCGCCCGGGTTGGCGAGCTTGCCCTTGATCCGCTCGAACTCGTCCGTGAAGCCACGCAGTTCGTCGTAGCCGCCCTGGTAATCCGGTCCGATCGCGTAGACCGGGCCGTCGACCTTCTCCTTGATGTACGGGGCGATAGCCCGGCCCGGCTCGTCGGACAGGAAGCTGGTCGTCCAGACGTACTCGATATCCTTGACCTGCGGCCGGGCGTTGGAACCCAGCAGGGGGATCTTGGCCTGCTGGATCAGCGGCAGCACCGCGTTGACCGAGCCGCCGCTGACGAGCCCGGTCAACACGTCGACCTTGTCCTTCTTGACCAGCTTGGTGGCCGCGGGCACGGCGGTCGGCGGCCCATCGCCCTCGTCCGCCACGATCAGCTCGACCTTCCGGCCGCCCAGCTTGCTGCCGTGCGTGTCCAGATACAGCTTGAAGCCGTCCCGCAGCTCCGTGCCGACCGGCTCGTAGGTGCCGGAGAGGGAGGCCACCAGGCCGACCTTCACGGTGTCGTCGGAGGCCCCGCCGCCACCGCTGCAACCGGTGGCGGCGGCCAGCCCGAGGGCGAGCGCGGCGGCGCCGGCCGGCCGGAACAGAGCTCTGCGACGGGGCGGGCGGGGGGCGGTGAAGGGGAACATGAAAGCTCTCATCAGGGGTTCGGGTCCCGGAGCACGGGGGTGCGCAGGGAGGGTCGGTGGGGGCGGGACGGCGGCCCGCCGGAGCCATGGGACCGCTGGTCAGCGCGGCGAGGGGACGCCGGTGTCGCGCACCTGGGGGGACAGCGAGTCGCCGACCTGGTTGATCAGTTCGGACATCATGTAGCTGACCTCGCCGATGTCCGCGTCCCGGGTGGTGGTGACGAGCAGCGACGCCCCGCTGGAGACCGCCATCGAGAACATGTAGCCGCCCTCCATGGCGGTGAGGCTGTGCTCCACCGGGTCGGTCCGGGTGAGCTGTGCCGCTGCGGAGAGCAGGTTGACGACGCCGGACGCGATGGCTGCCAGCCGCTCGGCGTCGTCGCGTTCCACGCCCGCGTACGCCAGCGCGAGTCCGTCCACGGACACGGCTATCGCCTGGGTGACTTCCGGAAGACGCCTGGCGAAATCGCTCAGGATCCAGCTCAGGTCGGAGGAGGTGGTCATTTCTCGGTCCGTTCGGTGGTGTCGTCCGGGGCGGAACGCCCCCGGTGGTTCGTACTCCGGTTGATCCCCTGGGCGTAGGCCGCCAGTACGTCGGAGACCTGCCGGGAATCGCGGCGGCGCGGCGACGACGGTCGCTTGGTGCCGCCGCCGGAGCGCTGCTCGGCCTCGTCCCTGCGGCCCGCGGCGGGCCACTGCTGCGGTGCCCGGCGCTGCCGCACGGGCAGTCCCGAGGCGCTGACCCCGGCGATGCGGGAGGCGGGCTCGTCGTGCACGGGGTGCGGCGCGGGCGCCGTGCCGGGCCCCCGCTCTCCGGCACCGCCGTGCGGGTCGCCGTCACGGTGCCCGGCGTGTCCGGGCGGTTCGGCCCGGTCTCCGCCGTCGGCACCGGTCCCCGCAGCGGCCCCCGAACCCACGCCGATGCCGGCGCCGATCGGGGTGTCCTCGCGGCCGGGGCGTCCGCCTGTACGTACCGGCTGTCGGTGGTCCTGGGGGCCGGGCGCGGCGAGCGGCCGGGACGATGCGTTGCCGGAGGCTGCGTCGTACGCGCCCCGGGGCGGCTCCTCGGCCTCCGCGAAGCCCGCGGCCAGTACCTTCGCGGGCAGCGTGACCTCGGCAATGGTGCCGGGTCCCGAGGAGTCGCGCAGCTCGACAACGATGCCATGGCGCGCCGCGAGCCGGGCCACCACGTGCAGACCCATGGAGCGGACGTCCCCGATACCTGCCTGCGGCTCGCGCAGCGCCGCGTTGTGGACCGCGCGGCGCTCCGGCGTGATGCCCACGCCCTCGTCGACGACCTGCACCACGGCCCGGTCCCACAGACGCCAGACGGCGACCCCGACCTGCTTGTCCGGCGGCGAGTACCGGGTGGCGTTGTCGAGCAGCTCCGCCAGGATGTGCGCCACGTCGTGCACGGCGCGAGCGATGATGCCGATTTCGGAATCGATCACCCCGAGCGAGACGCGGTCGAACCGCTCGATCTGCTGCGCCGCCGCGACGATGACGGTGGAGCAGCCGACATCCGCGGAGCGCACCCGGGCGTTACCGTAACCACCCAGCACCAGCAGGTTGTTGGTGTTGCGCTCCATACGGACGGCGAGGTGGTCCAGGGCGAAGAGGGTCTTCATGCGCACCGGGTCGGCCTCGTCGCGCTGCACCGTGTCCAGTTCGGACACCATGACGGCGGTCAACCGGGCGCCCCTGCGCGCGACCCCGACCAGCGTCTCCGCCAACTGCTCATGTGTCTGAGCCTGTTGGGCGGCCAGCCGGACGGCTTCGTGGTGCACGGCGTTGAACGCCTCACCGACCTCTCCGATCTCGTCCCGGCCCGTCGTCGTGACCGGGTCGCCGGACCGCCGTGCCACCTCTTCGGGCGTCGCGCCGCGCAGCGCCCCGGGCCGGGACAGCTCGTTCATCACGGCGGGCAGCCCGGAGTGGGCGACTTCGCGCGCGGCGTTGCGCAGATCGCGCAGCCGCCGGAGCATGACCCGGCCGAGCCTGATCGCCACGACGACCACGCCGATCAGGGTGAGTACCACCAGCGCGACCTCCGCGACGGCGGTCCGGACGAGATCGGCGCGGACGTCGGAGACCTCGGAGAGGACCGCCGCGTCGACCCGCTTCTCCACCGAGCGCAGCAGCTCCTGCCGGTCGTCGGCGGCCTTCTGCCACTGCTGCGGCGATACGGTGATGTCCTGGCCGGCCTCCGCCCGCCCGATCGCGTCCTCCAGGCGCCGGACCTCCAGGGCCTTCGCCCCGGACAGGGTCCGCTCCAGCCAGGTCCTCCACTCGCCGGGCCCGAGGTCGTACAGGACGCCGATCGACTCGGTGTAGCCCACCCGGGCGGCGTCGAAGGTGCGCCGTGAGGCGTTGGTGAAGCCGCCCGCCGCCTGGGCGCGTGCGACGGTGACCTGCTGCTGGGCGGTGTGCTCGGCGGCCTCGGAGAGGGCGGCTGCGGCCCGGATGCCGTCCGCGATGTCGGCGTCCACCCCGTCGGCCTGGGCGATGCCGTCCCGGTAGGCGGTGAGGTCGGCGATCACGATGCGATAGCCAAAGGCGAGGGCGGAGGCGGTGCTGCTGCCGGAACGCACCTGGGCGCGCAGCCCGGGTAGTTCCTCGACGAAGCGGTCGATCCGGTCCAGGGCGCCTCTGGCGCTGTTGGGAACGGCGGTGAGTCCCTTGGCCATGCCGTGGAAGCGGGCGACGCTGAGGTCGGTCGCGTCCGTTCGTGAACGGAACTCCTCCGCGCTTTCCTGTCCTGCGACGTGGGCGGTGGCCGCCGCCCGTTCGCGTTGGAGTCGATAGGCCAAGTCGGCCGCTCCGTCGGCGGCTTCGATCATGGAGGTCAGCCGTCCGGCCTGGATCGCCCGGTCGGCGGCGGGCACGAGGGCCAGTACCGAGAAGGTGACGGCCACGGCGAGCGGTGCGGCGACGAGAAGGATGAGGCGACGCTTGATCTTCACCGCGCGGCTCCGTCGTTCGGGCCGGGCTGGAATATCGGTGACACGAAGATACCTGTTTACGGATCGTGGGGGGTGTGGAGCCGTATGGGGGGTGTGGAGCCTTCTGGGTGGGGGCGAGGCGCATGGGGCAGAAGTCACCCCTGTGGCGCAGCTTGATCCTAAGCCGAAGTGCGTACCTGTTGACGAGGGAATCTTCTAAAGATCTGTGCATCGATCGCACACAGGTGGTCCGATTTCACTCACGAGTATCCATAAGGAGACGGCAATTGGGGCGCACCTGTGAACCGGCGAGGCGGGCCGGACCGGCCGGTCACCCTCGAGAGGTGACCGGCTCCGCCGGCGCGGCCTCCGCTAAGGCGTGTTTGAGATGTTGTTCTTCGATCTTCGGATGGCTCGCGGAGACCTGACGGACAAGCAGCGGGCGCGCCTGGAAATGGTGTTGTCCAACTTGCCGGTCATGGGGCGCAAGCCGAGGGACCGCCGACAGGTTTTCGACGGGATCTGGTGGCTGGCCCGGACGGGCTCGCCCTGGCGGGAGGTGCCGGAATGCTATGGCCCGTGGGAGACCCTGTCTTCGGTCTTCCGGCGCTGGCAGATCGACGGCCCGTGGGCCCGCATCTTGGAGAAGATACAGGTCAAGGCCAATATCGCCGGGCACACCGAGTGGGATGTCTCCATCGACTCCACGGTCTGCCGGGTTCACCAGTACACCGCCGGGGCCCGGAAAAGGGAGATCACCATCCCGGCGGGCAGGGTGACCAAGAGCTGGCGGCCGAGGCGGACGACCACGCCAGCGGCCGCTCCCGCGGCGGCCTGACCACAAAGATCCACCTCGCCGTCGACTCCACGTCCTGGCCGCGGTCGTCACCGCCGGTCAACGGGGCGACGCTTCGCTGTTCACCGAGGTGATGAAGCGCATCCGCGTGCCCCGGCCGGGCAGTGGACGACCGCACACCACACCCGTCCACGTCCTGGCCGACCGCGCGTACTCCTCCCGGCAGATCCGCGAGTACCTGCGCCGAGGGCAGATTCCGCACACCATCCCGGAGAAGCGTGACCAGGCCGGAAATCGGCGTAGGGGTGGCAGCGCAGGCGGCAGGCCACCCGGCTTCGACCGCGAGAAATACAAGGCCAGACACGTGGTCGAGAACCGGATCAGTCTGCTGAAACGGGCCTGCGGCATCGCAACGCGCTACGACAAGTTGGCTGTCCGCTACGAAGCTGGCATCCAACTCGCCCTGATATGGCAAGCACTGTGACCACATCTCAAACACCTCTGAGCGGCTTGGGCGAGGACGGCGGCTGCATTGACGTCATTCGATTCGGACTGCACCGTGCCTTGCGGAAGATCCGCCATCGCTTGAGTCGGGCCGGCCCGCGCTCGACCGCTGCCCGGGCCCGGGACAACGCCCGGTTGACGGTCCGCTGCGTCAAGGGCAGCTCGCCGTTGGGCGGGCGTCACCGTGGGGTGGTCACCTATGGTCCCGCGCCGGTGTAGGCGCGGTCCGCCAGGATCGGGACTCCCTGGCGTTCACAGATCCGGATGATCCGGTGTGTGCGGGCGGTGGTCAGGTCGTGCGTGCGGCCCGGCAGTGCGGGCGAGATGCAGAGCAGTGCGCCGGCGGGGTCGGTAACCAGCTGGAGGTTGACTCCGTGCAGGCGGTGCTTGGCGGAGTAGGTGGCCCGGCTGTCGTCGATCCGGTCGCACTCCGCGAGGGTCCCGTCGAGCAGGGCGTACTCCGGGCCGGCCTCACGCAGGACCTTCAGCAGTCCCGGGGCGCGCTCGGCGAGCAGGCCGACCACCGCGGTGGTGTAGGCGTGCGCGGTGCCGACAGAGATCCCGAGGGCGACGGCGATCTGGGTCACAGGCTCGTGTTTGCGCAGGTACACCAGG
Organism: Streptomyces sp. SGAir0957; assembly: GCF_043523415.1. Lineage (NCBI taxonomy): Bacteria > Bacillati > Actinomycetota > Actinomycetes > Kitasatosporales > Streptomycetaceae > Streptomyces > Streptomyces sp. SGAir0957. The sequence continues at coordinate 141,990 of NZ_CP027292.1, forward strand.
GCGACCAGGGCACGCTGGTGCGGCGGGAGCTTGCAACGGCGGTCACCCTCGTGGGTGACGATGAGCATGGTGACCCCTTAAGAATGGTGGTGGTCCGGGAGGACTGGGTGTAGCTGATGGTGACCTGCCATTGATGGCTCCGAGTGAGTGGCTGCCCGGTTCTCCGGGACGCTCCGGCTGCTGATTGAGAACTGCGGTCATCGCTGGTTAAGGGCTTGGTGGCGGAGTGTTCCCGGACCCACAGGGTGCTGCTTCCTGAGGGACGGAGCGACGACGATGACGGAACGTCATGAGCGAGTCTGGATCGGCATCGACGCCGGCAAAGCCCATCACTGGGCAGTCGGCGTCAACGCGACAGGAGAGAAGGTGTTCTCCAGGAAGGTCGTCAACGGTGAAGACGAGATCCTGGACCTGATCCTCGCAGCGTGCGAGATGGCCAACGAGGTGCGCTGGGCGGTGGACATCTGCGGCCGGGCCTCAACACTGCTGCTCGCGCTGCTGATCGCCAACGGCCAAAGCGTGGTCTATGTGCCCGGACGCACGGTCAACCGAATGTCCGGGGCCTACCGCGGCGAGGGGAAGACCGACGCGAAGGACGCCTTGGTCATCGCCGACACCGCGCGTATGCGCCGGGATTTCACCCCCCTGCGCCTGCCGAACGAGACCGTGGCAAATCTCCAGCTGCTCACCGCCCACCGGGCCGACCTGATCGCCGACCGGGTGCGACTGATCAACCGCCTGCGCGATGCCCTGGTGGGCATCTGCCCTGCTCTGGAGCGGGCTTTCGATTATTCGGCGGCCAAGGGACCGGTCGTTCTGCTGACTGAGTATCAGACCCCGGCTGCTCTGCGACGAACCGGTGCCAGGCGGCTCGCGGACTGGCTGGCACGACGCTCGGTCCGCGGTGCAGACGATGTCGCCGCCAGCGCGGTCGAGGCCGCCCAGTCCCAGGTGACGGCTCTGCCGGGCGAAACGCGAGCTGCCAAACTCGTGTGCGACCTCGCCCATCAGCTCCTCATGCTCGACGAGTGGATCAAAGACACTGACCGGGAGATCCGCGAAGCCTTCCGCCTTGACGAGCGCGCCGAAGTCATCGAATCGCTCCCCGGCATGGGCCCCATCCTCGGGGCCGAGTTCCTCGCCATCGTCGGTGACCTGTCCGGCTACGCAGACGCCGGCCGCCTGGCCGCCCACGCGGGACTGGCCCCGGTGCCACGCGACTCCGGCCGCCGGACCGGCAACCACCACCGGCCCAAGCGCTACCATCGCCGCCTGCGACATGTCTTTTACATGGCCGCCCAAACCGCCATGATGCGCTCCGGCCCCTCCCGCGACTACTACCTCAAGAAACGCGCCGAAGGACTCATCCACACCCAGGCGCTGCTCGCCCTCGCACGCCGCCGAGTCGACGTCCTATGGGCCATGCTCCGTGACAAACGGCCCTTCACCCTCACCCCACCAGCCATCCATTCGGCTTGACACCATCATTGAGACTCACTCCACGAGTGCATGCGGAAGGTCGAGTACGGCAGGATGGATGACCAACGAGGCCCCCGAGCAACGTGATTGAGACGTCAGACATCTCGATCAACAGCCCGGGGGCCTCGCTCGTTGCGCTTCACGGCCCATCACCCGATCGGTGGCCAACTCGAAGAAGCTCACTGTTTGAGCCACTCTAGGCTCAGGGCGGCGCCGGACAGCTGGGCAGGTGCTTCGCCAAGGGGGGTGGGGCTGACCGCTGCCGCGGAATTCCTGCCTGCCTCGTAGGCTGCGGCCACCAGGCTCGCGCGGATTGTGCCGGGAAGTAGCGCCTGGGCAGCGTCGCGCACCCGTGGGTAGCTCGCTCGGTATGGGGTACGGGTGAGTGCAGTCGCTGACGAGAGACGGGAGACGACGTGGTGTCGCTGCTGTTGGCGAAGGGGGCAGGTTCCGGTTCTCCGCCGTGGTGGATCGTCGCTGTCTTCTTGGTCGTCATCGTTGCAGGGGCGTGGGCGGCGGCGAAGGCGCGGCGGGCGGGAGCGCGCGCACGGCGCCGGGTCTCTGGGTAATGAGCGAGAGCGGACGCGAGCAGCGCTGTGACCGCTTGCAGCGTAGTGCGCGCGCTACCGTGCGCTGAGCTCGTCGGCCCGGCCGAGCAGCGCAGTCCGGTGATGGCCGGTCAAGGGCGTCCGCGTCAAGGTCGTGCCGGTCTTGGAAGAGCCGCTTGCTTTACAGACTCCTCCGCGAAGCACTCGCGCGGTTCCCGCGCAGGGGAGAGCGTGGGCAGCCCTACATCCAGGAAGAAGCCGGCACAGGGCGCACAGGGTTCGGGCAGGGGAAGCGGGGCAGAAACGCCAAGCCGGGTTCCGCAGTCAATGACGAGTGGGAAAGTTCGTGGCTCATGTGCACGTCAGGGGAGCGTGGGCGGCGCCTGATACCTGCTCCGATCCACCACGCGCCGCTGGCCATACCGACTCTTACGGCAAGGTACTGGCGTCGGGAAGGCGCTGTGAGCGCCCTTTTCCTGCCTCATCACATTCTCAGGCGCCTGTGCCAGGGTGAAGACATGAGCACATCAGATGTTCCGCCCGGTGCCCGGCTCCTGGTCGTCGACGATGAGCCTGCCATTCTCGACGTTCTGGTTACCTCACTGGAGTTCCTCGGGTACGAGGTGGACCAGGCGGCGACGGGTCTGGCCGTGCTCGCGGCGGTCCGCGACCGCGCCCCGCACCTGGTCCTGCTCGACGTCATGCTGCCCGACATCGACGGTTTCGAAGTCGTGCGGCGGTTGCGGCAGGCCGGTGCGACGACCCCGGTGATCTTCCTGACCGCGCGGGAGAGCGGTTGTGACATCGTGGGCGGCCTCGACCTGGGAGCTGACGACTACATCACGAAACCGTTCAGACTCGCTGAGGTCGCCGCCCGGGTCCGCGCCGTACTGCGCCGGGGCGAGAGCCGTACCGAGCCGGGGCTGCTCGTCTGCGCGGACGTCGAGATGAATACGGAGACGTACGAGGTGCGCAGGGCCGGGGTGCTGGTAGATCTCTCGCCAACCGAGTACAAACTCCTGCGTCACCTGCTGCTCAACCGAAACCGCGTGCTGACCCATGAGCAACTCCTGGAACACGTCTGGGACTTCGGCGAGGGCGACCATGGCGTGCTGAAGACCTACATCTCGTACCTGCGCCGCAAACTCGACGCACTCGGCCCCGGCCTGATCGAGACCCGGCGCGGAGTCGGCTACATCCTGCGTGACCGGACAGCGGTATGAGGCCCGCGCTGCCCCGCCCCCTCGTCCGACGCCGGCCGCTCCGGCCCAGATCACTGCGAGGCCGCCTCCTGCTCGCACTGCTCGCGCTGGTCGCCGTGGCCTTGGTCGCGCTGGACGCCGTCGTCTACACGGCCCTGAGCGCAGACCTCATGCACCGTACCGATGTCACCTTGCGCGCGGTACGCCAACGCGTGGCGCAACAGGTGCGGCAGGCGGCACCTGAGGGAAAGCTCGGCAACGACGTCCGGCTGCTCGGCGCCTCCGAGTTCTACCTCCAACTGCGCAGGCCTGACGGTACCGTACGAGACCTCGTACCCCAGCTTCGGGACCCGGAGAACGCCGCGCCCCGCCTCCCCGACCCCCTCTCAGCGATCCGCGGCGACGGTGTGCTCACGGTGGCCTCCGCCGCCTCCGGCGGCCCCGACTACCGGCTGCTCGTACAGCGCGTGCAGGGACACGGCACCCTGATCGCGGCCACACCGCTGGACCAGGTGCAGGCGACCCTGCGACGACTGCTCGTCGTCGAGGTGGCGGCGACCGGCGGGGTGCTGGTGCTGCTCGCGGCAGCGGGACTATGGGTGCTGCGCCGCGGTCTGCGCCCGCTGGAGACCATGGCGCGGGAAGCGGACACCATCGCCTCCGGCGACCGGGGCGGACGGGTCGCCCCGGCCGACGACGCCACCGAGGTGGGACGGCTCGGCCTGGCCCTGAACGCGATGCTGGCTGGCGAACGCGCCACGCAGGACCGTCTGCGCCGCTTCGTGGCGGACGCCTCGCACGAGCTGCGCACCCCGGTCACTGCGGTCCTCGGCTACGCGGACCTGCATCACCAGGGCGCCGTCGCCACCGCCGACCAGCGGGAGCGCATGATGCAGGGCATCACCACCGAAGCCCTGCGCATGCGAGGGCTCGTCAACGACCTGCTGCTGCTCGCCCGGCTCGACAGCGCGCCGGCCCGCTGCCGGTCCGCCGTGGACCTGACGGCGCTGGTGCGCGACGCGGTGTCGGCCGCCCAGGTGGTCGACCCCCGCCGGTACGTGTCCGTGCAGGCAGAGGACGGTACGACGGTGCTGGGCGACGCCGAGCAGCTGCGGCGCGTCATGGACAACCTGCTGTCCAACGTACGCAGCCACACCCCGCCCGGAACAAGGGCGTGGGTCATCGTCGACTCCGGGCCCGCGTCGCAGGTGACACTCACCGTGGCCGACGACGGTCCCGGTTTCCCCGAGGAGGCGCTGTCGCGCGTCTTCGATCGCTTCTACCGCGGCGACCCGGCGCACAGCGGCGACGGCAGCGGCCTGGGGCTCGCCATCGTCGCGGCGGTGGCGCAGGCGCACGGCGGCTCCGTGGCCGTCGCCGGTGCGTCGGGGGAGGGGGCCGAGGTCGCCGTCCGGTTGCCCGCCGCGAAACTCTGACCCCGCCCCCGGTCAGCCCGCGCCGTCGGCCGGATCAGCCCGCGCCGGCGGCGGTGCCGCATTCCGCCGCCCCGCGGCAGCCCCGCATCTTCTTGAGCGTCGAGGCCAGTCGCGTCTTCGTGTCCGAGGGCAGCTGTGCGTAGACGTTGTGCAGCATGTCCGGGTCCTTGTGGCGGTCGTAGTACTCGTGCGACCCGTTCCGGTACGCGACGTACGTGTACCGGTCGGTGCGCAGCGCCTCGTAGGACGGCGGATTGCCGCCGCCCTTGCGGGGTTTGTCCGGGTCCGTGCGTGAGTTGTCCGGGCCGTGGTGCTCCACCAGGGCGGCCTGTGGCCACCCCTTCGGTGTCTCGCCCTTGAGAAGCGGTACGAGGCTGCGACCGTCGGCCTGCGGATCGGGCTCGCCGCCGCCCAGGTCCGTGAAGGTGGGGCAGATGTCGATGTTGGACGCGACGGCGTCGCTGGTCGCGCCCCGTTTCACCCCTGGACCGGTGACGACGAGAGGGACGTTCACGTCCGTGTCGAACGCGGTCTGCTTCCCAGGCAGCAGACCGTACGGGCCCATGTGGAACCCGTTGTCCGAAGCGAAGGCGAAGACGGTGTTGTCGTACACACCTTCCTTCTCCAGCTTCTCCTGAAGGTCACCGATCATGCGGTCGACGGCCTGCACTGCGCGCACACGCTTGCGGTACGTCTGCGTCATCTTCCTGATCTGCTCAGGAGTGAAGGACTCCTTGTCCCGCAGCCACTTCGGTGCGTTGACCGGCGTCTTGCCGAAGGCGGGCGGCCGCGGCAGTTTCAGCTCTTTGTACGTGCCCTGGTCCCGCGGCGCCGGTGTAGCCGGGCCGTGTGGCGCGAACGTGGAAATGTCGAGGGCGAAGGGCTTCTTCTCCTGAACGGACTTCTCGATGAACTCCTGGCCCTTTCCGCTCACGACATCCGTCAGGTAGTCCTCGGCATCGTGCTCGTAGTCGACCGTCTTCCCGTTTTCGTTGAGGCTGTAGTCGTACTCCTTGTAGCCATTACCGGCCACGTCCCACTCGTCCCAGCCCGGCGGCACGTAGTTCTTCTCGCCGTCCACGGTCATGTCCGGCTCGTAGCCGTTGAGGTATTTGCCCAACATGGCGGTGCGGTAGCCCTGCTTCTGCAGGGCCGTGGCGAAGGTCGTGCTCTCGTTGCCCTTCTCGTGGAAGGTCTGGAAACCGCCGTCCGGTGGTGTGTTGGTGTACACGCCGGTGTTGTGCGGGAACTTGCCCGTGAAGATGGACGAGCGCGACGGACAGCACAGCGAGTCCGTCACGGTGTAGTTGGAGAAGGACATGCCGTTCTTCCGCATGGCCTTCACGTGCGGCATGTGGTCCACCAGGTCCGACGACAGGTCGTCCGTCAGTACCCACACGATGTTGGGGTGGGAAGACGTCGACGCGCCGTTCTGGACCCCGGCGCTTTCGGTGTCCTGGTCCGCCTCCTCACTGCTTCCCTTGTCACACGAGACCAGACCGGCCGCGAGTGCGGCGGTGGCGAGCCACAACCAGACTCGCCCGCGAACGCCTGTGGTGATGACCATGGTTTGCCTCCCGGGCGGTGTGACTGATCGCCTTCTCAGCCTCCGACCTTGGCGCACCAGGGTTGGAGAACCGTGGGAGGAGGGCGGACAAGTCGTGGGACTCAGGCACCGGACCGCGGTACGCACGGATATTCCCGGCTGTCATGGACAGGCGTCGTTCATGGACGCGACAGGGAAAGACACAGCGAAGACGGACACAGCGAAGACGGATATGGCGAAGACATCTGCGTCGGCACGATCGAACAAAAGGCGCCTGTGCGCGGCAGCGCTGGTGAGCTTCGGGGTGGCCGCCGCGACCGCGTGCGGAGCAGATGGCGGTGACGGCCAGGCACGGGCGACAACGCCGCACACGTCGGCCGGTGCCACCAGGGCCACGGAGCATACCGAGCCGCCGTCGGTGCACAGCAACACCGCCACCACCACAACAACCCCCTCCATCACCGCAACGAGCACCACGGCAACGGGCACCACCGACTCGACCAGCGCGCAGGCCGAGACGCGCAGCGACTGCACCACAGACGATCTGAGGGGCGCACTGAAACCGACAGGGCAGGAAATGAACAGCAAGTACTTCGACCTGACCCTGACCAATACCACGCACCGGACCTGCGAACTCAAGGGCTACCCCGGCCTCTCGCTCACCGACAGCGCGGGGGCGCGCATCGGCGAACCCGCCACGCGATCCCACAACGGCAGCGTGCAGGACGTCAGGCTCGCACCGGGACAGGCGGCCCACGCGGTGGTACAGACCCCCAACCGGGACGTGACGGACGGAAAGTGCTGGGCCAAACCCGCACGCGTCAAGGTCTATCCACCGAACAACACCGCGCCGCTGAGTGCCGGCGCTCCGGGCGAACTCGAGGTGTGCGGGAACATCTTCACCGTCGGTCCCTTCACCCCGAAGGCGCTCTGAAGCAGAAGTACGCCGCCTTGGCGAGGGATCGAGGCACTACGAACTCTCCGGTGGCCGTCGGCGAGCGCCGCCCGCGATGGCGCCGTCGTTCCGTGTTCCTGCTGCATGTCGCCTGCGCGCTGTGCAATAGCCAGGTGGCGCGGCCGGAGTTCGCCCGGCCAGGGATGCATCCGGCGAGTTGACACGGCTGGCCGGCCAGCCGGCGGAGCACGTACAGGAGAGACCGCGACACCAGCGCGTGGTGGCTGATCGTCGACGCGGACGACGGGTCCAACGGGCTCGGGGAGAACCTGGCGGAGAGTGACGCGGTGCGCTACCGGGCGGCGTTCGTCTACCCGCGCACCTACGCCGGGTGTCCACCGCGGGCTGTCAGGGTGGGGGCCCTGGCGCGGCGTCACGGTGCCACACGGCGCCCGGGGCCGCCCTCCGGCGGCGGAGACGCTCCGCGCTCCGGTAGGGCCGCCTCCGGCGCCCCGCAAGCCCCGCGCCACCTTGCGGCCTTGCGTGCCGCGCCAGGACCCCCACCCTGAAAGGCGCAGCCCTGTCGGCACTCTGTGATCACGCACGCCCCGACCACCACTCGAAGGCGCGACCTGCCGCTACGCGGCCCACCGCAAGCCCGGGCGACGAAGTCGCCGTGACCACGGGCATCTTCATGACCGTCCACGATGCCCGCCCCGCCACCTGCCCCGGCTACACCGCTCTCGGCTACGACATAGCCGACGCCGACGACCCCGCCCTGACCACCCAGCTCCCCGCCCGCACCGTTCTGCCCGTCCGCCCGGCCGAAGGACTCAGCTCCGACGAGCAGCACCCGCCCACGCCTGCACCCGCCGTGATCAAGCTCCTCGACCTGCCCGACTGCGCCTATACGGGGGTCGACGACGCCCCCTGCTACCCCCGTCCGGCGTTCGTCGTGGTCCCTCGCTGCCAGGAGCTCGGCACGCCTGTGCGCGCTGCGGCCACCGGATTACCGGGGAGCACGCAAGCTCGGTGTGCGGCTGGGAGCCGGTGGTGCGGGCGGAGGTTTCGCACCGGTGCTGCCGTTGTCGGGTGCGGTCGCTCTTCGGCCATGGCTTGATTCGAACGGCCCGATACCGGCTGGCACTTGACGCCGGAGTGATGGTCGAATCGGCGCCGGATCCGCCTCGTCGAACATGCGTGCACTTCTGGGGGGCGGGTGCCCCGCGGTGGGTGGCCGAGGGGAAGTGCAGGCGCGTCGTCGGATGGTGAAAAGCAGCAAACTGAACAAGGGGGATGAACAGCAGAATGAAGAGACCCACGGGCATGGTCTGTGCCGCTGTCGTGTGTGTGTTGCTCGGTCTGCAGGCGAGCACCGGCGGCGCGAGCGCCCAGGTGCGCGGCGAGCCGGTGACGGCCGCCACCGCCGCCGGAGCAGGCACCGAGCTTCCTCAGGTCAGCGACGTGGCCCCCGAGCACGCGGCAGCCGGTGCGGCGCGCGTGGCCACCGTAGGCGCAGGTTCTGAGAGGGGCCCCCGTCACGATTTCAACCGTGACGGCCGGAGCGACCTGGTGTCCTGGTACGACTACGCAGATGGCAGCGATGCCATGCACACCTTCGCGGCCGGCCCCGACGGCAGCCTGTCCGAGCCCATCAAGGGGTGGGATGCGGCCAAGGGCAACTACTGGGCCGAGCACATGAAGTACGCCACCGGTGACTTCAACGGCGACGGGACGGGTGACGTCGCCGCCTTCTACGGCTACGACGACGGGAAGGTTTCCCTGTTCACCTGGCTCGGCACGGGGGACGGGAAATTCGGTGCCCGACGCACCTCCTGGACCGTGGAGCCGGGCAACTGGACTTTTGATGCCATCACCGCCGAGGCCGGGGACTTCGACGGTGATGGCCGCGATGACATCGCCGCCTGGTACGACTACCGCAACGGCGACGACAAGCTGTTCACCTTCCTCGCCCAAAACGACGGTGGCTTCGCCAGCCCCTTCTCCTCCTTTGCACGCACTGCGGCCGACGGGTGGGAGGTTGGGCGCATGAAGTTCGTTACCGGCGACTACGACGGCGACGGCCGCGACGACCTGGGCGTGCTGTACGGCTACGCCTCCGGCACCGTGACGCTGATGTCCTTCGCGGGCGCGCCCGGTGGCGGATTCGCCGAGCCGGTCCGCGGCTGGGAGTCCACCACCGGCTGGACGTTCAGCCGGACGACCGTGCACTCGGGTGACTTCGACGGTGATGGCCGCGACTCCCTCGCCGCCTGGTACGACTACGCCGACGGGCACGACGCCCTGATCGGCTTCGACCTCGACGCCGAAGGCAAGTTCGGCAATCGCCGCGAAATCCTGAACAGGCCGGCGGGCTGGTACGAACGCTCCCGCATGAAGATCGTCACCGGCGACTACAACGGTGACGGCCGCGACGACCTCGCCACGGTCTACGGCTACACCGACCTTCGTTCGGGCACGGTGAAGACCATCACCTTCACCGCCCAGGCGGACGGTACCCTCACCGGTGACCTGCACGGCTGGGAGACCGAGACCGGCTGGACCTTCGACCGGATGCGAGTGATCGAGCGCCACTCGCAAGGGCTGCCGATCTGCCCGACCATCTTCGGCCACGGCGGCTATCCGACCGAGGCGAACGGGTATGAGCGGGACCAGATCCGCCAGCCGAACCACCCCAAGGGACTGGCTCAGCACAGGAGCTGGGGAGCGGACGGGGTGGAGGGCGACCTTCAGCTCACCCGGGACGGCACCAAGGGCGTGATGTGGCACAACACGTCGACCAGGGGCCTGACGGGGCCGTATGCCGCCAACGCGAACACGCTCTGGTGGGCCACCGGAGCCGACCAGCTCAAGGGCCGGACCATCGACCGAGGCCCGTACAAGGGCGGGACGGTGTATACCTTCCGGGAGTGGCTCGACAGCGCCCGCAGCCAGAAGATGGCCGCCTTCGTTGAACTTAAGAAGGAAGCCGGGCAGTCACTGCTTAACAAAGACGCCTCCATCCGTGAGAGCGCGTGGAACGAGGTCATCGCCCCCATCAAGGAGCGGATCGCCGCACAGCGGATCATGATCTACACGAAGAGCGAGAACACAGATCTGAAGGCCGAACTCGACAAGCGCATCGAGGCGGCGGGCCTGGGCGTCGCGCTCGACAATCACCCGCGCTGGGTCGACGGGATCGGCTGGGAGGAGCCCGCCCCGGCCGCCTTCGGCAACTACGCGACCTGGCTGAACCGGCTGAACCGGTACGGCCTGCCGACCACCTCGGTGCCGATGGCCACCACCTGGCCCAAGGAACTGAAATCCTGGCTGAACGGCAGGTGCATCTGACACCCGGACCGAGCACGAGAGTGAGCCCGCTCGTCGTGCTCGGTCCGGCCCGTCGGTTCATCACCAGGGTCACCGGATCACCGCGTCCGTGCGTCGCAAGCCCCATCACTGGGCGGACAGCCGAAACATCGCCGGATGGGTAATTGCCGTACCCCTACGACCTCTCGGCGAGCCGCTACGGCATGCCCTGACGTGCGAGGGCGGCACCAGACATGACCCGACGGCCCCTCCCAACACCAGAGCGGCACCAGCCCACTTCGGCGTGCCCGCTATTTCCACTCGCGCGGCAGTTCGTGACCGCCTGGGCACTCCAGGGATCCCGGCTGCTGCAGGTAGACGGGGTCGCGGCGCATAAGCACATCGTGTCGTGCCGCAAGTGCTGTCAGCACGGCTGCGCAGGACGGGCATTTCCGCCCATTGACGTCATCAATGCGTTCCAGGCGTCGCATACGTCACGTCCTCCTTCACCGAAATGGCCGGTCAACCCTACCTGACCAGCCACCCCATGAGACAGAGGTCGGCACGCACACGCGATGCTTCTCCTCCCGCGCCGCCCCGCGGCCGCGACATCGACCGCCCCGAAGGAAGCCTCGGATCGGGCCGGGTGCAGCCCCAGTCGGGGGCGATGCTGCGCTTCAATGGCAGGTCAGGACACGCCAGGGGGTCAACACGGGTCGGGGGCGGGCGGAAAATCGGGCACCGAAACCCCAGCGACGGCCTGATCGATGACCCGGGCCTGCAGCCGGTCCAGCCGCGCGTACAAATCGGCGGCGCGGACCAACCGTTCTGCGCCCGGCAGGTCCTTCACCTCGTCCGCGAACGCATCCAGAGCGTCCACCAGATCCCAGATGTCCGCCCGCAGCTGCTCCTCGCACCGCTCATCCACGCTGAGTCTCCTTGCCCGCTGTGCCCGCCCTGCCACCTCTTCGGTACCGGCTTCGTCGTCGGATGCGGAACTCGCACGCCCCTCTCGGGGCCGACGGAGGAGAACTTCGCTTCCTCGGTCAGAACCTGTCGTGGAACCTCCGTCTGTGCTCGGCCATGCGGCGTCGGAAACCTTCTTGCCGGGCGCCCGGGGACATCTAGGTGCTGTTTCTCGGATCATGTGCGGAGCCAGATGATGAGTGCTGCGACAGTGACGGTGCTGAGGTAGACGTAAGCCCGCTTCTCGTAGCGGGTGGCCACGGCGCGGAAGCCTTTCAGGCGGTTGATGGCACGTTCGACGGTGTTGCGTTTCTTGTAGTGCTCGCTGTCGAAGCCGGTGGGCCGGCCGCCGCGGGAGCCGCGGTTGAGCCGGTGTCTGCGCTGTTCACGTCGCTCCGGGGTGGTATGGGCGGTCCCGCGTCGTCGCAGGTAGTGGCGGTTGTTGCGGGACGTGTAGGTTTTGTCGGCTAGGACGTGGTCGGACCTGGAGCGGGGTCGTCCGACGCCGATGCGGGGCACCGCTATCTGCCGCAGCACGGGCTCGAGTTGAGGGCCGTCACCGTAGTGGACCGGAGTCAGCAGGAGCGCGAGGGGCCGACAGTGAGCCTTTTCCAAGCTGGGGGTGCTGACCGCGAGTTGGACAGTCCTGCGCAACGACGAAGCTCCTGGTAGACGGGTTCTCGACCAAGATCACCCGTGTCTGCCAGGAGCTTCGCGTGCTTGTCTACCCGTCCTCGATCGATCTGTCCAGCCGCACCTTGCGGTTCCTGACTGAGCGACTGACGGCCAGGCGGCGGGAGATCGGGACGCGGTGGCGGCGTCTTCCCGCCTCGCGACAGGCCCTGCTCGCCCTGGCCCACCTGCGGTGCGGTGACACCTACGCCCAGCTGGCCGCCGGGTTCCGTATCGGGATCGCGACCGCCTACCGCTACATACGGGAAGCCGTCGAGGCCCTTGCCGCCCTTGCCCCGTCCCTGGCCGAGGCGATGCGGACGATCCGGGAGAAGGCGTTCGTCATCCTCGACGGCACCCTCCTGCCGATCGATCGCATTGCCGCCGACACCCCCTACTACTCCGGGAAACACAAGCGCCACGGCATGAACGTGCAGGTCCTCACCGATCCGCTCGGACGACTGCTGTGGGCCTCTCCGGCTCTGCCCGGTTCGACTCACGACCTGACCGCCGCCAGGCAGCACGGCATCGTCGAAGCCCTCGCCAAAGCCGGGCTCAGCTGTTGGGCGGACAAGGCGTACCAAGGCGCCGGCGGACCCGTCCGTGTACCGTTTCGAGGCCGGCGCCTGAAGCGGTGGAAGCGCCGCCACAACACCACCCACGCCAAGGTCCGCTGCCTCGGCGAGCAGGCCATGGCCATCCTGCAGGGCTGGCGTCTCCTGCGGAAGCTCCGCTGCAGCACCAACCGCATCACAGCGATCGTCCAGGCCGTCCTTGTCCTTCACCATGCGTCAGCGTGAGGTTGGAAAAGGCTCACTGTTCCGGCGGGTGGTCCCGTCGACGCAGGTCATACGCCCGCAGGGCGGCGGGAGACGGCGGGCCGGTGACCGTGAATGTCTGGCAGCGATCATCTTCGTGGCCACCTCGGGCTGCACCTGGCGGCAGCTTCCACCGGTGTTCGGGCCGGCCTGGCCCACCGTCTACCGGCGCCTCGCCCAGTGGAGTCGGGACCGGGTCTGGGCCCGGCTCCACCGCGTCATCCTCGACGAACTCGGCGCTCGGGGCGAGCTGGACTGGTCGCGGTGCGCCATCGACTCGGTCAGCTTGAGGGCCGCAAAAGGGGGCCACTGACCGGACCGAATCCGACCGACCGCGGCAAGCCAGGATCGAAAATCCACCTGCTCTGCGACCGGAACGGACTGCTGATCTCGCTGGGGATCTCGGGCGCCAACATGCACGACAGCCTTGGTCTTGAACCGCTCGTGCGCGGGATCCCGCCGATCCGCTCCCGCCGCGGCCCACGCCGACGAAGGCCGGCGAAGCTACACGCGGACAAGGGCTACGACTACAACCACCTGCGCCGATGGCTCCGCAAACGCGGCATCCGCCACCGCATCGCACGCAAGGGCATCGAGTCCTCGAAGCGGCTCGGCCGACACCGCTGGGGCGTCGAGAGAACCGTGTCCTGGCTCGCCGGCTGCCGTCGCCTCCACCGCCGTTACGAGCGCAAGGCCGAACACTTCCTCGCCTTCGTCGGCATAGCCGCAGCCCTCATCTGTCACCGCCGACTCGTCCGTGTGGACGGGCATCACCAGTCAGCGTGAGGCTCCGACACTGCTGACCCAGACAACGAAGGGCCTGATCTCTGGCTCGGTCGCGGTCTGCTCCGAGAGGTTCTGTGCGTCGTCCAAGTCCGACCAGGCGATGAAGCTGGGCTCACTGTCGGCCAGAAATCCCTCGACGACCGGACCGAGGTCGTCGGAAGCCACATAGGTACCGCTGAACGGCAACGCATCCGGGGGCACAGAACCGGTCGAGCACCGGAGCTGTCCTGCCTGCCTGTCGTGCCACACGTAGAACGTCGCCACCCCGGAAAAACTCAGATCGCGAATGCGTTCCCGGATAGCAGCAGCAGTCCGCTCGAAGGCAGCCACCACCTCGGCAACGGACAACGAACTCCTGTCCTCGTCAGCCGCACCCAACGACCAGGAGTTGGGGCCCCACTCCACCCGCCGGTCAGTCGGCTCCAGCACCAGAGGCTCGTCCGCCACCTCAGCAATCCACGTCAACAGCACCACAGCAGTATCCCTGCACAGCTCGACCGCGAACCGCCAAAAGAAACGGTGTCTTACTGGTTTGGCCAAGAAGGCCCGTGCGACCGTGCAGGCCGCCCGTACCGTTGTGACGCAGCACTCATTACACGCGAGACCGGCGACGAGCCGCCGCCGCCCCGGATTGGTTTCACTGACCTGTCGGGAGACGGTGGAGAGCGGTGGTCCCTGCAGTAGGCCGACTCTGGAAGCGACGCGAGGCTCACCGGCCACTGCGGCAGCTATGGTCTACGCGTTCCATGTGGCGCTCCGATACAGGGAGCACCCCTGGGTGCTGGCCGTGGACCGGGTGAGAGAGAATCGGGCTATGTCTCATGCTGAGTCTCGACAGCTGGACGAGGCGGTTGCTGACGTTGTGACCTGTTTCGACGCCTACACGCGTATCCGTGCGGCACGCAACCACGTGCTGGACGTCTCACGACGCACCGGGCGGGACGAGGAGCGGGCGTTCAAAGAACTCGGGCAGGCGGTCGCGCGGCTTCGTCGGGCGTCCCCGGGCGACTGATCGAGCTGGCGCGCCCGGCTTGGTGTACGGCGGACCACGGCCACGCGAATGCCGCCCTGGATCGCCGTCATGGTGAGATCGGTCAGCTCCGTTACGTTCGTGTCCGGGCGCGGCTCGCCGGATTCGGTGCAGCCCTGCGATCAGGCACGTGAAGTCACCACCTCTCGCTGCCTTGACGGGATGGTGGCTTCGGTTCACAACGGCCGGGAGGTCAGCGGAAGAGCTGAGTGGACGGCGTCGTGCACCTGCTGGCGGAGCCACAGCGAGGCGGGATCCTCGTTGACGCGGCGGTGCCAGCGGACTTCGACGTCAGCAGCCGGAAGGCTCACGGGCACTGCGTGACAGCGCAGGGGAACGCCTCGTTGCAACAGGTGGGCAGCCGTGATGTGCGGGACGAGGCAGATGGAGTCGTCCTCGAGGACCATGAGGGCGCCGACGGCGTAGGAGGGGACGACCGCCGCAACGTGACGCGAGCGTCCAAGCCGATCCAAGGCGTCATCGAGCGGTCCCCGGGCGAGACCACGTCGCGAGGCCGAAATGTGCGGACGGGCGCACAATTCGTCGAGGGTGAGCCGGGCCGCCGAGCGCCCCAGCTCGGAGTCGGCTGCGACCACGGCGACGAATGAGTCGGTGAACAGCATCGAGGTGTGGATGTCCGGGGGCGGTGGGCCTGCCACGCCTATGTCGAGATCGATCGAGCCGTCGCGCAGGAGGTCGGGCTCCTTGGACTCCTGAGCCACGAACCTCAGGCGGACCCCGGGAGCCTTCGCGGTGGCCTGGTGGGTCAGGCGGGGCGCGAGGACTGGGACGAGGGCGTCGTTGAGCCGGATGGAGAACGTGCGCTGCCAGGACCGCGGTTCACGGCCGACGGGGTCAGCCTGCAGTTCCGCTGCGGCTACGAGCAGAGCCTTGACGCGGGACGCCGACCGCTGCGCGAAAGGGGTCGGGACAAGGCTTTGCCCGGCACGGACAAGGATGGGGTCGTTCATCGCCCGTCGCAGCCGCCCCAGCGCTCTGCTGGTCGCCGGTGCGGACAGATGCAGTCGCACAGCGGCCTCAGTGACGCTGCCGGTGTCCATCAGCGCGTCGAACACCCGCAGCAGGTTGAGATCCAGGTCGTCCGCCACAGCCATCCTCGCTCGTGCGTCTGGTGCAAGTATTGCTGACCAATAATGCACTGGGCATCACGTGCCGGGCAGTTGAGACTGTTCCAGGGACCACGTGGGTCTCCCGGGAAGACAACCGGTCGCGCCGGCCCTCCTCGCATGGGGCCGGGCCCGATCACCCCGCCAGGATCAGGAGTCCAAGTCATGCCCAGAACTGTGCGCCCGACCGCCTATGGGACACCCGAGGTGCTCACCGTGACCCAGACACCCGTCCCCCGGGCGACCGGTGGCGAGGTGGTCGTCGAAGTACGGGCCGCCGGGGTCAATCCGATCGACTGGAAGCTATACAGCGGTGCGTTCCACATGGTGGACGACGACCACAAGGACGCCGCCGGAATCGCCGCCTCGATGCCGGCAATCGGACTCGAATGCGCCGGTGTCGTCACCGAGGTCGGCGCAGAGGTGACCGGTGTGCGCGTCGGTGACGAGGTCATCGTGTACCCCGTGACCGCGGCCTACGCCGACTACGTCACGGCCCCGGCCACCTCGCTCCTGGCCAAGCCAGCCAGCCTCGGGTGGGCACAGGCGGGATCGCTGATGCTGACCGGGACCACCGCTGCACACGCGTTGTACGCGGCCGGGGTGGCCGTCGGCGACACCGTACTTGTCCACGGCGCGGCCGGCGGCGTCGGCCTGATGGGCGTGCAACTCGCGGCCGCGCGGGGAGCGACAGTGATCGCCACCGCCGCCGAGCGCAACCACGAACTGCTGCGCGAACTCGGCGCCACCCCCGTTGTCTATGGTCCCGGACTCGCCGGCCGCGTCCGAGTCGCCGCACCGCAAGGTGTCAGCGCAGCCGTCGACTTCGCCGGTACCGACGAAGCACTCGACGTTTCACTGGAGCTCGTAGCCGACCGCTCCCGGATCGCCTCGATCACCGGCTCTCCGCGCCGCGCCGCGGCCGGAATCAAGGAACTCGGCTACGGCCCAGGACAGGACGCCGGCACCGAAATCCGAGAAGCCGCCCGCCACGATCTTGTCCGCCGCGCCGCATCAGGCACGCTGCGGGTCCTCATCGACGCCACATTCCCCCTCGCCCAAGCCGCCAAGGCTCACGAAGCCGGGCTCGCGGGGCATGCACCCGGCAGGCTCGTGCTCGTCCCCTGACCGGGCACGCTCCTCGCGACGAAAGAGAAAAGAGTGAACAGACGCGAATCGGGCGACGGATCAGCTCTCACCGGCAACACGGCGGCTGACGCCCTCGTCGACGTCGCTGTGGTGGGCGCCGGACCGGTCGGCCTGACCACAGCGGCACTGCTCGGACAGGCAGGGCACTCCGTAACGGTGCTGGAACGCTATCCCGGCCTCTACGGCTTGCCCCGCGCCGCCAGCTTCGACGGCGAGACCCTCCGACTGTTCGCCGGTCTCGGTCTGGCCGAGAAACTGTGGCCGACACTGCACGTACAGAAGGCGTTGCAATGGAGCAATGCCGCCGGCGAGATCCTGCTCAGTATGGAGAGCCGGCCCACCGGTGACAGCGGCTGGCCGGATCTGCTCACCTTCCACCAGCCGGTCCTCGAGCAAGAGCTGCACGCATGCTGCGCAGCGCTGCCCGCAGTCGAGGTTCGGACCGGCACCACGGTGACCGGCCTCGACCAGAACGATGCGGGAGTCCGCCTCACCACGGCCGAGAACGGCACGGTGCACGCGCGCTACGTCGTGGGCTGCGACGGTGGAAACAGCTTCGTCCGGGACGCTCTCGGGGTCGGACAGGACGACCTCGGTTTCACCGCACCATGGCTGGTGTGCGACTTCCTCCTGTACCGCCCCGCCGAGGAACTCGGTCTGCCTTCGGCTCTGCAGGTAGGCGACCCCGCCGGACCGACCACGATCATCACCGCGGGAGCGGGACACCAACGGTTCTGTTTCACGCTCGACAGCACCGACCTTGAGCGGGAAATCTCCGAGGAGGAGACATGGCGGCGCGTCGCGCCCTACCTGACCCCCGCTGACGCCGACATCGTACGCATCACTACCTACACGTTCCGCTCCCTGGTCGCCCGACGCTGGCGCGAGAACCGTGTTCTGCTGGCCGGTGACGCTGCCCACCAGATGCCGCCGTTCCTGGGCCAGGGCATGTGCTCAGGGATACGCGACGCGGCGAACCTCGCATTCAAGCTGGATCTTGTACTGGCCAACAGGCTCGCCCCCGACGTGCTGGACACCTACCAGAGCGAACGCGAACCACACGTACGCGCCGTGACCACCATGAGCATCGAACTGGGGCGCCAACACACTCTGACCGACCACAAACTCGCCCATGAGCGGGACCGGACATTGCGCGACCGTCGCGACGCGCTGGAGTCGCCGCTCCGCGTGCGTCTGCCCGGCCTGGGACCCGGCCTGCACGGCCCGGACGGCGGTATGCTCGCCCCGCAGGGGCGCGCCGACGACGGCCGGCACGTCGGGCTGCTCGATGACATCGTCGGCGGTGGATTCCGTCTCCTGGTTTTGGAGAACGACCTGCTCGCCTTGGACGTCGCCACCCTGCAAAGCTCTGGAATCACAGTGGTCGGGATCGGTGAGTCCCCGGGGTGTGGAGTCGTGGCCGACGTGGACGGCACCTATCGACGCTGGTTCGACGAGCTCGGCGCCACTGCCGTCGCCGAACGCCCCGACCATTACGTTCTCGCCGCGGGTCTCGACCCGAGCGAGGTAGCGCGGCAACTTCTGCGCACCCTCACCGGGGCTTCTCATTCCTGAGTGGTTGTGAGCAGGGGTAGTCGGGAAGCTGCACGGCATGGTCGGTTTTGGCCCGCCAGGATGCTCATGACGGGTGCGGTGCCTGGGCCTGTGCGGCGCGGGACGGAAGAAGTACGTGCCCTTACGGCCAATCCCTTCCGCCCGGACAGGAGGGTGTGCCGGGAAGTCTGGTCGGCGACGACTGTGTCGTGTCCGAAAGGCGTCCCGTGCCGCTCCGGGTTTCGCCTCGTCAGCCTTTGCTCGGCTGCGGAGGGTTGGGGTCGTTACCGCCGGGTGGCCGGGAAGCGCCGGCGCCCGGCGTGGTGCACGCTGCATCGGACGGCTACGGCCGCAGGGTCACCTTGCGCGGCAAACAGGCCGGGCTCGCCCAGTGCCTGGCCGACGTGATCGAGTTCTTGCGTCTGGCCGACGTGGATCTGAACGCGGAGGAGGCGACCTCCTCGCCGCTGATCGGCTGGCGAGGCGGCGGCCCCGTTCTGTGGTGGTCGCCGTGAGAGACGGGATTTTCCCGAGGTGACGAAGCGCCGGGTTCGCTCTGCCGGTTCCCGGCAGTGACAATGTGGCCGAGGCGTCCGACCGGGGCCACTGCGTGCCGGTCGGCGTCTGAAGAAGAATCAGGGCGCCGGAGTCGGGAGAAGCGGAAAGCAGGGGAGCAGCCAGAGGGGAGCGCGCACTGCGGGCACGGCGTCGACACGTGTCAGCTCGGACCGAGCAGAACCTCGCAGAACATCGGCGGAGCGTCCTGTGGGGCCCCGCCGAATTGGTGGGGATCCCTCGGGGGTGGTCGGCCAAAGGACTCGCGACGGACACCGCAGCGGCGGTCGCGCTCATCGGGGCACCCCTCGCCGGGAGGTGGGGCGGCCTCCGGGGACTGGTCACCGGCGAAGTCGGCGTGCTGGCGGTCGCTGCCCTGGTGCTGATCGCCTTGGTCGCCGCGGTAGGAGCGTGTCTGGTCCTCGCGGCCACCGATGTCGCGGCCGGGGTGAGGCTGCCACAGCGCGGCCTGGTGGAGTCGGCGCGGGTGGCCTCGATCGAGGCGACACCTGGTCGTAGGCGCGCCGTCTGCTCGCTCACCGAGGTTGAGGCGGCACTGGCGGGTGTCCAGGTATGGCGCGGTTGCGCCGCCTCGACCCTGCCGGGGCCCACCCTGCCCGTGGTCTACGACCCGCGGGGCCGGGCGCCCGCGCGGCTCGTCGCCGCGCCCGACGAACCGCGCACCGCTGAACTTCGGTTGGCCGCTCTCGCCTTCGTGTTCGTGGGCGGTTGTGCGCTGGCTGTGGTGCGCTCGTTCCGGTTGCGGACTACGCCCTCGAACTTGCGAAGAAATGGCGCCATGCGGGCGTCCAGCCGGACTGTGCCGGAGGACCGTCCGGATCGGACGTCGTCACCAGGTGCTGACCAGGCCGGCGGGGGATGCCTTGCGCGCAAAAACGAGCGAGCGCGCGGGGAGACCGTCCTCCCACTCAAGGTGGAGTGGTTGGCGCACACGACGGGCGGCCGCCCCGCGCTGTGTCGACGCGGCTACGAGACGAGCGGTTCGGGCGCGTGGTTGGGCTCGGGCGAGTGCAGGGCCCGCAGCGCCCCTTGATGGCTGAGCCACCCGACTGGTTCGCCCCGGTCAGCGGCCAGCACCGGCAGGCCCGTGCCCGTCGCCGACAGTAAGGCGTGCAGAGCGGTCGCGAGTTGCTGGTCGGTGGTGACACGGGTAGGCGTCTCGGCGAGGTCACCCACGACGGTCGGCGCGCCGTCGGGCTGTTCGGCGAGGGCCTCGGCCACCGCGCGGGCGGTGATGACACCGAGGTAGGCGCCGGAGGGGTCGTGGACGGGCAGTGCGCCGTGCCCGGACTGGCTCAACCGGTCCGCGGCGGCGGTCAGGCGGAGCGAGGCGGGCAGGGGAGCGGGGAGCGGTTCCATGACGGAGGCAACGGTCTCGGCGCCGATGCGGGCGCCCGGCGCCGGGCCCTCCAGATCGATGCCGCGGCGGCGCAGCTTGAGGGTGTAGATGGTGTCGCGGGTCAGCGCCCGGCTGACGACAGTGGCCAGCACGATCGCCAGCATCAACGGCAGGATGATCGAGTACTCGCCAGTCAGCTCGAAAAGGATGACCACGGCGGTGATCGGTGCGCGCGATGCCCCGGCGAAGACGGCGCCCATACCGACCAGCGCGTAGGCGCCCACGGCTCCGGCCGTGCCGGGCAGCAGGTCGTGTGCGCCGGCCCCGAAGGCGGCGCCCAGCATCGCCCCGATGAACAGGCTCGGCGCGAACACGCCGCCGGAGCCGCCGATGCCGATGGTCAGACTCGTGGCGACCATCTTGCCGACCAGGAGCAGCAGCAGGAAGCCGATCGCGTACCTGCCCTCGGTGGCGTTCTCCAGGACCGGATAGCCCACCCCGTACATCTGTGGCAGGGCCAGCAGGACCACGCCGAGGGCGAGGCCGCCCACCCCGGGCCGCAGCCACTCCGGGCCGCGCCAAACCCAGTCGCAGGCGTCCTCGGTCGCGTAGAGGACACGGGAGAAACCGACCCCGACCGTACCGGCGACGACGCCGAGCAGGGCGAACAGGCCGTACTGCGCCAGGTGCTCGACGTGGAAGGCGGGCAGGCTGAGGAAGGCCACGTCACCGAAGGCGGCCCGACCGATCACGCTTGCCGTGACGCTCGCCAGGACCGCCGCGCCGAACGCCTCGACGCTGAAGGCGGCCAGGATCAGTTCCATGGCGAAGATGACGCCCGCGAGCGGGGCGTTGAAGGTGGCCGCGATACCGCCCGCCGCGCCGCACGCCACAAGGAGCTTCATCCGGTCCTCGGTGAGCTTGGCGAGCCGGCCGAGGGTGGATCCGAGCGCGGAGCCGATCTGCACGATCGGCCCCTCCCGCCCCACGGAGCCACCCGAGCCGATGGTCAGCGCCGAGGCCAGCGTCTTGACGACGGCGACCTTAGGGCTGATCCGGCCACCGCGCTGCGCGACCGCCAGCATAACCTCCGGCACACCGTGCCCGCGCGCCTCCTTGGCGAACCGGTTGACGAGCGGCCCGTAGAGCAGCCCGCCCACCACCGGGACGAGGAGCACGAAGAAAGGGCCCAGCCACGGAAGGTGTGGGTTGCCGCTCCCTGGTGCGGCCGCGTAGTCGGCGTGGCCCGAGAACAGGCGGGTGAAGATCTGGATGCACCAGCGGAAGACGATGGACCCGAGACCCGCCCCTGCTCCGACCAGCACAGCCAGCACCATCATCGGACCTGAGCCGCCCGCGCCCCGACGGGCGCCCAGCGCGGTACCTCGTATGTCGCTCACTCTTTCCCCTTCCTTACTTTTGCATTATGCAAAACATGTCAAGAGGCAAGCGGGTGCAGGCTGAGGATGCGTAGGGGGTTGCGGCAGGCCGGGTGAGCGCAAGGGGGCAGGTAGGCCCGTGAAGCGGGTCGGGGCCGCGGGCTTTGATCTAGGATCGTCGCCGACCCGAGTCAGCGAGGCAGTCCGTGGCTGCTGGTCGCGGGCAGCACCCAAGGCGCCGTCGACATCAAGGCGCAGCTCGAAGCACTCACCGTCCGGTGCGCCCCGGACATCTGGCGGTGCGGCTCCCGGCAGCCGCAGCGAGGCGGAGCGATTACTGGTGTTCGTGGGTACGTGCCACTGGCCGTTCATCCTCGGCGAATTGGACGCCAGAGATGCCCTGCAGTCACGACTGCGCCGCTGGCACCGGCTTGGTCGCTGCGGCAGCTGTGGTCTACGTGTTCTGCCTGGCCAGCTCTTGCCTACCGCGCCTCGGCGCTGGCTGTGGGCCGGGTGCGGGAGAATGCACGTGTGTCTGCAGGTCTGCACTGCTTGCTGGGTTGCCTCGGCGCACAGTCGGCAGTGCTCGTGGTGGTTCGCCTGGCCTCATGCTCCGACCCGCCGTCGCCCCACAGTCCCCGCCACCCGGTGGGGGCCCGGTCGATCTGCCTCTTCCCGTCGTCAGGCGCCCGTAGCATCCAACAGACGCCCACGCCCTGGAAAGTGATCTGCGCGACCGGGTCGACGGCGAGGTCCGCTTCGATCAGGGCACCCGCGCCGCGTACTCCACGGACGGCTCCAACTACCGGCAGGTGCCGATCGGCGTGGTCGTCCCGCGCACAGTGAACGCCGCGGTCGAGGCGGTGACGGTCAGTCGCAAGCACGGCGCCCCGCTGCTGTCCCGCGGGGCGGCACGAGCCTGGCGGGGAGTGCTGCAACATCGCCGTTGTACTGGACTGGAGAAAGTACTGCCACCGGCTGCTGTCGGTAGACGTGGCGAACCGCCGCTGCACGGTCGAGCCCGGCATCGTCCTGGGCGATCTGAACCGGCAGCTGGTCGAGTACGGCATGATGCGACCCGCATCTGGGAACTCCCCGCAGTCCGGCGCCCGCTTGCACGGGCGCGCACCGACCAGATCAGATCAAGGCCCCGACATGCGCGAGCACCTGCCGCAGAAGCACGCCACGCCCGCCCTGCATCTCGTTCCGCACCGCTTCGGACACCGCCTCCTGGGGTGTGAACCACACCAGGTCGAGAGCGTCCTGCCGAGGTGCGCAGTCGCCGCTGACCGGGACCACGTACACCAGCGAAACCGCGTGCTGGCGCGGATCGTGGAAGGGAGTGACCCCCGGCGTCGGGAAGTACTCGGCGACCGTCACCGGCTGCAGTGAGGCCGGGATACGGGGCAGCGCCACCGGGCCGAGGTCCTTCTCCAGGTGGCGCAGGAGCGCGGTGCGCAGCTGCTCGTGGTGGAGCACGCGTCCTGAGACCAGGCTCCGGCTCACCGTCCCGTCGGGGCCGATGCGCAGCAACAGGCCCACGTGCGTGACCTGGCCACTATCGTCAACCCGTACCGGGACAGCCTCTACGTACAGGATCGGCATACGGCCCCGCACGGACTCGAGCTCGTCGCTCGCCAGCCAGCCGGTTGCGCTCTCGGTCGTCATCTCGGACATCTGGTGATCATACGTTTCCCGTCGGGTCATCGGGCCGTATCGAGGACCGCGTCCCCTGCACTGCTCCCGACCGTCACACGGCCCGCTGCCCGAGCGCGTCGACGACCCGCCCCCGAACTGGTCCGCCGTACGCGGCAGTTCACGGTCCGCCCGGCACTGAAACTGCAGCGTGCACCGACGGAACTCCTGCTCCTCCAGGGGTACGGCGACCAAGGCGCGGCGGTCGGCGGGACCGAAGGTGACACGACCGACCATCACCGCACCGCTGCGGATCCACACCCCGGCGGGCGAAGTCCGCCAAGGCGCGACCGGCCAGATTGCGGCGCCGGAGCGCCCCGCTGCCGCGGCTCAACCGGTGCCCTACCGCAGAACGGTCTCGGCCTCGTTGCCCGCGTAGTCCTCCAGAACGGCGGTCACCTTGCTGTCGGCACTGGACAGGGTGACGGCCGGGCTGATCACGTGGGAGGTCAGCGTCGATTCCACGATCTGCCGGGCTCACCAGCATGCGGCCGGTGCCCGGCGGGACGGCACGGGGCAGAAGGAGGCGCCTGGTGGTGTCGCCATCGAGCCCGACGACCACGGGCTGGGCCGGTCAAGGGGCGGGTTCACCTCCAGGTCCTGTTCCCCACAGCCGGCGGACCGCCCCGGCCGTCTCTGCCTCTGCCGGTCATCGGCCGCCCCGCCCCGCGTACTCAATCAGTGCCATCGCTCTGGAGCGCCAGCGCCCTTGCCGCCATCCGCCGAGAGCAAAGCGAGGCCGGACAGGCAGCCGTGCCCGCACTACCCTCGGCGCCGCCCACGCAGATACGGCGCTGCCCTCTTGCAGGACCGCGGAAAACATGACGAGGGTGGCGCGGCTGGTGGTAGAGCTCGGTGCGCAGCGGGGCGGGCAGGTCGCCGGTGTAGCCCAGTGGGTGAGGCGGAGGGCGACGTGGCGCAGGCGGGTCCCGCGCATGGCCGTCGGGTTGATCGACGAGGTGTTCGATGCGCTGAACGAGCAGACGGTGAGGGTTCCGGGAACGGGGACGCTCGACATCGTCGTCCTGTCTCTGGCCCGCTAACTTGCGGCCGTCCACGACCAGCGCCGAGCACTGGAAGCCCAGATCAACACCCTGCTGGAACAGCACCTTCTTCCCAGGTCCTGATCTCGATGCCGGGAGTCGCGGTCAGGACCGCTGCCGTTCTGCTGGTCACCGTCGGCGACGGCACCAGCTTCGCCACCGCAGGACACCTTGCCTCCTACGCCGGCCTCGCCCCGACCACGAAGTCGTCGGGCACGCCGATCCACGGCGAACACGCCCCACGAGGCGGCAGCCGGCAGCTCAAGAGAGCCATGTTCCTCTCGGCATTCGGGGCCCTGCACGATCACACCTCCCGCACCTACTACGACCGCTGCCGAGCCAGAGGAAAGACCCACACTCAGGCCCTCCTCCGCCTCGCCCGACACCGCATCAGCGTGCTCTTCGCGACGCTCCGCGACGGCACCTTCTACGAACACCGACCGCCTCGCCTCGCTTGACGAAGGGCATAGGGCACCCCTCGCCCGTTGGCCGAAGCGCTGCCGACTCTGGCTGAACCCGCGCCGCATCCGTACCATCCTGGAAGCCGACACAGCCAAGGAGAGTGCGGTGTGAGGCAGGGGGGCCCAGGGAGAGGAGTCTGGGGCGCCTGCTCGCCGCGCAGGCGCACTCCTGGGCACTGGGCGAGAAGGCGCAGCGCCTGATAGAGGCGAGCCGTGCCGTGGTGGCGCAGCGCCGGGCCGACCGGCACTCCCGGTACGCCGCCCGCACCAACCGCCGCCACCCACGATGACCGCCCTGCTTCTGCAAGCCCGCAGGCCACACCCTTGAGAGTGCTTGGCCAGGCGCAGCGGCGCGCGGCGTCAAACCGACGCAACTCCCCGGCCCGTTTGCGGGACATGGAGCACGGGGCGGTGGGAATCTGTCCCTACCCCGGGTCGCTCCCCCGGCCGCGGGGAGCGCGCAGCGAAGCGTCATCGCCTTCGCCTGGTGCGTGGAAAGGCCCTCTGGACGCTGGGCGAGGCGCGGGAGCCGCCTCGCCGGACGCTCGACACCCAGAGGGCAGGTGCTGGAGCCGCGTAGTCGGCGATGCGGCTCCAGCCGTCTCGGCAGAAACGGTTCGGGGGCCGGGAACCGTCACGGGGCCGACATCGAGCCGGCACCCGGTCTATGTGCCGAGATTAGGACGGGCCCCGAACCGCAAAAGGGCCAGTAGCCCCAGTTTTCAGTGGGCGTTCTGTGAGTCGTCGGCGTGGTTGTCCTGATTGAGGGCTTGCGCATGAGTGACGGTGCGGTGTGCTGGAGGAGTGGCTGACCGGCAGCCGTACCCGAGTGACCTGTCGGATGAGGCGTGGGAGCTGATCCGGCCGGTCCTCACGGCCTGGAAGGGCCGGCATCCGTCGGTCAGCGGCCATCAGGGCCGGTATGCGATGCGGGAGATCGTCAACGCCCTCCTGTACCAGGCCCGGGTGGGCTGTCAGTGGCGCTATCTGCCGCACGACTTCCCGCCCTACACCGCGGTCTACTACTACTTCGGGCTGTGGCGGGACGACGGTACCGACCAGGCGGTCCATGACCTGTTGCGCTGGCAGGTCCGCGAGAGCCGCGGCCGAAACGCGGACCCGACCGCGATCGTGATGGACACCCAGACCGTGCACGCCTCGCTCAACGCACCCAAAGAGAGCACGGGGCTGGATCCGGGCAAGAGAAGCCGGGGCCGCAAGCGGGGCATCGCCACCGACATGCTCGGCCTGCTCATCGCCGTGATCGTGGTCGCCGCGAGCGTGCACGACAACGCCATCGGCATCACCCTGCTCAACGAGGCCGCGGCCGACAACCCGTCGCTGTCCAAGAGCTGGGTCGACGCCGGGTTCAAGAACGCCGTCGTCGCCCACGGTGCCACCCTGGGCATCGACGTCGAGGTGGTCCACCGGGATCCGGCCACCACGGGCTTCACCCCGTCACCGAAACGGTGGATCGTCGAGCAGACCCTGGGCACGCTGATGCTGCACCGCCGCCTGGCCCGCGACTACGAGGCCCGGCCCGCCAGTTCGGCGTCCTGGATCCGCTGGTCGATGACCGGCGTGATGACCCGCCGGCTCACCGCCTCCACCGCGTTGACCTGGCGTGACCCGCCACCCGGCCCGCCCCGCGAGGTCAGCTCGAACGAGCAGGGGTAAAGCATGCACCAGTTCCTGGAACAGCTTGAGATCCGCGAGGCCGCGGCCCGCGACCTGGCCGACAAGCTCCGCGCCCAGATCGCCGAGCTCACCGCTCAACTCCAGGCCACCGAAGCGGCCCTGCAGCGACTGCGCATCACCCGCGAGACCATCCTGGAGATCGCCCCTGACCTCCCCGGCGGCCTCGAGCCCCTGCCCTCGGCCTACCGCCAGATCCTCACGCTCTTCGAGGACACCGCCGACGGACTCCACCCCAAAGACGTCTGCCTCGCCCTGAACACCGGCACCGAACCCCGGCACGTCGAAGGCATCCGAGCCAAACTGAAACGCCTGGTCAGCCGCGGCATCCTCGCCGAACCCGAACCTGGCCTCTTCACCCTTCCCCGGCCAATCCCACGTCCGGACTAGACCCGGCAAACACTCGCAGAACACCCACTCAGGGTGGGGGGCCTGGCGCGGCGCCATGGTGCCACATGGCGCCCCGGGGCCACCCTTGCGGCCGGGCCGGACACGCTCCGCCCTCCGGCCCGGCCGTCTCCGGCAGCCTGACTTTGGTGTGATCGGCCCCGCTCAAGGAGCGGCCTGACGGCGAGCCCATGGAGGGCCCCCAGGATGACGGTGCTCAAACGGCATGGTGTGCCCAGCGTTTTGCCTTCTACACGTCATTGTCCGCGAGCGGTTTGTCCTGTTTAGGATGCGGTCCGTCCTCGCCCGCACGGGGCGGGCAGCAGCCGATGGGAATCTGTGCCGGACAACAGTGATAGCCCCCAGTCCGAACGTCTGACCGCGACCGCGACTGCTGTCGCGACCGCCGACCGCAGCGCGGTGGTGATCACAGTGTGCGGGGAGATCGACTACTACAGCGGGCACCGCCTGAGCCATCTGCTCACCGACGCCTGCACCCGCCTCGCCCCGCGCATAGTGGTGGACTTGAGCGAGGCGACCTTCATGGACTCCGACGGCCTGAACATGGTGCTCATCGCCCATCACCAGGCCGCCATGGCAGGCGGCTGGCTGCGCCTGGCCGGCGCCGGTGAGCGGGTGCTGCGCATCCTGCAGATCGTTGGCGTCGACACAGTCATCGCCGTGCACCCGACCGTGGCGAGGGCCCTTGCCTGAGCCCTGGTTTTGCCAGCGCCCGTGGGATCGGCTCCGGGCGCCGGGGCTTGCCGGGCATTTCCGTCGGGCGCGGGGCTGACACCGGCTGCATGCCACTGCACAACTCGCATACTGCGCTGGCGTCCGGGAGCGTTGGGGCGGGGGTGGGAGGTTCTCCGCGACCGGTGAGCTGAGGCGGGGGAGCGGCGGCAGCATTCGGGTGGTCGGTAGGGCGGTCGGGGTGCTCGGTGGAGCGGCAGGGGACGGGTGGAGAGCCAAGATCCTTCCCCTTCCCCTATTGAAAGACTCATGCGTGTACGTTCTGCGCTCGCGGCGGCTGTGCTGGTTGCTGCCGCCCTGCCCCTGGCTGCCCCGGCGGTGGCTTTTGCCGAGGGTCACACCGCGGCGCCGGTGGCTCAGGTGAAGGCCGACGACGACCCGCCCGTCTGCTCCTTCGGCCCGGACAATGGCGATTACTGGTTCTACTTCGAGGACAGCACGACCTCGTCGGACCGACGGAACATCCAGGAAACGGGGTACTGGCTGCATGCGGACGGCCAGCGCCCCGCCTTGTCCCGCTCCCCTTCAGCTACAACCCATCAAGGCTTGTGGATCACTCGAACCGGGCGTTTACGCCCGGTTCGCCTCACGCGGCGGTTACGGGTGTGGAATTCTGCTGCCGAGGCCTGGTCATAGGTTCAGCACAGCGAGGACAGTTATGAGTAAAACGGACTGAGCCCCGCTGACGAACAGCGGTCGGCTAATACCTGATGGAACCGCCGGACTCCTCCAGCCCCGTCTCCTCCCGGCAGGGGCCTGGCGCCCGGGTCCCTGCCGGGAGCCGGTTACGAAGAAGCGTTTCTCAGGGCGTACGGACGGCGTTCACCACGGCCGAGACCGTCTTGCCCTGTGGTGGAGTTCGGCGCTGGCCGAGCGGGCCAGACTCTGAACAACGAGCCAGCCGAAACTTCGGGCTACCGCGGGATCGTGGGCACGCGGTTGGGGATGCCGGGCGCTGCGGTCGCGGACCCAGATCACCAGGGTGCGGTCGTGAATGCAGGCGCTGAAGCGAGTGACGCCACCGCCGTGGCGGAGCGCATTGGCCGCGAGCTCGCTGGCGATGAGCAGCGCATCCTCGTGCAGTCGGCGCGCCTGGTGGTGAGGCACGCCCTGGCACAGGGGCAGGACGGCCGCGCCGGTCTCGGCGCGCGCCCGAACAGGTCATACTCTCAGTACCGGGCATGGCGGGAGCGCTCTGAGCGGCAACCTCCTTCGTCTGCGTGTATGGCTGGCCTTGTCCGTACCTCGCCTGACCGCTGCCCCGAAATGCACACGCCAGGGTGCCGCACGCCGACCCGCGCCCTTGCCGCGAGGTGGCCGAAGCTGCTGCACGGGACCGGCGTGATGCTGCGTTCTCCGGGCGACGGATATTCGGCTTCGGGAACTGGTAGCCCACCCCGTCGTACAGGCGCACGGCCGACGCAGCAGGGTGCGCGAGGCTCCCGGCCGGCCGTGCGATGCAGCCAGTCTCGGAACGTGTTTCATCGGCTGCGGACCGCATCTCCAGTCCGAGTTCCGCGCAGTGTTGGGCGACAGCCCTTCAAGCGGCAGGGGTGCGGGGGAGGGGTGAGAGGGCGAACCGGTTTACGTATGCGGCTATTTGGCTTTTTATGGCTGTGCCGGGCACTCGGGCACGGTGGCGGAGAGGCACGCGGTGTTGCGCAGGCCGTGGCCGATGTCTCCGCCCGCTTGCAGGTCCGCGGTTTCTGTGGGGAAGTCCCCTTCCTCACCTGCGGCGCGCACATCCGGGAAGGAATGAAATGCCCGATTTTCTGTCCAGTGACCGACTTGCAGACATGACGATGTACGACCAGGAGGGCGGGAAGGTCGGCCGTGTCGGCCAGGCCTACGCCGCGGACGGGTCCGGCCGGCCTGAATGGGTCACTGTGATCACCGGTCTGTTCGGGACCAGGGAGACGTTCGTTCCCCTGGCGGGTGCCGAGATCACGGGTGACCAGCTCCGTGTCCCCTTCACCAGGGAGCACATCAAGGCCGCACCGAACGCCGATGCCGACGGACACCTGACCCATTCGGAGGGCCGCAGGCTGTACGACCACGACGGCCTGCCCGGAGCCGGTACCCCGGGCCGTGAGAGCGTGGATTCCCACTCCGACGCACAGGCCGACCGGGCCGGGGAGGACGCCGAGCTGGTGCGGTCCGAAGAACGCCTGCACGTAGGTACGGAGGAGGACGTGGTCGGTGTCGCACGGTTGAGGAAGGTGGTGGTGACCGAGCATGTGACCACCACCATCCCCGTCAGCCATGAGGAGGTGCGCGTGGTGCGCGAGCCTGTGCGCTCTGGTGACCCGGTACACGCCCGCATCGCCGAGGATGAGGCCGAGGTCACGCTGCACGCAGAGCGGCCTGTCGTGGCCAAGGAACAGGTAGCTGTCGAGCGCGTCCGGCTGGAGACCGAGCGGGTCAGCGAGCAGCAGGAAGTCAGCGCCACGGTGCGCAAGGAACGCATCGACGTCGACGACGAACCGGGGACCACCGCATCCTGACCGCCGCTTGAGGCCGCCGGACGAGTCGCCGCCGCTCATATCCTCGCCGTGTCTGCCTCTCAGTACGGCGTGGAACCGGACTCAGGATTGCCTGCCCGGGTGGTTCCCGGGCCCGTCATGGTTGTCTGCGAGGAGGGTGAGGGAGAGGTCTGCGGCGTCTTCGCCCCGCTCCATCAGCGTTTCAGCGGATCCGACGATCAAGGGGTCGGGTTCTCCGATGGCTTCGGGATCTCTGTTGTCGTAGGGGATGCGCCAGAGCAGGCTGCGCATCGCCTCCAGGCGGGCACGGCGTTTGTCGTTGTTCTTGACGACAGTCCAGTGGGCTGCGTCGGTGTCGGTGGCTCCGAACATGGCGACCTTGGCCGCAGTGTAGGTGCCCCACAGATCCAGTGAGGCGACGTCAGTGGGTGAAAGCTTGCATTGCCGCACCGGATCCACCCAGTGGATCGCGACACGGGTGCGCTGTTCTGCCTGGGATACCGAGAGCCAGAACTTGACCAGGATGATGCCTTCCTCCACCGGCATCTGCGCAAATTCAGGACATTGACGGAGGAAAAGTTCGTGCTCGGCCTGGCTGCAAAAGCCCTTGACCTTCTCCACTCCGGCCCGGTTTTACCAGGAGCGGTCGAAGAAGACGATCTTCCTGCGTGCAGGGAGGTAGGGTATGTACCGCCGGAAGTACCACTGTCCGGCCCCGCGCTGGGTCGGCTTGTCGAGCGCGACAATCCGCGCGGTTGAGGCGTTCGGTGAAGCGCTGGATCGTGCCACCCTTGCTCGCCGCGTCGCGGCCCTCGAACAGCACGACCAGCCGGGCCCCGGACTCCTGGGCCCACCGCTGCAACTTCAGCAGTTCGATCTGCAGCACTCGTTTCGTGCGCTCGCACTCGCCACGGCGCAGCTTGTGGTCGTAAGGCCGATTGTCGCGCCAGGTCTGGATGACGTCCCCGGTCATCCAGCAGCATAGGTCGCTTTGTGGCGGCGGAGGTGTGGCGCCGTTGTTCTCACGGTTGGGTGTCGGGCTCGGTGGTGGTCTGACAGCTGTGTCTCAGCGTGCTACCCGGCGTTCTGCTGAACGGTTGGAGGAGGGGCGCCAGATCGCTGCCGTGCTTGGGGCCCGGCGGGCCGAGCAACTGCAGGCCATTTAGCACTTCCTGCCTTACGTGTAGGAAACGGACGGTCAGGCCGAGTTCGGCAACGACATCGGTGGCTGCGGGCAACAAGGACACGATGCGCATGCCGTGACTGTAGGACCTGCCGCGCGTTCGGCAGGCCCTACAGTCAGGGACTCCGTCAGGAGCCCCAGCGAAGCGCGATGGTATCGCCTACGGAGATGACCTTGTTCCGGGCGGCCGACGTGAAGGAAGAGCCGTCCACGCTCGCCTTCCACGTGTTCGTGCCGCTGTTGGCCTTGCCGTTGAGCGAGGTGATGGTGCCGGTTCCGCTGGACGGGGTCACCGCGGTGACGCAACCCGAAGGCGTGGCAGCGCCGGCTGCCGCGTCCAGGACAGCGCCGAGCGTGGTGGTCGTGCCGGAGGCGGTGAGGGCGACGGAGCAGACCTTCAGGTTTCCGCTGCCGTCGTCCACGGTCAGAGCCAGAGAGGTGCCGGTGCCGGCGGTGAAGGTGCCCTGGGCCACCCACTGCGGGGCCCCGGAGGTGGACGGGCTCGGCGGTGTCGCGGTGAATCCGCCTCCCGCGACCGCGCGCAGGCCGTCGATCGACGCATACGCTGGACGAACGGTTGCTGACCACGGCCCTCGGCTGCGCAGTAGCCGTCCTGGCCGTCTTCGCACTGTGGCGGCGCCCTGATCCCGATCTGCTGCGCGGGCACCTGGCCGCGGCCACCCGAGCCCTGATCACTGAGGCCGCCGGCCCCCATGCTGAGCGCATCCGGCGACGCACCCTACTCACCGCCGTGTACTACACCGGCAACGCCTTCCGCCAAGCCCTCGGCGACATCCGTCCCCCGCAGGCGGCACTCGCCCTGTGGCCCGCATTCCTCGCCCTGCAGGACCTCGGGTTCCAACTCGCCGCCCGGCCACTGTCCGCGACCGATCACGCCCATGCTGTCCCGGCCATGAACACCCTGGCCGAGGCAGCGGGGCAGGGAACCCCGCCCCGGCCAGGTGGCCTGCCCGCTGGCTGGGCGACCCCGGAAGCCCGCGATGCCTTCCGGCGACTGCGCGCGGCGCTGAGCGACGGACTGCCCCTGCCCGCCGGCGACCACCTTGTCCACGGGCACCTGCGCGGCAGCAACGGCACTCCGCTGCCCCACACCCCTGTGACG
The DNA here is from genome assembly GCF_043523415.1 of Streptomyces sp. SGAir0957. Classification (NCBI taxonomy): domain Bacteria; kingdom Bacillati; phylum Actinomycetota; class Actinomycetes; order Kitasatosporales; family Streptomycetaceae; genus Streptomyces; species Streptomyces sp. SGAir0957. The sequence goes on from NZ_CP027292.1 coordinate 174,624, forward strand.
CTGATAGATCCCGCCGGCAATCAGGCGGACGTGGCCTACACCGACAGCCAGGGCCGCTACGTCCTCCACCCGACCCGGGCCGGCCGCCACCTCCTGGTCGCCACAACCGACAGCACCACGGCCCCCAGCGCGCACGTCGTCCTGGTCCCCGAAAGAAGCTGAACAACTGGAAAGAGGCAGTGGCGACAGGGAGGCCACTTCACCGAATCCTCCAAGCAGTCACAGGAACCTCCACCCACCGAAGGGATGAAACCTTCTCCGTGCCTCCCGCCGGTGCCGAGGCTGTGGCCTCCACCAAAAGGTCCACCGCGCCCACCGGTCTCGCTCAATGCCCGGCCGGGTGTTGCCAGTTGCTGGCTTAATTTTAAGCGGAAGCGCATCTGACGGCTTTCGCGGGGCAAATGGGCACGACGAGTTACCCCACCCGAGCAGACAAGGAAGCAGCCGCGTGTCTCACCCCGATCCCACGTACCCGGCCTACAACTCACCAGCCACGGACCGGCTGCCGGCCCGGCAGTCCAACGGTTTGGCGATCGCGGCGCTGGTACTCGGAATCCTCGCCCTGCTGTCGTTCTGGACCGTCTTCGGCGGCATCGTGCTCGGCATCCTGGCATTGGTCCTTGGCATCATCGCCGCCCGCAGAGCGCGCGGCGGCAGGGCTCCCCACAAGGTGATGGCGATCGTCGGAGCCGTGCTCGGCGCGCTGGGTCTCGTCGCGAGCGCGATCATCATCGCCATCGGCGCCTCGTTCCTGAACTCCGACGAGTACAAGAACTTCGACGACTGCGTCAAGCACGCCGACTCGCAGAGCGAACGCGAAGCCTGCAAGCGGGACTTCGAGAAGGACATGAACGGCAACTGATACGGGCGGACCCGCGGGCGAGAGGGCGGCGCGGCTCGCGCCGCCCTCTTTTTGCACCGGGCCTCTGACGGCTGCACCGTTCGTTCCTGCGTGCGCCGGACGCGGCCGCGGGCGCATACGGCCGTCGGGCCCGGTGTGGTCCGGCGGGCACCACACGGCCCCGCCCTCCACCGCAGGGGTGTGCGGGGGAGGGCGGGGCCGATGGTGCTCGCCGGATCAGACCGTGGCGGGCCGGGAGTCGGGCAGGCTGGCGCAGTCGTCGGGGTTGCCGTGCGGCATCCGTACGGGCTGGCGCGGGCAGTCGGCGAGGATGCCCAGCAAATCCCGGTCGCCGTCCAGGAGCAGATCGGCGTAGCCGCTTCCGCAGGCGCACGGGATCAGCAGGCGAAGTTTCTCGTTCTCGGCTTCGCTGGTGCCGGTGTGGACCAGCCACAGGCCCTGACCGAGGTGAGCCGTCGCAGCCGGCGCGAGGCGATGCTCGGGGACGGCCGGGTGCCCACGCCAGTCGTCCCCGTCGACCACGAGCCGCAGCGTGTCGGGGTAGCGGTCGTAGATGTGCGCGGCAGCGTCCGCAGCCGCGTTCTCGCACTGCTCTGCCCGCTGGTCGGCGAGGCGGTCACCGACCAGAGACAGCAGGCGCTCCACCGGCGATTGGGTCGGCGTCATGGTGGTGTTCATGTGGGTGCTCCGTTTCGGGTGAGGGCGTGGATGGCTTGGATCAGGCGGGGCGCGGCGTCGTCGGTGAACAGGGCGGCGGCTTCGTGCAGCGGGCAGGAAGCCTCGCCATCGCGGTCCGGCTCGACCTGCTCGGCACGGTGCGCGGCGGCGGTGAGCAGCTGCGCGAGCTGGGCGAGGAGGCCGCCGGGCGGGTCGGTGTCCTCGATGAGCTCCCGGAGCATGGCGGCGAGTTCGGCCGGGTCGACGTCGGCGGATGCGAGGTCGTCCTCGATCTGCTGGAGGGCGAGCGTGGCGATTCCGGCGCAGGTGCGTACCCGGTCGATGCGGCTGCGCGGGGCGGGTGTCACAGGGCGAGGCCAGCCGCGGCCAGCGCGAGCAGGGCCAGCGCGGCAAGGCTGAGGTCGACCGCGCGCCGCAGATGCGTGTACTTGCGCACGGCGAGCTGGGACAGGACCCGGATGCGGGCGGCGCGCTGGTCGCCGTCCATACCGGAGCGGATCTGCTGCTCGTCGAGGCGTGCCCAGTGCGGGAACGAGCTGCGGTCGTCGCCGCGCAGGCGGGGCCGCACGACCAGGAGCAGGAGCACCGCAGCCGCGCCCAGGCAGAGCACCGCGGCCGTACCGAACGCCTTCGTGGGCAGCGGCAAGTTCGTGTCGGCGACGGAGGCGAGGCCCGCCAGGGCGGCGCCCTGGAAGGCGAGCAGTAAGGAGCTCTTGTTGTCGGTCCGCGCGACCTCCTGGGCGACCGCGGTGCAGGCGGCGTCCAGGTTCTTGTCGGTGAGACTCGCGGCGTTCGTGGGCGGGGCGGTCGCTGTCAGCGCGATGGCCGTGCAGGCGGCGGCGTGGGCGCTGGCTTGCTCCCGGGTGCGCCAGAGCCAGTCGGTCTGCGGGGCAGAGGATGCGTCCTGGCAGCCGTGGCAGCGCCAGCGGTTGTCCTGGAGGTGTTCGCCGCTGCCGGTGACGTCGACGTGCGCGCCGACGCGGTTGAGGTAGCGGATCTGCAGATCCGCCGGACGGCCGGCCTGCACAGCGGGCACGGTGATGGAGTTCAGCATGTCGGTCCCTTCCCAAGGTCACGCGGCCAGGGCCTGCCGGGCCGGGGTTATGTGGGTGGTGGGGTCGGCCGGGGTGCCGTCGTAGCACTCCAGACACGTCCCAATCGTTTTGAGGGGAAGACAGATCGTGTAGCGGCGGCCGCACAGCCCGGGGCACTGCTGACGGGCCGCCATCGCGCGATCGAGCGCCGCCTCCTTGGCCAGGGTCATCGGCAGCTTGGGCACAGCCAGATCGACGCGATACAGCCACGCCCACCTGGTCCCGCCCCGGCACTCGATCCGCGCGACCGGCTCGTGGCCACCAGGCCGCAGGCCCATCGCGCGCAGCTGGCGGCGGGTGGCGAGGTTGTCGTAACCGGCCTGCCGCCAGCGGAAGATGGGCAGCGAGCCGTCGCCCGGGTCGTGGCCACCAGGCCGCAGGCCCATCGCGCGCAGCTGGCGGCGGGTGGCGAGGTTGTCGTAACCGGCCTGCCGCCAGCGGAAGATGGGCAGCGAGCCGTCGCCCGGGTCGTGCACGTCGACGTCCCTCACGTGCTCGTCACCGGTGAGGCGAACTGCGGTCGTGGCAGTCACGACTTGCCCCAGGCGTCGGGCGGTTGACGCGGCGGCTTGGGGTAGCGGGTGCCGGGACGGAGCGGGCGGGGACGGCCGATCCGGCGGCGCGGGCGGGGAATGAGCACGAGCGATCTCCTCCAGGGCAGGACAGGGCCGGGCCCCGCCGACCGTGGTGGTCGGCGGGGCCCGGCTCGCAGATGGCGTGCGGGGGAGTTAGGCGGGCAGGCCGCGGTCGGTGTGCGGGCCGGACGGCGTGGCCGGGGGCGGGCTGCTGTGTCCGGGAAGCGGCTGGCGCGTGGGCTGGTCGGTGTCGCCGGTCAGGTGCATTCCGGCCCAGAAGCCGACGATGAGTCCGAGCGTGCCGAGGACCTGGTGCCGGTGGGCGCGCCACCAGGTCGGCGGGGCCGGGGTGGTCAGGACGCCTATGACTTTCGGGGGCTGGTTAGCCACGGGAAGGGATCTCCTGCGCTCGGGGACATAGCGGGGTGAGGCCGGGTGGCCTGTCCGTGTCCTCACCGCACGGGGCGGTGAGGACCAGGCAGACGAACCGGAGGTCAGCGCTGCGAGCCGGGGCGCTGTCCCGGGCTGCGCAGCGCCTCGAACGGGCCGGGGATCTTCTGGCTGGGCAGCTGCAACTGCGGCGTGAAGGTCGATTTGTTGACGATGTGCACGTGGGGCAGCAGGCGCAGGTCGCGCAGCGCGGCCAGCGAGGCGAATCCCCAGGCGAGCGCGGCGAGGGCGACGGTGAGGGGGCGGTTGGCGGGCGGGACGGTGACCCAGATCGCGGCTGCGGACGCGATGCCCCATGCCGTCCAGACCAGGCGGGCGATGGTGGAGCCGATGAACCCGCCGATCAGCCCGTACAGGCCGGTGACCTGCCACAGCGTGTAGACCGTCGAAGCGGAGACGGCCATGCCGACTGAGTGCGTGGCGATGTAGGAGCGGATCGGGTCGTCGATGACCGCCCAGACGCCGGAGGACGTGTCCGCACCGATGTCGACGGTGGGCGCCGCGGCCAGGAGGTCGCCGACGGCGTCAGCGATCGCGCTGCCGGCCGCCTCGGCGACCAGGACGACGAGGGAGAGCCCGGCGAGGATGAGCAGGGCCTTGAGCCAGTGAGCCATGTCCGCGCCGCGGCGCTGGGCCGTGCGGATGTCCTGCCACAACCTGTGCAGGAATCCTCCCTCCGCCCAGGCCTGCTCCCACACCCGCCGCGAACGCGCCGCAAGGTCGGCCCACGGTGACGGCTTGACCGCCTGCTTCATCGTCGTGCGCGGTTCGTCAGTGGTCTGCTGCTGGGGGAAGTCGGGGTGCTGAGGCATGAAGGCTCCTTCGAAACGGTGCGGTAGGCGGTGTGGGGCGGGCCGGATGGCCTGGCCCGCAACCGCGCCGGTAATCGGGGCGGGTACGAGGCAGGGGATCCGGAACAGTGCGATGCGGTGCGGTGGTCACAGGCCGCGGACGTCGGCGCGGCGGGCGGCGACGTCGACCAGGCGCAGCGGCGTACGGGCCGTGGCCCATGCGTCGTTGAAGGCGGGGATGGAGTCGATGTCGTCGCCGAACTCGCTGTGGATGGCGTCCATGACGGCGTCGACCGCGTGCTGTTCCAGGCGGCGGTTGCCGCCTGACGCGGCGCGCAGCGCTCCGAGGATGCAGCGCGCACCGGATGGGTCGGTGAGGGTGCCGGTGCACCAGCCGTCGGTCTGCAGCAGCTGGTGGGCGCGGTGCAGGAGACCGGCGATCGGGGTGCGGTCCGGTTCGGGGGCGAGGTGCGGGGTGAGGGGCACAGTGACCACGTCGGCCAAGGTGACTGGGGCGCCAGTGTCGATGTGGGCGGTGTTGACCTCGTAGGCGACGGCCGCTTCGTCCAGGCGGGCGGTCATCGCGGTGTTGAGGAGGGCGAGGCGTTCCTCAAGAGACAGCGGCGCCGCGGCGCCGGGCGGGGGCGGGGGAGTGGGGGCGGCTCTGGTGGCCGGGACGGGGGTGGGTGCGGGCATCGGATCTCCATGCGGGCACGGGCAGGGCACGAGTCCCGGTGGCGGGCCCGTGTCGTGGCAGTGCGAGGGGGAGGCATGCCGTGGCGGTGACCGTTCACCGGTCAACTGGCATGGCTCAACGGGATGTTGTGGTGGGCCTCGGGAGCGGGCAGCCTGGAGGGGCGCTGGAGGGAGGCGAGAGATGAACTTCGTGTTCGTGTGCTACTGGTGCGACGAGGAGTGCGTGGTGTTCTGCCGCCGGGCAGGCTTTTGGGGCAACCGGTTCGAGGACCCCGAGGTGTTCGACTGCTGGAACTGCGACGGGGCCAACACAACGCCGTACCCGCCCTGGACACCCGCCTGAGCGACTGCCGGCATCACAGGGCTAGAGCCCGGAGACGAGGCCGGCCAGCGAGGCGAGGAACGAGTTGATCGCGGGGGCGGCGCCGGTGCTGGCCAGGGCGAACCCGAACAGGGCACACGCGATGGCGCCGCCGATCCGGACGCTGCCGGTGCGCAGCAGGACGACGACGATGACGGCCAGGAGCAGGGTGAGGGACAGGGACACGGCCACGGGCTGGGGTCTCCTTCAGGTGTCAGGAAGCCCGGCCGCTCGCAGAGGAGCGGCCGGGCTTCGGTGTGTTGGTGGGGCTGGAGTCAGGCGTCGGTGAGGGTGCGCATGGCGTCGAGGGCCTGGCCGGCGGTGGCGATTTGGGGGACACGCTTGCCGCCGCTCTTGCCCCCGCCCTTCCGCCCGCGACCGCCACCACCACCGCCGCCGCGACCGCCGCGACCGCCGCTGCTGTTCCCGCCGTCCTCGTCGTCGTCCTCGTACCAGGGCTCGCCGGGCCGCGGGTTGGGCTCGCTCCAGTCGAACCACAGGCCGCGCTTTTCGAGCTCGCTGATCTCGTAGTCGGTGAGCCCGGCGACCTGGTCGGGGAAGAGGTCGGCGAGGTCCTCGTCGAAGTCGACGTAGAGCGCCTTCATCAGCATCGGGCGGCCGTTGTCGAGGACGACGATGGCAACACCACCGGTGGAGACACCGTTCTCGGGCTCGGCCTCGCCGGCCATGGCGCGCTCGATCGCTGAGCCCTCCACGGGCGCGTAGCGGGTGGGGATGGAGGGGATGTCGTAGACGTTCTCCATGGTGCCCTCGGCTGCCTTGCGGGTCGCGGAGGGAGAACCCATGTTGAAGATGATCGGGCGGGAGTTCTGCTTGAGGTTGTCCTTCATCTTGGTGGAGAAGCCCTCATGTGCGAACGGTGATTGTCCGGCCGGGTTGAAGCCGATGCCCGCCTTGAGCGACATGACGGTGAGGGCGTCGGCGTCGGTCTGGATGAACTCGCCGTAGTCCGCATCGGCCGTGGCGGACATGAACTCGTCCGTGTAGACGTTGAGCTGGCGGTAGGGGCAGCGCGGATCGCCCGGCTTGTAGTCGTGCGGCTTGCCGTCGTGCGGCCAGGGCATGTTCGCCCGGATCTCACACAGCGCGATGGCCGCGCGCAGCTGGCGGGCCATGTAGAGGGCGCCGATGCCCTGGCGGTCGATGTGCTCACCCAGCGCGGTCGTCTTCTCGTCCCGCATGTAGCTGGACAGCCACACGATCTGCCCGGCGAGGGATTCGGCGATCACGGTGACGGCGATGAACTGGGTCTTGCCGCCGCGGGTGACCCCGAGGACCAGGCCGTGCTTGGCGGCGTTCTTGTCGTGCTGGAAAACGAAATTGGTCACCGGCTGCCCGGTGATGCTGAACCCGCACACATACCGGCCGGTTTTCGGATCCGGAGTGAGCAGTTCACGGGTGGCCTTGAACGTCGGGGACAACGGCGGCTGGTCGAAGACGCTGATGAGGAATTCGGCGCCTTCGACCATGAGGAAGGCGCGGCTGTCGTCCTCGGGCAGGCCCAGGGCGCGCAGGACCTTCATCAGGTCGATGGTGGGCAGGTCGCCCGAGTCGGCGGCGCAGCCGCGGTAGAAGGTGACGCCGCGCTGGTCGTCCCGGGCCTCCTGGGTGAGTTCGGTGCCGGGGGCGCCGCCGCGCGGCCCGGCGATCCGGTCGGTCCACTTCTCAGTCGCGGTCGGGTTCTGCCGGCGCCGTTTGGCGGCCTCCGGGGTGATCTGGACTTCCGCCCAGCCGGGCCCGGCCTGGCGGCCCTTCATCTGCACGACCGGGTTGATGTGGATGACGCCGGGCGCGTCGTCGACGCTGACCGCGGCGGCCACGGCGGTAGTGGTCAGCCCGGTGATGGGGCGGCCGGGTTCGGCGGCGCGCAGCAGGATGGTCAGGTCGTGGATGCGGCCCTTGTGGCGTTCGGCCTTGACGACGATGGTGCGGGCGGGCATCCCGGCCCGCTCCCACATCTGCTGCATGCCCCAGGTCAGCGGGTCAGCGCCGTCGTGGATCGGCGTCGGCGCAGTGGCGGCGGGGGCTTCCTGCAGCTGCGGGGCGGTGAGCGGCGCGGCCAGGGCCGGGCGGTGGTGGCGGCGGGCGTGCCGGGACATCGGCATGACCAGCCAGCCCGCCGCCGCGAAGGCGGTAGCCGCGACGGCGTCGCAGTACCAGGGGCCGAAGCCGGGGGTGTAGGTGGCGGCGACGTCGACGGCGGCCGCCAGGGGCAGGGGCAGCCAGCGCAGGATCTTGCGGCCGCGCCCCTCCTCGAGGGACTTGCTGGCCGCGGCGATGCCACCGATGCCGATCACTCCGGCCCCGGCGATCGAGGCGGTGACGGGGCCGTTCGGGTCAAGGTTGGGGGCTGCGGCCAGCACCGGCGCGGCCAGGGTGTACGCGAGACGTTCCAGCGCGGCAGCGCGCGGCATGGACACAGCGGGACTCCATTCACGGTCTGTCGAAAGGGCGGGCAGGGCGGTAGTGGGGGAGTGAGAGGGCCGGGGGCGGCCTCGTGGGCACGAGGGCCGCCCCCGGCCCTGAAGGCGGGACGGAGTGGGGGTGCTGGCGCGGGGGTCAGTCCGCGAAGACGCCCGGCTTGGGTGTGCGGTGGCGGCGCCCGCTGCGTACGGCGTCCAGCGGCCCGTACTTCTTGGCATGCTGCTGGCGCACCAGCCGGGTCTCCTCCGCCATCTCGTGGGCGCCCTGTGCGAGCTGCCTCACCTGCTGGGCGGCGCCGACCAGGGCGGTACTGACCAGGCGGGTCAGCTCGATGAACTCCTCGTCGAACTCCGCGTTCTCGATCGCGGTGACCGTGCTGTCGCAGCGCTTGGCGTTGTTCACCATCGAGATGCGGACCAGCTCCAGCTCGGTGGCGCCGTCGTCCAGCAGTTTCATCAGCACGTTCAGCTTGGCCTGCAGCGCGCTGTAACTGTTGTCGTCGGACTGGGTGGCGCCCGGTCCGGGGGTGTGAACGATCTCGCTCATGTGCGGTTCCTTCGCTGTTCGTTAGGCGTGATGGGCGGCGGCGGAGGCGTGCGTGAGGCCGCCGTCCTGCTTGGCAGCCATGTCCTCGCCGTAGACGCGGGCGACGCGCTGGCCGGCGAGCTTGGCGGCCTCGGCCGCGTCCGCGCACTCCGCGGCGCACCGCTGCGCGATCTGCTTCATGTCGCCCGCCTGGTCGGCCAGGCCGGAGAGCATGTCGGTGATCTCGCGGTCGACGTTGTGGTCGTCGGCGAGGTCGGCCGCCATCTCCTCCAGCGTTTCGGCGACCTGTGTCATGACCTGGGTGAGTGCCTCGGAGCGCTCGCCGTCCATGGCGGCCGTCACCGCGATCGACGCCATCTCGATCAGGTACTCGCCGAAGGTGATGTCGGTCTGGTGCTTGGCGGCGAGACCGCCCTGCCCGCTGCCGGCGGGTGCCACCTGCGTATCGGCCACGGATTCCTCCTTGCTCAGGCCCGGCCGGGTCGTGCCCGGCCGGACGGGTGTTTCAGGTGCGGGCTCATCGCCCTCGCTGCCGTCAGGCGCCTCGCGGTCACTGCTGCGGGGCAACGCGGCCGAAGCACTCGGCTCCGGCTCGGGCGGCGGGGGAGAGGCGCTGTTCGCCCTCGGAATGCCGAACTCGGTAGAGATGCCGAGATCCTCCGGCGGGACCGGGATCCTCGAGGCGGCATCGGCCTCGTGCTGCTCCCGCTCCTGCTGCGCGCGCCCCGCCCGTTTGCGAGCGTCACGCCGGGCGGCGAGGTAGTCCCTGAACGATGTCTTGATCCGGTGCCGGAAGCTGCCCCGGTCGAAATCGGTGTTCTTCAGCAGCTGGTTGAGGTGGGCGTCGATCGCCTCGTCGGTCCAGTCCCGCCATAGGTTGAGCAGGGCCGTGCTGTTGTTGGTCCACCAGGTGGTGAACCGCTCCTCCAGCCGGTCCTCCTCACGCGCGCGGGCCTCATCGGCGGCCCGCGAGCCCGTCTTCTTGGTGAAGTTGACCTTCGGACGGGCACCGGGTCCGCCACCGGCCGTCGGGGGGTGCTTCGGCATCGGCGGGGGCTGGACTGTCCCCGGTTTCGGCCCTGCTGCCGAGGGTTTCGGGTTCACCGGGGTCGGAGTTGCGGGAGGTGTCTTCCACGACCAGCCGGTGCCGCCCTGCCCGGGCTGCTTGGATCCGGGCGTCGTGGGCTTGTGCGCAGCAGGGGTGTTGAGGGGCGGTTTGTTGGGGTTGGGTTTGTTGGGGGTGGGGTTGTTGGTCGGTTTGTTCTTCCACGGGCCGATTGCGCCGCCGCTGCCCGGCAAGTTCTTCGCCGCGCCGGCGCTAGTGCTGGGGTTGTTCTTCCATGGCCGGTTGCCGGGTTTGTGCGGGTCGATCGTGCGGTGCGGCGGCAGCTTGGGCCGGTTGTTCACCGGTCCTGCTCCGGACGTCCCGCCGGAGGGGCCCTGGCCGGGCTGTTTGGGCCCGGGTGTCGGGCTGGGCTTGGGAGTGGGTTTGTGGGGGGTGGGGTTGTTGGTCGGTTTGTTCTTCCACGGGCTGACTGCGCCGCCGCTGCCGGGCAGCTTCTTCGCCACGCCGCCGCCACCGCCACCGTTGTTGGTCGCGCCGTTGTTCCGCCAGGGGCGGTTGCCGGGCTTGTGCGGATCCAGCGTCCGGTGCGGTGCGGGGCGCTGATTGCCGCCGCTGCCACCGCCGTTGCTGCGGTTCTTCGTCGGGCCGTCGTTACGGTTCTTCGGCGAGCCGCCTGAGCCGCCCTGGGAGCCGCGCGAGCCGCTCTGCGGGCCCTTTGTCGCGCCACCCCCTGAACGGCCGCCAGAGCCGCCTCCAGAGGCCTTGCTGGGCGTCTGCGTGCGGGGCTTGTCGGTGGAAGTCGGCTTGCCGGAACCGCTGTTGGAGCGGGACGGCGTGTTGCGCCCACCGCCCAGACCGGCTCCGGACCCGCCGCGCCCGGAGCCGGAACCCGGCCCCTTGCCACCACCGGACGATCCGCCGCCTGGGCCGCGGCCGCCCCCGCGACCGCCGCCCAGGCCGCCGCCGCGACCGCCGCCGGATCCGCCGCGGCCCTTGTCCGCACCGAACCCGGACGAGGCACCGGCGCGGGCGCCGGCCTTGTCGGTGCGCGCCTTCAGGTGGGCCTGGCGCAGCTTGTTCTGCGCCTCCATCATTCCGGTCTCAGCGGCGGTCTGGGATTCCAGCAGCGCGACCTTCCGCGCTATTTCCGCCTCCCGGTAAGGGGATTCGGCGTCGAGGCGGGCCCGGCGGATATCCAGGCGCAGCTCCAGCCAGTCACCCAGCCGGTCGGCCAGAGTACGCGGGTATTCGTATTCACCCTCGTATTCCGATTCCTCTTCCTCCCCGGAAACATCGGGGGTCGGAGCAATTCCCGGCTCACTCAGAAAGGAAGCCGGATCCCGCAAGGCCGGAATGTGAACTCCGCCGCGAGTTCCGGAATCCTGTTCCGGCTCGTCGTCGGCGTCGGGTTCCGGGGTGTCGGGGGCGGGTGTGTAGAAAAGGCTCCCGGCGTCCGGGGCGCGGGGAACCGGCCCGGAATTGCCGCCCCTGGTGGGCAAATGGAGAACGTTCGTGCCGTCGTCGTCATCGGACACCGGCAGCCTCCTTCGGATCTTGACAGGCGGTGCGCGCCTCGCGTACACGCGTGCGCGACACGCGCGGCACGCGGCACGCGCGGCACGCGTTGGCAGCCCGAAGCGGGCCGCCCGAACCTTCGGAGCGGCCCGCTTCACGGGGTGCGTGATGGTTCAGCCGTTGTGGCGGCTGTAGACGTTGTGCAGGGCGAGGGAGACTTCCCGGATCAGCCGGTTGTCGCCCCGGCGGAACTCCTGCGTGCCCCGGATATTGACCACCCGGAGCCAGAAATAGAAATTCCCGAGTTCCTCACCGTGCTGCGCGATCAAATCCTTCTGGATTTTGCGCTCGTGCGCGGCACGGTTGAAGTCCTTGCGTTCCGCTTTCGTCAGCGGACGACCGGCGCTCAAGCCGAATTCCGATCGGCGAGGCCGTACAGGGTCGTAGGAACAGCATAGCCAGAATTCGGATCCTGTCCAGCCGTCGGGGGCTGCTGCGGCAGCGGCGGAACGGCCTGCGGCAGCGGATTCTTCTTCCGCGCCTTCTCCAGCGCCTTTTCCTTTCGCTGCTTCGCGACCTCCTGCACCTTTTCGGCGTGCGCATGATGCTTGTGCGCGGACTTTTCCATCGCCTTGGTGGTGCTTTCCAGGTCGGAAATCATGGAGCGCACCGAGTGCTCGAGCGGCAGGGCCCGCAACAACGCCTGGCCCCACTTGTCACCGGCCACCCGCTGGCTGCGGGCGTGGACGCGCACGTGCGTCTCCAGCGTCTCCACGTTGCGCTTCATCTGCAGCAGCACCGACTGCAGGTGCTGCAGGTAGGAGGCGTAGGCGGCCGGGTTCTCCGCGATCGCCTTCAGCGGGCCGTCCGAGGCGATCGTGTTCTCGTTGAACCCGTCATCGAAACGGGCGTCGCTGCTGTTCACTGCGGGGTTCCCTTCCTGCTGTACTGGTGGAGCGGTGACTGCTTCCGGCAGTCGCGGCGAGGGCCAGCCCGATTCGAGCGGGCTGGCCCTCACTGATGTGTACCGGACGGTGCGGCCGCGCCGGCCTGTGTGGCGGGTCCGCTGGATGGTGCGAGCCGTTCAGGGCCAGAGGCCTGACGGCGGTCGGTGTGTGCCGGGTTGTCTCACGAGACCTTGGTGAAGCGGTCCCGTGCGATCTCAAGTCGGCGGCCGGCGGTGGCGCGTGAGACACCGAGGATGTCCTTGGCCTCGTCGACTGAGACGGTCTCCGCGCCCTGGCGGCGGTACATGAGACTGAGGAGCGAGGTGACCTGTCCCTCGATCTCAGCGTCCCGGGCAAGGGCCGGGCGGCTGGTCTCACCCGAGCGCAGCGACACCGGGCCGGAGCTCTTGGCCGTGGAGGCTGTCTCACGGCCTGACCTGCGTGTCTCACCCGAGTGAGACGCCGTCTCAATCGTGCTCACCGACGCGTTCGTCTCAGTGCGTGCCGTCTCAAGGGCCAGGGGTGTCTCACCCTGACCCGTCTCAACAGCGCCCTGTGGGACGGGTCGCGGATGCGGAACCGTCTCAACCGGGCCGGTGAGATCGGCGGCCCGGGTGTGCTCGGTCTCATCGGCGGCCACGGCCTCCCTGATCTCATTCGCCGTCGTGCCGGGGGTGGTGCTCGTCTCACCCGGCTTCGTCTCAGCGGGTTCCTTGGTGATCTGGTGGATGCGCCACATCACCCACGGAGCGATCGCAGCGACGCCGACGATGAGCCACCACAGCGGGTGTCCCTTGTGGTCGACGCCGACCAGTCCGGCTGCTGCCAGGTGGTAGATCGCGTTCGCGGCGACCATGAGGATCAGCGCGCCCGCGACATCGCGGTGCCGGCGGAAGGCCTGCACGACGTAGACGTCGATCGCCAGCGGCAGCGCCCAGGCGACCTGCCAGGGCCAGCCGCTCAGCTTGGCCAGCGCGAACTCACCGGAGGCGGTGAGGACGATCGTGGCGCCCAGCGCGATCCGCGGGCCCCAGGTGTTGACCATGTTCTTGGTCTTCTCCTGCTTCGCGATGAGCGCCTGGGCAGCGGCGGCCTCCGCGCGGGTGGCCTCCAGCTCCTTCCATGCCGTCTGCTGTTCGGTGCGGGCGCGGCCTCGGACCTGCTCGGCTTCCCGCTTGGCGTCGGCGACCAGGCGGCCCGCCTCCTTCTCCGCCACCGTGATCCGCTCGGACGCGGCGGCCTCCGCGCTGGAGATGGCGCCGGCCGCCTTGGCCTCCGCCAGCGAGCGAACCTTCAGGACGTCTTCTTCCGCTTGGGCCTGCGCGGCTTCGAGGACCTGCTGCGCCTGGCCGCGCGTGTCGTCGGCGTCCTGCTCCGCCTCGCGGAGCACTTCGGCGGCCTGGCCGCGAGCGTTGTCCAGGATCCTCGCCGCGTCCTCTTCGGCCGTAGCGACTTCCTCGCGGGCCTGGGTGCGCAGCTGCTCGGAGTCCTTCTCCGCCTGCTGCCGCATCTCGGTCGCGGCCTCGCGACGGGCGCGGGCGTCGTCCTCGGCAGCCGAGATCAGGGCCGCAGCGCGCTGCTTGGCCTCCTCCACCAGGTGCGCGGCGTGCGCGGCGGTGGCGTCGGCCTCGGCCTGGAGGCGGTCCTTGTCCTGCCCGGCCTCGGCCAGCAGCTGCTGCGCGCGGGTCCGGGCGGCGTCAATGATCCGGGCGGCTTCGGCTTCCGCTTCGGCCTGAAGCTTCTGTGCGGCCTGGCGGCGGCGGGCGAGGGTCTGCTCGGCTGCCGCCAGGTCGCCGTCGGCGATCGTGCGGGCACGCTGCACGGTCTCCTCCGCCGCCGCGATCTGCTCCTCGGTCAGCGTGCGCATCCGCGTCGCCTGCTCCTTGGCCACGGACAAGATGCTGTCCGCGTCCGCCTGCGCCTTGCGGGCAGCGCTGTCGGCGTCAGCGGCCTGGCGGTGGGCCTGGTCGAGCAGACCGTCGGCTTCACTGCGGGCAGCGGCCAGCAGCTGGTCGGCCTGCGCGCGGGCGGCGGTCACGAGCGCCTCGGTGTCGACCTCCGCCACCGGCGCGGGGGCGGGAGCGGGGGCGGCTGTGGTGTCGGCGGCCTCGCTCGGGCCGCCGGCCTCCACGGCCGCCTTGGCCACCACGGCGGCCGTAGAGGTCTTGGCCCTGGTCGTTGTCTTCTTGGCAGCAGCCTTGCGGGCGGGCTGGCGTCGGCTGGTCACAGCAGCGGGTCCTTTCGATCGTGCACGCCCCGGCCGGACCGCCAAAAAAAGGGGGGAGAGGCAGTCCGGCCGGAGTGAGGGGTGGTGAAGGGGCAGTTCAGTTGGGCAGCTCCGGGCGCCGGTTGGCGGTCGCGTGCTGCTGGGCCAGCCACGCCATCGCGGCCGCGGTCATGCCGTCGGCCGGACTGTCGGCGTTCAGCGGGGCGGTGTCGATGTCGCGCATCGCGTCGGCGGCGGGCAGCAGCCGCATGTAGCCGCTCTGCACGTCGCGGATCAGGCCGCCGGTGACCGGGGCGAGGTTGTAGCGGGTGCCGGTCGCGTACGGCACGGTGCTGGTGATCCTGCAGACGAACGTGTGGTCCGGCTGCCCGGTCCAGAACAGGGCCGGGTCGCGGTACAGCACGTAGTCGTCGACGTGGAACACGGTCGCCACCGTGCCGGTCTTCATGGGAGAGGCCATCCGTAGCTCCTCACGGATCAAGTGGTCCGGACTGTCCGGCTCCATGCCAGCGCCCGCGCCACCCGCCGTAGAAGGCGGTGGTGCGAGCGGTGACAGGGAGCCGTCAGGCCGAAGCCGCCAGGAGCAACGGCCGGTGCGGGGCGACGATCGTGCCGTTGGACAGCAGGTCGCCGGTGTCGTCGAAGGCGATCACGCCGTTGCACAACAGGCTCCAGCCCTGCTCCGGGTGGGCCGCCACGACGAGCGCGGCCTCCCGGTCCGGGCTGTCCTCGTTCGGGCAGGCCGGGATGTGGTTACACGGCCGCGCGGTCGTGCCGTCGGCGGTCAAAGCGACGAGGGGAAGGCGACGCATCAGCAGCTCCTGTTCTAGGGGGCGCGGCCCGCGCATCGCGGGCCGGAGGCGTGCGAGAGGCCGGGCGCCCGTCGTGCGGGCGCCCGGCCTCGTGAACGTCGTGGCGGGGAGGGAAAGTTGGGTGCGGCAGTGGTGGTCAGCGGCGCTTCTTCTGCTGGGTCAGGTAGGCGTCCTGCAGCCGGGCGAACGATTCGTGCAGGCGCTGCCCGGTCTCGCAGCGTGCCTCCGGCGAGCAGCTGGTGCAGCTTCCTTCGTGCGCGTGGTGTGCGCGCGAGGCCTGCATGTACCGCTCGTACAGCGGGTCAGCCATGCGCGCGCCGGCCGAAGTCGTGGTCGGCGTTGGTCTTCTTGAGGGCGTCCTCGAGGCGTTGGCGTTCGGCGTCCGTCATGCCGTCGCCTCCTTCGCCTGACGGCGGGCCCGGCTGCGCCGCAGCTGGCGCCGCTCCTTCTCGGAGAGGCCGCCCCACACGCCGTGCTCCTGGCCGGTCTCCAGCGCCCACTGCAGGCACTGCTGACTGACCGGGCACCGCCGTCGGCACGCCGACTTGGCCTCCTCGATCTGCAGAAGCGCCGGGCCGGTGTCGCCGATCGGGAAGAACAGCTCTGGGTCCTCCTGGCGGCACGCCGCCTCGTTCAGCCACTCCATCACCGCACCGCCTTCAGGGCCTCGCGCTCCAGGTGGTCGCTGTCCGTCCAGGCGCTGCCGATCGCGAACGGCTCCGCGTTGACCCGCGCGATGTCCTTCACGAGCAGCGCCCACTGCGCGCACCGGCGCTTGAGCAGCGCCTTGGCCATCGCGTGGTCCCGGACGACCGCGACGACCTCGAACAGCCCGTCGACGTTGCGGTAGATGGCGCCGACGGCGCGCGGGCCGATCTGCGCGTCGATGACACGCTCCAGCCCCGCGCGGATGGCCCGGTCGTCGACGCTGGACAGCGACGACGGTCGGGGGCTCGGCATCGGGGCCGGGCGGGGAATGGGGTGTGCCATGCTGGCAAGCACAGACATTGAGACCTCCGTGGGGTCTTGGTGATGTGAGCCAGCCCCGGGGGTGCATCCCCGGGGCTGGCGTTGTTTCGGCTGGTCGTACGAGCAGCCACGGCCCTGTCCGTCCCGCGATAGGCCGGGACGGACAGGGCCGTGGTTGTTCGGGCAAGATGCCAGGCGGTGTGTCAGATGCTGGCGCGCATCCACTGTGGGAAGCGGCCGGAGCACGGGACACAGTGCAGGTCGCGCCGTACCCGCTGCCAGCCCGCTGCCGCCGCACTCTCCAAGGACACCTCGCGTGCATCGCAGCGCGCGCACTCCAGCAGCCCAGTCGTGATCAGCTGGTCTCGGCCAAGCTCGGCCTGACGGGGGTGGAGCGGGGTCTGCGGCACCTGCGGGCCGCGGAACACGGAAACCGTCTTCTGCGGCTGCGGGCGGCACTGATTGTTCGCCGTCTCCACCATCTCGCCGCCACGCGTGACCCACTGACGCCTGCGCCCAGCCGGCCACCGCCTCGACAACTCCCGTGCACTGCGGCGCTCCTCACGCTGCTGCTGCTCGCGGGCCTTGCGGCGGGCGGGCTCCTGCTGAAGCGCGAGGAGGTAGCGGCGGGCGAGGAGGACACCGTCCGGGCACCGCTTGATCCGCTTGGCGCCATCGGCGTCGACATCGACGCAACCCGCGCAATTCTTGTGGTGGGCCAGGTATGCCTGCCGGGTCGCATCGAGCGTGACCTCTACTTGCATCCGGGCGACCGGAGCGGCCGGGGCCGGGATCGGCTTGTAGAACTGCCGGGCAGCGCGTCGGTTGTCCTGCGGCATCGCGTCCCGCAGCAGCCGGTCCTGCAGGACCTGCCAGCGCCGGAGGTCGATGTCGACGATGACGAGCTGGTCGCTACCGGGGCACAAGACGTGCGTCTCGCCCTGCGCGAGCCTGTCGGAGATGCAGTGCTCACGGATCTTGAGGATGGTCTCCCCCATGATCCGGCGCCAGCTGCGGCAGTCGGGGCACGCGATCGTCTTCACTTCACCCGGGCGGACGTTGAAGTCCTCCGGGGCCATGCTGCTGAGCTTGAGCGCCTCACGGCGGTTCGTGTTCTTGGTCCGGACGCGGCCGGGACGCTTACGTGGCATAGAAGCCTCCTGACAAGGGAGCGGTCGCGAGTGCTGCCTTCTCTGCCGCGCCAGGCCGACCTCGCGGCCGGGGTCCTGGCGGACAGACAGCGCAGCAGCGCTGTTCAGGGTGGATCTGTGCTCGATATTCGGTACAGCGCCTGCGGCCGGAGGAGCTCGGCTCACCCCACTGCCGCCGCCTTGGAAGACGTTGACGTCTGCTGTCCTGACCGGTGCTAGTTCTTGGTCCGGTGAGGTCGATCTGTATGCCACCATAAGGCCATAAGGCTTATGGTGGCAAGCTGCGAATCGCGCCAGGCTGCCAGAAGGCGCAGGGCATTAGGGTTTTCGTAGGAGCAGGTTCAGATGGGAGGACGGGTCTTGACAGGTGATGACGCATGGATTGGGGACGCGCAGCCGTACCTGAGGCCGCGCGCAGCCGGGGCCCAAGATGCTTGGAGCTCCGAGGCCGCAGAACGCGGCCGCCGTGGCACCCAGCGCCTGCTCGCCGTAGAGGAAGTTGATCCTCCTGAAGCGGTGCGCGCTTTTCTCCGCCTGCACCAGGGGGAGAAGGCGGTAGTACGACGCAGGCTGATCTTGTTGGACGATGAGCCCGTTGAGCTCGCCGACTCGTACTACCCTGCACGAATTGCCCGAGGCACTCAGCTTGCAGAGACCGGGAAGATCCGCGGTGGCGCCGTCACCCTTCTCGCGACCATGGGCTTCACGCCCGAGGCCCATCCTCTTGAAGACGTAGCTGCCGCGATCGCTTCTTCGAGCCAGTGCAGCGCACTTGCCCTCCCTCCGGGCACAGCCGTCCTCGTCTTGACGCGCTTCACAAGGTCCGAGGAAGGCGAGCCGCTGGAGGTCAGCGTGATGACGATGACCCGGCACCTTCGATACCGACAGAGAGAGGAGGCGAACTGAGAGATGGCGAAGCTGTTCACGGACTCCCGGTCGGCTCACCAGAAGATCGCGGCCAACCTGAGGCGGCAGATCACGCGCGGCGACCTCCCCCCCGGCACTCGACTGCCGTCGACCCCGGCCCTGATCAACGAGTACAGCGTCGCAGGCACCACGGTGCAAAAGGCCTTGCAGATGCTCAAGGAGGAACAGCTCCTGGAAGGCCAGCCGGGCAAAGGCGTCTTCGTGCGTGGAGGTACGCAACAATCGATCTCGCCCGTGGCGTACATGCCACCAGCGGGGGCTGGACAGCCGTACCGCTGGATCAGCGAGGCCCAGAAGCGTTCGCAGCGGGGATCGGTGACTCTGCTTTCGGTAGACGAGGTCAATCCACCCTACGAAGTTCGTCAGGCCCTTGGGTTGCCGGACGACGGCCAGGCCCTGCTCCGCAAGCAGATCCTTTGCCTGGACGACGAACCAACCGAGTTGACGCAGTCGTACTACCCGCTCGAACTGGCCGAGGGTACAGCCATAATGGAGCGACGCAAGATCAAGGGTGGAACGCCGACCCTGCTTGCTGATCTCGGGTACCCGCCACGGTCGTTCGTTGATGAGGTGTCGTCCGAGATCCCCACCGAGGAAGAGGTAGTCGCTCTTCAGCTCCCGAAAGACATGCCTGTGATGATGACCTTCCGCATCGTCTACTCGGACAAGGCGTTGCCGATCGAAGCCTCGCTGCTGACGAAGGCGGCACATCGATACCGCATGCGGTACGCCATCGACCTCTCCTAGCTCAACGGCAAGTTCCTCTGGTTGACGAGGATTCAGTCCGCCCGCCTTAAGCGTTACCCCCTTAAGGCGGTAGGCTGATCCCGTTCCGGCTGGCCCCATGGCTCTGCTTTCTCAATGCGACGTTTGTGGTGGCCATCACACCTCTAACAACCTCGGGAGAACATCACAGCCAGCTCATCAAGTCCGTGCAGAGACTCCTCAACGAGTTCTCAACGAGTAGCTACACATGGGTTTCCGAGCCTCGCGCTTAGAGTCCGGAGCATGGTGCATACGGAGGATCAAGGGGTGGGACGACGGCGTGCAGGGTGGCGTCCGGACAGGCTGCGTGAGCATCGCGAAGCGCACGGTCTGACGCTCGAAGAGGCTGGTGAGCGGCTTCGCCTAGTCGCGGAGCAGGCCCGGCTGGAGGTGCCAGCGGCGAATCCGCAGACGCTCAGCATGCACGAGACGGGGGAGAGCTACCCCGGTCCTCCGTACCGCCGGGTGTACTGCCTGCTGTACCGGGCCACGGAGCCCTCGCTGGGATTTCGTCCGGCGTTGCCGGGTGAGGAGACCGCCCAGTTCGGGGTGACGCCATTGCCGGAGCAGCGCAATGGCTCGCACGTGATCGCTGTGGAGCGGGCGCTGACGCGGATCGCGGACGGGGGTGGGTTCGACAGCTACGGCTGGCAGCAGCGGGTGATGGAGGCGTGGAAGCGTCGGCGCACCGGCGGTGACCCGCACAAGCCGTGTGTCGTACTCGTCGGCGGGTTCGCGGGCAGCGGGAAGACCGAGTTCGCGCGTTTTTTGACCCAGCTGACCGGCTGGCCGTTGGTGGATAAGGATCCATTGACGCGGCCCCTGGTCGAGCCGCTCCTGGTGTCACTGGGCTCGCAGGCGCACGACCGGCACACGGACCTCTATCGCGAGAAGGTCCGCCCGGCGGAGTACGCGGCGCTCATGCAGGCCGTGTACGCGAACGTCAACTGCGGCATTTCCACGGTGGTGACGGCTCCGTTCATTGCGGAACTCACCAATGAGGAGTGGATGCAGCGGCTGATCAACAGGTGCGCGGCGCAGGGGGTAGATGTCGCACCGATCTGGGTGCGGTGTGATGTGGAGTCGATGCACGAGTACATCTCCCACCGCGGTGCCGCGCGGGACGCCTGGAAGCTCGAGCGCTGGCACGAGTACCTGACCACGATCGACGTGGATCTACGCCCGGTCGTACCGCATCTGGTGGTCGACAACCGGCTCGGCACGGCTATCTCACTGGCCGACCAGGCGCGGCAGGCGATCGGGGTGATGTCGCAATGACCCAGCCGGGCGTGATTCTGTACGGACCGCCGGCGTCGGGCAAGGACACTGTCACCGCCGCGCTCAGCGACCTGGACCCGCGTTACGCGCTGTTCGCGCGGCTCAAGGCCGGTACGGGTAAGGCCGCCGGCTACCGGATGGGTACGGCGGAGCAATTGCGCGCGCTGGAGGCCGCGGGCGACGTGGTCTACGCGAACAGCCGGTACGGCAACACGTACGTGATCGACCGGCCTGGTGTCGACGCCGCCTTCGCGGCTGGCGTGCCCGTGGTACACCTCGGGCAGGTCGAGGGCGTCCGCGCGCTGGTCGACGGCTACCCGGCCGACTGGTCGGCGGTGCTGCTGTGGTGCCCGCGCGAGGTGACCGAGCAGCGCTCGGCCGGGCGCGGCGACAGCGACACCGCAGCCCGCTTGGCGGCGTGGGACGCGACCCGCGAGGATCTGGATGCGCACCCGGGCATGGTCTGGGACCTGACGGTGGACACCTCGGCGTCGGCACCGCAGTACGCGGCGCGGCTCATCGACCAATTGCTGAGGCAGCGGGCGGGAGCGGCGTCGGCATGAGCGCGGGTTACGGCTGGGCGAGTCGGTCCAGGGCGTCAGCGAGCGTGAGCTTGTGGTCGTCCTTGGCCTCGTCCCACCGTGCCAGCGTTACCGCGGCCGCGCGCAGCAGGTCCGGTGGCAGGCCGGCGTCCTCGAGCGCATCGCCGACCTCGTTCATTTCCGGGCCCCAGCGCCAGGCACGCGCCGCGGCCTTCGCCACGTACTCAGGCTCGGACAGGTACGAATCCTGGCGCTTGGCTGCAACGGCCAGTAGCTCCTGGTCGACGCCGTGGTGGCGGGCCAGACCAGTGGAGAGCGCGACCAAGACGCGAGAGGCCTTCTGGAACGCGGCGTACGACAGCTTCAGCGCGGAGGCCTGCCCCACCTCACCCCCCAGGACCTTTGTGTGCACGTCCGCGCCGATGAAAAGCTTCTCCACGGCGGTGGTGGCGTGTACGGGGCCGGACAGGTACAGCGTCGGCGTTTTGCCGCCGGTGGGCGGGGAGCCGACGACGCCGCCGTCAACGACGGTCGCGGTCGGTTCGAGCAAGGCGGCGATCCGCTGGGAGCGCTCCGGGTTGATGGCGTTTGCCTCTACATACACCCCGGTGAAGCGGTGTTCGGCGACCTCGTGGGCAAGGTCTTCGGCGGCGGCCGGCGGGCAGAGGCTGATCACGATGTCGCTGGTGTCCAGCAGTTCGTCCAGGGTGGCGACCGGGGTGAGGCCGGCCAAGTCGGCGCGCTGTGCGGAGGCGGGGCTGCGGCCTGCTTCGCACCACAGGACATCAGCGGCGTTGCGTGTCGCGCAGGCGGCAACGGCGGCGCCCATGCTGCCGGGGTGGAGGATGCCGACGGTTGGCTGGTCCACAGTGCTAGTGCCTCTCGTTGAGCAGGATGGCGATGGCGTCGGTGACGTCGTCGACGACGTGGTCCGCGGCGGGGAGCTCGTCGAGCCAGGGTCGGCCGCACAGCCAGATGGTGTGCAGGCCCGCTGTATGGCCGCCGCCGATGTCGCCGGCCGGGTTGTCGCCGATCATCCAGCCTCCGTCTGTAAGGAGGGCGCCGCAGCGTGCGGCGGCGAGTTCGAAGAGACGCCGGTCGGGTTTGCGGATCTCGACGTCGCCGGAGACGGCTACACCGTCGACCAGGTCGGTGAGGCCGGTCGTGGTCAGTTTGGCGCGCTGGATGTCGGAAGCACCATTGGTGACGATACCGATCGTCCAGCCGTGGGTGCGCAGTTGAGCGAGCCCCTCGAGGACGCCCGGGCGGCAGGTGACGGCCGCCGCGACGCGGTCGACGTAGTTTTGCCACAAGCGGACTGGGTCGTCGTGCAGGTTGTGTTGCACGACGAGTTGGGTGAAGTCGGCGGGGTTGGCCCGGTCGGCGAGGCGCGTGTGCAGCCAGTCCTGAATGACCGGTCCGTAGTCGTAGTCGTCGCACAGGCCGGTGATGGCTTCGGTGACGGCGACGCCGCGGTTGATCAGGGTGTTGTCCAGGTCGAAGAGGGCCAGCATGAACAGGACCCTATCGGCGTATCGGTAGTTGATCGCCAAGGAGCTTCTGATCGTGTATCTTTCAGGAATTACTCGATCATGGAAGGGTGGGGTCATGTCCGACGCGGATTCCCTGCGGCGAGTCGACGCCCTGCTGGACGACAGGCTGCCCCCGCCCCACGTGCGGGGACAGTTGCGCCGTGCGGCCGGGCTGACCCAGCAGGAGGTCGCCGAAGCGCTTGGCGTGAAGCGGCTCGCCGTGACTCGCTGGGAGCTGGGCGAGACCTACCCGCGACGTCCGCATCGTGCGGCCTACCTGCACCTGTTGCGGCGCCTGGCCGAGCAGTACCCCGACGCGGCCGGCCCCGATTCGGGCATGCCGACGCCAGCCTCGGAATCAAGGGGGTCGGGGTGACGTAACCGCCACCGGCCGCGCGCGTCACAGGCGGACTAACCATCCGCTGGCCACGCTCGGCCCGTCCACCGCCGCGGACTAACCACCCGCGACGGCCGCTCAAGTCCGGTTGCACCCGGTCCTGAGCCGCGGCTCATCAAGCCGCTGTTTCCCAAACGGCCCCTCATCAGGGCCACAGCACAACCCACGGCCGCTAACCACGGCCACCACAGCCGCGCAGCGCCTAGTTGCGCACCAGATCAACCAAGAAACGGAGTCGCCCCTGGTTCATCTGGCCGCCCGCTCCTCCCGGAGCGGGCTCCCTTCCTCGTTCATCCGCTGCGCCGTCCCGCTGAGCGGGGTCGGTGCTGCCATGAAGTTGAAAGGCTCGTTGCCATAGTGCCCGATGTCGTGGCGCATGAAAAGCCGAGTTTTGCCCGTTTCCATACGTTTGGCCGGAATCGCACGGCGAGCGTGACGCAGTTCGCACGCCCGTTTTACGAGTTTGCTTCCGATAGTCACGATCACGTCGCCGCCACACGTCTCCTCGTGCTGCGTGGCCACGCGACGCTGCTCGCCGCGTTCCTGCGGGGCCGTCGCGCCCGGTTCCACGGAAGCCTCGAGCAGGCCGTTGCCCGCTGGTCGGAGGCGTCCGGCTGCGCAGAATTGTCCACAGGCAACCTGGTGCAGGGTCCTCGCATGGATCTTGCAAAGCAGTGCGTTGGGTCGGTCCGATGAGCGTCGTGGCGGCGAAGAATGCCGCGTGCGTGGACAGTTCGGGGAAGCCTGGTGCCGGTGTCGCAGGTCGGGCGCTCGCTGGGGATCGGCCGGTGCGTCGGCAGCGGGTGCGGGTGCCGATGCGTCTGGTGTGGTCGCCGTTCTATCAGGACGTGGCGTTGTCGGTGTACGTGAAGGTGAAGGCTTTGGCGGCGCGGCCGCAGGGGTGTGAGGCGCGTACGGAGACGATCGCCGGATATCTGGGCCTGTCGCCCGCATCCGTGGAGCGGGGCCTGACGGAGTTGTACGGGGCGGTGCCGGACGGGGTGGCGGAGGTGTTCTCGGTGCGCCGGACGCTGCCGGGCGGCAGCGGTCACTCGGCGATGCGCAGGGTGCGGGAGATGGCGCGGGAGGAGGCGTTCGTGATCCTGCCGGTGGCGGCCGCGGAGGACCTCACGCCGCGGCAGCTGCGCGTGTATGCGCTGATCGCGTATGCGCAGGCGCGGGGGATCGCGGTGACCGAGGCGGAGCTCGCGTGGCATCTGCGGCATCACTCGGGCAAGAGGGCTGGTCAGGCGTTGTCGGTGACGGCGGCCGCGGCGGTGGTGGATGAGGTGGAGGCGGCGCGCTGGCTGACGGTGCAGCGGCGTGCGGGGGAGCGGGGCCGGAACGTGTACACGGCGCACGACCTTGCTCCTGAGGCCCGCCCCGAGGCCCTTGAGACCGCTGTCGAGGGGCCCGCTGAGGCTACTGAGGCGACGGTTGACGGTGCGGCAGATGAGGTGGGCAGTTCCCAAGTTGGTGAGGGATCGGGTTCCCCTGTTGGTGAGGGATCCCTCGCGTATAAGGAAGACCACTGGATTGACTCACCTGAGAACGAACGCGGACTGGGGTCACCCGCCGCAGGCGAAGTACAGGTGGGTAAGGCGCCTGAGCCTGTGGAAAACCCGGCCGGTGACGAAAGCGCGGCTGGGGTGGGCGAGGGTGGTCTCGCGCTTCGCGCGGGTGTGCCAAGCCCCTCCTCCCCCTCCACGCCGACCAAACGCAACAGCAGCTCGAAGCCGTCTCCCGCCTCCCAGTACACCGGCCCGCAGCTGGCGATGAGCGCGAAGATCTACGCCGTCCTGGAGCCGGTCCACATGCTGCTGGCGCAGGTGAACACGTTCGTGGCGCGGAAGGTGGCACGAGAGGTGGGCCGCCAGCTGAAGGCGGGCACGGCTCCGGAGCGGCTGTACTACCGCCTGGACACCCGGATGGCCAACACGATGACCTGCGACATCGGTGACGCGGGCCGCTGGCTGCTGGGGGTGGCGCTGCCCCGGTGGGGCTGCGGCTACCAGGACTGCGAGTCCGGGGTGATCTGGCGTACCGGCGCCGCCTGCGAGATCTGCGAAGAGGCCCTGCAGGACAAGCGCGCCGCCCGCCAGCGCGAGGAGCGCATCGCGGCCGGCCTGTGCCCCGAGCACGGCACCCGCCCCAACCGCTCGGGCCGCTGCACTGTGTGCGAACTGGACCACGTCATCGCCCACCCGCCCACCACCACTGCGGTGGTGACAGGCGACCAACCGGTCCTCGAAGCCGTGCCGCGCGGGTTCTGCGGCGACTGCGGTGCCCACATCGTGGTGATCGGCCCGGCCCTCGAGGACGGGCTGTGCAAGCACTGCCGCGAGCGGACACACTCCCGCGCCGTGATCCCGGCCCCCGCCGCGGCACCGGCCGCCGACACGACGCCCCCGACCTGCTCGGGCGGCAGCGCCCAGGAACCGTGCGGGCGTCCGGCCCTGCCGGAGCGCCACGTGTGCGCCCGCCACCGAGCCCAAGAACTCCTCGCCGAAAAGGTGGTCGCCTGATGCCCGCACGCAACCTGGAGTTCGGGAAGTTCGGGGCCCGCGGCATCAAGGGCCACCAAGCCGTCGCCCGTCAGCTCGATGCCCTGGCCGGGTTCATCGCCACCCCCATCATCCAGCGCCGCGGACTGCTGGCCCGCCTGCACTACCTCACCCGCTCCGAACGGGCCCGCACCGCCGCCCGGGCCGCCGGCCTCACCGCCACCGACCGCACCGTCCAGGCCTGGCTCGACGGACGGCGTGTTCCGTCGAAGGCGAACCTGACGCGGATCGAGGAGGCCTACCAGCAGGTGCGGCGCCAGAACGTTGCCCGGCACCTGGCCGCCCGCCTCAACCGCTCCGGACGCGGCACCCGCGTAGAGATACACCCGCTCAACCAGTCTCAGGTCCCCCGCCCCCAGCAACGCGTCATCGAGCACCGCACCCTCAACGTCCGGCACTGGGACAACCTCGTGCAGGCCTGGGCCGACGACGACGAGCAGGCCCTCGATGCCGCTTGGGTGGCTCACATGGTCGACCTGGGGTCTTCGTGGGGCCGCTACGAGCATGTGACCACTGTCGGTTTCGCGGCATAGCGGAGGCAGAGCGCGAATCTTGGCCCAGCGGCCGAGGCCACCCCGCCGTATCTCATCAAGATCGCCATAGTGGGCGAGAGGACTGCTGCGGGACCGGCAGGAAGAAAGACCTTATAGCCCTCCTGATAAACCCATCGAATGATCGTTTTTGAACATTTTCTGACAGTGTGTTGAGTGAACGATCTGGATCGGTCATCGACGCTCAGATGGATCTTGGTTGCTCGCACCGGGAACTGCACGTCCGACTGTGCCGCGGCTATAACACCTGAGCGAAAAGAGGTCTTTGGTGCTCCTGCGTGCTCACGGCGGCCTAGAATTTTCCGCTATGGGATGGGAGCAGGACTCGTCATTCAGGGTTCCGACAGGACGGCCTCGTCTGATGCGGGAGCTGTACAACAAACTGCCCAGCGTCGACGACCGCGTCTGCAATCTGCCGGACCCTGCCGACCCCACGGAGTATGAGGACGTCGCCGACGCTCTGTGGGACCTCTTCCTGACGGCCCGCAACCTGGTTCTCCCGCGGAATCTGTCCGGATGCGAGCGGCACCCGGGCGGCCCCCGAGACACCGAAGCGCCCGCGGGCTGGGGCACCTGTCTCATCTGCAATACCCACCGACGGATCAACCGGCCTGGGGTGAAGACCACCGGAGAGATCAAAGCGACGTTGTGGGCCGTTCCTGATCCGCCCTATTCACACGCCACGCTCATGGCCACCCGGACATCGCTGAACGAGGCGGCGCAAGAGCTCGAGTACCGCTCGCCGTATGCGGCGTTCGACCGGGTTGCAGACCTCGTGCACTCGGCCTTCATCATTGCCCGCGAGCTCTCACGCCCGCGCACCCAGGGCTGCCGCCTCCATCCCGGGGCGCCGATCGATCCCGCAGCTGCCGGAGGGCCCCGGTGCATGTTCTGCGTTGCCAGGGAGCGGCGCGCCGCGAGCGGTCCTCCTCGAGTCGCAGTTCGTCCAGGCCGCCCTGACCCCCACGAGCAGTTGCTGCGGCGACTGCGACAGTCCCGTCCGTAACAACCATCCCTGCCTGTACTGGAGGACCACTCCTCATGCCCATGGCCAATGAACACCTTGCGACGGCCGAGCAGCTTGCAGCCGAAGCTCTCACCTGGCTCAGGGACGGCCAGCTCGAACTCGCCCGTGACTACCGGGGGATCGCCGAGCTGTATCTCCGTCTGGCGGACACCCGTTACACCGTCATCGGGTCCACACCGCCGCCTGCCGAGCCGCCCGTGGAGCTACCGCAGTGGTGCGGCAACTGCGACGGGCCGGACCTCCATACGCGATGGGTGTTGAACACCGGCGCTGACGGGCGCGAAAGGATGCACCGCTGTCCCGACTGCAACCCCTATGCCGTCGCCCAGCGTGACGTCCCCAGACAGGCCGCGTCCGACTCGCAGGTTCGCGACAATCCCGAGGGAGCGGACGCTGTTGAAGGCAAGGAAACAGCGAGGGAACGCGATCTGAAGCAGAGCATCGAGGGCGTTGGGCGCACTCCCGTGACAGACGGGTCTCCGTCCTAGGTACGAACGCCACAGTATGCAAGCGCTGACCGCCCGAAAGCGCCCAGAAACTCAACCGTATCCAGGGCCTGGCGGGTTCTGAGGGAACAAGTCGGCAGTCGCAACGGCGAAAAAATGCAGCCGGGCCGGGCAGGGAGGGGCGGGCAGGACGCGCAACGTCATGAGCCTCCTGGCTCATCGGATAGCGGCTGAACGAAGTCTCGCAGCTCGATGTCATTCACGCTGATGCCGTACCCTTCTGCCAGGCGTTCCAGCTGCTCTTGGCGCAGATGCAGCGGCGTCTCACTGTCCACGAACTCCTCCAACCACTTCCCCGTATGCCGGTTATGCGGCAGCTGTCGCGTAGCGGCATTGCTGCTCCAAACCGCCGTCCGGTCTACGGTGAAGCCTGTGCCCTCGGCGATAGCGCGTACCTGGGACTCGCACCGGTCGACAAACTCTTTGGGAGGACGGTCGGTGCCGTCGTGGAAGAACGCGGAGATGGCCTCACGCTCGTACTCGTCCCGTTTCGCAAAGATGCCGGCCGCCTGAATCACAGCGAGAGCATCATCGAACCTGTCAGCTGGTCCCTTGAGAATGACATTCACCGCGCCACGCGTATCTTCCATGCCGGAAGATTAGCCGGACGCCTCTCCGTCGGTAAGACGATCGGCAACGGCCGTCTTAGCGAACACGATTGCGGCAGTCGCGGCAAGCATGGGCGGAGCCAGGACCGTACCGGTGGATCGGTGCCCCACAGCCGGCGCAGGGGCCAACGTGCCAGACAGCACAGCCGTAGTGCTGTGCTGCAGCTGTTCGTTGCTCTGGGCTTGCGGAGAGCCGCTGAGGGCTGCGGGGGATGCGGAAGATCCGCTGGGGAACTTCAGGAAAGGTATGCAGTCCTGAGGCGTCGGAGTGGTCGCGCCGGGGCCGCCGGTCGTCGAAGACGCGGGTGTCTTCGCCGTAGCGGCACGTGGAGTCCAGCGCTTCTTCCGTGAACGTCAGGACTGCTTCCGCCGAAGGTTCCGCTTCGGGCAGCGCCTCGTCCTCACCGAGGATGTTGCGCCAGCGGTCCCGGTCAGCTGCCGGGGCCCACAGCCGTGTCGAGGCGCGCGGATTGTGCTGGCTGGGGATCTTCAGCGGCACGTACTGGCCCTCCGCGCTTGCCGCCACAAGGTCGTCCACCGCCGTGTGCGGTTTGGGCGGCAGGCACAGCACAGGCAGGTCCCACTGCACATGCAGCGCTCCGCACGAGCTGCCGTTGATGGGACAGGGCCGCTCGGCGGCAGGTGTACAGGCCCAGTCCTGCAGGTGACGCACCCCGCCACGTACCAGCATGGCCCGCTTGGAAGCGATCTCACGCCAGGACCAGTCGTCCACCCTCACCCACGGCGCCCGGTCGATCAAGGCGGCCCGGTCGCTGTCGGTCACCCACAGCGGCAGGATCCCCCGTTCCACTGCCGCACTTGAGCGCCGCCGGACCGTCGACGCGGTGATCGGCGAGTACTGCGCCTCCCAGCCGATCCGCTCCGCGCTGCCCGTCACCAGGACGTCGCTGCGTACCTTGCCGTCTGCGCTGCGGGCCTCGATCTTGGCGGGCAGGCCGTGCCGCTGCGCGGCCCTCGCGATCCGTTCCTTGAGCGCCTTGTGCTTGTCGCTCTCCTCCGCCGTCGGCTTGGTACGCACCGGCAGATGCGCGGCCACCAGCGTCGTGACCCCGTCGACGGTGCGCCGGCGGATCGTCATCCATGGCGAGCGGTCTTCTTCCTCGGCCCGGCAGATGCCGGTGTCGTGGTGCTGCAGACACTGCAGCAACTCGCGGTCGCGCCGCTCGATGGGCTGGGTGATCTCGTCCAGCAGGCCGGGCCGACCTGGGTGCCCGAGGTCCGCGTGAGTCAGCTCGATCTTGATGCGATAGCCGGTGTGCCACACCCCGTTCGCCATAACATCAGGCTAGAAAGGTCCGCTGCGGAGCGCCAGATGGTCTCGAACCTTCATTCCTCGCGTCATCACTTGGAATGCGGGGGGAACGTTTCGCCGGACATGTATCGGCCAGATTCTGCAGTTCAGGTTCGAAGTCGAGCCGCATGTACGAATCTTGCAAAGGGCCCTGTCAGTGCCTTCTGTCACCCTCCAGCGAGAGACGTCCCGGACTCGACCCGCAGCTGAAGACTGGAGTGCAACCGTTGCCGAACCTGACTCCCACCGACGAACAGCAGGGCGCTGTAACCGAGTTCGCCACCGGAAGGAACCTCGTCATCCAGGCGGGGGCCGGCACCGGGAAAACCTCCACCTTGGAACTGCTCGCCGCCGCCGACACCACCCGCGCAGGCCTTTACATCACGTTCAACCGCGCCATCAAAGAAGCTGCGGCAAAGCGTTTTCCCGCCCGCGTCAAATGTCGGACCGGACACGGCCTGGCCTACGCAGCCGTGGGGCACCGCTACCGTCACCGCTTCGGCGGCGCCCGCGTCCCCGCCTGGAAAACCGCCGAAGCCCTCGGCCTCACCCACGGGCTCACCGTCGGCGAACGCGTCTTCGAGCACACCAGCCTGGCCTACATCGCCAAGCAGACCGTCCTGGTCTTCTCCCAGTCGGCCGACAAAGAACTCCTGCCCAAGCACGTCCCCGTCCAGCGCGGTGCGGAAGACCCCGGCGTGCACATGGTACTGGCCAGCACCGTCCTGCCCTACGCCCAGCGGGCCTGGGACGACGTCCGCGACCCCCGCGGCGACAAGCTCAGGGTCGAACACGACCACTACCTCAAGGTCTGGCAGCTCACCGACCCGCACATCGCAGCCGACTACATCCTTCTCGACGAAGCCCAGGACACCAACCGCGCCCTGGAGTACGTCCTCAACGTGCAGCGCGCCCACGCCCAGATCGTGCTGGTCGGCGACAGCGCACAGCAGATCTACGGCTGGCGCGGCGCCCGCGACATCATGACCGGCTTCGACGGCACCCACATCACCCTCAGCCAGTCCTTCCGCTTCGGCCCGGACCTCGCCACCGAAGCCAACCGCTGGCTCGCCGTGACCGGATCCCACCTGCGCCTGCGCGGCCACGAACCCACCCCCACACGCCTCGCACCCCTGGAACGCCCCGCCGCCGTTCTGTGCCGCACCAACGGCGGCGCCATGGCCGAAGTCCTCCACCAGCTCGACGCGGGCCGCCGCGTCGCCATGGCCGGCGGAAGCAGCGCCCTGCGCAGCCTTGCCACCGCCGCCGAGGACCTCAAGAACGGCCGCGGCACCCGGCACCCGGAACTTTTCCTCTTCCGTACCTGGGGCGAGGTCCAGGACTACGCCGAGAACGACCCCGCCGGCGCCGACCTGCTGCCCTGGGTCGACCTTGTCGACGAACTCGGCACCAGCGCCATCCTGCAAGCCGTCGACCGGCTCGGCTCCGAAGACGCAGCCGACGTCACCGTCTCCACCGCCCACAAGGCCAAAGGCCGCGAATGGGCCTCGGTCCGCATCGGGGAAGACTTCCTCGCCCCCGAAGAGGACGCCCTCGGGCGGCCAGGCTCCATCCCGCGAGGCGAAGCACGACTGGCATACGTAGCCGTCACTCGGGCCCGCCATAATCTCGACATCGGAGGCCTGGCCTGGTTCAACGAACACCCACAAGGCCGTGGCACCCGTGACTCGCAGAACGCCCCTGCACCACGCCCGGCACCCGCGATCCCCTCCCAACCCCAGCACCGCACGCAGCCCGGCAACAACCCCTGGGACCGACTGTCCGCACCAGCAGACGCGCCACCGCCGTTCTGACCGAACGCCGCGCGCCCGGCCCGCCCCAGCGGAGCAACCCGCTGGCGCTCCGTAGCCGGATACGAAACGGGAAAGGGTTTCCAGAAGCCCAGGTCGTGAAGGTGCGGCCCTTACGCGAGCAACCGGAATCCACCGTGGTGGCAGGCCGTGGCCCGGTGCCCGGCCTGTACACGCGAGGAGCGACCGGTGACTTCGCTGTATTCCACGACACTGTCGGTGTCAGGCCCGTGCGCCCGAAGAGCGACCGTCTCTGCCATCGCTCGCAATGGCGGCCTTCGAGTTCGGCACATACCTCCGAGAATTGACCGCGCAATAGATAGTCGCCCAATTGCCGTAGGTGGAGGCAGGCTTGAGTGTCAGTGGTGGCGAGCACAATGGCGTGTGTGTTACCTGATGGTCACTCGTGGGGGGTGCTGTGGACAGGCGTTTGATCCGTACCGCGGTTTTCGGTAGTCCGGACTCCGATGAACCAGCCCTGTGTCCGGAGACGCCGGACGAGCTGGACGCTTTTCGCCTTGAGCACGCGGATGCCACCATCTGGTGCGGCACGATGTTCGAGGGCGGCTGCGGTCGGCGGCTCACCACCCGCCGCTGCACGGACAAGATCTGCCACTTCGCCCACATCGGGACCAGTGACGGGGCCAGCCGGTGTGCGCGTACCGAACGCGGCAAGGACAGCGCTGACCATCTCTTCGCCAAGGCACACCTGGCGTCCTGGCTCCGCACCCAGGAACTTTCGGCCGAGTTCAGCTACCCCGACCCTCTGGGATCTGCGGTGCTGGCCCGCCTCGGTGACGGCCGCAGCATCCTGGTGCACCTGGACCGCAGTCGCCCGGTCACGTTCGATCCGCAGATGTTCGAGACCATCCTGGGCCCTGGCGTCCGGGTCTCTGCGCACGTGCTGGCCGAGCGCGGTTACGTGCACCGTGTGCGCTTCGCCGACCGTGAAGGCGGCGGCCGCGCGATGCAGTTCGGTACCGAAGTCCCCGTCAAGGGCACCGTGTGGCAGAACACCCGCGATGTCGTCCTGACCGAGGAAGGCCTGCTCACCACGGCCCGTCCCACCGTCGCCGTGACCGCCCCTGCGCCCCCGCGGCAACGGGCGGCGTCATCACCGCAGCGGACCGTCGTGACCGTCAGGTCCTCCGGCTCCGGTGCCAGGCCGGCGGCCGCCGACAGCGCACCGCAAGTACTGCTCCGCTTCGACAAGGCGTTGCGTGAGGACCCTGCACGGGTGGTCCCGGCCATGGAGGACATCCGCCGGATGCTGGCGCGGGATCCGGACTCACTCGACGCGCCGCGGTTGCACATAGCCCTGCGCCGCGGACAGGCCTGGCAACAGCAGTGGGCACAAGAACGTGAGCAGGTTCTGGAGCTGCTTCAGCGTCTGCCCAGCCGCGACCTGCTCGGCCGGGCCCAGCAACTCCTTCGCTACGCGGACGCCACCGACGAGGAACGCAGCATCGTTGCCGACTGCCGTTCCCGGCTGCGCGCTGCGGAGCAGCAGGAGCGTGCCGAACGCGAACGCCAGGAGGCTGCTCGCCGGATCGCTGAGCAAGCGGAGCGGCAGCAGCGCCTGGACGCCGACCAGCGTGCGCGAGAGCGCGCGGAGGAGGAACGCGCGGCGCTCGCTCTCGAGCTTGCCCGGATGCAGGAGGAACGGGAGCGCCAGGCGGTCCAGGCCGCGCAGCAGGCCCTGGTCGATGCTCGTGCGGCCACGGCACGCCGGTTCGCCCCCGCGGTGCGGGGTGCGCTGCGCAAGGCTGCGCGTGAACAGCGGCCCACGTCCTGGCAGGACATCCAGACCCGTACCGGCATGCGTCAGCTCGCGGGGCTCGATCAGCAGGAACGTCTGGAGGTTCTGGTCCTGGTCGAGCGCGGCACTGCGGCCGAGGATCCCTTGTGGTCCACGCTTCTCGCTGCCGATGGCGAGGACAGGTCGGTGCGCCTGTACCGGCTGCTGGCGCAGCGGCTGGGCCGGGAACTGCCCGACGACGACGCGACTTTGATCGACATCCTCGAAGCGGATCGCGAAGTCCTCCACCGCACTTTGTGAAGGAGGCCCGGAGCGGATCACGCATGGCGTGCTTCCAGCAGCCGCCGCGTGCGTGCAGCCGGCCCCGGCCGCCCCTTCCCGGCGGCTCGCTCGTTGACCAGCGCGGACGGCGCCGTCAGGGGTGCCGGTGAGAGCAGGGAGTGCGAGATGACGGTAGCGGCCGGCGCTTGTCGGATCAGCTCTGACGAGGGAAACGAAAAGAAGAAGGGAGGCTCCTTATAAGGAGCCTCCCACCCAGTCCTCAGCGCGTTCCCCGCATTTGGCCGAACCACGAAGGGTCATCCATTGCGCCGTCATCCTCGTGCCATTGCGGAGGCGCGGAAACAACGAAACTCGTCAGGTCGCGCCCCAGTAGAAACAGGCGCCCCGGCTTGATTTCCACACCGTAGTCCAAGCCGACCTTCACGCATTCTTCGTCTTCAGCTCGGCGGATTGTCAGGCCGTCGTATCTGGGGCGAAGGAGCATGAGGTCAACATTACCGAAGTGGACGTCGATTCGCGTCTCCGGTGGCCTATCCCGGCTACTCCGGAGAAGTAGCCTGCGATGGCCGACAGTGTATTGCCAGACCTTGAAGTACCTGCTGGACCGATAGATTTCGGCACCGCAGAACTCCGAGGTGGGATGCGGTTCAGCCATTCAATACGTCCCAGTTCGGTTCGGGAATATTCACGACCTTGCCCTCTTTGCTGTAAAACGTTATGTTGCGCCACTCAAAGTTCCCCAATTGTATCTGGAGACCGATCTGACCCATTTCCCACTGGGTGGCCGCCCAGTCACCCGAACGCCAGGCCTTGTAAGCGAGCGCATACTGCTCAGCCGGATTCTCGCCGTCGAACCCCTTCAGGCTGACGGCGACCTTACCGTTGTTGCGTAGCACATTGGAGACCTCGGTCATCCATAGAGCAACCGGCTTCCCGCCGACTCTACCGACAATTTCTGCGAAAGCATCGCCGTTGAAGGTATACCCTCCTGCGAGCTCCTTGGCCAGTGCTTCAGAATGCTCGCCGATCCCGAGCACCATGGTCCCGGTCGGGCATCCGTTTGTATTGTGCACCAGAACCGGCGTCGACCCGGCCAGCACATAATAGGTGTGGACGTCTTCGACAGTGAGATTGTAGGCGGAGTGCGGCCGGTGAAAGCGGTGAACGCTGAGCACGCGGACGGTCGCGCCGGTGGCGGTTCGCAGCGTTTGTCCGCGGCGCAGGTCTCCCGCGTCCGTCCAGCGATGAGTGCTAGGCGACCAGAAGGGGTGATGCTGTGTTGCCGTGATCCGCGAATGACCGACGTCGATCGTGATGTCAGCGAAATCTGTGTCGTCTGCCGTATAAATGGTGCGGGAAACCGTGTGGGGTTCAGTGCGGCCGCTTTCAGGGTCGGTTGTGAGAACTGTCTCGCCGACCCTGATGTCCGCGATCCTCTTGGTCGTGCCGTTGGCCATAAGCACTCGCGTGGTGCCAGGGAGGCTGTTGGCAGTGCACCACTTACGCGCCTTGCTTAGAGCTTCGAGTGCTTTCGCACCGAGCCCCGCGATGGCTTCGTCGGACAACTGTAGTGTGCGAAGTTGTTTCCACGCGTCGGTGAAACCGGTGCCGGTCTTGGCAGCCGTGTTGAGAGCCTTGACGGCATCCACGATCGGGGTGAGCAGAACCTCGACCGGAAAGAACGTGGCAAGGCTCCAAGCGCAGGCAGACTTGTCGCCGTGCCAGCAGTCCATCAAGTCTTCGGCGAAGAAGGAGAACAAGATTGATCCGGGTATGTCACCGAAGAGGCTCTGCCATCCGGCCCGGACGATGTCTTTACCGGAGAAGTGGTGCGTCCAGCCCTCGATCTTGATGTTCTTCAGCGTCGCCCGCTTGAGGAACTGCCATGCCGCCTTTGGGCAACCGTCGACCGTGGCTTGCGCCTCGCTGTCGGCACACAGGTAGAAGTCGGCCTCATAGGTAACGACCAGGTCATACTTGGCGTCGCACCCGGAGAAGGCCGCGTCCGGCATCCCCGGGCAGGTACCGATCTGCTTGGAGCTGACGATCTCGACCGTGGACTCGTCCGGAACGGCGAACACACCGGGAATTCCCGTACCGGTCCCCTCGGAGCTCGCCTGATTGGCCTGCTGCCTCTCAGTGCGGTCGGATGCCTCTTGCGCCTCCTTGGCGTACTGGTCGGCGTCCTTGGCGGCTTCTTCGGCTGCTGTGGCGTCCGCGTCCGCCTTGTTCGCCGCGATGCGTGCGTCCGTGGCGGCTGCTTCGGCCTGGGCTGCGGCGGCGCGGGCTGCCTCGGCGTCGAGTGCTGCTGCGTCGGCGGAGTTGCGGGCGTCGGTGGCGTAGCCTTCGGCGCGGTCGGCTGCTGCGTCGGCGGCTGCTGCGTCGGCGGTGGCCTGGCGGTCGTATTCGATGGTGCGGGTCAGGGACTGGGTGGCCTTGGAGGCCGCCAGGGCTGCCGCAGCTGAGTAGCCCAGGGCCTCCTTCGCATATCCGCGGGCTTGGGATGCGTAGGCTGCTGCGCCGGCTGCTGCCGTGAGTGCGGCCTTGGCGTCCGCCGTGGCCTTGTCGGCCAGGGTTTTGGCGAGGGCTGCTTCCTTGGCGGCGTTCTTGGCGTGGGCGTCGGCGACTGCCGCCTGCTGGTCGGCGATGGATTTCGCGCCCTGGCCGGCCAGGACGACGAGGTCGGCTGCGGAGTCCTTGGTGACGTACGGGGAGCCGAGCTGGATGGCGTCGTTGGCCGGGTCAACGACGCGGGCCGCGGACTGGCGGGCATCGACGGCGACCTGGGCCGTGGTGTACGCGAAACCGGCTGCGCGGGCCGCCGCGACCTGCGCGGTCACCGACTCCTTCAGCGCCGCGTTTGCATGGGTTTTGGCTTCCCCTGCGTGTTTTTCCGCGTTGTCGGCGGCCTCGACGGCTAGGGCTGCCTCGGCGGCCGCGTGCTTGGCGGCGGCGATGGCGTCGGCCGCGGCGCTGGTGGCGGTGCGTACGGCGGCGTCGGCCTTCAGCTTGTCGGCCTGGGCGGCGTCGGCGTTGGCGCGGGCCCGGCTGGCGGCTGCTTCTGCGCGGGTGGCCGCGGCGTCCGCGTCGGCCGCGGCCTGGGTGGCCGCGTCGGCGGAGGTGCGGGCGTTCTTCGCCGCCGTCTCGGCGGTGGTGGCCTGACGGTCGGCTTCGTCGGCGGCCGCGCGTGCGGCGGTGGCTGCGTCACCGGCGTCGAGGGAGTCGGCGTAGGCGCCCTTGGCATCGGCCTTGGCGCGTGCGGCGTCGGCCTTCTGTTCGGCGTCCCACGCATCATCGCGCTTGGCCTTGGCGTCGTCGCGGGCTGTCTCCGCGTCCTTGCGGCGTGCGGAGGCGGTGTCGGCCGCGGTCTCGGCCTTCTTCTTGGCCTCTTGTGCGGTGGTGTTGTAGCCCTCGGCGTCCTTGCGGTGCTGGGCGGCTTCCGCCTGCTTGGCGGCCGCGGTCTCCTTTTCCGTCTTGGCGGTCTTTTCCTCCGCCTCGGCTGCCAGGCGCTTTTTGTGCGCGTCTTCCGCGGCGGCCTTGGCGTCGCCCTCGGCGGTCAGAGCCACCTGCAGGGCGGCTTCGGCATCTTCCTTGTCCTGTTTGGCGTTGTCACGGTGCTGCTTCGCGGACTCGGCCGCCCACTTGGCCTGCAGTTCGGCGTACTGCGCGGACTGCTTGCGGAACTCTGTCTTGGACTGGGCGGCCTGGGCGATGGCGCGCTGCGCGATGGTGGCACTGTCGGCGGCGGAGGCGTGGGTGGCTGTCTCGGTGGTCTGCCCGGCGATGACCATGGCGTCCA
Source organism: Streptomyces sp. SGAir0957 (assembly GCF_043523415.1). NCBI lineage: Bacteria > Bacillati > Actinomycetota > Actinomycetes > Kitasatosporales > Streptomycetaceae > Streptomyces > Streptomyces sp. SGAir0957. The sequence goes on from NZ_CP027292.1 coordinate 211,469, forward strand.
GTGCTGCCGCGATGCCGTGCGTGACCTGAGCCTTCTGCTGTGCTACCAGCAGGCCACGGCCGCGCGGGGTGCTGTTGGTGTCCGCGATGGCATTCGCGTCCTGCACCGCCGTGTCGCTGGCGGTCATGGCCCGCTTGGCGGCTGCCGCCTGCTGCTTGAGCAGGATCAGCTGCGCCTTGGTGACCGACTGTGCCTGGGCAAGAGCGTTCTTGGCCTTGGTGAACTGTGCCGCGTCCGGCGGGAACGCCTCATCCTTTCCGCCGCCGCCGGGCGACCAGTAGGACTGCCAGCGCACGGCATGGTCAGCGACCCAGGAGTTGCCGAGCATGTTGCCGAGAATCTTGGAACCGGAGACCAGTGCCTTGGCCGCTTGGGTGTTGGCGGTCAGAATCTGGTTGCGCTGGGTGGCCTGGGAGGCGATCTCCTGCTGCCACTCCGCAGCCGAGGTGTCCACCTCCGCACCCAGTACGCCGTCAGGGTCGATCGGGTCACGCCAAGCGCATGCGGCGAAGCGCGCCTTGAGGTTCTCAACGGCGATGCGGAACTCGGCGCTGTCCGGCGCGGGCGCCGCGGTGGGGAAGCCGCCGGACTCCAGGAAGATCCGGGCGTTGTCCGCGCCGGTGGGCTCCATGCTCCAGTCGGTCAGGTAGTCGTACGCCTCGTGCCGGTCGTAGGCGGGGTTGGAGCCGTCCGTCTCGCCGCCGTACAGCGGGGCGCCGAGGGCCTTGACGGCGTTCTTGGTCGCCGCGTCGGCGAGCGGGGTGGGGTCCTCGTAAAAGTCGCTGTCGTTCTGCCAGAACCGGTTCGCGGCCCACTGGCCGAGTCCGGTCTGGTCGTAGAAGTCCTTCTTGCCGTCGCCCGGTGAGCCGGGCGGCCAGTGGAAGCCGGTCTCCGTGAACCCGCCGGGGGTGGCGAGGCCTTCGAGTTTCGCCTGCCAGCCCGTCTTCAGGGCGGCGAAGTCGTTGATCGCTTTGTCGGCTGCGGCCTTGTCCGTGTCGTAGGCCTTGGCGAGGGGCGTGTCCTGCCAGTGCTCACGGTTGGCCAGTACGTGCAACTGGTCCGCCGGCTGGTTGAGGGCGTCTTGCGCAACCGCCGCCATGGAAGTGCCGCCCAGCTGCAGCACCCCGTTCATCAGACACTGGTCCTGGCGCAGCTGTTCGGCGGGGGTGTCCTCGTACCAGCCCTGGCTGACCTTTTCCATACGGTCGTCCTGCTTCGGCGTCAGGGCGTCCGGCTGTACTGCCAGCGTGGTTATCAGAGCCAGCGCGGTAACCGAGGTCAGCGCCGGTGCACCGCGGACAAGTCTGCGTTTCCTGCGCCTGCCTGATGTGCTTGTGAGTCTCAACCCGCATCCTTTCGCGCACCGCACTGAACGATGCGCTTGGCGTGGGCCTGACATCACCTCATCCGGATCGACTGCATGTTCAGCGAGCTGGCGGCACGGCGACCTGGCGCGAGGCGATCGCCCGACCGCATCGAAAGGCGTGATCTTCACTGATACGCCACAGGAACATCACACTAGGCACACAGAAGGTGCATGTGACAAGCTCTCCGGGCCCACCACTTCGGACAGTGACCAGCAGCCGCTTCCATGAGTGACTACCCGTCACCAGAAAAGGTTGTAGCACCTGTTCACTTTCCGCCCCCGCGGCAAGGCTTTTCCAGCCAGGCAACAGCCGATACGGCCATGCACCACGCCGCCCTGCCGCACGAGCAGCTCATCCACGGGAGATCCGATGCCCAGCACCGCCAAGAACCGCTCACTCAGACCGTTCGCACAGCTGGCACTCGCCGTTGCCATGACCGCCGTGGTCACGGCCGCATCCGGGACCGCCATCGCAGACGCCGGCACCACGACCGCCTCGGCCCAGGCCCGCCAGCTCACCCAGACCGCACAGCAGACCGCGCCCCCTCGTACCCGGAGCGGCATAGCCGCAACGCCCCAAACAGCGGCCGTCTTCGGCATGTTCGGCATCGACAAAACAGGGGCCCTGTACTCCTACGCACCGGACAGCGCCGACATCCTCGCCCCCCGCGAGCAGCTCGCCACCGACTACGCGGACGTCCGCACCGCCAGCAACGCCGACGACGACGGTGACGGCGTCGCCGACAACACCTGGGTCTGGACGACCAACGGCGGCCTGTCCAGCAGCTACGGCTACGTCGGAGGCGGCTGGAACACGTACGCCACCGTCTTCTCACCCGGCAACCTCGCCGGCGCGCCGGGATACGACGTACTCGGCCGCGACGCCGACGGCGTGCTGTGGTTCTACTACGGCTACAGCGACGGCACCCTCACCGCCCGCCACAAAGTCGGCCAGGGCTGGAACCAGTACACACAGCTCACCGGCAAGGGCGACCTGACCGGCGACCAGTGGCCCGACCTCATCGCCCGGGACACCTCCGGCGTCCTGTGGCTCTACAAGGGCACCGGAGACGGCAACGCCCCCTTCGAGACACGCACCAAAATCGGCGGCGGCTGGAACCAGTTCGACGCCCTCGTCGCCACCAGCGACATGGACTTCGACGGCAAAGCCGACCTCATCGCCCGCCAGCCCAACGGCGACCTGTACTTCTACAAAGGCACTGGCAACGCAACCGCCCCCTTCGCCGCCATGCGCCAGGTAGGACACGGCTACCAGACCTACCGCGTCATGTTCTCCTAACCCACTCGGTGCCAAGAGAGGACACCGCAGCCATCGGCAGTCCTGCACTGCACTGGACGCCCGGTCACGGCCCCGCTGCACCTGAGCTGGATGAGCACCGTGCACCTGCTGCGCGACACCGTTGACGTGGCCTGCCCGCCCGCACCGACACTGCCCCACCAGATTCGGTCAAGCCCGACAGCTTTATGCCATTCGTCAGCAAGGCCCCTCCAACATCAACAGGGCCCCGCTACACAGGAACGCCGGGGCGGTCTCCTGCCGCCCCACGCGGAGTGGATCGCTGGGGGAGGGGACGGACGATGCTGACCATCAACGTGGCACTGCTGCTGGCGATCATCGTGTTCTTCCGACTGCGGCGGCGTACAGAGGCCCGCAGCCGCAACGACGAGAAGATGACCGTCATCCTCGTCCTGGCCCTCGGCATCCTGATCGCCCCCACGCCGTTGGGCGCGAGCATCACCGACTTCCTCGGGCAGCTCGCCACCGGCGTCACCCAGGCAAGCCGATGAACCGAACTCGAGCGGACTTCAGGCATTGCTCGTCACGAGCCTGGGGAGCGGGCGGCTGATGGCGACACGGCGGCGTCGGCGTCTGAAGAAGCAGACGCGCAAGAAACTGCAGGTGGCGGCCGCGGCGGCGACAGTGGTCACCGTGTGGTGGATGGCCCTGCACTGGGCGGCGGTGTGGCCCGCCCTGCTGACCGTGCTCGTCGCGGCAGTCGTGGGCGGTGCCGGCTGGATGCTGCTGCGCGCGCACCGCCGCGCCATCGGCCAGGACCGTGCCTGGCGGGCGCAGGAGGAGGCGCGGGCGCGGGAGTTGTCGATGGCCGAGGTCGACGACCTGTCGTGGCAGGAGTTCGAGGCGTACATCGCGGACTTGTGTCGGCGCGACGGCTGCACGCGGGTGGTGGTGAGCGGCAGGAGTGGCGACCTGGGCGCCGACGTCGTCGGCTACCTGGCTGATGGCCGCAAGCTGGTTGTCCAGTGCAAGAAGTACGCCCCGCACCGCAGCGTCTCCTCGCAGGACATGCAGAAGTTCGTCGGGACTGCCCGCCTCGAGCACGGCGCCGACGTCGCCTTGTTCGTCACCACCTGCCGTACCTTCACCAAGGCCGCGCAAGGTCTGGCCCTGCGCCAGGACATCGTGGCCCTGCACCGCGATCTGCTCGGGGCGTGGGTCAAGGGCGCCCGTCTGGAGACCCTGATCCCCCTGAACGGGCGAGGTACCGGCACAGGACGCCGCGCCCCTGCCTGATCTGCTGCGGCCAGACGGCCGCCCGGCCTGGCGGCTGGCGGCCGAAGACGTCTCAGCGGACCCGGTAATTCTGTCGCCGGACAGGACCCTCTGGCCGCACGGGGGATGTTCCGGCTGACCGCGCGCAGTGCTTACGTCCGGCCCTCATACGCAGAGCGGAAGACGAGCAGAGCCCGGAAAGTGCCTGCCGTGTAGGCCGTGTCGGGTGCGCCGTACGGGCTCACGGACGCCAGACGCCAGCCCTGGTCCTCGACCTGCTCGATGACCTGAGCCAGCAGCGGCTCCGATGGCCACGCTGCGCTCGGATCGCTGATCGGCACGCTCGCCGAGAAGACCTTGCCCCGGGTGGCGCGCGCGTCAGCGGTCACCGTACTCACCCAGTCGGCCGCCGCCTGCTCATCCATTGCGTCACTCTCCCATGCCGCAGGCCTGCCCCGTCCCGGCCGCCAGGATCCTGGATGGGCTCGGGCATCAGAGAGGCGGTGGCGCGCGGCCACTTGATCTTCCCCTCGTCGCAGGCAGATCGGACTCCACGGTTCAGGCCGACACGTTGGCTGGCGGACGCGTGAGCTCGACGGCGGCGACGACGGTGGCGATCTGCTGTTCGACCTGATGGGCTACGGGGAGCCACACCCCCTGGAACGCCTGTTCGCACTGCAGACACCAGGCATTGAGCAGGGCTTGCAGCCGGGACCGAAGTCGTGCCGTGGGGGGCTCGTCGGGGAGCGCCCGGCGCAGCATCGCAGCGGCGCGTATGGGCACCCGCAGGCTGATCATTTCGATGCTGGCGTAGCGGGCCTGGGTCATCGTGGGCCATGGCGGGGCGCCGGGCTGGACGATGCGTGGGTCCCATTCGTCGGCCATCGGGGCACAGACGTCCATGTGCGTGTGTACCGCACGCAGCAGTGGGGTGTCGGCGCTCAGGTGGGGTGCGGCCGCTGCGAGGATGCTCGACAGCTGTGTCCAGCGGTGTCGTAGCCGGTCGGCTGCGTTCTCCAGCAGCGGGGCCGGGTTGTCGATGACCGTGGGGTCGGCGAGGCGTGTGCTCGTCCACAGCGGGGATTCGATGATCAGGGTTGTGCCGCCGTAGGCCCGGGGGGCGTGCCATGTCGTCGTGCCGGCGTCGCCGGGGCTGATGGCCCAGCGTTTGTCGTTCTGCGGTGGTGGCATGACGTAGATACCGGGTCCGCAGCTGTCCCAGTAGAAGGCGTCGTAGGTTCCCGCTTCCACCGGAATGCCGAGGGCGGCAGCGGACTGGGTGAATGGCTCGGCCAGGGCGGGCAAGGGGCGGGTGGTCTCGACGAAAGCGCCGCCCACGTCGTTGTTGTGCAGGGAGCACTGCAGGAACGGCCGCAGTGTCGAGATGACGTCGAGGAGCGCCTGGGTTTCGGGCAGCATCACCCCCAGGGAGGGCGCCCATTCCGGCTGCTCGTCGGCGGCCGGACGGAAGGCGCGGGTGAAGTGACCGGCGAGGGTGCTGGAATCCCCGCCATCGCCGTGCGCGTCTGCTTCGGCCAGCCGTGCGCCGTCGGGGTCGAGGCAGAGCAGGAAGTTCCAGGTGACACCGCGGTGCACAGAGGCGTTCGTGGCCGTCCGGTGAGCGAGCTCGACGATCGTCGCTCCACCAAGCGGCTCGTCGGCATGGGCGCCGGCAAGGATGAGCGCGTGCTGGGCAGAGCGGCCGACGGACAGCAGCCACAACGGCTCTCCCTCGCGCGACCTGCCCACTGTGCGCAGCCTGCACAGCTCGGGGTGGCCCTGGGCCAACACATGCGCCGCATCGATCACCTGGTCAAGGGTGGGGTAGCGATCGTGGGTGGCCATGGCCCGTCCGGCGTCGGTCGAGGTGTCTATGGTCACGGTCACTGAGCTGCCTCCTGACGCTGCTGATCGTCTGACGGGAGAGGCGACGCTGGACCGCCTGACTGCAGCTCCGCGCTGCGGGCGACGGTCACTGGGGCCGAGCCACCGCGTCGATGTGTCTACCAACGTTGCTGCGCTATGGCGCCCGTGAGAACCTCCCGAGCCGGCGCCGCGGGAGGTATGGAGGCCGCGCGCGCGTCGGTCAGTTCTCGGGCAGGCCCCACCAGCCGGGGTGCGCGGTACGGAGCTGGTGCACCGGCTCGGGGAGCTCCAGCAGCGAGCCGGTGCCGGTGCGCAGCTGCTCGTAGGCCTCGGTGAGCCGCGGCCGCGCGTCCTGGCCGATTGCCACTTCGAGTTCGGCGGTGGTGTGGGCAGCGAGGATGCGGCCCAGCTGGAGGGCTGCGCGCAGGCGTGCGGCGATGGCTTCGTTGCGGCGGCGTTGCCTGATCGCGGCGAAACGATCCTGTGCGGGCACCTCAGAGACCGGCGCGCGCAGCTGGTCCGGGGCGGAAGTTGAGGTGAGGCCGGTGGGAGTGGCGGGTAAAGCGCGGTCGGCTGTCGTGTCGTCGTATTCGCTCATGGTTGTACAACGAAGCAGACCCGGCCAGGCCACGGAAAGGGCATCGACCCCGGGCAGTTGGGGGCCGCGTAGCGTTTCGGACAGTGATCCCGAGACGGGAGTGGGGAGGCAAGAGAACGTCCCCGAGGCAAGTCCGTTCTGCGGCGACGGGCCGAGATGGCGGCCTCACGGCGAACTACGGGCGAGCAATCCCGAAGCGACTGCCTGTTGTCAGTACCCGGCCCTACTCTGAGAATCAAGTGTTCCGCGCACCGCTACCGGGTGGGGGCCTTTGTGGCTAACGGTGTTTGGCATTCCGGAATCGGAAAGATTCTCGAACTCGACAAGTCCGACCTCGGCCTCGGCACTGCCTGGCCGGATCTGCCCGAGCTCTTCGAGAGCCTCCTCCAACCCGTGGCCACGAGAGATCGTGAACTGCTTGTCTGCGTGGAGAGCAGCCAAGGCGAGCAGTGCAAGGCAGAGCTGAGCGGGGTCAAGAGCCCGCACATGTATGTGCGAAAACACCGGGGACCCGATGGCGCCCTGCGTCTGCGCGCCGTGCACTTGCCGACGACGCATGAGATGACCGCGGAGGAGAGCGACAGGCACAAGGCCATGAAGGACTTCTTGGCCCGCACCGGCCAGTCGGCCGGCATCGAGTTCCGCGTGGAGAAGGCGACAAAAAACAGAACGTCCCGGCCAGATGTGACACTCATCGGCACCAATGGGGTGAGTTTGGGATGCGAAGCGCAGTACTACAACGCCAGCGCCGGCACCGTGCTGCGCCGATCGAAGGCACACGCCGACGCGGGACTGGTGGCCAACTGGATCACGCATGACGACAGGTTCCACCTCATCGACCGGGCGAACTGGATGCTGACCCGGGAGATGACCTGGCGGGAGATCGACAGATCGCAAGACATTGCGCTGACGGGCGGCTTCCGCGTTCTCGTCGAGTGGCAGTGCACCGCGAGCGCTGAGCGCCCCTGTCCAAACGGTCTGCTGAAGACAGGATGCGGCAAAGTTCACCTGCAATGGGAGACCCCGCGTCGCCTGGACGACGAAGGCACGGGATGGACGGGCTATAAGGGGAACACCCAAGCCGTCATGGTCGGTCAGACCCTGATCGGTGCTGTCACGGGCACCGTGGCCCCTCTCTTTGCTTCTTCCCGCAGGGACCGGCGATCTGGCGCCTACATGTGGGTCTCCACCGATGACCGTGCTCGGTGGAACGACTATCAAAGCGGGGAAACCCCCACCTTTCAGGAACCAAAGGCGCCGGATGAGGACGTGCAGTTTTCCGGAAGAGACGCGGAAACCACCTGCACCTTCGGCGACGACACGTGGATTCCGAGCGCACCCCTGGAACGCCGCGGCATCTACGGCGTGGAACTGACGCTCACAGCCGACGCATCAGCGCCCACCCGAGACCGCCCGACACATGGTCCGCCCAACGCTGGCGAAGCCCTCACGGTGGCTACAGGCCCCACCGCAGAGCTGGGCGTGGCCGACGCGCCAGCGCGCCCACTCTTGCCAAGGATTCCGCCCCAGCAGCGGAACTCAGCGCCCGAGGCATTCGCATCGGTGCCCGAAGGTAAACCGGCCCTCCAGCGCTCAAACGACGGCACCGATCTGACCGCAACTGATTCCTGGGCTGCCGTAGTTGGCCTGCAGGAGGCCGCCAACCGCGAACACGTAAATCTCGGCCTACTTGATTCATACGAGGCCCGCACCCGCCAACGAGCGATTTGGTTCGAGGCGGCGGCAGCGGCACAGCAAGCCATTACCGAGTACGCCAATATCAAGCGCCTGAACCGGTTTGACGTGGAGCTGGAGGTACGCCGGGCGGCGAAAGACCGCGGCGGACCCTCTCCTGATCTGCTTCCACGCGACCGGCGCAGTGACTCCGCGCGCCGGACTTGCTGAGCAGGCGCCGGGGCTCAGATCCCAGGGCCCGCGAAAACGGCGAGACCGACGGCTGCTGTGATGCCTACGAGTGTCGGCAGCGAAAGGGGCCCGGCCGGGGAGGGAGGCCGCGGTCCTGCAGTCGACGCCGCTTGGCCGGACGGCGTGAGCTCAAGGTTAGGGCGGCGAGCGGGGACGTCGTCGATGCGGGAGGCATCAACGACCCACGTTGCGGCGGACAGCGCTATGAAGCCGAGCACGGTCTGGATGTCGTCCCGGCGGGCTTCGAGGGGTGGGTTCCAGATCCCCTCACTCAACGTCCGGCGGGGTGTGCAGCGTCAGTCCTGCGAGGTGTTCATGGAGTCGAAGGTCTCGCGCAGCATCTGGTCGATGGTTCCGGGCTTGTCAATCAGGGAGTCGAAGAGGTCGGCGAGCAGCCACAGCAGGAAACCGTGCAGGACCGCTTCTTTCGGCGGGATCGGCCCGTACTGGTCGCGCCAGGCGACGGTGTCCATGCCCATGGCCGCGGCCATCAGGACACCGGTGGCCATCGGCACCTGCTCCGGGTCCGCCATCTCGAAGGCGGGCAGCTTACGGATCACGACAGGGATGAGGTCGCTGAGCGGATCGAGCTGCTCTCCGCCGCCGGGCGGCTCGGCGATCAGATATCCGGTCAGGACGCCCACCAGGAACACCGGACGGCCGCCGGACTCCTGGCCCAGTTCTTGCGTGGACGGTGTGCGCGTTCGGCTAGCCGGGCATCTCGAAGAGGCGGCCGCGGACTTTTAGGGGCAGCGTTGTTCTGCATTTCGCCTGCTGCGCGGCTGTCAGGAAGACTGGGAAGAGCACGGCTGACCTGCGGAGCAGCGACTGAGCCGCAGCGACCGTGTCATCGGTCAGTCGCTGCCGCCTGCTTTCCGATAACCGCAGGTCAGAGAGTTGCTGGCGCGATTACAGCGACCGAAGCGACTGAACATTCCCATATATAAGACAGACTGAGTGTGCGCATGTGCGTCATATATAGAAGGCTTCAGTCGCTTCAGTCGCTGTTAGGTACAGAAAAGCCGCTCTGACCTGCTTCGATGTACAGGCGTATCGCCGAGCGACTCAGCCTGTCTGGTCGCTGCTGCTCCTCTTCAGTCGCTGGAGCAAGCAACCATCCTCCGCGCCCCCGCAGGTCCCGTTTTGCAGTTGGTATCCGTGAGGACAGTGGGGCCCAGCCCTCCACGCGGCACGCGAGGGCTCATCCCGCGGTGTGGGTTCGCTTCAGTCGCTGTCGTTCCGATGAACCGGGCCAGGCGCCTGTGCCAGCCCTACATACAGCGACTGAAGCGACTCGCCGTTCGCGATGCGTATTCCTCGTCGCGGTTCTCCGGAGAGCCGTCAGTGCATGGTCGCAGTTCAGTCGCTAGAGTCGCTGTTCCGGTCCAGGACCGCAGTGCCCGCACCGGCCCCTCCCGGGCACCCGATGGCCTCCCGCGGTGCGCCATCAAGCGCCGCAGGGTGACCTGCACAGAGTCAACTCGCTGCACAGTGCCCTCCCCACTCCCATTCGAATCATTCGCTAGTCTGTGTCCGTCGTTGAGTCGCTTGAGTCGCTGATTGGGGATGGGGATGCGTTCTGAGCTGCGGTTTTCACGCAGCGACTCACGGCAGGCTGCGGTCGAGTCCTCAGTCGCTGCGCCGCTCGCGCCGGGATCCATCGCGCACTGGTGCGCCCGGAGAGGCTGGCCGGTCCTCCCGCTGTCTCCCGGCCAGAAAACCCCTGCCGGTAACTGCGCGGACTGCCGAACGCATGCGCACGCTCCCGCCGAGTGCGCATGCCTGCCAGCCGGTCGCTGGTGCCACGGCTTCCACGCAGCGACTCTGGACCAAGAGAGGATCAGTCAGTGGTGGGCCGCCCACCCGGACTTCGGGACCGGGGTCTCCTGCGGCCCGGCAGGTCTGATCGTGATCGACATTGACGCCCACGTTGCCGAGCCGCCCGCCCGCGACCGGATCCTGCCCGGCATCCCCATCGGCGACCAGGTGGACCTGCACGGACTTGCGAACGGTTTCCACACCCTCGGCATCCTGGCCGCCCTGCGCGGCCAGCCGAGCCCCGACCAGGACACCACCACGCTGCGGGTACGCACCCCTTCGGGCGGCATGCACGTCTGGTACCGCTCGCCCCACCGCTGGCAGTCCTCCGTGGGCACCAGCCCTAACCGGGCGCTGGCCTGGCAGGTCGACATCCGCGCGCACGGCAGCTACATCATCGCCCCCGGCACCCGCGTCCCCACCGGCACCTACACCCCCGTCGGCACCGCCCGCGAGCCCGCACCGCTCCCGGCCTGGCTCGCCCAGGAACTCGAACGCACCGGGCACCTGCCCGCCCACATCCCCGCCCCGCGGCTGGTCCCGCCCCGGGCCCGGCAAGCCGTTGCGGCCGCCCGCAGCCACGACACCACGCCCGGCCTGCTCACCAGCATCCTCGCCCCGGTCCACGCCTGCGGCCAGGTCCCCGAGGGAGCCGGCTTCTCCGACATCCTCAACCGCGCCGCCTACACCCTGGGCGGCCTCATCGCCGCTGGCCGCCTCAAGCCAGGCGAAGCCGAACACCGCCTGAAGGACGCCGCGCTGACGGCCCGTCCCGGACAGGAACGACGCATCGACGCCACCATCCGCAGCGGACTGGCCGCCGGCACCACGCGGCCCCTCCACTCCAGCGGGAGGCAGCCGTGAGCACCCCCAGGCCCGACGCCCTCTTCGAGTTCGACCCCGAAGCCGTCGCCGCACAGATCCGCGCCCAGGGCGCCACTGCCGTCCCCGCCCCCGCCCGCCCCGGCGCTGCCCCTGCCGCGCTGGACGGCGCCACCGCGGACGGACTGCTCCCCGACACCCTCTCCGACCGCGGCAACGCCAAACTCTTCGTCCGCCTGTACGCCAACGACTACCGCCACGTCCCCGGCATCGGCTGGTACCGCTGGGACACCACCCGCTGGCAGATCGACGAAGACGACAGCGTCCAATGGGCCGCCGGCGACCTCGCCGAAACCATCGCCACCCACGACCCCCGCGGCCACTTCACCACCACAGCCCTCCAAAGCCACCGCCGCCGCGCCCTGTCCACCACCGGCATCAACGCCATGCTCACCCAGGCCAAATCCGCCCCCGGCATGGTCCTCAACGCCGCCCGCCTGGACGCCGACCCCTACGCCCTGTGCACCCCCGACGGCATCGTCGACCTGCGCACCGGACTGATCAAAACCCCCGACCCGAACAAGGACTTCCACTCCCGCTCCACCACCACCGGCCCCCAGCCACAGCCCACCCCCCGCTGGAACCGATTCCTGACCGACACCTTCGGCGACGACACCGAAGGCCAGGAAATGATCGACTACCTGCAGATCCTCCTCGGCTACTCCGTCACCGGCGACGTCGGCGGCCAGATCCTGCCCTTCCTCTTCGGCTCCGGCAAGAACGGCAAATCCGTCCTCCTGGACGTCCTCATGAAACTCCTCGGCGACTACGCCGACGCCGCCCCGCCCGGCTTCCTCATGGCCCGCCCCTACGAAGGCCACCCCACCGACCTCGCCGAACTCCACGGCCGCCGCGTCATCGTCTGCTCCGAAGTCAAACCCGGCGACAAGTTCGACGAAGCCCGCGTCAAACTCCTCATCGGCGGCGACCGCATCAAAGCCCGCCGCATGCGCCAGGACTTCTTCAGCTTCGAACCCACCCACAAACTCTGGCTGCTCGGCAACCACCGCCCCGAAGTCGGCACCGGCGGCTTCGCCTTCTGGCGCCGCATGCGCCTGATCCCCTTCGAACGCGTCGTCTCCGACGACCGCAAGATCGACAACCTCGCCGACATCCTCGCCACCGAAGAAGGCCCCGGCATCCTCGGCTGGCTCATCGACGGCGCCCGCCGCTACCTCGCCGGCGACCGCGACCTCACCGGCCCCCAACGCGTCCGCATCGCCACCTCCGCCTACGCCGAAACCGAAGACCACACCGGCCGCTTCTACGAGGAAACATGCGTCCTCGCCCCCGAACTGCGCGCCGAGCAGACCTCCCTCTACGCCACCTACAAGAGCTGGTGCCAAAATGAGGGCGCACCGGCCATGTCCTCACGAGCCTTCGCCGCCCGCACCCGCGAACTCGTCGGCCTGGCCTCGCCCAAGGAGATGATCCTGTCCAACCAGCGCAAGCACTACCCCGGCATCGGACTGCTCACTGACCAGGAAGGGGATCCCACCAAATGAGCTCCCTGATCACTGAGGACGAGATCAGCCACGAAACCGACCTGGTCTGGCTCGAGGACATCTCCGACCTCGACTACGTCCGCCAGAGCCTGGACCGGCTGCCCACCCGCAAAGCCAAACCCGCCTACCACCGCGACGGACGCATGATCGGCTACGCGGTCCTCGGCCCCACCGCCAAGGCTTCCCGCGCGTCTGGGACTTTTCGCCGCCGCGTCTTCTGGCTGCTTCCGCATGACCGCGACAGCCAGCCCGACGGGCTGTACGCCACCGGCGCCCCCGCCGAAGCCGTCGACCCCCGCAGCCTCGAACCCCGCATCAAGGGCTACAAGACTGAACGCTCCGAAGGCGGACCGCCCTCCACCGCCATGGAAGAACTCGGCATAACCCTCCCGCTGTAACCGAGGGCAGCGCTGCGAGCAGCTTCAGGGATCTGCGTGTTCGCATGTGTCTTGTTGGGCGTAGCCGCCGGGAACGCCTTGTCCTGCTCGGGTCCAGAACGGTTCGGAGTTGTTGATGTGACCTCCGGCCGTGTGCCAGGCGAGCCCCGGGTAGGTGCGGCGTAGGGCCTCGAGGGCGCTGGAGGCGAGGCCGTGCCGCTCATAGCCGGGTCGGGAGTAGGGCCACTCCACCCAGCCGAGCGAGCATGCCTGGCACACCGTGTACTCGACCTCGAAGGCCACGTCGCGCTGCAGGTAGGCGGCCCGGATGCGCCACCCGCTTCTCTCGAAGGCGCCGGCCGGCCGGTCCACCCACGGGAGCGGGGGAGCGGCATCCTGGTCGAAAAGGTAGGCATCAGGGGCAAGCAGTCGATGGAGATGATCCCGCCACGTCGGTGTCTTCGGCCACTCCCGCACCCAGTGCACCTGGTCAGTGGCCTGCACCAGGGCGCGGACCGTGGCCTGGTGCTGCACCCCGGTCACAAGCGTTCCAGTCCGAGCTTGGCGAGGCGGGAGCGGATGGCCCCGGGCTGCCGGCCAAGTTCACCAGCGAGAATCTCGTGGTCCTTCTGACCGGCCCGGTAGAGCGCGAGGAGCTTGTCGTCGTCGGCTGTGCTCCAGGGCTTGCCCATGTGCGGATAGCGGGCGCGCAGTTGGTCCGGATCCTCGTGCTGCTTGATGCCCGGGGCCTGTACAACCTCTACAGAGGTGATCGCCTCCAGGGGGAAGCGAACGCGCTCGGTGGCGCCGGTCCAGCAGAACAGTTGGCCGTCTGCGAACGTGATGCGGTCGGCCGGGATGGTGACGGCTCGGCGCCGACAGTCCTCGTCGTCGGGATCGGCGATGAAGTCGGTGAAGCTGATGCGGTAGGACACGCGCACGGCAGGTACCCCCTCGAGTACCAGAGTGCCGCACGGCGTGAACGCGCAACAGGTGGCCCAGCACGCAGCATCCGCCACCGTCGGCCGGGATGAGTATTTGCCTGAAAGATCACGCGGGGCACGGCTCGACGACGAGGGGCGCGATCCAGCCGGTTGCCGACGGGAAGAGCCCACGGCCCGGCGCGGGGCCGCCCGCCGATGCCTGACCCCTCGCCTACCTGGTGCTGAACGGCGCCGGGGTAGGGCCCGGCAAGGGACCGAAAGCACCCCGCGTTGCACGGGAGTGCCCCCTCGTGGCAAAGCGAGGGGGCGGGTATCCCGGACAGGGAAGCCTGCGGACAGGTCCGCAGCAGGACGCGAGGTCCTGTCGTCTATTTCGCTCAGCGCCCGGCACCGGATGCAACCGAAACCGGGAACTTCACCCGGTTGCCGGGCAACTGTGCTGGTGGGGCGTACTGCTGGAACTGGTGTGCCGTGGGGCGCGGTTTTTGTTCCCGGATCGGTGATTTCACGCCTGGGCGAGCAGCGCTGTATTCATGCTGGTGCGAGCCCTGACCCTGGACGCGGCAAACGTCCACAGGTGCACAACGCGCGGACAGTAGAAGCCTGTTGACAGCCCGTCAGATAAGGAACAAACCATCCTGATGTCCAGCAAGACCGTGGTGGCCGTGTCCGCGCTGATAGCGCTGACCGGCCTGTGTATCGCACTCACCGCACTCGGACAGACGACCGCGGCCGTGATCGCTCTCATCTCGTCCATCGGACTGTGCGTGCAGCAGATCCTGGCCGCCTACCACCCCAACTCCCGCCAGCCGCCCCCGCCCGCACCGACCGAGCAGGAGCCCGAGCGGTGAACCCCCCACCCGCGTCCCCCTCCGGCATCGGCAGGCCCGGACGCCGGCTCGGCCCCATCGCCCCCACAGCCGGGCCCACCCACCGCGCCTGGCTGCAGCAGGTCCGCGACGCCTACGAAGCCAGCGGAAAAACCCTCCTCGAGCTCGAACGGGCCACCACCTGGCCACGATCCAAGATCAGCGAACTGCTACGCGCCGCCGGCCGCTACCCCCGCTGGGAACCCATCCACGCCCTGCTCACCGCGCTGGGCTGGCCCAACAGCGCCATCCTGCAACTGCGCAACCTCTGGATCCGCGCAGCCCAGGAAGCCCGCAAACGCCCCGGCTGGATCAGCCGCTGCATCTCCACCAACGACCTGAGCCCGCCACCCCTGGAATACACCGTCTTCCAGGACCGCCAGCAGGGCCACTACCACGCCTACGCCGCCACCTTCCTGCGCCGCCCCGCCCAGGCCCGCCGCGCCGTCCAGGACGTCCTCAACCTCCTCCTCATCGTCTGGGACGAGGCCCTCGCCAGCGCCAACGCCCCCGCATTCACCTGGCAGATACTGCGCGGCACCGTCCTTGAACGCGCCCCCCACCACGACGGCCACCCCGCCCTGGACGAAACCGCCTACGCCAGCCAGGCCCTGCGCCTGCACAGCACCCACGCCGACCGCGTCCACCAGCTCAAAGAGACACTGCGCCTGTACGACGGCATCCGCCGCCTCCCACCCAAACAGCTCGACGTCATGGTTCTGCGCTTCATCCACGACCTGGACGAGGACACCGTTCAGGACCTCATGGGACTGTCCCTGCCAGACATCCGCTCAGCCGTCATGCACGCCCGCCGCACCCTCGCCGAGCACTTCCCCGACCCCTCCACCGAGGAAGGACACCTTGATGACCTCACTGATTGACGAGGTCCTTGCGCGCGCACGCCTGCGCGACGACGACTTCGCCTACCACTACCTGCCCACCCCCGCGCCCTCACCGGACCCGGACCCGGTGGCCGGCCCGCCCCCGGCCACCCCCGCCCCCGCCCCTGCCGACCCCGAGCGCCGCTCCCGCCGCGCAGTGGCAACCAGCGCCCGCCGCGACCTGACCACCCTGTGCGAAACCGCCATCACCCAGGCCGGCCTCGACCACCTCACCGCATTCCTCAACCCCAGCCTCGTCCCCGAACCCGACAGCGCCCGCACCCTCGGCTGTTACCTCCACCTCGGCCACGCCCACGACGGAGCCCGCTTCTGGTGGCAGTTCGCCGCCGGAGCCGGCGACCATACCGCCGCCTACTGCCTCTACCTCCAACACCTATCCATGGAAGAAACCGCCCCCGCCGCCTGGTGGCAAGCCCAGACCCCCAGCGCAGCCCCGCGCGAGGCCCCCCCTACGCCCACACCTGACGACACCAGCCTGCCCACCACCCTGCGCATCCTGCGCCAGCTCAAACTCCACCGCTCCCGCCACACCCCGCCCCCACCCCCGCTCGAACAGGACACCATCGACTACATCACCCACGCGGTGTCCTACGTCGACGACGACCTCGAACTGCCCCTGCCCGAAACCACCTTCACCTCCCACATCCACGCCCTCAGCTGCCGCCACACCCGGCTCACACGCCCGACCACACCGCCGCCCGACCGCACCGCCACCCCCCTGCCCTTGAGGCCGCAAGGTAAATCCGCCATCCGCACCGCCACCCAACACAGCACTGACAGTGTGATCGAACGCCCACGCGCTGACCTCGCCACCGCAGCGCAGCGATGGTTCGGTTGAAACCCGCGCGGCAGGCTGTCCAATGACCGGTGACGTTGCTCTCGACGGTGTGCTGACCCAGCTCGTCCCGACCACCGAGGACGACCTCGAGTTGCTGGCGTCATGGTTCGCCGATCCCGACTTCGTGGAGAACTGGGGCGGGATGCCCCTGTCCAGCCAGCAGGTCGCCGAGAAGTACCTGGGGCGGCGCCGCCCGCACGTGGGGTCCTACCTGGTGCTCGCACACGGCACGGCGGTGGGCTACGCCCAGTACTGGCACGCAAATGCGACCGAGGGTGGCATCGACATGGTGCTCACCCCTGACGCACAGGGACAGGGCCTGGGATCTGACGCGGCTCATGCACTGGTCACGTACCTGTGCTCGGAGCGGGGATGGCGGCGCGTGACCGTTGATCCCGTGGCGAGCAACCTGCGGGCTGTCCGGGCATGGGAGAAAACCGGCTTCCCCCCTGGCGCGAGAAGGGCGCCACCTGCTCATGGAATGTCGCCCGACAGGGTAGCCCGGGCCGTTCGGGACGGAAGAGGCCCGCGACGCAGACCGAGGCTTTAGACGGATGCCTTCGCGGCCGCAGACCGGATCCGTACCTGGCGTCTATGACCCGGCGCCGGCCCGGGCGACCAGCACGACGCTGTCACTGCCCACTGAGGGGAGGCGGCGTGCCTTCAGGAGCCAGTCCGGCGGCTCGGGCCGCGTCACCAGGCCGCAGGCACGCTCTGCGCGGCGCCGCTGTTCGTCCTCGATCGAGCGCTGCATCCGTGCCCGTTCCTGGGCACGCTGGAGGAAGGTCAGCTGCGCGAGCCGGTCGAGTGGGAGCTGCTCCGAGCTCACGACCGTCAGGCCGCCCGGTGCAGCAGGGCAGCCGGGGCCACCGAGCAGCGGCCGAAGCGGGCGGTGGAACGGTCGACGGCATGTTAGGTGCGCAGACGCATCTCGCGGGCGCGGTCAAAGGTCATCTGCGTAGACGCTTCTCGAGCGCCTCGCAGGTCTTCAGCCGGAGGAGCACCCCGGTGAGGCGGCCACGCTGGAGACCCGCGCGGTCCATGAGCCGGTAGGCGGGTGTGCGCAGGTCCTCATCGTGGGCAGAGGCCTCGGGCAGCCGCAAAGTCTTCGCCCAGCGGGCACCGGCGGCGAAGTCGAGCTGCAAGGTGAGGCCGCGCGCCACCTGATTCCGGCTGCGCAGGGCGGCGGCCAGCTGGACGACCCAGTTCAGTAGGCGGGCGCGGCCGGCGGTGCCGTCGAGCTCCTGGCGCTCGAAGCGGTGGCGCACCGCGGCCGACATCGGGAGCACCCTCGGGGTGTCGGGACAGGGGCGAGGACCCGGGCGCGGTCATGGGCGAGGCGTCCGGCCGGCCCGCCCAGCCCCCGCTGGATGGTGGCGAGGGGGAGCGCGGCGAGCATGCCGGCGGTGCGGATGCCGTAGTCGGTGAGCGCCGTGGCCTGGACGAGATCGATACCCATGCAGCGCGTGCACAGGCAGCAGGGCGAGCCCGATCCGCAGGTCGACCGAGAGCCGGGCCAGGGCACGGACCCGGACCCGCTCGGCGAGCCGCAGCGCGGGTACCCCGTGATAGCGCAGCGCCCCGCGCAGTTCGACCACGGCGGCGTCAGTCGTGATCTTCACCCTGCCACCTCCTAGCCCTGGACATTACCGAACATGTATTCGAACATGCCATATGAGCAGGAACCACGTGACGGAGCAGCACCGCGCGCGGTTGGGCACGGCGGGGGAGAGGCTGAGCGAATGGAGTATCCGGTGCAGGTAGCGCTGGCCCAGCAGGTTCCCTCCCTGCCCGAAGGCCCGGACTGGTGGTACGAGCCCAAACTGGACGGGGACCGGGCCGTCATCTGGCGGCGCGAGACGGTGCGGATCCAGTCCCGCTCCGGCCGCGACACGACCGCCCAGTGGATCGATCTCGCCACGGCCGCCATGGACCTGCCGACCAACACGGTGCTGGATGGCGAGGCGGTGATCTGGCGTGAGGGCCGGACCAGTTTCGGAGCTGTGCGCTCACGCGCTTCGGCTCGTGGCCGCCGGCTCGCCGACCTCGTCGCCCGCCACCCCGCTTCCTACGCGGCGTTCGACTGCCTCGTACTCGAGGGCCGTGACCTTCGTGGACGCCCCTACACGGAGCGACGCGCGGCCCTGCTGGAGGTGCTGGAGCCGCTGGGGCCTCCCCTGCAGGCGGTCCCGAGCAGCGACGACGTCGACGTCGCCCGTACCTGGTTCGAGGTCCTGCCCGAGCAGGGAGTCGAGGGGATCGTGGCCAAACGCGCCGGGAGTCTGTACCGGCCGGACCGCTCCGCCTGGCGCAAGATCAGACACTCCGAAGTCACCGACGCAGAGATCATCGGTTACACCGGGACTCCTTCCCACCCGCGGCAAGCGGTGGTCAGGCTGCCCGACGGCCGCGCCGCGGTGACCCAGGCACTCCCCGCGCCCCTGGCTGCCCAGGTGGCGCCGTACCTGCTCGTGGGCGGCTTCGGCGGGCCCGCACGCACCGATGCGGGGGAGGCCTACGCGGCCGTCACAGACGGCCCGGTCGCCGAGGTCGCCTCCGGCACCACGCGGCATGCGGCCGTGACGCTGATCCGCCTCCGCGGCTAAGCGGACTTACGGGTCTTTTTCGCGGTCGCTTTCTTCGCAGCGGTTTTCTTCGTGTTCGTCTTCTTCGCTGCGGTCTTCTTCGCGGACGCCTTCTTCGGCATCTCGTGCACCGTGGCGTCGCCGCCGTCGCCGCGAGACTTGCGCGCCTGTGCCACCGACTGTTCGAGCGCGGCTATCAGGTCAACGACCCGTGCTATGGGTGCTTCGGCCTCTTCTGCCTTGGGCGGCCGCCTCCCGGCGGCCTTCGCGCAGATGACGTCCTCAAGGGCGGCGGTGTAGCGGTCGCTGGCCCACTCCGCGTCCTCGATGGGTTCCTGGCGCGTCATCGACTCGATGAGCAGCAGAGCCTCCTCGATCTCGGAGTCGGCCAGATCGACGGGCTCGGGTGCCAGCTCGCTGGGCGAGCGCACCTCGTCCGGCTACTTCAGGGCGTGCAGCGCGATCACGGAGTCCTTGACCCGCAGCAGGCCGAGGCGCTCGCGGCCGTGCCAGGCGAACTTGGCGATGGCGGCCCGCTCGTTGCGCTCCAGCGCCCTGCGCAGCAGCTCGTAGGGCTTGGCGGCAATCTGGCCTTCGGTCTCCAGGTAGTAGCCCTCGCCGATCTGGATCGGGTCGATGGACTCGTACGGCACGAACGCAACGATCTCGATCGCCTTCGCGGTGGGCAACGGGATCTCGCGCAGCTCCTCGTCCGAGACCGGCACCACCTGGTCCTTGCTGAGCTCGTAGCCCTTGCCGATCTCGTCCTGGGTGACCTCACGGTCCTCCAGCTCGCACACCTTACGGGTGCGGACCCGGCCCAGGTCCTCCAGGTGGTACTGGTGGAAGCGGATGCTGTGGTCCTCGGTGGCCGTCACCACCCGGATCGGGATGGTGACGAGACCGAACGAGATGGCGCCGGTCCACACGGGGCGGGGCATGACGAACCTCCACGTGGTCAGCCCCGAGAACGCGAGAGGAGCAGGCTAAGACGGCCCAGACGTCAAGGCGAGTCATTGTTCCAGCGGATGTCCCTTCACCTGTGCCGGTGCAGTCGGGGCGCGCCCTCGTGCGTTCTCTATGGACGGGCCGGGCCCTCTGACTGCTGGTGCCGGGCGCGATGACTGCGCCCGAAGCGTCTGCCGGTGCGCGCCTAGGGGCGCTATCGTGCGACGTTGACGGATCACGAAGGTTTGGGGGTAGAACTTGATCACCCTTGCCCGCAGCGACGGCAAACAGCCTGCGCCCGGACGCATCCAGGTGCTGAGCTTGCTGCTTGCTCTCTCGGTGGCGGCGTGTACACCGGCGGGCACTGCATCGAAGGGGCCCGACGAGGCCGGACCGAAGTCATCGACACCCACCAGCCGTGCAGGAACGTCATGCAGTCGGCAGCTCAGATCGGGGAAACTGCCGGAGTGGACCGAGGACCGTTTCGGCCCCCGGAGCATGCCGCAATACCTGCTCGGTGAGCACAATCAGATAGTTGCGGCGCTGTTCGGATACCCGTACCACGCTCCCTCCGGTGGCGCCAAGGCCAACAAGATCCGATGGGTGCCCCGTGACGACTCTCCAGGCAGCGCCCAACTGACCATCAGGGCCACCCTCGACAGCACGGCCGCGCGGGTCACTCGCGTCGTATCGCTCGGCTCCTCCGTGGTGGACCTTCCTCAGGCCGGTTGCTGGCGCCTTTCTTTGTCGTGGCCGGGACACTCGGATCGCGTCTACCTCGCGTACCAGCCCCGGTCCTAGGGGGTGTTTGACAAATGATCACCGAGCGTGTGCGTGTTCGGTCCAATTGCCTTGCCGTCCTGACGCCGACCAGTGATTCTGGGCAGGTGCCAGGGCAGGGGAAAAGAAGGCGGCGGCAAGAGGACGCGAGGCAGCGGCTTGCTGCTCGCCCCGCGCCGGACGCGGGACAGTGGGAAGTGGTCGTTGAGACTCCGGACCGGGCGGAGATGCGTACGAGGTTGCGCCGTCTTCGGGAGACCGGAGTCAGCCGGGAGATGATCCGAATCGACACGCTGTGCGGGCGCCTGGGGCTGCCGACCACCTACCGTCTGAGCCGTTTCGTGACGGACCCCGTGCGTGAGTCCGAGCACGGGCACTCTGATCATTGATCTTGTGGCTGGTCGAGGTGAGTTGACGGATGCGGCGTGGGAACGAATAGAGCCCCTGCTGCCGCGGGTGGATGGGCGTGGTCGTCCTTGGCGTGATCGCCGGCAGGTGGTCAACGGGGTGCTGTGGCGGCTGCGGACCGGGGCACCGTGGCGCGATCTGCCCGAGCGGTATGGACCCTGGCAGACCGTCTACGAGCGGTTCGCCCGCTGGGAAGCGAATGAGACCTGGGCGAAGCTGCTGGAATATGTCCAGGTCCGCGACGACGCGGTGGGCCGGGTGGAGTGGACCGTCGCAGTCGACTCCACGGTCAACCGTGCCCATCAGCACTCCGCCGGCGCTCGCAAAAAGGGGCCGCAGACGAGGACGAACTGGAAGATCCGGGCCGCTCGCAGACGCACCAGGCTCTCGGCCGGTCCCGAGGCGGGCTGACCACCAAGGTCCACCTCGCCGTCGACGGACGTGGCCTGCCCCTGTCCATCGTGCTCACGCCCGGGAACGTCAACGACGCCACCGCCTTCGGTCAGGTCCTCGACGGGATCCGCGTTCCGAGAGTGGGCACTGGCCGCCCGCGCAGAACACCGACCCGAGTCCTGGGCGACAAGGCCTACTCCAGCCGGGCGATCCGGCGCCTGCTGTGGCGCCGCGGCATCGCCGTCATGATCCCCGAGCGTCTCGATCGAGCGGCCAACCGCCGGCGCGACGGACGCAAGAGCTGCTCCTGGCACGACTACCGGGACCTGCTGATCGCCGCCCACCAGCAGCTTGGCGGCCCTATCGTGCTCGTCTGGGACAACCTGAACGTCCACAAAGCCGCCGGCCTGCGGGAGTTCGCCGCCTCCCGGGACTGGCTGACGATCTACTATCTGCCACCCTACGCACCCGACCTCAACCCCGTCGAAGGGATCTGGTCCCTCCTGCGACGCGGCTGGCTCTCCAACGTCGCCTTCAGCACCCCCGAACACCTCGTCCAGCGCATTCGACGCGGCTTACGGCACATCCAGTACCGCAGCGACCTCATAGACGGCTGCCTCGCAGAGACGGGCCTGACCATCCGACCCAGATGAGCAACGACACGACGGTCCTGTCCATCTGAACGACCAAGATGGGCCACTGGCCACCCGCCTGATCAGCGCAGGCGCGAAAGTCGCAACAGGGCCTCTTTGCGGACCTCTGGGTCTGAATCCGACGTCAACGTTCGCAGTTGCGTGATCAGCTCGAAGCCACCCTCTCCGGTCGCCCAGCGTGGGTCACAGTCGAGTTCCGCAGCGAGCTGATCAGCCGTCCCTTCGTCAGACGCCACCGCACGGGCCGCGAGCACGGCACGCAGGCCGGCCAGATCCCTCCGAGCCAACAGAGCCGCAGCAGTCTCGGAGGTCACTCCGGTGTCCTGAGCATCCAGGAGGAGACGGTGCAGGACACCGGCAACGCTCTCGATCCGAGGCGCCGCCGCCAGCCGTCGCCCTGCAGCTGCCCTGACGCGCCAGGCCGGAGAGTCGGCTTCGGCAATCGAGTGGCGAAGCTCTTGCTCTGTGAAGTCTTCCACGGCACCAGACTCCCAGCCGGACATCTCGATCAAGCTTCGTTGTGACCGCACCGCAGCAGTCAATCTTCGGCGAGAACGCTCCTCCGCCTTCTCGCGACAGGGCAACGACACCACGAGTTCAACCTCAGTAGCCAGCGTCAACCCTTCCGCCGTAGTGGAGGCGGATCCCGCCGGGAACTGCGCGGGGGTTCACACATGCTGTGGGGAGGAGGGCAGCAGATGCGGCCCCTTCCCACCAGGAAATTCAGCGGAACGTCTCCCACCACAGAATCAACACCGAGACGGCGCCACTGCCCGCTTTGTAGGCGACGCCCTGCAGAAAGTGGTGATGAAGACTGTCTTCGCCGACTCCGCTCCATCTACGCAGGTAAGTGCGCGTGGACGAAAGCCATCTGGCTGCCGGTCGTGGATGTTTATTTTGTGGATTCACGGTAGGCTCCATGTCGGTGTAGTTGCGTTCTTTGCGTTGCGGCACCACGTGAAGGAGCCCTCCCAACTCAGTGGCCTGGAAACCCGTTGGGAAGCAGGGCTCCTTTCTCGTTCTTCGATTCTATAGAGACGCGGCCACGGCGTTGTAACTCACGTCCGGTGCACAGCGCTTGACGAGGTATCGGGTCGCCTACAAGCCCCCCTTCTCCATACGTCGTGCACCCCTGTAGACCACAAAGATGCACGTCAGAATTCAAATCGAGTGACGCTCGTCACTTTTCTCGGCAAGCACAGCGCTTACGCCTCAATGCTGCGTTCCCAGCTGGTGAACGTACTGTCGTATGCCTTGCTTCTCCTCTGTCCCGCTTCAGGCCAGTCAGGGTTAGTGAGCATCAGTGAGGATGAGTGAGACTGGCCGAGATAACACGAGGTTGGCCGAGGAACTGAAGGGCCGGATTTTGCCGCCCTCAAGGCGCTCCCGACGGTTCGGCGCCGCTCCGGATAAGCCGCACCACCGGAGCGATCCACCAGGGCGATGGACGGGCCCGAAGGCACAGAACCTGTCCGGACCCATGCATGCGGCCTGCTCGCGCGCGTACGGTGAGAGGGAGACCTGCCGGGAGGACACGATGAGCGCGCAACCCCACTACGCCCCCGCGCCAGGGGCGCCGGCCGAACTCCTTGCCCAGCTGCGCGCCGACCAGCGCGCGAACACGTGGGTGCCGGCGTTCGAGCGCGCGTACGCGGCCGCCCTCGAGGAATCCCGGCGCACCTTCTCCCTGACCGCCCTGTATGAGGTCGTGCAGGAATGGCAGGGCCGCATCGCCGCCGCCCCGGCCGTCGACGCGTTCGTCGCCTCCGGCTACGACGACAGCGACTTCGTCGACGCGACGGCGCTCCGCGGCAGGCGCGGGTGAGCAACTCGCAGCCGTACGCGGTCCGTTTCTCCGCCGCGGCCGCCAAGGTCCTGGACTCTCTGCCCGAGCATGCCGAGGACACCGTCTGGGACGTCCTGGACGCCGCCGCGGCCGATCCGTGGGGCTTTCGGCAGTGGAACACCGAGGATCCCGACGGTGAGGACGTGCGCCACGCCTCCGTCGGCGAGCTCTCCCTCACCTACTGGATCAACCGGCCGCTGCGCCGCCTGTCCGTGCTGACCATCACGTGGCTCGGCTAGCACGGCGGGCGCTCCCGAGTGCTGGCGCCGCTAGCTGCCTGTGCTGGCTGTACGTGCAGCCAGGGTGCGAATGGGGCAGGGTCAGGAGCTGATCTCCGGTCGCGCCGTGTCCTCGCTGGTGGCGGGTACGGCCTGGTCGTCGTTGCAGCAGTTGCCGGTGCAGGCCGGGTCGGCGGTGGCGGTCACGGAGTTGCGCGGTACGCGGACCATGCCTTCCGCGGAGCCGCAGAACACGCCATGCCACGTGTTGGTGATGAAGCCGAAGCGGCGGTAGAAGTCCTGCAGCCGGTCCAGGTCCGCGCCGAGCGCGTCGGACGGGCTGAGGGTCATGCCTACGCCGCGCTGGTCGGCGGCCAACACGAGGTGCTGCATGACGCGTGTGCCCAGTCCGGTGCCGCGCTGGTCCGCCGGGATGATCATCAGGTACAGCAGGAGAAACTCACCGCTCATCGAGAGGCTGAGGTGTACCCCTGGGTAGGCGGCCCGTACTTCGTCGGCCAGGGCAGCTGCCACGCCTTCTGCTCCCCCCGGTCGGGGACCGCTTGATCAAGATTGTCGATGATCTGCTGACGCCAGGCTTCGTAGCAGGCGGGTGCCGTGTTGGGCGGGGGCAGGGAAGGCCCGGTGCTGTGCGCGGATGGTACGCGGACCGGGGCCGCGGTCCGCGCGTCGGCGGCGAAGGTGTCAGCCGACTGCGGTGGCAGGAGGCCACCCAAGGAAGCCGCGGGCTCTGCGCCGCCGACGTTGCCGACAGCGCGAAGGCCGTCGCTGCCCCACAGCGCGGAGCCGAGGAAGTACAACGCGATGGTTCCCGGGAAGATGAACATGCCCCAGCCGAGAAACAGCGTGAAGACGTTCGCGTCGCTGCGCAGGGAGCTGTAGGCGACGCCCTGCAGGGTCGTGTATGCCCACGGGAACCAGGCGGAGCGTAGGAGCTGTGGCTCCGTGTACCGGCCGCTGCCCGGGCGCCAGGTCAGCAGCGGGACGGCCGCGAAGCCGACGCCGGCCAGGCAGTACATGGAGGCGAAGAAGCTGTTGGGGATGAAGCGGTGGCCGTTGGTGATCCCGAGGTAGGCGACCCCGGGGAGATAGAGCACCGCCGCGAGGCCGAAGCCGAGCACCTCTGGGCGCCGCCGTCGAACGGAGTCTGCCGTCACGTTCCCCCCGTTCCTGCCAGTCGCTGTCCCGGGGCACCGTACCGGCTGCGGGAAGCGGAGCTGAGCCAACTTCCCGCAAGCGGCCGTCTGCAACAGCGCCTTCCTGGCCATGGTGCATAGCGAACCGGGCGTGTGTTCGCACTCGCCTCGTATGTCTCCGGTGCCGCACAGGGGGCGACCCCCACCGCCTTCGAGCTCGCCTGGCGGCTGGCCGCCATTCCACCCCCCAGTATCCGGACTGATCAGCGACGTAGGCGCTGCGGCGGGCTAGTTGGAGGGGGTTGCGCGGCTTGCCCCGGCGTCAGCGACTCTGAGCCGCGCCGGCGAGGGCATGACGTCGGCACGCCAAGAGCCATAGGGGCGGCATCTTCCCGCCGCCCGAAAACGCACGCTGTCGTCCCGGCCGTGCCGAACTCGAGGGGAACCCATGTCCACGCTCGCTCTGCTTGTCCTGCTGCTCCTGGTCGCCGTCGTGACGCTGGTCGCGGGCGCCGCCGCCTACCTCGTCCGCCGCCACCCATCATGGGCCCAGCCGCTCACCGCCGCGTTCGGCGCCGTGACCGTCATGGCCGCGCTGGTCGGCGTCATCCTCGCTCGGTGAACCGGGCAGGCTTGCCCGGGGGTGGCCACGCGACAGCTGCACCAGGCGCGAAGGCGAGCGCGTTCACCAGAGCACCGACAGCGGCACTGTGTTCTAGTTGCTCGGTGACCTCAAGGCCGTTACGCAAGTTCCGAGTTGGGCGTTCCGGACCACGCATGTGGCATGTCTGGATTGTCCTTCCCCTGATCTTCTTCGTCGCCATCAGCGTCGCTGGCGGAGCCTTCTACGCAGGGTGGGACATCATCGGCGCCCGCACCGTGAAGTCTGAGACCACCATCGACTCCAAGACCCTCTTCGAGCTGGTGAAACTCTCCTTCGGAGTCGTTGCCGGCGCTGGCGCCCTTGTCGCTCTGGTTGTCGCCTACCGGCGTCAGCGTGTCGATGAGGACGCCGCAACACGCGATGCGACGCGCCTTCACACGGAGCGATTCGGGAGTGCGGTAGGGCAACTCGGGGACAGCTCGGCTGCGGTACGTCTGGGCGGCGTCCACGCGCTGAGCGCTCTCGCAGACGACGCGCCCACAATTCCTCTGCGGCAGACATGCGTTGACGTTCTGTGCGCCTACCTCCGCATGCCTGACCAATCCTCTGAAGGAACGGCTGAGCGACAGGTGCGCGACACCATCCTGGACCAGATTCGCAGCCATTTACGCAGCCCGCTCGACTACCTGACCGCCTCGGCCAGCAGCTGGCACGGTCTCTACTTCAACCTCAAGGGCGCGACGCTTCACAACCCATCCCTCAGCGGGATCGATCTGGATAACGGCACCGTCTTCGACTTCGAGAACGCAGTCTTCCCCGATGGAGCCGACTTTGAGCACATCACGCTGCGAGAGCTCTCAGCATTGGATTTCACCAGCGCCCGCTTTTCCGGCGGCATGCTCGACTTTCGAGGCGCTTCCCTGGCTGACGCCTCTATGTCGTTCCGGGAGGCCGACTTCGGCGGATCTTACGCTGTCTTTGATGGCGATTTGGACGACGGTGGCGTCGTGACCTTTGAGACGGCCGCGTTCACCGATGGCCAGGTTCACATCCGCTTCCCTAGCGAGGACCGTCATGGGCGCGTGGCCGGACGCGTCAACCTGAAGGACGTGCTCCTCGACGGGGGGCAAATCACTCTCGAGGCAGACACCGTCCAGATTACTCGCGGACTCTTCGAGCCGTTGCCCGTCGGACTGAGCATCGCCGAGCCTCCCGACTTTTCCAACCTTATGCAAGTTATGCCCGATCCGCCTCAGTCGCCGTAGAGCAGCACACGGGGCGGCGCCCCCGAACCCCACGGTCCGGGGGCGCCGCCCCGTGTGGCTGGTAACCCACCGTTCGGGGCCACCGGCCCCAGATCAGTCGGTGTAGGGGGAGGCGGTCGGCAGGGCGGTGACCGTGGCCAGCGGCTGTTCCTGTTCGGCCGGGTCGTGCTCGGCTGCAGCGAGGGAGAGGACCTTGGGGCCGACGCGGTAGAAGGAGACGTTCCCGATTCGGTACGCGGTCTTGAGCCAGCCGGCCTCGCGCAGGCGCTTGACGCTCTTGGAGACGCTCGGCCCGGTCAGCTTCAGGGCCGCGGCGACGTCCTTCGCGGGCACCCGCACGATCTGCCCGAGCGGGGCCGCGGTCATGTAGAACGACAGGACGCGGAAGTCGGCGCCCTGGGCGCCGGCCGTACGCAGCAGGACCTCGTGCAGCAGCCCGGCCGTCAGCTCAGGGTGACCCTGGTCGTGCGCGGGAGTGCTCACGCTGTCCTCCTTCGAGTGCGCGGCGCGCCGGCCGCTGTCTTCGTCTCTGCCTTCTCTGCCCGTGTTCCCGAGGCAGGCACCATCGGATGCCGTGCGGTCTTGGTCGCCTCGAGTTGGTCGACGGCCGAGCCGTCGTAGGCGGCCCGGGGGT
Source organism: Streptomyces sp. SGAir0957 (assembly GCF_043523415.1). NCBI lineage: Bacteria > Bacillati > Actinomycetota > Actinomycetes > Kitasatosporales > Streptomycetaceae > Streptomyces > Streptomyces sp. SGAir0957. The sequence goes on from NZ_CP027292.1 coordinate 239,384, forward strand.
TCACCCGGTAGAAGTTCATTCTGCCTACCGTCTCGGCCTTCAGCAGCAGACCGCCCTGGTTCAGCTTGGTGATCGACTTCCCGACCGTCTGCGGACGGATCCCCAGCTCGGTGCCGATCTCCTTCGACGTCATCCGCAGAGGATCATCGCCCTCGGGCGAGTGCGCGATGAAGAACGCGTACACGTCACGGTCGTTCTGGTCGTATCCCGAGCCCTTCTGCCAGACCAGGGCCATCAGTTCCTTGCCGACGTTCGCGTGCCGCCCCGGATAGGGACGCCAGTCGAACCGCGCCCTCTTCTTCGGCCGCCTCGGGGCCAGCGGCTCTTCCTCACCCATGATCGTGAGCTGGAAGACCTCGCCGGTCTCCTCGTCCACGGCGAGCTGCTTGCGCGGCTCACCGCCCGCGTAGCCCATGCTCTCGTCCACCTTTGCCTATAGGCAACAGAGACGTCATGACGGTACCCAGCAGTTGCCCAGAGGCAAAGCATCCTGGCCGCGAACCGCCTGTGTGTCCCGCTGTGACTGTTGCCTATAGGCAATAGCAGTGGCTGTTTCCGCCATCGCAATGACGCTTTTCGCCATTGCAAAACCGTCTGACCTGCAGGGATCCTCAGCCCCTCTGTACGCTCACATAACACCGTTCCCGGCTGTCCCGTGGTCCCGGGGATGGCTGAGGCGGCTTCGCGCGCGGCTTTCGTCGAAGACCGCGGGTCGTGGGCGGCACCAGCGGCTCTGAGTCTCGGGCGGTGCAGGCCGTGACGGACAAGCATCAGCAGGCGTGGCTGAGGCGGGCGGGTGGCTCCGCTGTCCGGCCCTGGGGGCCGACCAGCTCACCTACCTCCGCCCGCCGTCCTGACAGTTGCCCGTATCGGGGGTTCCGTTCGTCGGCTGAGGTCGCGGGCCGGTGTCGAGGCAGGTCCGTAGCGGTGTGAGGTTCCTGGGTGTGCCTTGGCTGGAGGGGACAGGCCGGTCGGGATGGCCCCGACTCCCGAACTTTCCGGTGGGCAACTTTCCTTCCTGCTGTGGGCGACGTGGCAGCGGTTTCGCTTGTCGCCGCTCCCGTGACGGCGCTCCACCAGGCGTGCAGAGGCCGCGGCTGTCCGGCGAGCCGCCGGCGTTGTCCCGCCCTCAGCTGGGCGTCCGACGGGTCCTCAGCATCAGCGAGCACTGAAGACAGCGCCGCGTGTCCAGAAGGTTGGCCGAAAGGCGCTGCACGAAGGTGTTTGGGTTCGCTGTATAAGAGAAGACATGGAGTGCTGCATAAGGGTGCAGCACTGAAAGTGAAACGAGGAATCAGCCTTAAGTCACGTTCTTCCGCTCGCCAACGGTCTGCGCACCGATCACCCGGTACCGGGCCTGCCCTTCGTCGACGACTCCCACATCCCGCTCGATGAGGGCCCTGAGGCCATCGAGGCCGTCGGCCGCCACGAGGCCAGCGGTATGTGGGGCCGCTTCGACCGCAACCGCACGACCGACAGCTGGTATGCCTTCACCACCGACCCCAGGCAGCACACCCTGGGCTGGTCGGTGCGCTGGCACCCCGAGCACGGCCGCAGCGTCCTGCTCATGCGTGACGGGGACATGTCCTCGTGGCACCTGAAGTGGGCCTACGAGGCCCTGTTGTTCCGCGCCGGCGACTACTGGTTCGACGGCACCACCTGGTACCGACCCGGCCAGGTCTGGGACCCCATCACCCAGGACTACGAGCACCGCAAGGCGCGCCTGGCCGTCACCGTCACCGCCGCCGACATGCTCGACGGCCGCGCCGACCCGTCCCGAGCCCACGTCGGCAAAGTCGCCACCTTCGACCCCGACGCCCCCAAGCCGGACAACTGGCTCGACCACCTCGCGCTGTGGGCCGAGCTCCGCACCACACAGGACAACGCGCTGCCGCTTCAGCAGTGCATCGTCGACCTCTCCAGCCCCGAACTCACCGCGAACCAGCTGATCGGTGTCCCGGAGATGGCCGAGCTCGGCGGCATCACCGCCTCCACGCTCCGCGCATACATCTCTCGCGACAACAGCGATGTCCCGTTGCCGCAGGCCACCGTGAGCGGCCGCGACCGGTGGGCCCGCGCGGTGGCCGAGGACTGGGTGGAATCCCGCGAGCGCTCCTACACCAGCATCGGCGAAGCGATGTCGGCCGGCGACCGCCACCACCTCTCCCCGGGCGCGGCCGAAGTCCGCGACCGCTTCGCCGCCAATTTCCGCAACACCCTGTGGGACCGCCCCGACGTCCGCAAGCGGTGGGTCCTGCGCCAACGCAATCCGGAGGCTGTCGGTGAGGTCGCCGACGAACTCGCCTGGACCGTGGCCGCCAGCCTGGACCGCATCGTGCCCACCGACCACCTGCACCGGGTGGTACGGGCCGCGGTGCTCTTCGACTGGATCGAGTCGGCCGAGCTGTTCGCCGACGAACCGGAGGTCAAGGACTACCACCTCACTCTGACGGTCCCCGTCGGCAAGATGCTCGACTGGTACGTGCGTTGCTTCCCCAGCGAGGCCTCCGCCTGCATCGGCGACATCCAACGCGCCGCCCACAAGCGGTGGGGCATGTCCGCCGCCGACTCTCTCCGCGCGCTGCGCCGGGCCCTCGCGCTGGACGGCAAGCTGACCGAGCAGCAGCGCGCAACCTACTTCGCGCTGCTCGAACCCCGCGAGGACCGCAGCTGACCGGACCGAGAACGCGACGCATCGGGCCAGCGGCCGAGCTCCCATTCCCGGCCCTGCTCGTCCGCCTCCGTCAGACGCACGGTCGTGCCGGGTTGGTCCCTGAACTCCTCGACGTAGCTGTCGTACTTGGCCTCGGCGACATCGGGGTCGGCCCACCAGCCGGTCAGGACCTCGCGGCCGCCGACGCACAGCACCACGTGGTAGCGATCCGGGGAGGGTGCACCAGGCGCTGACAGGTGGTGGGCGGAGGTCACGTCAGACCCAGGGCGGTGTCGGGGCGGCAGTGCGGGCAGGGCGGCACCGGCCCATGATGCAGCGCGTCACGCGCTTGGTCGGCGTTGATGGGCCGGGAGCGCTTGCCTGCCATGTGACAGGTACCCGCGTGGACGTAGACGGCAGAGCGCCCGGTCAGCCCCACCTCCAGCAGCCAGTCGGGCGGCTCGGGCCGGGCGGCCAGGCCGCGCGCGTGCTCGGCACGGCGGCGCTTTTCGTCCTCGATCCAGCGCCGTGTGCGGGCCAGGTCCTGCTCCTGGACGCGCTCGAGGAACAGCAGCAACTCGAGCCGGTCGGAAACTTGCGCAGAACCCGTGGCTGCTTCGGCATCAGTGCTGGTCACCTGGCACCTCCTTCCCTCTGGACTGAACCGAACCTTTGTTCGAACATGGTATCGGGAGGAACCACTGGTGGCGGAGTAGCCCCGCGCGCGGTCATGCGGGGCGGGGGAGAGGGTGGGGCGTGTGGAGTACCCGGTCGACGTGGCGCTGGCCCAGCAGGTTCCCGCCCTGCCCCAAGGGCCGGGGTGGTGGTACGAGCCGAAGCTGGACGGCGACCGTGGAGTGATCTGGCGGCGGGAGACCGTCCGCGTTCAGACCCGCTCAGGCCGGGACGCCACCGCGCAATGGCTCGACGTCGCCACGGCCGCGATGGAGCTCCCGCCCGATACTGTCCTCGATGGCGAACTGGTCATCTGGCGCGATGGGAAAACCGACTTCGGCGCGGTCCGCTCGCGCGCTGCGGCTCGCGGCCGGCGCCTGGCCGACCTGATGCGCCGCTACCCCGCCTCCTACGCCGCGTTCGACTGCCTCATGATCGCGGGCCGCGACCTTCGCGGCCGCTCCTACCGGGAAAGACGCGCAGCACTCCTGGACGTCCTGGAACCGCTCGGGCCGCCCTTGCAGGCCGTCCCCGCGACCGATGACATCGAGGTCGCGCGCGTGTGGTTCGACGTGCTGCCCGAGCAGGGCGTGGAGGGCGTCGTCGCCAAGCGCGCGACAACCCCCTACAGGCCGGACTGATCTTGGCGAAAAGTACGGCACAGTGAGCCGGTCGACGCCGTTGTCATCGGCTACACCGGCCCCCGAAGACGCCCCACGAACCTGGCTGTACGCCTGCCTGACGGCCGATGCGCCCTCACACAGACTCTGCCCCCGGCGCTCGCCTCGCAGGTCGGTGCCTACCTGCCTGCCCCCGACGGCCCGACCCTGCACGCACGCACCGCGTCGGGCGACAGCTACACCACCGTGGCACACGGCTCGCTCGTCGAAGTCGCATCGGGCACCACACGACATCCGGTAGTGACCGTGACCCGCCTTAAATGACTTACGGAGGCGCCCTCAGCGCAGGCCCCGCCTGTGTGAGCGTCGCTGACGCTCATCGCCTGCTCCCCTCACACCAGACCGGAACGGGCAACGCCGCGGCGGCGACAGGAACGTCGGTCTCAGCGACGCGGTGCAGAGACCGCCCGCGGCCCGTGCCACTGATCTCCGCCCACCCTTCCCCGCCCTGGGTGCCGCGTTGTGCCGCCTCGAAGTGCATCCGGTGCAGCCACACTTCCGTGCGGCCCGGGAAGACGGGCGTATGGGTCCACAGCAGTACGTCGTGGCCGTGGCTGCTGGTGGCGGGCAGAACCAGGGCGCCGTCGACATCGAGGCGGAGCTCGAAGCGCTCACCGCTCGGTGCGGCAGGTTCGGGCAGGTAGAGCACCCTGCCGTGCACGGACAGGTTCAGGGCCGCCTCGCGCTGCTGCTGGCCGTGTTCGTTAAGGGGGAGGAACTGGCAGGAGGTGAACGCGAGGCCCTGGACGAGCGGTGGCTTGTCGGGCGTGGCGTCGGGTACGGCGGCGTGGCGGCCCTGGTGGACGACGGACCCGCGCCGCGTGATGGCGATGCGGTCGGGGCCGGCCTCCATCCACGGCGTCTCGAACGGGTCCGCGTCATACAGCTCGGGCGCTCCCGCGTACCAGCCACCCCCGATTCCCTCGGGCGCGTCCGCGCTGAGCAGCCGCAGCTCGCGCCCGTCGTCGGTGACTTCGTAGACCTCGGTCCACTGCGGCAGCGTCTTTGTCGCTTCCATCGTGATGGCGAGTTGGTCCCCGGCCTGCGCGGGATACCAGGGCGCCCGGGTCAGCCGGTTGTGCCCGCCCGTCACGGCAGCGATCTCCCCCGCAAGGTCGCGGCGGCGCTTGGCGTCCTGGGCCCGGCTGAGCGGCGATTCCGGCATGGCGGTGCTCCTCTCCTGATCCGCCGAACCGGGCCGGTTCGGCGTGACGAGACGAGACCGTGACAGACCACCATAAAACCTGTCAAGACCTGTGTTTGCAGGGCTAGTTGGGCATTTGTAGCTAAGTACCCGCTCGCGTACACAAGGCCCGGATTCACCCGCACGGGCGGCTTCAGGCCGTTCCCGGCTCACGCTCTGGCATATGCCGGGTGGGGCGAGGAGACTCGCCTCCGTCGCGCTCCGACCCGGCGCGGCGGCCAGCACGCGGAACGCGGAACCTCGTGCACCCGAGGGACCCGGACCCCGCCCCTCGGTGGCCCGCGCGTCCCTCGGCGGTCCGCGCCCTTCACCGCCTGGACCATGCGCAGCGCGACCCCACCCCGACCCACAGTAAAAGCGCAGGTCACACCCGACTGGTGCGCGCAGTGGTGCGCCTTTTGGTGCGCACACTGGTGCGCGGTTTCTCGCGGCGCACCAGGACACCCGCAGGTCGCCCCCAACCATCCGTGATGTGGTCTCGCGCCCTGCCTCACGCCTTCGTCAGGCGTCGTCGCCGCACCAACCCCCTGCCACAGGGGGAGCCACAGGGGGTGCAATCGGGGGTGCCACAGGGGGTACCAAACCCACTACCGTCACCGGTTTTGGGAACGTCCCGGTACCCCAGTGAATGCGCAGGTCACGGCCTACCGGTGCGCATTTGGTGGGCGTACCAGTGGCCCCGATAACCCCTCGTGCGCCCCCACCGGCCAACGGCAGGCAGGCGGGAGGAGGAAGGGCAGGGCAGGACTGGGCAGGTGGCCGGCGGGCGCGCGCTCGGGGTGCGAACCAGGCCGCGGGGGCGGTTCTCTGTTGCGCGTCGGCGCCGCCTCCGCGCCCGACGCGGCCCGGCGGAGCGGGCCGGGCACTGCCAGGTCGGGAGACGGCCAGGCGCGCGGCCATGGCGCCGTCTGGACGCGCTACAGCGCCTTCCGCACCCAGCACAAGATCCGTCACGCTATCCGTACTGCTATCTGTACAGAGATCAGTACAAAGATCTGTACCACTATCTGTCAGTGCCCAGCTCCCGCGAAGCGTCCATTACCGCAGGTCAGACACCCTTTTCGGGACCGGTGCGACCCTGACAACCCCGTATACGCACCCCCGACCGCCCTGAGCACCTGGAAGAAGAGAAGGAAGCAGGCAGCAGGCAGGGACGGCGGCGCGCGCCCGGGGTCGGGGTGCGGTGCCGTTCCCGGCCGCGTCGGCGGGGCCTCCGCGACCGGTGAGCAGGGGCGGGGGAGGAGCGGGGCGCAGCAGCGCCCAGCGCCTGCCCTTCTTTCAGAAGCTGTGCGAGAACCTCGGGATATCGGTAAAGCCTGCTCGCACACCATCGATTGTGTGGAGCATGGCTCCATGACAGAGCTGCTAATGGACCCGTTCGACCCTCGTAGGGACGGCACCGAGCCGGTTGATGCCGCGGCGGTTTCGCTGGAGCGCCGCGCCCTCCTCAACGTCATTGCGACGGTCGCAGATCTCCTTCAGGAGGCTTCAGACCAGGGCTTCCGCCTCGGCGTTGAGAAGGATCGACACCATATTGCCCAGGCGGCTGTCGCCGCCGCGATCACCGAGATGAAAGCCCAGGGAGTCGTCTGGGACAGCTGACTTGGACCTTCGAGTCTCAGGTTCTCGCACAGCTTCTCAAGGAGATGTGCGCAGCATTGAATGTGCGCGGCCGGCCGAAGGGCGTTCGTGCGCCGCGTCGCCTTGCCAGGAAACGGAGGGCAAGGTCAGTCCGGGGATCCTGGTTCACGCACGTTCAGCCGTATCAGGCGCACCCCATTCGGCTCCGGAGCGTTGTAGCGGCCATGGATGCATATGAGCCCACTGCTGTCACTTCGCTGATTCCTGCACAGGACTCCCTCACGCACCGGTTGGAGCTGCTGACCCTCGAAGAGGCCCATGATCTGCTGCGGCTTCTGCAGCTGATCGCCGCTGAGGGCGAGGAGGAGCTGTCGAGGGAGGCCGAGTGGTTCGCCCGCGAGATCACCGCACGCATCCCCTCGGAGAACTGACCGCAGAGTGCGGGTTCAGCGCTCCGGTCAGGCCGCTTCGGTTACGTCGCCCCTGGTCTCACCGGGAAACGGGACAGCGGGCTGAGTGTCAGGAAGATGCTTGAGTTCGCTGCGCTTTCGTACGAGTTCTGGGCCTTCGTACTGCTCCCAGTGCGGGTGGCAGACGATCCGGGTGGCCAGGTCGCGTTCTCGCTTCTGCAGCTCGTCGTAGGCGGCAGCCTCGTCCGCAGTCCAGCCGTCGGTGGCGGGCCGCTCGAAGGGCCGCCACCCGTCGATCTTCACTGCGCCGCTCGGTTCGCAAGACCAGCTGAGGCGCTGCTGCAGGGCGTGCAGCTCGGCCTGTACCTGGTGGAGCTCGCGCTGATCGGCAACGAGGTCGGCGGGGAAGTCGGGTGCAGCGGCCATGGCGGAATGGTAGGCGGAACGCCCCGGGCGCCTTCGCGCGGCGCCGGGGGACGGGCGGGAATCGGACCGGCACCCATCTACAAGCCGGCCGAGCAGGCAGCAGCCCTCGCCGAACTCGACCGGCTCACACGGGACTTGCAGAGGGCCAGCGCCGCGATCGACGAAACGCGCCCGCTCATCCACGCGGAGATCATCAGGCACTACGCAGCGGGCGTGAGCCCGGAGGAGCTGTCCGCTCACACCCCCTATGACCGCAAGTGGATCGGGGGAATCGCCCGCGCCGGCAGCACGGTCCGACAGCGGCAGAAGTCCCAGTCACCACGTAAGACTTCAGAGGCAGGCTGACAGCGCCGAGACAAGCCTTCGAGAAGGGCCCGCACGTGCAGGGGCCCCACCGCTTGCGTGAACGCTGGCGGTAAAGCGGTGTGAGCACCTTTGGCCGACCGTGAGTCGAAATGGTGTTCCGTTTGGTGGTTGGTGGGGTTACGGTCCCTTTACGCAAGATCGCAAGGGGGACACGATGAGCACCACCCACGCCCTGCCGGGACGGCCTCCCGGCGTCCGCACGGGTTCTGACGGGCTGACCGGCCGCCAGCGGGCCGTGGTCGCCTGCATCGCCGAATCGGTGGAGCGCCGGGGATATCCCCCGTCGATGCGGGAGATCGGGCTGGAGGTCGGCCTGTCCAGTACGTCCAGCGTCGCGCACCAGCTCCGTGCGCTGGAGCTCAAGGGGGTGCTGCGGAAGGATCCCTACCGGCCCCGCGCGTACTGCCTCGCTGGCCAGGAAGCCGCTCCCGAGCACGGCCCCGCTCGCGAGTTGGTCGATTCCGTTGCTGAGACGGTGGCGGTGCCGGTGGTCGGCCGGATCGCGGCCGGCGTGCCGATCCTCGCCGAGGAGATGGTCGAGGACACCTACCCGTTGCCCCGGCTCCTCGTCGGCGAGGGCGACCTCATCGCGCTGAAGGTGCTCGGTCAGAGCATGGTGGAAGCAGCCATCTGTGACGGTGACACGGTCGTGGTCCGCCGTCAGCAGACGGCTGAGCCCGGCGACATCGTCGCTGCCTTGCTGGACGGCGAGGCCACGGTGAAGCAGTTCCAGCGGGACGCGGCGGGCCACGCCTGGCTTGTCCCCCGGAACCGAAATTACAGGCCCCTGGCCGGAGACGATGCGCAGATCGTCGGCAAAGTCGTCACCGTCCTGCGCGCCCTCTAGCGAGCATTCCCGGGCGGGGAAGCACAAGGAACCGCGCTCTCACCGTTGTCTCCCCGGACGCTACCGCTGTGTCGAAAGGGGCGGTTGGGACCCATGGGAACCTCCGTGGGGCCGATCTAATTGCAGGTGGAGCTTTGCCCAAAGCTTCCCTGCGGGGCGCTATTGTCAGCGGATGTCGGTGACACAGCAGGAACCGGCGGGGGACCGGTCGGCGGGAGATTTAAACGCGCGCATCCGCGCGCTGATGATGCACAGAGGCGGCCCTCTCAGTGAGGAGCAGCGCCGGGAGTACATCGAGTTGCTATCGGCGTGGGCTGACGCGATGCGTGGCAGGTGAGCCGGTCAGGAGCGGGTTCGTCGGTGGCGGCTGGCAGTATAGGGACTTTGATCCCGCCCCCGTCCAGGGGCCGGGGCTTCTTCCCTTGAGTCCTGTGGAGTTTTGAGATGACCCGTACTGAATTGGTTGCTGCTCTGGCTGAGCGAGCCCAGGTGAGCCGTAAGGATGCCGATGCTGTTCTGGCGGCCTTCGCCGAAACGGTGGGTGAGGTTGTCGGCAAGGGGGAGGAGAAGGTGACCATCCCCGGTTTCTTGTCCTTCGAGCGCACGCACCGCGCCGCCCGGGAAGGCCGCAACCCTGCTTCGGGCGAGGCCATGACGATCCCGGCCGGTTACAGCGTCAAGGTCTCCGCCGGCTCAAAGCTCAAGGAGGCCGCCAAGGGCAAGTGAGCCCACGCGGTCCTGGGAGAGGGACGGCTTCGGCCAGGAAGGGCATGGTTCTTCTGCGCCACCCCTGGCCGAGGCGCAGCGCACGCGTGCGAAGCTGACCGGCCGCGGTGGAGCTCCCGTCTGACAGTGTCCTCGATGGCGAACTGGTCATGGCGTGACGGTGCGACTGACTTCGGCACGGTGAGTGCGCGCGCTGCGGCCCGCGGTCGGCGCCTGGCCGACTTGATGCGCCGCTACCCCACCTCGTATGCCGCGTTCGAGGCTCCGGCATTGCCGGCAGGGACCTGCGCGATTGCTCGTATGCCGAGCGGCGCGCGGCCTCCTGGACGTGCTCGAACGGCGGGAGGGACGCGGGTGTGGGCGGCACGCCGGGGCGGGGGCTGGGCTCGGCGTCCCTTCCGCGGCACCGGTGCGGGTGGGGCGGCGTGGACAACGTGCAGGGTTGTGTGGTCTCTGCGGTGTTGCAGCGTTCTTTCTACCTAAAACGGTCCGGAGATCACCAGGGCGCCTTATCCGGAAAACGCGGTCGTTTTTCGGCTCGTCCACGGTGCCGTGCTCGTTGCAGGGGCTAGCGGCAGCGGTGCCGTCTGGTGCTTGGCGAAGGGCTGGTTCTGCACCCCCGGGCGGCCTTTCGGGCCGTACGCGTGGGGGAGTAGCGTGCTGAGCAGTCCGTGAATATGCCTCGCCGTTAGCGCGGCGCAGGCTTTTTCGGCGATCTCTCGGGCCCGTGGACGGGTCCCCTGCGCCAGCGGCTGCCGTGCGGGACCCTGTCGCCCGCTTCATACGCACCGCATCGCCCGTCTGCCGTGAACCCGCAGTCGCCCTTCCCGCGTGTCTGCAGGCCTCCCGTCACTCGCCCGCGCAGTGGTGCCCTGTCCGCGAGAGCGGGGATCCGGCCGTGCGCGCCACCTTCTTCGTCGACGACCTGTGCCTGATCACACCCCTGCGGCACGAGCAGGGGGTGCGCCTGTTCGGTGAGGTGGTCGGGGCGCACCAAGTGCCGCTGGCCACCGCGGTGGCCGACTGCGCGAAGCAGGCCGCGGAGGTCACGGTCGACCTCGTCCAGGTGACTTACCTGTCCAACAGTGCTCTGGCCACCCTGGTCGGTCTGGCCCGCGCCCTGCGCCCGCCCCAATTCCTGTGCCTGCAGGCCGGACCCGAACTGCGTCTGCCCGAGCGCCTGCGGGAGCGCGGCTGGGACCAACTGCCCTCCCTGCGCCTGCACGAGGCGTGACCTGGCGGGGGTTCCTGCTGTCGCGGGAGGCAGCAGGAACCCCCGCCCCACCCTCCGCCTCCCGCACCCACTTGGCATGCGACGGTGCACCGCACCGTTCCGGCTCTGCTTGGAGGCTGTTGTGCTGCCCGGCTTCTTCATCGACGACCACTTAACGATCACCCCGCTCCGCGACACCGACGGGGTACGTCTGCGCCTGGAGGGTGAGCCACGCCTCGCTCACCACGAACCGCTCACTGAGGCGGTGAACGCCTGCATGCGCGCCGCCGACGAGGTCACCATCGACTGCCGCCGCCTCGCCTCTCTCTCCGACGGCATCCTGCACACCCTCGTCGCCCTGGCCGGCGGCCTCCGCCCGCCACAAACTCTGTACCTCAAGGCCGCACCGGACCTCGCCCTCGCTGAACGGTGCGCCAGCCAGGGATGGGACCAGATCCCCACCCTGCGCCTGGTCCTGATCTGCGCGTGAGCCGGCGCTCCAAGTCCACGCCAGGCCCAACAATCCCTCGAACTCCCACTTGAGGGCAGGCTGGCCGCGCCGTCCGTTATCCCCGAGATGGCGCGGCCTGCCCGCCTCGACCACGAGCGCCCGGCCAGCGGGAGGACGGCGGGTGCCCTGGGAGCGGGTGGACCGCTCCAGTGTCGGCGCCGGATGCGATCCACAATCGAAAACTACCCGGAACCACGCGGTTGTCACCTTTGGGGATAGCTGGTGTGCCATGGTGTGGGCTCTGCTGTGTGGACCCGCACGTGGTCCTCGGCGAGTGGGGAGGCCTTGTGGATGTGGCTCAGTACACGAGAGTGGCGGTCGGCCGGGCGCGGCGGCGGCGCCGCGGGCGCCGGCCGCATCCCGCGGAGCCGTCCTTCACCGTTGCCGAGGTGGTGCCTGAGGTGGTGCGGTCGCGCCCCGCGCTGCCGCGGCCGCACACGTGCTGCACCGTCGAGCAGGTTCACGGATTCTTCGGCAGTACCGTCGTGGTCACCACCCTGCACGCGGGGGACTGCCCCGTCTGGTCCGCCCGTAGCTGACCAGTAGCAAGGGGTGCTGCTGGGAGGAGCGAGATGGACTGGCAGGGGTTTGCCGAGCAGATGGCGTCGATGGCCCGCACGCTGCTGGCTCAGCCGACGGTGGATGCCACCCTGAAACAGATCACCGAGTCCGCCCACGACCTGGTCGGAGGCTGCGATGCGGCCGGCATCCTCCTTCTGGAGAACAAGCAGGCCCGCACCCTGGCCCCCACCGAAGCGCGCGTGGTGGAGTGCGACCGGCTCCAGGCCCAGCTCGGCGAGGGCCCCTGCTTCGACGCGGCCCGGCGAACCGATGGCGAGCGCGTCTACCGCATCCGCGACCTCGGTGAAGAGCCGTGCTGGCCCCACTTCGTCCCTCAGGCCTCCCGCCTGGGGATCGGCAGCATGATGGGCTTCCTGCTGTACACCGACGACGAGGACTACGGCGCCCTCAACTTCTACTCCCGCCGGCCCGGCGCCTTCACCGACGTCGGCGAGGCCGCCGGCTGGCTCCTGGCCTCTCACGCCGCGGTCGCCCTCGCCAGCGCCCGCACCCACGCCCAGATGGAACAGGCCATCACCACCCGCCACCACATCGGCGAAGCCATGGGGATCCTCATGGCCCGCCACCACGTCACCGAGGACCAGGCCTTCGACGTCCTGCGCCGCTACTCGCAGGAGAAGAACATCAAACTCCGAGAGGTCGCCCGCCTGGTGTGCGACACCGGCAGTCTGGGCCAGCCCTGATCTTCGCCGCCAGGCAGCGGTGCCGCGGCCCTCGCCCCGGTCTGCTGCGGCTCGCGTGCCGCAGCAGACCGGGTGAAGCTGGGGATGTGAGGGAATCGCTGTTCGTCGTGCACTGGCCGTCCTCCTCGGGCGGCCGGCGGGTCACGGTGCGCAGCGACGGGTGGGACCAGGTCCTTGGCACCGCCTACAGCGATCACGACCTGGTCGTCTTTCTCGAGGGTGCAGGCGTCGCGGATCCCGAGGCTGTTCTGGATGATCCGGAGTGGGTGCAGTGGCGTGGCCGGCCCCCTCATGAATTCGGCGTCATGTGACGTCCCCGTGGGTGTTGCAGAGGGTGTCGGTCATTCCCAAGGGGCGCCTTGGCATCAAGAGCGACTCTCGTGACGGGCTGTGGGTCCTTCACGCAGGTCTCAGCGGGTCAGGCGGTCAGCGCTTGGGACGCGCCTGGCGGGTGCCCCAGAACACGGTGCGGGCGGAGCGGACGCGTGCTTCCTGGCGTTCCTTGTCACAGGCGTGCTGGTAGGCGGCCTGCAGACTGTCCGCCGTGGCCAGGCGACCGCTGCCGTCGGGGGTGGTGCGCCAGATCCGGGAATGATGGTGCAGGCCGCTGGATCCTGCCGCGGGGGAGGGCGCGGGGAAGACGTCTCCCGCCGTGAGCACAGCGGCTTCCTCCAGGGGCTGCAGATACGCGGTGATCCCTACCTCGGCCAGCAGGTAGAAGACCGGGCGTGGCACCAGGTGAACTCCACAACCGGCACTGCCCGGGCTTCATCGCCCAGCTCCCACAGCAGGTTCAGCGCGAGCGGCTGGGTCAGGCACACGACATCGAAGCGCGCCCCGCACGGGAACACCGTTAGATACGGCGGATGTTCCCACTGTTCCTGCGCCTGCCGGGGGCTGGGGTGGCAGGCGGCCAGCCATTGCTGCCCGTCCATGGACCGACGCTAACCCCGCCGCTCTACACGCGTCATACGAACGTGACAAGCCACCCCTCAACTTGCTGTATATGGCCGGGAATCGACGCGGAGCCCGCCTGCAGCCCCACGCCATTGAAGTGAAGGGCTGCCTGTATGTATTGACAGCCACTCGAATGCCGCGCACCTTTCTGCCCCGGGGTCCGGTTGGGTGCAGCATGAAAACTGCGCAAAAGAGTGATTCTGCGGAAGGTGTCGCCGTGGATGCATTCTTCAGTCGGACTGCTCCGATTCGCATGGGTGTCTGGTTTTTTACACCGCCAAGCCCCGATGCCGCGCCGGTGATGTCGCAACCTGGCGGACGCGTTGTTGACGTGCGGCACTCTGCCGGCCCGCTGCTCGAACTCCTGGCCCGGCTCACTGACTTGGAGAGTGCCTACGGCGAACGGTACGAGCGCCCTGCTGCTGTGCCGGCGGCGTGGGCACGGCGTGCATGACCTGCCTGGCCGCCACCGCCGGTCCTTCATCCCCAGCCCCGCCAGTACCAGGGCGGAACCGGCCCGGCCGTCCACGCCATGGGGCCAGGCGGTGTCCGCTCTGGAACCGCCGGCCGTGTACTGGGATCCGACCGAGGAACTGGCCCACCTGCTGGGCGAGGCCATCGAGGAGACCCACGCGCTCTTGGACCCGCCAGAGCAGGTCGAGCCCATTCCGGATGCCGCAAACACATCCCCCGAACTCGCGGACCATGCTGGCAGTGGCGCCGACGGCGAAGAAGCCGCGGCCGGAGGCGTCAACGCCGCTGACCTCAGCCCCGTGCGGCAGGTTGGGTTACCTCGCCGGACTCGTCCGCGGCGCCGTCGCCCGCGCTACCGCCTGCCGGGAGGGCTGCTGCGGCTGACCAGCTTGCTGATCGCCGCAGCCGCAGCCGCTCTTGTCTGCGGGGTGTGCATCTTCAGTGGCGTCGTCAGCTACCAGCCTCTGCGCGAAGTGGCCGTGCATCACACGGACCCGTTCTCGACCGACGCCTGGCCGCTGCTGGTCTACGGGCCCTGGACCGTCGCCTCCCTGTCCGTGCTGAGAGCCGGCCTGCACCGGCGCCGCGCAGCCCACTCCTGGGCAGTGGTGCTGCTGTTCTCACTCGTCGCGATGGCGCTGTGCATCACCCAGGCCGCACCCCATCCGCTGGACGCCGCCACCGCCGCCCTGCCCGCCGTTGCGGCCCTGGCCTGTTTCCAGCAGCTCATGCGCCAGATCACCCTGAGCCGCCCCCCGCGCCAGACCCGCTCGCGTCACCGCACCCGCTCCGTACCCCGGCAGCAACGACGAGCTCCCAAGCCTCCGTCCGTGACATGACCAAGCTGTCGAACCGGGCCGTCGGACGAAGCAGGGGCGGACCGGTTGGGGCAGGATGGCGGCGAAGTGCTCCGTCCGGAGCCCTCTTTGGATGCTGGGTTCCCGCTGCCCGGATGTGGGCAGCTCCGGCTGATGTGAAGGATGCAGGTATGGCCAGCGGCACCGTGAAGTGGTTCAACAGTGAGAAGGGCTTCGGCTTCATCGAGCAGGACGGGGGAGGCCCGGACGTCTTCGCCCACTACTCCGCCATCTCCGGCAACGGCTACCGCGAGCTCCTCGAGGGAGAGAAGGTCACCTTCGACATCACGCAGGGCCAGAAGGGCCCCCAGGCCGACAACATCGTCCGCGCCGGGCAAGCCGCCCACTGACCGGGGCACGCACCCGGGGCACGCAGGCCAGGAAGCAGACCCCATCCGGCCCTGGCAAAGAGCGTTCCCGAAACACCAACCGCATGCTGCTTGCATCGTGACCGGGCAGCGTATGCGTCGTTGATGTGATGAACGGCGGGTGCACGCCGACTCCGGCCGGCCCCGGTCCTCGAACCCCGGGGCCGGCCGGGCAACAGGCCCCAGGCCAGCTCGCGTGCGGAGGGCGGGCCGGGCATGGTATGTCTCCGGCCCGGCCCGCCGGGTGGAAGCGACGAGCCCGAGCGTGGAAAGGCTGCCGCGACGGCTCCAACATTCCGGCAGGACCCCCTTTGACGGCGAGCAGACGCGCCGCTGCGGTACGCCGTACGGCCCAGGCGCCAGGCTGGTGGTCCTGACGGACTCCGTCCCGCTCCTCCTGGAGCGGTGGCCGGCATCCCACAGCCCCCAAGGTGATGGGCGATTGACGGCTGCCGCCGGCGTGCGACACCGGCAGGCCGGTCCTGATCTGCGCCGCCAGGTAGCGGTGCTGCGGCAGCGGGCACTCGAAGGCGCCGGGCGGGCTCCGCACACGTCTCAACGTCCATCTCACCGTCTGCGTAAAGTGCCGCATACTCGCCAAAGAATTAGATGCAACCCATTTTTCTGTCATGTTGAACACCGTGCGGGATTGTCTCGGCGGGCGTTCAGCCCATTGCATGAGGAAGCTCCTCAATCCGGAAACAGGTATGGATGCATGACTGCCGGAAGCGACTACGACGCGCACGGGCACACCCTCTCCATCGCGGACGCGCTGCGTCACAGCCCGCACATTGCCGATGTCCGCCACGATGCCGCGAACCTGGACCCCGCGGTCCTGTTCACCACCCCGGCAGGGAGCGGCTTCGCCCTGACCCTGCGGGCCCCCGTCCTTGAGGAAGGGCCCGACAGGCCGACGCTGCCGGAGACTCTTGCCGCCGCGATCCTCAACCACCCCGGCTTCCGGGCCGCCACCCCTGACACGGCCGCGTGCGCCCTCACCGTGCAAGCGACGGGCGGCGCCATCTACCGGCTGGAGATCGAGCCCGCACCGGACGCCGATGCCGAGGACTTCCACTCCGAGCCGCGCGAGGAGATCGCCCTCGCCGCCGGCCGCCTCCTGCACGGCACGGCCAGCGCCCAGGAGCGTGCGGTAGCGGACCTGCTCAACTACGTGGCCAACACCTGGGACAAGCAGGACATCCCCATGCTCCAGCACGCCCACAACCTCGCCCGCACCCTGCTCGACTAGACGACGGCCGCTCAGGCTCCCGCTCTGCTCGCGCCCGCTTACGAGGCTCCCAAAGTCCGGCATGGCCGGCGCCCTGCAAGCCGTCGTCGCCACCGGCACCAACCCGTACAACGAGAGCCACCACATGATCCAGACCGCTCTTGCCTCCCTCATACAGGCCGGTACGGCGACCGGCGCGATCCGTTCCGACGTCAGCCCGGCCGACATGGTCGCCGCACTCACCGGCATCGCCCGCACCTCGGCCGAACCCGACAGCGCGATCCGGCCTGACGCCTCATCGATCTCAATCTCGACGGACTGCGACCCCTATCACCCGAGGCCCGGCGACCTTTGACAGGGGCCAACTCTCGCCGCTTTGCGGCTCGCGGATCTGGGCCGGTGAACCGAAGCGTTCCATCAGGACCAGCGCCTGGGCGACGGCGTTCGTACCAGCACTCCGGCTTTCGGGCAGAGGGTGGGCGGAGGCGTGGTCCGTCTCGGAGAGCACCTGTGACAACAAATGTTGTCGAATTGGCCTCTTGGGATCTACAGTCTGGGCATGTTGGACGGGCGAGGGTTGCAGGCTGCGGAGCAGGAGACGGATTCCGTCATTGAAGACGCGGTGGCCCGGCTGGCCCTGCGGCTGACGCACGAAGATCCACACGTCCCCTCGCCGGCGGACGGCAGCGCAGCCGGACGGCCGCTGAACAGGCTCCGCGTGCTGCACCGGATCCAGCTGGCCGCCGAAAGGCTGCAGCAGGAGGCGGCCGCGGAGGCGGCCCGGGCGGGTGCCGGATACCCGCAGCTCGGTGCAGCCTGCGACATGACCCGCCAGGGCGCCCGCCGGCGCTGGCCCGGACTCTTCAACCACTCAGCTGAAAGACCCACGGAGAACCCAGTGATGACCACCCCCACCCGCCCCTTCGACGTCCTCCTGGTCGAAGACGACGTGGCAGACGCGATGCTGATCGAGGAAGCCCTCACCGCGCGCGGTGCCCGCAACCTCGTCCAGGTCACCGACGGGCTCGCCGCACTGGAACACCTGCGCACCCCGGGCACTCCGAGGCCTGACCTGATCGTGCTGGACCTCAACATGCCACGCATGAACGGCCGCGAGCTGTTGAAGATTCTCAAGACCGACGACGAACTGCAGACCATTCCGGTGGTCGTCCTCACCACCTCCAACGCCCCCGACGACGTCAACGGCGCCTACAACAGCCACGCCAACGCTTATGTGACCAAGCCCGTCAACCTGGGCGAATTCGAGCAGGCCGTGCAGAGCATCGACACCTTCTACCTGGAAACCGCCTCCCGCCCACGTCCCTGAACTACCGTCCCGGCGTCGACGGCGCGCTGTGCGGTCACCCAGCGCCGCCCGGCCACCCTGGCGGCGCTCGCCTGCCTGGCTGGGGTCGCCGGGCCGGAATCCCTGACTGCCGAT
Source organism: Streptomyces sp. SGAir0957 (assembly GCF_043523415.1). Taxonomy (NCBI): domain Bacteria; kingdom Bacillati; phylum Actinomycetota; class Actinomycetes; order Kitasatosporales; family Streptomycetaceae; genus Streptomyces; species Streptomyces sp. SGAir0957. Next base: position 257,266 of record NZ_CP027292.1, read on the forward strand.
CTGGCCGCCGGCCCTGCATCGAGCTTGCAGGGCAGCCATATATCGAGCGCCGCATGGTGCTCACCGCCGTCCGGGCTCTTGGCGCGGGTGACGTTCCTGCCGACTGAGGAGCCCGATCATGGACCGTCCGGAGATACCGCCTGTCAGTGCGGCCGGCGTGGAGGAGATGCTGGAGTGCGCCGATGTCGGCATCTACGCAGTTGACGAGCGCGGGCACATCGCGTGGGTCAGTGACCGGGCGTTGGAGTTGTTGGGCCGCACGACAGAGCAGATGGTCGGCCATAGCGCCCACGACCTGCTGCACTGTGATGTCGGCGGGCAGCCCATTCCCCGTGAGCTGTGTGAGCGCAGCCGGAAACTGTCCAGGCCGGATGCCCTGATCTCCCGACATGCCTGGTTTCCTCATGCGGACGGCACGCTGATGGCCGTCCAGTGGTTCACGCTGCCGTGCCCGCCGCAAGCGCCGGCCGTAGCCGCCCTGATCGTGTTCCAGCGGGCCCAGACTTCGCGGCATGGTGGTGAACGACCTGCTTCCACGGCCCGAGGCCTCTCCGAGGGGGAGCGCTTGGAGTTGCTTGCCGACACCACCGCTCAGCTGATCTACAACCTCGATGTCCACGGGTCTTTGCGGCGGGTCGTGGCTCTCCTGCTGCCGCGCGTCGCGGACTGGGCCGTCATCGATCTGATCTCCGAGGGTGACGAAGTCGTCCGCTCTGTGGTGGTCTCCGCCAAGGACGGTGTCTTGTGCACCCATGAGGGCCTGCAAGGCCCGATGCCGCCGATCCCCGCCACCTCGCCCATGCCGTTGGCGAGGGCCTTGCGCGGCGTGGCCGCCTCGCTGACCGGACCGGAGACGTATGCGAACCCGCCCGGCACCGGGCTCGCTGCTGAACAGGCGAAGCTCTTCAAAGCGGCCGGCATCCAGACCGCGGCCATCGCCCCCATCCGTGGGCCCCACGAGATCCTCGGCGCCCTGACTCTGGGCCGTACCAGCCGCGAAGAGCCTTTCACGCCCTGCGACCTGGCAATGGTGGAAGACATCGCCCGGCGCATCGGTATCGCCCTGGAAAACGCGCGCCGCTACCAGCGCCAAGCTCAGGTCACCGAAACCATGCAGCGTTATCTGCTGCCGCAACTGCCCGCGTTGACGGGCGCACAGATGACCACGCGCTACCTTCCCGCCTCCGACGCCTCACACGTGGGCGGCGACTGGTACGACGCGCTCACCCTGCCCAACCAGGACACCCTCCTGGCCATCGGCGACGTGGCCGGACACGACCTGAAGGCCGCCGCCGGCATGGCCCAGCTGCGCAACCTGCTCCGCGCCTACGCCTGGTCCCACAACCAGCCGCCCCACCACACCGTGCAGCTCGTGGACCAGGCCATGGGCCACGTCACCGACGTGCGAATGGCCACCCTCATCCTCGCCCAGCTCAAGCACGAAGCAGACGGACAGTGGAGCCTGCGCTGGACCAACGCAGGCCACCCGCCACCTCTGCTCGTAGACCACGACGGCCAGACCCGCTACCTCCAGGAGGGCAGCGGCATCCTGCTGGGGACAGCCTCCACCCGGCCACGCCCCGACGCCCGGATCACGCTGCCACAGGGATCCACCCTCGTCTTTTACACCGACGGACTGATCGAATCACGCCGCCACAGTTTCGATGCGGGACTCGAGCAGCTGCGCCGGCATGCCGCTTCCCTCGCTCACCGGCCGCTGGAGTCCTTCACCGACACGCTCCTGGAGCGCGCCCGGCCCCGTGACAATGACGACGACGTCGCCCTCCTCGCCATCCGTATCCCCCTGCCGCATTCGGTTACGGCGCCAGGGCATGCAAACCATCGGCCGCTTCCGGAACTCCCGGCCGGCCACAGGCCGCATGCATAAGCATCGGACTTGCTTCGTGTCCTGCCAGGGAGACCGCCGGCTCCTTTCCAAGCAAGACACGGCAGCACACTGTGTTCCAACGGCTCCGCACCTCACCGGCCTCACGTCCGCGTCTGAGGGCGAAGTCCGTCCAGGAGGATGTCCAGGAGGCGGTCTGCCGGGACCGCGTTACCGGACTGGTGCGCGACGGTGAAGATTCCGATCAAGCCGGCTGCAACTTCTTCGGCGGTGACGTCGGGCCGAAGGTCTCCTGATCTGCGGCCTGCGTCGAGGATCGCCGAGACTGCGTGCAGGAGCGCGTCCCTGGTCTGGGCGTGGCTGACCGCGCCGGACTCGATCAAGGCCAGCAGAGTGTCGAGCATGCCGTCCTTCAGTGACGTGCCGCACGTCGCCCGTCACGGGGCGTCAACCGCTCCTTTCTGCAGGTCCGGTAGGTTGTCAAACATGCCTAACGTCGCATCGTCATCGCCTGCTGAAGCGTTCGCCGCTCTGCTGGAGGGAAATGATCGGTTCGTCCGGGGAGACCTCCTGCACCCCAACCAGGGCGCGGAACGGCGTTCCGAATACGCCCAGCAGCGCCCCTTCGCGGTGCTGTTCGGCTGCTCGGACTCCCGGCTGGCCGCAGAGATCATCTTCGACCGCGGTCTCGGTGACCTGTTCGTAGTGCGCACGGCCGGTCACGTGGCGGGCCCCGAGGTCCTGGGAAGCATCGAGTACGGCGTCACCGTTCTCGGCGCCCCCCTCGTCGTGGTCCTCGGCCACGACTCCTGCGGCGCCGTCACCGCCGCCGCCGAAGCGCAGCGCAACGGCGTCGAGCCGTCCGGCTACGTGGGCGACGTGGTCGAGCGCGTCATGCCCAGCGTCCTCGCGGCTCGTGCCACAGGAGCCACCGAGGTCGACCAGTTCGTCGACGAGCACATCCGCCGCTCCGTCGACGGTCTCGTGCAACGCTCCGTACCGCTGGCCCGGCAAGTGGCAGAGGGGCGCTGCGCCGTCGTGGGCCTCTCCTACCGACTCACCGAAGGCACCGTCAACCGGGTTGCCAGCCAGGGACTCCTCGACTAGACCGCCGGACTGCAGCCGCACACCCCCTTTTCTTCACGGAGTAACTCATGACCGATCCGGCGGCTGACGCGACCGGCTCCCCGTTCGCGGGCACAGTCGCCGTGATCAGCAACGACGACCACAACGAAGCAGCTGAGCCACTCAAGGACTGCGTGCATTGGCTGCGAGACATCGCCGGGATCGACGCCGTTGCTGTATCCCTGAGCCCCGGCAACCTCGCTGAAGCGCCCGCGGCGGTGCGGGCCGCCGCACCACGCGGTCCGCTCGCCTGCCTCCTCCTGCACACCAGCCCAGGCTGCCCTGAAGCCCTGCGCCAGGTCCTGCACGACGAGAATCTGCTGGTCGTCACCGACGACAACCTGCGAGCGGTCACTGTGGCAGCGCAAGTCCTGAACGCACTGCGCAGGACAGAACGCCCGGCCGGACAAAGCTCCGTACTTCTGGCCGGCAGCGACCAGCTTGCCGAACTCGGACCCCTCCTCGTCGCCGTCGGCATCTTCGACCTCATTTTCTGGAAGAACGCCGATGCCCCGGCCTTCCCGCTGGGCCGAGTTGCTGCCAGCGCCAACATCGTGGTCGACCTCGTAGGAGCGTACGACGATGCCCGTGGCACGCTGCCACAAGATCCACCGCAGGTGATCCGCAAGCCGGCGCTTGCCGACTCTCTGACGGCGCTGCCTGGCCTCCTCACTGCAGCAGCTGACACACACAACCTGGACATCGACACCGACGTCCTGGCAGCCGTGGCCCAACTCCTCGCCACCATCTCGGAAACGCTTCCACTGCAAACCCCGGATGAAGCGCTGACCAGCAACATCGAATGGGTTGCCCGCCAAGCCATGCGTCACCCCCGCGGAGCCTGACCTCCGAGCACACCAGAACAGCGCCCCGGGGCCACGAGACGATGCTGCTCACTGCCCGGGCGCTGGCCCGGCTTCCTGATCCAGGCGCATGACGTCCTCGCCCACCGGCCCCCGTCAGCGATATTGAAGGTGACCGCTTCGCCCTCTATGAGGGGCAACCTGTCCGGGACGGCTTCAGCGGCGGCGAAGACGTCGGTGTCGTTGCTCTCCAGGACGATGAAGCCGCACCCCCGCTCGGAGTTGAACCACTTCACCGTGCCACGGGCCACGACGGATTCCTTCTGGGCCCGCAGAGCACGCTTGTCGTCGCTTCAGGATCGGGCATACACGCGGCCGGGGCAGCACCGACCGCGAACAGCGCTGCGCGACGCTGTCCAGCCAACGAACTCGTCGAGTCCGGCATCCGCCAATACCTTGAGGACAGGGGAACGGCCTGCTGGAGTCCGGACACCAAGCTGCTGACAGGCGCCGCTGTGCGCCGTTGCTGTACCCCGGCCGGGCCCCCGGCCCACACTGCCGGGCTCGGGCCGGGCCCGCGGCAGGGCGGCGCAGCGGCCTGGGGAGCTGGACCAGGAGACCTGCTGCAGACCCCGTGGTGCGGACAGGGGCCGACCGTCGCGTTGAACCGCTCGCCTGGCAGGCGCCGGGTGCTGTACGCAGCTCTGGTTGGGCCCGGCGTGCGGCGCCCCGGCGACCGCTGCCTGTTCTGTCACCAGAGCCGGGGCCACGTCAGTGGTCGACAGCAGGACTTCCACTCGCAGTGCATGCGGCAGGAAAGCGCATCACAGGCTGTGTTCCAGGGGCCGCTTGTAGCGTCGATCACTTCTCTTGGGGTGGTTGGTCGGGCGGCGCCGTTCCCTCCGGCTTCCCCTGTGCCTTCTCCAGTGGCGTCGCCCGACCGGCTGACGATGAGCGGGTCGATTCTCATCGTCACGCCGCATCTTCAGGTGATCTACGCATGCCCCCGTCACAGCACTTTGTGGCTACACGTCTAGGTGAAGCACCGGTCATGTGTGTGGGATCCAGGCCGTGGCGGCGGGTGTTGTGTCACCGGTTGGGTGGGGCGCACGGCGGTTTCCCTCGAATCTTTGACCGGTATCGGGGTGTGGCGGGTGAGAGGGCGTGTTCCTGGCGGAGCGTGGGGGAGACGGTGCAGGGACGGTTCAGGCGATGGTGTGGAGGCGGTTGTGGCTGGGGTGGCGTCTTTGGGATGTGCGGGAGGTCTGTGGGTGATCGAGGTGAGCGGGGAGGTCGACTGCACGGAGACCAACGAGCTCACCGACACCGTCGCCGAGGCGCTCCGCTGCACGACGGGGCCGCTCGCCTTCGACCTGAGCCGGGTGTCATTCTGCGACTCCTCGCTGCTGAACTGTCTCCTGCACGCGCGCCGTGAGCGTCCTGTGCTGCTGGTGGGGGTCACGCCGCAGACGCGGCGGTTGCTGAAGGCCACTGGTACTGCCTCGGTCTTCACCTTCCACGACACGCTCCGCACCGCTGCCGCCGTCCGAAGCTGAACCAGGGAAGCGGGTGTCGGATGTGACCGGGTGCGGCCTGATCGGAAGCCGCGCTGGCGCTCTGGTGGGCGGCGGGTTCCTGTCCGTGTGAGGTGCCGGTCAGGCAGGAATCCGCCGCCCGGGCCGGCCAAGGGCAACGGGCCCGGCCCGGGCCGACAGTCCCCTGCTTGTCCGAAGGGACCGGTGGGCCGTGCGGCACGTATTTCCCGTTTAGTGAACTTCACGCCACTCCGTGACCAGATCCGGTATCTGCGCGCTGTGCGGGTCATTCGTGGCCGTAACCACTTGCTCCACCCGCAGCGCACACGGGATCGCGATAGCGCACACGGGATCGCGACAGCGCACGCTGACCCGCTTTGCGCATCACATGGCCCCGAACGGGTCATAGCGCGCGCTACGGCAAGCGGGCACTCTGAGGACCCTGCCGCCCCAGGGGCTCCACCGCCATCACACGTAGTGTGGGCTGCCGGAGGCCGGCCCGTCGCAGCGTTCCGGGAACTCCTGGAACGAGACGAGAGGATCGCACCCATGCGCAGATCAGCCAGGAGCATCGCCGCCGCTCTCCTCACCGCCGCGATATCCACCCTCGCGCTCACCCTGCCCGCCGCTCCAGCCAGCGCGGACGACACCCTGGACACCCTCACGTGCTCCAGCACCTCCACCACCACCTACGACCCGCCGATCACCACCACCCCGGCCACCAGCACCCGCACGATCAGCCAGACCTACGGGCCCTGCGTCGGCACCGGCGCCGCCGCGGGCATCACCGGCGGCACGCACACCTCCTCCAACACCACCAGTCGCTCCTGCCTGCAACTGCTGTCCACGGCCACCGTGTCCTGGACCATCACTTGGAGCAACGGACAGAGCAGCACCGTCACCGCACAGCGTGTCTCCAACCTTGCCGGAGCGGTCTTCACCAACGACTTCACCGGCACCGTCACCAGCGGCTACCTGGCCGGCCACAGCTTCATCGAGACGATGACCGCACCGTCACTGCAGATCACCAACTGCACCTTGCTCGGCGGAGCCGTCTCCAGCATCGGCGCCGTGCACACCTTCACGCTCCTCTGAGCGCAGCGCACGGGCCGCACCGGGCACCGTTCGAGTGTGGCGCCTTCGACGCATCGGCGTGCCTGCCCAGGCGGACTCCGCGTGTGCAGCAGCCTTGGATGCGTCGTGGCAGCCGACTCACCCTCGCACCGTCACGGCAAATCGGTCGTGGTCCGGCCTCCTCCAGTCACGGCCGGACCACCACCGGTGCTCAGCCGCCGCGTCCGGGGCGGGTGTGGCGGGCGCCCCAGAACACGGTGCGGGCGGAGCGGACGCGTGCCGCTTGCCGCTCCTTGTCGCACGCACGCCGGTAGGCGCTGTGCAGGCTGCCGGCAGTGGCGAGGCGCCCGCTGCCGTCGGGGGCGGTGCGCCACATCCGGGAGTGATGCTGCACGCCGCTGGTCTGTGCCTGGGGGGAAGGCGCGGGAAGGACGTCTCCGGCCGTGAGCACGGCGGCTTCCTCGTCCAGCGGCTGCAGGTATGCGGTGATTCCGACCTCGGCCAGCAGGTAGAAGACGGGGCGCCGCGCCAGGTGGTACTCCAGCACCGGCACCGACAACGCCTCGTCACCCAGCTCCCACAGCAGATTCAGGGCAAGCGGCTGTGGCAGGCAGACGACATCGAAATGCGACCCACACGGAAACACCGCCAGATACGGCGGCTGTTCCCACTCCTGCTGCGCCTGCCGTGGGTCGGGGTGGCAAGCGGCCAGCCACTGCTGCCCGTCCATGAACCGACGGTAACCGCGCCGCTCTACACGCGTCATGCGAACAGGTCCGATCACGGGTCAACTGCGCGTGTATGGCTGGGAATCGACGGGGGCCCGGCTCCGCCTTCACGGGGATACGTTGCAGGCGGAGTCGGCCCGGCCGCGCGAAGCGGCAGCACCATCATCGCCGGACCGGGTGATCGGTGACAACGCCTCAGTGATTCGCTGAGCAGGCCTCGCTGCGGGCGGTGGCCATGTTCGACGCGGCTCAGCAGTCCCTTCAGGGATGGCGAGGGTGAGCGGCGACGCAGTACATTCCGATCGCTTAGACAAGACCCGCCGTGGGGGGATCATGAAGTGGGCCATGAGCGACGACTATGCGTCGTTGCTGACGACGCTGATCGTGGCCGTTTTCGCCGTCGGCACGATCCAGACCTACTCGTTGATGAAGCGCTGGGGTGACGCTCAGTCGGAGCAGATACGCGAGCTCGCGGAGGCCCGCGTCCGCGTCACCGATGCCCTTCACCACGGTACGCAGCCGACGGAGGAGGATTTGCGGGTAGCGGGCCGTACGTCCTGGACACCCCTCCTGATGTTCCGCAGAGGGATCGCTCCCTACATCGCAGGTCTGGTGTGGACCACGGTTGTGATCATCCTCGGGATTCAGCAAGTGCGGATCCTGAAGTGGACCGCGGCGGCCGGGGACGACCCCGACCCGCACCTTGCGCGCACGTCCTTCTACATGGTCACCGGTGCTATCGCTCTCCTCCTGACGGAGGGCATTGTGCGAGCTTTCGCCCAGACCATGGCAAAGCAGTTCGGATATCTGAAGCCGCTGTGGAGCTACCCTCGCGCTGTGCGCGCGCAGATGGACTGCGCTGTCAAGGAGTACCGGCGGACCGGGCAACTGCCCACACTGCCCGCGCCGTCGTCCGCACCGGTGCCGACATCCGCTGGACAGGGCAGTTCCTCTGGCACTCCCTGAGGCGCGGAGCACAGCGCACCGATCAGAACGCAGAACACGTCCCCCCAGTACGCCTCCCTCCCGAGGGGACGAACGTCCCGGCATTCTCCGGTAAACGGACTGGTCAGCGAGGAGTTGCTCGGCTTACCCCCGCGCGAGGCACCCTGCGCCCTGTCCGGGAGATCTCCAAGACGCAAGGGCATGGAGAGCCCACTCTCCGCCGCCCCACCGCACCCGGGCCGTCCAAGTGCTCTGATCTGAAAGGGAAAACGCGTGTCGACGCTCAAACTGCTGATCATCGTGCTGCTCGCCGTAGTCGTCGCCCTCACCGTCGGCGCGGTGGCCTACACGGTCTACAGCCACCCCTCGCTCAGCGACCCGGTCACGGTCGGCATCGCGACGTTCAGCGCACTCGTCGCCGTCCTGGCCCTCGTCCTGGTCATCGGGCGCGGGGGCAGCGACGCCTGACGGAAAGGAGTCGGCCGTCGGCACGGCGGCGGGCTCCATCGCCCCGCAGATAGACGCTGTACAAGCCCAGGATGGGCCTCCCGGGGAGTAGTGGGCGTAGCCAACACCCCGTGGACTACCAGGACCCGGGGCGGGGAGGGCCGGGAGAGGGATCGGCCCGCCCCGTCAGCCCCTCAGAGAACTACCAGGTCAGAGCGGCTTTCTGGCTCAGGCAGGGGCGGGAGGGGCTGAGATCTCGACTTACCAACTGCGTTGCGTGCGGGGGTATGCGGGCGCGCGTGAGAACCACTATCAGTAGAACCTTATACAAAACTTCTCCGCACAGCGATAACTGGGAACTTCAGCCCCTCCCGCCCCTGTACCTGCACCGTCGACCGCCTTTGACCTGGGAAAACGCGTTATCCAGTGCAGTGCGGCACGGCGCCCCCGCCCCCGCCCCAGCCCTTCCGCCCCTCTCCAGCCACTCCACCGCGCGCCGGGACTGCCGTGGCGCCTTGCAGGCACCGGAGACAGAGCCCCGCGAGGGCGGGGCACCTACGGCAGGGGCAGGAGGGGCTCAAGCGCAGGGACGACACAACGCCGAGCAGGCCGATGAGAGCGCGAGACCGCCTGCATCGACGCAAAGGGCACCCGTCCGGCAGGCCAGCAAACGCTTAATGAGGCCACTCCGAACTGCACAGCACGCGAGAGGCGCGGCAGGCAGGGCCACCACCCGGCCGTTCCCACGACGGCAAGGGGCTGAAAACCAAGCACGCGTACGAACACGCGCCCGGCGCGCGTGGCATGCCCCCACCCTGCGCTAGGCTCGCTTCGTCCAACGGGGAACTCCAGCCCCTACAGCCCCTGAATGTCGAGCAGCCCGCCCGTGACCTGCGCACTTCCACCTTCAGGTGCGCATCGCCCGCACCCTGACCAAGGACCCCGCAGCGTGTCCCGCCCCTTTGCACCCCGCCCCGCATCCTGGCCGCTCGCCGCGGCGGCTGCGGCGCCCCAGGGCGCACACAGGGGCTGGCCGAGGCACCGTGCGGCCCACGGCTCGAGAACACCAGCTGCCAACCGTCGGCGGTGCTACGGCCCTCTCGACCGGCCGGCCTGGGCAGCACAACCGGCCCGCCCTTGCCGAACCACCCCGGATCTCCGGACCCTTCGCGACGCACGTAGTGCGGGAGCCCGCCGCCCGCTCCACTTCAAAGGACGCTCATGAGCACCTCCGACCGCCCCGCCGCGGCCTTTGACCCCCACCGCGCGGCGCAGCAGATGCTCGCCTTCAACGCCGAGCCGTCCCTCGATGCGTCCGAGACCACCTTGCCCGCCCAGAAGGCCGCCCCGCAGAACAGCGAGCCCGCGCCCGGGGCCCCAAGTGCCCCGCTGGCCGGGCGTCTTCCCCGCGACCTCACCGACCGCGCCAACGCCGAACTCTTCGCCTCCCTGTACGGAGGCAAGTTCCGCTACGTCGAAGGCAACGGCTGGTACACCTGGGACTCCGGCCGGTGGAAACTGCGCGGCGGAGAAGCCGCCGCCACCTGGGCCGCCGGCGACATGGCCGACCAGATGCCCACTCAGGACCCCACCGGCACCTTCTCCCAGCCAGACCTCACCCGCCACCGCCGCTACTCCTCCTCCACGGCCGGAGTGAAGGCGATGCTGCACCAAGCCAAGGCCGCCCCCGCCCTCTCCCTCGACGCCGAAGAACTCGACGGTGACCCCTACACCCTGTGCACCCCGGACGGGATCGTCGACCTGCGCACCGGCGACGTCCGCGCGGCCGACCCGCTGCGCGACTTCAACTCCTGCTGCACCAGCATCAGCCCGCAGGCCATGCCCACCCCGCGCTTCTTCCGCTTCCTCACCGACACCTTCGGCGACGACGGCGACGGCAAGGAGATGATCGAGTACCTCCACCTCCTGCTCGGCTACTCCATCACCGGCGACGTCGGCGCGCAGATCCTCCCCTTCTGCTACGGCGACGGCGCCAACGGCAAGAGCGTCCTGCTCGACACCACCGTCCAGATCCTCGGCGACTACGCCCACGCCGCCCCGCCCGGCTTCCTCATGGACCGCGGCGGCTACACCGAGCACTCCACCGAACTCACCGAGCTGTACGGGCGCCGGCTGGTGGTGTGCAGCGAGCTCAAGCCCACCGACAAGTTCGACGAGGTCCGCGTCAAACTCCTCACCGGCGGCGACAAGGTCACCGCCCGAAGAATGCGGCAGGACTTCTTCAGCTTCGCCCCCACCCACCACCTGTGGCTGCTGGGCAACCACCACCCCGAAGTCGCCACCGGCGGCCACGCCTTCTGGCGCCGCCTGCGCCTGATCCCCTTCGAACGGAAGATCCCCGACGCCAGGAAGATCGACAACCTGGCACGCATCCTGGTCGCCGAGGAAGGCCCCGGCATCCTCGCCTGGCTGATCGAAGGCGCCCGCCGCTTCCTCGCCACCCGCGACCCCAGCAGCAACCGCGACAACCTCGCCGGCCCCGCCCGCGTCCGCATGGCCACCACCAACTACGCCGCCACCGAAGACCACGTCGGCCGCTTCCTCACCGACATGTGCCAGCGCCAGGACGGCATGAAGGTCCAGCAGACCGCCCTCTACCAGGTCTACGGCCGCTGGTGCCAGGACGAAGGCGTCCGCCCCACCGGCTCGCGCAGCTTCGCCACCCGCATCCGTAACGAGCTCGGCCTCAAGTCCCCCGACGAAATGATCAAATCCAACGGCACCCGCTACTACCCCGGCCTCGGACTGCTCGACGACGAGTAACCCGGGTACAGACAGCCACAGACACCACCAAGAGCGGCCGGCGGCACCACTGCGCAGCACCCACCCACCGCTCTAGACTCAAAAAGAAGACAGACCGGCGCGAGCACACCACCGCCGCACCGGACAAGTCCTCAGAACCATGAAAGGAAGGGGAGCGGCCACCATGAGCTCGCTACTCGCCGACACCGACGTCATCGGGGAAGCCAGAATCGTCTGGCTCGAGGACATCGCCGGGTTGGAGTACGTGCGCCAGGCCGTCCACGGCACCCCCTACCGCAAGGGCAAGCCCAACTTCGACGGCCTGGGCCGCCTGGTCGGCTACGCAGAACTCGCGCCCTCCGTGGAACGCGACCCCCAGACCAGCCTCTTCCACCGCCGCGTCTTCTACCTCGTCCCGCACGACCGCGACAGCGAGCCCGACGGCGACTACCGCACCGGTTCACCCGGCGAGGCCGTCGACCCGCAGACCGTCGACATCTGCCAGGTCGGCGAGAAGACCGAGCGCTCCCAGGGGCGGGCTATAGCGTCCGCAGGCGCGTAGCCAGCCGTCAGCCCCTCACTTATCGCCGCAGCTCAGAAGGGTTACGTACACACAGGCAGTGGCTGGAGGGGCTGAACCTCAGGGTTGGCATCGCGGAGCAGGTGAACAGCTGACGGAGCCGAACGGCAGAACCGCGCAGCTTCCGATCATCGCGAGTGCAGGTGTCGGGCGGTCACGACGGACTCCTGCCCGTCTCGCACGCGGCACATTTCGACGCCGCCCAGCCCCTTTACAGCAAGCTGGTAGCCGTCGTCGCCATCGTTGCAGGAGAGTTCGAACGTGCGCAGAGGAAGCCAGATCGGTTCCTGCTGGAGTGCGATGAGGTAGCCGCGGCGGCGATACCAGCGCATGAGTGGCAGGTTCCCGCGGGCGACCTTTGCTGTGGCGATACGGACGCCGCGGTCCGCTAGCCACTGCTCGGCCTCGGCGAGCAGGGCTGCCCCCACACCTTGACCGCGTACATCCGCATCGACTGCGAGGCTGTCGATCTCCGCCATGGTGGCAGCGAGTTCGTGTACGGCCCGTTTGCCTTCCGTTTTGTACTGCTCCATGAGGCGCATGGGCGGCACGATCGACACAAGGCCGCACACCGTCCCCTCCGTCTGGCGCTCGGCCACCACGATGCGAGCCATGCCGACGGGCTCTACCGGAAACTGCCCGCCAAAGGCATTGACTGCGTGATCTACCGGCACTCTGTTCTCACGCAACTCGACCGGTCCGCCCGTGGAGATGTCGGCGAGACGCCTAACCTCGCATCCATCACCACGGTGCGCGGTCCGCAGGCGGACCGCAGAAGCATCATTCGGGACTCGGACGGTGGTTGCTGACGGAGATGATTGAGGCATATGGGCTCCTTGTGTGCGAACGCGTCATTGCCTCAACGACTTCACCCGGAGTTGGAAACATCCCGTATTCGCGAAGCGGAGTCGGCGGGCATTGACGCTGCTCGCTGACGCTAAGGGTCCCTCGCATCTCAATTGTGTGATTGCTTGCGGGCGCTGCGGTAGGCCCGCCAGCCGCCCCTTTCCCTACCTCGATCACCGCAGCGTCCCACCCATCCCGCACCATGGCCAAGCCTCTTTCCGGGCATCCGGCGACCACCCGCACGTGCGGCGAAACCGCACGCGCTGCTCCTGAGCATTCGACGGACCAGCACCGGCACTGTCGAGCCGGACGGGAGCGGACAGCGTGATGCGATCACCGACTCACTACCAGGGATCGTCGGGTGCGCCGGTCCCGTGCCCGACCGTCGTCCGCCAGGCCTCCGTCGCAGCCCGGACAGGCAGCCAGTGGCCAACTTATGATCTCCACACAGGCGTTGTGCCGCCAGAGACGGAATAGGTCCCATGGGCAGCCTGCCAAGCCATGCCGGGTACTGCTGACGCTGAAGCGAAGGGAGACGCGTCGCAATGTCTGATCCCACCCCGCCCGCGGGTCGGCGGCCACAGGGCGGGGAGGCATACGCGCCTTGGGTGTTCGATCTGCTGCGCGATGTTGGGCGGCAGGGGCAGCGGTCCGACCGTCAGGATGCCTACGAGCGCTTTCCAGCACCTGCTCTGCAGTGGGCGGATATTGAGCCGCTCGTCACTGCTGCAACCGCTGTCGGCCTGGAGCCGCTGGCTGCATGGCTCGTGCAGCCTGACGGACGGGATTCGACCAGGGCCCTGGTGCGATACGAGCACAATGACGGGGGAGAGAGCGTCTGGAAGGCCGTGCATATTCGGGAGATGAATCCCCTGGCTCCTGGCTCGACCTGGGGGGATGTCGTCTTCCATGTGCTGGCACGCCTGTCAGCGCTCTATCGCACGGTTCCCGATATGCGCCGATCACCCCGTGGCCCCGTAGCGGTCCCCGAGCCCGCCCCCGTCGTAGGCACGGACGCCATGGAGACCGAGGAGAGCAACGCGTTGGACCCGCAAACCAACCGGCCCAACGTATGTGGAGAGCCGGTCGCCCTGCGGGTGATAGCCCGCAGCAGCAGTGAGCCCTACGCTTTGGCGGAGCTGGACTCCGCCCACCCCACGTGGGTGTACGAGATCCTGGTGTGCCTTGAGCATGCCGGGCACGGGCTCAAGGCGGACGACGCAGAGCTGCCCTTCCCCGGCAGCCTCGACTGGACACACGTCAAGGCCTTCCTGGACGCCGCGTCCGAAGCCGACGTGGCGCATCTGCTGACATGGACCGTCTTCCCCTCCCACAACGAGCCCACCCAGGCTCTCGTCTGGCGCCGTGACTACAGCGGATCCGGAGCATTGTGGCCCGCCGTCGCCGTGGCCGACCTCTTGGCGCCCGGGGTCGTCCCGGACAGCGGGCACCCGATGACGTGGGGGCAGGCCATTGAAGCCTGCATGAGCGGGCTGGAGGAGTTGCGGACGACGGCGGAGGTGGAATACCAGCCCGCGGGTGAGCCCGCTCCGCAGCCGCCCCAGGAGGTCCTGGCCGAAGAAGCCGTGTGCGAAGGCGCCAACGGCCCTCTCAGCAGCGTGCAGCCCACTTCTTCCTTAAATGAGGAAGGAGAAGGACAAGGATCGGGTGGAAGACCGGTCGGGAGCGGTGACGGCAGGAGCGACTATGTGGAACGCACCTTGGATCACCGCCGCCGGGCCGCCGCTCTCATCGATCAGATACGCCTGGCCCGTCAGTCCCGCCTCCTCGTCGCGGGTTCGTCGCTGACGGCTTTTCTTCTGCTCTGCGCAACGGCCACAGTGAACGCGATCGTCCGGCGCCCAGAGGTCCTGCTTTCCTACAACGCGTCCTGCGTCGCGCTCCTGCTCCTGCTGCTGCTCGCGCGCCGAGCGGGACGCCGCATGAAGACGGGGCAGCCCGAGGGGACCGAACCGAAGTCGCTTTCTGCGCTGCAATTGGAACTGGAACTGCTGGAGGAGCGGCGCATCCTGGAGGCCTCGGCCGGTGCCCGCTCGTCACGCGACCGCCAACATTCCTACCGGGAAACCATCCCGCAGGAGATCGACCGTCTCCGCCGGGAGACACGGCGCTATCGCACCGTGCACAACTTCTTTCAGTGGTCCCTGTTCGTCGCGTCCGTGACGATGTCGGTGACGGCAGCGCTCTACGATCCGCCGCAGCCCGGTAAGGCGCTCCTGATCGCCCTGGGCGCCTTCGTTTCCTTCACCACCGCGGTCACCGGCTACTTCAAGTACCGCGAGCGGGCCTTCAACCTCCAGCAGACCGCCGACGCCATCGAACAGCACGTCACCGCCTACGACCTCGCCATCCCCCCGTACAACCAAGCGGACGAGGCGGCCAACCTCGAGCGGTTGGCCGAGAACATCGAGACACTCCGCGTCGAACAACGCAAGCGCGAGCAACAACTCGAGCAGCCCCATCAAGGACAGCAAGAGGTCATCTGATCCGTTGAGTCTTGTGCCCGTGCGGCCGACGTACACGCGACGACCGGCTCTCGCGCGGCGCCGACCGGCTGGGAGGCGGCGACAGTCTGGCCGACGCGCCGGGACGTGCTGGGCGCTGGCACCGCCGCCGGTACGCCGCCGCGCCGCCACTGCGGGCAGAGCCGTCAGGCACGACACGTTCCTTCACGCCCCTTATGCGCAGCGGGAGCTGTGACGTCTGTTTCGGCTCACCGCGCCGCAAGCCACGCTGCGAGTCCGCTTCCCGTAGCGGTACTAAAAGCTGCTACTAGCCATCCGGGAATGCGCTGGATAGTCACACGTAATCCGCCGCAGCGGAGCTCGAATGCGGGCGCGCTGTCGAGGCCGTCATTACTCATTGAGGCATGGCACCACCCCACAGACTGTTTGGGAACGACATGGAGATGACGTTGCCTCGTCAGTAGCACGGGGAGCGGCCCCGGCACCGCCCCTGTCTGCGCTCAGCCGTGCCCGTATCCTCGCGTGTCAACGGTCACGACGATCTTGCCGTGTGGGCGCTGACGGCACAGCTGCTTGCCGCTTCGGCGCCACCGTCGAGTCCGGGCGGGACCTAATGGAGGAGTATCGAGTCGATTTGCACCTTGTCGAGGCCACAGTCGTCCAGGACAGCCCTACCCGGCACGTCGAGACCGACTAGCGGAAATCTGTCTGGCCGTCGCCCCCCCACC
Organism: Streptomyces sp. SGAir0957; assembly: GCF_043523415.1. Classification (NCBI taxonomy): domain Bacteria; kingdom Bacillati; phylum Actinomycetota; class Actinomycetes; order Kitasatosporales; family Streptomycetaceae; genus Streptomyces; species Streptomyces sp. SGAir0957. Next base: position 273,172 of record NZ_CP027292.1, read on the forward strand.
GCGGAAGGTGGGTAAGGTCCGGAATGGTGGTGTGAAGGCGACAAGACGCCCAGCCCTCGCATCACCCTTCACGTGGTGAACTTCGTCGACCAGGTGGTCGTACACCGGCACCGCGGCCGCCGCCCCAAGCACTTCCCACAGTGCAGCACGCGATCTCGGCTCGTTTCTCCCTTCCCGTCGACTAAAGATCGCATGGGCTTTACGCTGCGTGCTCGGGGAGGAACGAGCTGGGGGGCGAATGACCGATCCGATTGAGGTGGAAGCACCGGACGATACGGGTTCACCCACTTTGCGCAGGTATGAGTATCAGGTCCACATCGCTGTGCAAGCGGTTCTGGAGATGTTGGCGGGCGACGCGGTCGCGCACGTCACGTGCGAGCACATCGAGGACATCGTCGTCGCACGCCGGGGCCATCCCCGGTGCGCCGACGGTGAGCTGTTCTGGGACTACCAGCAGATCAAGACCCGCGACGCGGTGGAGCCTTGGACGCTGACAGATGTGATCTCGAAGAAGCCGTTGAAGAGCCTGTGGCGGACCCATACGACGGTACGGGGGACTGGGCAGGTCTATCAGCTGACCGCTGGCGTCGAAGGGCACCTCGATCCGGCCGACGCGCTTGTGACCGCGTTGTCGCGCGGACAGGGCGGTGGCCATGAACCGTGCCGGAAGCGGGTCGCCGCCCATCTGAAAGTCCCCGACGACGATCAGCTGAGCGAGTTCCTGGGCCTCGTCCGGGTACGGCCCTTCGTCCGCCGCGAGAGCGTCGAAGCTCACAGCACCCGGGTGCTCGCCGACTTGGGGCCAGGGCTGCCGATGGCCACCATCGACGCCCTCTACACGGAGCTGCTGCGCCGCACCCGGGAAGCCATGATGGGGCGTCCAGTGGCGCGCTGGACCGAGCTGCTGGCCGTCGACGACCCACCGGCCGCCGTGCTGAGCAAGCGCGTGTCCGCGGCGGTCATCGCCGACGTGCGGCAGCGGCTCACGCGGCCCGGCCATGTGCTGCTGCAAGACCTTTCTCAGCAGCTGACCGGCTCCGAGACCAGCCTGGTGCGCAAACTGCAGAAGGGAGCCGCGTCCAAGGGGGTCATCGAGGACGCGCAGTTGATGCGGGCCAACGCCGACTACCACCGGTTCCGCGAAGTGGCGCTCGGTACCTGGCCCGGGGACCCGGCCGTGGAGGCAGATCTCGACCAGCGGCTGCTGTTCCTCGCACGCCGCGTTGGACGTACCCACGAAGAAGACTCCCGGCCGGCGAACGCCATCTTCGATGCCCTGCAGGTCGAACTGCAGAACAACCCGGGCGCCTACGACCGCGCGCCGCTGTACGCACAGGACGGCGTGCTACTCATGGGCCGGGCGTGTGCCGTGTCCGACGAATGCCGTTTCGACTGGGGGGACGCACGTGACGCCTCCTGACCTCACCACCCCCACCCCGGCGGATCGCCCCGCCGACGGCCGGCCGCCCTCCGCCGACGCCCAGGCGCGCCTGCTGCTGCTCATCGACGTCTTCTCCGAGACCAAGGCAGCCAAGGGTGTCGAAGGGCGGATGAAGCTCGCCAAACTGGACTTCCTGCTGCGCTACCCCGGGCACTTTCGCAAGCTCATGGCCGTCCGGCGGCCCGGTGCCGACACCGGCGAGGACCCCTGGCTGACCGGTGCCATTGAACAGAGCATGATCCGGTACCGGTACGGGCCGTGGGACCCCGCCTACTACGCCCTGCTCGGCGCCCTCACGGGCAAGGGCTTGATCGAGCCCAAGCATCAGGACGCCGTCGCCACCTATCGCACCACCCCGGCCGGGCACGGCGTCGCGCGCGCCCTCGCCGAGACCGAGAGCTGGCGCCCCGTACGGGAGCGGGCCCTGCTGCTGCGCCGCCACTTCAACCTGAGCGGCACCACGTTGAAGGACCTCATCTACGAGACGTTCCCCGACATCGTCGAGGCGGACTGGGGGACTCACCTATGAGACTGCGCATCGAAGAGCTGACCCTGGCCGGCACCAGCCGCACCGTACGCTTCGAGCCCGGCATGAACGCCATCGTGGGCTCCATGAGCGGCGGGAAGACCGCCACCGTCAGCTGCCTGCGAGCCCTGCTGGGCGCCGAGGTGAACGTCGTGCCCGAGCTGCGAGGGCGGACCATCTCCGGGACCGTGCTGATCGGCGCGCGACGCTTCCGCATCGTGCGCCAGCTGGTCAGCACCTCCACCGCCAAGGTCGACATCGCCGAGATCGGCGGCGAGCGGGAGGTGTGGCGCCTGCCCGCCAGCCAGGTGCAGGCTGGCTACGACCAGACCTTCCGCGACTGGTGGCTGACCATGCTCGGCCTGCCGCGTATACGCGTCCCCCGGGCCCCCACGGACGAGACCAGCCCGCTCATCCCGGTCACCATCAGCGACTACCTGATGTACTGCGTCCTTCGGCAGAAGGAGATTGACACCTCCGTCTTCGGCACGCCGGACAATGCGCAGAAGAACATCAAGCGCAAGTACGTCTTCGAGATCCTCTACGGCCTCTACGACCCCGAAGCGGCAGGATTGCGCGAGCGTCTTCGCGCCGTCACCACCGAGCTCAACGCCCTGACGGCAGATGCGACGACCCTGGAACGCATCCTGGGGACCACCGCGTTCGCCTCCCGGGCGCAGCTCGAAGTCCAGCGGCAGGAGACCGAGCAACAGCTGGCCCAGGCCCGTCAGACCGACCAGGTCCTGGCCCGCCAGCTCACCCATCCCGTCACTGTCTCGCTGCGTGAGCAGATCGCGGAAGCGGAGGCGGAACTCGCCCGCATCTCGGACGCGGCCGCCGCCGAAGCCGTTTCCGTATCCCGGCTCCAAGAGTTACGCGACCAGCTCATCGCTCAAAGCCGCCGTCTCACCCGCGCCCTGGTCGCGGAGCGACTGCTGAACGACTTCGAATTCCACACCTGCCCGCGCTGCGGTGCCGGCGTTCCCGAACGGGGCGATGAAGACACCTGCCGGCTCTGCCTGCAGGTCCCACCGCAGGATCCGGCCCCCTCCACGCTCGCCGCCGAGCAGGACCGCGTCATCGAGCAGGTCACCGAGACCGAGGAACTCATCAAGCGCAGCCAAGGCCGCCTGGACGAACTCGAGACCGCCCGATCCGCTCAAACGCGCCGCCGCACCGACCTCGGCGACAAGCTCGACCGCGCCACGGCCACCTACGTCACGGACCACACCGACCGCATCCGCGCCATCGCCGCGGAACAGGCCCGGCTGGAAGAACACCTGGCCCGCATCGACGACGCCCTCGCCCTGCACGACCGGCTTCGAGGGCAGAGCGAACGGATCGCGGAGCTGGAACGGGAACAAGAAGACCTCAACAACCGCATCGCTGCCTCCTGGCACAGCAATCCTGATGTCCACGCCCGCCTGGACCAACTCGACCACGCCTTCGAGAACGCCCTGCGCAGCTTCGACGCGCCTCGCTTCGACAACCAGCCCGGCTCCCGCATCAACCGCGAGACCTACATGCCCGTCGTCGATGGACGCTCCTTCGCCGACCTGCAATCCCAGGGCGTCGAGGTTCTCGTTAACGTGGCTCACGTCCTCGCGCACCAGCTCGTTGCGCTCCACGACGACGCCGTGCCTCTGCCCAACCTTCTGATCATCGACGGCATCAGCAGCAACGTCGGTCACGAGGGCACCGATCTGGAGCGGCTGCGCAAGATGTACACGACCCTGCTGGCAACCGCCACCGAGCGCGTCGACCGTCTACAGATCATCGTCACCGACAACGACTCCCCGCCCATCGACGGCATCCACCGAGCACTGGAGCTCTCGGACACAGACCGGCTCGTGCCGACGGAAGAGCCGAACGAACAATCCGCGCAGGACGAGGAAGCCGAGCCTGAGGCGGGCCCGAGCGGTCCTACGTAAAAGTCCTTGGGCGTGGATCCTCTCGGGGGATGACTGACCTGGGAAGACGCTGATCGGTGGTGTCGGGGCGGGGGGCTTGCTTCTACCGTGTTGGGGTGGAGGTGGGGCGCCATGGTGTCTTTGCCGGAGGAGCTCGAGGCGCGGGAGGCCGCGGCGCGGCGCCGTGTGGAGGAACTACGCGCCCAGGTCGTGGAGTTGACGCAGAGGCTGGAGGCGGCTCAGAAGGATCTGTCGCGGTGGGAGATCACGCGAGAGACGGCCACGAAGGTGCTGGCCGAGCTGTCGGCCGCGGAGCCGGACAGCGATGCGGATGTGCCGGTGGAGCCGGATCCGAAGCCCCACCCGCACGGGACGGGTGTGGTGATGGTCCCGCCGTGGCGGGAGGGCCTCGCGGCGACAATGTTGCCGGATGTGTACCGGGACATCATGGAAGTGCTGGCGGACGCGCCGGGCCCGTTGCAGGCCAAGCAGATCGTGCCGCGGATTGGACTGTCCCCGACCGCCGGGAAGATCGAGGGCACACGGGCCAAGCTCAAGCGGCTGGTGGAGCGGGGCTGGCTGACCGAGGACGCGCCGGGACGCTTCGCCCTCGCCCGCCGTGAGGCGGGCCCCGACCCGCTCAACCCTCGGTGACCAAGGGGCTCTTCCTCGTAGATTCGACGGTGCCAACCAAACCGACGATGGCGATGCGGTCGGGGCCGGCCTCGTGCGCTGCAGCCGGCTCACCAGGACCGCGCGGCGCATACCACACTGCGAATCGGCATCCCCCTGGAACTCCCCGCCGACAGCAGGCCGCCCGTGGTCATGGATCCTCCCTGTCTCGCCCCTGGCCGTGACTTCCCTCCCACGGAACGGCGTTGTAGTCACAGGCGCCACGTTCTGGCGGCGGGAGAGCGGCCGCGTGACTGATCAGCGCAAATTGGGGAAGCCGGGCAGGATGCAGAGGCTGCAGCCAGGCTCGATCAGGCAATCCAGTAGAGGCGGACGCATGACCACCGTGCCAGCATCCACCACCACTTGCACGACCGGCCCTGCCCCGCATCTGATCGACCGCGCTTACGCGGACCCGGCGTCGATCGCGCCGAGGGATGCGCGGGAGGTCGGCCGGCACTTCTTCGACCGGCTCACCGAGCTCGAAGAGGGAACTGCCGAACACGCGTATGTGCGCAATGTGCTGATCGAGATGAACCTCTCCTTGGTGCAGTACGCAGCCTCCCGGTTCAAGCACCGGGGGCAGCAGGAGATGGAGGACATCGTCCAGGTCGGCATGATCGGACTGATCAAGGCCATCGACCGGTTCGAGCTCACCCGCGGCATAGAGTTCACCTCCTTCGCCATCCCGTACATCACCGGCGAGATCAAGCGCTTCTTCCGCGACACCTCCTGGGCCGTCCATGTCCCGCGCCGCCTGCAGGAAGCCCGCCTGGAGCTGTCCCGGGCGACCGAGGAACTCCGCAGCCGCCTGGGCCGCTCACCCTCCACCGCCGAACTCGCCGAACTCATGCAGCTCGATGCCGCCGAGGTTGCCGAAGCCCAGAAGGCCTCCAACGGCTACAACAGCGTCTCCCTGGACGCCGCCGTCTCCGGCCACGACGACGAATCCGACACGTTGCTCGCCGACTTCATCGGCATGGACGAGGAACGCTTCGACCTCGTTGACAACTTCCACTCCCTGGCCCCCCTCATCGCTGGCCTCGACGAACGCGACCGCACCCTGATCCACCTCCGCTTCGTCGAGGAGCAGACCCAGCAGCAGATCGCCGACCACCTGGGCTGCTCTCAGATGCATGTCTCCCGCCTCATCACCCGCGTCCTCACCCGGCTGCGCACCGGCCTCATGACTTCCCGCTGATTGAGACTCCAGCAGCCGGCCATGCCCAGATGTGCTGGCCGCACGCCGACTTGGTGAACCACGGCGCGCGAGGCCGCGCCCGGGCTGTCTCCTCGGTCGTTCCGGCGTGTGGCGCGGCGGCGGACAGGCGCGCTACGCCACTGTCAGGACGTCCGTCGCCTACAGCGGCGACACCGAGCCGGGACTTCGGCGACTTCGTCCACCGGCTCCTGAAGGGCGGGGGAGAGCGGCCGCTGGGTGTGGGCGGCGGACATGGCGACGGACGTGGCAAGCCCCCGCCCTGTCACGGCGGTAGCGTCGGCGATACGCAGTAGATGGCTGGCGTGGTCCGCCCGTATCACCCGGCCGGGAGTGTCCCGGGCTCGTGCCGGCTCGTTGTAGCGCCTATGACTTCACGACGCTCTATGACCATCCTCGGCATCACCGTTGCGGCCCTTGGGGCCGGTCTGGCGGGCGCGGTCCCGGCTGCGGCCGGAGGCGTGGGGGATCTCCTCAGCCCGGCATTTGGCACCCTGTGCAGTAACCTCCATGACGGCGCCCACGCCCATGGAGCGGCCGGAACCCGGCCTCGTAGCCCGCTCGCGAGTGGCGCGCATAGGCTCTGCCTGTCCTGCCGGCGGCAGCATCCAGTCCGGATACCCGATGAGAACTGGTGCTTATGGAAGCAGAGGCGGCGGACCTGATGCGGCAGCGGGCGTACGAGATGTGGCACTACGCCACGGCAGTGACCGTGCGGGCGGAGGCCATGTACGCCAAGGCCCAGACGTCCTACGCGGATGCCGAGCGGGCCTTGCACGCGGCCCGGCGCACCCGGACGGCAGTGCGCGCGCAGGCAGCAGCAAGCCGGCCCCGCCCACGACCCCTCCCGCAATAGGGCTGCAGGCACCGCCCCGTGCCGGCGCCCGCCCTCCGGGGAAGCAGGGGCTCTGAACGTCGCGAAAGGCGCCAGGAGTTGTTGCCTGGGCCTGCGCGGCAACGAGCCGGCGTCCGCACTGAGGTGAGACGGGAGCGGAGTATTTGGGAAAGTCGCGCCTATCCGCGGCGCAGGGTGTGGCTGGGGGGTTCGCCGTAGGTGGTGCGGTAGTCGGTGGCGAAGCGGCCGGGGTGGGAGAAGCCCCAGCGGTAGGCGATGGCGGTGACGGTCTGGCGGGTGGGGTCGGCGTGCAGGAGTTCCTCGCGTGCGCGGTCCAGGCGGATGCGGCGCAGGTAGCGCAGCGGGGGCTCGCCCAGATGGCGCTGGAAGGCCAGCTGGATGGCGCGGGGAGTGACACCGGCGGCCGCAGCGATGTCGGCGGCGCCGATATCGGTGTGGGCGTTGGCGTCGATGAAGGCGAGGGCGCGCCGCAAGGTCGCGGGGTGCGCGGCGCGGCTGTCCGCACTGGTGGGGCCGGTGGGTGCGTTGTTGGGAAAGACGGTCAGGGCGGTCGCGGCCAGCAGCCGGGCGGTGGCGCCGGTGATCAGCGGACTGTGGGCGGCTTCGTCGTTCTCCAGCAGATCGCGGGCGAAGGCGGCGGCGCGCTTCCACTGCCCGGCGGCGGCCGGGCTGGCCGGGCGCAAGGTGCTGAACCGCAGCGGCGGGCAGGGCCGGCGGGGCTGGTCGACGGCGGCCCGGAGCGCGGCGTAGGGCACGGTGAGGATCCCGGCCCGGAAATTTTGGCAGCGGACCTGGTAGTCGCCGTCGGGGTAGCTGCCGAGGAAGGCATCCCCGGGGGCGTAGCGCTCGGTGCTCTTGCCGAGCTCGGCCTGGGTGCCGCCTCTGATCAGGGTGGTCACCGACAAGTCGTTGGTGCCGGTCAGGTGCAGTGTCACGTCCGGCGGCATGGTGAAGTCGACGTAGCTCAGCCCGCCCGCGCTGATCTGGGAGATCGACACCGGTGCGGTCAGCGCCACCGACCTGGTCCGGGGCGGCCGTCCCGCCCGGTACATCCGGGCGATGAAATCCTGCGCCTCGTCCGGGTCGCGGGTGGCGAAGGTGAACCGCTCCGGCGAGAGGCCGGGGGCTGGAAGATCAGACATGAGCGGCCCTCCCTACCGCAGATCCTGCCTTCCAGACAGCCTACTGCGCACGGTCGGAGCAGCGGCCACACTCGGCCGCAGCCCGTAGGACAACTCGGTGCCTGTGACATGTTCAACCGGAAAGGGGACGGGGCTGGATCTGCGGGGACCAAGCCTCCTAGCCTGCGTGTGAGGGGTCAGGGGCCCTGGCTGAGCCTGCGCCAGGATCGTGAGGAAACCCTGGTTCCTGCCGGAGAGTGCGTGCTTTACCCGATGGGTGTTGACCGGCACCGAACTGGCCTGCGTGCGGCTGCCGGTGAGACGACTGCAGGCAGCGGCGCGAGAAGTGACCGGCATCGACCCTGCGGACCTGCACTTCGCGGGGATCACACCACTGTCCGCGGCGACAGAACGCCACTGGTTGGCGCTGACCGCCCTGGCCAACTCCACGCTCCTGAGCCCGGAGACGCCGATGGCCCATCCGCTGCTGGCCGAGGAGATGATCCGGACGCTGGCCGTCACCGCCCTGCACACCTTCCCCAACACCACCATGAACCGCCAGCACACCCCCGGCCCCGGGCGGGTCCAGCCACCCGCGCTGCGCCGGGCGGTGGACCACATCGAGCAGCACGCCCACCTGCCGCTGACCCTGACCGACATCGCCACCGCGGCCGGCACCAACGGCCGCGCCCTGCAGTACGCCTTCCACCGCCATTACGCCACCACGCCGCTGGGCTACCTGCGCCGAATCCGCCTCGAGCGCGCCCGCGAGACTCTGGCCGCGGCCGACCCCGCCCAGGGCCTAACGGTCGCCGAGGCCGCCCGCCGCTGGGGCTTCACCCAAGCCGGCCACTTCACCACCGCCTACCAGCAGGCGTATGGCACGCTGCCCAGCCACACCCTGAACGGGGACGCGCCGTGACATCCCCCGGTTCCCGGACCCCGAACCGGCAGAGAAGAGACACCTGGAGTCACATCGCCGACCACGCGGCTCCAGCGCCGGCCCTCCCGGGGCCACCACCTGAGGCGAGGCAACTCCCGCAGCCTCGCCGCCTGCCCGGAGGGCACCTCACGAGCACAGCACCCGGTGGTGCTGCAGGCAAAGGCCGGTCGGCCCGGCCGGTTCTCGCTCGCGCCCCTTGCTGTCCGGGGTGAAGCTGGGGGGTGAGTGGAGTTCCGTTCGTTGTGCACCGGCCGTCCTCTTCGGGGGGCCGGCGGGTCACGGTGCACAGCGATGGGTGGGACAGGGTCCTCGGTACCGCCTACAGCGATCACGACCTGGTCGTGTTCCTCGAGGCCGCCGGTGTCGCGGATCCCGATAGCGCCCTGGACGACCCGCAGTGGGTGCGGTGGCGCGGCCGCGGTGCCCATCAATTCGGCGCCGCCTGACGTCGTAATCAACCTCGCCGCGTATCACGATGACCGCTGCACCGCCTTGAGCGAGGGGAATGACGGTCTCTTGTCCGGCTTTGCGTAGCCTTTTTTGCCAGGCAAGTTCTATCTTCTTCAGCTCGGCCCCCAACGCTCTCCCCGAGGCGTCCGCCCATCTGCACGGGCCGCAACCCTCCCGGCGGTGGGCGACTTCTGGCCGTTGTCGGCTACTGCTCTGGCATATGCCGGACGGGGAGTGGAGACTCGGTGTGTCGCGTCGGCTCCTGCGCGGCGGCCAGCGCGCGGTACGCGGACCTCGTGCAACCGAGGGGCCCGGACCCCGCCCCTCGGTGGTCTGTGTGTCCCTCGGCGGTCCGCGCCTTGCCGTGCAGCGGCGTCCCGCGCTGGGCAGCACCGACGTCCTTCCAGGCGGGGCCGTGGTACTGCTGTGCTGCGGTCAGAGCATGTGGGGTGCGTTCTGCGTCCACGCAGCCTGTCGCGGGGGTGGGGTGGGGGAGTACCGTCGGTAGCAGTCCGTGGACTTGTCTCGTCGTCAGCGCGGCGCAGGCATTTTTCGGCGATCTCTCGGGCCCGTGGACGGGTCCCCAACGCCAGCGGCTGCCTTGCGGGACCATGATGCCCGCCGTCATACGCACCGCATCGCCCGTCTGCCGTGAACCCGCAGTCGCCCTTCCTCGCGTGTCTGCCGGCCTTCCGTCACCCGCCCGTGCTGCGGTGCCCCGTCCGCGAAAGCGGGGACCCGGCCGTGCGCACCAACTTCTTCGTCGACGACCGCTGCCTGATCACACCCCTCCCACGCGAGGAAGGGGTGCGCCTGTACGGCGAAGTCGTCGGCGCCCACCAGGTCCCCCTGGCGACCGCGGTGGCGGACTGCGCGAAGCAGGCCCAGGAGATCACCGTCGACCTCACCCAGGTCGCCTACCTCTCCAACGGCGCCCTGGCCACCCTGGTCGGTCTCGCCCGCACCCTGCGCCCACCCCAGGCCCTCTGCCTGCTCGCGCCTCGGGAACTGAGCCTGCACCTGCGCTTGCAGGCACGCGGCTGGGACCAGATCGACACGCTGCGCCTGCGCTGCGAGGAATGAGCTGGGGTTTCTGCCGTCGCGGGAGGCGGCAGAAACCCCCCGAGCGCAACCGGCCATTGACCCCAACGCCTTGACCCTGCCGTGGCTGGACGCGATCCACCCGCGATACCTACCCGGGGCCGCGCCCCGGCATCCTGCCCGTCCGGCGGCCGGCTCGCGCGCAGGCTGCTGTGTCAGCCGGTTGCGCTACCCGGGTCCGTTCCCGTACCCGGAACCTCTGGACGGCTCGATCAGGCGTCGCGGGCTGGTCGTCGGGCGTCACGGGCGGCCGTGGTGGTTCGGGCGCGGACGACGATGATGCGGGTTTCAATAAGCAGTTGGGCGCTGCGCCGGCGCAGTTCTTGGGAGGCGGCCCGGGCGTCGGCTGCCCGCTGGCGCAGCACGACCCAGTCCTGCGTTGTATGCATGCTTGTCCGCTTTCGCTGCTCGGATCGGACGGCGCCTGGTGCGGCGCTTTCGAATGTCACCGTTCAGCCTGACGGCCGGTGCTGCCGCGCGCAGCACCAGCAGCGACATTCCGGTCCGTCAAACGAACCTCGCCGTCTTCGGCGCTTGCGCCTGTCTCTGCCACCGGCTGTCTGGTCTTGTGACTCCGAGGGGAGCACGTGTCGCGGAGGGACAGCTTTTCCCGGATCCGGGGCATGCGAAAGTGGAAAAGTCTGTGAGGACGCAGTCCTGCCACGTCAGCCGGAGGTGACGTATGCAGACCAGTGAGGCTGTGGAGGCAGCTCTGATGCGGCAGAACGCCCAGTGGATGCGCAACTACGCTCAGTTGGCCAGCACACGGGCAAGGGCCATGCATGCCAGGGCCACCGCCTCCTATAACAGAGCGCAGGCCATGATGGTCGATACCGCGCAGATGCTGTCGACCGCCCGCGCCCATCGGCTTCAGCAGACCGATATCCCGGGCCCGCACGGCACGCCCCGGCCGGCCCCAGGGGTCGGCTGCGACAGCTGAGCGGACGGCCGGACAACGGCTCATGCCGAGACAACGGGTCCGGCGGCAGCCACGGGCTGGACCGTTCACCTGAGCACAGCCGGGGCGCCGTCGCGCAACAACCGCCGCACCGGCAGCCCGATCGTGGCGGGTGGCCGTCATGTCCGTCATAGAGACGACCACATTCACCGTGGCGCCCGAGAACACGCAGGCGATGCTGGACGCACGCCCCGCCATGGTCGAGGCCTTCCGCGCGGACCGGCGCGGCTTCCTCGGCGCCCGCCTGGTGCGCATCGCCGAGAACACCTGGCTCGACGTCGTTCAGTGGTCCGACGACTCTGCGTGGGACGCCTCGAAGGCCAAGGGCGCTAACCTTCCCGCGATCGCCGCGTTTGGGCAGCCTTGCATCGAGCGGCACAGCCGGTCACGGCCTCGTAGGACCTCCCCTGGCGAACCGCCGGTGCGCCCAGGAACGCGACTAGTAAATCCGTATCCGGCTGTCGCCGAGGACGTCGGCGGCCGCCGCGCGGAGCCTCTTCACGGCCTGGTACAGCAGGTGCTCCCGCTCGGCGGCGAGTGCGGTGTCCGCGTCCTTGTGGGAGGTGTCATCCGCGTGGGCATCGCGCACCATCCGCCGCATGACCTCGGCGAGGTCGTCAGCCGCGTGGACCACACCGTAGAGCGCCTCCACCACGGAAGGCGGACCCTCCAGGATGACGAACTCGGCGGCGCGGTGGACGCCGCGGACCTGGGCGGTGAAACGCTCCATCTTCTCGTCGACGTCCCGCAGGTCAGGCCGGTCCGCCCGCAGCGCGTCGCGCACTGCGTCCAGGGCGACATCACGGTCGTACACCGCGCCCAGGTAGTTCGCGTAGGCATCCCGGCGGTGCTGCCGACGCCACTGGCCGAACTGCGAGCGCGCCGCCGCGCGCCCGGTGACCATCGCGGTGCCGAGGGTGGTGAGTGAGCCAACAGCGGCGCCGAGCAGCGCGGTGAGTCCAGCATCCATGGCCTCATTCTGCCTACGCCAGGCCGAGTCGAGGCGCGGCTCCTCCCGAGCACCGCCCGTCGCAGGTCAGCGCGCCGCGGGGTGAGAAAGAAGGTGAGCAGGTCTGAGGAGCCCGTGAGCACCGGGTGGAAAGATGCAACGAGCCTCATCACCACTGCGCATGGCGACGAGCCGGCATCCGGCGCGTCTCTGCAGCAGCGCCCCGCCCGGCCCCGAACCTCTTCTTCCTCCCGGGCAAGGAGAGCGTTCGACGGGGCCGCTGCGGGTGGCACTGGTTGTCGGTAAGAGCTGCCAGACTGGACGGTTGATCATGCGTCAGCAAGCGGGGCGGGGGAGTGGGCGATGGCGGGAAAGAACGCTCGCTGGCCGTACGGGTCGACGGCCGCGCTGCGCGAGGACGTGCTGCGCGTGTTGGGCGTGTTGAAGGTTGCGACCGGTGAGCAGATCCAGTCGCTGACCCGCCCGCACCTGACCTGCCGTCACCGCCGTGATCCGGGGCGGCGCACCAAGCCGCACCGCAACGCCGCCCTCGACCTGGCCCTCCACGGACTGACCGTCTCGGAAGGGGCCACGCGCGAGGGCCGCAAACTGTGGGCGCTGACCACCGCCGGCCTCCAAGCCGCGGCCCAGGTCCTGGAACGTCCGCTGCACGAGATGGGCTCCACCGCCCGCGGCGCCGCCCACGCGATGACCGTCAACGCCACCGTCCAGGCCCTGCTCCGCCCCCAGCTCGACGAGGACCAGGCGGCGATGCTGCCCGCCGTGGACCAGGCCGTCATCGAGGCCCCCTCGCGGCCTGGGAGCGCTGGGAAACATGTGGACCGAGGTGCCGCCGCTGCCGATCACCGGCAGCGAGTCCTCACCCGGCCGGGGCAGCGCCCAGGCCGACCTCGTTCTATCCGCCCCCGAGCACCAGTTGCCTCTCGTGTTCGTGGAGGTCGACCGGGGCACCATGACCCCGTCCCGCGTCGCGGAGAAGATCGACCGCTACCACGCCTACTTCGCCCGCACCGACCAGCAGCACACCCTGTGGTGGCGCCAGCGCTGGAACGCCCCCTACGGGCAGCCGGTCGTGATGTTCGTCTTCACCGCCCGCAGCGAGACCACCGTCACGAACCGCGCCCGCGACGTCATGCGCTCGATTGGTGACCGGTCTCTGCACTTCCCCGTGCTCGGCACGTCCCTGTTCCGGCTGCAAGAACGCGGGCCACTGGGGGAGTCGTGGTGGAACGCCGAACGCGGCGGCCGCCCCCACTGTCTCGAGGTCGCACTCCAGCCCGGATCCGCGCTCGACGCCAGCGCCCAGTGACCTGGCCGTTGCTGGTGCGTTGAACCGATGCCTTGGCAGGCGCCGGGTGCCGTACGCCCACCTGGGTTGGGCCCGGCGTGCGGCACCCCAGCGACCGCGTTCCACACGCCGGCCGACGACCAGAGCTAGGGTCACACCCGGGGTTAACAGCACTACCCCACCCCACGCGTCTCCAGTACGAAACCGCAGCTCAGGGACTGGGCCAGGGCGTACCAGTGGCGTCGACCACCCCTCACACACGCACCGACCGTCAGGCTGTACAGACAGAAGAAGAACAAGGAAAGGCAGGACCAGGCGGGACGGCGGCGCGCGCGTGCTCGGGGTTCGGTGTGGCCGCGGGCGCTGTTCCCATGGCGCGTCGGCCGGGCCTTTGCGCTCGCGGCCCGGCAAGCGGGCCGCGCGAGAGGTGAGTGGCGGGCCGGATCTGGCGTGTCAAACAGACCCGGCCCGCGGGCATCGCGGCGGGAAGAGAGAAGTCGGCCGTGACACATCCAACGCTGCCCCCCACCACGGTCATCTGCCGATAGGCGCGCCGCTGATGCCTTCATCGGCGATCCTGACCGACAGGGGTCGGGGGACGGAAGGCGAGTCGGCTCCGCTGGGCCGGGGCCCTGAAACGACGCAGTACCAGTTCGACGGCAGTCCGCAGGCCATGGGCACCTCGGGAAAGTGGCCGGGGCTGACAGACTGGCGTGGCGCCCCCCTGGACCCCGGAGGCAATGATGCGATCCGACGAAGCGATGCAGAGCGCCGACCTGGCGACGACATCAAGCAACGCACACACGGCGGCGCTGGAGCGGGAGATCACGCAGCTGAAGGAGGCGGTGGTCTCGCATGCGGATGTCGACAGGGCCGTCGGCGTCCTCATCGGCCTCGCCCGGCTCTCCCCCGCGCAGGGCTTTGACGTGCTGCGGGAGGTATCCCAGCGCACGAACACCAAGCTGCGCCACGTAGCCCTCCTGACCATCCAGCGGGCTCAAGGCGGTCTCCTTCCCGCCAGGGTGTACACGGAGCTGTACCGGCAGCTGCGCGCCCGTACCGACACCGGGGAGCCCACTGCGCCTCCTATACAGGGCAGACCGCTCACCCCACCTTGACCAAGGCCCCCAGACAGGGTGGCGGCTGGTGTCCAAACCGGGCGAACGGTGCGGCCGTTGGGCGGACATACCGGCGCGTCGATGAGAACCTGTTTCATGCCGGGCCGCGCAAGGCGACCCGGGCGCGCGTGCAGCGACGCGTTGCTGTCGTCCGTGTGCTGTGCGCGTGAGGTGCCCTCCGGGCAGACGGCGGGGCTGCGGGAGTTGCCTCGCCTCAGGTGGCTCCCGGAGGGCCGGCGCTGGAGCCGCGTGGTCGGTGATGCGGCTCCAGGCGTCTTTTCTCTGCCGGTTCGGGGTCCGGGAACCGCCGCGGGGCGGCCCCGGGGCCGGCGTCCCGCCACAGCCGAGAGTAGAGCGGTGCTTCAACCAATGGAAGGGCCCACCGCACCACACTTCAGCGGGCGGCGGTGCAGCGGCCACAGAAGGTCCCGCGAGAAACAGCAGACCGTACACCGATGCCGCCGCAGAAGACGTTTCTGTTCGTATTCCGCCCCTGGATGCAGGGGGCAGCGAGTACGGTACGCAGAACTCGGTCGGCAACAGGCGTGGCAGGAGCCCGCGTTCCAGTGGGCGCACGCCCGGGACTCACCGGGCCCCTTCCGGTTCGGAACAGCAGCTGGGAGGGGATGCCCTCAACCCGCCCACACGAGTCAACCGAGGCCTCGCCGCCGCCCAGTGATCCGGGCCCAGCCCCGTCGCACGGCCGCCCTGCACCCGGCCCCCGCCCCACAGCAGCAGCCCGCGCCGTGCCCACGCACCCACCGCGGCGGGCACTCGTCCAGCGCCCGCAATTGTTGCCTCGTCACCCAGTGATACGGGGCTATACTTCGACATCGGCGCATTCGAGGATGTTCAGGCCAATAACAGAGCTCAGCCCACTTCCATCCCGGCACCTGCGTTGCTCGCGCTGCGTGACCGGTAGGTCGGCGCCGCCACATTGGTTGAGGGGACCAGCGAGCGGAACCTGGCCCAGCAGCCCGGTCACCTGGCCCGCGCCTTGTGTGGTGTGTCCATGCGGCTGAGTGCCGCCGTGGTTGGCGCAGGTAGTACCGAATGCCGGGCTCAAAAAGTCGCCAATACCTCCTGCGGTGGCCGGCGCCGCAGACGACAGCCCCAGAGAGACGGCAGTCGCAGCAATCATGAAAACGGCAGGCGTTCGAAGCGAAGTCATGCCTGATAAACGACCGTACCGACGGCATGACACCCGCAGTTCCGCACACCAGAAGACCAGGTCGGTCAACAGGGCCACAGATCACCAACGCATGCCGAGTTGGTCGAGCGCCGACCGTCGCTCCTCGGTGAGTTTGTCGGCCCTGCGCCGTACGTTCGCGGTCCACATCCCCAGATCGACACGGATCGTCTCCTCCGGCGTGCTCTCGCGTCCGGAGGCGGCGGGCCCGGCCAGTTCCAGGGGCAGCTCCTCGACATGCTTGCGGGGCACGTTGAGGTGGCCTTCGCCGCACCGCCGCCTCACCGATCCCGGCGACCATGGCTTCGGCTTCCGCGACGCGGGAGTGGAAGGTCAGCAGTTTGCGCAGGTTCTCCCGCGCGGCCGCGGTCAGCACCCCGGCCTGCAGCGCGGCCAGCCGCGCACCCCGCACCCGCTGCGTCCCCGACCCCAGCTGCGCCCGGTGTCCGTACTCCGGATCACGGATGTCCACACAGACGACCTGGTAGGGGGCAATCAGCCCGCGCTCGATCGCCTCCGACAGCGTGAGCTTCTAGGCGACGGGTCCGAAGACGGGGGAGTCCTTGCTCATGCTCGCCACCAGCCTCGCCTCCCCGCCCCCCTGGCCCTCACCGCCCGCAGGGGCCCATACACGCGGGGTTGCCGTCATATACAGCCGCCGGGCCGCGCGAAGCCTGTCCTGGTCGTGCACGGCCGCCCACGGCTTGAAACCGTCACCACTGGTGCGGTGGGCTTCGTCGACCACCACGAGGTCGAACGCGCCCAAACCGAGTGCGTGTGCCTTGCGCACGACGTCGACGGAGGAGTACGTGCCGAACAGCGTGACCGTCTCCACGTCACCCACCCACGCGGCGAGCTCCGCCTCATCGGTCGTGCACGGGATCCCGCCGGAGTCCTTCGCGGGCAGCGAGCACACCCCGACCATCGCCCCCGATCGGCCGCCATTCTGCCGCCACGCCGTCGCCATCTGCACCAGCAGGTCCAAGGTCGGCACCAGCACCAACACCCGCCGCGCCCCCAGGCGTTGTGCCGTGGCGGCGGCGATGAGGGTCTTGCCGGAGCCGGTCGCGGCGATGCACTGGCACCGCAACCCGGCTTCCGGCATCTGCCCGTCCGCGGGGGCCTGCAGAGCGCGCACGATGGCGTCGACCGCCTCGACCTGATGCGGCCGCAACACCTGCCCAGAAACCTGCCGCATCACAGGGCCACCCCCCACACGTCCGCCATATCCTCCAGCCAGCTTCCGGGCAGCTCACTGTCCTGCCACGCGGCACGGAGAGCGAACCGGCCGCGAACGCCCGACAGCAGCTCCCACACGATCAGGCTCTCCGGCTGCCGGGCCAGCACATACCGCCCGCGAGGCACGTGGTGCGCGCTGTGCGGCCCGTAGTCGGCGTAGTTCCGGGCCAACCGCTCCCGGTAGCGCTCAACGAAGGCGCCCAGCCTCACGCCGTAGGCGTCGACGCCGAGGTCACCGACGGCCGGCGCGAGGACCTCCACCACGCTCTCCGACAGGCTACGGTCGCCTCCATGGCCGGTGAACGCGGTGTACAACGGCCCGGCTACCGCGAGGAGTTCGGCGGCCGGGGCGGCCGGGTGAGCCATGGTCGGATCAGCCACGAGATGCCTCCTCAGCTCGTCGGCGCGCTTTCTCCCGCCGTGCCGCGGCGACACTGCGCATCCCCTCTCCGCTGTCGGTGGACAGGGCACGCTGCAGACGCGCCGCGCGGCTCTCCGCGGACTGCCGCGTATCGAGCCCCAAGGCCCCAGCGATCCGCTGCCACGACACGGCCTGCGCCCGGGCGGCGCGGATCAGCATCAGCTCCTTGCCGTCCAGCTCACCACGCGCCTGTTCCAGGTGGGACAGGGCGGCCAGTATTTCCTCGGCCGGCACCGGCCGTACCGACAGGGATGCGGTCACCTCGGTGACCGCATCCGCACCCGTGAGCACCTCGGCGCCCTGGCCGTAGCGGTCCTGAAGCAGCGCCTGCGCCGCACGTCTGATTCGAAGCCACTTCTGCGCTTCCATCACCATCACGTCAGCATGTCACTGACACGCCGCTGTGTCAGCGAAACGTTGACAAAGATGCCGACGCCGCCGCGAATGCTCGCTCGTCACGGAAGGCGGCCGCGCACCCCGTGGTCCACCAGCGGTCCACAGGCCGTGCGCGGTATAAGCCTTTTCTTCGGGGCCTATAAACAGGCGGTGTCCCGGCGCCGACTGGTAGAGAATCGGTCGGTCCGAAGATCATGGTGGAGGGGGCAGTCGTGAACGTGATGCGCTTCGACGCGGAGGCTGGCGAATTCGTGCTCGGCGTCCGGGAGGAGAGCGTGCAGCTCCTACGGGGCATGGGCACGATCTGTCTCCAGGTGGGGCTGGAAGTGAAGGCGCCCATCGCGACGAAGGCCGGCAGGGTCCTGGCGCTGCAGATCGACCTGTACGGGATCTCCAACCCCTACCAGCGCACGCTCGTTGGACGGGGCACGGAAGTCCTCGCATTCACCCCTGAAACCGGAGTCGAGCGCCCGGTCCTCAAGTTCCTCCTGACCTCGGCTCAGCTCCACGCCATCAACGAGGCCCGCGACGGCGACCTCCACATGGAACTACAGGTCACCGGCACGCTTCCCCAAGCCCCCGGCTTCCCCGGCAGCACGACGGAGGTCCTGCACTTCAGCGTGGCAAAGAGCCGCTGGATCGAACAGGTCACCGCCCTTGGGCCCGCGGTCGCGTTCGAGATGCAGGTCCCGTTCCCACTGGAGGACGACCCCCGCGCGACGCCCGCCCAGTTCTTGCGCGCCGCCCAGCGACGACTTCTGGACGACGACATCGACGGCGCGATCCTGGAGGCCCGTCGCGCGCTGGAATGGATCAAGGACCATAGCGGCTGGAAGTGGCCCGGAAACAAGGACAGACTGCAGCGTACTCAGGACGAACGCTGGGCTTGGATCCGCTTTGCCGTCGAGGACCAGACGAGCGCAGCAGTGCACAAGGACGCGGTGACGTCGGCGTTCACCTACAGCCGGGACGAGGCGAAAGCGCTGATTGCCATCGCCGCAGCGCTGTTGACGGTCGTGGACAACCCTCTCTGAGCAGGGGGACAGCTACGTGCATGAGTGGAATCGGTCGTACGGCTTGTCCGACGTGATGCTGGCTTTATGGGCTCGGGTGACCGCGTCGATATCCACGTGCTGTGCGGGGGCGGCCGGCACCGGTCCGTCGCAGTCGCTGAGGAACTGGCCACCCGCTTGGCCCACGCCCGCGACGTCGCCGGTCGAGGGGCGCCCCGCTCCTCGGCGCCTGCGGGTCGGGCAAAACGCCTGCCGCTCGCCGTTCAGCCCCGGTACGGTGATCGCCCTGTCGGGGGCGGATCGGGGGCGGTGCCGTGACGGAAGAACATCAGTACAAGAGTGATGCCGCCGCGGTAAATGCCGCCCGAGACAGAGCGGCCCATGAACTTGCCATGGCCCGACTGCGTGCCGCGTCTACCCCGTATGGACTGATCGCGCTCTTTGGCACTGGCGCCGCCACGCTTGTGATCATCCCGTCGATTCTGGCCATCTTCAGGGGTGGGGACTGGTGGCCGCCCGCCTTGGCCACGACAGGTGTCGTCGTATTGGGGGTGTCGGTGACCGCCCTGGTACTGCGGGACCGACGCCACAGGGCCGCGACCCAGAAAGACGCCGACCGGCTAGACACTGCGGCTGACCAAATGCGCGAGCGGATGGAGCTACCGAGCCTAGTCAACTTCAACCGGGTGCTGCTCGAGCAGTACCACGGCATCGCCACCAAGCAGGCGAACAAGTCCTTCGCGAGCAGCCTCGCGGCGATGGCCGCCGGCCTCATCGTCCTCATCGGAGCCTTTTGGGCGTCGATGCAGTTCACGGCCACCGGGGAGCGGGTCTTCATCGGCTCCCTCGCTGCACTCGCGACAGCCTTCGTCGGCTACCTCAGCAAGACGTTCCTCGCTGTCTACGACCGATCGCTGAAGCAGCTGAACCAGTACTTCAACCAGCCCGTCCTGAACCAGTACTTCCTGTACGCGGAACGGGTCGCGGCCGGGATGGACGGATCACAGAGGGACGAGCTGCTTAAGAACATCATCGAAAATGTCCTGCAAGCCGGGATGGATATGCACATGGTGTTCGGGGCGCAGAACTATCCCCGCACAGATCCACCGCCTTCCGACCGTGTGTCGGCCTAGCCGTTTGCCGTGGCCAGCGCAAAGGGGTGGGCATCAGCACCGGCACGGCATACCGCGCGGCCGTCTCCTGGCACCGCCCCGGGGCGCTGCGCGATGGTGCTCGCCCCCCGCCAAGGCCATGCGCACCGCCCGCGATGACCGTGGGGACCTCTGGAGGGTTCACACGCACGCACGCATCCGTCGGCGGCAGGCCGGCCACGATCACGGGCTGGTGGTCGGACGCGTCCGAGGTGCAGGACAGGCCGCCAATCGGCCTGGGGGTGCGCCTCCGCCGCCTTTGACTGCCTCCGACTTGCTGGCCACGACCTCCGTTCTCTTATACCGACCGCCGCGCCGCCCTCTTGGACGTTCCGTAAGCTCTCGGCCTGCCTCTACAGGCCGATGCCAGCGACGGACGACATCGACGTCGCCCGCACCTGGTACGTAGTTCTTCCCGAGCAGGGGGCGAGCAGGGGGTGGAGGGCATCGCGGCCAAGCGCGCTGGCGCACAGCGAGACGGTTGACGCCGACGTCGTCGGCTACATCGGCAACCATGCCCGCCCCAAGAGCTCCCTGACGGCCGCGTCGCCCTCACTCAGACTCGGGCAGCCGGTATTACCGTGCAGGTCGCTGCGCACCTGCCTGTGGCCGATGGCCCGGCGCGGGGCGCGCGTACGAACGCGGGCGACAGCTACGCCGTGGAGCAGGGCCCGGTCGTCGAGGTCGTGTCGGGAGCGACACGGCATGCGGCGGTATTCCCTGTCAGGTTGTTGTGTTCAGAGATTCTCGAGCACTGTCTTGCTGAGGGCTGAGGGCTGAGGGCTGAGGGCTGAGGGCTGAGGGCTGAGGGCTGAGGGCTGCTGGAGGTGCGTCGGGCTGGCCCTGCGTGGCTTCCGATGGCAACCCGGACTTGTGCTTTCCCTCGCAATACTGACGTTCCTATTTCTGGCAAGGGCCTCCGTAGATAGGGTGGCCGCTCGGGCTGGGGGATGGTCGGCGTAAGCCGACGCAAGGGGGAGCTTTGATTCCAGCGCTCACAGACAGTGGTCTGCTGCCGCCTGGTCGTCACGCTGCGACGTTGGCCGAGATCAAAGAGATCTTCGTGGACCAGGCCCCGCATGCCGAGCGTCGCGGTCGTATTTTCCAAGCTTTTGAGCTGTATGCAGACATGGTCCAAGATGTTCTTGAGCGGGGAACGTTCTGGGTGGATGGTGGATTTTGCACCCATAAGGAAGCCCCGCCAGCGGACCTGGACCTTGCGGTCCTCATTGACCGAAACCTGAACCTGACCGACAAGGACGTTGAACGGCTTGTCCCCCTGCTCACTCTGAAGCAGGTCCAGGTTCATGGTGGGCCCGTGGCCTGGGCCGAACGCGTCCAGCCCATGGGTGGCCTCATTGACGGCTTCCCTGTGGATGCTGGCGTGCCTGAGCAGGAGCAGTATTGGGACACGCTGTGGTCCAGCGTGAAGGGCCCGGATGGGGAACCCGTCCCTGGGGCGGTTAAGGGATATCTGGAGGTGAGCTGGTGAGTAACGATCTTCGCGACAAGTACGTCCGCGCCTTTCAGACGACCGAGGGGAATGATCCGCTCTCCCGGCTCACCAGGGCGGGCCTTCAGGCGTCGGCCGAGAAGTTCAGCGGCCTTGGTCTGCAGCAGACAGTGGCTGGATCACCAGGTTTCAACTTCCGGCTCGCCAACCCCGACAATGGGGGACTGATCGCCGCTCATGAGGTAGGTGACTTCCTCCAGCGTGTGCAGAAGGCAGTGGCTCGTTTGGCCAAGGCCCGACGTGTCCGCCGCGCCGACATCGTCAGGCTGCAACCGCTGGATCTTTCCTTCGCCCGGCTCGACGTCACCGCTTCCGCCGCCGGGTCGATCATCGTGGACCTGCAGCCTCACATTGCGAGGCCAGAGGAAGGCGAGGACGATCTGGCTCCGGCCGGCGTGTCCTGGGCTGAGATCGGTGCGGTTGAGTTGGTTCGGGCCCTGCCCGAGAGCCACGACGATGAAGCGTCGATGGACTCGTTGCTGAGTGCATCGCCAGTGATGCGCCGAGCAGTGGCAGATCTGATCCACGATCTCCCGAACCCGAATCTCGACATCAGTCTTGCTGTCCAACGTGGGACCGGTGAACGGATCTCCTCCGTGCTCTCCGCCGGACAGGCGGTAACGCTTCGCGAGCGCCTTGGCGTCATCCGTGAAGAGCGGGAGGTCATCCGACTGCAGGGGCGCCTCGACGGGTTGCGGACCCGACGGCAGATCTTCTATTTCGAGCCCCCGACCGGCAGCGAGATCCACGGATTTGTGGACGATTCCCTGGTCAGCGTCGTGAGAGACCACCTGGATCAGGAAGTCGAGGTAGCACTAGAGAGCTTTGTCCTGCGCTCGCTCGCGGGCAAGCGGAGCCAGCGCCGCTATCGGCTCATCGAAGTGGCTGGCCAGCAGTCCCAGCTTCCGCCTGGCAGCGAACTCGACGAGGACGAATAGCCGACTTGCGGTAACCGCGCGGGATGCCTTGGAGGGCCCGGTAGGGCCCTCCAAGGCCATGTGGTCCCAAGGCCCTAGGTCGCCCTATTGGCGTCTCGGACGCAGCGGGGTGACGTTACTGGTTTCGTGTGGGGACCGTTGGGGTGCGTCGATGGCGTGGGTCAGAACGGCACCGGCGAGGGTTAGCTGGGTGACCCGCTGGCGAAGCTCTTCAATCTCCTGGTTCTGGTCCTTGACCCTACAGCGATCCCGCCGTCTCCGGGCTCCTCACCACCGGACGCCTCGGCGGACTCTTGCCCCGCACCTCCGCCAGCCGGAAGTCGCGGGTGATCTTCCGTTCCTGCTCGGTGAGCAGGACCTTCTCGCAGCGCTTGTTCGCCGTTTTGAACATGGCGTTCCACTGCTCGGGTGCCATGGGCAGGCCCTGCTCGGTGAGCCAGAGGTAGGCGGGCTCCGGCCCCTCCAGGAACAGTGACTGCCGTTCCCGCCAGCGGAGTCGACTCAGTTCTCGATCCGGGCCACTGCCTCCGGAAGATTGAGTACCCCCAGGACCCCTTCAGGCGGGAGCGTTCCCCACCCACCGGGATCTGGTACCCGCACCACTCGCCACGAGCTCAACTGTTGCCACCCCTGTTGCTTGAACTCACTCAGTCGTCAGGGAAGTGGTCACGGTGACCCGCATGCGCTGAAGCTGGGCAGACAGCCGCAGAGCCCAGCGCCTGAGCGGGTTCGGCGTATACCCGTTTGGTCTACTATTTTGGGCCTGTTCACCTAGGCAGCTTCTTACGCTGAGCGCATGTCTGACCTTCAGATCGTAGAGATCACCGATGAAATGTGGCTGACGCAGGCTGGAGACTGCTACTCATCGGGCGGGTACAGCTTCCCCCATGGTTTGCGCTCCGAGAGGGGCGAACTGGACGTGTCCCTCATTATCGGGAAGCTCTCAGTTAGCGAGGCTTGTGAAGTAAGGGACATCGGCGAAGCGAATCCCAGACCGAGGAAGCATGCGGCTAGGCACGCGCAGGTAAGCCGCCTCAAGCAACTCAATTTTCGTATTGTATCGACGCCGACTGATGTGAATCCTCAGCATGCCTCGGCATACTGGGACGATGGCCCCTGGGACGCACGTATCGCAGAACGCTTCTGTCGGGCCTTCCAGACACCCATCCCGCAGACAGGGCAGAGCACATGAGCGACCGACTGAAAGTGACAGACGCGGCGTGGCCGTGGAAGCCCTCTTCAGGTGCAGCCCTGGAGAAGACATATCACACACATCAGATTCCGCTGATCGGAATTATCGTGCAGCACGAAACGAGCACTCGGCATCTCTTCGTGCGTCGCTATACGACGCCTGAGCTAAGTGTTTGGATGTATGCAACGGTCACCGTCGGTGATATCGCAGACCTTGATACAAATGCGCATTCACGCGGGGAATTCCGGCAGCATCTGAATCATTTCGAATCCAACAGACATGTAATCTATGCGCTCGCGCACAGTGATCGCGGTGTTCTCAGTTCTTTTGAGCATCGCGGGTTTTTGACTTCGCTCAAAAAATTGCAAAACGCTCTCGACCAGGCAGTCGCAGAGGATTCGACGCTTCATGAGGATGCTAAGGAACTCAAAGAACTCTTCGAGACGACGCCGCGCGGGTGAGGCTGGCCCGTTGACCAGCACGGGGCCTGCGACACGGGATCCGTACGGTTGAAGAGTCCAGACCTAATCCCCCCTCTGTCGGCCCCGCGGAGTGTGTTGCTGCTCCTGGCGGGCGAGCCGCACCTTCTTCGCCGGTGAAAGCGGCCGACCCCACCAGCAGTCGGGAGTAGGGCGCAGCGGCGCCTTTCAGGGTGGAGGTCTGGTGCGGCGTCCACGGTGCTACACGACGCCCCGGAGCCGCCCTTTCAGGCGCCGGGGCCTGCTCCGCGGCCCTGTGGGGGCCGCCTCCGGCGTCTGTGAGCTCCGCGTCACCGTGCGGCCTCGCGTGCCTCACCAGGACCCCCGCCCTGAAAGGCGCCACCATGTCCGCATTCTGCGATCACCCACGTCCCGACCCCTCCGGCGATGCCGCTACGCGGCCCAACTGAAGCCGGGCGACCAAGTCGCCGTCATTAGTGATGGGTGGGGTTCTGTCGGTGGTTGGTCGTTACGGGGTTGTCAGTGGAGTGTGTGGTGGTGGGGCGGGACCTGCTACTGACACCGGGTGGCGATTTCGGACTGTCGTTTCCGCGGGCTGTGCGGCTGGCGAACTCCACGCCCAGGCCGCGGAGGCTGCCGCACAGCTACGCCAGCACATGGCGGTGTGGGGCCCAGAGGACGACGCCTGATCCGTCGACATGACCGGAAGGAACAGCCTCAGCACCTCACCACCGCATGCCGAGTTGGTCGAGCGCCGACCGTCGCTCCTCGGTGAGTTTGTCGGCCCTGCGCCGTACGTTCGCGGTCCACATCCCCAGATCGACCACGACGGTGCCCTCCGGCGTGCTCTCACGCCCGGTAGCGGCAGGCCCGGCCACCTCCAGTGCCAGCTCCTCAGCGTGCTTGCGGGGGATGTTGAGGTGTCCTTCCCGGGCGTGGAACTGCCGGGCCGCGGCGAGGTTGAGGCGCCACTTGTCTTCCTGGGTCCGCTTCACCGGCCGCTCCTCCTCGACGGCGGCCTCGATCCCGAGCACACCCAACAGCCACTGCTGCGCGGCCGCCAGCTGGTCGAAGGCGTAGCGCTGGGCGATGATCCAGCGTCCGAGGTCTTCGCCCTGGACCACGACGTCCCCCGCCCTTGTGGGGAGGTTCCCGCCATCGGCGAGGTGGGCCTGGACCAGGCGCAGGCAGCGCTGCCAGCCCGCATCCCACGCCGGGCACCAGCCAGGGTCGACATCATCGAGGAGCCGGCGCCGCTCCTCGGTGAGCGCCCCTGCCACCGACCCCACCGCCTCCCCGGCCTCACGCCGCGCGGTGATCTGATCAGCGAGCTTGGCAGCATCGCGCATGTTCTTCGCCCACTTCCCGACCGGGTAGCCGTTCCACACGGCGGTGGCGGGCGGAAGGAAGTGCCCGTGCGCCTGCGCCCAGGCCGTTGCGGCGGCCAGGCCGTCGGCGAACGCGTCCTCGCGCGGCGCCCACACCATCCCCAGCCCGTCCAGCTCCGCGACCCGCTCTGGATCGAGGCGTCCGGCCTTGTAGGAGCGCCGCTGGTGGTTCAGCCACACCCCGAGCGGGAAACCCGCGGGCGACCAGTCCTCGGGCGTCACGAACGCGTACGGCACGTTCAACGACCCGCCCCCGAACTCCTTCGCGTAGCGGGCGGCGGCCTCGATGCCGCGCAGCCAGTACGCGCCCTCCGGCTCCAGAACCCGCAGCCGCAGAAACCGTGCGAGCTCCGCCGCATCGCGCGGGGTGGAGAACTTCAGCAGCTCCCGCGCCCCCGTGCTCACCACCTCCGCCGCCTCGACACCCTCCAAGGCTTCGGCGTCATCCAGAGAACTCTCCTCCTCAGCCCCTTCAGCCCCTTCGTCCTCCCAACTGCCGCTGCGCGCACGGGATTCAGCAAGTGCCTCGATGGTCTCGGTGTCGTGCGCCCGGAGCGCTTCGAGGACCTTCGCGAGGGCTCCATAAGCTGGAGAGGTAAGCAGATTGTCCGCATCTTCATCCGGTCCGAGGAATACCGGGACCACCAACGAGGCAATTTTTCCCTGTCCTGGCTGCATGCGCAGAGCCCGTCCGACCATTTGCACGATGTCCACCATGGAGCCGCGCACGTCGCAAAAGGCGACGGAATCACAATTCGCGGTATCGACGCCTTCACCCAAAACTTTCACCGAGGAAAGCAGCCGCAAAGCAGCAGGCAGCATCTCCATCCCGCCGCCACCGTCCCGCCCACCGCGCCCGCCCTGGCGAGGCACAGCACCCGCCTCCTGGTGCTCGATGACGTCGGAGGCGAACTCCTCCAGCACGGCCCGCCGGTGCGCCGGCGGATGCTCGCCGTGCAGCCAGGAAGACCACACCCGCTTCGGGTCCGGATACGTGCGCGGGTCTTCCTCCCACAGCCGCGTCGCCACCTCACCGATCCCGGCGGCCATGGCCTCGGCCTCGGCGACGCGGGAGTGGAAGGTGAGCAGCTTGCGCAGGTTCTCCCGCGCGGCCGCCGTCAGCACCCCCGCCTGCAAGGCGGCCAGCCGCGCACCCCGCACCCGCTCCGTTCCCGAACCGAGCTGCGCGCGGTGCCCGTACTCGGGATCACGAATGTCGACACACACGACCTGGTACGGAGCGATCAGCCCGCGCTCGATCGCGTCCGACAAGGTCAGCTTGTAGGCGACGGGCCCGAAAACGGGGGAGTCCTCGCTCATACTCGCTACCAGCCGCGCCTCCCCGCCGCCCCCGGCGCCGCCGCCGTCCCCGGCGGCCTGCCACACCCGCGGCGTCGCCGTCATGTACAACCGACGCGCCGCGGGAACCTGCTCCTGGTCGTGTACCGCGGCCCAGGGCTTCAGCCCGTCACCACTCGTGCGGTGTGCCTCGTCGACCACCATCAGGTCGAACGCGTTCAGACCGAGCGCGTGTGCCTTGCGCACGACGTCGACCGACGCGTAGGTGCCGAACAAGGTGACCGTCTCCAGGTCTCGCACCCACGCAGCGAGCTCTGCCTCGTCCGTCGTGCAGGGCAGGCCACCGGCGTCTTTCGCTGGGAGCGAACACACCCCGGCCATCACTTCCGATCGGCCACCTTCACACCGCCACGCGGCCGCCGTCTGCACCAGCAGATCCAGTGTCGGCACCAGGACGAGCACCCGCCGCGCGCCCAGGCGCTGGGCGGTGGCGGCGGCGATGAGGGTTTTGCCGGAGCCGGTCGCGGCGATGCACTGGCACCGCAGTCCCTCCTTTGGCCCCCGCCCGTCCGCGGGCGCCTGCAGTGCCCGGACAACGGCGTCGACCGCCTCGACCTGGTGGGGCCGCAGCACCGCACCACGAGGGCGGGTCACAGGGCGACACCCCAGACAGCTGCCAGATCCGTCAGCATCGTCTCCGGCAGGTCACTGTGCTCCCAGGCATTGCGCAGCCGGAACCGGCCGTGGAATGTCGACAACAGCTTCCACACGATCAGGCTCTCAGGCTGTCTGACCAGCACATACCTGCCTTGCCTCACATGATGGGCACTGCCCGGCCCATAGTCGGCATAGTTCTGGGCCAGCCGCTGGTGGTACTGCTCGGCGAACGCGTTCAGCCGCACACCAAAACTGTCGACGTCACCGACCACCGGCGCCAAAACCTCCACCACCTCCTCGGAAACACCCCGGTCGCCAACGTGATCGGTGAACCTGCCGAATACCGCCTCAGCCACCGCCAGCAACCGGACACCATCGTCCGCGCCCTGCTGCGCAACCTCACTGCCAGCAGCCGCCACCGAACCCGCACCAGGACCTGCGGACGCTGGACCGGGCGCAGGCGCAGGCAGCCCGGCCTCGCTGCCTTTCCACCGCTCCGCTCGCCTGCCACGCCCGCAGGCGAGCGCGGCGCTGAAGCGCCCCACCACGTCGCTGTCCACCGGCAGTCCACGCTGACGGAAGTAATGGTTGTCGCCTGCCCGCACCACAGCCTCCAAAGACGCAGCCACACCGTCATCCCACGCCCACCCGTACTGCTCTCCGCGTTCCCTCGGCGCGTTGTAGAGCTCGGTGGCCACGACCGTGTGCATGTCCGCCATCGCGCCCACCTCCACCGCAGCGACGAGCTCGTCGGCATGCTCGGGCGATAACCCCGCAGCGGCCAGGACAGCAAGAATCCGCACGCGGGCATCCGTCCCGATCGCCAGATACCCACGCACCCGCTCCTCAGCAGCGGCACGCACATGGTCCGAAAAAGCGGTCACATCAGACTCCTTGAGAAGGCGAACAACCGAGTCGGCCCCATGCGACTTTGGAGATTGCACGGTGCCGGGGGACAGGTCAGAACCCCGCGCAGGCGCCCATACCTCTCGGGGAAAAGCTGTGGGCCGGGTGGACCGGAGACCGCAGCCACACCCGGCCCACCCCCTCCCTCAGCAGGGCCACTTGTGCGGGCCGCTGAAGCACCCGCGAGCAACAGTCCTGACGCCATCGACTCGCTGGAGCCGCAGAACCCGCTCAGCAACCTGCCCGGTCACCGCTGGGCCGGCAGGTCGAGCTCGGCGAGCAGAGCCGGGTTGACGATCGACACGACCGCCTCGATATCCGCCCGTCCGGCCGCCGGCCACAAATCAGCCCGCGCAGCCCAGTACTTCGCCGCCAGCCGTTCCTTCTCGTCTGCGGGCAACCGGACGCAACGGGCGGGGTGACTGTTGTGCGCGTTGTCGGCGATCTTCACCAGCGTCGCCTGCGGGTCGCCGGTGATCCGGCGGATCGTCTCGTCATACGTGACGTCCGCCTGGTTCGTCACCGCCCTCACTATGACCACGACCCGGGCAGGCACCCCGCGCTCAAGCAGGTCATCACCGGTCACGTCGGTGTCCTCCAGGACGTCGTGCAGCAGCCCCGCCATCACCAACTCGTCACCGAAGGGGACGAGGCCGTCCGCGACCGCACGCACATGCTCGATATAGGGCACGCCGATCTTGTCTACCTGACCCGCATGCGCGGCAGCGGCCAAAGCATCCACCTCAGCGACAGAAATCATCGTGCGGTTTTCAGAACTGGCTTCCTCAGCAGCTTTCTGCATTCTCTCTCCTAGGGTAGAGGCTGAGTTCAGGATTCAGCTGGGGTCGGAAATGACACACCATCTGCCGCCCCTTCACTCGCGTGTCATGGCCAAAAGTGCAGGCTCGATCGGACAGGCAGCCTGAGTGCAGAACCTAGCGGGCCATCCTTCATGACACACTGGGTTGAGATTAATTGTCTCGAACCCGCACGGTCAGGGACCTTCGGGGCTGGAAGTCGACGATACTCGACCGGAGGAACGCGACGGGAGGCCCCTCGCCGAGCATGGAGCCCACGATGGCACTGGCGAACGGGTGTTTCACAGATGCACCCCCAGCACCGTCCGCAGTTCTCCCGCGACACCATGCCCGCACGCCAGCCCACACCCGTAACGACGCCCAGTCGAACGAGTCACCCAGCCAGCGGCTTTTGCAGGGCCGCGCGGAGCGTGGACCTGCCAGGCCGGGGCGCGCGGAGCGCCCCGCGCCGCCGGAACCGCGGAGCGGGTCCGGCAGGCATCACGGAGTGATGCCACTCCCGACGAAGTCGGGAGTCTTTTTCCGGCGAAGCCGGAAACCGCCGCGTAGCGGCGGCGCGTC
>NZ_CP027294.1:0-50871 GCF_043523415.1 Streptomyces sp. SGAir0957
CGACCCCACCAACCGCATCGACCCGAACGGGCTGTCTTTCTTCGACGCTGTCGGCAAGGGATTCGACATCTACGACATAGGCAGCATGGCGAAGGACATTGACGAGGGTAATTACAAGGACGCCCTGGCCACGGGAGTGGGTATGGCCGCTGGCGCCGCCGCCGAGGCTGGGTGCGGCGCAGTAGCCGCCGCGGTGAGCGCACCGACTGCGGGAGTGGGTGGACTCGCGGTTGGTGCCACCTGCTTCGGGGCCGGGTACGCAGCAGGTGAGCTTGGCGAAAAGCAGCGACTAGCGTCCTCAACTAAAGAGGGGGTCGCGCACTGAGAGAGGAGACCGGAAAGATGGATGAGCTCGTCTTTTTGGCTAAGGGAGCAGGGGAAGGAACCCCTAGCTTCTGGATCATCGCGATCATCCTGATCGTAATCGTCGGGGTGGCTTTTTTGTGGAGTAAGGCCCGCAAGAGGTAACGGTCATGTACGCGCGGCGACTCTCTCCATGTGCATCAGAGAAAAACGAGTGAGCGGACAATCGTCACGTTAGTGCCACCGGTACGTGGGCGTCCTACTCTTGAAATGCGTAGGGCGCCCACGCGTATTTACTGGCCCGGGGCCTCGGCCGAAGCAAGGCAGTATCAGCCTACCGTCGTCCAGGGCAGCGTCATCGGCTTGGTCGACGCGAGCGGCAAGCGCACCGCGACCTACAGCTACGGCCCCTATGGCGAAGTCCGCACCACCACCGGCACCAACCAGCCCTACCGCTACACACCGGCACCTACCTCGACCCGCCGGGCCTGTACAAGATGGGAGCCCGCTACTACGACCCCTAACTCGGCCGCTTCACCCAGCCCGACCCCTCCGGCAAAGAAAGCAACCTCTACGCCTATGCCGCCGGCGACCCCGCCAATCGCAGCGACCAGAGCGTTCTTCTTTCTTTCGATATAGGCATAGAGGGGTGTTACTGACTTTGCATCGGGGGCGGAGTAAGTATCAACGAGGACGAAAGTCTGCACCCGTACGTGCAGTTCGGTGCAGGTACTCCCGGCGCCGGCGCCGGCGCCGATGCCAGCTTGGCGTCTGGTTCCGCCGACAGCGGTTGGACTGGTGAGGTTGCTTGTGGCGATGGCCCAGCAGAACTTTCCGTAGCCACCGACCGATCTGAGGGGGTCGGAACGGGAGGGAGCTCGGGCAAATGCTTCGCATCGGCGAAGTACACGTGGTGAAATTTAGACGGAGGGTGCGATGACGTCACTACTGCTGCTTGCAAACGACCGCCCAGACGGACCGTCATGGTCGCCTTTCCTGGCAATTGGAATGGTTGTCCTGTTTGGTCTCGGCGCCCTTTTTCTCTACTTGAGAAGTCGCCGGCGCAAGTAGATTCCGCTTGATAGAGGCGGAAATGCAAAAGCAGAGGAGTCGGCTGTATGCATATTCTGGTTGGGATCATCGTCGCGATGATGGGTGCTGCCATTGCGGTTTTCGGTCCACGATTCGGCCGGGAAGTCGGTTCACGGTCAGGGCGCCGATTTGAGGCATCGAACTCGATTGCATTTCGAGTTGTGGGTGTAGCGATGCTGATTTTGGGAATCGTGTATGCGGCTGGGGTGGCCAAGCTCGGCTAGGTAGGACATCTGTTTTGGGCGCCTTGTCTGCAGAATGGACGAGGCGCCCAAAAAGGAGGTCGGTGGCGCGTTCGATGCCGAGGCAATCCTGGGGGTTGGTGAAAACGCCGCGAAGGGCGACTGGGGCGGTGCCGCCGCGACTGCCGCGGGCGCTGTCGCAGGTGCTATCACCGATGCCACCTGTGTGTCGGCAGCTGCAGCGGTGAGCCTGCCGACGGCTGGCGTGGGCGGAGCGTTGGTCGGTGCCGGTTGCGGGTTTGCGGGCGAATTTGTCGGAAGCCAGGTGGAGGACGCGGATTCCGAATCCTGGTCGTAATCGAACCACCTAATTGTGGCGTGCTCCCGTCAGGCGGGAGCACGCCACAAGGTCAATCTGAAGGAGGGAATTCGCATGTTGTTCGCTGCTGATGGCCGCGGGAGTTGGATCCCGGGCGGGACCGCCGGATCCGTGGTCGCGATCCTCATATTTGTCGGAATCGTGGCAATGTTCGGCTTCGGAATCTGGAACAAAAGAAGGAAGGGGTGAGTCGTGATCGCAGGTATTATCGTGATCGCATTCGGCCTGGCTGTAGCGGCACTGAGTCGTCTCACGTCCTGTACCTATGCCCACTCGAAGGGCGGGCGTACGGCCCTCTGGATTGCTTGTGTAGTGGGCTTCACGCGCCTTTAACGTGGCCTCTTCCAAACTCTGCCGGAGCGCCTTATGTGTGCGGTGGGCTGACAGCACAAAAAATCCCCTGAGAGACGGGTTTTCGACTAAATGAATCGGAATCATTCCTGTCGTAACCGACGGGTTTTATGGGCGGATAAGTGTGGGCGGCGATGATCAGCCACGTCCAACGGTCGGCGGATGCGGAGTCGCGTAGGCGGCCGGGTCCAACAGAACCCTGCTGTCCGCGAGGCGCGAAGAGGAGTGAGCACGTTTCCCGCCCTTTCCAGTACTCCGCCGCGGTCGAACCGCGGCGGAGTACCGGCCTTGGGCTGCATCGTGGCGCTCCTGACGCCGTTCGTCATCGTCCTGGTCATCGCCGGGGTACTGGTGGTCCTGAGCCGCGGTCAGGACAGCGCCAACGCACGCCACAAGGACGAGGCGTTACGGGAGACGGCCGAACTGGCGGACTCTTACGAGAGGGACGTCCTGAGCCCGGCAGCACGAGGGCACCCTCTTCGCCCACACGTCCTCGGGCCGGTCGCTGACGACCGTCGTCAAATTCGCCGCGACCTATGAGAGCACGACCTCTTCGGCACCAAGAACACCTTCGCCCACCGCTGCTACTCGTTTCGCTTCGAGAAGATGCTCAGAGCGGTGTCCATAGGAAGGTTCTCCCTCTCCAGGAGTGCAACCGGATGTGGCAGCCGCCAGAGCAGGCGTTCACCGTCAGGCCCGAGGCTTCGGCTCCTTTAGGGTGGTCGTCTGGTCCGACGAGCGCGACCGATGGACCATGACTGAGCGTGTCGCTCTACTTGATGGTGGTACGTAGGTATTTCCTGGTCCCGGCGTGTCGAGAGGGCCTTAGACGTCGTTTCTTTTGCTGTTCTCGGGTCGAGTCGTGCAGGGATACTGCTGTGGTGCTGTTGACGTGAATCGCTGAAGAGGCAGACGAGCCTCTGGCACTGGAGCCGACTGACCGGCGCGCGGAGTGGGAGACCAACACCTGGTCGCTGGGTGCGGATGAACAGGACAGGAGTTCGTTGTCCGTCGGTGAGGTGGTGGTTGCCTTCGAGCGGACTGCTGCTGCCGTCCGAGAACGCATTCGCGATCTGGGATTGTCCGGCGTGGCGACGTTCTACGTGTGGTCATGACGAACAGGCCAGCAGCCGCACCGCCATGCACCGCACCCTGCTGAAGATCAGACGACTACTCGAAGCGCAGAGCGTTGCCATCTCGCAGACCGCCACCCCGCCGACCGTCCTGGCAGGCCTTCAAGCCAGAGTCACTGCCCGAAGCAACGACTGCAGCTGCAAGATCAAGACTGCAGGTTATTGATCGCAGCCCCTTGGGCGCTGTTCTCGGATCTCATGACCTGGCGGGGCTGTTGTGGTCAGGCTGGAGGCATGGGTCGTGGGGATTTAACGAACGCGGAGGGGGAACGGCTGGAGTCGCCTCCGGGCGGGATGCGTGGAGGCCGGTGGAGTGATCACCGTCGGTGATCAACGGGGTGCTCTACCGGGTGCGAACCGGTGTGCAGTGGCGGGACCTTCCGAGCGGTTCGGGCCCTGGGAGACCGTCTATAAGCGGCATCGCCGCTGGTCAGCGGATGGCACCTGGAAGATGCTGCTGTCGAAGATCCAGGCTGCCGAGGATGCAGCGGGCCGGGTCGACTGGGACGTGTCGGTGGACTCCACCGCGGTGCGGCCCATCAGCATGCCGCCGGGCCCGCCACGCGCCGCCGCCCGCGCTCCCGTAAAGAGGGGCCGCGCAGGGACGAACCAGGTCGATCCGGCGCTGCGGAGACTGGCCGTCCGGCTGGAGGAGGTGGTCGCCTCGGCGAGTGCCTGGGACGCTCCCCCGCGGCGGACTGACCACCAAAATCCATCTGTCCGCGGACGGACACTGCCAGCTCCTCGCGCTCCTGCTGACTCCGGGCCACTACGGTGACGGCCCCCAACTCAAGCCCGTGCTGCGGCAGATAGCCGTACCCCGTCTTGGCGTCGGACGACCACGCTCCCGGCCTGATCATGTCCTGGCCGATAAGGCTTACACGGCTCGCAGCAACCGCCGCTACCTGCGACGACGCGGGATCGCCCACACCATCCCGAACGGCGTGACCAGCGCAGACACCGTCTCAACCGGGGCTCCCGGGGCGGCCGGCCGGCTTCGACGGCGAGCACTACAAGAAGCGCAGCAACACCGTCGAGCGTGCCATCAACCGCCTGAAAGGCTTCCGCGCTGTCGCCACCCGCTACGAGAAGCGGCCTACATCTACCTCGGCACCGTCACCCTCGCAGCACTCATGGTCTGGCTCCGCACGACGCTCGGGCCGGTGCGCCGTGTGCGAACTGGACCGCGTCATCGCTCACCCGCCCACCACCGCAGTGGTGACGGACGACCAGCCGGTCCTCGAAGCCGTGCCGCGCGGTTCTGCGGCGACTGCGGTGCCCACATGATGGTGATCGGCCCGGTCCTCGAGGACGGGCTGTGCAAGCACTGCCGCGAGCGGACACAGTCCCGCGCCGTGATACCGGCCCCCGCCCCGGCATCGGCCGCCGACACGTCGCCCCCGACCTGCTCGGGCGGCAGCGCCCAGGACCCGTGCGGGCGCCTGGCCCTGCCCGAGCGCTACGTGTGCGCCCGCCACCGAGCCCAGGGACTTCTCGCCGAAAAGGCGGTCGCCTGATGCCCGCACGCAACCTGGAGCTCGGAAGTTCGGGGCCCGCGGCATCAAGGGCCATCAGGCCGTCGCCCGCCAGCTCGATGCTCTGGCCGGTTTCACGCCACACCCATCAGCCAGCGCCGCGGGCTGCTAACCCGCCTGCACTACCTCACCCGCTCCGAGCGGGCCGCACCGCCGCCCGGGCCGCCAGCCTCACCGCGACCGACCGACCGACCGACCGCACCGTCCAGGCCTGGCTGGATGGACGCCGTACTGCGTCGAAGGCGAACCTGGCACGGATCGAGGAGGCCTACCATCAGGTGCGACGGCAGAACGCGGCCCGGCCACCTGGCCGCCCGCCTCATACGCTGCGGCCGCGGCACCCGCGGGGAGATACACCCACTCAATCAGTCCCAGGTCCTCCGTCCCCCAGCAGCGCGTCATCGAACACCGCACCCTCAACGTCCGGCACCGGGACGGCCTCGTGCAGGCCTGGGCCGACGATGACGACCAGGTCCTGGATGCCGCCTGGATCGACCACGTCGTCGACCTTGGCTCTCGCAGTGGGGCCAGTACGAGCACGTCACCAACATCGGTTTCGCCGCGTGCCGAGTCCCGCGCTGTTCAGGGGCCTGCGCCCGTAAGGCAGGCGACCTCGCCCTCATACGAAAGGCGGTGTTGTCCGGGATGGTCTCGGCGGCGATGGCCAGGTTCTCGGCCTTGGCTCCGGCCAGGCGACGGGCGGCGCCGACACCGTGGCGTTCGGCCCAACGCTCGATGAGCTCCTGGCGCTCGGCGGCCGCCGGGTCCGATAGCGCTGGGGCGTCCGCCGGGGAACGGCGACCGTCGGCGGGCGCCGGCAGGGGCTCGGGCAATTACCCTCCCCGGATCGACCTTGGGTGGGTAGGCGGGCTTGCGTATGCGGCGGTGCGAGGTGGGATGCGTGACCCCGCAGGTGTACATCTGCTTGCGTTGCTGACTGGGTCGTCCGTGGTGGCCTGGCGCTGCCCATCGGTGAAGTCCGCGTGCAGCCTTGACCAAAGCTGCCTGGAGCGGGATGCAGATCTTGCGGGGCTGTTGCCGACTGTTCGTGCGGTCGGCGGTCCAGGCGGTGAGCCCGGCGGCGGCCGAGCCGACAACAGGTCCTGCGAATGTGGCGATTCCCCTGGTTCACGTGATCTCCCCAGTAGCAGTCGAAGGATGAGCGGATCACGCAGGTTGACGCATAGTCGACAGATCCCGACCGCGCCCTCCCGGACGGGGGAGGTTCTACATGTTCTTCTCACCGCGCTCTACGCGAATTGTGTATGGATCAATATCGTCACTTGCGTCCGTAGCGATAAATCCGGCAGAATTCAAGATTGCCAGGATTGCTCGATTCATTTCTGCAGCAATTACCTGACGATGGCGGATCTCGCGCATCCGTAGGTGCATGTCCCCTCTTTTTATGCTCTCCATGAAATCTCCCCCCGGGGGTGGGGCGGGCCTCCACGTGACGAAGACTCCACCCCCATCACCCATCTGGTCCACCATGACCTGTGCGCCGGGGATGGCATCTTTATTCGGGATTCGCGTCGCCGTGAGGCCGGCAAGCCTAAGCTCGCGGATTGCGACGTCGGCAATACTATTCCACTCAGTGATACTCTGTTCGTCAGCCTTGAGCTCTTCACACATGAGCTACGCCTTTCACTGCATGAGTTTCTCAGTAGCATGAGGGGGGGAGTACCTCCCTAACTCCACCCCTTCATGAGAAATCTATCCTTCCATAAATGGTCTGCTCATATCTTCCAGCGTAAGCCGCATCTCTATGTTCAGCTCTTTATGCGATCCGTAACCAACTGGCCAGTGAACGGGTGTTCTCGTCACGAGCTTACTCTCCAGTTCAGAGGCGCAAGCGGGCATGGTTGTCGCTCTGTGTATAGCTCCTCAATCTGTTTGGCTGAGAAGACTTTCTTTTCGAGTTTGTCGATGATTCCGATCTCAGAGTGAACGCCGGAATCTCGCTGACAGCGTATACGAAGTCACCGTGAACGGGGTCGTTCCAACCCGGAACCCTGGCTACGGCAACGTTTTTTTGGCGGTGTAGCCAGGTCTGGATCCTATCCGGACTTTGAGGGCCATGTGCGATATATCATTGCTGTTGTATGCGATCATGCCGATGCGTGAGTACTCTGGAACGGGGGTCCCTATGATCCCTCGAGCCGAGAAGCTCGACAACCTCGACTTTTTGCAGTCTTTAAAGAATCGCTTGACCAGCTTGCGAGCAATTCCTGCAATTGCCGACTCAGGCAGTCGGGCAGCTCGCAGGGTCTTGAAAGCAACGGCGAGGCCGACACCAACCTTGAGGGATGCATCCGCAGCCTTGACGGCATCGGCCAGCGCCTTGAGCGCTGATGTGGCAATGAATCATCCTGCGATCCACGCGCACCCAGTCCAACTTCCGCCCTTGACTCCGGGTGTGATCTTTTTGCGCAGTCGATGAAGTCACCCAGTAGAATATCGACTGGGTCAATACTCTCGTTGAACTCCTCCATCGAGATAGTATCGGTGACTTTTTTTAGGCTGCGGGTCAGTCTTTTGGTTATCGAGGAAGATCAAATCGTCCCCCTGCTGAGCTGCAGGCTTTAGCAAAAGCCCTGCTGGTGTACTGGGCTCCGTGGTCGGTGTGCATGATCGATCCGGCGAGACTGCCGCGGGTGCGGACGGCGGCGGCCAGGGCGTCGGTCACGAGGTCCGTGCGCATGTGGTCGGCGATCGCCCAGCCGGCCAGACGGCGCGAGGCGAGGTCGATGGCGGTGGCCAGGTAGCAGAACTTCCCGCTGTCGAGGGGCAGGTAGGTGATGTCACCGACGTACTTCGTGTTCGGCGTGATGGCGGTGAAGTCGCGGCGGATCAGGTCTGGGGCCTTGGCTGCGGCCGGATCGGGGACGGTGGTGCGGTGCCGGCGGCGCAACCTGACCCCTTCGATCCCGGACTCTCGCATGATGCGGGCGACCCGCTTGTGGTTGACCGCCTCACCGCTGGTCTCGCGGAGCTCGGCGGTGATCCGCGGGACTCCGTAGGCGCCGTCCGATTCCCGGTGCACCGCCCGTAGCCGGGCCGCCAGTCGGGCATCGGCCGCCTGCCGGGCGGCCCGGTCTGCGGCTGTCCGGCGCCAGTAGTAGAAGCTCGAGCGGCTGCCGCCGAGGACGCGGCAGAGCCGCTTCACGCCGTAGCGGCGCTGCAGGTCGGCGACGCACTGGAAGCGGTTCACCAGCGCGTCTTTCCGGCGAAATATTTGGCCGCCTTCCGCAGGATCTCGCGTTCCTCCTCCAGCTCGCGGATCTTCTTCCGCAGAGCCGCGTTCTCCGCCTCCAGCGGCTCCGGCGGCTGGGCCGTCTCCGCCGTCCGGCGTCCTCGCGGACGGCTTGCTCCGGCAGCCCTCACCCAGTTCCGCAGGGTCTCCGGATTGATGCCCAGATCGGCGGCGACCGACCTGATCGTCGCCTCCGGCCGCGACTCGTAGAGCGCGACCGCGTCCGCCTTGAACTCCGGCGGGTAGTTCTTCATGACCACGAGATGTCCGTTCTCAGATCCTCAGGATCCAGTGTCTCGTGTGTCCAGCATCAAGGGTCAAGGCCCGCCTCCTGCTGGAGCAAGTTCGGCCCGCCGCTGACCCAGGGCAAAAGCGCCACGACCCGTGAGAGATGGCAGCAGGTGCACGACCTCCTCGACCAGGGCGTCGGCCTGCTCGCGTGCGCCCGCCGGTTGGGCGTGTCGCTCAACACCGTCAAGCGCTGTGCCCGCCACAGCGAGCCGGACCGCATGGTCCGCGCCCCCGTATACCGGGCCTGTCTGGTCGACCCCTACCGCGATCATCTGCGCAGACGTCGCACCGAGGACCCGGCCGTCCCCGTCACTCACCTGCTGGCGGAGATCCGGGAACAGGGTTACACCGGCAGCGTCCAATCTCCTGGTCCGCTACATCAACCAAGGGCGCGTCGAGGCCGACCATGCCGCCCTGCCGCCCCGCAAGGTTACCGGCCTGCTCACCTGCCACCTCGCCCACCTCTCCGGTGGCCAGCGCGCTCTGCGTGACCAGCTCACCGGCGCCTGCCCGGAGATGACCGTGCTGGCAGACCAGATCCGCACCTCCGCCGAGCTACTGGTTCCTGACGAGGACAACGCCGGGAAGCTGACGGCCTGTATCAACTGCACTCGCGCTGCTGACCTGCCCTTTCTGCACTCCTTCGCCAACGGCCAGATCTTCGCTTGTATGAGCCGAGAGCCGCACCCGTAAGTGATTGACAGGGTTCAGACAGTGATGACACGGTGCTCCCGCGTCTCACAGAGGCGCTCCATCCAACAACTCCCCGCTGACCACGGGGAACAAAGGGGGAACACATGCCTGTCACCGTCCCGATCAAGGCAGCACTGATTGCTACTGCGGCCATGTCAGTCCTGCTCGTTCCAGCAGTCGGCCCGGCGTCCGCCGCGTCGCAGGGGCCTGCGGATGGGGCCGTCGCGGCGGTAGCCACCAGCTTTGACGCCAAGTGCAGAAGCCACAGCCGTACCTACGTCCTGAAGAAGTACTATCGAGGCCCCAAGGTGATCACGCTCCGCTGCGGCACGAGCACATGGGGCTGGAAGCACATCAAGGCTCGGCACGGCTGGAACAGCACGATGGACCGCAAGATAAACGCGGCCATATGGTCCGGCGACGCCAACGGCCGCGGCGGCTACTCCACGTACCTCAACCAGTGCCCGCGCGTGGAGAAGTTCCGCACCATCATCGGCACCCCGGCCGGGACCAACGACCTTCTGACCGCCTACAAGGTCAACCAGACGGTCGCCGCCAGCGCGCCTCGCTGCTAGAAACAGGTGAGGGGACGCGGGACGAGATAGGAAGGGTGTTTCGACCATGGCAGAACAAACACCAGCCGAAAAAGCACTGAGCAGTTCATACGTGACTGCTGACGGGGTGCGGTTCGATGTCGAACAGCTGTCGGTCGAGCAGCATGCGGACCGTAGCGCGACACTGGCCTACCAGCTCGGCGTGAAACGCCATGGCCACCCGGATGAACACTGGGTTCTCGCTCTGCCCTGGGACGACAAGTCCTGGGCCGATGTGCTCACCTCGCCCGCGCCCCCTCCCGACCGACTGCACCAGCTCGTGCATCTGGTCCATGCTCACCTCGAAGAGTGGTGGGATACGAAGGGGCACAACCGGAAGTCGGCAAAGCTGGGCCGCCAAGTCGCCTGACCGGAAACGCGACGGGTATGCCGAACTCGAGCCATGGTAAGCCGCTTGGCCGGGAGGCCACGCGGTGCCTGGCTGTCACACGCCATGGCGGGAAGTCATTGGGAACGTCGCCCTGTTCTGCCGGTACTGCAGGTTCTCCCCGCAGACTTACTACACCTGATACCGCCGCTATCAGCCC
This sequence comes from Streptomyces sp. SGAir0957, assembly GCF_043523415.1. Classification (NCBI taxonomy): domain Bacteria; kingdom Bacillati; phylum Actinomycetota; class Actinomycetes; order Kitasatosporales; family Streptomycetaceae; genus Streptomyces; species Streptomyces sp. SGAir0957. The sequence goes on from NZ_CP027294.1 coordinate 10,354, forward strand.
GAAGGCGTCGAGGGCCTGCGCACCCGCTTGAGGGCGTGGAAGACACCTTCCGCACACCCTTCGCGTTCTTGTGGACGTACTGCCTTCCCTGCACACGGAAAGAGAGATCGGCCCGGGCGGCGGGCTCTGGGAATATCTCCATGCCTTCTTTTCCGCCGTGATGAGGCTACCGTCCGGCGCGGAAACACGAGAGAACGGGCTGAATGCCCCTTACCCGCCCCTGTGGCGGCTTTCGCCACAGGCGGAGAACGCATGGAGAGGGCACCGTGCGGCAGACCTCGCCCGGCAACAGCCGGCGTACGAAACGAGCCCCTACCTCTGCATCGGGGCGGCGGTCGTCCACGCCGGCGCAGGCATGCGGAGAATGCTTCTCTTCCCCCTGAGCGGCGACGATGTGAAGAGCAACTCCTCGCGGCAAGAGCTTCCCTCCGCCGACAAACCGGTGCTCGGAGCCGGGGAGGACAAGCGCCGGCCGCTTCCGCGCACGTCCGCCGGTCCGGGCGCCGCGCCGACCCGCCCGGACGCCCCCGTCACGGCGGAGGGAACGGGAGACCACCGGCGCGGCAGGCAGCAGCCGTGACGGCAGGAACGTGCTGCCGCGGCAACGGCCGTCCGGACCGGCGTACGACGGCACCGGATCGTCCGCAGATGGTGGCCCTGTACCGGCATTGCCTGAGAAACTGGGCTATTGGTGACTGCCGATGGTGTATGCCGCGGAGGTGGTCTACGGGGGACGGAGGATCCAGGTGAGCAACTGGCACCAGCCCAAGGAAGCATGGCCCCGCCATTCCAAATCCTGGTGGCGCGAAACCCTGGAGTTCGCTCGCTCCTCTGGCTGGCATCTGAAGCCTTACGACGGCCATGCCTGGGGCCGGATCGTGTGCGACCCCGCCCTCGAGGAGCCGTGCGCCTTCCTCGTTCTCAGCACGGGCAACGGCGGCGAGGATGCAGCGCGCGATGCGCGCAAGAAGATCGAGCGGTGCCCCCACCTCGCGGCCGAGGCCGACGGACAGATAGTCGCCCGGGCTGTCGTCCTGCTCACGCAGGCGGACCGACTGATGGACGCCGCCGATGCCTGCCTGACGTCCGCGGACCGGCAGATGGAAGCTGCTGAGCTGCTGGAATGTGCGGATACCGCGGCGGCTGAGGCCGAAGAGCTCCTCGGCCGCGCCATCCACGCCCAGGAACAGTCCGACGCTCTGCTCATCACGGCCTATGAGGTGCTGCCGTCCGGGAGCGACCTGGGCTGCCCGCCCTCGGTCGGCGAGGTCGAGATGCTGGTGATTGAAGCCGGACACCGGTCCGACGAAGCAGGACACATGGTCGACGGCCTGCCCCGCCAGGAACCGGCCGCCGCTCTGCAGGACCGTATCGAGCAGGGCAAAGAGCGCAGAAGACTTCTTCTGCGGCGCATCCGGCAGCGCGGGAATGCGTCCGGATCCACTTGCGTTTAGCGTGTTGGATAAGTCCAACAACCGGGTATGGTGGAGTCAGGAGAAGGGGGTACTCCGTGACAACGTGCATTTCTCTCGTCATCCGAAACATCAACTTGGACGATGACGAGACCATCGAGCAGTTGGCACTCAGCCTCGGCGACCTGGGCTGGCAGGAGGCCGGCGGACTCACCACCGCAACCGTCTACTCCACCGGCTCCGATCCGGTGGCCGACGCCGTTGCAGCCGCCAACCACATCCGCCGTGTCCTGCCACACACGATCGTCGAACGCGTCGACGAACAGTTCGTCACACTCGCCGACATCGCAGCCCGCGCCGGCCTGACCCACGAAGCAGTCAGGCTCTGGGCAACCGGCAAACGCCGCACCGGCCGTGAGCCCTTTCCCGCAGCACGGACCCAGGTGGGCCAGGGCCGCTCCACATCCAAGATCTGGGCATGGCCAGAAGTCCTGATCTGGCTCAAGGAGCAGTACTGCCTCGACCTCGAGCCAGGCGTCACCTACCTCGACGCACGGCACGTTGCCCGCCTCAACGCCGCATTGCACGAGCCCAAGCAACAGCAGTGGCAGCGTACGAGCACCGCCGGGGTGACCCGTACGCTCGCCTCGCTCGAAGAAGTCCTGCAGGAGAACGCGCCCACCGCACGCCGGTTCGCCACCCGGGACACCTGCCCATGACCACCACGCCCGCACAACAAGAGGACCGGCTGCAAACGATCTCGTCACAAGAGGATCTGCGAGACCTGCACAGCCGGCTGCACCTGGACGACGTGCGTGTCCAGCGGCTGCGGGCCGAAGCGGTCCAGGACCCGCCCCTGGACGTGTCGACCATCGTCATCAGCGTCGGCCCCGGCGAAGTGCTCCTGGAACCGCCGCGCTTCGCCGTCCGCTTCACGCAAACGGTCATCCTGCGGGACGCAGAGGAACAGCCTCTGGCGGAGGTCGAGATTGTCGTGGTGGTCGATTTCACCATGGACGACGGCCCCTCTCCCACACGGGAGGCCATCGACCTCTATGCCGAGTACAACGCCTACTTCATCGCCCACCCCTACCTGCGCGAAACGCTGCAGAACGTCACCTTGAAACTGGGGATCGAGCCTGTGGTTCTCGGCGTCCTCAGCCGCGGAGAGGCCCGGCCCAGCGAAGTGACCATGGTCAAGCGGGTCACGTCCCACATCTGAGGCAATCCGGCACTCCAACGCTGCCGCCGGACCCCGTCCCGGCTCCACTCGGCGCCGGCATACCGGACTGCTTCCGGCCGGTCTGCGGCCGCCGTGGCGCGCTCCCGCCACCGCCTCACGCCCGCACAGGCCGGCCGCAGCCGTCCGGCGGCAGCCGGTGCTCCTGCAGTACTAGGCGCTGTTTCTCGGATCATGTGCGGAGCCAGATGATGAGTGCTGCGAGGGTGACGGTGCCGAGGTAGATGTAAGCCCGCTTCTCGTAGCGGGTGGCGACGGCGCGGAAGCCTTTCAGGCGGTTGATGGCACGCTCGACGGTGTTGCGTTTCTTGTAGTGATCGCTGTCGAAGCCGGTGGGTCGGCCGCCGCGGGAGCCGCGGTTGAGCCGGTGTCTGCGCTGGTCACGTCGCTCGGGGATGGTATGGGCGATCCCGCGTCGTCGCAGGTAGCGGCGGTTGTTGCGGGACGTGTAGGCCTTGTCGGCCAGGACGTGGTCGGGCCGGGAGCAGGGTCGTCCGACGCCGATGCGGGGCACCGCTATCTGCCGCAGCACGGGCTCGAGTTGGGGGCCGTCACCGTAGTGGCCCGGAGTCAGCAGGAGCGCGAGGGGCCGACAGGGTCCGTCGGCGGCGAGATGGATTTTGGTGGTCAGTCCGCCGCGGGAGCGTCCCAGGCACTCGCCGAGGCAACCACCTCCTCCAGCCGGACGGCCAGTCTCCGCAAAACCGGATCGGCCTGTTTCGTCCCCGTGCGGGCCCCCTTTTGAGGGGGCGCGGGCGGCGGCACTTTGCGGGCGCCAGCGGCGTGCTGGTGAGCCCGCACCGCGGTGGAGTCCACCGACACGTCCCAGTCGACCCGACCTGCCGCATCCTCGGCTGCCTGGATCTTCGACAGCAGCATCTTCCAGGTGCCGTCCGCTGACCAGCGGCGATGGCGCTTGTAGACGGTCTCCCAGGGCCCAAAGCGCTCGGGCAGGTCGCGCCACTGCACGCCCGTCCGCACCCGGTACAGCACCCCGTTGATCACCCGCCGGTGGTCACTCCACCGTCCTCCACGCGTCCCGCCCCGCGGCAGAAACGACTCCAGCCGATCCCACTCCGCATTCGTTAAATCCCCACGACCCATGACTCCAGCCTGACCACAACATCCCTGTCATGTCAGGAGATCCGAGAAACAGCGCCTAGGCCCAATGCCGTTGTTTTAGCTGCTCGGCGTAGGCTTCTGTGTACTGCTCCCGGGGGTGGTGCCGGTGTCTGCGAGTGTGTCTGACTTATCGGGTCTGGGGCTGTTGACCTTGGTGTATCCGCCGGGTCTGGTGGATCGGGTGTTGGCGGCCTGCGGGCGGGTGGAGCAACGCAGACGCCTGCTGCCGGCCCGGCTGGTGGTGTACTTCGTCCTGGGCCTGGCGCTGTTCTCGCCCGCTCCCTATCTGGACGTCATGCGGCACCTGGTCGAGGGCCTGCGGGGCCCGGGGCTGCTGGGTGACTGGCGGATTCCGGCGAAGTCCTCGCTGTTGAGGGCCCGTCAGCGGCTGGGGAGCGAGCCGCTGCGGGTGCTGTTCACCGCGACGGCGAAACCGCTGGGCACCAAGGACACGCCCGGAGTGTTCTGGCGGGGCCTGCGGCTGCTGGCGGTGGACGGCACCTGCTGGGACGTCGCCGACACGGTGGCCAACGAGGCCGCCTTCGGCCGCCCGGGCCACGCCCGCGGTGCGGACAAGAGCTCCTTCCCGCAGGTGTGGATGGCCTGCCTGGTGGAGACCGGCACGCACCTGGTAGTGGACGCGGAGCTGGCCGGCTGCCGCACCGGGGAGGTCACCCTGGTCCGCCGCCTGCCCCGCTCCTGCGGACCCGGCCAGCTTGTCCTGGCCGACCGCGAGTTCCTCGGCGTGCCGTTGTGGCGGGCCTTCACCGCCAGCGGCGCCGACCTGTTGTGGCGGGTGCCCGCCAATCGCGTCCTGCCCGCCGACCGGGTGCTGCGGGACGGCTCCTGGATCTCCCGCATCCACGCCAGCACCGACCCCGCAAAGCAAGACCCGGTCACCGTGAGAGTCCTGGCCTACCAACTCGACCACGCCGGCCCGGCGGCGGACGACTACCGGCTGGTGACCAGCCTGCTCGATGCCCGCCGCTTCCCGGCCCGGCAACTGGCCGCGCTCTACCAGGAGCGCTGGGAGGTCGAGTCGGTCCTCGGCGAACTCAAGACCCGCCAGCGCGGCGCCCACACCGTGCTCAGCAGCAAGACCCCGGACGGGGTGCTGCAGCAGATCTGGGCCCACCTGCTGGTCCACCGGGCCCTGCGCGAGCTGATGTTTCGAACCGCCACCTCCGGCGGCTCGGATCCAGACCGGCTCTCCTTCACCGAGACCCTGCGCTCGGCCCGGCGCAGCGTGACCGTCACGCCGGGCCGTTTTTCCCCCTGACCTCCTGGCCCAGGCACTGGTCCTGCTCGAACACGACCTGCTGGAGCGGCTCCTGCCGACCAGACGCCTGCGCAGCCAGCCCCGCGTCGTCAAACGCAAGATATCCAACTACCGGCTCAAACGGGCCGAACACCGCACCTGTCCCCAGCCCACCCGCGCCGCCGTCCGGGCCGTCCGCATCCAACGACCCCCACCCACGAGGACGTAAGGCAACGGCATTGGGCCTAGTCGGCCTCCCCCAGGCAGCGCAAGGCCTGGCGGAAGTCGTCGAGGGCGGACCCGAACTCACAGACGGCGGTGTGGAAGGTCGATCGGTCGATCAGGATCCTGGCCAGTGTCCGCGGCCCCTCGGCCGGGTCGTGCTGAGACAGCCGACGAGCCAGGCTCACTGTGTCGTCGAACAGGGAGCGCACGCGTTCCGCGAACAGATGGGTGCGGTGTTCCCAGTAAACGGCGGAGCGGACGGTGAGGAGCCGATGCAGCCGGACCAGTTCGGTCAGATGCTGAGCCGGATCCTCGGTGACTCGCGCAGCAAGCGTGTCCACCTCTTCACGGAGGGCATGAAGGCTGTCGAAGTAGCGCCGCTGGGCATCGGGCGACCACTGCAAGGGCTCCGCCCCTGAAGGCGGCCGCGGTCTATCGGAGGAAGCCCGATCGCTTTCGGCGCCGGAGAAGGTCAGCAGCACCGCCCAGAACGACGCCGCATAACCACTCCAAGACTTCCGCTCACCGGTATCCGCCAGCTCCGTCAGCAGCGCGAGTGCCTCTTGCCGTACGAGGACCGCCTGCTCGCCCTGGCCATGGGTGTCGAGCATCTGCGCGTACCCGATGAGTGAGTAGAGGTGGCAGGCCGTCGGGCCGCGGTCGTTCGCGGCTTCGGCCGCTTCCATGCTGACGAGTGTCTCGAATGCGGCGAGGGCTTCGCCGGACCGGCCGGCGTCATGCAGAGCGCCGATCCACTCCAGCAGTGACCAGGCGAGAGCCCCACTGCGGGACCCGTCGGGCAGGACCGCCGCGACCAGCTCGGTCATGGCATCGGCAGCCTCGGCGTACCGGCCTTCCTCGGAAAGTCCGGCAGCCCACTCGCGCAGCCCTCTGACCATCGGTCCTTTGGACAGTTCGGCCTGCGCTCGGCCGATGGCGAGCATCTCGGCGCGCATGGCGAGCCCTTCGGCGCGCCGGCCCAGGCTGTACAGCTCCCTTTGACACATGTCGAGAGCCCCGTACAGAACGTCCGCGCGGGCGGGTTCGGCCGGATCGATCGACCGCGCCACGGTCACCGCCTCCTCACGCAGTGCGAGACAGGCAGGATGCTTCTTTCCGGAGCCAGTGTCGTAACTCAGATGTTGCAGTGCCCGGGCCAGGAGCGGCAAGTACGAGGCGGGGCTGACCTGAGCGAGCACCCGGTAGGCGTCGACCTCCTCGCGCGGCGTGCGGCGGCCCGACGCGAGCAGTACATTCCGCGCCCGCACGATGTCGTCCTGAGCGACTTTCCCCAAGTGACTCATGACGGAGATTCTGGGCGTCCCGGAGAGGGCCGAACAAGGCTCACCACCTGTGCCGTTACTCCTACGAAAACGCCCCCCGGCCTGTCATGATGGACGTGACATCACTTTCCCGGGGCCCACTGGCAGCCGCGGCTGTTGAGGCTCGTCGGCCAGACCATGACCACGCCGCCCCGCTGCCTGAACGAGCAGCGGAGAACACCCGGTTCCGCCCTGCCGTGCGGGGGGAGCGCCCATACAGTGAGGCCATGGACATGAGCTGGATCGGCCGCGTAGAAGCTCGCCGCCTTGCACGAACCGTGACGTCGTCGCGCTGAGTGCGCAGGCATCCTGGGTAAATACAGAGCGCTGGATCCAGGGTTCTCATACGATCGCGATCGGGATGGGGCTCGTAGCGCAGCGGTTGTCGCGCCTTCACCGCATGTGGGAGGACGCCGGTTCGAATCCGGCCGGCCCCACGGCTACACCATGCGGCAGGACCTCGGTCAGGCCGGACCGGCACAGCGGTCCTACACCCGCGACTCCGACGGAACGCTCCTGATCTCCGACTCCGCGACCGAGACGATCCACGGCCAGTGGCTCAATCACTCGGGCGGAGCGGGCCAGGGCGAGACGCAGGACTACACCTACGACGGGATCGGGCGGCGGCTCACCCACGTGGCCGACACAGCGGAGGGCACCTGCACCCGGCGTGGCTACGGCTTCGACAACAGGACCAACCGCACCTCGCTCACCACGACCGTGGGCACACCGGGCTCCGACTGCCCGACCACGGGCGGCACGACCAGGACGTCGGCCTACGACTCGGCGGACCGCATCGTCGACAGCGGCTACGTCTACGACACGTTCGGCCGCACCACGGCACTGCCGGGAGGCACCGCCGTCACCTACTACGCCAACGACCTCGTGCGCCGGCAGACGGCGGGCAACAGCCGCCAGACGTGGACGCTCGACCCGGCCAACCGATTCCGCGGCTGGACGACCGAGTCGAGTACGCCGCAGGGAACCCGGTCACCAATGTCGACCTCGACGGACGCAAGGTCTACCGCTACAGCAAGCGTACGGTCTACCGCTCCTGGGGCAAGGTGGTCCTCAAGAAGTGGACGAACAAGCACAACCTGCGCCGCACCGACAGCACCACCTACAAGCTCAACAGACTGTGGACGGGAAGGGTCGCGGACTACGGCTTCGTTCCGGCGGGAATCGCGGGCATCGTAGCGATGATCTTCCCGCACCCCGCGGTCATCGCCGTGTGCGCCATCATCGCGGGAGCCTCCATCGCCATCCAGACGACGTTCGGCTGGACCCACTTCCTGTACTTCTACGGCTACGCCTATCCCTGGAGGGGAAGTTGCTAGGAGAAAAGATCTCGCTCGCGGTAGCCGGTGCGGTAGCTGCGTTGCTGGCCGTGGGCGGCATACTCGCAGTCCTCTTCTGGGGAGCACGTGAAGGAGCGGGCATCCTGCTCGTCGCGCTGATCTGGGTAGCCGTGGTCTGGCGTGCGCGCCAACGCGTCAAGACGGCCAGAACCGCCAACTGACCGGCCGACACAACGCCGGTAGCGTGCCGGCCGCCCGGCATCACCGTACTTGAGAGTGCCGTCCGCATCACCTGTAGCCGCGAGGGCTTCCTTCGTGGCTACAGTGCTGCGCGGACGCCACCCGGCACGGCAGTGAGCTTCGCGGCAGACAAGGCGTTCACCGCAGGCTGCACTTACCTGACTGGTGGAGCGGGAGCCGTGCCGTGCGCCGTCGGAGGCATGGCGGTCGGTGAGGCAACGGACGCCGCCTATGAAGACGCCACCACTTGACACACCCACCCAACAGTGAGGGAGTCCCCATGTACCCGACCGCCGATTCAACCGTGCTGGCCTACAAAGGGCTCAGTGGTGTACCCCTGTGGCTCCTGGTCGGCATCGCCGTAATTGCTCTCGTCGCGTTCGCGGTACGAAGTCGCCGAGGAAGGTAACCCCGGGAACTTCAAGGTGGACCGTCGCACCTGGGACGGTCCACCTCGTTGCCCTGTGACGGTCGCCCCGATCCGCGGACGCACCAGCGGTACCGCCATGCCCGGGACTGACACGAAAATGACCCGCAGATGCGTTGCTGATCAGCCTGAGGCGATGGGGGCGGGCACCCACTCGTCGCCCAGCACGGGGACACGGGGAGGGGGCAGAAGAAGCCTTCGGCCCGCTCCCCATGTCCCACGTCCGGTCAGAGCCAGGAGTCCCAGATGCCGTACGCCGTCGATCGGGTCTCGGCCTCGACGCCCAAGGCGTCGAACCGTACGACGCGGTAGTAGTACAGGCCGAGCCGGTCCTCGTGCACCGTGGTGTCCGTGTAGTACGCGGCGTCACCCATCGTGCCCTCCGCCAGAGCCACGTATGCGGATGTGACGGAGTCCCAACGCTCCACGCGGTAACTCGCGAACCGGGAACAGTCCCCGAGTCCGGAGCTCTCGGAGCAGCCGACGTACAGCTGCGGGTACTGGCCCTCACCGACCTCGGACTCCGTCCAGCCCGGCGGGCGGGTGTCAGGCAGGGTGACCGAGACGTCGGCGGGGTGGAGGACGTCGAGTGCCCGGTCGTCGTGCATGAGCCGGCCGTCCGTGGCTGCCACCTTGTAGACGTGGGTGGCACCGTCGGCAACCGTGGGGCAGAGGATCTCGGTCCTGGCCAGGGAGCTGCCGGACCAGCAGTTCTCCTTCCAGACCGTCTCACCACTGTCCGCGTCGGTGACGCCCTGCCATACGTGGTAGCCGGTGACGTCCGCATCGGCGGGTGGCGTCCAGGTCAGCCGGACGCCGAGCGGGACACGCTCCGCGGTCAGGTCCTGAACCGGGGCGGGACGCTGCGTGTCCGGGGTGGTCTCGGTGACGGGCGGGCCGACCTGCGACACATGTCCGTACCGGTCGGTCGTCACGACTCGGTACTCGTACGTCGTCTCCGACTTGCCCTGGACGTCCCAGCAACTGCCGTTGACCTGCTTGCGGGCGGACAAAGGAGCGTCGTCGTCCGCCCAGGTCCAGTACGCGTCCGGGGCATCCAGCGGCTGGTCCACCGAGGTGAACGGCTTGCACCGGTCAACGATGTCGGTCTCGCCGGTCGCGGTGTCGGTTCGAATGATCTTGTACGTGGGAAGGGGCTGCTCGTCGACGGTCCACGGGTCGACGCTGCTCCACTCGACCATCACGCCCTCGTCGAACCTGTCGGCAGTGGTCTTGAACGCGGGGATCGCCTCCGGCCGGTCTGCCATCTCCAGAGTGACCTCCACCGGCGCGGCAGGGTTGCCCTTGGCGTCCAGTGAGCGCACCGCGTACCGGTATGTGTCGGCGACGGCGGCCGACTGGGTCGGCACCACGTCGGTGCGGGTGGTGGTGGCCTCCTCGGGAAGAGCGTCGGTGTAGCCGCCGGTCGCCGGGTCGTACTGGAGGACCTGATAAGAGGCGGCCCCGGTGACGGGTGACCACACCAGGTGCGGAACGCCCGACCTGTATTCGGCGCGGAGCCCTGTGACCGGGGCTGGCGGGGTCAGGTCGGGAGTGGTGAACGTCGTGGCGGCCGAGTACGCCGACCAGTTCCCGGCGGCGTCCCGGGCCCGCCCCCGGTAGGTGACCTTGCTGCCGTCGGCCCGGTAACCGGTGTCGCAGATCGCACCCTTGGTGCCGGAGTAGACGGTGCTCCAGAGCTTCGTGGCGGCGTCGAGCCGCTGCATCTCGTACCGGACGATGTCGGCGGCGTTCTGCGCGGTGGTGACCAGCTGCGGTGCCGCGTAGGGCTGGTCGGCCGGACAGGCGTCCTGTTCGACGAAGGGCGCGGCGGGCGGCGTCCTGTCGACGGTGGTGACGAGCTTGTCAGGGCTGCCGCCGGAGACATTGCCCGCCTTGTCGACGGCACGCACCTCGTAGTAGTAGGTCGCCCCGGTCTTGGGCAGCGCGCTGTCGGTGTACGACGTCGCGGTGGTCGTTGCGAGCTGCTTGCCGTACGGCGCGCCCTTAAGCCGGCGGTAGACCCGGTAATTCGCCAGGTCCATCTCCTTGCTCCTGGTCCAGGTGAGCTTGGCGGCGCCGGTGACGGAGTTGTACGAGACGGCCGTGCCCGTCGGGATGAGGGGCTTGACCTTGTCGTAGGCGGCGGAGGTACGTGGCGCATAGGCGAACCTGACATTCGCGGAACCCGTCCAGTTGACGAAGTCGAAGCGGATCGTGTGCTTGCCTGCGGGGATCGTCACGTTGACCGTCTTCTTGACGGTGGCGGAGACGTTCTTCCATACGTCGATCTTGCGGACACCGTCGACATAGACGCGCATTCCGTCCAGGGCGGATGCCGTGAACGTGAAGGGGCCACCGGAGCCGAAGTCGCGCGTCACCGACCAGCGCACCCCGAAGTTGTTGGACGGCACGCCGGAGACGGGTGCTCCGCTGCCCCAGTTCTGGTCGATCGTGGAATCGCAGTCCGTCTTCTTCGGCGTGCCCGAGAACGTCGTGTTCGCGAAGAACTGCCGTGTGAAGACAGGGGAAGTGCAGTTCACCGCCGCAGAAGCAGGTACCGCGGTGGCGTAGAGCACTCCGCCTGCCGTGGCCAGAGCCAAGGCGGTGGCGGTCGTGCGTCTGGCTGGGTTCATCAAGTCAGTCAGTCCTGTTCGGCGGCCGAGGTGATTCAGACATCGCCGAACAAGACAAACAAGAGGGCCGGTTGGTTGTACGAGCAGCCGCAACAGCTCAGCCGCTGGGGCACACGGTTTTCGCGGCGATTCCCGTGCCCCACCCGTGCCCGGCGGAGAGTGGCGGTTATGTGCGGTGACCTGAGAGGGCGTTACTGACTTCGGCTCGTTAGGGTGCAGTTGCGGGAAGTGCCTGATGTGTCCGGTGTGTTGGCTGTATTCCGTGGTGTGTGAGGTATGCGGAGGGGGGCGGGTTGACCGCCGTGGGGCGTGGACGCCGGGAGACCGTGCGGGTGCAGGCCGCCAGGTTGTTGGCGCAAGGCAACACGCCGATGGAGGTCGCGCGGCAGCTCCGGGTGAGCCGGAAGTCGGCTTAGACGTCGTTTCTTATGGCGTGATCGTTCGTTGATCCGTGCATGACTGATCTCGCTGAGCGCCTGGTGCCGGACGAGTTGTGGGCATTGTTCCGGAGGGTGGTGCCACCGACTGAGGTGATACGCCCGCAGGGCGGTGGCCGACGCCGGGCCGGTGACCGTGAGGCCCTGGCGGCGATCATCTTTGTGGCGACGTCGGGCTGCACCTGGCGGCAGTTGCCGCCGGTGTTCGGCCCGGCCTGGCCCACGGTCTACCGCCGGTTCGCCCAGTGGAGCCGGGACCGGGTCTGGGCGAGGCTCTACCGCGTGATCCTTGACGAGCTCGGTGCGCGGGGTGAGCTGGACTGGTCGCGGTGCGCGATCGACTCGGTCAGTCTGCGGGCGGCAAAAGGGGGCCTTTGACGGGACCGAATCCGACCGACCGCGGCAAACTCGGATCGAAGATCCACCTGATCTGCGACCGGAACGGACTGCCGCTGTCCCTGGGTATCTCCGGCGCGAACATGCACGACAGCCAGGGTCTGGAGCCGCTCGTGCGCGGCATCCCGCCCATCCGGTCCCGCCGTGGTCCCCGGCGCCGAAGGCCGGCGAAGCTGCACGCCGATAAGGGCTACGACTACGACCCCCTGCGCCGATGGCTCCGCGAACGCGGCATCCGCCACCGCATCGCCCGCAGGGGCGTCGAGTCCTCGCAGAGGCTGGGCCGGCATCGGTGGGTGGTCGAGCGAACCGTGTCCTGGCTGGCCGGCTGTCGAAAACTCCACCGCCGCTACGAACGCAAGGCCGAACACTTCCTCGCGTTCGTCGGCATAGCCGCAGTCCTCATCGGCTACCGCCGGTTGATCAGGTGAGCCGGTCGGTCGGGAGCAACAGTCGGCCAGCACCGGTGATGTCAGTAGCAGCTCGTAGGGTGCGCTGGGATTCGACGAGGAGGTTCGATGGGCTTTTCCGGTCATCTGGTCTTTGCGCGCAGCGAGCGCCCACTGCTGAAGGCACCCATGTTCAACAGCACCGGTCCAGAGCTGAGGGACGACGTGCACGAGTGGCAGCCGCGACCGGGCGGTTGGCAGACCCTGCAGTTGGAACAAGGCATCTGGGAGGACGAGTACCTGTCCACTTTGGTCGAATGGACCGGAGCGCCGGCCTGCGTCGCCGATGTCTCCGACAGCAGCGTCGCCCTCGTGACCGGCCTGGACGCCGACGGGCACCGCTGGCAGGCGTGGCTCAACCTGGACAACGCCGCCGCTCTCCTCGTCGAGGAACCGGAGGACGTGGACGACGTGAGTCTGTGGTTGGCCACCCCGGAGTTCGAAGAAGCCATCGGACACAAGCGTGCAGAACTCGATGCGGAGGTGCCGACCGACGCCGAAGGCGCTCTCGTGTGGGCTTCAGCGGCTGGTGCCCAGGCCGCGGCGCAGCGGTCTCGGATCGAGGAACTGCTACGCACACAGGAGACCTTCGTGGAGGAGCTGTTCGACGCGCTGCTGGACGAGCTGGGCTTCCCTGAAGCCGTCCACCCCGCACCTCAGCCATAAGAAACGACGTCTTGGTCCCTCTTAAGGGCTGTCCCGTGAATGATCTCTGACGCCTCGGGCGTGGTGGGCCGCCGTGCGGCGCGCTGGCCTATCCGGCGAGGGCGAGGTTGTGCAGGCGGGCGATGCCGAGTATGGCGTGGTGGACGCCGTCTCCTTTGAGGCGGCAGTCGCGGAGGATCTTCCAGGTCTTCATGCGGGCGAAGACGTGCTCGACGCGTGCCCGGACCTGCTTGTGGGACTTGTTGTGTTCCCCCTTCCAGGCTGGAAGTTCGGTCTTGCCGCGTTCTCTGCGGTGAGGGATGACGAGCCCGGTGCCGGGATATCCGCCGTCGGCGATCGTGGTGGTCTCGCCGACGGCGGCTTTGGCGCCGGATTCCTCCCACGCCTTGCAGTCGTTGCGGTTTCCGGCGAGTGGCCGGCCGACCACGACGACCATGCGGGTGTCGGCGTCGATGACGACCTGGTGGTTGGTGGAGTACCGGTAGTTCTTCGACCGCTCGGCGATCGTGTGGTCGCGGGTGGGCACCAGGGTGCCGTCCACGATGAGCACGGTGCCCTTGGCGAACCGCTTGCGGGGCTGGAGGGTGAGCCTCGGTCCGAGGTGGGCGATGATGCGGTCGGCTGCCGACTTTGACACCCCGAACAGCGGCGCGAGCTGCCGCATCGTGAGGTCGGTTCGCCAGTACGCCGCGACCAGCAGGAGCCGGTCCTCCAGCGGAAGGCTCCATGGCCGGCCCTTGCGGACCGCGTCCGCACCCGCGCAACGCAGACCCGTCACCAGCTTCCTGAAGACACGCGGGCTCAGCCCGGTGAACGGGGCTATCCAGGAAGGCTCCGACGCCTTGATCACACCAGCCACGCCGTGATCGTCGCACCTGGAGAGGCACGATCATTCAGATGCGGGAGCTCAGCCGCAGTGCAAGCAGGCGGCGTAGACGAGCAGAGGACCCTCGAAGAGTCCCGAGCTTTCTCACCTCGCCGGTCTCAAGCTCTGGCCGACCCGCGAGAGCAAGGACGGCGGCGTAAGGCCTTTCGCCCTCGTCAAGCTTCGCTGCAACGCCATCGAGCACAGATCGGAGAACTATGCGGTTTGCCTCCGGGTGTTCGGCCAGGAGGTGAAGGAGTCGGTTGTCGTTCCAGTCACTGTCGCGCGCCTTGCTCAGCTCCAGGAGAGCCGCGGGCGGGGTGTGAGGATTGGTGGCCAGAGCCTGCCAGACGAAGGGGTACGGACACTGGACGAGGCGGTGTAGGACAGAGCCGTCCTTCTCGGCACGCGCCAGTGCGAGGTAGTCGGCAGGCGTGGGCACGAGGGTGGCCTCTCAAGATGGTCGGAGCCGTCATCTTGCCATTGCGGCTGGCCATGAACAGGCAACGAGACCGCCCAACCCCGGCTCGCCACGCCCAACAGTTGCGGGACAGCCTTTAGTAGCTGTGCAAGAGCCCCGGGCGGGCGGCCAAGCCCGTGGGCTACCTGACGCGCCTTCTCAACTTGATCAACGTTTCTTCCTGAAGCATCTGATCCACGACAGCCTGGGTCACTCTCATGGTCATGCCGAACTGAGTGGGCGTTCTGTGAGTCGTCGGTGTGGTTGTCCTGATTGAGGGCTTGCGGATGAGTGACGGTGCGGTGTGCTGGAGGAGTGGCTGACCGGCAGCCGTACCCGAGTGACCTGTCGGATGAGGCGTGGGAGCTGATCCGGCCGGTCCTCACGGCCTGGAAGGGCCGGCATCCGTCGGTCAGCGGCCATCAGGGCCGGTATGCGATGCGGGAGGTCGTCAACGCCATCCTGTACCAGGCCCGGGTGGGTTGTCAGTGGCGCTATCTGCCGCACGACTTCCCGCCCTACACCGCGGTCTACTACTACTTCGGGCTGTGGCGGGACGACGGTACCGACCAGGCGGTCCATGACCTGTTGCGCTGGCAGGTCCGCGAGAGCCGCGGCCGAAACGCGGACCCGACCGCGATCGTGATGGACACCCAGACCGTGCACGCCTCGCTCAACGCACCCAAAGAGAGCACGGGGCTGGATCCGGGCAAGAGAAGCCGGGGCCGCAAGCGGGGCATCGCCACCGACATGCTCGGCCTGCTCATCGCCGTGATCGTGGTCGCCGCGAGCGTGCACGACAACGCCATCGGCATCAGCCTGCTCAACGAGGCCGCGGCCGACAACCCGTCGCTGTCCAAGAGTTGGGTCGACGCCGGGTTCAAGAACGCCGTCGTCGCCCACGGTGCCGCCCTGGGCATCGACGTCGAGGTGGTCCACCGGGATCCGGCCACCACGGGCTTCACCCCGTCACCGAAACGGTGGATCGTCGAGCAGACCCTGGGCACGCTGATGCTGCACCGCCGCCTGGCCCGCGACTACGAGGCCCGGCCCGCCAGTTCGGCGTCCTGGATCCGCTGGTCGATGACCGGCGTGATGACCCGCCGGCTCACCGCCTCCACCGCGTTGACCTGGCGTGACCCGCCACCCGGCCCGCCCCGCGAGGTCAGCTCGAACGAGCAGGGGTAAAGCATGCACCAGTTCCTGGAACAGCTTGAGATCCGCGAGGCCGCGGCCCGCGACCTGGTCGACAAGCTCCGCGCCCAGATCGCCGAGCTCACCGCCCAACTCCAGGCCACCGAAGCGGCCCTGCAGATCTTCTTGCCGGCGTCGATGCCCTGGCCGGAGCGGGGGACGCTGGTGGACGTCTTGATGCTCTGCGCGTCGATCAGGCAGGCCGACGGCTTCGCCGCGCGGCCCTCCTGCTGTCGCACCAACTCGCCCAGCAGGCCGGTGAGCTGGGCAAACACCCCGTCCTTCTGCCACCTGGCGAAGTACCCGTACACCGGCTCCCGGGTGGGAAGTCGTGCGGCAGATAGCGCCACTGCACCCCGGTGCGGTCCACATACAAGATCGCGTCCATGATCTCGCGCAGCTCGTGCTGCGGTAGACGACCGAACTCCAGGGCCCTGCTGCGGCGCTCGGCCCGCCAGGCCGACAGGACCGGCTCGATCAACTCCCAGCGGGCGTCGGACAGGTCACTCGGATAGGCGCGTCGTGGCTGCATGGTGATGGCGTACCGCACGAAGTCGCGTGTGCCCAGGCGCGCAGCATCGGCCACCGAAGCATGGCACCGGAAAGGGGTGTCCTGGAATGAGACAGGCTTCAGCGGACGACATAGGCAATACGGACTCTCCGTGAAGCTCTTCAACCTCGTCAGCCCCTCATCCCGTCAACGGCCTCACCTAGCGCGAGAACGAAACATGACGAAACGGGCTCCGTCTATGAAAACGACCTCTTAGGAACGAGTCCAGATCTACGCCACCGTCATCAACGCCATGGCCCTGGAATACGAGGCCCTCAACGAAACGAGCCCAGACTCGGCGCGTGCTGCCTCTGCCCTCCCGGCGGCCGCTCCTCCAGGCAAGAGGCCACGGAGCGAAGGAGCGGGAGTAGCACTTTTCCGCCAGCGCTGGCACGACTTCACGCCAACGTCTCTTGGGGTCGGCGGGTCTCTCCCCTCACCTCGCATAAGTCGTATCCCGCCAGTCGACGGACTGACGAGTTGGCGGCCCTCACCGAGGAATCCCCAGGCCACATCACCTTCCAAGGCTCACCCAAGAAAACCATTCAGGCCACCCCCACTCGCCACAAGCGTATTCGGACTCAGGCACTCCGGAGTTCCCGACACGCCATGTGAGATGCGCCACACCGCGATCCCTTGATCCAGCTAGGTAAAGGATTTCTATAGTGGCTCTCGCAACGGGGAACGATCACTGGTCGCCACTTTGACCGAAGTGGCGCAATGACACGGGGGTAGGTGCGGCGCCTCTCGCACTCGCGAGAGGTCGCACGGGATTACACACGGGGATTGCGACTAGTGCACATACGTGCACTGCCGTCTCGTCCACGGGATTCCGACCCTCCGAAGATTTCGATGATTGCGTCACAGTAGATCCGCTTCTCGTTGCGGAAAACAGATCGCAAATCGAGTCAGAAGGAGTGTCATGGCTGAGATTGCAGCCTTCATGAACGAGCAGGAGATACCCGCCCTCGAGGACGGTATGGCCAAGACCGACGGCGTGCCGATCATGGCCACCCCCCTCGCCATTGGGGCAGGTGCCAAGATCGCGGCCGCGGCGGTGGCCTTCACCATTCCCGTCGGCGCGTATGTGACCGGCCGCGTCGTCAACTGAGCTGAGGCAGGGGATCTAGATGAACCAGATCATCGAGAGTGCGAGCAAGGCCGCATCCCCGACCCTGTCCGAGATCGCGGACGACCAGGTCGCACGGATGATGCCGGTGGCTTTCACTCCGGCTGCAGTGGCGCTGTGCCCCTACGCGGCAGGCGGGCTGGCCGCAGGTGCTGCGGCGGTCGGCGCCTACGAGGCGGGACGCGCGGCGGCCGGCTGAGTCCCCCGCAGTGCCCACGTACTGAACGTGGGCCGGTGACGGCACCCCTGACGTAACACCCAGCGGGTGCTCCGAAGCTGTCGGGCCGCGCTCCAATCGCGGCCCGACAGCTTTCCCATTTTAGCCAGACCGGCGGATGACCTGGGAGGAATATCCCTTTGAGGCGCCTGAAGAAGATCACTTCAAAAGCACTTACCCCCGTCCCGATTTCACGCGAAAGGGCGCTAGGAATATCGGAGAGATTGGCCGCACTTACCACGCTGTCTTCTTCGTTGGAATACCTTCACCAGCGTAGACATATGGACCGCGGCGGCCTGAACGACTGGGAGGTGATGAGGAGGACCCCGGAGGCCAGCAATGTGACCCTTCGTAAGGTCGCAAATATCGCGAGCAAGAAGAACGTGTCTCTGGCATTGCATGCGTCCCGGGCTGCGGTCAGTGTTGCGATGCTCTTGCCAGGGCAAGCCAGATGGCGCGGTGCCAGCAGTCTCTTCCTCAGTGGCACAAGCTACCTCCTGCAGGCCCGGCACCGTTACGGAACGGACGGATCGGACCAGGTGGCAAACCTCGTCCAAAGCGTAACCGGGGTAGCCCGGTTGGTAAAGAAAACGGAAACTCAAGACGCATTGCTGTGGTATGTCGGAATGCAAGCGAGCATGTCCTACGCGGTGTCCGGCTGGGTCAAGCTCGTGGGCGACAAGTGGCGGGGGGGCTCAGCCCTTCCGGGGGTGATGCGGACACGGACGTACGGCTCAGAACCGATCTACCGCCTGACCCAGCGCTACCCGAAAACGTCCAAGGCCGTGCAGCACAGCGTCCTGGCGATGGAGTGCCTCTTCCCGCTCGTCCATATCGCCGGCGGTCGGCTTACCCGCCCGTTCCTGGCCGCTGCCGGAGGCTTCCATGTGGCCAACGGCTTCGTCATGGGCCTCGGCCGGTTCATGACCGCGTTTCCGTCGATGCATCCCATGGTGGCCTACACCACGGCGCCCAAGTCCCATCCCGCGGTCGCCGGGCGCGATGACCGTGCGGCCAAGGCGGCGGGTCTGCTGCTGGCCGGCGCGATCGCTGCTGGCGCCCTGGTCACGGCTCAGCGCCGAGCCGTGGTCCTCGAAGGGTGGCCGACATCCCGCAAGGTCGTGACCCGGCACGGCAATGAGTTGATGTACGAGACCGGAGGGCCTGACTCGGATGCGCCGACCCTGGTGTTCTGCGCGGGGCTCGCCTCCACGTCGGAGCACTTTGCCTGGATCAGCGAACGCTTCGCTCACGGGTCGGATCACTCTGTTGTGGCCTACGCGCGGGCAGGGTATGCGGGGAGCCGCCGTCATTGCACAGCGCCCTATGAACTGGTCGAGTCTGTCGACGACTTGGAGGATCTCATCCGTGCGGTTGTGCCGGAGAACCGCCAAGTGGTGCTGGTCGGGCACTCCCTCGGTGGCGAGCTGATCCGACGGGTCGCCGACCGTATACCCGAGCGGCTAGCCGGTGTCATCTATCTCGATCCTTCACACCCCGCCGAGCTGCAGCGTTCGGAACGGCAGCGTGCCGGAGCGAAGGACCTGCGGGACACGCTGACGCATGTGGCGCGGTACACGCGGCTGGGTACCGGGGTCTTGATGAGCCGTCCCGGCTGGGTCGAAAAGCTCCCCATGGCCTACCGCGAGAAGGTGTTCGCGCAGTACACCGACGCCCGCCTGTGGAAGGCGGGCAGGCGGGAGTGGCTGGCTGTGGAGAAGGAGTTCACCGACTTCACGGGCACCATTGCCACCTCCTCCGTACCGGCATTGGTCATCGCCGCACAGCAGACCGTCGATCAGGACCCGGAACAACTCCTGATGTACAACGAGCTGGCTCGAGCCCACCAGGGTCCCGGCGAGCAAGCCGACGTCAAGGTAATCGAGGGGTCCGACCATGACTCCATGCTCACCGACGCCAGCTACGCCCACCAGGCAGCCAGACTCATGAGCGATTTCCTGGACGCACAGCGCCGACGCGACCGGGCTGGTGCCGACTCCACTTTCAAGGGGGGTGCTGAACGATGAAGTCCGCCGCACTGGTCAAGGACGTGTTCACCGGCCCTGGCGCACGGGCCCGATGGGTCGGCGCGGGGATGCTGGTGACAACCTTTGCCGCGCAGCACCCTCATCTCGTGTTCGACCGCGCGCGCTCCAAGGACATCTTCTCCATGGTGCCCAACTGGAGATTCTTCGCCCCGAACCCGGCCGTCCACGACTTCCACTACACCTACCGGACGCTGGACCTGGACGGGGAGACCAGCCAGTGGCGCGAGATCGAGATGATCGCACCCAGGAAACTGCATCAAGCGTTCTGGTTCGCCTCCCGCAGGCCGGAGAAGGCGGTCTTCGACATCTGCACCGCGATACTGCAGGAAGCCCAGAAGGGTGGGGTCCGGCGGGCACAGAACCTGTCCGCGTACCAACTGCTGGTCGAGTTCATCCGCCGTACCATCCGCGAGGAACAGGCCGATGAGACCGTGAAGGGGTTTCAGTTCGCTGTCGTCCGTGCCGCAGGCCACGACCGCGACGAACAGCCGGAAACACTCTTCGTCTCGCCTTATACGCCGATGAAGACACCGCCTGCGCACTACGTGGCCACCGCTTAGCCACAACACCCGCAGACCGCAACGCCGCATGGTGCCGCTCTGCCTCCCGCGGAGCGGCCCCTGACGGTGCCCCTGCGCGGCCATTCCCCCACCACTCGCAAGGAACGGATGCTCCCATGGACGGCACCATCGACGACATCGGCTACGGCAGGCAGTTCGCCACGTGGTACGACCGCCTTTTCCCCAAGGACGACAGCGCCCTTGCCGTGGCGCAGACCCTCACCCGTCTCCACCCCGATCCCTCACGGGACGCTCTCGAGTTCGGCGTGGGCACCGGCCGCATCGCCATCCCGCTGTCCCAGAAGATCGGGCACGTCGTCGGCCTCGACTCCTCACCGGAGATGCTGGCGCTGCTGGCCGACGACCCCACGGCTGTCCACGTCACCGGCGCGCACGCGGACATCCGTACGTATACAAGCGACCGAACCTATGCGCTCGTGTACGCGGTGTGCGGGACGCTGTCCATGCTCCTGACCCGGGAAGATCAGCAGGCGGCCGTCCGGACGGCGGCCGAACTCCTGGAGCCGGGGGGACGCCTGGTGGTAGAGACCGGCAACCGGCCAGGTATCGAGGCCCTCCACGAGGGCCTTGCCCGCACCACGATCTTCACCCCGTACCCGGAGCCCGGCACCGGGCTGCAGACCCACTCGACCCTTACGCCTGGGTCCGATCTCTGGCAGTGCGCCCACGTCTGGCACGAGGCGGACGGCACGACTCGGGTGGGCCACGAGGTCGCCCGGCTGACCACGCCGGACGAGGTCGACTCCTACGCCATCGCGGCCGGGCTCGTGCCCGAAGCCCGGTACTCCGACTGGAACCTGTCGCCCTACACGACCCAGTACCCGATGCTCGTCACCACCTACGTGAAGGGCAGGTGAACCCGGCCGTCTCCACACCACGACAAGAAAAGGGATCCATGATGACCACCAAAGGCGTGCTGTCGTTCCTCATCGCCTTCATGATCGCCGTGCCGGTCATGCTGACCGTCTTCCGCGACAATGGCGAATTCACACGGGACAGTTTGACCAAGAGCCTCATCTTCGCCGGCAGCATCGCGACGATCGCTGCCATCGCCTTCGGCAGGAGCAGGCAGTGAACACGTCCGCCCTCATACGCCGTCATCGGCTGCTGCTCGGCACGGGCATCCTCCTGGGTCTGCTCGGCACCGCGGCGACGCTCCTGCAACCCCTGCTCATCGGTGATCTGATCGAGGCGGTGGCCGCGAGCGAGTCCACACTGTGGCCGATTCTGCTCCTCTCAGGGCTCTTCGTCGCCGACGCGGCGCTCGCAGCCGTGCACTTCTTCCTCATCGGGCGGGCCGGCGAGAACATCGTCTTCGACATGCGGGCCACCCTCACCGGGCGTCTCCTGCACTCCCGTATCCGCGCGTTCAGCCGACTCGAGCACGGAGACGTGTTCACCCGGACCGTCTCCGACACCTCCCTGGCCCGTGTCGCCCTGTCCTCCTCCGTGTCCCAGATCATCACCTCCGGATTCACGGTCGTCGGATGTGTCGGCGTCATGGCCTGGCTCGACTGGAGAATGCTGCTGGCCACGGCCGGCTGCCTCGGAGCGGCTTCGGTGATCGGCCTCGCGCTGGCCCGTGCCGTCCGCAAGGCCGCCATCGTCAACCGCCAGGACACCAGCGACTACGGCTCGGCGCTCCTGCGAGTCCTGGGAGCCCTGACCACGGTGAAGGCCTCACGAGCCGAGCAGCGCGAAGCCCAGCACATCGAGGAGAGGGCCGACGCCGCGCGGG
Source organism: Streptomyces sp. SGAir0957 (assembly GCF_043523415.1). NCBI lineage: Bacteria > Bacillati > Actinomycetota > Actinomycetes > Kitasatosporales > Streptomycetaceae > Streptomyces > Streptomyces sp. SGAir0957. Next base: position 32,264 of record NZ_CP027294.1, read on the forward strand.
CCAGCGGCATCCACGTCACACGCCTGTCGGCAATGCTGATGCCCGCCATGAACGTCGGCACCCAGGTGTCCCTCGCCGTGGTCATCACCTGGGGCATGGCCCGTACGGCCACGGGAGCCCTGCCCATCGAGGACCTCACCGCGTTCATCATGTACCTCTTCTATCTGGTGTCCCCGCTCGTGCTGCTGTTTATGTCGCTCGGGGAATTCCAGCAGGGCCGAGCCGCGATCGACCGGGTCAAGGAACTGGCCGACATCGAGACCGAATCTGACGAAGGCGCCTCGACCTCACCCATCGCCCCGGCCGCAACCTCAGCAATCGAGTTTCACAACGTCACCTTCTCCTACGGTGACAGCGCTGTGCCCGCCCTGACCGAGGTGTCGTTCGCCCTGCCGTCCACCGGCGTGACCGCAATCGTGGGCCCCTCCGGGGCGGGCAAGACCACCCTGTTCCAAATCATCGAGCGGTTCCAGGTGCCCGACACGGGCACGGTCCGGCTGGCCGGCATCGACATCGCCGGCATGCCCCTCGACGAACTGCGCTCCCGTATCGGCCTCGTCGAACAGGAGGCTCCTCTGATGCGGGGCACCGTCCGGGAGAACCTCACCTACGCTCACCCTAAAGCAAGTGCCGCCGAAATCTCCGAAGCGATTGCCGCGGCGCACCTCACCGATGTCATCGACGCGCTGCCGGAGGGCCTGGACACCCCGCTCGGCGAAGGCGGCACGGGCCTGTCGGGAGGACAGCGTCAGCGCCTGGCAATCGCCCGCGCCCTGCTGACCCGCCCGAAGGTGCTGCTCCTGGACGAGGCGACCGCCCACCTCGACTCCGACTCCGAAACGGCACTACGCGAGGCCATCGCGGTCATCAGTAAACGCTGCCACGTCCTGACCATCGCCCACCGGCTCTCCACCACCATCGGCGCGGAACGCATTCTTGTGATCGAGGAAGGAAGGGTGCGCGCCACCGGATCCCACACTCAGCTGATGAACAGCGATGCCACCTACCAACGTCTCGCCAGCCAGCAGCTGACCCCGGTCGCAGGGGGAACTCGATGACCGATGCCGCGATCGTGGGCACCGGCCCCAACGGGCTCGCCGCCGCTGTCACACTCGCCCGGGCCGGGCTCAAGGTGACGCTGTACGAAAAGGCCAGCACGCCAGGCGGCGGACTTCGCTCGACACCCCTCTTCGACAGCGACGTCGTGCACGACATCTGCTCGGCGGTCCACCCGATGGCGGCGGCCTCCGCCTTCTTCCGCGCATTCGACCTCCCGGCACGCGGTGTCCGCCTGCTCCAGCCGGACATCCCCTACGCCCACCCTCTGCCCGGCGGCCACGCGGTGGCGGCGTGGCGCAGCATCACGCGCACCGCCGAGCAGCTCGGACCCGACGCACAACGGTGGACGCGCCTGCTGGGCCCACTTGCCGAACGGTCCACCGCCGTGGTCGACCTGTTCCTCTCCGACCAGCGCTCCCTGCCCGGCGACCTCACCACGCCGATGCTCCTGGCCCCCCGCATCCTGGCGAACGCCACGAAGCACAGCCCGTTCACGACTACGGAAGCCCGAGCGCTGCTGACCGGGGTGGCTGCCCACGCGGTTGGCAGGCTGCCCTCGCTCGCCTCGGCGGCGGTGGCCCTGCTCCTGGCCCACACCGCCCACTCCAGCGGCTGGCCGCTGCCAGAAGGGGGCAGTGTCCGCATCGCCGACGCGCTCGTCGCCGACATCACCGCCCACGGCGGCACCGTGCACACCGGACACCACGTCAAAGACTTGGCAGAGCTCAGGAAGGTGCCACTCGTCCTGCTGGACGTCAGCCCCACCGAGTTCCTCTCCCTCGCCGGCACCCGCCTTCCCGCCGGCTACCAACGAGCACTGCGTCGCTACCGCTACGGCCCGGGCGCGGCCAAGGCCGACTTCCTCGTCAGCGCGCCCGTCCCGTGGACCAACCCCCTCCTGCGACAGGCAGGCACGATCCACCTCGGAGGCACGCAGGCCGACATCATCCGGCAGGAGAACGCCACGGTCGGCGGCCGACCGGTCTCCGACCCGTTCATGCTCGTCGTCGACCCGGCCGTCACCGACCCCTCACGAGCCCGCGGCGGCAAGCGTCCCGTGTGGGCATACGCCCACGTCCCCAACGGGGACACCCGCGACCCGGTCGACATCATCCGGGCACATATCGAGGAACACGCCCCCGGATTCACCGACACGATCATCGACTCTCGTGGCCTGTCGGCAGCCCAGTACGCGGCGTACAACCCGAACTACGTCGGCGGGGACATCTCCGCCGGAGCACTGTCCCTGCGCCAGACCCTGGCCCGTCCGACCCTGCGCCGAAACCCGTACACCACGCCGCTGCCGGGCGTGTATCTGTGTTCGGCCTCCACGCCGCCCGGACCGTCCGTCCACGGAATGTGCGGCCACCTCGCGGCTCTCTCCGCGCTCCGTCGTCGCTACGGCATAACGACAACACCCAACCTGTCGCCACAACAACAGGAGTTCATCTGATGTACACACGCACCTGGGCAGCCGCAACACTCACCGCCGGCCTGTCCTGGACCATGACCGCCCCGGCACTCGCGAGTGACAGCACGTCGGCCCGCTCCGTCGAGTGGTCCACGCAGCTCGAAACGGCCTCCGCCGAGGGGCAGCGATGGACCGAACCTACCAGCAACGGCATCACGCGGACCCTGGTCCTGAACGGCACGCTCAGCAGCACCGGCGACACCTGCTACGCACTGTGGACCCAGTTCGTGCACGACCTCGCGCCGGGGCCGGTTCGTAAGCAGGCCGAAAACTGCGGGCCCGGGCACGTCCCCGTCGAGATACGCCAGGCGTATCAGCCCACCACCACCGGGTACGTCATGATCTGTAAGGGAACGACCAATACCGAGAAATGCGCACCACGAGAGAACATCACCTGGTGGCCCATCAGCCAGAGCTGACCCTGGGCCGAGCACGATCGACGCCTCGTCCGGTCCACAGATCGCACAAGGCGCTCGGCACACGCAGCCGCCACCAACCGACCTAGCACTACCGCAAGTTCGACCAACCGAGGTGCCCTCTTGTTGATGTCCCTGTGGAAACGCCATGGCCTGTTCCTCACTGCCGGTGTGCTGTGCATCCTGGTGAACAGACAGGGCCTGGGACCACTGTGGTTTACGGGCGTCATTTTCTTGGCGCTTGGCGGGGCGATGCGCTGGAGCCTGTGGCGCAGACAGCGTCCGCCGCAGGGACAAGAACCAGTTGCGGTCGAGGTGCCCGTCGCCGGACGCTGGAAAGCCCTCAACGGGCCAAGCACGAAGGTTCCCAGCCACACACACTTCCATGCACAGAGCTACGCCATCGACCTCACACACCATCCGCTCGGCAGCCCGGCCCCGAAGCCCAGCTGGCTGTGGCCCTTTGGCCGACGCCCCCACCACTACCCCGCATTCGGCGCTCCCGTCCTGGCCCCGGGTGACGGCGTCATCGTGGCTGCCTCCGACCGTCAGCGCGATCACCTCTCCCGTACCTCGTTGCCGGGCTTCGGCTACCTCTTCCTGGAAGGGTTCATCCGCAGTCTGGGATGGCCCCGGCACCTGTGGGGCAACCACATCGTGCTCAAGTTGGACCACGGCACGTACGCAGGTTTCGCGCACCTCAAGCGCGGCTCCCTCCGTATGGCCGTGGGCGATCGGGTCAGCGCCGGCCAGCAACTGGCACAGGTCGGCAACTCGGGCAACTCCTCCGAACCCCACTTGCACTTCCAACTCATGAACGGCCCTGACTCCGAGATCGCCCAAGGCATGCCCTTCACCTGGCACTACCGCCGCGACGATGGCACGGAACACGTCGGGGTGCCCGAGGACGCCACCCTTTTCAACCCTCAGGAGTCCCAGGCCCAGCGCCGGTGAATGCATGCGGGCAACCCTGAACAACAACGGGGCGAGGCGAGCCGCAGCGGGCATGAAGGCCGTTGCGGCAACCCACGAGCAGCACGCCTCCTGACGCCGACGCATAGACATCTTTCCCTACGCCAGGTGTCACCTCCCGCCCCAGCGCGCGCAAGACACCCTGCGAAGTCGCCCGTTGCCACGCCGCCCCCGCGAACCGCAGCTTCTCCGGCTTCTGCCCCAGGCGTACCAGCGTCCAGGCTGCCTCGGCCGGGGGGTGAGCGCATGACCGAGTTGAGCGGCGTCGACCTTGCGCGCCATGCCTTGGTCGCGGCCAGGGAGGCGGCGAAGAAGAACGGCGCCACCCAGACGAAAAAGCCGAAGCGGCGCACCACCACCGTCGTACGCCGTGACGGTCGTGAGCCGCTCGAGCTCGGTGCGGCAATCGGCATGATGATGACCGAGCGCGGCATGGTCGCCCCGGCAGCCGGCGGCTCCGTCCTCGCCGACTTCGACACCATCCTCGCCGCAGCCGTGCCCGAACTCGCCGGCCGCGTGAAGGCGACGGCATTCGACTCGGAGAGCGGCCGTCTGGACGTCGCCCCCGACGCCCCGGCCGTCGGCACGAAGCTGCGCTGGAGCGCGCCGAAGCTGATCGCGGCGGCCAACGAGCGGGTCCCGAGCGCCAATGTCCGCGCCCTGCACGTCCTGGCGCCCGCCTCCGTGAAGGCTGATCCCACCACGGCGGCCGCCGCCCCGCCCCCGCAGCTCGCCCGCCCCGAAGCGCTGGTGGAGCGCCGGACCCCGCCCGGCTGAAAGAGCTCGGCGCACGGGGGAAGCACAGCGGCGCTCCCGCAGACCTGTACGTCACCGTGCACGTCGAAAACTGACCTGCACGCGGGATCCGGCCAGGCCCGACAGCTTTATGCCAATCGTCAACAACCCGCCTCCACTATCAACACGGTGCGGCTACACAGGAAAGTTGAGGGCGATCTTTTCGGTGGGGAGGGGATGGGCGTTGCTGACCATCAACGTGGCACTGCTGCTGGCGATCATCGTGTTCTTCCGACTACGTCGACGTACAGAGGCCCGCAGCCGCAACGACGAGAAGATGACCGTCATCCTCGTCCTGGCGCTGGGCATCCTGATCGCTCCCACGCCGTTGGGCGAGAGCATCGCCGACTTCCTCGGACAGCTCGCCACCGGCGTGACCCAGGCCAGCCGATGAGCCGGACTGCACCGAATCCCGGGCGTTTTCCGTCACGAGCGTGGGGAGCGGACAACTGATGGCGACACGACGGCGCAGGCGCATGAAGAAGCAGACACGCCGAAAGCTGCAGGGGACGGCCGCGGCGGTGGCCATGTTCGCCGTGTGGTGGATGGCCGTGCACTGGGCGGCGGTGTGGCCCGTCCGCCCAGCCTCAGCGCACTTGCCGTCCTCATCGCTCGGCGGGTGAAGGATGTGCCATACGGATCACGCGTCGCGCGCGTCAAGCAGCCGCCGCGTGCATGCAGCCAAACCCGGCCGCCTCTTCCCGGTGGCTTGCTCGTTGACCAACGCGCGGCAGGGCCGCCGACGCTGGGAGAAGCTTCGCGGTCAGGCCGCGGCCAGCCGGCTGGCGGCGTGGCCCGACCGGCGGGCTGATCCAGTTGCTGCTGGCGGCGCCGCTGCAAAACGAGGGAGGCGAGGCGCTGAAGCTGGTCACCCAGCGTGTCGAACAGCACTGTGACGAGCAAACCTTGCCTCCGTCGCCGTCATGACTGGCGGCGATGTCGCACGCTCAGGGGGCGGCCTCCGTGAGACCGCCCCCTGACCATGTTCCGGCCCACTACACTCCAGCCGCCCGGCCACGCCACTCAGACAGCGAAGTGCCGCGGGAGGCGTTGTTAGTCCGCTTCCTCCGGGGGCTCGCCGCGGCCGATGGTCATCGACCACTTCACCTTGGTGGGCGCGGTGACGGACACCGTGCCCGCCTTCTGCACTCCCGCGAGAGCAAGCTGCACGGTCCGGTAGGAGGACTGCGCGAACATCTTTTTTTGCGCGGCTGTGAGGACGGCGTGCGCGTCGGTCCGCTCGTTGCGCGGGTGGTCGCTGGTGGGAGTGGGGGAGTCGCTGCCGCACCCGGCCAGGGCCAGGGCCAGGCCGGTCCCCGCGAGGGTGAGGGCCAGGCGGCGTGCGCGGTGGCGCACGGGTACATCCTTCACGTGTTCGTGTCTTTCTGGAAGTCGGTGGCCTGGCATGGGCGAACGCCGGGGCATAGTGCCGGGCGACCGGGTACTGAGGAGGGCGCCCCGAGCCTGCGGGCCGACACGGGAAAGCGGGAACGAAGCAGACGGCGGTCCGCAGCGGAGGCTGTCTGAACCAAGACCGCCGGGTGCGCGGGTGTCGTGCCAGGGGATTGGGCCAGTGGAGACGGACGCGACCGGGCTGCGGGGCGGCGGCAGGGGGCGCGAGCTCATCGCGCGTACTGGGCTGGCAGGCATGCGGCGTGGTGTCCATCCAGAACACGGCCGTCTCCGTGGCCTTACGCCGTACATGCCTCAGCCCGGCACGACCGGTAAGACGACTGCGGCGCCGGCGACGCAGCCGCCACCCGGGGCGGCCCGCCCGCAAGCACGAGCGGACCGCACCGGGTGGGGGAGCGGGGTCAGCCGATGGCGGGCCACATGCTGGTGCGCGCCGACAGCTTGCCCTTGCCGTCGCCGGGGTAGAGGTAGAGGCCGCCGGTGGAGTTGATGGCGGCGATGTCGGCCTTGCCGTCGCCGTTGTAGTCGCCGCCCATCATGACGGGGAAGCTGGCCCAGGAGGGGTCGGGCCACATCTGGCCGAAGTAGTCGAACTTGCCCTGGGTGTTGCCGGTGTAGAGGCCGAGCGCGCCGTCCTGGCCGATGGCGGCGATGTCGTTGAGCTGGTCGCTGGTGAAGTCGTCGGAGGTGATGAGCTTCTTGTTCCAGGTGTCGTCGTGCCAGACCTCGGTGCGGGTGCCGTCCAGCGCGCCGGTAGTACCGGTGGGGTAGGCGTACAGGCGTCCGGAGGGGGCGACGGTGACCAGGCCGTCGCGGGTCCAGTCCTTGGCGCGGTAGGTGGCGATGTTGGGGAAGGAGCCCCAGGAGTCGTCCTTCCACATGGCGATCCCGGCCGCCAGCGGACCCGCGGCGGTGCCGGGGTAGAGGGAGAGGACGCCCTCGGTGTTCATGGCGGCGATGTCGGCGTTGCCGTCGCCGTTGAAGTCACCGCCGAAGATACGGCTCTTGCGGGACCAGCTGCCGTCGTGCTTCCACAGCTCCCGCCCGTAGATGAGGGTGCCGCTCGCGGTGGTGTAGAAGGCGTGCAGGTTGCCGTCCTCGGTGATGGCGGCCACGTCGGGACGCCCATCGTTGTTGAAGTCGGCGGTGGTCACCACGGTGGTGACATCGGCGTGCATCGTCGCCAGCCCGTTCTTGGCCACCCAGCCCGCCAGGTCATCCACCCGGGCACCGATCGCGTCGGTACGCGTCTCCGCCGGGTCAGCGCCGAAGCAGCCGCTCTGCCAGGACCGCGAGTTGATGCCGACCAGCTCGAAGGAGTCGCCCGTGGCGGCGAGCTGCGGGCCGCCGGTGTCACCGGCACACAATGTGGCCCCGTCCGTGCCCGTCAGCGGCAGGTCGCTGCTGCTGGTGGCGCCGACGGTGAAGGCACCGGTGTGCAGTTTCAGCGGTGACCACTCGCTCCTGGTGCGCCCGTAGCCGGCCGCGGTCACCGTGGTGCCGGCGGCCGGGGCCTGCGCGGCAATGTCGACCGGGGTGATGGTGGTGACCGGCTTGTCCAGGCGGGCCAGCGTCACATCACGGTCGGTGCGCGGCACCAGCTGCGTCACCGTGCGGACCTGGCCGGCGGTGGTGGTCAGGTCGGTGCGGCCGATGGTGGCCTTGGTGGTCTTGGCCGGGGCGCCGGCGGCGGGGTGGCCGTCGGCGGCGAAGCAGGTGGCGGAGGTGAGCAGCCACTGCGCGTCGACCAGGACGCCGGAGCAGGTGCGCTCGCTGTTGCCGATGTCGATGCGGGCGGTGAATGCGGCCGCCTGTTCAGCGGCTTCGGCGCCGGTAATGGCCTGGGCGGGCAGGGCGGTGAACACACCGGCGGCAAGCGAGGCAGTAAGCAGGCCGGTCAACGCCGTGCGGCGGGGGGTGGTGGACACAGGAAAACAGAATCCGATCAAGTGAAACGACGACAAGCGGCCGTCCGGCCGGAAGTAGGCCGAGGGGGCGTGCCTTCTCGTGGGGGAGGCGAGACAGCAGGGCGTTGCAGGTCAGCTGCCGATGCGCAGTTCGACCAGGATGGACCGCACGCCGGTGTCGCCGGTCTCGCCCATCGGGGTGTAGTCGTGGGCCGGAGCCTTGACGACGCTCTCCTGGCCGTCGGCGTCCAGCGTCGCGGTAACCGCATGGTCCACGGTGGTGATGCCGAAGGAATCCGGCAGTTCCAGTGTGAGCAGACCCTTGGCGCCGTGCACGGCGAAGCAGAAGTGCCCGAGCCGGGAGCGGACCTGCATGTCCCAGGTCTCGGCGCAGTCGGTGAGAGTGATGTGCCCGTCACCGCGCTTGAGCGTGATGCCGCGCTCTGAGGCGATCTTTGCTGCGCCGGGGTAGTCCCAGGTTTCGGCGAGAGTGGGCATGTCCGAGGCCGCGGTGACGGCCGGGGCGGCTTGAGGGTCGGCCTGTGCCGTATTGAGCGTGAGCAGACCGCCGCAGGCAGCCAGGGTGCTGGCAGCGGCCGTAAAGAGTGCCTTTCGGGCACGGGTTATTGCCACATCTTCCTTCCGTTCAAGGGGAGTTGGCATGAATGATGCCCACAGGATTTCCACAAGTAAAGCACATGTATGCTGCATCTCTCCTCAACAACTCCCAGCTGGGGAGCTGTTGTGGGATCGAATGAAGCTGCCGCGACATCCTTGGGTTTTACTTCAGCAAGTAACTCTCAATCTTCGCCATGGGTACCAAACAGACATTTCGGTTGTGGGGTATGGCGTGTCGTGCGGTGTTCACCGGCAGTTGGTACCGGCCGTCGCGCTTTCGTTGTGCGGGCCGAGAGAAGGGGAACCAGGGTGAAGAGACGACCAGGGCGCCGGCCGTTCGGGCCGCCGGGGCGAACTGACGCTAGGGAAAGCAGTGCGGCGAGGGCCTGGCAGGCACGAAGCGGTGCTGTGCTGCTTCCAGCCGCGCTCATTGCCGGAATGCTGGGGACTGCTGCACCTGCGGTGGCGGATGACGAAGATTTCGCTACGGACCGTGGTGACACCGTTGCGCTCTGGATGACCGGCGGCGCTGGTGTCAAGGAGGCCGCTGAGCAAGCACTGGTGGGGTCCGACGAGGATGTCAAGAGCTTCCTTGACGATGCCCCAGCGATCCAGATCGTTGACGATGAGGTCGACGTCAGCCGGATCTTCAATGCGGGTGGCCCTGCTGTACGCGAAGCTGCGAAAGCGGCGCTGGCGGGTACGCCTGAGCAGTTGCACACCTTCCTGAAGGACGGCTGGAAGGCGCCACTGCAGCAGGACCAAGAGGTTGAGGTCTCCCGGATCATCAACTACGGCGGCACCAGCGTGAAGGAGGCCGGGAAGAAGGCCCTCGCGGGCGGACCGGCCGACTGGGAGAAGTTTCTCGACCAGGGCCAGTTCGACGCCCGGGACATCGACAACGAGGTCGAGGTTTCCAAGATCATTAATGCGGGCGGCCCGAACGTGAAGGCGGCCGGCAAACTCGCGCTCAGCGGTAGCCCGGATGACATCCTGGAATTCTTGGAGATAGGCCAGTTCACGGCGCGCGACCGCGACCATGAATACGCCACCATCGAGGAACTGACCGACCAGGCAGAGAAGGCTGGCCAGCAGGCCAAGGAGGAGACCGAGGCCGCCGAGGAGCAGTCCAAGAAGGCCATCGCCGCTGCTGAGCAGGCTGAGCAGGCCGCCGAGAAAGCGGCTGCGGAGACCGAGGCCGCCAAGAACGATTCCAAAAAGGCCGCCTACAAGGCCAAGCAGGCCGCCGACGCGGCCCGGCAGGCCGCCAGCGCCGCCCAGAGCGCGATCAGCGCCGCCAACGCCGCCAACCACTCCGCCCGCATCGCCGCGCTCGCCGCAGCACAAACCGCGAGCGCCGCCGCGCAGGCGGCCAGCGCGGCCAACGACGCCTACAACGCGGCCATCGCCGCGGGCAAAAACAAGGACCAGGCCGCCGCCGCCGCGGACAAGGCCAAAGCCGCCCGCAAGGCAGCCGACCTGGCCCACCGCTCGGCGATCGCCGCCGACCAGGCCGGCAAGGCATCCAAGGCAGCGCAGGCCGCGGTCAAGGCTTCGCGCAGTGCCGGCGCCAACGCCAACGCCGCCGCCGATGCGGCCGACCGGGCCAACGCCGCCGCCGATGCCGCCGGTGTCCACTCCGGTGAAGCCGCCGCCGCCGCGGCTGAGACCCGCCGCCACGCCGCCGAGGCCAACCGCGCCGCAGACCGCGCCGAGGCCCTGGCCGAGAAGTCAGCGACCGCCGCCTGGCAAGCCCGCGATTACGCCAACTCGGCCGCAGACCACGCCGACAAGGCCGCCGACGCCGCCGACGAGGCGGCCCAGCACGCCGGCGAAGCAGCCGACGCAGCGGCTCAGGCCAAGAAGCACGCAACCGCGGCCAAGGAAGCGGCCGACACCGCCACCAACGCTGCCCACACCGCACACCAGGTCTTCGATCTCGCCCGCGAGACCGAGACAGAGGAACTGACCACCCTCACCAACGCAGCCATCGAAGTCGCCAAGACCCGAACAGCCACCACACAGCAGTACATCTCCGAGTCGGCCGGCATGGCCCTCCAGGCCCACAACCTTGACACCACCCACGCCACCCTCGGGGCACAGGCCAACAAGCCCGACACCGACCAAGCGGCGCTCGCGACCAAGGGCCGCCAACTCGCGCTGGACACGCTGAAGAGCCGAGGGCCCTGGCTGCGCCAAGCGGCCACGGAAGCCCTGTCGGGCTCGGACGCGGACATCATGCAGTTCCTCCGCGCCGGCTGGGACACCGCCGTGCAAAACGAAACCCGCGACGCTGTCTCCGAGCTGAGCACCACGAGCCCGTACGAGAGCGTGCGCACGGCCGCAACCGAGGCGCTGAAGGCCGACGCCAGAACGATCGACGACTTCTACACCACCGGCCAGTACGAGGCCGGAGCCGTCGACATGGAGGTGGAAGTCTCCAAAATGATCAACAGTGGTGGCACCAGCGTGCAAGAAGCGGGCAAGGCTGCGCTCGCTGATGGCAGCGGCAAGGCCCTGGCCGCCTTCCTCGCCCACGGCCACGACGTCGCACGCAGCACCGATGAAGAGGTGCAGGCCTCCGGGCTCGTCAACGACGGTGGGCCGGAGGTCAGAGCCGCCGCCAAAATCGCACTAGAGGGCCCGGTCAACGACCTGCACGACTTCATCACCGTCGGCCAGTACATGGCCGACCGAAAGGATCAGCTCGCTGCCACCCACGTCGCCCAGGTCACCAGCCTAGTCGCCCGAGCCGATGCCACCGCTGCAACGGCACGTAAGAACAGTTCCCTCGCAGCTAAAGCCGCTTACGAAGCCGCTGGAGCAGCTGACCAGGCGCAGGACGCCAAAGCCGACGCTGAGCGCTTCGCTGGCCAGGCCAAGGACTACGCAACCGACGCCGACAAGTCGGCCGATCAAGCACAAGTCAGTGCCGACAAGGCCGCGAAGTCCGCTAGCACGGCCCGCAATGCAGCCAACGCTGCCGACCGCGACGCTGCAGCAGCCACCGAGTCCGCAGCACAGGCCCAGTGGTCTGCCAAATACGCCTACACGTCAGCGGCACAGGCCAACGACTCTGCCGCAGACGCTCGCGAGTCGGCCACGGCGGCGGGCAAGAGTGCCAAGGAAGCGGACGCCGAAGCCGCGGCAGCATGGAAGAGGACCTACGACCTGCGCAAACAAGAAGAGGCCGAGGCACGTCGGATCGACGAACAAGTCCGAAAGAAGCTTGCTGAGGAGGCCAAACGTCCTCGTTGTGTTCCACGGCTCAATGCTGCGGGCGTCGACTGGGAACTCGTTCGCTGTGTCAGGAACGGTGGAGTCCTCACCGCCCCCGAGATGAATCCGACCCTGACGGCGTTTGCCTGGGCGGTCACCCCCATCGGTACCATCGTCGACTGCTATGCCAAGCCGACCCTTGGCAAGTGCACGCAGGCCGTAGGCGAAAGCGCCGTGTTCTTCATTCCTGGGGTAGGAGAAGTCAAGGGGGCAGCGGCACTCAAGGATGTCGAGAAGATAGCTGACGCTTCCAGAGTCGGTCGCCTGGCTGCCGCCTCCGAGATAGCGATGGATGCCACAAAGGACCCGTCAAAGTTTTTCATCAAGGACATCCATCTGGCTGAGGGCGCCACAAGGAAGGCCAAGTTTGCCACGGCGAACAAAGAGCAGGCGCAAGAGTGGGTAGCGGAGGCCATGAAGTCACCAGAGGCGGTTTTCCGGCCCAACGCGATGCCAGACACCTTCAAGATGGAAGTCAACACGCATACAGTAGTCGGAACAAGAGGACAGACCGGAATCCGCATCATCGTCTCGAATGACGGTCGCGTCATCAACGCCTTCCCTTACAATCCGTGACGTAAGGCCGCACAGTGAAAATCACTTACACTAATTTGGAAGTCGGTGTTCCCGCCGGTCCGACACTGGCGGAGTGCCTTATTGCGATCGAGGGTGATCTGCAAGTGCTCGACGGGGATCGCCAGATCCTCGCCGAACCTGCCTTCCCTCTTGGGGAATTGGCGCACCATCTGAGCCAGTGGCGTAACTCGACCACACGCGAAACATTTGTTCTTGACACTATGTCGACTGATCCCGGTTGGCTCCTGATTGAGGAAAGAGAAGAGGGATGGTCGGTTGGTTCCATCCTTGAGCCTGATGTATGGTCGGCTCCCGTTGACTGGGTCACACTGGATGGAATCTTGCGGAAACTCGTGAACCAACTTCGATCTGACCTTAGTTCGCGGGGTGTGAACCCTGACTGCATTCCCGAACCAGTAGATCCAGCCACATAAAGCATGCCGGGAGTGTGACTGCACGGAGGCTATCCCCGCGCAGTCACCAGCAGCGGCTGAGGCTCGATGTCGATATTGAGCAGGGCGGCTTGAGCCGCGGTTGCGCGGCCGACAGACGGCTGCGGGGCGGGCAACCTCTTGCGAGAGACGTCCTACGGCTGCTCCCCACGCCCGTGGGGATGGGTTCCACGGGCAGCTGCTCGAGGCGCGCGGCGAGCACCTGCTTGCCGCGCCCGCGGTGGTCCCTACAGCGGCCTGCTCCCCGTGCTCGCGGGTCGTCACGAAGCGTCCCCCGGCTCCTTCAGGCCTGCTGCTCCCCGCATCCGCAGGAACTGATCGAGATCAACACCGCTCTCCCAGAAACGGACGTAGCCGCCACAGCTCATCTTCACCAGCGCATGCCGAGCTAGTCCAACGCCACGCGTCGCTGCTCGTTGAGCCGGTCGGCTCGTCGGCGTACGTTCGCCGTCTACATCCCCAGGTCGACCAGCACGGTGCCCTCCGGCGTGGTCTCGCGTGAGGTAGCGGCGGGCCCGGCTCGTTCCAGTGGCAGCTCCTCGACGTGCTTGCGGGTGTGAATGGTCGGTGTTGTGGCGGTGGGTTGGTTGGCAGTGGGTTTTGATGTGTTGTATGGCTTGTTGAGCAGTGTGTTCGTCGGTGTGGACTGCTCGTTTCTGGCTGTCATCGGGTGACCAACCGGCTGTCATAGCCTGAGGGTTCGGGCTAGCACGCCGGGCCTTCGGCTGTCGTGGGGTTGAGTATTCCTGTGTCACCCCCAAGGCCCCCGGTGTGCACTGAGGGGTATGTCTGGCGAGGTTTCACCGCCCGCTCGGCTGCTGCGGCCTCGTGCTGGCCAGAGTGGCCCGGGGGAGGCTGTGCCGTCGGGGTCGCGGTCGAAGGACCGGATGCTAATCCGGCAGGTCGTGGTACGCCGTCTCCTCACGTTGGACCACGCCGGGAGTCTGACGTCGGTGCATATAGGGATTGCTGCCGAGGCGGCCGGGGTAACGGCCCGTACCGCGTGGCGCTGGCTGGCAGAGGCCCGCGAGGGCCGTCTCGAGCCGGTTCACCGACGTGGGAGTTTCACTCTTGATGACGCGTTGTGGACCCGGCTGGAAGCACTGGGCGGAAACGTAACCCGCCTGTACCGGGAGTTGGAACAGGCCGGTGACCCGTCGCCTGCGGCCGGGAGGCTTCCGTCGTTGGCGACTGTGCAGCGGGCGGTCAGGGATCACCTGCGCGCAGGCCGGGTGCTCGCGAGTACCGCTCCGCGCCGCGGACACGTCGATCCGGACCGCTACGACCGTGCGCTGGCCGAGCTCGCCCTGCCAGGCACCGTCGACGAAACCGGCGAACCCACAGCACTGCCTGCCGCGTCCGACGCCAGCGAAGAACCCCATAAAACGCCGCTCAACTCGCCGTTCACCGACGGAGTACGCCTGTATGTACCGGGCGCGCATCTGGTCATGACTCATCAGCTCAGCGAGGTCGCCGAAGCACTTGCTCATACGGTCGCCGCACGAGGCGTGCTGTGTCTCTACGGAGATCCCGGTTACGGCAAGACGGTCGCGCTCTACCAGGCGCTGCGTCTGCTCCCGCGCCGTGTGCCGGTTCACTTCGCCCAGGTGGCAGTCAAGCCCGGTCTCCCGCAACTGCGCGCCGCGCTGCTCACCGCTTTCGCCCGGCCCGTGAAGGCACTGGCTAGCAGGACAGATGCAGTCGACCGTGCACTGATCGACGATTTCAAAAACCCCGTAGTTCTGGTGATCGACGATGCCCAGCGCATTGGGGGCCCCGAGCTGGACTACCTGCGCTTGCTCCTCGACGCGCCGGCCACGCAGGCATCGCTGGTGCTGTGTGGGGCTGGGGCCGAGCGCACCATGAAACGGGCTCCAGCGCTGGCCTCCCGGGTGCTGACCTGGCAGCAGGTGCCCCGCCTGGACGGGGAACAGGTCCCCACGGTGCTGCGCCTGTTCCATCCGCTATGGGATGCCGCGTCGGACGTTGACCTGCTCCATGCCAACACCACGCGCGCGAAAGGGAACTTCCGTACCTGGGCGAAGATCACCTCCCACGCCTATGCGGCCCTGACCCGTTCTCCGGGGACGGTGGTGGACCGTGCCTTGCTGACGCGCGCTTGTTCCCGCCTCGGTCCCGTCAGCCCCTGACCGATTCCGCCCCGCGGGCCGAAGGACACCCCTCATGACCGCGATAACCCCTGACGACGACACCCCGACGCTGTCGCCACCCCGATCCGAGCCCGTGCTGGACCCCGTGTCGCTGACGGCGCTGCGGGCCCCGGCGGTGCGCCGCCTGCTCGCCCTGCGTGCCGCACGCCAGCTCACCCGGATCCATGTCCGCACCACCGCCCAGTGCCTGAACGTCTCGGAGCGCACCGTGTGGCGCTGGCTGGCGGATGCGACCGTCGCCCCTGCCTCGGCTGCTCGTCCGGGGGTGCGGCGGGCTGACCGGTTCGAGATCACCGAGGAGATCCGGATCCTGCTCGCGTACTGGCATGGCAACGCGTCCGCGGTCTACCGGGAACTCCTCGCCCGCGCCCGCACCGCCACCGGTACCGGGCCACCCGACGACACCGGGCTGCCCGACGACACCGGGCTGCCCGACGACACCGGGCTGGACGAGGCCGGGCTGCCTGAGGAGTCCGGCACCTCGACGGCCACGAGCACCAGCGACCACGCTGCGCTCCTGCCGGGCGGCGCCCCGCCCACACGCGTGCTTCTGCCGGGCGGCGCCCCGCCCGCGGCCGTGCCGTTACTGGAGACGGTGCCGTCCCTGCCGACGTTTCTGCGGGCGGTGCGCCGGGATGTGACGGCGGGGGAGCGGGCCGCCTACCGCCACGGCCTTCAGGCTGCCCGTAGCCGGGACGTGTTCGCCAAGCGCCGGCGGATGTGGCGTAACCGCGTATGGGAGGCCGATCATGTCCAGGCCCCGTTGTATGTCGACGCCGACGGTGACCTCGTTCCCCCGTACGTCACGTGGTTCATCGACTGCGCGACCAAGGCCATCACCGGTCTCGCCGTCACCCCCGACACGCCAACCCGTGCCTCGGTGCTGGCCGCGCTGCGCTCCGCCGTCCTGCGCACCGACTGCTACGGTCCGTTCGGCGGCCTGCCCGAGCAGGTGCGCTTCGACCGCGGCCGCGACTTCCTCTCCCGCACCGTCACCGCCGCGCTGACCGCGCTGAACGCGGACATCACCGTCCTGCCGCCCTACAGCCCGCACCTGAAGGGCAGCATCGAGAACCTCAACCACTGCGTCACCCGCATGCTGTTCGCGGCTCTGCCCGGCTACACGCCCAAGAAGCCGCAACGACGCCCCGACCGCCGCCCGGAGACGGCCCCGCCTTTGTCCTTCGAGGCGTTCACCGGGCACCTACTGGCCTGGGCGAACTGGTGGAACACCGAGCACCGCCCGGCCGAACTGCACGGCGCGACCCCGCTGCAGGCCTGGCAGGCTGATCCGACCCCGCTCCACGACGTCCCCGCCACCGACGTGTGGTCCCTCACGCTTGAGGATGACGGCCGCACCCGCACCATCACCAGCCACGGCGTCCGCTTCCGCAGCCGCGACTACATCGCCGACTGGATGACCGGACAAGCCGGCCGCAAGGTCACGGTGCGCTTCATGCCCCACCACACCCACGAGATCGAACTCTGCACACCCCACGGCCACCACCTGGGCACCGCCTACCTCGCCGACCAGGCCAGCGACGAGCAGCTCGCCGCGCTGCGCCGCACCCGCACCCAGCGCGCCCGGCGCCTGCGCGAGGAGGCGAAAGCCGCCGAACAGCTGCGCCACACCCGCTTCGCCCCCTCTACCGAACCGGGCCAAGTGCCGCGCCGCCTGGATGCCACGACCAGCACCGAAGCCGCCCGCGAACTCGACGCACACCAGCACCAGCACATCGACCTGGCCGACCTGGCGCTGCCCGACCTCATCCCGCCCGCGCCGCCACCAGATGACTGGGCCATCCCCGCGGCCCTCAAGGCCCGCACCCGCCCCGCCGCACCGCCCACCCACAGCGAGGAAGACACCTCATGACCGGCAGCCATCTGCCACCCCCGCCCACCGACCAGTACACCGCCCTGCCCGACGCCCGCCTGGTGAGCACCCACGCCGTACTCACCGCCCGGGAGAACCTCACCGACACCATCGACGCCCGCGCGATGATGTGCGTCCACGGCGGCGCCGGCTTTGGCAAGACCATGGCCGTCACCAGCTGCCTGCGCGCCCTCGAACCCGACGAGGACATCCGCCGCATCACCTTCCACGCCCGCGCCACCACCCGCGCCGTGCGCCACGAACTCCACACCGTGCTCGAACTGCCCGGCCCGCCCCCGCGCTACGCCAGCGAGTTCGACCACCTCCTCAAGACCGCACTCGCCACCCACCCGCGCACCCTCGTCCTGGACGAAGCCCAATGGCTCCAGAGCGACCAGCTGGAATACGTCCGATACCTCTGGGACGACCCCTACACCCAGCTCGCCGTCATCTTCGTCGGCGGCGAAGGCTGCCACCAGGCGCTGACCCACGAACCGATGCTCTCCTCCCGGATCTTCATCTGGCAGCGCTTCACCCGCCTCACCCAAGACGAGGTCCTCCAGACGATCCCGCTCTACCACCCCATCTGGGCCGACGCCGACCCCGACGACCTCGCCTACGCCGACAGCCGCGCCGCGCACGGCAACTTCCGCAACTGGGCTCGCCTGACCGCCCTCACCCACACCGCCCTGAAGCGCACCGGCCGCTCCCGCGTCGACCAAGAAGTCCTGCGCTGGGTCTTCAGCAAGCTCAACTCCGCCCACTGACCCACCCTTGTCACCAGCGCATCCCCGAGGCGTCGAGGTGCGCCCTCCGCGATGAGTGCCCTCGGCGAGGCGGCTTCAGCGCATAAGCTAGCTTGCCTGCAAGTTCGACACACGCGGCTGTCGAAACCCTCATGTGTGACACACGGATGGGCCCGGGAGGATAGGTCTCGTGGAGAGCAACGATGAGTACGAAGACCTGATACCGGATGAGAGCCCTTTCAGTGCAGAAGAGTCGGCAGATTTCCAGGAGGTGGTCCAGGATCTGCTGGGGCTGACCATGTCTGTGAAGATCGAAGCGGAAGCGTCGATGCCCGGGGCAGCGGAGCAGTTGGCTGACCGCATCCGGCAGCGTCTCGGACACCCGGATGCCAGGATCCAGACCGAGAACGATGGCCTGGACGCGGTCCTGGGGCGCATAGGCGACCTGAAAGACGACGATCTCGAAGACGCTGTGAATACCGCTATGACCGCCCTGGGTGGTGCCTGGGGCGATGTGTGCATCACGGAGACGGCCATGGGCCCTGTGCACTACGTCGTCCGAGAGGGCCAGCAGTCCTCGGGGGAGGCCGGCACCGCACGAGTTCATCTGTGGGCGGGAAGTGGATGGGCGCTTGTGAGGTACATCGAGGAGCACACTGACGCTCTCCCGTAGAGGCATCTTTTTGTGGGGCCGCGCGGAGCGTGGCCCCACAAGGCCGGATCGCGGAGCGATCCGAGCCGTCAGCGATGCGGAGCATTGCTGACGCGACGTCACGGAGTGACGTCAACTCGGTTGCGAAGCAACCGATTTGGGCCTGGCGCGGAGCGCCGGGTTTCCGCCGCGTAGCGGCGGCGCGTCG